>NZ_JBFTKA010000004.1:0-543564 GCF_056395685.1 Priestia sp. 10L35 | reverse complement strand
CAGTTCAAACAGGAATTAGAGGCCTATATCCTCTATTACAACCATCTACGAATAAAAGAAAAATTAAAAGGATTGACCCCTGTAGAATACAGAATTCAATCCTCATTAGCTGCCTAAATAATGTGTCTAACTTTTTGGGTTCAGTTCAAGACAAGTAGTTTTTAAACCGTTATTTTTGAGCATACATTACAACAAAATTAAAAAATTTATAAATGCAATCCACTGCGCTGAACCCGCTTGCTGTTAACCAATTTAACTGATCATGTAGGGTTGCCATTTTATCTAACTTCGTACGTTCATGAGCAGCCTCAATTTGCTCATGAGTTAATCCGCTTGCGGCAATTCGTTCGCTCCAATCTTTTTTATATAACTCTTCAATAATAGAAGAATGGCCTAATACTTGATCGGCATTAATAAATATTCCTCCTGTATGCAGCAAATCATAAATTTGTTCATATAGCTTTTGTTTTTGTTTGTCTTCTAAATGATGGATAGCAAGTGAAGAAATCACAATGTCAAATGAGTGCTCAAATTTGTAGCTTGTTATATCTGATACGATAAATTCTATATGCTGTTCATTTTTAAAGCGTTCCCATGCTTTTTCAAGCATTTGATCTGAGACGTCAATCAACGTGAAATGCGCATCTGGGTACTTTTCTTTAACAAAAGAAGAAAACAAGCCTGTACCTGCTCCGATATCAAGTATGCGAAGCGGCTTTTTTGAAAAGTGAAGAAGCGAAACGGGAATAGAATAAAAATCAAAAAAACAAGGAATGAGTTTGCGGCGCTGCTCATCATACTGAGAAGCATGAGCATTAAATTTTTCTTTAACGTTATTTTTCATTTTTACAGCTCCTTTATTTGGTAATATGGAGATACATATATCGTATAGAAGTTTGATAGAAAAGAAAATAAACAAAAATAAGCAGTATTGATTCCAGTTTGTTATGAATAGAAAGAGATGGAGAGAAGAAAATGGAGATCAAATGGCTAAAAACATTCATCGTAGCGGCTTCTTATGAAAATTTCAGACAAGCGTCTGAAGATTTATTTTTAACGCAGCCTGCTGTATCAAAGCATATTCAGCGACTGCAGCAAGAATTAGGAGATGAGCTTTTTGAAAAAAAAGGTAAATATATCGCGCTGACTGAGGCAGGACGCTTTTTTTTGCCTCATGCTCAAAAAATGGTGAGAGCATATGAGGAAGGAGTAGGGGATTTTAAGCTATGGAAGCAAGGATATAACCGAAAGTTGACTATATCCGCTGCTCCTCAAATAGCAGCATCGGTTTTGCCGAGTCTAATCAAACAATTTGTAGAGAGATATCCCCATATTGAAGTCACGGTTAATATCACAAATTCGTTTCAAGTGGGAAAAGACATCAGCGACAGAAAATCAGATGTTGGATTAACAAGGATGCTTCCGGGTCAGGCAGACGTTTTTTATGAGTTAATTCATAAAGAAAAAGCAGTCTTAGTCGCCCCGTTTTCTGTAGGAGCACGTACGGAACAGGAGCTGTTATCTTCCTACCGGCTGCTTACGAATAATCATCCTGTTTATTGGGAAGATTTACTCCTTCAACTCAAGGCTTGTTATCCTCACATTCAGCTGCTTCCTGTGACGCAAGTAGAAATTACAAAGCGTTTTATTGAAGAAGGTTTAGGCGTATCTTATTTGCCATTTTCTATGGTGAAAAAGGAAGTTGAAAATCAAACGTTAAGCGTAATTTCACAGCAAAAAATTATTCAGCCTTCTTCACACACGTATATCGTAACAAAAGGCGAAACAGAAGAAATAAAGCAGTTTAAGCACTTTGTAGCTGAGACCTTAACAGAAACGAGCTGAAATGATACCATAAAAAGGAAGGAGAGATGACGATGTATATATTAATCATGCTAGTAGCAGCAGTCGTAGTAGATTTTATTTTAAGAAAAGTGCTTGATAGACCTCGCAGCAAATTTTGGGGCAAATATGAGTATGAAAGTCTAGCTTTAGAACATTGGGACAAATATGTAATGGTAGCTTTTGTTCTTTTTCTCATATTGGATATGATTTTTATGGTTGTAGAGCCTTATATCGTATCTTTCCTATTCTTAGTCGTGAATATTTTGCTGAAAAGTATAGATGAATGGAAATATAAACAAGAAACAAAAGAATACGTAACAAGCTTTGTACAGATGGGATTCTTCTTTACGGCTTTTGTTCTATTAGCCAGCGGAATTGTATAGAAAAAAGAGCTTTACCTATGGCAAAGCTCTTTTTATATTATTTAAAAATATGATCAATGTCTTTAATTTCGGAAGAAGTGAGCTGAACATCTAATGTTTTTAAGTTATCAAGTACTTGTTCAGCGCGTTTTGCCCCTGGAATTAACACATCAATTGAATCACGCGTTAAGTACCAAGCCAGAACAAGATGAGCTACTTCTACGCCTTTTGCGCTAGAGATTTGACGAAGACGCTCTACTTTTTCTAGGTTTTGCTGAAATGCTTCCCCGATAAAATGAGGCATATCTTCGCGCAGGTCATTAAACTTTGTGTTTTTATTGTATTTCCCAGCAAGTAAACCAGCAGCTAGCGGGAAGTACGGAATAAATGAAATGCGGTTTGCAGCCGTATAAGGTAAAATATCGTTTTCTGCTTCTCGCTGAATTAAGTTATATTGGCCTTGCACCACGTCTACATAACCATCTTTATTTGCTTCTTTTAACTGATCTAACGAGAAGTTTGATACGCCAATAGAACGGATCTTACCTTCATCTTTTAATTCTTTTAACGCACCAACCGCTTCGTCTTTTGGTGTGTTTTTGTCTGGGAAATGAATATAATACAAATCGATATAATCTGTTTGAAGGCGTTTTAAGCTATCTTCAACTGACTGTTTTAAAAATGCAGGAGAGTTGTCTAGCAGTACCTCATCTCCAACAATTTTATGTGCTCCTTTTGTGGCGATAACCGCTTCTTCACGATTTCCACGTTCTTTTAGCACTTCGCCAATTAGTTCTTCAGAACGTTTTGGACCATAAATGAACGCTGTATCAAGGAGGTTTATGCCATTATCTAGCGCCTTATGAACAAGGTCTTTGCCGACTTCTTCGTTTAGGTTAGGATATAAGTTATGTCCTCCTACAGCGTTTGTTCCAAGTCCAATAGGATTAACATATAATTCGGATTTTCCAATCTGTACTTTTTCTGCCATGTCTAACGTCCATCTCCTTTTTTATATCTTCTTTTTTACTATAGCAAAATATACCATGAATCAAAAATAGTACGCTCATATGAAAAGCAGCTTTAAAAAAGTATGTGAACTTGAGTTACATGTAAATAAGGAGTATATTCTACAGGGCTCTATTTCAATAGCAGAAATAAAAAAAGAACCTCTTCTAAATAAGAGATTCTCTTTTAGTCATGGTAATATGATAACTTTTTGACAGCTGAAATGTTTCAGCAAGCTGTCTGCGTCCTTGCGCTCCTTGTTCGCGTACATACTCTAATTCGTTTGGTGTAAGAAGCTTCATGCTAATCAGTTTAATAGATTCGTAAGGTAAAGAGAGGCTAGCTGAAACAGAAGGAGACTGAACGCCTAGCAATACACCAATTTCTCCATTTTCATTTACAAAATGAGACGGTACGTCCAAATCAGTAAATTCAATTGAAAGAATATCGTGCTTCATGAATAGTTCTAGCATATTAGGATGAGCGGCAGCATTTTGACTCATTTGATAAAGAAGGTCAAATGCCCAGTGATCCTGAATATCAGATACAGGTCCGCGCAGAGATTCATCATCGCATTCGATATAGAATTCTAAACCTTTTCCTTGCTCTCGGCTCTTTTCTTCGGGGGATTGAAACGGATCGGACAAGCCGTCACTTGCGAGAATAACCGTCTCTGTTTTTTGAACGCGAATAAATGTTTGACGTCCAGATGGCCAAGCAGGCCCGCCAAAAAACATGGGATTTAACAAATGAGTTAATACGTCTCCGTCTACATGTCCAATTGTGTTCCAGTAGTCTTTTCTTTTTGAGATTGATTCCTCAAGAACACGCTCTACTTCTTTTTCATGCTTCTTTTGCTTCCACTTTAAAAATAATGACAAGTATCCTACACCTCTTTACGACTTCATAGTACCCAATATATACCTCATTAAGGGAACTCGTAAACCATTATTTAGTGCATAAAAGTAAATTATTCCTTTAAATTATAAAATCCCCAAATTTTTCTTAAGAAATCATAGAATTTTGTCTTTAATAAATCAGTTGAAAAATCAAATAAGCCACATACACGGCCTGTGCGAAAAATAAAAAACCCCAAAAGCGTGCTGAAAGATGGGTAAGCTGCTTTAAACTCGTAGCGTCACCTGCATCGTGTGGATATTTGATGCTTAACACAAAAATAATAAAGGCAGAAAATAGAGATTCTACAAGTAACAGCGCACCAACAAACATCATGCTGTAGCGCGTAAGCTGTGGGTCTTGTAAATAATAAATACCTCCGAGGATCAAACCGATAGAAAAAAGCCATACAATTCCGTATCCGTTACGTACCCAAAGCAGTAAATTAATAACAACCACACTTCCTAACCCGTAAAAAAGCCAGTCGTAGTGATGGTGAACGAGCAGGTAGAAAAACAAATAAGCCATTGCTGAGCTGAACGGGTAGCCGGCTAAAGCAATAATGACGCGCGGCAGCCATCCACGGGATCCCGCGTAGGTGGCAGTCACAGCTACGCCTTCATTATTGGTATACAGCTCAATGCGATTGACGCCTTTTCCGACAATAAGCCCCATTAACGCGTGGCCATCTTCATGAAACATCGTATTTAAATTTGAAAAATAACGTCCAATATGCCGAAGCAGCTGATTAATGCTAGGAGCAAATGAACCTATAAATGGAATGCCTCTTGTTAGCACAAAAGCTAATAAAATAAATAAGAAAAGCGTAGTAGATTGTTCCATCGCGATAGTCCTTTTCGTAAAATGATATGTTTCTACTTTACTCGCAAACGTGCTAAAAGGGAAATAAAACGGCTAGTTTCTCTAGGAAAAGAGAAGCTGGGAAATTTACATAATATTAATGTTAACAGACCTGACACATTCATTGACCAGCTTATTCCAAATTTTATATTCTAAACAGATATAAGAAACGAGGAGATGGTTGAATGAAAGATACGTGGAACGCATTTGTAGACAGTGATCTTTACGTACCTCCAACGGGAACGGGAATGTTAAATAACTTGAGTTTTGCGTTAAAAGACGTATTTGATGTACAAGGACATATATCAAGTGCGGGAAATCCAGATTGGCTCGCCACGCATCAGCCTGCAAGTGAACATGCAGACGTAGTAGCTGCTCTTTTAAAAGAAGGAGCTGCGCTAAAGGGAGTTACGCATACTGACGAGCTTATGTACGGATTAAATGGAGAAAACGCGCATTACGGAACACCGGTAAACCCAAAAAGCGCAGATCGAATTCCGGGAGGTTCTTCAAGCGGATCAGCGGTTGCTGTCGCAGCGGGAATAACTGATTTTGCGATTGGAACAGATACGGGAGGATCGGTTCGAATTCCTTCAAGCTACTGCGGTATTTTCGGGTATCGTCCTTCTCACGGACGCATTTCTACAAACGGTCTGATTCCACTGGCTCCTAGCTTTGATACAGTTGGTGTAATGGCTAGAGACGGCCACACTCTGCAAAAAGTAGGAGCGGTTTTATTGAATTCAGCGTCGCGTGCTAATGGATTTACACGGCTGTATGTACCAACAGATGTGATGGAACTTGTGGATGAACAAAGCATGCGAGCTCTTGCGCCCTCTATTAACCACGTAATGGAGTCTTTTTCTACTATAGAAGAAATAGCGATTGCTCCTCAGGGTTTTTCTACATATATGGAAACTTTCCGTTTGCTGCAAGGAAAAGAAATCTGGCAAACGCACGGAGAGTGGATTCAAAAAGAAAATCCAACCTTTGGAGAAGACATCGGAAGCCGCTTTCAATGGGCCAGCACTCTTACATTATTAAATATGAATTATATAGAAGAAAAGCGTCGTGAACTTCGCTATCTTATGTACTCACAGCTTGGAGAAGAAGGAATATTAGTACTTCCTACAGCTCCAGGACCCGCGCCTGTAAAAGATGCAAAAGGACTGGAATTAGAAAACAGAAGATTGCGAACACTTCAAATGACGTGTATTGCCGGCCTGAGCGGTCTTCCCCAAGTTACGATACCTGCAGGAGAACTAGACGGTTTGCCAGTCGGTTTATCTTTTATTGCAGGATACAACCAAGATGAAAAATTATTAAATTGGGTAAAAGAAAACAGCGGTCGTATCATTCAAGCATCGGTAAGGAGCGTATCATGAAGTTAGTAAATATAATAGAGCAAGGGAAAGAACAAGCAGCTATTTTAGATAATGACAGCATTATGCTTATAGAAGATATCAATACTAAATATTTAACAAACTGGTCTACAACAATTTGGGATCTTATTCAATATAAAGAACTTCGCCACCTTGAAACATGGTACGCCCATAATAAATTTGGTATGAACAGCTCTTTTCCCGTACTACACTTGCAGGGCAGAAAAACAGCTCCTATCATTAGTAATCCGTCGAAATTATTAGGCATTGGATTTAATTATGCGGCTTCTGAAGAAAAACTAAAAGACTACGACCGTGCCATTGATCCAGTTAGTTTTTTAAAACCCGCAACCGCCATTATTGGACCAGATGACAGCATTCGTATTCCAAAGCGGTCCTACAAAACAACGGCTGAAGCGGAACTAGCGGTGGTAATCGGCGAAACGTGTAAGGATATAGAGCCAGATGAAGCCATAAACGTAATTGCTGGTTATACGTCAGCAATTGACGTAACCGCAGCTGATATTCATGCGGCGAATCATCGTTACTTAATGCGAGCGAAAAGCTTTGATACATTTTGCAGTATAGGCTCAGAATTTATCACAAAAGAAAGTATATCAAACGTAAAATCACTTCAAGTGCGCACATTGCTAAATGGAGACATGCAGCATGAAAATACAGTGTCTAATATGATTTACGACATCGCATACTGTGTTTCATTTTTCTCAAAAGTCATGACGCTGCATCCAGGTGACATCATCCTCACCGGAACGCCGGGACCGGCTGTTATTGAAGACGGGGACTGTATTGAATGTCATATTGAAGGGATGCTTCCATTAAAAAATAAAGTAAAAGATATGAAGAAAGTGCCTCAGCAAATCTAAGAAGAAAACCCGTTGCCTACACGCACGGGTTTTTGAGCAGAAACGAATATCTTCACACTCAGTTCACAATTAGTAGATATACTAATTAAAAGAGACAGCTGCGGTATCATATACTGAAAAATGAAATATTTACAAATGGAAAAGAAACGGGTACGATATCTGTAGCGACACTTAATAAAAAGGAGCTGACTGACAGTATGATTTTAGTCATCGGAGGAGCAGGCTATATCGGAAGCCACCTAGTAAAAGAATTAGTGAAAACAAATGAAGTTGTGGTACTTGATAATCTATCAACGGGTCATCGCTGGGCAATCGATGAGAAAGCGGTATTCGTAGAAGGAAATCTAGGTAATGAGAAAGATTTAGAAAGCGTATTCACAAATCATAAAATTGATGCTGTCATGCATTTTGCTGCTAATAGTTTAGTAGGGGAGTCAGTAACAGATCCTCTTAAATATTATCAAAACAACGTAGCTGCGACGTTAACCCTTTTACAAACGATGATGAAGCACAATGTGAAAAAGTTTATTTTTTCATCTACTGCTGCTACATATGGGATCCCTTCTGTAGATATTATTACAGAAGATACGGCAACAAACCCAATTAACCCGTACGGACGTTCAAAGTTAATGATTGAACAGATTTTAGCTGACTTTGCAAGTGCTTACGATATGGAATATGTAGTGCTTCGTTACTTCAACGCAGCGGGTGCTTACGAAACAGCGGAAATTGGCGAGTGCCATGATCCTGAAACGCACTTAATACCAATCATTCTTCAGCACCTGCTTGGTGAACGTGAAAACATCTCTGTATTCGGCTCAGACTACGATACTGAAGACGGAACGTGCATCCGTGACTACATTCACGTAACGGACCTAGCAAATGCTCACATTTCAGCGCTTCAAGCACTGTTAGACGGCACGAAGAAAACAGCAACGTACAATCTTGGAAACGGCCTTGGTTACTCTGTAAAAGAAGTGATCGAAACGTGTGAAAAAGTAACGGGTAAAAAAGCGAATGTTGTAATGGCAGACCGCCGCGCTGGAGATCCGGCACGCCTAGTTGCATCTTCTGATAAAATTCACGAAGAATTAGGCTGGAAAGCGCAAATTTCATTAGAAAAAATTATCGCATCAGCTTGGAACTGGCATCAAAACAGCGCAAACGTAACAAAGTAATAAAAAAAGCCTCTTTTCTTTTTGAAAGAGGCTTTTTTGTTACGATTAAACTGATTTATGTTCTAAATAATCATTTTGAAAAGCCAGCGGTTTAGCCCATGGACAAGCCTTCTCCTTTCCGGACATTTTCCCTAAACAAGCACGACTTTTGTTCTTTTCCATAGGATGTAGGTAAATATACCATTCAAAACTATCCCCGTTTATAAAATAGTCCGCAAGGAGGTTATGATATGTATTACTGTGTAAGATGCTCCAAATTTCATGACGAACAGGAAAAAGAAAACATCTTTCAAAATGGTTTTTACATTGATCCCTATTTGCTTCAAAAAGTTCATCTGGGCATGTGCGTACACAAATCCCCATCAATCAAACAAATGAGAGCCGTAGAACGATTCGAAACGAAAAAGATGTAGAATTCACATTCACCAATAAGAAGCTAGATCTAATCAGGTCTAGTTTTTTCAGTGAATAACAGCTTTCTTCAGCTATCTTTCATGTAATATTAAGAGAAATTTAAGACAAGCCCGCTATACTAGTTAGTAGACGTATACATAGGATATGGTACGTTAAGAAATTGAAACAGCAGTCCGTTTTATAAACTAGAAAGGATGGCGTCAAATGATTTCTGAAAAACGATCACTTTTGTTGAAAGAACAAGCAAAGCTTCTCGCATTAAAAGAATACAAAGGCATTGTCAAATCCATATCGCTGAGTAAAATACTCACTCTTCCTATTTATATAGTAGACATCCTTACGTTAAACGGAGAAGAGCATAAAGTAAAAATTAACGCCCAAACCGGGAGTATTTTGAAAGAAAAAACGATTCCTTTAACTAAAAGCCGTGCAAAAGCATACGCCTTAAGACAGCATAAAGGCATTATCGAATCGGTTGTTCTTGCTAACAAGCAATACGAAATTGTGATTCTTGGACTTGACGGAAAAACCCACACCGTAAAGATCGATGCTGAAATTGATGTGCTGGCACAAGAAGAGCGAAGCGTTCAGTAAATGGCTTATATTATGTAATCAACCTCACTTTTTTGAAAGTGGGGTTTTCTTTATTGAGAGAAATCATTAATAAAGGTAACAATAATAAAACAAGAAACGATTATTTATTTAAAAGAAAGGGTAAGTGATAGTAAAAAATAACCACTTCCTAATTATGGTTCTTTGATTCGTTCTGCTTATGACTCTCCCATTATAAGTATGATAGTATCGAACATGTATAAAACATAGGTTATAACATAACTAAAAGGGTGTGCGACAATGAAAAAACGTACGAAGACCATTATTGCAGTCATTGCAGGAGCTGCTATTTTAATAGGAGGAATATGGATGATAAACGAAAGCCGATACCCAAACGTCCCTGCTTTTGATGATCACTTTACGCGTGAATTCTTAAACAAAGATAAAAAAGTGGACGATGGGTTTTATGAATTTAAGTCGAAGACCGGGCAGTATACGATGTGGTTTCCGGAGGAGTATCAGTTGTTACATGAAAATGAGCAACAGTATGTAAGGGATGGAGATTTTTATGAAAGATGGAAAGCTTCATCAGTTAAGAATAAAGAAGAAAATCAGTTGAACTATTTACAAGTAAAGTTATCAGAGAGCAATCCTGATGATGAATCTATTTACGTGGAGAGTTTATTTAAAGATGAGTTTGGAGTAAATAATCCTCAAAAGTGGGAAACAGCTAATACACGTATATACTTTGATACAGGATATCTTTATTTTAAGGGAACAGAAGAACATGTTATCTATGATAAAAATAAACATGCTCCCAATACATATATAGCATACGTAGCAGATAAGAATTCTAGTAAAGTAATAGAATTATGGTTCGATGACAGTCTAAATAATCAAGTTGGTAGGGAATCTGACAAAAAAGATTGGTTTGTAAAAGTACTGAATAGTATTCATTTTAAAGAGGGAAAGAAGCATGAATGATAAATGCATTTTAGATGATAGTTTAAGAAATAAAATAACTCAACTTGAATATAAAAACTTATCTAATAAAGAAAAAGAAATTAAAGAGATATACAAAAAACATACAGGGAGAGAAATTCCTAATTTTGAAATTTATAGTAGCTCAGAGATGGGGATTGGAAAAAAGTCTGGATTTGACGGAGCTGCTATTCATTTTTATGATAAACAAAGAAATATTAACGAAGTCTATTATATTTTTAGAGGCACTGAGCCGTCTAAGGACTTTGGAGATGTTGTTTATGATGCTTTAGGTGTTGGGGCTGGAAAAAATAATGCACAGATTAACGATGCAGTAAAGATGTATAAAAAAGTAGAGGCAAATTTAAAAGGCTCTAATGTGAAAGTAAAAAGATATGGCGATGGGCATTCTTTGGGAGGCCACCTTATAGTAACATTGAGCTTGATAACGAAGAATTTTACAGGTGTAAGGGGCCTAAATGATGCACCTGTTAATGTAAAGCAACTAGTGGAGCTTGATCAGACCTTTGCAAGGTACGTGGAGCATCAAGTAGGCAGAGAAAATAAAATATCTGCTAAAAGGCTAACAGAACTAGCCAACATCTACTATGAGAGACAAAAAGCTGCTATCAGCCATACTTGGGTGAAAGGTGAACCAATGCATGCACAATCGTTTCCTGGCAGCTGGTATGCAGGCAATAAAGTAACCATGCTTGGAGATTTAGATACAGAAGAAATGATTAACATTGGAAAATATCCTTTTCAGAAAGAAGCAAAATGGAACCCAGTGTATATGATAGACCAATTTCGCTATAATCTTGGAGTGAAAACGATACTAGGTGGCTTAGGCTTTGCAAATGATCATGTAAAACAGGAAACGTTACTCGACCTTCCTAATAAGAGTGAGCAATACCTTGAGCATATAAAAAAGTATCCTTTTCTCCATTTAGGTGAGATAAAAGCTGGAGTTGCTCTAGGTGCAGCAGGTGGAGTTAATTTACTAACTAGTCCCGGGGGGTTCTCACAGGTTTATAAAGGAATATCTCAAAGAGATCAAGCAAAACTCCACGGAATTAATTATGTTGTCAAATACACAGAAGCTAATGCTATGAAGACGTATTATCAGGTTTTTGATTCAGGATCTCAGGAAGAAATCTTGCTGGATTATGAACAAATGAAGAAGTTTGTTTATTACTGTGCTAATGCCATTAAAGACAAAGAGGCAAACTTAAATGCACTAAAGCAGTATTTACATAGTGAAATTAACGAAGTCTTCGAAGCTAAGAAGAAAAAATTAAAAATGAAAATATCCAGAGAAGAAGCTTCTCCCCAGTCATTTATGGAAAAGGCAGATAAAGACGAAGCTACTCTCGCTTGGTTTGGACAAAAGCGTGTGGCTGAAAAAGTGACGTTTGACAAAACGTTTGATTCGCTAGACGATAGTGTATTTACCCCTGTTGAAGAGATTATTTCTTCTATTCAAGAGGAAGTTACATACTATCAAAAGTTTCTTGAAGCGTTCTTCCAAAATTTCGAGAAGATGATGGAAGCAGACGAATCGGTAGCTTCAGATATTAAAAGCATGAAAGAAGTAGTAGGGGGGATTTAATTGTTTGATTTTGATTTTACACACACAGGAACAACGAGCGGTAAATATACGTTCCAATTTGATAGTGATGACTTTAAGGACGAGCAAGCAAAAAGGATTAAAGAGTTAATTAAGAAGGATCAAGAAGTGAATGAAAAGCTTTGGCATGCTAAAAGCTATTTAGAAAACCAAACGGGTGAGTTTGCTGATGCTGTTAAAAGTAAATTAGAAGCAGCTGAGCGGGGATATACGCTAAGGGCTCAGCAGTATGATACTGGAGCATTTCAGCATATTATGAGTTTTATGCATGCTGTTAAAGATATGCATAAGAGAGAGTACGAAATTCGATATAAAGAATCAATGGATGAAAGTGAATTAACATAAGGGATACTGCTATTCCTCAGACAGTGGTCTGAGGGATTTTTATATGTTGAACAATTTACATTAAGTCCCGTTTATTTCAAAAGAATAATAAAGGGAGTGTATGACCATGAAAAAACGTACGAAGACCCTTCCCGCAATCATTACAGGGGCAGCTATTTTAATAGGTGGAATATGGATGATAAACGAAAGCCGCTATCCAAATGTCCCAGCTTTTGATGATCACTTTACACGTAAGTTCTTGAACAAAGATAAAAAAGTGGACGATGGGTTTTATGAGTTTAAGTCCAAGACAGGGCAGTATACGATGTGGTTTCCAGAGGAGGACCAGCTGTTGCATGAAAATAATCAACAGTATGTAAGAGACGGTAATTTCTATGAAAGATGGAGGGCTTCGTCTATTAAAAAGTATGAAGGTGAAAACCAAATAAACAATATACAAGCTACATTTTCAGAAGCGAGAAAACAAGAAAACGAAGAATTTAGCGTATCAAGTTTATTAAAGAGACGCTTCAATGTCAGTAAACCGGAAAAGCTAGAAACAGATGAAGTTCGAATCTACTATCAATCAGCTTATATCTATTTTAGAGGGACAGATAAATACGTTATAGATGATAAAAGTAAGCATGCTCCTAATACATATGTAGCATATGTAGCTGATAAAAACTCTAAAAAAGTTATTCAGCTATCTTTTGATAGTATTGGTGAGCGTTCAGATAACTCTGAGCCTATAACAGAAGAGTGGTTTATAAAACTTTGTAAAAGCATCCATTTTAATAAGCCAAACAACGGAGATGTAAGAGGATGAAAAAACATACGAAGACTATTATTCTAGTCATTGTAGGAGCCGCAATTTTAATAGGCGGCATATGGGGCATAAACGAAAGCCGTTATCCTAACGTTCCAGCTTTTGATGATCACTTTACGCGCAAGTTCTTAAACAAAGATAAAAAAGCAGCTGATGGTTTTTATGAGTTTAAGTCCAAGACAGGACAGTATACGATGTGGTTTCCAGAGGAGTATCAAGTTCTACATAAATACCGCGAGGATTACACTAGAAATGGCGAATCATATGAAAATTGGTCAGCTGCTTATATTAAACCCTACGAAAATGATCAACAAACGTACGCTATCAATGTTAAATTTTCGGAGAACAACACAAAATCAGAATTAATTTATGTAGAGAGTTTATTTAAAGAACAATTAGGCAGTAAAAAACCTAAACAGTTAGAAACCTCTAATACAAGAATTTATTATGATTCTGCCTATACATATTTTCGTGGTACTAACCAACATATAGTACATGACAGTAAAGGAAATCCACCCAACCTTTATGTCGCATATGTAGCAGATAAAAGCTCTGATAAGGTAATCAAATTAATATACGATAGTGTAGGAGAAAATACAGAAACAAATCAAATGGATAGAAAGAAATGGTTTTTGAAAATGCTAAAAAATATTCATTTTAACGAGGGGAAATAGTAGGGGATTTATAGAGAAGAAGAGATAGCGAGTTAAATGAAGAAAGTTATAAGATTTGCTTTAGCTGTTAGTATATTAGCTGTAGGTATAATGTTTTTTTTGTAATGCTTTATAGGGGCTATTATCGTTAATTTTCCAACGAGCGTCTATTTATCAGTACGAGCAATTTGTCTATGATTACAAACTAATGATAAGAGGTTATTGTGCTAAGTATATGGTAAACGTAAATTTCACATATTAGGTGCTTCTAGGGGTTGATTGGAGGGCAAGGCGAAGACTCCTGCGGGAAAAGTGGAACAGGTGAGACCCCGCAGGAGCGTAAGCGACGAGGAGGCTCAGCGGCCGCCCGCGGAAAGCGAAGCCATGCACGGAAATCAACCGCCGTGTAACAAGCAGTCCAGCTCCTTTATCCAATTTGTTTGTTTTAGATGAGATTGAGTCCGCTCTTTTTTGAAACATCCTTTACAGCCTGTCTATCAAAAGCATAAAAGTCTCTAAAACACTTCTTTGTTGCTATCATAAGCCCCCCCGCAAGTCTCAAAACCCCTAAATCGCCTAATGGAATATCTTACTTTTAATGGACAATTATCTGTTTTTAGGATATATTTTTATAAGTTTAGGTTATGGAAGAAATAGTATATTGAAAATGAAAGGTGATTAAACGAAAGAATGGATGCTCATATTTTAAAGGAACTGACGTATGAAGACTTTCAGTTTGTATATCAGCCTATTTATGCGTTGAATTCGTGGGAGACGCTTGGTTTTGAGGCTTTGCTGCGCACGGCTTTCGCAAAAGGGCAGATTGAAGAGTTGTTTTCACTGGCAAGACGCCATAATTATTTGTACAAGCTTGATACGATGGCAATTGAAGGAGCGATCAAGCACTTTCCGTTTGATGTGTTGAAATCAGAGGATGTATTTATCAATGTGTTTCCATCTACTCTTCTCCATCCCCATTTTCAACTGTTTTTAACGTATCTGTTGAACACCTATAAAAACGCCAAGCATCGCATTGTATGGGAGTTAAATGAAACGCTTCATGAAAAGATTTTATGGGAATCGCCTGCCCTTTTTGCCCGAGTAATGAGTTTGAAAGAGGCCGGTTTCAAAATTGCGATTGATGATTTTGGAGCAGGGGCTGCAGCGATGAGACAAGTGAGCATGTACGAACCTCACTACATGAAGCTGGATCGAAGCTATGCTGAAGGGCTAGCTGACTGCAAGCAAAAGAAAGATCTGATTGATTTGCTTGTTAACTATTATCCGCATACGAATCTCATTTTAGAAGGCGTTGAACGAGATAAAGATTTAGCCGCAGCGATTGCGTTAAACCTACATGCTGCTCAGGGCTATTTACTGGGCACGCCGCAGTCGATCTCTTCCTACTTAACTTATAATAAGTACCGCAGTTTATTCAGACGAGAAAGGCTGCTGAACTCTTAAACCATACACTTCACTAAATAGATAATTTATCGTAATATGAGAACGGGTAATTAGACTTATATGCAACGCAGATGTCTTGAATTTTTATAAAATTATGTGATTTTGTGCGATTGTTAAAATATTTTAAGGGATAAAGAAGATGTGTTGGCTTGGTAGAATGAGTGAATTGCATATCAAAACAAGACGTTTAGTGAAATTCCAAAGGCAGATGGAGGATATTTAGTATGTATAGTGAAGGGGTATTCCAATTTTATTTTATGAATATGCCGCAGCCTGTTATTTTAATTCAGCAAGAAAAACATCAGCTATATTATAAAGAATGTAACAAAGCAGCTCAGCAATTCTTTGACAAAATGGAAGACAAGATAATCAATAAAGAAGAAAATCTGCTTTTTTACACACTTTGTGAAAAAGCTATTGCCACGAAAGAACCGATTCAATATCAATACATACAGCTTTTTCAGCCCGACCGGCATGCATATGAAGTAACATTTACCCCTCTTTTTAATCAAGCGACAACCCCTTCACATGTCCTTGTCATGGCTCAAGAAATTCATTATAAAAAAACGCAGGAAGAGAGCACGCGCTTACTCGATGCGTTTTTAGAAAATACGGTAGACGCCATTTTAATTGCTGATTGTGATGAGAAGGTCTTAACAGTCAATGGTGCATTTGAAAAGCTATTTCAGTGGAGAAAAGAAGAAGTTATAGGAAAAAGCCGTCAAGAGATGAACATCGTGTCAAAGAAAGAGGAAAAAGAAAACCTTAAATTAATAGCAGAATTAAAAAATGGCAAGACGCTGCCTCCTTATGAAACAGTCAGGTACACAAAAAGCGGCGAAAGCGTGTGTGTCTCTGTCAGCTGTTCACCGATTTATGATGATCAAAATCAACTGGTCGCCTATTCGGTGATTTACCGAGATATCACAGCTATTAAAAGATTAGAATTGGAGCTCATAAAAAGCAAACAGTGGTATAAATCGCTATTTACAAACCACCACCACGCGGTTTGTATGCTGAATTTGAACGGCACGATTTTAAATATAAACAGCGCATTCTTGGAAACGCTGCAGCTTTCTGCAAGCGATGTGCTGCATCAAAATTACCGAGATATTGCTAAAAGACTGGGAGCCTGTAATTACAAGTCTTGGAATGTATATGAAGAAATTAGCTATAGTACAGAACTAACATTCCGCAGAAGTCAACATTCCGCACAGCACGTGTTTATTACCACCATTCCTGTTAAAGTAAATAATCAAACGGTGGGGGCTTATGCAATCTTACACGATATTACGCCTCAAAAAGAAGCAGAAGAACAGCTGGCTTATACGCTGAAAGAGCTTGAAAATATAAAATATGCGCTTGATGAATCAGCTAGCGTTATGATTATAAATGCAAGTGGAATTATTACCTATGTAAATGATATGTATGTACAGTATTCAGGTTATGAAAAAGAAGATTTAGTAGGGAAGTATTATCGAGATGCAGAGCTTCATCATGACCACCATGAGCTGCTTGAAACAATAAAAAACGGAAAAGTATGGCGAGGGCAGCTTGAAATGGAGACGAAGCATCATCAGTCATACTGGGTATCGAAAACAATTGTGCCGTTAAAAGATATAGACGGAAATATTACTCATTATGTATCCATTCACAATGATATTACTGAACAAAAAGCGCTAGAAAATAAACTTCATTTTGAAGCCACTCACGATAGTTTAACAGGTCTTCCCAACCGGGCGATGTTATTAAAAGAGTTAAACAAAGTAATTGAAAACGGGCAGCGGAAAAGCGATGAGTTTTTTGCGCTTTTGTTTCTCGACTGTGATAATTTTAAGCAGATTAACGATGAATATGGCCATCATATAGGCGACGAATTTCTAAAAGCATACACGAAGAGATTAAAAAGCTGTGTACGGAAAGGCGATCGCATTTATCGTTTGGGCGGAGACGAGTTTATCATTATTTTAAACGTAACAAATGGACGGGAAATTGAACAAATTGCTGGGCGGATTCATGTATCTCTTCAGCAAAGTTGGAATGTACGGGGCTATTGTTTACGCACCACAACTACCATCGGAGTGTCTATTTATCCAGAGGACGGGGAATCGGCTGCTTTATTATTAAAAAATGCAGATGATGCGTTATACAAAGGAAAAAGAGAAGGGAAAAATAATTATATCCTCTATCAAACGTAAAAAAAGCCTCACTGGAGGCTTTTTTATTTTATCCATGTTTTTGCCCACTTACTGACGGGCCCTAAGATCATACCAAGCTCTGATCCTTTTTTAGTTAAGATATATTCAATGCGAACGGGACGTTCAGGAATAACGTGCCGGATCACAATTCCTTCTTCTTCCAGCTCTTTCATTCGTTCGGTTAACATTCGTTTACTTAAAGAAGGAATGCTGCTGTGAATTTCACTAAAGCGTTTAGGTCCGCTCATCAGGACATAAATAATTAATCCGTTCCATCTTTTTCCTATTATATCGAATGTTTTCCACACTTTTGGACATAACTCATCAAAATCATTCATTGATGTCACCTGCTTTATTGTATATAGGATATTAAAAGTAACCACTGTAATGTTATTATATACTAACATTTGGATAATGAAAAGGCTATCTTTTTTTATTTTCAAAACTTTCAGTAGCTTGGAAACGCTGTATTGTAAAGTATTCAAAAAAAGTCACAAAATCGACATATTATTGTTGACGTATCAAGAAAAAAGGTCTAAGATTGGTTACATAAAGTTACCTAGTTAAATAAAAGGTACTTTAAATTTACAATTACATCAAGAGTTTGAGAAAGAAGGTTAGTATCAAATGGATATCCTTTTGGCTATTCTTCCTGCGATTTTCTGGGGAAGTATTGTCCTGTTCAACGTTAAATTGGGCGGAGGTCCTTACAGTCAAACGCTTGGGACTACAATTGGTGCGCTGATCTTTTCAGCCGTTATTTACTTCGTAGTTCATCCCGTATTGACGCCGCTTATTTTTATTGTCGGAATCGTTTCAGGATTATTTTGGGCAGTTGGGCAAAGTAATCAGTTGAAAACGATTGATTATATTGGTGTTTCAAAAACCATGCCAATTTCAACTGGTATGCAGCTTGTGACGACATCACTGTTTGGTGTTATCGTATTTCACGAGTGGTCAACAACAACAACCGTTATTTTAGGCGTGTTAGCTCTTATCTTTATTGTTATTGGTATCGTGCTAACATCACTAGAAAGTGAAAAAAATGCAGAGCAATCTGGACAATTCAAAAAAGGGATTATTACCCTTATTATTTCAACAATTGGATACTTAGTGTATGTAGTTGTCGCTCGTTTATTTAATGTAGACGGATGGTCGGCGCTATTCCCACAAGCTATTGGTATGTTAATTGGTGGACTTATACTTACTTATAAACACAAACCGTTTAATAAATACGCAATTCGCAACATTATTCCAGGGCTGATTTGGGCAGCTGGTAACATGTTCTTATTTATTTCTCAACCTAAAGTAGGGGTTGCAACAAGCTTCTCATTATCACAAATGGGAATTGTTATTTCAACGCTTGGCGGTATCTTCTTACTTGGAGAAAAGAAAACAAAGCGTCAGCTTATTTCAATTACGATTGGTATTGTGCTCATCATTTTAGGTGGCGTATTCCTCGGAATGGCTAAAAGTTAACGTTTACGTAAAAGTTAATGATAGTATGTATGAATAAATGAAAACACTAGGAGGATTTTATTATGTATACAGATTTAAAAGATAAAGTAGTTGTAATTACAGGTGGATCAACAGGTTTAGGACGCGCAATGGCTGTTCGTTTCGGTCAAGAAGAAGCAAAAGTTGTTATTAACTATTACAACAATGAAGAAGAAGCTTTAGACGCGAAAAAAGAAGTAGAAGAAGCAGGCGGACAAGCAATCATCGTTCAAGGCGACGTAACAAAAGAAGAAGACGTTATAAATCTTGTTCAAACAGCTATTAAAGAATTTGGTACATTAGACGTTATGATTAATAATGCTGGTGTTGAAAACCCAGTTCCTTCTCATGAGCTATCTCTAGATAACTGGAACAAAGTTATTGATACAAACTTAACAGGTGCATTCTTAGGAAGCCGTGAAGCAATTAAATATTTCGTTGAAAACGACATTAAAGGAAATGTTATCAACATGTCTAGCGTTCACGAAATGATTCCTTGGCCATTATTTGTTCACTATGCAGCAAGTAAAGGCGGTATGAAACTAATGACGGAAACATTGGCTCTTGAATATGCGCCAAAAGGTATCCGCGTAAATAACATTGGACCAGGTGCGATGAACACACCAATTAACGCAGAGAAATTTGCAGATCCAGAACAACGTGCAGACGTAGAAAGCATGATTCCAATGGGTTACATCGGTAAACCAGAAGAAGTAGCAGCAGTTGCAGCATTCTTAGCATCATCACAAGCAAGCTATGTAACAGGTATTACATTATTTGCTGATGGTGGTATGACGAAATACCCTTCTTTCCAAGCAGGAAGAGGCTAATAGTTTTAGAAAAAAGAGACATGGCAAAAGCGCCATGTCTCTTTTTCTATACCTAAGTGAATGCCACCCCGCTTTCGGCGTTGGTGGCATTCGCCTAGGTAAAAACTTTTTGGGAAGAGTTAAGGTAGCTTTTTGTACTTCCCTTATAATTTTATTGTATTATCCAGCCATTTTTTTGTTAGAAGAGGGCTGGTTTTTGTCTTTTAGTTTGCTAAAGATAAAGGCTAGCACTGAGCCTGAGATGTTGTGCCAGACGCTGAAGATGGCGCTTGGGACAGCGGCCAGCGGCGAAAAGTGAGTGGAAGCAATGGTGACGCCGAGCCCTGAGTTTTGCATGCCAACTTCCATTGCCACTGCTTTTTGTTTGGCTAGATCCATTCCGCATAAGCGGGCAAAGAAGAAGCCGATTGTGAAACCAAGAATATTGTGAAGAACAACTACGGCAAAAATGATACCGCCTGTTTTAGCAAGCTGTGCTTGGCTTCCTGCCACAACGGCAGATACAATCAAGACAATCGCGACTACTGAAACAAGGGGAAGAGCTTTGGAACTTGCTTCTGCAGCTTTTCCAAAAAACTTTTTGATTGTAAATCCAAGAGCAAGCGGAATGATGACAACTTGTATAATGGAAATAATAAGAGACATGATATCAATATCGACCCACTTGCTTGCAAATAATAAAATGAGAAGCGGTGTAACAATCGGTGCTAAAATGGTTGAAACAGAAGCGATAGCAACTGCGAGCGCAACGTTTCCTCGAGCCAAAAAGACCATTACGTTTGATGATGTGCCGCTTGGACAGCAGCCTACTAAAATAACGCCCACTGCTATTTCTTTTGGTAAATCTAAACCAATCGCCAAACCGAATGCGAGAAGCGGCATAATGATAAAATGTCCCACCACGCCTAGTGCTACTTCTTTCGGTCTTCGAAACACTTCACTGAAATCAGACGCTGACAGCGTTAATCCCATTCCAAACATGACAATTCCTAAGAGCGGAACGATGTACTTTCCAATCCATACAAAATGCTCTGGGAATGAGTAGGCAATAACGGAAATTAGAATAACCCAAAGCGTAAATGTTTTTCCTGCAAATGTACTGATTTTCTCTATTGTTTTCATCTGTACGATACCTCCTGCGAACTATAAGAAGAAATTATACTATTTATTCAGAAAAATGAAAACAGTATTTTTGTAAAATAGTACAGAATATTTTATCTTTTGGAGATTATTTCAGTTTAAATGCAAGCATTCCTTCATTGAATACACGGAATATGTGGTAATATAAAGAAGTTAGTTTTAGAAAGTCGGAGGAGTTTAGTCATGAAATTTATCTATATTTTGTCTGTCCTTCCGTTCGTAGGCATATTAGGTTTTCTCCCTTTTGTTAATCGAGTTACTCCGTTTGTTCTCGGTATGCCGTTCAATATGTTTTGGATGGTGATATGGGTGGTGCTTACGTCCATTATTTTAGGGGTTATGTACAAGCTTGATCCCAGAAATCGGGAAGGGGAAGAAGAATGAATAGTGCACTTATTATTATTTTACTATTTTTAGTGGCAGCTATTTTTCTTGGCATACGATCAACCAAAGGCAAGGATATGAACTTGGAGCAGTGGACGGTAGGCGGACGCGGTTTCGGGGCTGTTTTAGTGTTTGTGCTGATGGCCGGAGAAATCTACACAACGTTTTCGTTTCTAGGCGGAAGCGGGTGGGCTTATGGAAAAGGAGCTCCTGCACTTTATGTGTTAATTTATATTAGCTTATCATATGTCTTATCATACTGGCTTCTTCCTGTTATTTGGAAGTATGCAAGAGATCATAAGCTCGTCTCGCAGCCTGATTTTTTTGTAAGCAAATATAAAAGCCCTTACCTTGGTGTGCTTGTAGCTGCTGTAGGAGTGATTGCTGTCATTCCTGTTATTGTTGTGCAGTTAAAAGGATTGGGGATTATTGTATCACAAGCATCATACGGCGCCATTTCAATGCCGGCAGCCATTTGGATGGGAGCTATCAGTTTAACGCTGTATGTTATGATATCCGGTATCCACGGTTCTGCATGGACAGCCGTTATTAAAGACATTATGATGCTTGCTGTGATTGGATTTTTAGGCATTTATTTACCTTTTCATTATTACGGAGGATACGGTCCGATGTTTGAAGCGGTGAATACAGCGAAGCCAGGGTTTTTAAAGTTTCCTGAGCAAGGATTAAGCGTCTCGTGGTTTATTTCGACCGTTATTTTACTAGTACTTGGTTTTTATATGTGGCCGCAGGTGTTTAGTTCAAGCTATACAGCGAAAAATGCAAAGGTATTTCGTAAAAATGCAATCATTAGTCCTCTTTATACGCTGATGCTGCTCTTTGTATTTTTTGTTGGATTTGCAGCTATTTTAAAAGTTCCTGGTTTAAGCGGAGGAGACGTTGATCTTGCGCTATTACGGATCTCAATCCAAACCTTTGATCCTTGGTTTATTGGAATTATAGGAGGAGCGGGTTTGCTGACAGCACTTGTGCCGGGGTCGATGCTGTTAATGAGTGCGTCAACGCTGCTGGCTAAAAACATATACAAACCGTTTGCGCCTCAAGCAAGCGAAGCGCGTATTGCTCGTTTAGCGAAAAGCTTTGTACCGGTTGTGGCTCTCATTTCCGTTTACTTTACGCTAAACGGAGGAACGACGCTGTCAACAATTATTTTAATGGGCTATAGTCTAATGACACAGCTGTTTCCATCTCTGCTTTTCAGCTTGAAGAAAAATAACTTTGTAACGAAACAAGGAGCAGCGTGGGGAATTATTGCTGGAATTATTGTAGTAGCCTATATTACAATCAGCGGATCTACTATTGGTACGTTATTTCCATCACTGCCTCAGCAAATGAAGGATATCAATGTCGGATTTATTGCGCTGCTTATCAACTTTATCGTAATGTGGGCAGTCAGTATGCTCACAAAGCAAAACGAGGCTGGGACAAAAGTAGGTTAGACGAAGTGAAAAACGAACCATTGATCAACACGTTTGATTAGTGGTTCGTTTTTTTTGTTAGGGTCAACGTTAGACCCTTCTAGCAGTTGATTGGAGGGCAAGACGAAGACTCCTGCGGGAAAAGCGGAACAGGTGAGACCCCACAGGAGCGCAAGCGACGAGGAGGCTCAGCGGCCGCCCGCGGAAAGCGAAGTCTTGCGCGGAAATCAACTGCGGTGTCACAAGCGGTTCAGCTCATGTCTCCCGTTTGTTCGTCTTTAGATTAGATTCATCTCATTATGTCTCAGCCTCGTTTTTTCTAATCAAACAGCAAAGAGCCAAAGGAACTGGATCATCCTTTGGCTCTTTATGTGGCTTTTAACCAATAATTTGAAAAATTTCCTACATCAACTGATTTACGCTAAAGCGGGAACTCGGTCGTTATAGTAAATAACTTCCGATAGGATCTTACACCCTTTAATCTCCTGAAACGTCTTTTTCGCCTCTACCTCTGATTCAAATTCAAACATAGTCGGACTTTGGTTTTTCGAGTAAACGGTAATGATCCACATTGTAAAATAAGCTCCCCCTATAAAATAATAGTTTTCCTTTTTAGTGTAGCTATCAGGTGATGTAATAATAATTGAATAGTTGTGATACAGCCTCACATTTTAAAAGGTACTTCTACTATACAACAAAAATTACAAAATAAAACAAGAAAATCTAAAAAACTACAGAGAATAATGAAAGAGAATAAATAACTGTTTATATATGGGCTATATTTATAAATGGAAGTAGGAATGTAAAAAAATATAGAGAAGAGCGATTGTCTTTTAGATTGCTAAACTATATACTTATGTTCAAAAAGTGCAGGAAGTGAACGATGAAAGTTGATACGGTAGTAAAAAAAGATGTTTTACTTATTCTGGTGATGATAGTCGTTGTGCCGCTAGCAGGAGAGCTTAAATATTATCCTTTTCATGATACGTATAGAGTTAGCTTTGCTGTGCCCATTTTTTTCTTTTCACTGCTGCTTTTAAGAAAGGTATCTCCTGTAATACCAGGTATTTTAGTTGCGAGTGCTATAGTGGGCTTTCGGATGTACCTTGACTGGTATAGCTACGAATCATTTGATTTTCTGCATTCTTTGCAGATCAGGTGTTCAGCAGGGGTCTATTATCTCGTTTATGCCATTTCTTTTTCGTGGTTTAAAATTAACGATTTTCATTCAAAGCCTTGGATTATTGGCATATGGAGCATCATCATCGAAACGGTTTCAGGCGGGATGGAATTGCTTTGTATGTATGTAATGGTTCATCATCATATTGTGTTTCCAGAGTTCATGCAGATTTTTATTGTAGGCGTCTTTCGAAGTTTCTTTGTTTTATGCCTATTTAGTATGATCAAACTTTACGAGGGGCAGCTGAGAGAACGACAAATCTCTCAAAAAAATGATCAGCTGCTTGTTGTGCTTTCAAATTTATATGAGGAATCCATTCATTTGAAAAAAACGCTGCAGGACGCTGAGAGAATTACGAAAAAGTCATATGATTTGTATGAAGAATTACACGAAGCGGATATCCACCAGCTTACTTCACTGCACGATTTTAGCCAAAAAGCATTACAAATTGCAGGAGAAGTACATGATATAAAAAAAGACAACCAGCGGATATCAGCAGGACTGTCCAAGGTTATTACAAAAGAAGAATTTTCTGAGTATATGGAAATTGAAAGTCTGCTTCAAATCGTGATGCGCAGCAACGAAAAATATGCGGCGATGTTAGCAAAAGATATTCATTTTTCATATTCGATTTTAGGAGAGCATCCTCGCTATCACGTGTACTTGTTTTTATCATTAATTAATAACCTAGTAACGAATGCGGTCGAAGCGATTGAAAAAGAAGGCGCGATTATTATCGATGTATGTCGAGAAGAAGACCGCATTTTATTGTATGTAAGAGACAGCGGTCCCGGAGTGAAAAAAAGGCATGAACGTCTCATTTTTAAAGCGGGATTTACATCCAAATATGCAAAGGACGGAACGCCTTCTACGGGTCTTGGGCTTGTCTACGTTAAGCAAATGACCGAGCAGCTGGGAGGGAATATTCAATTTGTTAATCTGTCTCCAAGCCCCGGTGTTCAATTTGCTATAGATTTACCTATTTCTACGTTAATGGGGGATAAGGACTAATATGCGATTTTATATCATAGATGATGACGAAGTCTTTCGTTCAATGTTAGCCGAAATTATTGAAGATAACGATCTAGGGGAGGTTATAGGAGAAGGAGAAGACGGGATCGTGTTAAACGATCAAGTTTCTTTATTGCAGCAGATCGATATTTTATTTATTGATTTATTAATGCCGGTTCAAGATGGAATCGAAACCGTGCGCAAAATAAAGGATAGTTTTAAAGGGAAAATTATTATGATGTCACAGGTAGAAACGAAAGATTTGATTGGAAAAGCCTACTCGCTTGGCATTGAATACTATATCACGAAGCCGCTTAATCGTATGGAAGTACTCATGGTCATTCAAAAAGTAATTGAACGAATTCATGTTCAACAATCAATGGAGAAAATTCAAGAATCGTTAAATACCGTACTTAATGTAGGAAATCAGCAAAAAACGCCTTCTTTTGGTAAAAAAGAAAGCGATCCGGTAGAAGCGTGCAGGTTTCTTTTAAGAGAACTTGGGATTTTAGGAGAAAGCGGAAGTAAAGATTTGATTGAAATCATCAATTACTTGCATCAAACGGAAAAAAGCACGATGTATGAACAGCATTTTCCTTCTCTCAAAGAAATTTTTGAGAAAATTACCGTGAGAAAGCTTGGTTCATCTTTTTCAGAAGACGTGCTGCAAAAAGAAATGAAAGCAGCCGAGCAGCGAGTAAGAAGAGCTATTTATCAGTCTTTAAATCATTTGACCTCTCTTGGTATGGTTGACTTCTTTAATCCTAAATTTGAAAATTATGCTTCTAAGTTTTTCGATTTTTCAATGGTGCATCAGCGCATGAGAGATATAGAAAAAGGCACGGGAAAAAGCAGCACTCCGAGTCGTATAAACGTAAAAAAATTTATTCAAATGCTCTATTATGAAGTCAAACAAACGCTGTAGTAAAAAAACTACAGCGTTTTCATTTTGTAATTTTCTAAAAACTTTTTGTTAGTTTCAGTAGGTTTTTGTTAGATTTTGTGATGCCTATGATAATGTAATCTTATGAATAAAAGAACTACTTAATAAACAGTTCTTAATTGAATTGTATCTGTTGAATACATCAAGTGCAAATAAACAGCTTTGAGCTGTTAGAAAAAAGAAGGAAGGTGCAAAGATATGTTCAAAAAGCTTGGATTAGCAGGACAAATTCTAATTGGTTTGATTGCAGGTATTATTGTAGGGGCTATTTTTTACGGAAATCCTAAAGCAGTTGAAGTGCTGCAGCCAATTG
This sequence comes from Priestia sp. 10L35, assembly GCF_056395685.1. Classification (NCBI taxonomy): domain Bacteria; kingdom Bacillati; phylum Bacillota; class Bacilli; order Caryophanales; family Bacillaceae; genus Priestia; species Priestia sp. 10L35. The sequence continues at coordinate 517,371 of NZ_JBFTKA010000004.1, read as the reverse complement.
GAGACGTATTCATTCATTTAATTAAAATGATCGTGGTGCCGATTGTTATATCTAGTATCATTGTGGGCGTTGCGGGTGTTGGTGATATTAAGAAGCTTGGTAAATTAGGCGGAAAAACAATTCTTTACTTTGAAATCATTACAACGGTTGCGATTGTTGTAGGCTTATTAGCAGCTAACTTGCTTCACCCTGGTACTGGTGTGGACCGCAGCGGTCTTGAAAAATCAGATATCAGCAGCTACACATCAACGGCAGAAGCTACAGAGCAAAAAGGATTTGTAGAAACATTTGTTCACATCGTTCCAACGAATGTATTTGAGTCAATTGCTGCAGGCGACATGCTGCCAATTATTTTCTTCTCGGTCCTATTTGGACTTGGAATTGCATCAATCGGTGAAAAAGGCAAGCCGGTTTTAAGATTCTTTGAAGGTACGGCAGAAGCGATGTTTTGGGTAACGAATTTGGTTATGAAGTTTGCACCGTTTGGCGTATTTGCATTAATCGGTGTAACCGTATCAAAATTTGGACTAGCGTCTCTGATTCCGCTTAGTAAGCTTGTAATTGTTGCTTACGGCACAATGATTTTCTTTGTGTTAGTTGTGCTAGGACTTGTAGCTAAATGGGCTGGCGTTAACATCTTCCACTTATTAAAAGTGCTAAAAGATGAATTGCTATTAGCATTTTCAACTGCAAGTTCAGAAACAGTATTGCCGCGTATTATTGCGAAAATGGAAAAGTTCGGATGTCCTAAAGCAATTACATCTTTTGTTATTCCGACGGGATATTCGTTTAACTTAGACGGATCTACTCTTTATCAAGCGCTTGCTGCGATTTTTATCGCGCAAATGTACGGTATTGATATGAGCATCACACAGCAAATTTCACTGATATTAATTTTAATGGTTACATCTAAAGGAATTGCAGGAGTTCCGGGCGTATCGTTTGTTGTACTGCTTGCAACGCTTGGATCTGTAGGACTTCCGGTAGAAGGGCTTGCATTTATCGCTGGAATCGATCGTTTGTTAGATATGGGACGTACAGCGGTAAACGTAATTGGAAACTCACTTGGTGCGATTGTCATTTCGAAGTGGGAAGGGCAATTTAACGATAAAGACAAGGAAGCTTATATTAACGAAGTAACAAAAAAAGTATCGTAACAACAAAGAGTCTGGTACAAAAGCATTGTAGTTGAAGAAAGATCCGAACGATTATTCGTTCGGATCTTTTTTATATTGATGTAGATTTTATCTGTGCAGTTGCTTCTAGTTGTTGATTGGAGAACAAGGCGAAGGCTCCTGCGGAAAGCGAAATTTGGTATGGAAATTAACGGCCGTGCAACAAGCGATCCATACCAGCTCATTTATCCAATTTATCCGGCTTTAGATGGGATTTATTTCGTTATGTCTCAATCTTTTTTCGGTTGAATTTGCTTTGGGAAATTGGGAATAGTAACTAAAGATGAAAAACAAATGATTGATACAAGGAGGTCTCAATATGGGAAGAGCAAATAATCACAAATCATCACATAACAACAAAGGGTCACTGCCTCAAACACCAAAAGAGTTAAAAATTGCTCCGGATCAAGCAAATGAAGAATTTTCACGTGAATTAGCGCAGCATCACGATGCTAAAGCGAAACAGGACTTAATTTTGAAACAGCAAAAAGAAAAGTAAAAGAAAAAGAGGCTGGACAAAAGTGTTTTAATTGAAGGGAAATCCGAACGATGAATGGAGATTCTTGATGGAGAATCCAACTCGTTCGGATTTTTTATTGGCAGAGTGAACGAAGGTTTCATTTCTATAGTTGCTTCTAGCTTGTGATTGGAGGGCAAGACGAAGACTCCTGCGGGAAAAGCGGAACAGGTGAGACCCCGCAGGAGCGTAAGTGACGAGGAGGCTCACCGGCCGCCCGCGGAAAGCGAAGTCTTGCACGGAAATCAACTGCCGCGTAACAAGCGATTCATACTAGCTCGTTTATTCGTCTGTAGATTCGATTGACTTAGGTATGTTTCAATCTCTTTTATACATATCTAAAGATAAAAATACCTTAGTAACCATTTTGTAACATTATTTAATCATAGCGTAATAGTTTTTGAGGCTTTTTTCATTATAATTAAACCGAACATATTGAAAAATAAGTTCTATAGAAACGTAACGTTCGGTTACATAATGGAGGAGAAAAATGAAAAAAGCCATCATTGGGTCTATAACGGCAGCGGCAGTCTTATTTAGCGGAGCCAGTCCGTTTATTGCACCTGCTCAAACAGTAGAAGCAGCGTCATATTCATACAAGGACACGGCTATTGCTACTGGTAAAAAATTAATGGGTGTTCCTTATAAATGGGGAGGCACAACAACAAAAGGTTTTGACTGCTCGGGATTTATTCAATACATTTTCAAAAAGGCTGGAAAAACACTTCCGCGCACAACGGAACAAATGTATCGAGTAGGGACAAGCGTTTCAAAAGCAAAGCTTCAAAAAGGAGATTTAGTTTTCTTTCAAACGTATAAAAAAGGTCCTTCACATGTAGGCGTGTACTTAGGAAATAATCAGTTTCTTCAAGCTTCTACGTCTAAAGGCGTGACGATTACATCTCTTAGCAACAGCTACTGGAAAGCACGTTATATTGGTGCAAAACGGATTTAACCATCCGTCATTTTTTTGAAAAACAACACTACATTATGTAGTGTTGTTTTTTGTTTGCATATACATAACATATTGCCAATATTATTTTTAACGTTTTATACAAAAAAATCCATATTCTATGAGATAATAACGTTAACACATTTTGTACTTTAACATAAGGAATATCCCACTCTATTCGAAAGTTTGGTGAGCGAAGATGAAGCGCTTAGTATGGAGTTATGGAATAGGTATTGTTGCAATAGTAGCAGTACTCTTATTTTTCTTTATGATGAAAGGTCAAACAGAGAAAGCCGTCGTTAGCGGAAATGTACCAAAAGCTCATGCGCAGGGAGAAAGAGTGAAGCAGCCCATCTCACAGTTCCAAGCAGTACAGCCTCATGAAGCAGGTAATGAAGTGAAAAATGTAAAAAACAACATGCCTGAAAAAGCGGATCCTTCTTCTTTTTTAGTCTACATTGACCCTGGTCATCAATCTCAGGCTAACCTGGAGAAAGAGCCAATCGGACCGGGATCAGCAGAAACAAAAATAAAAGTTTCCGGAGGCACATCAGGCGTTGTGACCAAGAAGCCGGAATACAAGCTAACGTTGGAAGCTTCTATGATATTAAAACAGCTGCTCGAAGAAAAAGGCATCACCGTAAAGCTTACTCGGAGTTCTGATAATGTAGATATCAGCAACCGGGAACGAGCGGAGCTTGCGAACAATTCAAAAGCTGATCTGCACGTACGTATACATGCAGATGGTTCTGGAAATGCTTCTGTAAAAGGATTTTCTGTGCTTACTCCTGCAGAAGATAATTCCTATACAAAGTCTATTTATCAAAGCAGTCTGCAGGCATCTCAGGCTATTCTGACAGAGGTGAAAAAAGATCAGTTTGTCGAAGCAGACGGCATTCGCTATCGCAGTGATCTTTCAGGATTTAACTGGTCGACTGTACCCGTAACGCTAGTTGAACTGGGGTATATGACGAATCCAGAAGAAGACCGGAACCTGTCTGATCAGGCTTACCTTACAAAGCTGATGAATCATATTGCAGATGGTATAGCGGCATATGAAGAAATGAAAAAATAAAAGGTGAAAAGACCTATAAAAGCGTGTGACTAAATCAATTGATTTATGTCACACGTTTTTTTTGTCGTTCATATGATATAAAGAAGCGTTTTTTCGACAAAAAAATGGACGAGCAGAAAAGAAAACTAGGTAAAATGCTTTAATTTTTATAAAACTGTGTCGATATAACGAGTGATATGAAAATGCGTTAGACAGTACATGAAAATGGGGGAACAAGATGAGAAAGTTAACGGCATTTGCTTTAGTACTAAGCGTACTGCTGTTTCAATTCACGCCACTTGCTAGCGTGAAAGCTGAAACGGTAGAACCAGTTGTGTCTGTAAAATTAGTAAACTATTTAGGAGATCATCATGCAATTACAATTAAGCCGTCTTATTTATACACTATTAAAAACTCGGATTTGGTCTTAAAGGCAAATACAGAGTATACGGTAACAGCAACAACTCAAGGTGTCACTCTAAAACAAGGAAGCACTGTATTAGGTGATTTTACAAGCTTTGAAATTACACCGTCTCTTTATAAAAATCCCATATCTATTAACGGCAGACAGTACTTAGGGGACGTTGCGTTTACAAATGAAAAAGGAACGTACGTCAGACCTGTTAATACGCTTCCGATTGAAGACTATTTAAAAGGCGTTGTGCCAAATGAAGTCTATACATCTTGGAACCTGCAAGCCTTAAAAACTCAGGCAGTAGCAGCGAGAACATACGCAATGAGCTATGCAGGAAAAGTAATCAATGACACGGTAAGCTATCAAGTATACGGTGGCTATACGTGGTACGACAGCACAAACAAAGCAGTAGATGAGACATTTGGACAAGTAGTCACATACAACAATAAATTAATCAACGCCGTTTTCTCATCAAGCAACGGTGGGAGAACCGAATCAAACAGTAATGCTTGGGGAGGAACTCAGCTTTCTTATTTCCCGGTGAAAGAAGATCCATACGATAAGCAGACGCCGTGGACGTTAGCTATTCAAAAAACGCAAATTGATTTAACAGGAAAAGATTTAGCTAACTATAGCGCTTGGTGGAATACGGTTTCTGAAAAAGATAAAACCGTTACGGATAATTTGAAGTCATGGTTAGTAGCCAATAAGCATCCTGGTAAAACCATTAAAATTACGTCTATTCCAAAGGTGAGTTTTTATGCTCCTTCATCAGGAGGCCGTGTGACTAAAGGTGCGATTACAGTGGACTACCTCGTTAAAGGAGATGTAGACAGTTCGCAAAAACTAGTGGTTCATCATTTGGAATTAACAGATTTAACATCGACGAAGCTAAAATCGATGTTAAACAGCCGTGCGATGCTTAGTCTGCTTGTAACGGAAACAAATGAAACAAGCACATCAACAACTTTTAATGGTAAAGGAAATGGACACGGTGTTGGGATGAGTCAATACGGTGCTCAAAAAATGGCAAGCGTAGGAAAAGACTATCGTGAAATTTTAGATTTTTATTATCCAACAACAACTCTTTTAAGTTTTTATACAACTAAATATCCGCGAAAAGAGCAGGAGCAAGAAGCACCGAAAGATACGGTTGCGCCTGATGCACCTTCAGTTAATACACTAGGAGACAACCAAACATCGCTTACGGGCGTGACAGAACCAAATGCTTCTGTTATTGCAAAAGTGGAAAATGAAGTAATTGGAACGGGTCTTGCTGACGAAGCTGGAAAATTTGCAATTACGATTGCCAAGCAGCCAGCAGATACAAAAGTATCGGTAACGTCTAAAGATGCAGCTGAAAATGAAAGCATGGCCACAGTAGTGACCGTAACGGATCAAACGCCGCCTTCTGTTCCAATTGTAAATGAAGTAAGTGACCAAGATATGACCGTAACAGGCGTAACAGAAGCAAACGCCGCCGTGACGGTAAAAGCAGGCGATGCAACGTTCTCTGCAGTAGCGGATGGTAACGGTACATTTACTGTTTCAATTCCAGTACAAATAGGTGGAACAACAATAGCGGTAAGTGCAAAAGATAAAGCAGGAAACGAAAGTCAAGCGCCTTCTTTTGCGGTTAAATCTACGTTAAAAGCACCGCTTGCACCAAAAGTAAATGCAGTAAGTGATCAAGACACAATGCTTAAAGGAACGGCTGAAGCAAATGCGACGGTCATCGTTAAAAACGGAAGTCTTCAGCTTGCAGCAGGCAACGCAGATGCCAAAGGAAATTACAGCATTTCAATTGCGAAACAAAAAGCAGGAAGCACGCTGTCTGTAACGGCTCAAAATGCAGGTGGAACAAGTTCAGCCACTGCGGTAACCGTACAGGATAAAACGGCACCAGCTGCGCCAAAAGTAAACGCAGTAAGTGATCAAGATACAAAAGTTACAGGTACAGCAGAAGCAAATGCGACGGTTACTGTAAAAGTGGGAACAACAACTGTGGGAACGGCTAAAGCAGGTGCAAACGGAGCGTTTTCTGTTGCCATTTCTCTGCAAAAAGCGAATACAAAGCTAAGCGTACAAGCAAAAGATGCAGCAGGAAATAACAGCTCTGCATCGACTGTAATCGTTACAGCAAAGCAAAAAGCTCCGGTAAAACCGACAGTTAATGAAGTGAGTAATAGAAGTACAGCCGTTACGGGTACAGCAGAAGCAAATGCGACCGTTATCATTAAAAACGGAAGTCTTCAGCTTGCAGCTGGTAAAGCGGATGCCAAAGGAACATACAGCATCTCGATTGCAAAACAAAAAGCAGGAAGCAAACTGTCTGTAACGGCTGGAAACACAGCGGGCGTAAGTCCAGCTGTAACTGTAACCGTGCAGGATAAAACAGCACCCGTTACACCAAAAGTAAACGCTGTAAGCAATCAAGATACAGTCGTAACGGGAAGCACAGAAGCCGGCGCAGAAGTGCATGTGAAAATTGACAAAAAAGTAATTGGCAAAGGAAATGCAAAATCGGATGGAACGTTCAGCATCACCATTCCAAAGCAGCCTGCTTCTACAAAATTAGCTGTTATTGCAAAAGATGCAGCCAATAACTACAGCTCCAACACGTTTGTAACGGTCAGTGCCGCGCAGACAAAACCAGCGCTTCCAACCGTTAATACGCTTACTGAAAAAAGTACAGCCGTAACGGGAACAGGAGAAAAAAATGCGTCTATTTATATTAAAGCAGGCGGAAAGATTATTGCGAGCGGAAAAATTGATGGAAACGGCAAGTTCAGCGTAAAAATTCCTGCTCAAAAAGCAGGAACAGAAGTAACGGCCGTGCTGCAAAATAAAGTAGGATACAGCCCGTATAAAATTGTAAAAGTGCAAGACACAACCCCGCCGGCACCTCCGGCAGTGAATGCCGTTACGTCTTTGTCCACCTTTATCTCTGGAAAAACAGAAGCAAATGCCGTGATTACGATTAAAAGCGGTACAAAGCTGATCGCATCGGGCAAAGCAGATGGCAAAGGACAGTTTAAAGTAACTATCCCAAAACAAAAATCAGGCGTAAAGCTGGCTGTGACGGCAAAAGATGCCGCTGGAAATACAAGTTCAGCAGTCAATATAAACGTTAAATAAAAACAAAAAAGAATTCTCTGCGAAGGATTCTTTTTTTAGTGATTTTTAAGTGGGATAGAAGGTTACTAAAAAGTTACCTTAGAACTTTGAAGTGCCTAACTTACTTTAAAGTGGGTTCTATCTTTTTCTTTTTTTCTGTTTCATAATAACAAATGTAAAGAAATTAGCAGGGGGTTTTTTATAATGAGTAATCATTTGCAAGATACAGTCACACTTCACAACGGAGTCAAAATGCCTTGGCTTGGACTAGGTGTATTTAAAGTAGAAGAAGGGCCTGAATTAGTGAACGCGGTGAAAACAGCTATCGTCAAAGGCTATCGCAGCATTGATACGGCAGCTATTTATGGAAATGAAGAAGGTGTAGGAGAAGGAATTCGCCAAGGTCTGAAAGAAGCAGGTCTTTCACGCGAAGACATTTTTGTTACATCAAAAGTTTGGAACGCAGATTTAGGCTATGAAGAGACGCTGGCTGCTTACGAAACAAGCTTACAAAAGCTTGGCTTAGAATATTTAGATCTATACTTAATTCACTGGCCGGTAGAAGGTAAGTATAAAGCAGCGTGGAAAGCATTAGAAATGCTTTATAAAGAAGAAAAAGTAAGAGCTGTGGGCGTAAGTAATTTTCAAATTCATCATTTAGAAGACTTAATGAAAGATGGAGATGTTAAGCCTGTTATTAACCAAGTGGAGTATCATCCTCGTTTGACACAAAAAGAGCTGCATGCTTTTTGTCAAAAGCATGATATTCAGCTAGAAGCATGGTCTCCGCTTATGCAAGGAGAATTGCTAGATAACGATGTGTTAAAAGGAATTGCTGAAAAGCACGGTAAATCAGTTGCTCAAATTATTCTGCGATGGGATCTGCAAAACGGAGTTGTAACGATTCCAAAATCGACAAAAGAACATCGTATTGTTGAAAATTCATCGTTATTTGATTTTGAATTGGATGCTGAAGACGTAAGTAAAATTAATGAATTAAACCAAAATCACCGGGTAGGTCCAGATCCGGACAACTTTGATTTTTAATAGAAGAACTAAGAGGCTGGGAGAAAAGTAATTTAGCCCAAGTAAAAAACGAACTATTCATCAACAAGTTTGATGAGTGGTTCGTTTTTTTGTTATGGTGAATACAGCTTCATCTGTTTCGTCCCTTCTAGCCGTTGATTGAAGGGCAAGGCGAAGACTCCTGCGGGAAAAGCGGGACAGATGAGACCCCGCAGCAGGAGGGCAAGCGACGAGGAGGCTCAGCGCCCGCCCGCGGAAAGCGAAGCCTTGCACGGAAATCAACGGCGGTGTCATAAGCGGTTCAGCTCATGTATCTCATTTGTTCGTCTTTAGGTTGGATTCATTTAGTTATGTCCCGGCCTCTTTTTATGCATTATTACATAAATTTAACATTTTCTTCACAGTAAGCTAAAGGACGGGCCGTATGATAAAGAAAGGTCGTGAAAGATAGAGAAATCATTTCATTTTTAAGTGTAAAATAGGCGGTGTAACGATGACAAAACAAGCTTACTCTCACATACAATGTAAAAAAACATCAATGATTGATTTATTGCTGGATGCAGGGGTTTATAAAAAAGGAAACAAGCAGCTATATGAGCTTACGCTTCAAGAACTAGAAACAGAATACGAAGCTATTTCACAACAGCGCATATCCCGATGAAATTTTGATACATTGCTAGAATTTGTTATAATAGAGGAAAGGATAGGAGTTGATTTATATCGAAAAGCACCCGACAGACTCGCAGCCCATCCGTATGGATATCCTCGATTCTATATTTGCTAAAATGGTATTAAATAAGGCTATCCGAGATTTTAGAAGAGATCAAATTTTACGTGAAGTCGATCAAACATTAGAAGAAAGAAACAAAGAAAAATTTTTTCAATTAATTGAAGAATTAAAATCAATTTCGTAGAGGGCGTTCGCGCGATAGAATTTGATTTTATCATTTTAGCATATAAAAACAGGTAAGAAGCGGCATGCTTAGTTACCTGTTTTTTTGTTGTCTTATTGTAAACGAAGGCCTCACATAAGAAATGAACCTTATCACTGAACAGACAAAAAGAGCAAGTCTAATGTACTCACTCTTTTCAGAAAGGTATGGGTGTTACTGAGAAAATGAATGTCACTCTCTAAATGTTGCGTGTGGGGTTTAGAAAGTTCTATGCAACTGCATATTTTCTAATTCATTCGCTCTATGTATTGTTAAAGTAACAATATAACCATATCTTATCACATGAAGGAAATTCGATTCAATATATTTATTGATTTTCTTTTTAAATTGTTCTAAATAATTAGTGAATGTAAAAAAATGTTTTTATTGGGTGAATGTGTATCTATAAAAAAACAATAGAAAAATATAGTTGGTTTTTATGAGAGACATTTGTTTGTTTCTGACGGACTGTAAGCTTCAAAAGAGTACAATCCGTCCTGTAAATCAGTATTAAGAAAAAATGAGCTGAACCCAGTAGAACAGGAGGAAAAGAGTAACGATGGTGGTAAGCGGGATAACGATAAGTGATACCTTTAAATAATCTTTCCATTTTACCTTGATATGATTTTCTTTTAAAATATGCATCCAAATAAGAGAAGCCAGTGTTCCAATCGGCAATAAAAGCGAGCCCATATCACTTCCAATAATATTAGCAAGATAAATGGTTTTAAGAGTAATAGGATCGAGCCCCATTTCAGTCAAGGTAATGGTTCCGACCATTAGGGCAGGGTGATTGTTAAACAAGTTAGAAAGAATGGAAACAAGTCCTCCCATGATAAAGCTTGCTTCAAAAAGTCCTCGATTTACAATTGGTTCGCAAACTTTTACAAGTAGCTCCGTCAAGCCTACGTTATGCAGTCCGTAAATAATAACGTACATCGAAAATGCAAAAACAAAAATGTGCCACGGCGTTTTCTTTAAAATATCAATTGGGTTTGTACGTAAGTGATACCATCTCCAAATAAGTAAGATCAGTGAGCCCAGTACAGCAACCAATTCGATTGGTATGCCGAAATAAGAGGCAACAAATAGGAGACAGCGCATAACAAACACAAATAATAAAACTTTCAGCATAAATTGTGTGCGTTTACGTTTTGTTTCAACAGAAATGCTTCCTTTTAAGGGGTGAAACTGTTTCGTAAAGAAACTCTCTTCTATATCTTTTGAAGCATGCGGCAGTTTTTTTGGCAAATGGCGTTTTACGACCGTATACATGAGCCAAGACATAAATAATAAACCAAGTGTCGCCGGTACGAACATCATCGCCGTGTGCATATAAAGCGACATATGAACAATTTTTAAGGCAATCAAATTGACAATATTACTTACACCTATAGGCGCGCTGGAAGCGGTAGCAATAAGCGCTCCACTTAAAAGGTAGGGGATCTGCTGGTGGGGTTTTAGCTGAAGGTTTTTCAAAAGTAGAATTAAAATTGGAGTGGTAATTAAAATACTGCCGTCATTATTAAATAGTAAAGTCATTAGAAAGCAAAGCAGTTGAATGTACCAATATAATCGGTACCCTGAGCCTTTGGATAAACTCACTAGCCGTGCAGCTGCCCAGTGGAAGAATCCGAAACTTTCTAATATGACGGCCATAACAATGGTGGCAATAATGGTGATAGAAGCGCCGCTTATCTTTCCGAAAATATCAACAATGTCTGATTTGGATACAATCCCTGTAAGCAGGATAATGGCTGCTCCTATGGATGCCGGCCATGCTTCGTTGATGCCGTTTGGCCTCCAAAAAATGACGAGCATTGTCATTGTAAACACGAAAATGGCAATTCCAATTTCAATATTCATCAGTATGCTCCTTTCTTCTAAAATTTGTAATGAATATACCCTTGCATGTCCCTTACACTCTATTTATATTCATTTATTACTAGAAGGATTGTGCATAAGACCATTTTTGCTAATATGTTTGTTTATCTTGCCAAGGCACGTATCATCTCGGGAGAGGAGCCTATAAAAAAGAGGCTGGGACATAACTAAACCCATCTAATCTAAAGAGAAATCAATTGGATAAAGGAGCTAGTAGGCATTGCTTTTTATATTGCTGTTGATTTCCATGCCAGCCTTTTCTTTCTGCTTGTCCCGCAGGAGTCTTCGTCTTGCACAGATAAAAGCCACTATATACATGAAACCTGCGCTCACCATATCAATAAAAAAATCCGAACCATTCATCGTTCGGATTTTCCTTCAGCTAACATACTTTTGTTCCAGTCTGTTTAAGATTAGCAAGTATAGACTTTTTCGTGTAAAGTTAGCGCTTTTATCTGATCGTGATCAGGTTCGTAGCCGATGCCTGGTGTATCAGGAACGGAAATAATACCGTTGTCGACCGTGATTTCCGGATGAACGATATCACGCGGCCAGTATTTAGATGATGCGGCCGTATCTCCGGGAAGCGTAAAATTAGCAAGTGTGGTAATGGCAATATTATGTGCTCGTCCGATACCCGATTCCAGCATGCCACCGCACCATACGGGCACACCGTGAGTTTGACAAAGGTCATGAATTTTTTTGGCTTCTGTTAGTCCGCCTACTCGTCCAATTTTAATGTTAATAATTTGTGTGCTTCCAAGTTTAATAGCTTTTCGAACGTCTTCAGCTGAATGAATGCTTTCATCTAAGCAAATGGGCGTGCGCATGCGGGCCTGCAGTTCAGCGTGATCAATTAAATCATCATGAGCCAACGGCTGTTCAATCATCATTAAATCAAACTCATCAAGCTGAGCAAGGTGATCAGCATCTGCAAGCGTATAAGCAGAGTTCGCATCAACCATCAGGGGAATAGAAGGGAACTCGTTTCGAACTGCGCGCGTCAAGTTAAGATCCCAGCCCGGCTTAATTTTAATTTTGATCCGCTTATATCCTTCATTCAAGCCGGCTTCAATTTTTCGAAGCGTTTCGTCAATCGTAGGCTGAATGCCAACGCTAAGACCAACTTCAATTTGACTTTTACTGCCTCCTAGCGCCTTAGATAGAGAGAGGTTTTGCCTGCGCGCATACAAATCCCAAACAGCGCCTTCTAACGCCGCTTTTGCCATGTAATTGCCTCGAATATGAGCAAAGCGTTGAGATACTTCGTCAGGGTGCTGAATTTCTTTCTCTTGAAGCAATGGAATTAAAAAATCCTCCATAATGTGCCAGTTTGTTTTGAGCGTTTCTTCTTTATAAAAAGGATCCGCGCACGCTACGGATTCAGCCCAGCCGGATCGTCCGTCTTCGTCTTGAATTTCTACTAAAATAAAATCTCGATCCACTTCTTTTCCAAGACTTGTGGTAAACGGATGAAGTAAATCCATTTTTAAATGCCGTAAAATGACGTGTTTTATGTTCATTTTTGCACCTCTTTTTTCGTTAAAATATAAAAATGAACGGGTGCGCTGCTCTCTGGATGCTTCATGAAGTCTGTTACTTCAAATCCTTTTGCAAAACACGTTTGAAATACGCGTCTTGTTCGCATACGCCAGTCCAATGCCAGAGAAGGAGAAGCTTCTTTCATTTGCTGAAAAGCAGACGGAATAGCTACAGCTACAACGTCATCATTTAACAGTTTTTCGTCAATATCTCTAACAGAAGGAAACCTTTCATCCGTTAACGTCCATTGAATGAGCGATGCGTCCATTATTTGTTCTGGCGTATAAAGAGGCTGAGCTCGTTTTGTATCTTCTGCGGATGCCCATTCTACAACGAATCGATCAGAAGGCAAGTCAGCATTTAACGGATCGTTCATGTCTCCGTAGCAGTTTTCAATATACGTAGAACAAACGGCTCCAAGCTTTCCAATATTTAAATACCCATTGGCGCTTTCTAGAGGATCATACGTCCAGCTAATATATGAATAACCCTTTTTTTTACTTTCTTGTCTCTGCGCATGCTTAAGCTTGGCACCGATACCCATGCTGCGATAGGCAGGGTCAACTGCTAATATATGAGAACATAAATAGACGCACGTTCCGTCAAACCCTGGAAAACTATATTGAAAGCCAATCAGCTTTTCATTTAGAAACGCACCGAGAACAAGACCTCCATTTTTAACAGCGGTCAAGGTTTGATGGACAGGCGTGGCTTCTTCTTTCCCCCAGACGCGGCTTTCTAATGCGCGTACCTCTTCTAGTTCAGTGGTTGTTGTAAGTGAACGAATCGTTAAGGCTTCAGTCATTTGTTTACTTCCTTTCTATTATCTATTCTAAAAAGATGCCTTGCTCGGCATAGAGTTTTTCCAAGTGTTCTTGTCGTTTTCCAGCCGTTTTTTCATCTCTTTTTTGCATGCTGCTAATTACAACTTGAGATAGGGCAAGAAGCGATAAAATATGTTCGGTTGTTCCGGCTAAAAGCGTGATATCAGCGATTTGGCCTACCGGAGACAAACGGCGGTCTGTAATGGCAATTACTTTCGCTCCTTGTTTTTTAGCCTGCTGAGCTACTTCGAGCGCTTCTTTTGTATAGCGCGGCAGTGAAAATACAACAACAGCAGATTCACTAGTAAGATTGCATAGCGTTTCAAGCAAAAATCCTGTTGGAAAAGATAAAAGAACATGATTGCGAAGCTGATTCATTTTATAATACAGCCAGTAAGCCGCCGTATGAGATTCACGGAAACCTGCAATATACACTTGATCACTTTTGATAAGCGCATCTACAGCTTGAGATAATTCTTTTTCGTCAACAGGGGAAAGCCATTCACTAAAAGGTTTCTTTTCTTCCGCTGCAGAATCAGCTGCAGGCTTGCTAGCTGATTCTTTTGATTCGGCAGAAGAAAGCCATTCTTTTCGCATTAGCTCCTGCAAATCGGAAAAACCATTTAACCCCAGTGCGTAAGCTAGACGAATAACGGTTGTTTCACTGACACCTGCTTCTTTGCCAATTTGTCCAGCCGTGTACAGCGAGCCTTTTTCCGTAAAATTAACGAGAAACTCAGCTACTTTTTTTTGACCGCGAGAAAGGTCAGGGAATTTATGTTTAATTAATTCTTGAAATGATTGCTTCATATAGCCTCCTAGAAAAGAAGTTATAACTTTATAAAAATATATTAATGCATTTTTAACTTCATTTCAATTGCTGTTTCAAAATAAAAAGAAGTCCTTGTGATATAATAAATTGATTATTCAAAAATAAATGCCGTATTCAAAAACGAATTGTGTTTTATTCAAAAATGAATAGAAAGCAGGGAGCATACATGAATTCAGAATGGAATGAAAATCAGTGGATCCTTCATTCATTAAAAGATGATTTGCTTGTGACGGATGAAAAAGGCATCATTGTCCGAATACATGAAGGAACGGGAAACATTTACGATGTAAAAGCTGAAAAACTGCTGGGAAAGTCTGTTTATGAACTTGAAAAACAAGGGCTTTTTACACCAATCGTCACGCCAATTGTGCTTGAAACAAAGAAGAAAATTACGCTTGTACAAACAACTAAACAAGGCAAGCAAGTGCTCGTTACAGGCATTCCTGTCAAAGATGAAAAAGGAGAGATTAAAAGAATCGTCAGCTATTCTCATGATGTGACGGAGCTTATGGAAATGAAAACATATCTTGATGCGATGGAAGGCGAAATGCAGCGTGTAAAGAGCGAGCTTATGCTGCTAAGAAACCAAAACCTATCAACTGAAGGAATTGTATGCAACAGCGAAAAGATGCAGCAGGTTCTTCGTACGGCTGTTCACGTTTCGAATGTAGACGTAAATATTTTACTTTTAGGGCAGTCAGGAGTAGGAAAAACGCACTTAGCCAAGCTGATACATAACAAAAGTACAAGAAGCAAAGGGCCGTTTATTGAAGTGAACTGCGGGGCGATTCCAGATCATTTATTTGAAGCTGAACTGTTTGGCTACGAAGCGGGTGCTTTCACCGGTGCATCTAAAAATGGAAAAGTGGGACTGGTCGAATTAGCAGATGGAGGTACGCTTTTTTTAGATGAAGTCGGAGAACTGTCACCGGCGCATCAAGTGAAAATCTTAAAGCTCATTCAAGAAAAACAGTTTTATTCCGTTGGAGGAAGAAAGCCTAAAACCGTGGACTTTCGCTTAATTGCAGCGACGAACAAAGATTTGGAAAAAGCCGTTGCTGAAAAAGAGTTTCGAGAAGATTTATACTTTCGTTTAAGCGTCGTACCGATTACCATTCCATCTTTGAACGAGCGCCCCGAAGATATTTTTCCGCTGCTCACACATTTTGCCGAGCAGTTTGAAAAGAAATACAACCGAAAAAGAACGTTTGATAACGCGGTTATTCACGCACTGCTTGCACATGAGTGGAAAGGAAACGTACGAGAGTTAATTAATGTGATTGAACACGCCGTGGTTGTGTCTTCACAAACGCTGATTACAATGGAGCATTTGCCGCATTCTCTGCATAGAAAAAAACAGGTTCAACACGTTGAAGAACATGGGGAAATGAAGCTTAATGACGCATTAAACGAGCTGGAAAAAGAGATATTAGTAAAAGCAAAAAAACAGTACAAAACGACAACAGAAATAGGGGAAGCACTGGGAATCAGTCAGCCTTCAGTTGTTAGAAAATTAAAAAAACATTCTGTTTTTTAACGTATTTGGCACGCTCTTTGCATGTAAAACAAGTACAAACACATTACTTGATAGATTGCGAGGAGGAAGTCAGATGACGCAGGCATCACTTACACAGTTAATGAACAGTCTACCGGATTTACTAGCACCAAGCATGGCGAAAGATCACCCTAATTTACCCGTGGTAAAAGCAGAAGGCTGCTACTACTACGGAGCTGACGGAAAAACGTATTTAGATTTTACATCAGGTATTGCAACAGCGAATACAGGTCATCGTCACCCTAAAGTTGTACAAGCGATTAAAAATAGCGTTGATCATCTTATGCACGGTCCGTCGGGTGTGATTATGTATGAATCTATTTTACAGCTTGCTGAAGAATTAAAAACAGTATTGCCAAGAGGATTGGACTGCTTTTTCTTTGCCAACAGCGGAACTGAAGCAATTGAAGGAGCGTTAAAGCTGGCAAAGTACGTTACGCAAAGACCTTATACGGTTTCGTTTATGGGCTGTTTTCACGGCCGTTCTCTCGGAGCGCTCAGCGTGACAACATCAAAAAGCAAATACCGAAAATTTCTTCAGCCATCAGGCTTAACGTATCAAGTGCCTTATGCAGATGTGACTCAGTGTCCAAAAGGAGAAGATCCGGAAATCTACTGCGTAGAAAAGCTGGAAAGAGATTTTGCCACTTTGTTTAAGCATCAAGTCACGCCGGAAGAAGTAGCGTGCATGATTGTAGAGCCGGTTCTTGGAGAAGGCGGCTACGTGATCCCTCCGAAAGCGTGGCTCCAAAAAATAAGAGAAGTGTGTGACAGACACGGCATTCTGCTTATTTTTGACGAAGTGCAAACAGGATTCGGACGCACCGGCGAGTGGTTTGCAGCTCAAACGTTTGACGTGACGCCTGATATTATGGCAATCGCAAAAGGCATAGCATCAGGACTTCCGTTAAGTGCTACCGTAGCTTCCAAACAGCTAATGGAAAAGTGGCCGATTGGTACACACGGAACCACTTTTGGAGGCAATCCCATTGCTTGTTCAGCAGCGCTTGCGACGTTAGACGTATTAAAAGAAGAAAAGCTGATTGAAAATTCAAAAGCAATGGGGAAATATGCAGCGGATCAGCTTCAGCATTTAAAGGCGAAGCATGAAGTTATCGGAAGCATTCGTTCAGTAGGACTAATGATTGGAATTGAAATTATTAATCCGAAAACAAAGCAAGGTGACGGAAATCTTCTTCTTGAGATTTTAGACAAATGTTTGGAAAAAGGGGTGCTGTTTTACCTTTGCGGAAATAGCGGAGAAGTGATTCGAATGATTCCTCCTTTAACGATTACAAAAGAAGAAATTGATTCGGGGCTTCGCGTTTTAGATGAAGCGCTAACGGAAATCACAAGTCTTCACGTGATTTAAGTAAAATCAAGACAGCTCTTGGCTTCAGTGAAAGATAGATTGACCTATACGAAGGAGGAATCTGTTATGAACGGACTGGATATGACGGTTATGTTTGTCTATTTTGGCGTATTGGTTGTAGCTGGTATTATTGGCTCGTTAAAAGCAAAGTCATCAGAAGATTTTATTTTAGCCGGACGAAACTTAGGGATGTTCATGTATTTAGGGTGTTTGTCAGCCGTTATTTTAGGCGGAGCGTCGACGATTGGAACGGCTCAGCTTGGCTATGAGCACGGGCTGTCTGGCATTTGGTTTGTGACGATGATTGGACTTGGAATCATTACGCTTGGCACGATTTTTATTAAGCGGATTTCGTCGTTGAAAGTGACAACTATCAGCGAACTGCTAGGAAAAAGATATAACGCTCAAGCGCAAATTATCAGCGCCGTTGTTGCCGCTATTTATACACTCATGGTATCAGTCACTCAAGTGATTGGAATGGGAACGATCATTCATGCGCTGCTTGGATGGAACATGACGGCCTCGATGTTAATTGGCGGTTCGATTGTTCTGTTCTATACGATTCTAGGGGGAATGTGGAGCGTAACGGTTACTGATATTATTCAATTTGTTGTGATGACGGTGGCGATTTTTGGATTTATGCTTCCAATGAGTGTATCAGAAGCCGGAGGTTTTAAAGCCCTTGCCGGAGATTTGCCATCATCTTATTTTGATTTTTCATCCATTGGATACGGTCAAATCTTTCAGTATTTCCTCTTGTATACGCTTGGTATGGCAGTATCTCAAGATATTTGGCAGCGAGTATTTACGGCGCGAACAGAAAAAATTGCCCGAAACGGCTCCATTTTTGCAGGGGTGTACAGCATTGCCTATGCGATTGCGGGAAGTGTGATTGGGATGTGTGCGTATTTGCTGCTGCCAAATGCAGAAAGCAGTCAAAGCATTTTTGCGACGCTTGCAGTTCAGATCCTGCCTCAAGGATTATTGGGCTTAGTACTAGCAGGTGTTTGTTCGGCGCTGATGTCAACTGCTTCAGGAACGCTGCTTGCGTCTTCTACGCTGATTAGTAATGATATTATTAAAAAAGTGTGGCTTAAAAATATTTCAGAGAAAAATTATTTAATCTTAACGCGCGTTAATACGCTTATTGTCGGCGTCCTTGCTATTGTATTTGCTCTTTGGATTCAAGACGTGCTTGTCGCTCTAGACGTTGCGTATGCTATTTTATCAGGAGCGATTTTTGTTCCGTTTGTTGTGTCGCTGTTTTGGAAAGAAATTCATCCAAAAGCCGGAGTTTCAGCGATTGTTGTCAGTACGCTAGTAGTACTTGGAGGTCTATTGATTGAAGGACTTTCTTCTACCACGCCAATCCTATACGGAATTTCAAGCAGCATTATTATAATGGCTGGATTTGCGGTTATGGCTCGAAACAAAGAACTGTCTGACCAAGAGCCGGTAAGCGAAGATGTAAAATAAGAAAAGAAAGGCTTCTCCTTTACGGTGAGAAGCTTTTTATATTCCTGCTTATTATTTTAGCCAGTAATCGTACATACTAATGGATATTCACAAAGAAAAGAGTGTTGCAAATGGAACGAACACTGCTAAAAGGGCTAACTGTGTTGTGTGCAGTTCTTTTTCCTTTTGTTGTAAAAAAACCGAAATTTAAAGAAATGCTGATTGTCTTTTTTGCAAAAGGGATTTTAGCCACGCTTATTGATGCTTATGCTGTAAACACGAATCGAATCAAATATCCTGTTCGGCCGTATCCTCGCATTTTTTCAACTAATATTTTATATGATCTGCTGTTTTTTCCTTTGCTAAGTATGGTTTGGGTTAGACAATCTTATGAAGACAAGCTTCCTGCAATCTTACTAAAAAGCTTGATGTGGAGCGTTCCGATGAGTATCAGCCAGTGGTATTTAGAGAGAAATAGCAATCTGTTTAAATGGAAAAAGTGGACCATCTTTCATACATTTGCAAGTATTAGTTTTACATTGCTGACAATCAGGGGGTTAGCTGGCCTTGTCAAAAAAGCAGATAAAAAGCTATAGTTCAGCTTTTTATCTGCTTTTTTATGCACAAATCTAGACAACATCTATCAAGCAGGAGTAAACTAAATGCTCAGATTATACAGATAAGGAGATTGTCAAATGAAAAGCAGAACGTCCGTAATGGTTAGTATTGTGCTGGCAATGCTAGTGGCTTCGCTTGATTCAACGATTATGAATACGACGATGCCCGTTATTGCAAAAGAGCTTGGAAGATTTGATTTGTACGCGTGGTCGTTTGCTTCGTACATGATCGCAAGCACGATTTTATCTCCGGTAGCGGGGAGATTATCGGATTTATTTGGCCGCAAAAAAGTATTTGGGTTTGGAATTATTGCTTTTTTAATTGGTTCGATGCTTTGCGGCGTGGCAAATACGATGATTCAGCTTGTTCTTTTCCGTGCGGTTCAAGGAATAGGAGCAGGGTTTATGGTGGCGTTTCCCGCTATTATTGCCGGAGACTTATTTCCCGTAGAGAAACGTGGGAAAATTCAGGCGCTGTTTACAACGATGTGGGGATTATCAGCTGTGTTGGCTCCGCTTTTAGGCGCTTTTTTTGTGGACTATTTAACGTGGAGATGGATTTTCTTTATTAATTTACCCGTATGTATTGTCTCATTTCTGACGTTAATGCCATATCAAGAAAGCTATGAGCCGAAAAGAGCGAAAGTCGATTACATCGGTGCCATTTTGTTTGGAGCGGGCGTTACGTCACTGCTGCTCGTTACGGTAGTGGAACAGAACCAAGTTGTGTATACAGTCGCGGGACTTATTTTATTAGTTATTTTTTATTTGCATGAACGAAAACATGCTTCTCCGATTGTCCCGATGTCTATGTTCCAAAACAAAACGCTGTCATGGATTAATATCAATGCGTTTATTGGAACGGTGGCTTTATTCGGTACGTCGAGCTATATTCCGTTATTTTTACAGCGAGTGGCGCATCTGTCACTGTTTATGAGCGGAGTTGCGCTGTTAGGAACAGCGGTCGGATGGATGTCTGTGTCCGTGCCTGCGGGTAAATGGATTTTAAAACACGGCTACAGAAAGCTTTTGTTAATCGGAAATGTGCTGCTGGTTGGATCAGGAACGCTGCTGCTGATGCTAAATGAAAGTCATGGTTTCTTTTATGTGTTTTGCGTCATGATTGTGCAAGGACTATCGTTTGGTCTGCTTTCTACGGTTGGAGTCATTGGTGTGCAGCAATTAGTAGGAGGACATGAAAGAGGTATTTCTACGTCGTTTTTTATGTTTTGCAGAAACATGGGAACAGCAATCGGCGTTACCATTATGGGTGCTTTGCTGACTTCAGGCGGAAGCTTTATGGCAGGCATTCATCACTTGTTTTTATTTGGCTTTGCAGGAAGCATCGTGGCTTTATTAACGTCGTTAAAAATTCAAAACGATACAGAAGCAAAGCACAATCGAGCTGCTAGTTGAGGGAATTTATGCTAAATATGTTTATTTCATAAAAAAACGGGAAGAAACCAAATAAGGTCATAGAATTGCCTGAAAAATCGTAGGCATATTCTTCTTCTTCTTTCACTTACTACATGTGGGACGCCGGGTATCGGCGTCTTTTTTTTGTGCTGTAAAGAGACTGATTATATAACCAAAAGCATATACATAAACGATTTTGTTCAAACAATGGGACTTTTCACAAAAATAAGTCTTTAAATGGTAAGGAACATTAGGTATAATTTAGTAGTTATTTAGCATATTTTAGAAATGTTTGACTGAGTTCGTACGAAAAAGTGAAAGGGGAAATTTCATGTCTTGGATCACCAAATGGTCGTTTAAAAACAAAGCGGCTATCACCATTATGTCTATTTTAATTTTAGCTTTAGGCGTCATTAGTTATTTTACACTTCCGATGGAATTCCTGCCGACCGCTGATCAGCCTCAAGTGTCAGTAGTAGTTATGGGGCAAGGAACGGATGCAGATTCCATGGAAAAACAAGTTACGTCACCGATCGAAGAAGCGGTAGCCGGTATTAAAGGAAAAAGCAACGTGTATTCCACAACAGGAGACGGCTATTCCAAAATCGATATTTCATTTGAATCCAAAACGGATATGAAAGAAGCAAAAACAAACGTCCAAGAAGCGCTGTCTTCGGTGCAGCTTCCAGCCAGCGTATCAAAGCCTAATGTTATTCAATTAAATACCTCAATGATTCCCATCGCAGATATTTCACTCACATTTAAAGAAGGATTAACAAGAGACAATCTGGATCTTGCAGAGAAAAAACTGATCCCTAAATATAAAGACGTTAAAGGCATTGCGAGTGTTCAAACGTATGGAACAGCGGATTCCTACGTGTCTATTAAAGTTGATAATAAAAAATTGTCACAAAAGAACGTGACTATTGATAAAGTCATCAGCGTGTTAGAAGGAAAAAACACGTCGCTTGCAGTTGGAGAAAAAGTCATTAATAACAAGTCGAGCAACATCAACGTAACTGGTAAAATTGACAGCTTGGATAAAGTGAAAAAGCTGCCGGTTGCACCCAATGTAACGCTAGGGGACCTTGCAAAAGTAGAGGTGAAAAAGCCTGAAGGCGTCGTGACGCATATTAACGGAAAAGATGCACTTTTACTTATTGTTACAAAAGACAGTCACTCAAACGCCGTTAGCATTACAAAAGAAGTAAAAAAACTGTCTCAGCAAATTAACAAAGACTATAACACTGTAAATGCTTCTGTATTTTTTGCAACAGGGGACAGCGTACAAAACTCTGTTCATTCCATGATGAAAGAAGTGTTGCTAGGCGCATTTTTTGCGACCGTTGTAATCATGCTGTTTTTACGCAGCGTTCGCTCTACGTTTATCACAATTGTATCCATTCCGCTATCGCTTTGCTTTACGCTTTTTTTATTATCCAAATCAGGCGTCACGCTTAATATTTTAACGCTTGGAGGAGTAGCTGTAGCGATTGGGAGATTGGTAGATGATAGCATCGTTGTTATTGAAAACATCTTTCGAAAAATGCAAAAAGAAGAATTTTCGCTTGGCTTGATTATTGATGCGACAAAAGAAGTAGGCTCTGCTATTACCGCTTCTACGCTAACGACAGTGGCCGTCTTTTTACCAATCGGCCTTGTAAATGGAGGTCTTCAAGACTTTATGCTTCCGTTTGCTCTAACGCTGACGTATTCGCTGCTGTCTTCATTAATTGTGGCGCTTACCGTTGTACCGTTAATGAGCGCCGGATTATTAAAAAATGAAAAACTTCGCAAGCACAAACAGCCGGTTCGTTTTACAAAGGTTATTACGTGGTCGCTTAATCATAAATGGGTTGTGCTGCTGCTTTCGCTGCTTTTATTTGTCGGATCTATTGGTGCCTACACGATGATGCCTAAAGGAGCGGTGGATAACTCTTCATCTGACTTTGTAGGCACGACGTTAAGCTATCCAAATAATACGCCAATTAAAACCGTAGAAGAAAAATCACTGCAGCTTGAACGCTATATTTTAGCTCAAAAAGAAGTGAAAGATGTATATATGCAGCTTGGTAATACAGACGAAGGAGCAAAGTGGGGAGACGTTGGTTCGCCTACTGAAGCTACGTATACGATTATAGTAAAAGACAGTGGAAACATTGATTCGCTTATGAAACGAATTGAAAATCAAAAGAAACTCTATGACGGAGGGGACCTTAGCGTCAGTGCTGCTTCACTAATGGGAGCTTCCACTACTTCCATTACCGTTGATGTGATTGGAAACGACATGAACAAATTAGAAAAAACAGCAAGCAGCATTAAGAAAGAAATTAGCGATATAAAAGGAGTAGACAAAGTTTCTACCAACCAAGATGAAAAGAAAACCATTTACTCTTTAGACGTAGATCCAACAAAAGCGAATACGCAGCAAGTAGCGCAGCAGCTTGGCGTTATGCTGAATAAAACGCCGATTGGGGCGATAGATTTAGAAGGCAAGCAAGCAAACGTACTTCTTGAATCTGTCTTAAATCCAACATCACCAAAAGAGTTAAAAGATATTTCTATTATGACAGAGACAGGACCGTCACCTGTTTCAAAAGTGGCTTCACTAACGCAAGCTGAAAAGCCAACAAATCAGTTTCATAAAAATGGAGACCCGTATATTCAAGTAACAGCGGATGTCAATCCAGAAAAGCTTTCAGAGATTAATAAAGACATTCAAACAACAATTTTTGGAGACGGTAAGAATAAAGGACTGTCCATTTCAAAAGATGTTGACGTTGTAATCGGCGGAGCAAGCACTCAGCAAGGAGAGGATTTCTCTGACTTGTTCATTACAATGCTCGTGTCGATTGGTATTGTGTTCTTAATTATGGTGATTACGTTTAAAACGATCCGCACGCCGTTTGCGATTTTATTTTCACTTCCGCTTGCTGCAATCGGTGCCGTTTTAGGGTTATTAGTTAGCCGCATTCCAGTAGACGTAACGGCTCTACTTGGAGCACTAATGCTGATTGGTATCGTTGTGACCAATGCAATTGTACTTCTAGACCGCGTGAAGCAAAATGAAAAGAAAATGATTATGCGCGATGCGATTGTCGAAGCAGCCGCTACGCGTATGCGTCCAATTGTCATGACGTCTGCCGCTACGATTTGTGCGATGCTGCCGCTGTTATTCAAACAAAGCGAAAGCGGAAGCCTTGTTTCTCAAAGTCTAGCAGTCGTTGTAATCGGAGGATTGGCCGTTGCGACTCTGCTTACACTTGTAGTCATTCCCGTTGTATATGAACTGCTTCATTTCAGAAAATCGAAAAAGCAAAGAATACAGCAAAAACAGCAGGAAGACGTAACGCCGCTATAATGTTTAAAAGAGGTTAGGACATAAGTATGTTAGGTGAAGGAAGATCCGAACGATGAATTGAGATTCTTGAGAAAGAATCCGACTCGTTCGGATTTTTTTATTGGTAGAGTGAACGTAGGTTTCAGATCTGTAGTTGCTTCTAGCTAGGGTTGATTTGGTTATGTCCCATCCTCTTTTTATGAAACCTTTTTACTAGTGAAACGTATAATTAGATAAGGAAATGGAGGGGATAATATGTTTGGAATAAAAGAGCGATGTTCCGTTTGTCAAAAAGAAATTCAGCCGAATGAAGAAGTATGGATGCGAATGAAGTATCCAAGTAAAAGAGGCATGACTGAAATTAAAGCTTTTTTACATCAAGAGGCTCAATTTGTATGTATGGACTGCTTTGAAAAAACAAAAAAATGAGTCAAATGCAGATGTTCTCTTTTCAAAATATTGACATAGTATATTCTATAGTTTAATATTTAGATAATTATCTAAATACTTAAATATGATGGAGATGAACTTCAATTGAATGAAACGTTTAAAGCCCTGGCGGATCCCACTCGCAGGAAGATTTTAGAGCTGTTAAAAGAACGGGATTTAACCGCAGGAGAAATTTCCGAGTATTTTAACATGACCAAACCAAGCATCTCAAATCATTTAAAAATCTTGAAGCAAGCGGACCTCGTTCAAGATGAAAAAAGAGGGCAGTTTGTGATTTATTCGCTAAATACAACCGTTTTTCAAGATTTAATCGGCTGGTTTTTCAGCTTTCAGAAAGGAGAGAGTTAAATGAAAAAGCATTTATTTCCTTTAGGCATTACCCTTTTAACACTGGTTGCATGGCTGATTGCACTGCCGCACCTTCCAGCTACGATGCCCATCCACTGGGGGGCAAATGGAGAAGCAGACGGATTTGCAACGAAGATAAATGCAATGATCTTAACAGTAGGAATCATGGCACTGATTTATTTTATCATTGCATTTGTTCCGCGAATTGACCCGCGTAAAGAAAATTATAAGTACTTTTCAAAAACGTATAACATCCTGTTAAACGCCGTACTGCTATTATTCTTTTTTGTAAATATGAGCACTATTTTACAGGGGCTTGGCTATAACGTGCCGATGTCGTACATTGCTCCAATTATGGCTGGACTCGTTTTTATCATTATTGGAAACTACTTGCAGCGCGTGCGCTCGAACTATTTTATGGGGATTCGTACACCATGGACGCTAAGCAATGAAACCGTATGGAAAAAGACGCATCGTTTATCTGGAAAGCTCTTTTTTATCGGCGGACTGCTAATTCTTATTAGCGCTTTTTTACCTGATGGATACAAGTCAGTTATCATGTGGGGGAGTATCGTTCTGTGCGTGGCGATTCCTTATCTGTATTCGTACCTGGCGTATAAAAAAGAAATGAATATGTAAGCATACCAAAAAATCCGGTGAATCCACCGGATTTTTTTATGGATAACATATCGGCCGTAACGCCACCGTTCGTGTCACGCCGGCTGATGGGAATAACTAAAGCATAAAGTATGAAACGCGTTTCAGGTCAAGACTTACGATGAAAAACTTACACTTCTTTGCGGTCGCTTGCTTCAGGCGGCTTTTCAATCCACCCGTTTTTAATCATCACTTCGCTGCAGCGCCCCGCTACTTTTAAGTCTCGTAAAATACATGCTTCACAGTGACCGACAATATCAAGCCTCATGCTGGTGGTCATCGCAGTTGCATAGTATGTAATGGCTACCTTGAACATTGCTCCTGCGTGAAACGTCATCAGCTTTTCTGAAAAAGGCGCGTGTGTAGATGTTGTGATTTCATTATCCAAAAGCGGAGGAGTATGAAGGTTTTCTTCGTGCATAATGGAAGAATAAAGTTCAATATGCTTGTGGGCTACATCAAGCCCCGTCTCCATGACTTTCCGCACGTCTTTTCGTTTACTTACTTGTTTAAACGCAATTAAAAGAGCTTTGGTTACCATGCTTTTACGTAAATTAAAATAAATATTTCCGGCTTCATTTGCGTTTAAAAGACGCTGCTTTCCGACAAAATCAAGAGCGTAAGACAAATCTGTGATCGACTCTTGTTTTTTCGGATTTAAAAAATAAGGAGCCGGCACATAAAGGTTTTTTGCTAAAAGCAAATCGAGCGACCGATTGTAGATTTCCATCGCATCTAAATTACATTGATGATAATAATCTCGAATATCCCGGCGAATCGACACGCTAAACGAAATGCCGTACCCTGACAAGCCATGAATCGTCATGTCGTGAAGATATTTCAGCCAAAACGAGTCTGTAAAAAGCGGAGGTGCGTGCAAGTCCACATCTTCATCTGTAAATCCGTTCGGCAGCGGAAAATGTTCGGCCCGAAAAATGGCAGTCAGCAGCTCAATATGCTTTTTCGATAACTCCAGCGAAAAGCCAAACAGCGACCGAATCTCGGCATCCGTCACCGTTGCAAGAACGTGTTTCGCGACACAAACCGCCAGCGTATCCTGATGGTACTGCGCGCATAGACTCGTTATTTCAGTTGAAGTCAAACGCTTGCTTTCTGCGTTCAATAGGCTTTCCTCCTATCTATAAAAATGTTACGTATCTATGAAAAAACAGATAAGTATAGTGTGGACAAGGGTGTGTTAAATTATTCCATAGGTCAATTTGGAAAAAGAAAATAACGGCTAGGGTATACGTCTAGAGAAACATTGTTTTTTCGTTTTACTGTTATGAATAGGAACTACCAAAAGAATTTTTCTCAACTCTGTACTCTAACAATTTCCTCTATCTGTTTTCCAAAACTACCCAATATGCTAACATAAAGATAGAACCCCTAAATGGACAAGTGATGGATAAGATGTAAAAGGAGAGTTTCGATGAAGTTTTTTGATGAAGTTTTTTAAGGATGCTTCTAAACGGGAGCATCAAAATTGGAATAAAGCTGTGTCGGCAGGTTTTTATATACTTTTATTGCTGCTGTTTGTGAACATAATAATGTATACCTATAAAGGTGCCGAGTTAGTGTCGTCATCTTCTATGTTTTGGACAGGGATCGTTGTGACGTTTGGCTATCAGTTTATTTTAAATAGAAAAAGTGAGAAAAAATGAATAAACAGCCTTGGCACCGTTCAGAAAAATTTCTGCTGCTGCTGTGCTTTTTTGCACCGCCTATTGGTTATGTGGCTGTGATCGTGAATAAGAAAAAGCTAAGCCGAGAACTGTGGCTGAGTAACTTAACGGTAGCTACTATTATAATGTCCATATGGCTGCTGAAGTTTTTACCTCATCAGTGGGGAACGATTATTTTATTAACGGGCGTGGGAATCTATTGGTATCATCGAATTTTGAAGAAGTTTAAGAAATAGGGGCAGGAATAAAGAAAGTTAAATTTTCCCCCTTTGATATTTTGAAAAAAGAAGTTAAAATATTATAGTAATACAAATTTGTTCTACCCATGTAAATAAAAGTATGTATTTAATATGTTTTATAATTAGTTAAGAATAGAGCCAACCAAAGCGGTTGGTTTTTTGTATGAGTTCATTCTTTTTTTGTGGAAATTGAAGAATAGTATCCGATGTAAAGCTAGAGCATATAGGCAGGTGTTAAAACTGTCGGATCCGTTCTTTAAACAGGAGGCAGCCAACTAGTGTCGATAAAGAAAAAGTTATCCGTATTCTTTACTTTGCTGGTATTGTGTATTCTACTAGCGAATAATACCTTGCACTACATTCGATCAAAAAATAGATTAATAGAATTTAACAAAAAAGAAATCACGCTGGTAACAGAGGAAATTGCGTACGAAGTCGAAAACTCAAAAAATAGTGCTTCCTATATGGAAAATCGAATGGCACAAGAATTAAGAACGGCTTCGGTTGCGATTCAGGATTCTTTGCCTGCTGATTACCATGACGTCAGCAATGACCAGTTAAAGCGACTGGCTAAAAAACTGATGATATCTCACATTACATTATTAGCTCCTGCGGGAGATGATATTATAGGCGTAAAATCTTCTGATCCTAAGGAAATCAATATGTCTACAAAAGAGTGGGGCTATTGGTATACATCTTTTCGGCAGCTGCTTTCTCAGCAGACGATTACTACCAAAAAAGGAGTGACTCTACCTCACTTTTGGAGCGGTCCGATTGAAGTAGCCTCCAGCAACCCTAATCACATTGACAAGTGGGGCTATTATTACGACGGGTCTACTAATTATATTATTGATCCTTATTTCCGTGATCGGCACGTACTGGATTTTGAAAAAAGGTTCGGTCCTACGAACGTGATGAACCGCTTCACAGAAAATCTGGAAGGCGTTCTTGAACTAACCGTTTTTAACCCCAAAAATTTTGGGAAAAGAAATCAAAACGTATACTTAAACGGCAATAAATATATTAAAATAAAAGATCAGCCGATTTGGTACGGAACATACACGTACCGAAATACCGAACGGGATAAAAAATCCATACAAGAGGTCTTAAAAACGGGAAAATCACAAAGCTATCTTGCTGAAATTAACCATAAAAAAGTATTAAAGACATTGGTACCGATTAAAGAAAAAAATACTCCAGCTTATGTAATAGGCGTAGTGTATGACTACGGACTTATTGAAAAAGAACTGCAGCAAGAATTAATTAAACATTTATTATTGTCTCTTCCGTTTATCTTTATTGTCCTTATTATAAGCTTTATCTTCTCTACATCCATTACGCGGCCGATTAAACATATTATGGAGCACGTGAACCAAATCGCTAAAGGTAATTTCGGCAAGGTGCTGAATACAAGAAGAAAAGATGAGCTGGGAGGACTTGTAGCAAACATCAACCACCTTTCTCACTTTTTAAAAACATATGTAGATGATTTAAAGAAAAGTCAGGAAGAAAGTGAGTATCATGCGTACCACGATTTTTTGACAGGATTGCCGAACAGAAGATATTTTAAAGAACAATTAAACAGGCGCTTAATTGAGTCGAAGGAAAAGTCCATTCGTCACGTAGCCGTGTTATTTATGGATATAGACCGGTTTAAAGATATTAATGATACGCTAGGGCATTCAAAAGGAGATCAGCTTATACAGCTGATAGCTAACCGAATTAAAGAATGTCTTCCTTCTGCTAACAGCTTTCTTACAAGGCAAGGAGGAGACGAGTTTGTCATTTTATTCAGTGATTTTACACCGGAAGAAGTTAAAGGTATCACCGAGAAGATCATGGCGTATGTTCAACAGCCCTGCTACATTGACAACGATGAAGTGTTCGTCAGTATAAGCAGCGGATTAAGCTTTTATCCCGAGCATTCTACGAATTTAGATACGCTTATTACGTATGCAGATGTTGCCATGTATGCTTCAAAAAGACAAGGCGGCAGTAAAGTAAGTATCTATCATGACTCGTTAAATAAAAAACAAGCTGAAAAAGTTCACATCGAAACGCGCTTGCGAAAAGCAATTCAAAAAGGCGACATTGACGTTTACTATCAGCCGAAAATAGAAGCAAAGCGCAATGTAATCACCGGCGTAGAAGCATTAGTTCGCTGGAATGACGCAGAGCTTGGATTTGTTTCTCCAGAAGCGTTTATCCCTATAGCAGAAGAAGCTGGTTTGATTCAATACTTATGGGAAGTTGTGATGAAGAAAGCTTGTTCTCAAGTCAGCGAATGGAATAAGGTCTCAGACGAAAAAATGACACTGGCGGTCAATTTTTCCCCGCGGCAATTTCAAGATCCGGTTGTTTTGGTTAATGAAATTAAACACTTTCTTTCGCTGCATAGATTTGATCCCGCTTGGTTTGAAATGGAAATTACAGAAAGTACACTGCTTATGAACGCGGAAGAAACGATTAAAGCTTTACATCTGTTAAAGAAATATGGTATATCAATTTCTATCGATGATTTTGGAACCGGATATTCTTCGTTGAGTTATTTAAAAAAATTACCAATCGATTGTTTGAAAATCGACCGGTCTTTTATCCAAGATATTCAAGAAGATTACAGCAACAGTGAAATTGCCCAGGCGATTATCAGCTTATCTCAAAGCTTAAAGCTGGAGGTAATCGCAGAAGGTGTAGAAGAAGAATATCAAAAAGCGTTTTTAATGAAAAATGGCTGTGATCACATGCAGGGATACTTGTTTAGCAAGCCTCTTGCTGCAGAAGATTTTGAAGAAGCGTTTTTAAATAGCTGAAGCAAAACCATCATTTAAAAATAAACTTACTAAGAAAAGGGAAGAGGACATAAAAAGATGGCACTAAGTACACAAAATTTAATTGCTCAAAAATTTTTAGAAACACTAGGCACGAATTCAACTGAAATAGATAAAAAAATAGGTCAAGCTGACACATTTATGAATGCGGTGAAAGAGCTGATTGATTTATGCGGAGACAATCCGGAAAGAGACGGCCTTGAAGAGACGCCGTACCGCGTGCTAAAGGCGTTTTTAGAATACACGGAAGGCTACCGAGAAGATCCGAAAGCTCATTTGGAAAAAACATTTGATGTGAATCACAATGAATTGGTGTTAATACGAGACATTGAATTTCACTCAATGTGTGAACATCACTTTGCGCCTTTCTTTGGCGTTGCCCACGTTGGGTATATACCGGATAAAAAAATTACAGGTTTATCTAAAATCGCTCGTACGGTAGAAGGGTATGCAAAGAGATTTCAAGTTCAAGAACGTCTAACAAATGAAATCGCAGATGCAATCGAAGAAGTGTTAGAACCGAAAGGAGTTATGGTGATTATTGAAGCAAAGCATATGTGCATGTGCGGAAGAGGAATTAAAAAATCTTCAGCTTCTACAGCCACTTCATCCGTTCGAGGAACATTTATGGAAAAACCAGAGGTTCGTGGAGAATTTTTATCTCTTTTACAGCGACAAATGTAAAGAAACAAAAAGCCATATAAGCTGAGAAGCAGAAGCGAGGTGAGCTGTATGCAACATGTTGACGTACTGATTATTGGCGGAGGACCCGCTGGTATCTCTGCTGCCGTGTGGTGTAAAAGGCTAGGCGTTGATTGCTTGCTTCTTGAAGAGCAGGCACAGTTAGGCGGACAGCTGTTTACTATTTATAATGAGATTATTGATTATCCCGGAATACAAGCGGAAAATGGAATTGAGATGCAGCGTAAAATGGTTCAGCATTTTATCGATATGGGCTGCCTATATGAAGTGAATACAAAAGTAATTTCCATTGATGAACGTTCTAAAACAGTAAAAGTAAAGCAGCAAGAAACAGAAAAGGAAATTAGCTATACGTATCTTATTTTAGCAACGGGCTCTAGTCAGCGAAAGCTCGGAGTGCCTGGTGAGCAGCAAATGATTGACCGAGGAGAAGTATATTCAGCTTCAGCAGACGGAGAACGGTTAAAAGGCAAAAGGGTTGCTCTCATTGGCGGAGGAGACCGGGCTTTTGAAGGAGCACATCTTTTAGCATCACAAGCAAAACAAGTATATTTGATTCATCGTTCTACGCATTTCAAAGCAAGAGAGCAATACGTTGAAAAAGTTCTTTCCGACCCCGGTGTTAAGGTAATGACAGATACCGAAGTGACGGCTATCCACGGAAAGCATCACGTCACATCGATCGATTTAAAAAGTAAAAACAGTGAATGTAAGAACCTATCGGTAGACGCAGTGCTGATTAGGCTAGGCATAGCACCCAATGTTGAACTTATTAAAGAAAAAGTCACCACTACACAAAGCGGGCTCATCGTCATCAATGAAGTGCATCAAAGCAGCGACCCATCTATCTATGCAATTGGAGACGCGTGCACGACTCCTTTGTTTTCTAGTATCAGCTCTTCAGCCGGTCAAGGAGCGATTGTAGCCAAGTATGTATCGAGCCTTTTGAAAAAGTCATGAGATCAAAAGCATCTATCAAATCGATAGATGCTTTTTTTACGTAACGTAGTAGAAAAAACATAGCAGAAGTATATTCACAGGCAGACAAATCGTTTGGAAAAAAGCAATGTAGTTTTTAGGCACAGCGCTGATTCTTTTTACTAGAATACACTCGGTAATGAAATTAAAAAGAATAATGATAGAAGCGACCGTTATATACGCCCAGACGTTCTGCTGAAACAAACGAGTAAAAAGAGGCGAGAAAAGAAGTAGAAAAGCAGCGGTTTGAAAGGAACCTCTAGAAAATAAGTCATATTTTTTAGGACTTTGAGTCACGCTATCCCTCCTTTATATGTTTTATTTTACCAAACTAAAAAGACTTTAAAAACGTTTTCAGCTATCTTTACCTGAGATGTTCCTCAATTGGGGAAAGTAAGGTAAAATATATGTCAAATATAGCTTATAATAATATAAAAGAAATAGATAAAAGGAGGCGCCATGAGATCTTGCCGGATAAAAACACGGAGAAGGAGCAGTCGATTATGATCATGAAACGTCTTGATCGTTTGAATACGCAGCTTTTAAAAGAATACAGTGAAGGTATTTTTTTTATCAACTGTGAAGGCGATATCATGTTTAGCAACGAAGCAGCCTTCAAGCTAACGGGAAATGAACACAAAGAAAAAAGCCAGCAGCTGACAGCTCTTATACATACGTCGAAACAACAGCAGGCACAAGATTTCTTTCAACGTGCTTTACAAGGGGAAAAAGTTCAGTTTTCGACGACGATTAATCACAACACAAAAAAAGAACTTCATTTGGATATTACTCTCATTCCTATTATCGTAAGTGAGCAAGTAGCAGGAGTCTACGCCGTGTGCCGAGATGATTCAAAAGAACAAGAGCGCTCTAATCACATTTCTAAATTAGAAACGCATTTAAAAATGGAGCAAAAGCTTGCGAATGTAGGAAGCTGGTATTACGATGTGCGGGAAAATAAAAGCTATTGGTCGCCTCAGCTGTATAATATTTACGGATTAAATCCTAATCAGCACTTTACTCCTTCTTTAAAGAACGTTCTTCAATTCGTCAATCGCTGTGGCCAAAAAAGATTAGAAAAAGCCGTTATGGAGGCACTTTCGACGGGAGGAAGCTACACGATTGAATATACACTGCTGCGGCCGAGCGGTGAAGAACGTACGGTGTTTGAGCAAGCGGATGCACTAGTAGATGAGCAAGGGAACATCGTACAGCTGATTGGCGTTGTGCACGATATTACCGAATCAAAAGTAATTACGAATGAATTAAAGCAAAAAGAACAGCAGTTTCAAACGATTTACAACAATTTGGATGCTGGAATATGGTCCGTGGATGTGCAGAGCAATGAAATGATTGTCTGCTCTAGTGGTGTTAGCAACATTTACGGAGAAGATGCGGCTAAATTTTTAGGAAATAGAGATCTGTGGGAAAGCTGTATTTATCCAGAAGATAAACCAGCTGTGGCAAAAGGGCAGCATCAATTACAAAAAGGAAAAATGATTCGTCAGCAGTATCGAATCTACACAAAAACAGGTGAGATGAAATGGGTAAAAGATCGATGCATTCCCACGCTTGACGAAAACGGCAAGCTGATGCGCATAGACGGCATTGTTGAAGATATTACCGCAGAAAAAAAGTACATGGATCATGTTGAATATCTTGCAACTCATGATCATGTGACAAACTTACCGAATCGAAGAAAGTTTGAAAGAGAATTAAAAAATTTCATTCGACAAATGAAAAAAGAAAGAGATTTATTAGCGGTTTTTTATCTAGGACTGAATCGCTTCAAACATATTAATGACACACTAGGCCATGACGTAGGCGATCGCCTGCTGCAGCGTATCGCCAATCGGTTAAAAAAGTGCGTTACGCCAGATGTGATGCTAGCTAGAGCAGGAGAAGACGAGCTTGCGATTTGTTTTTTATCTCTTGCACATATCAATGAATGTCAAAAGCTAGCTGCTGCTCTTTTACAAGAAATCGAAAAAGAAATTACCATTGACGACTTTTCTCTGTACGTTACAGCCAGTATAGGAATCAGCATCTATCCGCATGACGGTGAAGATGCGAAGATGCTACTAACGAATGCTAACCTTGCTATGCGGCGTGCAAAAGAAGTCGGACGAAGCGACTGGCAGCTGTACTCTCCGTTAATGGACAGCGAGACGTATAAAAGCTACCATCTGGAAAAAGGACTGCGCAACGCACTTCTTCAAGATGAGTTTTTTATTGAATATCAGCCAAAGGTTCATACAAACAGCAGAGAGATTGATAGTATCGAAGCGTTAATTCGCTGGAATCATCCGGAATGGGGACGCGTATCACCGGAAGACTTTATTCCATTAGCAGAAGAAACTCATTTAATTATTGAACTCGGCGACTGGGTAATCCAGCATGTGTGCAAGCAGCTGCAGCAGTGGAAGAATCAAGGATTACAAATCGTGCCCGTTTCGATTAACGTCTCGTCTAAACATTTGCTGAAACGCGGATTTGTAGAGCACGTTCAACAAACGTTAGCTCATTACAACATCGATCCTTCATTCATTGAATTTGAAGTGACGGAAAGCTCCATTATTCAGTATGAAGAACACGTAAAAAAAGTCATGGATGAATTAAAGAAAATTGGCGTAACGTTTGCATTAGATGATTTTGGCACCGGTTTTTCTTCGTTATCACATTTAAAAGACTTCGAATTTAACACGCTCAAAATCGATAAAACATTTATTCAACACGTGACCGATAAAGGAAAGCAGCAGGCGATTACAAAAAGCATTTTATATTTAGCTCATGCTCTTAACATGAAAGTGATTGCAGAAGGCGTTGAAACAAAAGAGCAGCTCGTCTTTTTACAAAAGCATGAATGTTCCTTTATTCAAGGCTATATTGTTAGTCAGCCAGCTGCTCCTCAAAAAATCGCAGAATATTTAAAAATGCGATTTTTATAAAAAGAGTGATGTCTCGTCGAGACATCACTCTTTTAAGCTTGAATATGTTTTCGAAGCGTTTAAATTTGATAAACCATATAAAGAGACTAATAGATTATTAAATACGTCAGAGAAATCCAACTGTTCATTAAGTAAGGATAAATGGCTTGCTATACGGAGTAGATTACTGATAAGGCATGTAAACTGGGAGGGGTCAAGAGAGGGAGGTTCAGAAATGATTGTTAAGCTAGCTGAAGAAGAAAATGAAGTAAGTTATAGCAGGATCTTATGGAAGTACTATAGGTAAATTGTTTTAAATATGTTAAAAATTCTGACAAAACCAAAGACAAAGAAAACGTTATCGATTATAATAGAAGAATAATGAATGATAGTCATTCATTATTCTTCTTGCTGTTTATAAATTTCCATCACATTAATCATAAATGAATGATAGTCATTCATTTATGCGCATCAAAATAGAAGGGGGTGTGTATGAGAATTATATTAGTTGAATGGAGGAAACAAGATGGAAGGTAAGCCAAGTGCTACATTTGTTCGTACGCTAACGCTTCGATCACTCGTCATTTTAGGTCTTGCATATATGGCTCCAATGACGGTTTTTACTACATATGGAGTTGTAGCTCAAACTACGCATGGCATGGTTTCTATGGCATATGTCCTTGCCCTTGCAGCGATGCTATTTACCGCATATAGCTACGGGCATATGGCTAAAGAATATCCTTTATCAGGCTCGGCCTATACGTATACGCAAAAATCTATAAGTCCTCACATAGGATTTCTTGTCGGCTGGTCTGTGCTTTTAGATTATCTTTTTTTACCAATGATTAATTTTTTGTTAGCGGGAACTTTTTTATCAGCTGCGTTTCCGTCTATTCCATCGTCTCTTTGGATTTTACTTTTTATTGTTATTATTACTTGTATAAACGTGTTTGGTATTCAAATGACAGCAAAAGTGAATGGAATACTTGTTCTTTTTCAATTTTTTGTAACGGCTCTATTTGTTATCTTATCGATTAAGAAAATGATAGAAGGAGAAAGTGATCTTTTGTTCTTTTCTTCTTTACAGCTCTTTGACTCAAAGGATTCTTTTTCTTTTGTTCTTTCAGGAGCTTCAATTCTTTGCTTATCTTTCCTTGGATTTGATGCTGTGACTACGCTTTCTGAAGAAACAGTTGATCCAAAGAAAAATGTACCAAAGGCTATTTTTCTTGTAGCATTTATAGGAGGAATACTTTTTATACTCGTTTCGTACATTACCCAGCTTGTTTATCCAAACTATCATTCATTTAAAGTTGTAGATTCAGCTTCGTTTGAAATAGCAGCTTATATTGGAGGAACGCTCTTTTCATCCGTCTTTCTTGCCGGAATTATCACTTCAACGATTGCATCAGGAATTTCTTCACACGCCAGTGCTTCACGGCTGCTTTATGCAATGGGCAGAGAATCAATGCTGCCTAAAAGATTATTTGCCTATATACATCCCAAATATAAAACACCATCACGAAACGTTATTTTTATTGGGGTACTCTCATTAAGTGCACTCGCAATGGACGTCGTTACAGCTGCTTCCTTTATCAATTTTGGCGCGTTGATTGCATTCACATTTGTAAATATCTCTGTTATCTTTCACTATTATATCCGTGGAAAACAAAGAGATTTTAAAGGCACATGCCGTTATTTAATCAGCCCCATTATTGGAGCGGTCTTTACAGTTTGGCTATGGACAAGCTTAGATATAAAATCTATTTCGTTAGGGAGCATTTGGGTTGTTATAGGCTTTATTTATCTAGTACACAAGACGTCGTTTTTTACAAAAGCACCGCCGCAATTTGCCTTTGATGAAAAAACAGAGCCAAACCAGCTCAAAACCGAACATATATCTTGATAAAGTACATTATTAATTATCTGAAATTTCTAACATAAAAGGAGAGATTAAAATGAAAGAAACAGTAAAAGTTGGTCTTATTCAAGTTGAGTGTGAAGAAAGCGTTGAAGCTAATATTAACTATACGTTCACAAAAATTAAAGACGCCGCAGCGAATGGAGCTCAAATTATTTGCCTACAAGAACTATTTAATGCTCAGTATTTCCCTCAAAGTGTTTCACCGGCAGGATATGAACTGGCTATACCAGCAGAGAGCTCCGTATTAAAAGAAATGGCAGAACTTGCAGAAGAGCTGAAAGTTGTATTAATTGTTCCTTTTTATGAAAAAGCGGCTAGAGGCGTTTATTTTAATAGTGCAGCCGTATTCGACGCAGACGGAACTTGCCTAGGAATTACAAGAAAGAACCACATTCCTGACGGGCCGAACTATCACGAAAAATATTATTTTGTTCCAGGAAATACGGGATATCCTGTATATGAAACGCAATATGGAGTAATCGGAGTAGGAATTTGCTGGGATGAATGGTTCCCAGAAGTAGCACGAATATTATCACTGCAAGGAGCGGATATTCTATTTTATCCTTCTGCAATTGGCTCAGAGCCTGATCATCCTGAGCTTTCAACTCGTCCTGCATGGGAAAAAGCTATTTCAGCACATGGGATTTCAAATGGAGTCTTTGTTGCTGCGGTGAACCGGGTGGGAACTGAAAAAGAGATGACCTTTTACGGAGGAAGCTTTGTAAGCAATCCAATGGGAGAAATTCTACAATCTTTAACGGATGAAGAA
Organism: Priestia sp. 10L35; assembly: GCF_056395685.1. Classification (NCBI taxonomy): domain Bacteria; kingdom Bacillati; phylum Bacillota; class Bacilli; order Caryophanales; family Bacillaceae; genus Priestia; species Priestia sp. 10L35. The sequence goes on along the minus strand of NZ_JBFTKA010000004.1, from coordinate 479,839 downwards.
GGGATTCTGATTCAAGAAGTTGACTTAAAAGAAATTGATTCAACACGTAATCTGCTTCAGTTTATGCGTGACAGAAGACCAGATACGTACGAATTATTATTAAAAAAAGAAGCATTCCGCGCACCTTTAAATATATGAGCTTGATTTCTAGTATAAAAAGAAAGGAGCCAAACAGAATGATACATAAAACAAGCTGGATTTGGGATGATCGATTTTTACGCCATGACACGGGCAAGATTCAGTATGTATTTGAAGGTGGAGAAACAGTAGAGCCTTGTGACGAGTTTGAAAACAAACATCGAATGAATGTAATCAAAGAAATGATTGAAAAAAGCGGTTTAGTGCATCACTTAGTTAGACAATCACCTTATGAAGCATCAGATGAAGATTTACTTCGGGTTCATACTAAAAACCATATCGGGCATGTTCAAAAAGCATGTGAAGCGGAAACAAGGGAGGTTGGACCTGAGGCCTATGCATCTGCTGAAACGGAAGGGATCGCGAGGCTATCTGCAGGTGCCGTCATGAAAGCAGTAGATACGGTGATGGAAAGTGAAACAATAAGTAAAGTCTATGCTCAAATACGTCCGCCAGGGCATCATGCGTCTTCAGACCAAGCAATGGGCTTTTGTTTTTATAACAATGTAGCTGTAGGCGCTGCCTATGCAATTGAACATTACGGGTTAAAAAGAGTCGCCATCTTGGATTGGGATGTTCATCACGGAAACGGAACGCAAGACATCTTTTATGAACGTGACGACGTACTCGTTATTTCGATTCATGAAGAAGATTATTTTCCATTAGAATCCGGTCAGGTACATGAAGCCGGACAAGGAAAAGGGGAAGGGTATAATGTAAATATACCCGTACCTTCCCTGACCGGAGATGAAGGCTATCGATATGTATTCGAATCCATCATTGCACCAGTTATTAGCCAATTTGAGCCGGAGCTTATCATAATATCAGCGGGGCAAGATGCAAATGCACTAGATCCTATTTCTCGCTTAATGGTGACAAGAGAAGGATTTAAATATATGGCAAACAAAGTGCGAGAATTAGCAGAAACATATTGCGAAGGAAGGCTGATTGTAGCACAAGAAGGAGGATATAACCTAGCATATCTTCCTATCGCCACCATGGGAGTTATTGAAGGACTTACCGGTGTAGATGTGAACTGGAAAGATCCGCACGTTTTGCCGCACAGAACAACACCGACTGCTCTATTCCAAGCAGTAGATAACGTTGTAAACTATCAGAAAAGGTTTTGGAAGTTTGCTGAGAAGGAAAGCTTTTGTTGAGGTAAGGTTATTAAAGCAATTAATAGCGTCGATATGTTAGAAACAAATAAATGAAATCACATGACAAAAAAGAGTCTCCGTAACGGAGACTCTTTTAAAATACCAATTAACGTAACAATTGAAGTACGTTTTGCGGCTGCTGGTTAGCTTGACTTAACATAGCTTGAGAAGCCTGAGATAAAATTGAATTCTTTGTTTGTTCCATCATTTCTTTCGCCATCGCGCGAACATTTGCTTTTACAAATGACTAGACTATATCTTCACCCTCTCAAAAAAAGTAGGGGTTGGGCACTTCGGATATAAATAAGCGGAACAGCAGATTTTTATCCTACAGATTTCATCGTCATAGCAGGCTGCCTTAGACGGTCTATCTTAGTCGTTGAACTTTCTCCAGAGTTTCCTCACAGGAGCTTAGCTGCTGATTGCCCAATCTTTTCTTTTTTTAAACCGTTGCGCCTGTTGTTTCCAACTACGCTGTGGTAAGAAAAGCTCTTAGGGGTTTCCAGCAATTCACCCAATTATAATCACTAGCCGTTACCAGCTAGGACGACTGTGCTTGTTGCTGCTTAGGCAGCTAAAGCATAATCTACGTCACGGATACGTGATTCCGCAGCTGTTAGGTTTTCAGATGATGTGCTTAGGTTGTTAATCGTGTGTTCTAAACGATTTTGTTTAGCACCAAGTTGAGAACGCTCATCTGAAACATTTTTAATTGCTGTATCGATTGTATCGATTGCAGCAGTAGATGTAGCAGCATCTACACTTAAATCAATATCTTTAACTCCTAAACTAGTTGAGTCCATTTTAGCAAACGTTACATCAATTTTTTGATCTTTATTCGCCCCAATCTGAAAAGTGAACTTCCCAGCATTTCCACCTGTACCGTCTAATAACTTCTGAGTGTTAAATTCTGTGTCGGTAGCAATTCTATCTACTTCACTTATTAGGTCAGTCACTTCTTTTTGAATTTCAGCTCTATCATCTGTAGTATTTGTATCACTACTTGATTGAACAGCCAATTCACGAACACGTTGCAAAATAGAATGCGTTTCGTTTAATGCACCTTCCCCAGTTTGGATCATTGATACTCCATCTTGAGCATTACGAGAAGCTTGATCCAATCCGCGAATCTGCCCGCGCATCTTCTCAGAAATTGCAAGACCTGCTGCATCATCAGCGGCATTGTTAATACGCTGGCCAGAAGATAATTTCTCCATGGATTTTGCTTGTGCATTGTTAGCTGTGTTGTACTGACGGTACGTGTTTAAAGCTGTAATGTTGTGATTAATTCTCATTTTCCTTACCTCCGTATAATGGTTTTACTTCTTGGTTTACATCCTTGTATGCAAGAAGTGTCCCGCTTTGAGCCGGGATAAAAGCAATCGAACATCTTTGGAAAATATGTTCATACTATATATCGACTGAGAGGTGAGGTTGTTTATACTTTCCATTAATTTATTAAATAAAAAATTTGTGCGTATATAAAAAGAAAAACCAGTTCTCTATATGAACTGGTCTTTAGCATTAATGAGTAGCTCCGCCTGAAACTAAAATATCATCTTCCGTTACAATTGTGGTTTTTGCGATGGAAAGCAACCCTTGCACAATCAAATCCAACGACATACTCGCTTTCCCTGGATGATTCACGGCTTGTTCAGGAAGGTAAGGGATATGAACAAATCCACCTTTAATACAACAGTTTTGAATCATGTTCATGAGTCCGTAAAACACGTGGTTACAGACAAAGGTTCCAGCAGTTTGAGAGATGCTGCTTGGAATGCCTGCTTGGCGCAGGTTTTCGACAGCTGCTTTAATTGGCAGTGTCGAAAAGTATGCGGCAGGGCCGTTTTCAATAATAGGGCGATCAATGGGCTGCTGGCCAATATTGTCAGGGATTCGAGCGTCGTCTACGTTAATAGCAACGCGTTCGACCGTAATTCCTTCTCTGCCGCCTGCTTGTCCAACGCAAATGACGATGGAGGGGCTTATTTCTTCTATATAAGTATGAAGCTTTGAGAGTGATTCACCAAAAACAGTAGGGAGAGGCTTAGCAATAATTCGGTAGTCTTCAACAGCAACACCGTCTAAAGTTTTTACAGCTTCTAACGATGGATTAATGCTTTCGCCTTCAAATGGTTCAAACCCGGTTAATAATACAGTTGTCATTCTATTAATCTCCTTTAAAAGTGATATACAAGGTAGTACATCAGCAACGTATTAATCACAAAAACTGAAAGAGCAATTGGTACTTGTGCTTTAATGACTGCGTTTTTGTCTTTCAATTCAAGCAGCATGGCAGGCACGACGTTAAAGTTCGCTGCCATAGGTGTTAAAAGCGTTCCGCAGTAACCCGCAAACATCCCTAACGCCGCCATAATAGCAGGGTTCCCTCCGTGCATATGTACAATCAGCGGAAGTCCAATGCCTCCAGTAATAACGGCAAACGCCGCAAATGCATTTCCCATTACAATCGTAAATAACAGCATCCCCAAGCAGTATGCAAGTACAGCAACAAATGCATAGTTAGTCGGCAGTACATCACTTACAATATCCGAGACTACTGTTCCAACGCCTGATTTTGAAAAGATACCGCCAAGTGCTGCCAGCATTTGCGGTAAAATAACTGCCCAGCCGACTGCTTGAAGCAAGCGGCTTCCTTCTTTAACAGGCACGTCCATTTTCGCTTTTGTGACGCCCATTGAAGCGATAAAAGCAATGACAGCAGCGATTGCCAGTGAAATTAACGTGACCTTTTCTGGATCAATTAACGCCCAGTTTCCAAATTTAATTTTGCCAAAAAGAAGGGTACCGATAATCGTAAAAATAGGAATAAATAAAGCTGGTAAAAAGATTTTATTCTTTAATCTTTGTGCGTGAGCCACTCGTTCTTCAGCAGGTGTTTCCGCTTCATTGGATTTAGTCACGCGGTTAAACGAAGCAAGCAGCACCATGATAATAACTAAGCACCCTACATAAAAAGGCGGAATCACGTTGCCAAATAAAAACGTAATGGAAAACAGCGCCCAGAATAGGGAAGATCCTAAACGGTTAGGATGGTTAGGGTCACGCGCAATTCGAATCGCGATAAAAGCGACAATAATACCGAGTAAGTAGTAAATCGTATCAAGTGTCAGGATGCTTTTCATTTAACTCGCCTCCGTCTTTGAAGATGATGTTGGTTTGTGCTTCGTCATTTTTTTGTGAATACGTCGGTCTAATTGACGGAAACGAATAGCGCTGATTACTAGAGCTGATATTGCAGTGGGAATACCCCAAAGCGCCATATCCCAGACGTCTACGTGAATGCCTACTGAGTCAAAGAAACCTTTCATTAAGAGAATTCCACCCGTTGCAATAAAGATATCTTCTCCGAAAAACCAGCCTGTATTTTCAGCTGCCGCTGCGTGGGCGCGAATATCTTCTTTTACTTTAGGAGGAAGCTCTCCGTATTTTGCACGAGCTGCCCCTTCAGACATAGGTGCAACTAACGGACGCACGGATTGAGCGTGTCCGCCGATATTTAAGCCGACTGCGGCTGAGATTTCACGGATGAAAAGGTATATAAGTAAAACATTTCCAGAAGAAGCGTTTTTGGCTTTTTTGATCAGCACTTCTGCTTGTTCTTTTAACCCGTATTTTTCTAACACGCCGAAGATAGGAAGAGTAAGTAAAATAGCCATAGACATATAGCGGTTATCTACAAAGAACTGTCCAAACATCGTGATTACTTCATGCAGCGACAAGCCTGATACAAGGCCTGTCACGATGCCTGCAACAGTCACCACAAGCAGTGTATTTAGACGAAATAAAAATCCCACTGCCACTAACAAAACCCCAATTAATTTCAACATAAAAAAATCCCCCCTGAGTATGTATAAATCGTGCTGTAAATTCACCTCCATTGCTTTTCTAAAAAAACAAAGATGTTTTGAGTATAAACAATTCTGAAAATTAAAACAAGATAGTTAAGACATAAAATAGTTATATTGGTGAACTAAAAGCATAAAAAGAAGGTTTATACATAACATGCATGTAGAAATAAAAGAGAGAATTTTGCCAAGAAGTTTGGGCAGAAACTTTTTAAGCTGATCTGCTGAAAACACCTCTCCTGAAATACCAAAAATGGTGTATAATGCTAAAAGGTATGAATATAGAATTATATAGATTACATATAGGTAAATCTATATGACTATGTTTTAAACAATTTATTGAAGGGGGAAGGAGCATTTGAATTGTTCAAATTGCGGCCATCTTAATGATGGAGGGAAGTTTTGCGTGAAATGCGGTCATAAATTACAAGAAGAGGCAGCTGTAAGCCAGACGGCAGCAGCATCCGAATATCAGTCTCAATCTCAGCCGCAAACAGCGTATGTGCCTCAACAACCTAATCAGCGTGTTCGTCAGGCGAAAAAAGTGTCAAAATCATTTTTTAGTTATTTTACAGAAGGAATTAAAAATCCAACAGCTACAGCGCACGCAGCAGGTGAAAGTCAATTCGTTAATGCTCTTATCACGGTCATTCTTTATGCTCTTAGTATACCTATTATGCTGTATGTAGGCTGGAAGCTATTATTGATTCAATTTGTTCGAAGCATGTTCAAACTTCCTATTATCAGTGAAGAGCTGGCTCCATCCGACATGGAGGATTTTAATACGGGCACTGATTTAATAAAAGCCACAGATATCAATAGCATTATTCATTTTAATTTTACCGATTTTGTCTTTAAGCAAGGGATTTTCATTTTTATCGGACTCGCGGTTATTATTGGAGCAACATATGTTGCAGCAAAGTTTGGAAAAGTAGACGTTTCCTTTAAAGAATTTTTCTCACGCTTTGGCACGTTTATGATTATTCCAACAGCGCTTCTTCTAATTGGACTTGTACTTGCATTTCTTCATGTGGAATACTTCTCTTATTTTATGAATTTTGGTTTATTGAGTATTTTCCTTGTCGTTCCATTTACGATTGCTAGCTTTAAGCAAAACGGAACAAATGGGCTTGATCGTATCTATAGCACTCTTATTGTGTATGTAGTAATTACGATTGTGCTGACGTTTATTGCGAATGGTTTAGGAGAAGAAGCCAAAACCATTATTACGAGAATGGGAAACAGCAGTGAATTGAATGATCTATTTTAAGTCGACAGAAAGCATCGTATACAGCGGTGCTTTTTCATACCATTATAAAAAAGGAGTGTAGAAATTGGGATATTGCAGAGAGTGTGGCCATCAGTTAACAAATGAGCATGAATTTTGCCCGGAGTGTGGACATCCCGTCGAAAGGAAAGCGGCTTCTAGTGAAGGAGCAGCATCACAGCGTTACGCAGAACCTGCATCATCTTCAGTAGAGGAAGGAAGACAATCGGTAAAGCCTTCAAACAAAAAAACAAAGGTTATAACCATTTCAGTTATAGCAGCAGCTGCTATACTTGGCGGTGCTTATTACGGAATAGATAAAACAATGATGGCTCCTAAAGCCGTGTCAGAAAAATTTATTGCTTCAGTAAAGGGCAATGATGTTGACAAAGTAAAAAAATATGTAAATGATGGTCAAATTCAACTAGAAGCCAACGATGAACAAACAAAATCATTTATTACATATTTGCACGAAAATCCGGATGTAATGAAATCAATCTCTGAAGGACTAGCGGCAGATAGCAGAGCGCTTGAAGCAGGAGTTCCAAGCGAAGATCACTCTTCATACGCTAAGCTAGAACAAGACGGAAAGAAGTGGGGAATCTTTGATCATTACACGGTACAAATAAACCCTGTATATGCAAAAGCTCAGTCTACAGAAGATGCGACAGTAGTATATATTGACGGTCAAAAAGCTGGAACGGTAAGCAGTGACTCTTCTAAAAAGGTTGGTCCATTTTTACCTGGTACGCATATTGTAAAAGGTGAAGTGCAAAACGATTATGGAAAAGTTGAAAACGAACAAGAGATTGAAGCCACTAACGGAGAAGATGTGGACGTTGAGTTTGATTGGTCAGATCATGCGGTGTACATTTCTTCAGATTATGATGATGCGACGCTGTTCGTTAATGGTAAAGACACAAAAACAGAAATTGGCGATATTGATTATTTAGGCCCACTGCCAATGGATGGTTCTATAAAAATATATGCAAAACGTAAATTTGATTCTGGAGAAAAGAAAACGGAAGAAGTGTCAATTAAAAAAGGAATTGAAGATGTTGCGCTTAATTTTGACGAAGAAAATACGACAGAAGCTACGGCAAAAGCATCGGCCCCTTCTAAGAATCAAGAGACGACGGACAAAGGTTCAGAAGTTAATTCTGGAGTATCTACTAGTGAAGTTTCTAGTTTTATTGAACAATATATGTACGCTACAATTTCATCAATTAACAGTGGAGACTTTTCTGTGGCAGAGCCGTATATCGATACTAACGGACCAAAATACAAGGAACAAAAAGATTATACAGCTTACCTAATCAAAAAAGGCATAACAGAAGATTTATTAAGCTTTAACGTGAATAGAGTAACAAAAATTGATGACTCTATGTATAAAATATATACAACAGAAGAGTATGACATTTCGTATGGAGACGGATCTGTGAAATATAAAAAATTCAACAGTATTCATAAAGTAAAAGAGTTATCTGATGGAAGTTTAGGTGTTTATCAGCTTATTAGTTCAACTGAAGTAAAGTAATAGCTAATAAATCACCCCTGAAACAGCAAATAACATGGTAGGTGAAAACAAATAAAAAAAGACGTCTTCTATGAAAAGACGTCTTTTTTTATGAATGAATCCCGATATCAAACCCAATACCTGGGATACTGCCGATCTTGAAATAAATTGTTATACACGGTAGAAATCAATACAACCACACATGCACAAATCATAATAATACCTAAATATCCCCAGCCTGCTTGAGTATTAATTGCAACAATCGCACTAGCTGCAGCGGGAGGATGAACGGTTTTGGTAAGAATCATTAAAATAAGAACAAAAGCAAGTACAATCGCTATGGTGATTAGACTTCGATGAAATAAGCTCCAAATAATAAGTGCGGAAACCGTTGCGAGCAAATGCCCTCCAAGCACGTGGCGCGGCTGTGATAAAGGACCTTTGTGTGCCCCGAAGACAAGTACGCAGCTTGCGCCAATCGGAGCAAGAGCCATTGGATAACCAAGAGCTAGTGCAATCGCGCTGCTGATGATAATCGCAATTAAGCCTCCAATAGAAGAAACGACCGCGTCTCTATAATTGATTTTCGGTTCTTCTTTTAGTTCTCCTTTCATCTTTTTCGTATAAGAGCTTAAGTAAGACAGAAAGGGGCTTTTTGTTTGAGCAAAACTTTTTTCAATCTGCATTTCTTCTTTCCTTTCTCCTTTGTAAGTAAAAGTTGTTTGTCAAGTTGTATGTCAGAACCTCTGCTATATTAAGTTAGTTTATAAGAAAAGGAGGATTACTGGAAGAGGAAAAATGTCTTTTTTTATTGGAAATACTTTTTATGAACAAAAAAAGGCGGGATAAGGGGGAAAAGGGTCTCTATGTGCAGTAAGAGCAGGAGAAATGTATAATAGACTTAGAGGTGACTAATTATGTATCTAGTAGACTACCATCATCACACAAACAATTCATTTGACTCACAGGCAGTCATGAAAGAAGTGTGCGAACAAGCTGTGAAAAACGGCATAAACGAAATTTGTTTTACCGAGCACTTTTCATTAAATCCATTAGCGCCAACATACGGTCATATGGATTTTGATAAATATGAACGAGAACTAGCGGAATGCAGAGATCAGTTTCAAGGTCAGCTAGTGATTAAAAAAGGAATTGAAATTTGTGAGCCCCACTATTTAAAAGAGAAGTATCAAGAAACGATGAAGCAAGAGAACTTTGATTTTATTTTAGGTTCGGTGCATAACATTAATAACATCAAGCTTCGTAAACATTTGGAGCTGAACGATAAAGAAGCGATTTACCGCGCTTATTTTAACGAAATGTATAAGCTAGTAAGTGACGCCGACATTGATGTATTGGCTCATTTAGATTTAATGAAGCGCTATGCGTTTGAACAGTACGGCATTTACGACTTTCATCAATTCAAAAATATTCTTGCAGATATTTTGAAAAAAGCAATTGATCGTAATATCGGAATTGAAATTAACACTTCAGGTATAAGAGGGAAGCTGGGTGAAGCATTGCCGGCACTTGAAGTTGTTGGGCTGTACCGCGATTTAGGCGGAGAAATCTTAACAATTGGCTCTGATTCACACTTTGCTGAAACGGTAGGAGCGCATATGAAAGAAGCGGTTGAAATGGCGAAACAGTGCGGATTTACGGAGATTTATACATTTGATGAGCGTCAGCCAAAAGGAATTCGTATTTAATAGGAGTGGGTTTCACTTTCTTCTAGAATAATAATAACTGTAAAAAGCACGCTCTAATTAGAGCGTGCTTTTTTAATTTAGTTCCGCTTAAGATCCGATAAAAATCTCCGGACTTCTTCGATAGTCAGCCCCAGCGTGCGAGCTGCTTCCATAAGACTTACCCACTCTTGATCGATTGACAGTACATTTTCTTTTTTCATTACGATTCATCCACCCTTTGCCAGGGAACCCAGCTGTCGTAGCCAAAAATGGCCTTAGACCTGAAGCTTTGCGTCACTATCTTTCAATAGTTTTGCCCTTATCTGGATAATTTGTAATAGTATTCTTAGTATACAGTTATTTTACAAAATAATATTTGTAAAAGATGTCGAAATAGGTCGATTATCACAAAAAAAATTAAACGTTAGTAAATGGATGTATCAGTTTGTTTTTCGGAACTTTAAATAATACTGAAATTCAATAAATTCTTCTTTGGTCATGCCGTCTTGAACGGCTCGTTCAATTAATTGAAGCCACTCTAGATTGAGGGCTGGCTTTGAAGTTAGAGCTGGACAGCTGATATCTCCCTCAATTAATTCATCGATCGTTGTGTGAAGAGAAGACGCGATTTTATCAAGCATTTGAAGAGAAGGATTATTATTTAACCCTTTTTCTAAATGAGACAAATACGATTTTGAAATATTGGCTTCTTCAGCCAAGCGTGTAATAGAATAGCCTTTTTTTAGTCGCAAATTCTTAATCTTTTCCCCTATCACATTCAGTTCATCCTCTTCTTATAGGTTTTTGTTCATTATAACGCATATTTGTGCATCTTGTGTACATAAAAATATAAAACTAATAATATTTTGTTCTTTATAAAGAATAAATAGGTTAAAATACCTATTCTTGATGCGGGTATATCATGCTATACTTCACTTACAAATTGTTCTTTATTAAGAATATTTGTCGATTTATCATTTTTTTAATTCATTATAATGAACGTTTTGCCGAGTGTACAGAAAGAGAATGAACGAGCCGAATTACGTGATCTAAAAGAATAATCGCGTTGTGCTACTACATTTTAGACAGGGGATTGTATGAAACAGCGTTACGTAGAACTTGACTCTGTAAGGGGATTGGCCGCTTTATTTGTTGTTATTAATCATTACCTCATGATTTTCCCAAGTTTCAGTGAATACAGCTATCAAATTCATTCTTCTTTCCTGATGTACGTGTTAAAAGAAAGTCCGCTACGGTTATTTTTTAGCAGCGGCAACGAGTCGGTTGTTTTGTTTTTTGTTTTAAGCGGTTTTGTATTAGCTCTTCCGTTTTATGAAAGCAGTTCTTTTCGTTACGGAGAATATGTAATTAGGCGAGTGTGCCGGATCTATCTTCCATATTTGTTTTCCGTTTGTCTTGCGATTGGGTGTAAATTACTTTTCGCTCAAGGAGGGATCAATGAATTAAGTCTATGGTTTAACAATTCTTGGAACATGAGAGAATCGCCAAGATTACTAATTGAACATTTCTTTTTAATCGGGACATACAATACTGATGCCTACAACAATGTGATTTGGTCACTTGTTCATGAAATGAGAATTTCTCTTTTGTTTCCTTTAATTTTGTTGGTATTAGTCAAGCTATCTGGTCAAAAAGTAATGAGGCTTTTCTTTTTCATTTTTGTAGTGTCATCTCTGTTGTTGTTGGTAAATCAATCTTCATTAACACCTACGAGTTATTTACTTTCATTTCATTATTTGCTTCTTTTTATGGCTGGTGCCATAACAGCTAAGTACAGAGATACTTTAATTCATGTATACCGTGCAAGAAGCTGGATGCAAAAAATAGGGATTATCACTATTGGCTTTGCACTCTATCTTTCTGAAGGCGTACTAACAAACTATGATATTACAAATAACTTTTTATGCCGAAATGTATTAGCAATGGCAGGAAGCTGTATTCTAATCGTTCTCGCATTAGCATCACCAGCTGCTTCTAAAATGTTGAAAAAAAAGCTGTTTACTTTGTTGGGGGAAATTTCATATAGCTTATATTTAGTCCATTTAATTGTCTTATTTTCGTTTATTTATCTTCTGCATGGACAGTTGCCGTATGAAATAATTTTATGTCTTTGTTTCTTTGCATCATTTTGTTTGGCTATTGGAGTTAACCGTTTTGTTGAGAAACCTTCATGCAAATTTGGAAAGATGTTAGTTAAAAATAAGAATATAGCTTTAAAAAATAATAGACGTACAATTAGCCGCTATTAAGGCATTTTGAGCCATAAATGATTAGTTGGAGGGACATTATTATGCAAGATAAGCTTCAGCTTAAGGACTTCTTTTACATCTTAAAAAAAAGGTGGCTGACTGTTTTAGCCACTATGCTGTTAGCCAGCACAAGTATTGCTGCGGTAAGTTTCTATGTGTTAAAGCCAACATATCAAGCGTCAGCTCAAGTGCTGGTAAATCAAGCAACTTCTAAAAATGTAGATGAAATCGCAAATATTACACAGCTGAACACACAATTGATTTCTTCTTACATCGATTTTATTAAAAATCCTATTGTATTAAAAGGAGTAAAAGATGAATTGAGCTTAAAAAGCTCAATAAAAGATTTAAGTGATGAAATCACCGTTCAGCACAATGAAAACTCTCAGTTTATTAATATTACAGTCAGAGATCACGATTCTAAACAAGTAAGTGAAATTGCAAACAGAGTCGCTTTTCTATCAAAAAATCAAGCTGAGAAGCTAATGAAAGGAAGCAATATTCAAGTGCTGACAGATCCTTCTGATAGTGAACAAATCTTTCCGAAACCGCTTCCTGTAGCAGCTATAGCAATTGTCGTAAGCTTCATGCTTGGAGTAGCGATTGCTGTTCTTCGTGAATACGCAGATGACTCACTTCGAAATGAAGATGAAATTGAGAAGCTTATCGGTCTCCCTGTCATTGGGCATATCGAACTCCAACCTCGAAAAATGAAGAGAAACCAAAAGCAAGGCAGTGATCAGGCAAAGACTAGGAGGGAGAACCTTGAGTTTTAAACGAAGAAAGTACCCATTTTCACTGTATCAAGATGCTAAAACCATCAACCAAACAAATATGATTCGAAAAAATGTTGAGGTTCTGCTGAATAGTGAAGCCAAATGCCTGACAATCACATCAGCGGAAGTGAACGATAAAAAGCCGCTTATGACGGCAAAGCTAGGGATTTCATTTGCTGAACAAGAGAAAAACGTTCTTCTTATTGACGGAAACGTACATTGTCCTTCTCTTCATCAGCTCTTTGACCTTGGAAGTTCAGAAGGGTTAACGGATGTGTTAGTAAACGGGAAAGGCCGACATGTACCCATTAAACAAACATCATACAAAGGACTGGACGTGCTTCCGGCCGGATCTCACTTTCGAAACGCATCCACACTGTTTGTTTCCAAGTATTTTGATGAGCTCATAAAAGGATGGAAAGAAGAATACGATTTGATTCTTTTTGAAACACCTCAGTTTTTAGAAGAGACAGATTCTCATATTCTTGCAGCAAAATGTGATGCCACCATGCTTGTTGTGGAAGAACGCAAAACAAAAGCAGATGCCGTTGTCAAAACAAAAAATATGCTGGAAAAAGCGCGGATTCATGTACTAGGCGTTATTTGGAGTCCGTCTCACTAGCTCCTCAGTTTATATAGAAGGAAGTGAAACGATGAATCAAATTGTCTCGAAAACGATTAGTGATTCCGACGTGCTAAAAAAAGAATTTACACTTTTTTACTCACTGTGTAAACGCATGTTTGATATTGTGATTTCGTTTATAGCTCTTGTGGTTTTGCTGCCTGTTATTTTGTTGTTTGCGCTTATTGTGATGATTGAAACACCGGGTTCACCTTTCTTTCTTCAAGAGCGTCTGGGTCAAAGCGGCAGGCCATTTACCATCATGAAGCTGCGTTCGATGTACAGTGACGCGGAAAAAAACGGAGCGCAGTGGGCCGTTAAAAATGACAGCCGCGTTACCAGAGTAGGAAAGCTGATTCGCCAAACGCGAATTGATGAACTGCCTCAGCTGTGGAATGTATTAAAAGGCGATATGTCGATTGTCGGTCCAAGACCTGAAAGAGCAGTATTTATAGAAGAATTTCAAAAAACACTTCCTTCGTTTAGTCAGCGGCTTGCTGTTAAGCCTGGACTAACAGGCTGGGCGCAAATTAACGGAGGATATGAGTTAACGCCAGCAGAAAAGCTGGAGCTCGATCTTTACTACATTCAACATACGAATATACGGTTTGACGTGAAGATTATGATAAAAACGCTAAGAGTCATTGTAACAGGAGACGGATCAAGATAGGAGAGGGATAACATGAAAAGAGTATTAGTTACAGGCGGATGCGGTTTTATTGGGTCACATATGGCAGAGCTTCTTTATCAAAACGGATTTGAAGTAAAGGTAATCGACAATCTATCAACGGGAAAAATAGCAAACTTAGAAAATCGAGGCATTTCTTTTCACTACGGAGATATTGTGAGTGAAGAATTAGATAAAGTATTTGCCGAGTTTAAACCTCATTATGTTGTTCACCAAGCGGCTCAAGTGAGCGTGGCTCATTCCGTTACTAATTTTCATCATGACGCCAATGTTAATATTCAAGGAACGATCAACATTATTAATGCATGCAAAAAACACGGAGCTGAAAAAATCATTTTTGCTTCATCAGCTGCCGTGTACGGAAATACGAACGTTACTCCAATTACGCTTACTCATCCAACGAGTCCAGCTTCACCTTACGGACTGTCAAAGTTTACGTCTGAAGAATATTTGAAGCTTGCCAAACAGCTGTATGATATTGACTACGTTATTCTTCGCTACAGCAACGTGTACGGTCCACGGCAAAATTCGCAGGGGGAAGGCGGCGTAATTTCAATCTTTTTTGACCGGTTTGTTACGAATCAGCAGCCGATTATTTACGGAAGCGGCCGTCAAACAAGAGATTTTATTTACGTAGAAGACGTGAGCCAGGCGTGTTTACAAGCCATTCAGTATGAAGGATGCGGCACGTTTAATATTTCCAATAACAGCAGCATCAGCATCAACGAACTCTTTTTTACGATGAAAAGCATATCCGGCAGTCACTTAACACCTGCTTATCACAGCGTGCGTGAAGGTGATATTGCAGACAGCAGACTGTGCAATAAAGAAAGCATCAAAGTGCTGAAGTGGTCGCCTGCTTTTACGCTTGAAAAAGGCTTGGCCAAAACGTATGACTATTATCATGAAACGCTAGCTCAGCGATTTGCTAAAACGATGGAGTAAGAGGGATGTATGAAGAAAAATTCCATTTGGAAAAACATTGTTCACTTATTTATTAGTACCGTTGTATCACGTTTGTTAAATGCAGCTGCGCTTATCGTACTGGCACAGTATTTAAGCGCAGCTAGTTACGGGAGATTCAGCGTAGCGCTAGCTTTTGCTATGATATTAGGCTACTTTACTGACGTTGGCTTAAGCAATACGGTTCTTCGCGAAGGCTCTAAAAAGCAGGCGGACGTGGATCATCTTTTGTCATCGTATGTGAAAATGAGAATTCTGCTTTTGCTTGCGACGTTTGCAGGAGCGTATATAGTGATTTCCTTGTTTTATCACGAAGCTTCACTTGTAAAGATGATGTATTACTTGATTGTGCCGATGGTGACAGGACTTGCGATGCAAAGCATCGGGATTACGTATTTTCAGCTTACTGAACAAATGCATCACTTAGGAGCCATTCGGATCTATTCAGCTCTTTTGCTTGTTGTTTTACTCACAGCTGGGATGCTGATGCATGCAAGCGCGTTTTTTATTTCGTTTTTGTTTGGCTTTTCCTACTTTTTAGCAGGAGTGTACGGTCTGTGGATGGTTGGGAAAAGAGTATCGTTTAATTTTAAAAAGCGAATTCAACGGGGGCTGCTGAAGAATATCGGGTCCTTTATTGTAAGCGGACTGCTGATTATGCTGCTGCCGCAGCTTGGTCCAATCGTATTAGAAAATACAATTCCGCTTGCAGCCGTCGGCGTGTTTGCCGTTGCGTACCGCATTCCATCAGCGCTGTATCAAGTTCCAGGAATTGTAGCAGGTGCGTTTTATCCAGTATTATTTCGCCACTATAATCATCAGCAGACAGACAAACATTTACAGTTAAATATTTTGCAAGTGAAGCTTATGAGTTTAGTAGGAATGATAACGGCGCTACCTTTTTATCATTTATCCGATCTTGCCGTGTCTTTATTGTTTGGAGAGAAATGGGCTGCGGCCGGAGATGCGTTAAAGTGGCTGTCGCTGATGCTGATTTTCCAAGGCCTAAGTGTAGCATTAGCGGACGGTTTAACAACAAAAGGACTTCAAGGAAGAAGAACGGGCGTTCAGCTCATTGCTGTCGTATCGGGAATTGCTTTTTACTATATTTTAAGCTCTGCTTATTCTGTGATGGGAGCCGTGTATGCTGCGTTGCTGATTGAAGGAATCCTGTTTCTCGGCTGCTGGCTATGCAATCCTGAAAGAGTCATTATCATGCGTAAAACCTTTCCGATTTTTGTTTGCTTATTTGGAAGCACGCTTGCAATTACCACGCTGCTATTTTCACAGCACCCGTTTATTGCGCTGTGCGTAAACATACTGCTTGTGTTACTGCTGACGCTGCTAGATAAAGAGATTAGAAATCAAGCGCTAGGCTACCTGCAAAAAAACAAACCAGTAAACGTAGAGAACAGAAAGGAGGCACAAAATGGATAGTGTATATGTACAGAATCGAAAATCGACCGTTTTGTTTTGCCTTTTTGTTCTTGTCACGCTAAGCAAATATAACGTCAATATTGGTTTTGCATTAAAACCGTACATGATTTTTTTATTTGCACTTCTGCTGCTTAGCTTTGCTTCTTTTTACGTCTATAAGCTTCAAGCATATGAAGTGCTGCTGCTTTTATTTTATCTTTTTTACTGTATGACCGGAGCGTTTTCTCTGTATCCAGAAGCGAGTCTTCGTATTATGCTAGGAGTTTTGCTTATTCTCGTTTGCTACTTTTTAATGAAATATGTCATAGCAGAGTTTCATAGCGGCAGCATCAAACGTGCGTTAACCGGAGCTGGCATTCTTTTTAACGGCGTGAGTTTGCTGCTTTATATGGCGGGTCTTCAAGCTGTTCATTTTCAATTTGCCTCCGATGTAGAAATTATCAAATGGGGCGTGATGATTGACCGCAGCTATCCGCGTTTGATTGGCGTGCTGGATGATCCTAATATTTATGTATTTTATAATACGCTGTTTTTCACTTACTTTTTAACGAATAGCGGTAGTACTAAAAATAAAGTCGGACTTTTACTTAGCACATTAGCAAGCGTTTTAACGTTCTCGAGAGGCGGATTAATTGCTATGGTCGCTGTGTTGATTCTGTATTTGCTCATTACTCGTTCGCTTAACAGTCTCAAAACAGTTCTGTCGTTTGTATTTTTATTTGGTGCACTTGCTCTTATCGCCCATTTTATGACGAATTTTAACGTGTTTACAATTTTAACGGAACGGGCCGATGATTTTTTACATGACGGAGGAAGCGGAAGGTTTTCGCTGTGGAATCGGGCATTTGAGTTTTTTTCATCGCATCCGTTTGCCGGAATCGGCGCTTTTAACTTTTTAGAGTACAACTCGTTTTACTACGGTGAAGCGCTGTACGTTCATAACACGTTTTTAGAGATTTTATCAGAGACGGGTATGATTGGTTTTTGCTTATATTTCAGCTTTTTACTTCTTGTGTTGCTTCAGCTTTTGAAACAAAAAATTCATAAACAAGAACCTTACTTATTTTTAACGTTTGTTGGTTTTTTGCTTCAAATGATGTCACTTTCGTTAATTGTAAATGAGCTGTTCTTTTTATACTTAGCGCTGCTGTCAGGCTATTTACGAAATCATCAAAGTGAGGAGAGTGCGAGATGAATCTTTTAAACTTTCAACAAAATCAGCCCCTCGTTTCAATCGTTACACCTGCCTATAACTGCGCAGCCTTCATTTCATCCACCATCAAATCCGTGCAGCAGCAAACCTACCTCAACTGGGAGCTGCTGGTGATTGACGACTGTTCAACAGATGAAACGGCTGAAGTAGTAAAGAAATTCAGTAGAAAAGATCAACGTATTCAGCTGCTTCAGCTTACAAAAAATTCAGGAGCCGCAGCGGCACGTAATGAAGGTATAAATGCAGCAAACGGACGTTTTCTTGCCTTTTTAGACAGCGATGATGTATGGCACGCAGAAAAACTTACAAAACAAGTGGCATTTATGCTTGAAAAAAACTGCGCTTTTTCCTATACAGGCTACAGCATCATCAATGAAAAAGGTGAAAAAACAGGCGTTGAAGTGAACGTTCCTAAAAGCGTTGATTACAAGACGCTTGTGGGAAACACCATTATCGGCTGTTTGACGGTGATGCTTGATAAAAAACAAATTTCCGCAATTTCAATGCCAAGCATTCAGCCAGAAGACACGGCACTGTGGCTGTCGCTACTGAGAAAAGGCTATACTGCGTACGGTCTTCAAGAGTCACTTGCTTATTACCGTCTTGTATCTCACTCGGTTTCTAGAAACAAGCTTAAAGCAGCGACGAGGTATTGGAACCTTCTTCGTAAGCAAGAGCGGCTGCCTCTATGGAAAAGCACGACTTATTTTGTGCAGTACAGCGTGAATGCGTATGCCAAAAGTAAAAATCTCTCAAAATCGTAAAGGATGTGAAGTCTTGAAAAACGTACTTTTAATTACGGATAAATTGATTACAGGCGGAGCAGAAACGTATTTTTGTAAGCTCGAAAATCAATTGAATCATCCGGATATTACCGTATATACAGCAGCTGCAATGGGAGAACTGTACAACAAAATTCAATATAAAAAACGGTTCACGCCTTTAAGCAGGAAAAATCACCTTCACAATCTTTATGTGCTTTGGAAAAAAGTGCGAACTTGTAAAATTGATATCATTCATGCCAACAGCCTGCGTATGGTGATGTATGCAGTATGCGTGAATCGGCTGCTGCGAAAAAAAGTAAAAATACTTTATACAAAGCATAATGTAACGGTGCTTGAACAAAAAGCGAAGGGTCTTTTTTGTAAACTCGTAAACTCTTTTGTGCATCAAGTGATTACGGTCAGCCGCTTTGAACAAGAGCAGTTAATGCACCTTGGCGTGAATAGCAGTAAAGTGACAACGATTTATAACGGAGTGGATCTGAATCAATTTGTGTTTAAGGAAAAAGGTGCTTCACTCGACTGTCATATTGGCCTGTTAGCAAGAGCTTCAAAAGAAAAAAATCACGAGCTGTTTATCGAAATTGCCTCACTGCTGAAAGGTAACGAACACATGAAGTTTCATATCGGAGGAGGAGGACCCGAGCTGCAGCGAATTCAAGAGCTTATTCACCAGCAAGGCTTATCTGAAAAGATAAAGATATGGGGAGAAGTACAAGACCCTGAAGCATTTATTACGAAAATGGATATGCTTCTTTTAACTTCTCACCGTGAAGTATTCCCAATGGTTGTTTTAGAAGCAATGGCCGTCGGTACACCGATGATTTCAATTGATGTAGGAGGCGTGAAAGAAGCGATAGCAGATGGAGATACGGGCTATTTAATCCCGACTTATTCACCTCAAGCATTTGCCGAAAAAATAACGGAACTGTACGCCGAGCAAGAACAAAAGCAGCGTTTTGCCAAAGGTGCTAGAAAAAAAGTCGAACAGCACTTTACGTCGAGTCAAATGATTGCATCGACTGCTAATCAATATGTAAACGTGAACGCAAAAAGCTTCTAAACCGGAAGCTTTTTTTCTATGAAAACAGTGAACCACAGGTAGTCAAAACGCATAAATTAATAGAAGCAGTACATGCTTTACACCTGCTGAGAAAGCGAGATGAGTTTAATGGAAAACTGCAGTGAAGAAAGAATAGTAGACGCCGCTTGTTTTGGCGTGAAAAGAGACGGCGTGACGGATGATGCCCCTGCGATACAGCAAGCAATTGATTACGCAGCTAGCAACAATTTATCACGCGTACTACTAACAGGAAACTATACGTACGCCATCGCATCACCCATTGTGATTAAACCGTCTATTTCGTTTGAAATGGACAGCGGAACCAAACTTAAAGTAACGGGAAACTATCATGTATTTACGCTGCAAAAAGATGCGTCGATTTCAGGTGGAACAGTTGAAGTGACCGACCCATCATTTACCTCTTCGGTCATTTACCTTCACGGATCGCAGCAATTAGAAACAGGAAACAAAACGACGATAAGCAACATCAGCATGATCAATACGTCAGGCGCTTATAACGGAAAAGGCATTTATTTTTACTGCCAAAAGGCATGGGATTTTATTAGCTTTGTGAACGTATCATTTGTACACCTTCGCAACTTTGAAAGGGGTGTGCTGCTGCAAACCGAAAAAATCACCAACATCAATACGCCTGCATGGATTAACGCGAATAACTTTAGCTATTTATCAATTGACGGCTGTCAGTATGGAATTGACGTAGCTGGCATTAGCGACGTGCCGTATGAAACGTCAGGAAACAGCTTTAGTCATTTTCAAATGCAGTGCCGCAGCCAAACGAAACGAGCAATTAAATGTTCAGGCGCTTACAACACCTTTGAAGGTCATATTTGGGATACGTATTTGATGAATGGCGGCCAACCACCCGTAGAATTCACGAGTATCTCACATCGAAATCAGCTTGCCTCTAATCTTTTATCCACAGTTATTTTAAACAACGGACAGTATAATGATATTACTTCTCCTTTTGAACAAACCCGGAATATATTTGCTCCCGGCCTTCCAGGAAAACCAGATATAATCGGCAATCAAGACGATATTTTCGTACAAGCTGATAAAAAATATACCGTCAAACAAATCGCTGGAAAAGCTCCCTACGGAGGAAGCATCAGCAACTGCTTCAGCTTAGTTGATGAACAAAGCATGAATTACCTTGACGTGCCGGCTTCAGCTCCCGTTGTGATTGAAATGGACTTTACTGCAAATCCAATTAAAATGCTGAATATGGCCGGCGTTTCATTTGGATGGGGTGAGTCACCTAAAAATATTAAATTTGAATATCTAACAGCACTAGACGGGGCATGGACAACAGCCAAAGACGTAAAAAACAACTTAGGAAACACCGTAACGGCAGAAGTGCGAGCCAATACGCTGTATAAAATGAGGCTTACGCTAAGCGAATATACAAAAGACCACAAGCGTTTTCGAATTAACCGCATATTCGGTACGTCTTCTATGATGCCAGGTTCCTCTTGGGTTGCAACGTCTGGAAGCAAAATGTATGGAAACCTCGAGTTTCAGCAAGGAAACAGCCTGATCCTTAAATCTCCTGACGGACAGAGCTGGAAGCTAAGCGTCGATAACACTGGGAAAGTCTCCGGGACAAAAATCTAAGTAGAGAAATTACTTTTAAACCAGCTTCTTTTTATGAGAAGCTATTTTTTATGTCGATAAAAAGTCACGAGCGTACTATGGATAGAACAAGCCTCAAAACCGTAAGTTATCTGGTTTATTTGTTGCCTAGTCTCAAATAAAGAAATATTTTAATTAAACTTAGCTAAAAAGGTTGGAAATTGTCGAAAGTCTGCCGATATAACGAAGGAAAACAGAAAAATAGACAAGGAGACAAGTAGACAGAATGAGAAAGATTTTACCCGTTTTATTCATGCTAAGTTTACTGGTTACGTTTAGCTATAGTGCTGCAATTAAGCCTGTACAGGCAGCCGAAACAGAGCCGACGGTATCCGTAAAATTAAAAAATTATTTAGGCAATCAATCCAGTATTAAAATTAAGCCATCGCAGTCCTATACGATTGCAGACAGCAAAGTAACGCTTCAAGCTAATACAGAGTACGAAGTAAAAGTAGCGGGGAGCAAAGTCAAACTCCTGCATAACCAAGAAGTCCTTGGTGAATTCGATAGCTTCACTGCTAAACCATCTACATACGAAGCCTTCCTTTCTATTAATAACCGAAACTACTTAGGAAACGTACAGTTTACCAACGAAAGCAGCAAATATGTCAGACCCATCAATACAATTCCAATGGAAGATTATTTAAAAGGCGTTGTTCCAAAAGAAGTGTATACGTCTTGGCATGCTGACGCATTAAAATCTCAGGCTGTTGCTGCGAGAACATACGCATTAAGCTATGCAAGTAAAATCATTGATGATACAACAAGTTTTCAAGTATACGGAGGATATGAATGGTACAACAGTACCAACAGCGCAGTTGATGAAACGTTTGGAAAAGTATTAAAGTACAACGGTGCGTTAATTAACTCTGTGTTTTCTTCAAGCAACGGCGGAATCATTGAATCTGATTATAATGCGTGGGGAAAGGCTTCTCATCCTTACTTTCAAGTGAAAACTGATCCGTATGATCCTCAAACAAAATGGTCATTAACAGTTCAAAAACAGCAAATTGACCTATCTACAAAAGATTTGAAAAACCCAGACGCGTGGTGGAGTCAAACAAAAGAAGCGGATGAAAAAATCGCAGGCAAAATTAAAGCACAAATGCAAACAGCGACTCAATTTAAAGGAAAAGACATTAAAATTGTAGGCATTTCTAAAATTAGCCTTTATCAGCCAACGTCAGGTCAGCGTATGAGCAAAGGAGATATCAGCGTAACCTACCTAATGAAAGGCGAAGTAGATCAAGACAACAAGCTTGCGGTTGAGACATGGAGTCGAACCGGAGATAAAGCAGATAACATTCGATTTATGCTTGATGGCGTCCGTTTTAAAAGTTTGATGGTCACTAATCAAAAGGCAGATACTCAAACGATTACTATTGAAGGAAAAGGAAACGGGCATGGAGTCGGTTTAAGTCAATTCGGAGCAAATGCGATGGCTGCTCAAGGAAAATCATATACGGATATACTAAACTTTTACTATCCAGGCGTAAGCTTAGTCTCTCATTACGCGGACAAATATCCTAGAGTTACTATTCCAGATCCAGCTCAAGTAGATCCAATCAAGGCTGGCGATAGCAAACTATCAGGAACAGCAGAACCTAATTCGACCATTTACGTAAAAGTGTGGCCGGATACGGTTGCCACAGGAAAAACAGACGCTACAGGAAATTTTTCGTTTGACGTGCCAAAACAACAAGCGGGAACGATGCTTCACGTACTGGTGAAAGGCCAAGGCGGCTACAGTACGTACACAAAAATTTATGTACAGTCTGATGCAGCCCCTGAAGCAGCAAAAGTAAATGAGCTAAATGAAGGCGATACAAACCTAACGGGAACAGCGGAGCCAAATTCGACTATTTACGTAAAAGTATGGCCGGATACGATTGCCACAGGAAAAACAGATAATGCAGGAAACTTTTCGATTACAATTCCAGAGCAGCCGGCGGGCAGACAGCTTCACGTCTTAGTGAAAGGTCAAGGTGGATACAGCAAATATACAAAACTATTTGTGAAAACAGATCAGGCGCCGGCAGCAGCAAAAGTTAACGTTGTTTCAAGTCAAGATACCAAACTTACAGGAAGTGCAGAGCCAAACTCGACCATCTATGTAAAAGTGTGGCCAGATATCATTGCGACGGGAAAAACCGATAATACAGGAAACTTTTCTATCACCGTGCCAAAGCAAAAATCTGGGACACTTCTGCACGTGTTAGTGAAAGGTCAAGGGGGCTACAGCACGTATACGAAAGTGACGGTAAAATAAAAGAATACGAGATTTACAGCATAAAAAAAAGCATGCCAGCGGCATGCTTTTTCTTACTTTGGTACTCTTACATTCGTTCTTCTCGCCCGATATAACAAATATAAAGCAATGGCTGCACCTAGTGAATCAACAGCTACATCTATAATCCGTCCATCTCGGCCGATAATAAACGCCTGATGCACTTCATCTATAAATGCAAACGCAGCTACACACAGCCATGCTTTTATATAACGATAGCTCTGCTTTTTTAAATTCCAGTAAAAAAGTAAGCCTAGCATGCCGAAAAAAGAAAGGTGGGCAATTTTTCGTACAATGAACTCAACGTTAAAGCCGTAGCTGTAAGCAGTGAAAAATTCACTGCCAGGGTGCAGTACAGACCAAAGCGTAGCGTTATGATCCCAAGCGGATGGATTTGTCCAGCTGGAGGGATCCGTTACTTCTAAATGGGGAGTGTGGGAGAACTTTGAAATGGATAATAGCAAAAGAACTAATAACACACGTTTTAAAATCATAAAAAAACTCTTTTCTCTACAAAATTTTCACTTAATGATAAAAAAAGATGGTGAAAAATGCAAGGAATTAGTTAGAGTATATAACTTCAATAAGTCTTATTGACTATATTTTAATTAGATAAAATTTACTACTTTCTGGGATTTTTTTTCGATAAAAAAGCAATAAAGAAGGCAATGGTTGCGTTTTCAATATAACAAACAAAAATTCTTATTTTTATCAGAAATTTAAAAATAAATAATTCTCTAGGCTCAATAAATACAAGGGTTTCACTGATAAAATAGGTTTTGCAGAGTTAATTGGAATAAAATTCTTTTAAATGAAAATAGATCTAATTATTATAAAAAAATAGTATACAGTTATAACGTTTATCATGATAAGAAAAGACTATTTCAGATACAAAAAACGTCATAATAAGAAGAAATTGAGTCATTTGATAATTTTCGACAAAATAAGACGTTGAAGGGTTAATATGCCTATGGTAGTATTTCATAAGTATAAACTAGTTCATATAGCTTATTTGGAGGAGAAGGAGGGTATAAAAATGATTGATCTTCACTGTCATATTTTGCACGGTGTTGACGACGGTGCTAAAACCATAGAAGACAGCTTACAAATGGCAAAGCAAGCAGTAAGTGAAGGGATTCATACGATTGTTGCAACTCCTCACCACCAAAATGGCCAATACATAAATGAAAAAAATGAAATTATACAGCGAGTGGAACGATTAAATACTCATCTGCATCAAGAAAATATCCCTCTTACAATATTACCGGGTCAAGAGTCTCGTATATATGGAGAAATTATTGAAGACTATCAAGATGGTAAAATACTCACCTTAAATCAAACAGATAAATACCTGTTTTTAGAACTGCCGTCCAGCCAAGTGCCGAAATTCACAGAAAAATTAGTCTACAATATCCAGTCGGAAGGGATAACACCTATTATTGTTCATCCTGAGCGAAACAGCCGGCTTATAGAAAATCCAGATATTTTGTACAACCTGGTGAACAAAGGAGTTCTCACTCAAGTTACAGCATCCAGCTTAACAGGAAGATTCGGTAAAAAAATCCAGAAATTTTCTATGGATTTAATCAAAGCAAACTTAACTCATATGATTGCTTCTGACGCACACAATCTATCAGGAAGAAACTTCTACATGCAAGAAGCAAGCGAGTTGATTTCATCTGAATACGGAATTGACACATTATATATGTTTCATGAAAATGCAGAAGCTGTTATAAAAGGCTATGTTTGTTTTCAAGATACGCCTCAGCAAGTGAAGAAGAAAAAGTTTTTAGGAATTTTTTAAAAGACAGAATTCCTGACAACTTTCTTCTTTTTTTAGTGAGGATGGATTAATATTCAATAAAAGTTACAAATATTAAAAAATGGTGATATCTCCTAACCACTATCAAAGGAGATACTCGGCTGTACTGTGGGTGCTCAAACACCTTAGACACGATTGTTGTCAAGAGTATGGTGTGAGGACGGGTTAGATGCCCAAAATTTAATTGTGTAAATACTTATGAAAGAACTGTATATGTACAGCGTTTCCATAAGTATTTACATCTTGTACATACCTAAATCAGTAAAAAAAGAGAGAATGAGGGATGATGAATTGATGAAAAAAGTAAAAAAAGCAATTATTCCAGCAGCAGGACTTGGAACACGCTTCCTGCCAGCTACAAAAGCAATGCCAAAAGAAATGCTTCCAATTGTTGATAAACCGACGATTCAATACATTGTTGAAGAAGCAATTGCTTCAGGAATCGAAGACATTATTATTGTAACAGGTAAAGGCAAAAGAGCGATTGAAGATCATTTCGACTTTGCACCTGAGCTGGAGAATAATCTAGTTTCAAAAGAGAAGTTTGATATTTTAGAAAAAGTACAGCAATCATCGAACGTAGAAATTCATTACATTCGTCAAAAAGAACCAAAAGGGTTAGGGCATGCAGTATGGTGTGCACGTAAGTTTATTGGAGACGAACCTTTTGCTGTCTTACTTGGTGATGACATTGTACAAGCGGAAACGCCATGTCTTCGTCAGCTGATGAATGAATATGAACAAACATTATCTTCAGTAATCGGCGTTCAAACGGTACCTGATAACCAAACACATCGATATGGAATTATTGATCCGGTTTCAAACGACGGCCGTCGCCATCAAGTGAACACGTTTGTTGAAAAACCAGCAGCCGGCACGGCTCCTTCAAATCTAGCAATCATGGGACGTTACGTATTTACACCTGAAATCTTTAAGTTTTTAGAAGAACAAGAAGTAGGAGCCGGCGGTGAAATTCAATTAACGGATGCCATTCAAAAATTGAATGAAATTCAACGCGTATTTGCTTATGACTTCGAAGGAAGACGCCATGATGTGGGTGAAAAATTAGGCTTTATTGAGACTACCATAGAGTTTGCTTTACAACATAAGGATTTAAGGGAAGATTTGTTAAATATTATGAACGAAATAGTAAAAAAAGAATTAAATACGTTCGTTGAATTAAAATGAAGTATGAGGGGAGTAACGTATGACACAAATTGCCAAAAAAAAAGCAACCCTCAAGACGCATGCATCCCAGAATTTTGATGAACTTATCGGTAATGAAAGCTTAGTTTACTTAGTACCTAAGAGAACATTAGATATTATAGGTTCTTTAATAGGTATAATTTTATTATCTATTGTATTTATATTGGTAGCATTGGCTATAAAAATAGAGGATCCAAAAGGACCGGTATTTTTTTCTCAAGAGAGAATAGGGAAAAAAGGTAAAATTTTTAAAATGTACAAATTTAGGTCTATGGTTACTGATGCTGAAACGAAGTTAGCAGAACTTCTTCAGTTAAATGAGACCACAGGAGCTATGTTTAAAATGAAAAATGACCCCAGAGTTACAAGGATAGGAAGATTAATTCGTAAAACTAGTGTTGATGAATTACCGCAGTTATTTAATGTATTAAAGGGAGAGATGAGTCTAGTTGGACCACGTCCTCCTCTTCCGAGAGAAGTAGCAGAGTATACGAATTATGACAAAAAACGGTTAATTGTAACGCCTGGGTGTACAGGTATTTGGCAAGTAAGTGGAAGAAGCAATATAGGATTCAAAGAAATGGTTGAATTGGATTTGTACTATATCAAAAATCAATCCATTTTTATGGATGTTAAAATAATCTTTAAAACAATCGTACTTTTATTTGGGTCTAAAAATGCATTTTAAGGAGTATTTTTTGCATTAAATTATAAATTTTACAATGGAGGTATTTATGAAGATTTCAGTGATTGGAACAGGGTATGTAGGTTTAGTTACTGGTGTTTGCTTATCAGAAATTGGACATTTTGTTACTTGTATTGATATAGATCATAAGAAAGTAAACATGATGAAACAAGGGATTTCACCGATATATGAGCCAGGTCTAGAAGATTTAATGAAAAAAAATATTAAAGATGGCCGTCTTAAATTTTCAAGTAATCACAAAAGTAGTTTTATGAATAGTGACGTTATTTACATCGCAGTGGGGACTCCTCAAAAAGCAAATGGAGAAGCTGATCTAACTTATATAGAAGAGGCTGCTAAAAGCATAGCATATTATATTAATAGTGACACAGTAGTTATTACAAAAAGTACTGTGCCAGTTGGGACTAATGATTATATTAGAAATATAATTATTAAAAATTTATCTAATGATGTGAAAGTAAGTGTAGTTTCTAATCCAGAATTCTTGAGGGAAGGTTCAGCAGTAAAAGATACATTCAATGGTGATCGGATTGTCATTGGTGCCGATAATAAAGAAGCAGCTGACTTTGTAGAGGGAATCTATAAAAATCTTGATATACCAGTGTTTAAAACAGATATTAGAAGCGCAGAAATGATTAAGTATGCTTCAAATGCTTTTCTTGCTACAAAAATTAGCTTCATTAACGAAATTGCTAATATTTGTGAGAAAGTAGGAGCTGATATTGAAGATATCGCGATAGGGATGGGTCAAGATAAACGTATTGGAACAGATTTTTTGAAAGCAGGTATTGGTTATGGAGGGTCATGCTTTCCTAAAGATACAAATGCTTTAGTACAAATTGCAGGAAACAATGAACATAACTTTGAACTTTTAAAATCGGTTATTAAAGTAAATAATAATCAGCAAAAAACTTTGGTTGATAGATTAGTAAATCGTTTCGATGAACTTGAAGGTAAACGTATTGCTATACTAGGCATTGCTTTTAAACCTAATACAGATGATATTAGAGAGGCTGCCTCTATAGTGATAATCAATGAACTTGCCAAGCTAGGAGCAGACATAATTGCTTATGATCCTATTGCAATTGGAAATGCTAAAAAGATATTACCAAAAGAAATAAGCTATGCTTCTTGTGTAAATGATGCTTTATCTGATGCTGATGCTGCTTTAATCTTAACTGAATGGGAAGAAATCAAAGAGATCAATCTTTCAAAACTTTCAAATACTATGAAAGAGCCAATTTTATTTGATGGACGAAATTGCTTTTCTTTAGAAGAGGTTAGAGTAAGTAACGTTGAGTATCATTCTATTGGACGTCCATCCTTAGAAAGAAAACTAGCTGCCCTTTAAAAAAATTTTTCTAATAAAAATAAGTGAGGCTTTCAAGCATGGAAAGAGAAAAGATTGATATTTTCGGCGTGAATTTTGATAATTTAGATATGGATAATGCGGTACAAGCTATTAATAGTTTAATTACTAGAAATAAAAAGGAAAACTCTACGAGTTTCGTTGTAACTCCCAACGTAGACCATTTAGTTAATATCAATAAAAATAAAGACTTCAAAAAAGTATATGAAAAGGCTAGTCTAAAATTAGTAGACGGCATGCCTATAGTGATTTTGTCAAAACTATTTAAAAAGCCCTTTAAATCAAAAGTTTCTGGTGCGGATTTAACACCGAAACTATTTGAATTAGCACGCATTGAAAATCATAGACTCTTTATTTTTGGTTCACAACCAGGAGTTGCGGACAGAGTTGCAAAAATGTATAAAGAGAAATTTGGAGAAACCTTTTGCATCGATACTTATTCTCCTCCTTTTGGCTTTGAAAAGGATCCTATCGAGCTTAAACGTTGTATAGATAAAATAAATGATTTTGCACCGGATTTGTTACTGGTATCACTTGGATCACCTAAAGGAGAATTCTTTATTCATAACAATTCTCATTTATTAAAAGTTCCTGTGAGCATTCAAGTAGGTGCTGCTATTGATTTTATGGCAGGGACAGTTAAAAGAGCTCCATTATGGATGCAAAAGCTTTCTTTAGAGTGGTTTTATAGATTTATTAAAGAACCAAAAAGAATGTTTAAACGTTATTTTGTAAATGATATGTATTTTATGAAATTAATTGTTGAAGAGATAAGAAAAAAATGATTGAGCTTTTATAATAAAAGATAAGTTATTAAGTAGTTGTAAAAAGCTTTTTCAGGATGAACTCATTTACTAAAAATTATGAAAGTGGCGAAGTAAGGTGAATTCAGAAAAACAAAAAAATATTAAAGTGTTGATGGTAGGTTCGAGCCTGAAAGTTAAAGGCGGAATGACTACGGTAGTAGAATCTTTCTTGCAACACAAGTTTGAAGAAGGTATTACACTAAAATATATTCCAACCCATATAGAAACTAAAAATAATTTGTATAAAAAATTATTTTTTTTGAGAGGGTTAGTTCAGATAATAAATGAATTAACTTTTGGAAAAGTAGAAATAATTCATATGCATATGTCGGAAAGAGGAAGTTTTAGTAGGAAATACATTATCTTCAAATTATCTAAGTTATTTAATAAAAAGGTAATTACTCATACACATGGTGCGGAGTTCGAAGAATTCTACAATCAAAGTGATGAACAATTAAAGGGGAAAATAAATAAATTACTAAAAGAATCTGATACAGTAATTACACTAGGAGAAAGCTGGAATAATATAATTAAAAGAATAGAAAATGAATCAAATACTTTCATATTAAGAAACTCTGTTCCCATT
Organism: Priestia sp. 10L35; assembly: GCF_056395685.1. Taxonomy (NCBI): domain Bacteria; kingdom Bacillati; phylum Bacillota; class Bacilli; order Caryophanales; family Bacillaceae; genus Priestia; species Priestia sp. 10L35. The sequence goes on along the minus strand of NZ_JBFTKA010000004.1, from coordinate 449,955 downwards.
CCAGTCAAACAAAACGAACTTAATGATAAAACAATAAAAATATTATTTTTAGCTGTTTTGATAAAAAGAAAAGGTATTTTAGATCTAATAGAAGCCTCAAAAAAAATAATCAAAGAACTTGAAGCTAAAAATAAACAAGTGGAATTTATTATTGCGGGTGACGGTGAACTTGAAAGTTCCTCAAAGGCATTAGTAGGAAAATTAGGAGTAAGTAAACACTTTAGATTTGTAGGATGGGTTAACAATGAACAAAAGCAGGAACTTTTAAAGGAATCAGATGTATTTGTATTACCATCTTATAACGAGGGCTTACCTCTATCTATATTAGAAGCTATTAGTTATGGAATGCCTGTGATTTCCACAAATGTAGGTAGTATCAATGAAGCCGTTAAAAATGAAGAAAATGGATATCTTATAAATCCTGGTGACAAAGAAAAGTTAGCAGATTCTACAATTAAACTTGTAACTGATTCTAATTTTAAACATATGGGTCAAGCTTCTAGAAAAGTCGCGGTAGATCTGTTTGATATTAATAGTTATTTTAAAACGGTAGAAAATCTCTATTTATCCCTAGATCAAAGAAAGACGTTAGGTAGCTCACATGGGACTAAGTAATTTATTAATGAAATTAAAATTAATAAGATTAAAAAAAAGAGGCTTGAAAATCGGGGAAAATTGTAAAATATATGATGCACATATTGATTATGGCCACTGCTTCTTAATAGAAATAGGTAATGAAGTTACTATTACCAATAGTTCTATTCTTGCTCACGATGCTTCAACAAAACAAAGTTTGGGAAAAACAAAAGTTGGAAGAGTAGTGATAGGGGATAGAGTATTTATAGGATGGGGAAGTACAGTTTTACCAAATGTTAAAATCGGAAAAGATGTTATAGTAGCTGCTGGAAGTATTGTGAATAAAGACATACCTGATGGAGTGATAGTAGCTGGAGTTCCAGCTGAAATAATTGGTAAAACTAGCGATTATATTGAGAAGAATAGATTATTAATGAATGAAGTACCTGTTTTTTCAAAACCTTGGGATAAGAAGACAGAAAATGAAATGACAGAAATGTACGAAAAGTTAGAGAATAATATAGGTTTTGACGAGTAGAAACTATAATATAGATAAAGTTAAATTGATGTAATTTTCTTTCTTTTTAATTATATCAATCTAGTTAAAATAATTAGAACCTTAAATTAGTTGGCGGTGAGATTTTGAAAGAGAATATTGCATTTGTTATACCTGCTTTAACAGGTGGGGGCGCTGAAAGAGTCGTAGCAAATTTAACTAAAGGTATCTCAGACGACTATAAAAAGTATATAGTTATATATCATGATACAGAAAATATGTATGAACACAATGGAAATATAATTAATTTAAATATTGGTTCATCTAGTAATCTAATAGGTAAATTTTTTAATACAATACGTAGAATCATTGCTCTAAAAAAATTTAAAAATAAATACAAAATAGATAAATGTATAAGTTTCTTGGATAATCCTAATACAATTAATGTTTTATCAAGAAGTAATGAAAAGTTATTTGTTTCTATTCGAAACCATCAATCTAAAGAATTTAATGGAATCACAAAAAAATTGCACGCATTAATGGTTAAAAAGATTTATGCAAAAGCTAATAAGGTAGTTGCAATTTCTCAAGGGGTAAAATTAGATTTAATAAACAACTTTCATATAGACCCTAAGAAAATTGAAATTATATATAATCCTGTAGATATAGAAAGAATTTCTAATCTTAAAGAAAAATCAGTGGAAGAAAGATACCAAAATATTTATAAAAACCCTACCGTTATTACAGTAGGTAGGCTTACATATCAAAAAGGACAGTGGCACTTAATCAGATCATTTAAAAAGGTTGTCGAAAAAATTCCTAATGCTCAGCTAGTTATATTAGGAACAGGAAGTTTAGAAAAAGAACTAAAAACTTTAATAAATGATTTGGGTTTGTCTAGGAACATTCATTTAATAGGCTTTCAGGAAAATCCTTTCAAATTTATTTATAATGCAGACTTATTTGTATTACCTTCCTTATTCGAAGGTCTAGGAAATGTTATTTTAGAAGCAATGGCTTGTGGAACACCTATTATTTCGACAGATTGTAAGTCCGGACCAAGAGAGCTATTAGCCCCATCAACGATTTTAAGCACTGAAATAAATAAATTTAAAATTGAAGAATATGGAATTTTAACCCCTGTATTTAAGGGGGGGACCCTAGGTGCAAAAGATCAAGTAGTACCTGAAGAAAATGAGCTAAGTAAAGCCATGGTATTATTACTAGAAGATGATAAACTAAGAGGTGAGTTTAAGAATAAATCACTTAAAAGAGTAAATGATTTTAGTTTTGAAAATATTTCCCAAAAGTGGTTGGATTTATAAACACATTGATAATTTGTGTCTGATCTAGACGAAAGATAAACTCAATTTTAAAAATAGTAATCTTACCGGTGTAAGATTAAATTATACTGTGAGGATTAACAAATGAAGCAAAAAACTTTAGCCTCTGATACTATTATAGAAGATAAGTATTTAAGACTGCAAAATGGTTTTATATATATATTAATTATTTATACTTTTTTGTACTCCAATGTTGTAAGATCAATGCTTACGAATCTGGTTCATGTTAATTTATTGTATTCCTTCTTGCCCACGCTTTTAATAGTCGGATATTATTTGTATTTCTTTAAAAAAGCAAGTAAATTCGTTATCTATATTTTTATATTTATATTTTTACTTAATATGACCAGTGTATTTTATTATCATATTGAAGTATCAAGGTTTTATAGGTTTTTGTATTCAATTTTGATACCGCTTCTTCTAGTGGGGATACATCTAGAAAAGCCAAAGTATACTATAAAAAAGTTTTTATTTTTATATAATATAGTAATAATAATTAATGTGATTTACGGAGTTATGGATTTTGTTTCTGGTAAAAAATTACAAATGATACTAGCTAACTTATTATATAATACTAACTATTACACTAGTATTAATTGGGATATTCAAAGTCAAGTCTATCGGCTTTTTTCTATTCTAGGGCATCCTCTTACTAATATGTTTTTATTAGTTATTTTTATAGGCGTAAACCTTGCTTATAATTATTATTACAAGGAGAAAGCTAGTGTACCTATGTATATTATCTATGGTACCACGATTTTAGGAACACTGGTTTGCAATAGTAAATTTGGTATAATTATTGTCTGTGCTACTCTGGTTTCTATTATAATGGTAGGAAGTAATAAAGGTAGAAATTTATCTCTCTTACTCATAACTTCAATCAGTATACTAAGTATTGGACCAATTAAACAAAATGTCGTCCAACGATTTCTAATGGCTTCTGAAAGTGGAGATCTTAGTAATGGTAGATTATCGGCTTTAGATTATTTATCAGATAGTAAAGTACCACTGCCTCATCTTTTTACTGGAGGGGGAATGGGAGCATCTGATTCTTTGTTACAGTCGGTAAGCGATTTGAATAATATTGAAATGCCTTTTGTAATGTACATGTACGACTATGGAATCTTAGTCACCATATTAATTTATATAATATTCTACCTTTTTCCAATTTTTATCTTTATAAAAAACAAACACTTTTATCTTTGTTATATCTATACGTTAATTTTTGTTTTTGCAAACTCTTATAATGGAATGGCTGTAAGTATCGGTATTACTCAAATTTTAACTTTTGTAGCGATGCTATTAATTAATATGTCTATTAAATTAAAGAAACAAATAGATTAAATCTTCAGTTTATATGTATCTAATCTTTAATTGATTAATTCTAGTTCAGTTTCTTACTATACAAAAATCATAAGTATCAAAAAGCTAATTAAATTAAAATTTAATTAGCTTTTTTTGGAGGGAGAATATATGAGAGATAAGCTTAAGCTTTTTTATTATAAGCTGTATAAATATTTTGGGAATAAACATACTTATTGTAATGATATTGCAATCAGAGAGGCAAAGCTAAGAGGAGTAAAAGTCGGTACAGATTGTAGATTTTTTTGTACTAACTTTTCTTCTGAGGAATATTTAATTGAAATTGGAGATCATGTAACAATTACTAATGGAGTACAATTCATCACCCATGACGGTGGAGCTTGGGTTTTGAGGGGATTGGATGAAAAATATAAATATACCAATATTATTGGAAAAATTAAGGTAGGAAATAACGTATTTATAGGAATGAATGTAATCATATTACCAGGAATAACGATAGGAGATAATTGTATTGTTGCCGCAGGAAGCATAGTAACAAAAAGTATTCCTTCTAATTCTATAGTAGGTGGAAATCCAGCAAAGTTAATTTGTAAATTAGATGATTATATTACAAAAAATAAACATACCCTCATAGATACAAAACAATATACTGAGAGTGAAAAAAAAGAGTTTATATTAAATAACTTAGATGAGCTAGTTCTTAAAGCGAAATAACTTTCTAAAGGTATTTACTCAAGATTTAAACAAGTGAAAAAGGACTGGATTCTATTATGAGAAAAAGTAGTTCAATCTTTTATTTAGTAAGCAGCATAGTATCAGGAATTTCAGGTTTTATACTTATTAGTATGCTTACTAAGAACTTCCTACCTGAAGAGTACGGATATTATTCTCTTATAATTACTACAGTAAGTCTAGCGACGACCGTATTAATTGGGTGGATATCTCAATCTTTAATTAGATTTTATGAAGAATTTGCAAATAAACAAAAGGGAAATTATGTGATTAACACAATAATTTTCACAACATTAATTGTAAACATAATAATGCTATTGATTATTATGTTGGTAGTATTTTTTACAAAGGAAACCAGTATTGGAGATTATATCGGGAATTTTCTGATAATATCATTCTTATTTTTTGTTTCTGAAAGTTTTTATCTTATATTGGGAACTATTCTTAGAGCTAAAAATAATTCTAAATTATACTCAATAAGTGTTATTCTCTATACTATTTTTAAGCTCATTATAACTATAGTTTATATTATGCAACATGGAAAAAATATTAGCAGTATTATTTATTACTATAGTATGTCAGGAGTAATTGTAAGTATTCTAATATTTTTAACACAAATAAAAGATATTAGAATAAATATCAAATATTTTTCAGCTACTATACTTGTTGATTTTTTTAAATATGGTGTGCCCTTAATTGGCCTCTCTGCGATGCAATGGATAATGGCGTCCTCAGATCGTTATATTATTGGTGTATTTCGGAATTCTAAGGAAGTAGGTATATATTCTTTATCGTACTCCTTAGCAAACAATATTTTTAGTATATTAACAACGTTTCTCTTATTGAGTGCTTATCCTAAGATAATATCATCGATGAATAAACATGGTAAAGTAGGAGCTGCAAAGTCTATAAGTGATCAACAAAGATATTATTTTCTTATAATAATACCTCTATTTGCAGGTATTACGGCGTTGTCTAAAGATTTAATTTTATATATTAGTTCTCCTGAATACTTAGAAGGTCAAATGACTTTAATAATTTCTGCACTAGGAATGGTTATATATGGTATAACTTTTTATTATAATAAAACATGGGAACTATCTAAAGATACAAAAAAAATATTTTTACATGCTCTGTATTCTGGAGTAATTAATATATTATTAAATATAATATTGGTTCCAAAATATGGATATGAAGCAGCGGCATATACTACATTATTTGCTTATATTATGTATTTATTTATTACTGTGTATCGCTCAAACAAAGAGATGAAAATACCTTTAAAAATCAGGTCTATTTTTAAAATTATTTTATGTTCTCTTGTTATGTATATATCTGTATACGCGTATTGTGAAAATGTAAATGTTAACATTTTTCATTTAATCATATCTGCAATAATAGGAAGCGTAATTTATGCAGCTTTATTAGCGATTCTGGGTGAAATTTCAAATGAAATCAAAATCATAAAATCTTCTATAAATAAATTAATATACAAATCGAATAGATATTCTAAATAACATTGTGTTTTTAAATAGTAAATCAGGTTATTGTTTCTGTATTTCACCATATTAGTGTTTGCAAACTTTTTATTATTAGAGAACTTTTTTTAGGGTTAATAGAGGAGGATAACATTTGAAGTTTAAGTTAAATGTAATTATATTCTCTCTGACTTTAGCTTTAATCGTGGGGCTTGCAATTAATAGTTTAAGAAGTACTGAATATAATAAAGTTTTTGAAGCAGAGAAAGCTAAAATATCTGGGGTTAAGGTTGATAATAAAATTAAGAACTATTCTGGCGAAGGCTATGTTACTAAATTTAATAAATCAGATGATAATATTGTATTTGACGTAAATGTACCCCGGGAAGGCATATATAATATCAGTATTAGATATTATATCCCCAAAACCTCAGGAGAGAAATATACATTAATTAATGTAAATGGAAATTATTTAAGGAAATTCGCTTTACCCGCACTAAGTACTTTTCAGGAAATTTCAGTGGGGAATTTCTCTCTTAAAAAGGGGGGAAATAATATTATGCTTATTTCGGAATGGGGTTTTTACAATATAGATTATATTAGAGTTCAGGACTTCCCAGTGAAAGGTAAATCAACTATAAGTAATGAACTTGTAAATAAAAAGGCTAGCAATGAAACAAAAAAACTTATGCAGTTTTTAGTTAACATTCAAAAGAGTCATATTCTTTCTGGGCAGCAAGGTTTAAAGGAAGTCGAATGGATGGATGAGCAATTAGGAAAAAAGCCAGCTGTTGTAGGTTTTGACTTTAGGGATTATTCTCTTTCTCGGGTAAGACGAGGAGTAAAGTCAAATGAGACAGAAGAAGCAATAAGATGGCATCAAGAAGGAGGCATAGTAAGCTTTACCTGGCATTGGAATGCTCCTAAAGATTTAATAGATAAGCCAGGAAAGGAATGGAGCGAGGGCTTTCGAACAAAAGCAACCACCTTTGACATTCAATATGCTTTATCACATCCAACCTCGGAAGATTATAAGTTATTATTAAAGGATATAGATGCAATTGCTTTGCAACTAACAAAATTACAACAAGCAAATGTTCCTGTACTATTCCGTCCATTACATGAAGCAGAAGGTGGATGGTTTTGGTGGGGAGCAAAAGGTCCAGAACCAGCTAAAGAGCTTTACCGCCTTATATACGATAGAATTACTAACTATCATAAAATAAATAATGTAATTTGGGTTTGGAATTCCAGTTCTAAAGAATGGTATCCAGGAAACAAATACGTAGATATCGTTAGTTACGATTCGTATCCAGATGCGGGTGATTATAGACCTCAAATTGAAAAATATGCTGAATTAATGTCACTAGTACATGATAAAAAGCTAGTAGCATTATCTGAAAATGGACCTATTCCTGATCCGGATTTGTTAAAAGAATATCAGGTTAATTGGAGTTGGTTTTTAACTTGGCAGGATAAGTTTTTAAAAGATGGCAAGACTAACAGCTTGGAACATTTATCTGACGTTTATAATAATGATTACGTAATAACATTAGATAAGCTTCAAAAATACAAAGTGTATAATTCAAAGTAAGTGAAGTAACGATTAAGGGCTGAGGAGTTAAGTTTAAATAACGAAGGTATATAAAATGAAAAATAGGGGGTAACAATTTGAAATTAATTTTATTGTCTGGTGGTTCAGGTAAGCGTCTGTGGCCTTTATCAAATGATTCTCGATCGAAGCAATTTTTAAAAGTATTAGAAGGCAAAAGTGAAGATAGAAGTTTAGAATCTATGGTTCAACGAGTTTGGAAACAAATCACTAATGTAGGCTTAGCAAATTCAACAGTTATTGCAACAGGAAAATCACAGGAAGATATGATTAAAAGCCAGCTTGATAATCAAGCTGGCTTAATTATTGAGCCTTGTCGGAGAGACACGTTTCCAGCCATTGCATTAGCAGCTACTTATGTATATAGCGTTCAAAAAGCAGAATTAGATGAAGTGGTAGCTATTTTACCAGTGGATCCATATGTGGACGATAAATTTTTTGATAGGGTCAAAGATTTAGAGAAAGTTGTACAGGAAAGTAATGCTCAGCTTGCTCTAATCGGTGTTACTCCTACTTATCCATCATCTAAATATGGGTATATTGTTCCTAACTCTGAAAAAAGTAATAAAGAACATTTTACAGTAAATCGCTTTACTGAAAAGCCGGATGAAGAGCAAGCTATGTGTCTAATTGGAGAAGGAGCTTTGTGGAATTGTGGAGTGTTTGCTTTTAAGCTGGGATATGTAATTTCAATTCTTGAGGAAAAAGGATTCCCCACTGAATATGAAAAATTATTAAGCCAATATGCAACACTTCCTAAGATTAGTTTTGATTATGAGGTAGTAGAAAAAACAGAAAATATTGTTGCGCTTCCTTATAATGGTTATTGGAAAGATCTAGGGACTTGGAACACGTTAACGGAGGAAATGGCAACAACTCAAATTGGTAAGGGTGTTATTAGTAAAGACAGTGAGAACATTCATTTAATTAATGAATTAGATATTCCAGTTACAGTAGTAGGTGCAACAGATTTAATTGTAGCAGCTAGTCCAGATGGAATTTTAGTATCTGACAAAGAAGCTAGTCCTCGAATTAAAGAATTAGTAGGCGAATTTGATAACCGCCCTATGTATGAAGAAAGACGTTGGGGATGGTATAGAGTACTTGACTATACAAAACTAGAGGATGAAAAAGAAGTATTAACAAAAAGAGTTTGCATTACTTCAGGAGAAAATTTAAGTTACCAGCTCCATGATTATAGAAATGAGACATGGACTATTATTAAAGGAAAAGGCGAATTGATTTTAAATGATCGAATGCAGATAGTCAAACCAGGCGATGTTATACAAATCCAAGCTGGAGATAAGCACGCAGTTAAAGCTATTACTGACTTAGAAATTATTGAAGTGCAGATGGGTTCTCAACTAATTGAAGAAGATATTGTAAGGTTGTTTATGACTTGGGAAGAAATTCAAGACTATGTACTTAAAGTTAAAAAAATCTAGGTAACGTGTAAAGTAGAGGAGATGCAAGAAAGTTGAAAAAGCCTATTTTTCTAGAAACATTATTTCAAGAGAGGATTTGGGGGGGAGACAGATTAAGTAAGGTCTATGGCTATCGAACTCCCTCTAATCAAACCGGGGAATGTTGGGCAATTTCAGCTCATCCGAATGGTCCGAGTGTTGTACGGGAAGGGGATTATACGGGCAAAACGATAAGCGAGCTTTGGGATGAGTATCCAGAGATATTTGGACATTTCGATAGCGAAAAATTCCCTCTATTAACTAAAATTTTAGATGCGAACGAAGATTTATCGATTCAGGTTCATCCAAATGATGAATATGCAAATGAATTTGAAAACGGTGAGTTTGGAAAAACAGAGTGCTGGTATATTTTAGATTGCGAAGAAGGTGCCACAATGATTTTGGGGCACCGTGCACAAAGTAAAGAAGAATTTATGAATATGGTCGATGAAGGTCACTGGAATGATTTATTACAGCGTGTAAAAATCAAGCCAGGTGACTTTTTTTATGTTCCTAGCGGTACGATTCACGCCCTGTGTAAAGGTACGCTTGTACTTGAAACGCAGCAAAGCTCAGACACAACCTATCGCGTTTATGACTACGGTCGTCGTGATCACAATGGAAACCTGCGTGAGCTGCACTTGGAAAAGGCAATTGAAGTAATGACTGTTCCCCACATCATATCAAAAGTGGAGCCTGCGTTTATAAAAATGAGCGGTGGATCCATCATTACGTTTGTAGACGAAGATTATTTTACGGTCTATAAATGGGATGTGCAGACGGAAATGGAACTGATGCAAGATGCACATTTTCTATTAGCCAGCGTCATTGAAGGAGAAGGAACGCTTTGCACGGAAGACGGAGAATACGCTTTGCAAAAAGGTGATCACTTTATCCTGCCGAATCACGTAGATTCCTTCACCATAAAAGGAACGCTTCAGCTTATTGTATCTCATCCGAACCATAAAGGAGGTCAACATCGTGAATTGGAAAACACAGCTAGACAAATGGCTAACATTTAATGCGCTTGATGCGGAGTTAAAAGAAGAGCTTCTTATAATGAAAGAAGATAACAAACAAGCAGAAGACGCATTTTATAAAAATCTGGAATTTGGCACGGGAGGAATGCGCGGTGAGCTTGGTCCTGGAACGAACCGTTTGAATGTATATATGGTAAGAAAAGCAACGGAAGGCCTTGCATGTTATATAGAAAAAAGCGGAGAAGAAGCAAAGAAAAAAGGGGTAGTTGTTGCCTATGATTCTCGTCATAAGTCGCCTGAATTTGCTTTAGAAGTCGCAAAAGTGCTCGGGCAGCATAATATCAAAACGTATGTATTTAATGAGCTTCGTCCAACGCCTGAGCTATCTTATGCGGTGCGTTATTTAAATGCATTTGCGGGAATTGTTATTACTGCGAGTCATAACCCTCCTGAGTATAACGGCTATAAAGTGTACGGCGAAGATGGAGGTCAGCTTCCGCCGGCAGCTGCAAATAAGATTATTTCGCATATGAATCGTGTTGAAAATGAGTTATCTATTTCTGTAAAAGAAGAGCAAGGGCTTTTAGCAGAAGGCTTATTAGCGTATATAGGACCGGAAGTGGATGCTGCTTATACAGAGGCTTTAAAAACGATTCAATTAAATCGTAAGCTTGTTGAAGAAGCACGAAGTGAGCTGAAAATTGTTTTTACTCCTTTGCATGGTGCAGGAAATAAGCCGGTTCGTGAAGGACTAAAGGCATTTGGATTTACTAACGTAACGGTGGTAAAAGAGCAAGAGCATCCAGATCCTGATTTTTCGACTGTACAGTCACCGAACCCGGAAGAGCACGCGGCTTTTGAACTCGCAATCCGATATGGAAAAGAAGTAGATGCCGATCTTTTAATGGCAACTGATCCCGATGCGGACCGTCTTGGCGTTGCTGTGAAGGATAGCAGCGGGGAGTATGTCGTTTTAACGGGTAATCAGCTAGGGGCGCTGATGCTTCATTACTTGTTGATTCAAAAGAAAGAACAAGGTCTGCTGCCTGAAAACGGAGCGGTTGTGAAAACAATTGTAACTTCAGAAATTGGTCGTGCGATTGCTTCAAGCTTCGGTGTAAAAACATTTGATACGTTAACAGGCTTCAAATTTATTGGAGAGAAAATTAATGAGTTTGAAAGAAGCGGCGACTATCAATTTCAATTTGGTTATGAAGAAAGCTACGGATATTTAATAGGAGATTTTGTACGTGATAAAGATGCGGTTCAATCTGCTGTGTTTGCAGCCGAAGTCGCGGCTTATTGCAAAGCTCAAGGAAAGTCTCTTTATGACGGCTTGCTTGATATTTTCAGCAAGTACGGATATTACAAAGAATCGCTGCGTTCTATTACGTTAAAAGGAAAAGATGGAGCGGAGCAAATTCAAAAGCTTGTTGATGCGTTTCGAGTGAATCCAGTTAGCGAACTGGGAGAAATAGCCGTTACATGTATCGAAGACTATCAATCAGGTGAGCGCGTGCATGTAAAAGAAGGTAAGACTGAGTCTATGCCGTTTCCTGTCTCCAATGTACTAAAGTATCATTTTGAAGACGGCACGTGGTTCACGATTCGTCCGTCTGGAACAGAGCCGAAAGCAAAGTTCTATTTTGGCGTGAAGAAAGGATCATTGAGTCAAAGTGAGAAGCATTTAAGAGAAATTGAACAATTAGTCATGGAAAGAGTAAAAAAATCGATTGCAGTGTCGATATAAAGACTGAAAGTAAAAGTAAGAAATGTAAGGATTTCATTTAATTTACAGAAGAATATAGTAAATTTAGGTTTTGTCAATTATAATGAATAGTAGATTGAATTTTTTTTGAAGTTACTAAGTTCGGAGGTCAACTATGGAAGAGAATATTAGTTTGCGAGAGTTGTTTGCAGTGCTTCGTAAGCGTCTTTGGCTTATTGTACTCATTACCATTATCGCAGCAACTGTAAGTGCCGTAATTAGCTTTTTTGTTTTAACGCCTGTGTATGAATCAAAAACGCAGATTTTAGTCAATCAAGCAAAAAATGATCAGCAATTATATAGTAATCAAACCGTTCAAACGAACGTGCAGCTTATTAACACGTACAATGATATTATTACAGGTCCGGCCATTTTGGACAAAGTGATTAAAGAATTGAAGCTTGATGAATCTGTTGCAGATTTAAGCAGTAAAATTCAAGTAACAAATGCCAAGGACTCTCAAGTGGCAGAGATTGTCGTACAAGATACAAGTGCGAAGCGTGCAGCTGACATTGCAAATACAACGGCTTCTGTTTTTCAAAAACAAGTGCCTAAGCTTATGAACGTGGACAATGTAAAAGTGCTGTCAAAAGCAGCGCTTGGCGAAAGCCCAAGCCCTGTGAAACCTCAGCCTTTATTAAACGTCGCAATTGCTATCGTTGTTGGTTTGATGGTAGGTGTGGGTCTATCGTTCTTACTGGAATACTTGGACAATACGTTAAAAACAGAGCAGGATATCGAAAATATTTTAGAACTGCCGGTTATGGGAGTTATTACAACGATTAAAGATGTACCAAAAGCAACCAACGTACAGCGTCCGGATTTAACTGCTCGCGTACCGCAAAGAGGTGAGACGTTTGGCTCGTAAAACGAAAGAGCAAAAAAATGATAAAATGCTGACGTTAAAGAGACGTCTGCTCGCCCATAACAGTCCGAAAGATCCGGTAGCTGAGCAGTACCGCACGATTCGTACGAACATTCAGTTTTCAGGAACGGACGAAGAGATTAAATCTCTTTTACTGACTTCGAGCGGACCTTCTGAAGGAAAGTCCACAACAGCTGCTAACTTAGCTGCTGTTTATGCCCAGCAAGGCTTGAACGTGTTGCTTATTGACGGAGATTTACGAAAGCCGACGGCACATTATACGTTCCGTTTGGAAAATCATACGGGTTTTACCAATGTGTTAACGAAACAATCACAGCTTGGACAAGCGGTTCAAAGTACGGAAGTGCCGAATCTTTACGTCTTAACGAGCGGTCCAATCCCTCCAAATCCTTCTGAACTTCTTGCTTCTAAGCAAATGGGAGAGGTGCTTGCTGAGATGAAGGAGCGATTTGATATGGTTATTTTTGATACACCGCCTATTTTAGCCGTAGCGGATGCTCAAATCTTGGCCAATCAAGTAGATGCTTCTCTTCTAATTGTAAGCAGTTCGAAAACGGAAAAAGAGGCAGCGTTAAAAGCAAAAGAATTGCTAACGCAGGCAAAATCAAAATTGCTTGGAGCGGTTCTTAATAATCGTAAAATGGAAGAAGGAAATTATTACTACTATTATGGAAGTAATTAACCTATTTTCTTAAATAACAGGCAAGCTTTCTCATAAGGCGTCGAAACCAAAGCGGTTTCGGCGCCTTATTTTTGTTTGTTGTTTTTCATGCTCTTTTTATGTTCTGAAAAGCTTCTTTTTCGGCTTGGAAGGTGTTCTGTTCCTAATTTCCCCTTAGCAATTTATATAAGGAAAGAAAGTGTTACATTTACCGAGGTGGAAATTTCGACAAAAAAAGACATAGAAATACTTACTGTAATGTGCTAATATGAATATTGCTTTTGTTAGGTCTTAAGGCATACGAAAGAAAGCTGAAAATTTCATTGCTATTTTAATTTGACACCTTTTTCCTATATGCATCCAGACTTATTACTTGATAAGATGGATGAAATTATGCTTAAAACAGCTATGTCAGAAGGTCTGACATAGTGAAATGTATTATTTTACGTGTTAACATGCATAATGGGATACTGAGGAAAAAGATATATTACTATATGTGTAGAAAAAAAGAACGTTTTGTAAAAGAAAAGATAGCTAGTTTGGACGGATATACAAGTGCAAACCAGCCCATCCTTCTTTTTTGTTTTTAGTGCAAAATTTATCTAATGAAGTCAAAATACGGGTAGCGGACGCGGTTTTTAGCGAAAACGCTCGTACAGATACAACTACATAATAAAGGAGAACATAACATGCAAAAAGTAAGAAAAGCGATTATTCCAGCAGCAGGGTTAGGAACACGTTTTTTACCTGCCACAAAAGCAATGCCAAAGGAAATGCTTCCGATTGTAGATAAGCCTACTATTCAATATATTATTGAAGAGGCAATTGAGTCAGGCATTGAAGATATTATTATCGTAACGGGTAAAGGCAAGCGTGCGATTGAAGACCATTTTGACAACGCTCCTGAGCTAGAGCAAAACTTAGCTGAAAAAGGTAAATTTGAGCTGTTGGAGAAAGTTCGCCAGTCTTCAAATGTTGAAATTCATTATATTCGCCAAAAAGAACCAAAAGGATTAGGGCATGCGGTGTGGTGTGCGCGTAATTTTATTGGCAACGAGCCGTTCGCTGTTCTTTTAGGAGACGATATTGTACAGGCAGAAACACCTTGTCTGCGTCAATTAATGAATGAGTATGAGCAAACGTTATCTTCAGTTATTGGTGTTCAGACTGTTCCTGAAAATGAAACGCATCGCTATGGTATCGTAGATCCTTCTTCAAACAAAGGCCGCCGTTACCAAGTAGAATCATTTGTTGAAAAGCCAGCAGCAGGTACAGCACCTTCAAACTTAGCAATTATGGGCCGTTATGTATTCACTCCTGAGATTTTTAAATTTTTAGAAGAGCAAGAAATCGGAGCGGGCGGGGAGATTCAATTAACCGATGCGATTCAAAAGCTAAATGAAATTCAGCGCGTGTTTGCGTATGATTTTGAAGGCAAGCGTTATGACGTAGGAGAAAAATTAGGCTTTATCCAAACATCGCTCGAGTTTGCTCTTCAGCACGAAGATTTGCGTAAAGATCTTCTTGTATTTATGGAGCAGCTGTTGAAAGAGCAGCAAATCAAAGCTTAAACAGAGAAACCTGCCGGTAGCTTGTTTGAGTAGGTTACCGGTTAAGTAGTATTGGGGTGAAGCTTAATGACAAAAAAAGTACTTGTGATTTCTCAGCATTTTTATCCGGAAATCGGAAGCGCCGGAAACCGGATGAAAAATGTATACAAGCTCTTAAAGGAAAATGATTATGATGTAGATGTTTTGACAACTGAACCAACGTATCCCAACAAGAAAATTTATAGCGATGAGCAGTTTTGGGACGATGATTCATTAGATGAAGAAAATGATGTTACACGAGTGAAAGTAGCCAATCGCAAATACTCTAGAAGCATTATTAATCGCTTATGGTACTACTTAGAAATTGCGTTTCGCATGATTTTATTTATTTTACTTGACCGTAAAAAATATGATGTTGTTTTTGTCACGTCGCCGCCTATTTTTATTGCGGTTGTAGGGTTAGTAGCAAAGTATCGGTACCGGACAAAAATGATTCTGGATATAAGAGATTTGTGGCCGGAATCATTAAAGGGAGTTGGGGTTTTTAATTATCGGTTTATTATTTATATCTTCAGCAGGTTAGAAAAACTTCTGTATGTAAAAGCCGATAAAATTATCGTAAACAGTCAGCGCTTCAAAGATTTTATCATCGGTAATTACCATATTCCTCTAAAAAAAATCTCTTTTATGCCAAATGCCGCTCGCCAAGAAGAAATTTCTCCGATTGAATCAGGTGACGGGCCGTTCAAAGTTATGTACGCAGGAAATATTGGCTTGGCCCAAGATGTCACCATCTTAATGGAACTAGCGAAAGAACTAAATGAGTATGATATTCAGCTCACGGTGATGGGCTACGGATTTAAAAAGCGGGAATTTGTGAAGTTTGCAAAAGAACATAATCTTTCTAACGTGAATTTTATGAAGCCTTCTACCCGTAAAGAATGTTTAAAGACAATTTCAACTCATCATATTGGAATTGTTACTCTTAATGGCAAGGAAGTATTTGAAACGGTATTGCCTGGAAAAATTATCGACTATATGACGTGCAGTCTTCCTATTGTTGGAGCCGTATCAGGTTATGCAAAAACGATCATTGAAACGACAGAAGCAGGAATTGTGGCAAAGTCTCATGAGGCAGAAGAAATGCTAAAACATATTTTATACCTGTATCAGCGTCCTTCTCTGCGAAGTGAAATGGCACTAAACAGTCGAAAGTATGTTCAAAAACATTTCCTGTGGGAACGAAATATCAATGTGTTAATCAATCTGATTGAAAACAGAGTACCTGCATATGAAGAGATGGGTCCTGTAGAAACGAGAGAAAAAGCCGAAGTTTTATAATTACATAGAATCTTCACTATGAATATCTTAAAAGTAACGACGGAGGATAAAGATGTCTAAGAACGTATGTATGTTTGTGTGGAATCATTTTACCAATGATGCCCGTGTCTTAAGAGAATGTTCTTCATTAGTAGAAGCCGGCTATAATGTGGATCTCATTGCGATTCATGACCGGAAAAATCCACAGCTTAAAAAGAAAGAAGAGCGTAAGGAAGGTTTTACTGTTATTCGTGTCAACAACCAGTTTCCATTATTACAAATGCTTCTTGGAGCTGCCCGACGTTTGAAAAAAAGTATTCCTTTGCAGCTGCTTGCTTTAGTTATACTTGGCTTAGGATTATGGAAACTGACAGTTATCACGTTACTAGTAGCTGTTCTCCTTGGACTGTTTGTGACGCCAAAAGCTCGAACGTTTATGGTTAGAGGTTATATTGCAAGTCAAATGGTAAAGTATGGGTTAAAAAAGAAATATGATATTTATCATTCGAATGATTTAAACACGCTTCCTCAAGGGATTACGTGTGCAAAAATTTTGCGCCGGAAAAAGCTAGTCTATGATTCTCACGAAGTGCAAACAAGCCGCACTGGGTACAACAGTCCTATTTACGGAATAATGGAAAAACTTTATATTAAGTTTACGGATGTGATGATTGCTGAAAATCATACGCGTGCTAAATATACAGAAGACTTGTACAAGCTGTATCCGCAGGTTGTTCATAATTATCCGTTTGTTGTGAAGCCAGAGCTGAGTCAATCTGTTAATCTTCATGAGAAGCTGGATATTCCTTCTACTGAACCAATCCTTTTATACCAAGGTGGTGTTCAAGTTGGTAGGGGTCTTGATAAGCTGATAGAAGCAGCACCGCTGTTCAAACGAGGCGTGCTTGTATTCATTGGTGACGGTCGTATTAAACCCCAGCTTGAGAAAATGGTGAAAGAGCAAGGACTTGAAGATCGTGTTAAGTTCTTAGCCAAAGTACCGGTGGAAGATCTGATGCATTATACAAAAAATGCGTATCTTGGTTTCCAAGTATTAAATAACATTTGTTTTAACCATTATTCAGCGTCTTCCAATAAATTATTTGAGTATATGATGAGTGCGGTTCCCGTTATTGCCTGCAGCTTCCCTGAAATTCAAAAAGTAGTAGAATCAGAGGAAGTCGGAGTATGCGTTGACTCCCATGATCCAGCGTCGATTGCAGAGGGCGTTAACTACTTGCTTGATCATCCTGAAGAACGTGAACGAATGAGCCGTAATTGCTACCAGGCTCGTGAAAAATACAACTGGAATAATGAAAAAGAAATTTTTATCGACATCTACAAAAAGCTGGCATAACGTGTCAGCTGGAATTTTAAACTTCTAAATGTGTGCAGCATCATCACTAATTTTTACAAGAATAGGAATGAGCAACTTGAGTAAATATAAAGTCACCGTCGTGATTGTAAACTATAATAAAGAACCCTATATTTCTCAATGTATTGAGTCTGTTATCAATCAGTCTCTGCAGCCAATTGAAATCATCATTGTAGACGATGGGTCAACCGATAACAGCGGCATCATTTCGAGTCGATATGCTGTAGCACATCCTCATGTTCGCTATCTCATTCAAGAAAATAAAGGAGTAAGCTCAGCCAGAAACAAAGGCTTATCTTACGCACAAGGTGAGTATGTTGCCTTTTTAGATGCAGATGATTATGTACCCGCTGATGCCTATGAAAGGCTGTATAAAGCCGCAGTGAAATCAGGTGCAGATACTGCTGTAGGGAACTTTGAATGTTTTAACGAGTACCGCACTTGGAACTTGGCTTATATGAAAAAAGTCTTTGCAAAAGGCCTTCCTGCCGTACGGCATATTTCTACCCACAAAGAACTGCACCTCACGCCTTCAGCAAGCAATAAATTATTTAAAAAAGATCTTCTTATTCAGCATAGCATTTCTTTTGATGAAGACTTACATGTTGGTGAAGATTTGTTATTTACTCAAAAAAGCCTCTACTGCTCGCGTAAAACGGTAGTAGAAAATAGTGACGTTTTATATTACCGAGTTAATGACAATGAAATGACACTATCAAAAAATAGTACTCTTTCATTTTTTAAACAGCTAGTAATGGTACAGCAAAAATTAAAGAGTTTATACGGTACTCTCAATGAACGGTCTCTGCTTCACGAAATCGAAAAGAGACAGGCAGAATTTTTCTTTAACTCTCTTTTTACAAAGGGTCCTAAGCTGCCGAAGAATCATTTGAATGAGCTGTTAGATATAAGCAGCAGCTTTTTAGATACGCTTGTTCATCGTGAAGTAACGTCCAGCCTAGACAGCAAAAGTCAGCTGCTCACACAAATGATTGTACAAAGAGATTATGAAGAGTTTATGAACTTAATGTTTTCTTTTTGTAAAGATGAATCTATAAACGAGGTTTTTTTGGAAGAAGGTCTGTTTTACAGCTCTTTGGCCAAAACATTTCCTAGATATAAGCAGTACTTAGAAGTGAAGCACGTAGAAGTTGAACAGCGAATTGAAGTGATCGAATTAAAAGACGGACAGCTAACACTTGGCGGCTATGCGTTTATTAAAGGCTTATCTGCTCAAGGAATGCAAAAGGACTTGCTATTTAAATACCGAGGTAAAGAGAAAGCAGTTTCTTTGCAGCAGGATTTACGAACAGACGTGAGTTATATATTTTCACATAATCAAATTGATTACCAAGACGCTGGCTTTAAAACGATTTCTCTCAACGTACTGGATTTTCTTAAGCAAGGTGAGTGGCAAGTATATATTCGTTTGACTGTGAATGATGTAACAGTGGAAGAACCAATAAAAGTGATGTTAGCGCAGCTGCGAAATCGTACGAAAGCCCATGTGGTGAATAATATTCAAATTAAAACAGCATTTAACACACGCTCGCAAATGACAATCAGCTTAAAAAAAGTTAGCATGCTGGAAAAATTAAAGTCTTTTGCTGTTCAAGTAAAAAGAGATATCCGATATGACGCAAGCTTTTTGAAGGCTAAGGATTACCATACGTTTTTAGCGATTCTATTATATAGAATGTTTCGTTTATTTTATGTTAAAAAACAAATTTGGCTGATTGGTGAGCGAAAAGATACGGCTCAAGATAATTCTTATCATTTATATCACTATATTCGAAAACATCATCCAAACGTTAATATTTATTATGTAATTGATAAGCAATCTCCAGATTATCAATTTATCAAGCATTTAGGAAATATTATTCATTTTAATAGTCTGAAGCATACGTTTTATTTACTCATATCTCATAAAACCATTAACAGCTACGTTGAAACTTCTAACATGCATACGGAATCGTATAAGAAAATTATGAAGTATTATCCAGAGTGGCAGCAAAATGAAAAGATTTTTATTCAGCATGGTGTAATTGGTGTTAGCCGGGTTAATCATGTTCTTCATAAAAATAGAATGAACTATAGTCAGTTTGTCGTTTCTTCACCGTTCGAAAAAAAACACGTCATGAAAGAATTTGGCTATAGCGAAAACGAGGTAATTGAGACGGGGCTTGCACGCTGGGATGCGCTTGAAGATACAAGCACAGGCAAAGAAATTCTCATCATGCCAACATGGAGAAGCTGGATTAAAACAGAGCAGCAGCTGTTTACATCCGATTATTGGAAACGCTATTTGTCTCTGCTTGAAAACGAAGAATTTCACCGTTTTCTTGAACAAAAAAATTTAACAGTTACGTTCTTTCCGCATTATCAAATGCAAAAATTGATTGGAGAATTTCCTGCTTTCCATCCTAGAATCACGGTCGTGAAGCAAGGAGAAGAAACTGTTCAAAACCTATTAAGAAGTCACAGTATGCTGCTTACTGATTATTCGACTGTATCGTTTGATTTTGCTTATATGAATAAACCAGTTTTATTCTATCAGTTCGATTATGATGACTTTTATTCAAAGCATTATAATGAAGGTCCTATTAATCATAAAAAAGATTTATTTGGAGAGAGAGTAGAAACGGAAAAAGAAGTGATTCAGCTATTAAAGCAATTTCCTCACTTCTCTATTCATAAAGCTAATAAAATTCAAAATTATGTTGTAAAAGAACATTCTCATAGCAATTTACTATTCAACCAATTGAGTGGAGGGAATTATGAATGAATAAACCATTAATTACAGTTATTCTACCTATCTACAATGTAGAAAGTTATATCGAAGAGTGCTTAAACTCCTTGTTGAATCAAACAATCGGCCATGAAAAATTGGAAGTCCTTATGGTTAATGATTGTTCTACGGACAACACAGCTGAGATCATGAATCAATATTCTCAGAAATACCCTCATTTTAAATCCATTCACTTGGCGGAAAATACGGGCGCACCCGGAAAGCCAAGGAATATTGGCATTGAAAAAGCAACTGGTGAATATTTAATCTTTTTAGATCCCGATGATTATATTCCAAATGATGCGTACGAGGCTCTTTACAAGGTCGCTAATGAAAATAAATCAGACTTTGTAATGGGGAAAATGGTGAGTTTTGACGATGAAGACGGCAGAGAGTATGAGCATATTACATTTAAAAATTATTTGTTACATAAGCAGTACTTGAATGCAGATATAAAAAGCGTTCCTTTCTTTCTGCAAGTGAAAACAGCCGTTTATTTAAAGCTTGTGAAAACATCATTTATTAAAAAGCATAACATTTCATTTGTAGAAGGCATGAAAAACGGCGAAGACAAATACTATGACATGCAGCTTTTCACTAAAGCAGCTAAATTTAGCTATATCCCGAAGGTTATTTATATGTACCGAGCAAGAAATGATGCAAAAAACTTATCATTAACGCAGCGAGATATCGTGAGTACAGTTGAAAATGATGTGAAAGCAGCAAAGCTTGTAAAACCGATGCTTGGCAGCCAAGAATACACGTATTTTCAAATTAACGCGCTGAGATCCCTATTATGGAAGCTGTGTGATCCAGACTTTAACCGTCTGCAAATGGATACACAACTTTATTTGATTAACTTGGTTAAAGACGTTATTAAAGGTTATGATAAAAAGTTAATTGAAAAATATTTAAAGCTTGAAGGACCTTTTATCAGCTTAATTGATAAAGGATATATAGATGAAGCGCTAGAGTATAATAAAATGCTTGTTTCGAGACGATGGTGGTACAAGCAAGGTATTGAGCTGCAGGCAGAATACAAAAAACACGCCAAAATCAGAAAAAGCTATTCATGGAAGATCACAAAAATCTTACGCAGCCGTAACTTTAAATTGAAACAACTAATTAAGAGGAGATATATAAATGAAAGTCAGCATAGTAGCACTCTTGCAGGAAAGTAATCTTACCAATTTTATTGATACTCTTAATAGATTAAGAGAACAAACGATTGGGTTTGAAAACATTGAATTGATGATTCTTGATCAAGCCGTTGAAAAAACGTCTCAGGAAGTAATTGAGCTTTCTAAATTGTCTCAGGAGGCCAATATACATGTACAAAAAGAAAGCGAGGTAAACTTTGCTTCTTTAAAAGGAAAGTATATCAGCTTCTTTGATTTTAATTATAGTATTTCACCTCATTTGTATAGTGGGCTATACAATACAGCAGAAAAAAAAGGACTGGATTTTGTATCAGCTAATGCAGATTCAACGGTGAAAACAAATATGGATGCATCAGCTGATGTTATAAAAAAAGGAGTTAATGCGTTAACGTCTTTAAAATTAATAAAAAAAGATACGCTGCTTCAGCATCCGCAGCTAGTATCTAAATCTGTCACAAGTACAGCCATTGAAGCTTTTCATTTTCTCGTCTATACAAAAGAGCTTTCTTTTAACTACATTGGTAAATTAAAATACAAAAATGGGTTTACTTTTGATGAAGATTATATCAGCTCATCGATTGGACAGATTGGCGAAGTTAACCGGGCGTTGCAAATGCAGGCACCTAAGGAATTAAACGAAGCCATTAAATTTCAACTTTTAACTCATATGCTTTATTTGATTGATAAAAATACGTTTACAAATAACTTAACAGAAGAAAAGCAAACGATTGCTTATAATGAGCTAAGAAGTCTGTTAGCTTTATTTAGCTCTCAAGAGATCAAAAGCTGCGGTATAGACGGATATATCCCGATTTTTAAGATGCTCGATAAGAACTTGGACGAAGAAGCTACTGAGTATATTAAATTACTAAGAAGTAAGCGTCATTGGTATGAGCAAACAAATAAATATAAGCAGTATTTTAAAAAGAACCCATACAGCTTAGAAGAGTCGCTTTCATGGAAAGTAACAAAGCCTTTTAGAAAAGCCAGCAGCATGCTTCGCAGTTTAAAACAATCTCTATACAAAGGGGTTTTACTAGCTGCCGCTAGTCTGGTTAAGGCATCGTTATTTAACCGTAAAGTATGGCTTGTAGGAGAACGTGAAGATCAAGCAGAAGACAATGGTTATTTTTTCTTTAAGTACTGCCGAGAACATTACCCAAATCAAAAAGTCTATTATATTATTAACGAGGATTCTCCTCATCTTGACAAAGTAAAGAAACATGGAAATGTCATTCATCATTCTTCTTTTAAGCATCAGCTATATATGCTGGTGGCTAGCACTTACATTAGCGCATGGACGTTTGAGGAGTGTTCATATCCAAGGCCGAAAGAAACATTTAAAAAGTTATTTAAAAAGCAGCTGGCTAAAAAATACAATATCTGCTTACAGCATGGTGTTATTATTCATAATATCTCTCCTTATTTACATAAAGAGAGATACAATCAAAACCTTATTATTTCGAGCTCTGAATACGAAAAGAAGATTATTCAAAACACGCTGGGCTACAGCGAGAATGAAGTTGCTGTAACAGGTTTAGCTCGTTTTGATAATCTTCATGAACTGGATGTAAAAAAACAAATTTTAATTATGCCAACATGGAGAAGACATTTATTCAAAATTAATAAAAACAGTTTCTTGAAATCGGATTATTATAAAGCTTACAAAAATCTCATTAGCAATCAAGAATTTTTAGAAATGATTGAGCGTCATAACATTCCTGTGAAGTTTTATATTCACAGCCAAATGCAAAAATTTATGGATCAGTTTATCATTGATCATCCGAACATCGAATTTTTAGTTAAAAGTACAGCTACTGTTTCAGAGCTCTTGAAAGAAAGTTCGCTGTTAATTACCGATTATTCTTCGGTATCAAGCGATTTCTTGTATATGGATAAACCGGTTATTATGTATCAGTTCGATCCGCACAATAACCACCATACACAAGTAAAAGAAATCCAATATAACCATTTGGGAATGATTGTTTCAAATGAAAATCAATTAATGTCAGCTATTGGATCAGTGGTAAACAACGATTTTAAAGCAAACAAGCAATATCTTGAAAATTCACAGCGGATTTTTAAATACAAAGACCAAAATAATTGTCAGCGTATTTATAACGTTATTAAGCAAAAAACGTCTTAATGATTTATAAAAGCAAAAGCTCTGGTCAGGATGAAGAAAATGCAATAGTTATGTTGCATTTTCTTCATATAAGAAGCTCTTTTTATACGAAGAGAAGTCATACTTAATTATAGGTGGGTCATGAATTTACTAGTGGAAAACATTAAATATAGAGATAGTGCTATCGTAGAAATAGCCTTAAACATTCCGAAAGAACTCAAGTCAAAACCAGCTGAACTCTTGCTAACGAGACGTGCTAAACATAAAAACAAAAGCATAACCTATTCGCAGCAAATTTCGCTGGATGATTCAGTCATTATTAACTTGAATGATTTAAAGCACTTAAAAGGAAATTTAGTATCGGTAGAAGAGATTATAGATGTTGCTATTAAAGCAGAAGAGCAATTATACGAGTTGTGTCTAGCTGATTTTAATGTAACTAAAATCAAATATATGACTGAAAAAGTATGGGGAACTCATTGGATCAAACCGTATAGCACAAATAAAAAAACAGTTGCCATTTACACTAAAACAGACTTTGCGGCAAAAGTCATTGAATGCTCTTTAGAAAAATCAGATTTGATTCTTACTGTTGAAATGAATGCAACGATTCTTCCCCAGGATTGCTATGCGACTATAAACGGGAAAAAATATGCCATTGAGAGCAGGCTGAATTTAAATACAATTGTATTTCGTATACCACTTCAAAATAGTGTACACTTGTATAAGACTATATCTAAAGAAGACGTCTCTATGCAGTACATCATGAACGATACGGTAGTGTCAGCACATCTACATGTGGGAAATCCTGCTCAGCTAAATAATGAATTATATACTATTCAGCTGAACAGCAGCGAACCTTATGCAGCCATGTGGATCGAAAGAAAAAAAAATGGCGCAGTAAAAGTAGCAGTATTGGGTTCATGTGTTACACGTGATAATTTTAACAGCAAGTTTAATCCTGACTACAAAAAAAGTTACGAGTGTGTTTCTTTGCAAAATCAATCTTCTATTATCAGTTTAATGGCTTCTCCTTTAGCGTTTCCGAAGGACAAAATTGATAACTTAAATGATTGGGACACATGGAATGTTAAAACAGATTTTCAGAAGCAATTTTTAGAGGATTTAAAAAAGCAGCAGCCTGATTATTTAATCATTGATTTGTTTGGAGACATCTTTTTTGGATGCCTTCGTGTAACGGAGAGTTTTTTAACTAATAATTACTGGAAGTTAGCTAAAACTACTTATTTCAAGGAATTAAAAAATCATAATGCGATTACCCTGCAAAATAACCAGGACGAATATATGGAGCTTTGGAAAAAAGCGATTAATGAACTATTTGCTTTTCTTCAAACAGAATTGCCTAATTGCAAAGTAGTTCTTCATAAAGCGCGCTTTACAGATTCTTACTATGACAATGAAGGCCAGGTCAAAACCATAGCTTCTTCTGTCAATGTTCAGGCATTAAATCAATATTGGGACCTCCTAGATGTTTATATTCAAGAAAACTATCAAGTAGATGCAATCGATTTAACAAAAGAGAAGTATATCTCTTACGAAAGCCATCCTTGGGGAGTCTTTCACGTTCATTTTGAAATGAACTATTATCAGCAGTTTTTAAAGCAATTACATCGTATTGTCGTAAAGAACTACCTTGAAGCAGAAAATATCTTTGCGACAATATATCAAGATTTAGAGCAGGCTTAATCATTGAGAAGCAAAGTCTATTTCTCAATAAATTGTACAAAAGGAATTATGATATGAAATCAATTAAAATCGTAATACAAGAACAAATTCATAATCTCTACATGATTGGTAGACTATCAGCCTATGAGTTGAAAAAATCTTATGCGGACAACCTATTAGGTGGACTTTGGATTATTTTGAATCCTTTATTTCAAATTGGGGTTTATTGGGTTGTGTTCGGTCTAGGAGTACGCGGAGGTCAAGATGTTGACGGAATCCCTTTCTTTGTTTGGTTAATTTGTGGCTTAATCCCTTGGTTTTTTATTAGTGCTGCCATTCTTCAAGGCTCTAACTCAGTCTATGCGAGGTTAAATTCAGTTTCGAAAATGAATTTTCCTCTGAGTGTTATACCTACATATGTAGTGGTTGCACAACTTTACACGCACTTAATACTTGTAGCCATGCTAATGGCTATTGTTATTACATCTCAAGGTATCCACCATATAAACATTATTAGTCTATTGTATTTTATGCTGTCGTCATTTTGCTTTTTGCTTTCTTTATCGTTCGTAACATCTACTTTATCTACAATGGTAAGAGATATTCACTTGCTTATTCAGACAGCTACACGTATGTTGTTTTATGTAACTCCTATTTTATGGTTGCCGAGTGATAACACGCCTCAATTGCTAAAAGAGATTTTTGCGATGAATCCTTTTTATTATATCGTAGACGGTTATCGTGAATCTCTGCTAAAAGGCAGCTGGAATTTTATTCACTCTCCATATACGATTATATTTTGGAGTGTAATTCTGTTGTTGCTTATATTAGGTTCGGCGATTCATGTAAAATTCAGAAAGCAGTTTGTTGACTATTTATAAAAGGTGAATCAGGTATATGAGTTATAAAGTCAAGTTTCAGCAAGTAACAAAAAAATACAAAATGTATAATAAGCAAATAGAGAAAGTAAAAGATTTGTTCTGGAATCGCGGTAAAGGAGAGTATCACTATGCGCTAAATAATATCTCCTTTACCGTAGATGAAGGGGAAATCGTAGGTGTTATAGGATTAAACGGATCGGGAAAAAGTACCTTATCTAATTTAATTGCAGGCGTTACAATGCCAAATGAGGGTACGGTTGATATTAAAGGCAGTGCATCGCTAATTGCTATCGGAGCAGGGTTAAACAACAAGTTAACAGGCCTAGAAAACATTGAACTTAAAGGGTTAATGATGGGGTTGACCAAAAAGCAAATTCAAGAGATTACGCCAAAAGTTATCGAATTTGCTGATATTGGAAAATTTATTAATCAGCCTGTAAAAACCTATTCAAGCGGTATGAAATCCCGCTTAGGCTTTGCAATATCTGTTAATATTGATCCGGATATTCTTGTTATTGACGAAGCGCTGTCTGTTGGAGATCAAACATTTACAAATAAATGCTTAGAAAAAATGAATGAATTTAAGGAAAACGGCAAAACCATTTTCTTTATCAGTCATTCATTGTCTCAAGTGAAAAGTTTTTGTACAAAGGCTCTTTGGATCCATTATGGACATGTCAAAGAGTATGGGGACATTAACGAAGTAGCGGACCAATACGGTCATTTTTTAAAAGAATATAATAAGATGTCTAAAGAAGAGCGTGAACAGTTCCGTGAAAAACAGCTTAATGAATTTTCACATGGATTATTGAATAACGGCACCTCGGTTTCAAAAGATACAGGTGAACATTCAAAAGAACAATCTGCTGAATCACAGAGTCTATCGCGTTCAAAAAGAATAGGAACTAAGCGGAAGAGTTCTTCTAGAAAGAAAAGTTTTACTAAAAAAGTATTGTTGCCAGCAGCAGCCGTTATTTTATTAGGAAGTGCGGGATATGCTGTCTATGCGGCACAAAGTGCCAGCCATGCAGCGAAACAAACAGAGAGTAAAAAACAGTCTTCTGCTAGCAGTACTGCTCAAAAGAAACAACAAGCTGAGAAAGTAGTCATTAATACAAAAACTGCTTTTGTCAGGGAAGAGCCAGATTTAGAGAGCAGCCAGAAAGCAGTTCTATCGTTTGGAGAAATATATAAAGTTCTTGAAGAGAAAAAAGATCCTGCTGAAGATATAAAATGGGTAAAATTGAATGCGGAACAAGGGAAGGAAGGCTGGGTTAGTTCAGCTCTTTTAACACCGTATACTGAACAGCAGTCAACGCTAACAAATAAAAATATTGATTCGCTGAACTCGCTTGTACGGTCAAAATATAATATCAGTATAAGTAAGCTGCTAAGTCCGTTAAGTGAAACTCAGAAGAACTTAATGGAAAATCAAGCTTTGCCTTTAACAAATCAGTATGAATCAAACGATGGAACTTTACTAAATTATGGATCTGTTCAATATGTGGCACTAAATAATATGATCACCGAAGTATCGTTAAGAAATGTAGATGAAGATACAGAAGATATCTTATCATTACTAAAGAAGAAACCGTTGTTTATTAATGACAAAGAAGGTCTGTATTTCTATCAATCCAGGAATTATTATATTAAGGTATATATAAATGTAAAAACGAACAAAATCAAGATTATATCTTTTGTAGAACGAGAGAAAGCAGAAGGTAAACAAATGAAATAAAAGTAAAGCCGTCTTTCTTAAGAAAGACGGCTTTACTTTTATTTTACATTTAAATGATCTTTTAACTTAGTAGATAGCTCTTGACGCGTTGCATCTGAAACTGCGTAGTAGTAAATGCCATTAATTTTCTCACCTTGACCGTCTACTTGCAGCTGCTCTACGTTATGACGAGCATCCTTATAGTTTGATTGAATTTGTTTCATATCGTCGAATGTAAGATTTGTTCTAACATTTGTTCCAATTGCATCTAAGATATTACCGTAGTTTGCCAGTGATTGAACGCTTGCTCCTTCTTCAATAACACCTTCAATAATTTGACGCTGGCGCAGTTGACGTCCAAAATCTCCGCGAGGATCTTCTTTACGCATACGAGAGTAAGCAAGAGCTTCCTTCCCGTCCAGCGTAAGCTTTCCTTTTTTGAAGCTGTACCCGTCATAATTAAAGTCTAAGTCATTGTTCACTGTCACGCCTCCAACTGCGTCCACAATGTCTTTAAAGCTTTCCATATTCACTTGTACATAATAATCAACCGGTACATCTAAGAATTTTTCAACCGTATTTACAGCCATATCGACACCGCCGAATGCATAGGCGTGATTGATTTTATCAGTCGTTCCTTTTCCAACAATCTCTGTGCGTGTATCACGAGGGATGCTGACCATTTTCATCGATTGATCTTTTGGGTTCACCGTCATTAGAATTAATGAGTCAGAACGCCCGCGGTCTCCTGCACGCTGATCCACTCCTAAGAGTAATATTGAAATAGGGTCTTTGTCACTGAATGAAACCTTCTCAGATCTTTTCTCCGATACATCACGTTTTAAAGGCTCATGAGTCTGCGTGAACGTTTTTTCAACAGAATGCCAAACACTGTAGGCATAAGCACCTACACCAAGGATTAATAATACAATAATACCCATAATGATTTTGAATGCGCGTTTTTTCTTCGGCTTTCTCCTTTTACGTTTGCGAGTTTGAGATTCTTCCATATTCATTGTCTCTTCCTTTGCTTAATATATTGATAAAATAAATGAAGTACCTATGTAAGTCATTATTCTTATCTTGAAAAAAATTCTGCATCAAAATTACTGAAAAAATGACAAATTTAATCATTTTTCTGCACTTACTTACAAATTATATTATAATAAGAGCAAAAAAGAAAGATATAGTAAGGGAGACAAATTATGAAAATTTGGATTAATATTCTAGCAGTCATCGTTTTTATTGCCGCAATTTCATTAGGAAAAGTGTATTGGAACAACAAAGTGTCAGAACAATCTGTTTCCAGACCAACAAAAGTAGAGGCTTCTAGTGATGCAAGTAATTCAGAAACTACTTGGAAAGAACACGCTCAAAATCTTCCGGAATCTATTAAAACTAAAATTCAAAAAGCTAAGCAAACCAAAACGCCGTTGAAGCTAGTTATTGTTGGATCAGCACCGCAAGAAGAAGTAAAAGCTACTTGGGCCGAGCTGTTGAGGAAAAAAATTGAAGATACATATGGTTCTCCCTTAATCCAGGTTGAAGTCCGTGAATATAAGGATATGACAACCTTACAATTCATCAAAAGCGATACATATAAAGAAATTGCCAAAGCAAGTCCAGATGTTTTGCTGTTTGAACCGTTTCTTTTAAATGATAACGGCGTAGTAGGTATTGAGAATACGTTAGATAATGTAGATATTATCTTGACGTATTTGAAACGTCAAAATGAACAGCTGGTTACGATTCTTCAGCCGTCAGCTCCCGTTTATAAAGCAAATAATTACCCATCTGATGCTAAGGCGTTAGAAGACTTTGCAAAAGAAAGTGGCTATGAATATATCAATCATTGGAAAGGATGGCCGGACTATCACTCAGAAAAGATTTCAGCTTATTTAACACAAGCGCCTGGTCAGCCTAATGACAAGGGAGAACAGCTGTGGGCACAGTATTTAGCCCACTATTTTACAAATTCTAAATCTAGCCAGTAAACAACAAGCCTAACCATTCGGTTAGGCTTGTTGTTTTAAAAAGAAAAATACTTATAAAATGCATTTCAAGACAAAATGGGAGCTTGTAAGACATAAAATTTATACATAAGAAGCAATTTTCCTTTATATAGAAAAGTCGGTAGGGGTCTATGATATAATATAATTCATGGAATACTATCCATGATCTGAGGCATAGAAAGAGGAGAAAAAGAATGATAGATATATATACCAATATCTTGCCAAATGTGAACAGCGGTCCCAAAAGTGTAGAAGAGTTTTTAGAAATGGCAAATGTATTAGTGAAACAAGGCGTAACAGAAGTCGTAGCAGCGCCTCTTTATGACGGAAAAGATTCCAGCTGTAGAGAAGGTGTCGATCTTGCGAATGAATGGTTAAGAAAATCTTCTATTTCGTTAAGAGTTTTACCAGGCCATAAAATAGTTGCCTCTACCCAGATGATTGTATCAAACGAAGAGTATTATATGATGACAATAAATGAAAATGAAAAATATATGTTTCTAGAGATTCCGCAAGATGTGGAAATTGAAGTGTTAGAAAGTATTGCATACGAGCTTCAGTTAAAAGGAATCGTGCCTGTTTTAAATGAGCCTGAACGTCATTCATTATTTGTAGAGAATCCCGCGCATCTGTACAAGCTCGTAAAAAATGGAGCAGTCGTTCAGCTGTCTGCACAAAGTGTGCTGGGCGGCCATGGCGGTAAAGCTAAAAAAGCAGCTTATCAGTTCATTGATCACGGATTAGCACACGTTATTGCATCTGGCGCGAATCGTGAAAATTACCAGCAGTACGGCCTGCAAAAAGCTTATTCAGCCGTTTCCAAAAAATACGGCAACAGCAAGCTTTATCATTTCATGGAAAATGCAGAGGCTATTGCGAGCGGGAAGGCTGTTTATAAACAAGAGCCTGAACGCATCAAAAAAACAAAATTCCTAGGAATCTTTTAAACTTTCCCTTTGTACCCTGATTAACTTCTGTTTAATCAGGGTATTCGCATACAAAGACCTACTTAAATTCCTTCTTTTATCATCATTATTTGGAGTTATTTTACAAATTTTGTTTGCGTTTTCACAAAGAGTAATAGTAAAATATTGTTAGTTAAGTAGATGACAGAAAAGTACGCGGTTTTCCGGGGTTCGTGGTGGTAAATGTCGAGAAGAATACATAGTTTCACACTAGAAATCGTCGTAGAATAGAGCTATACAAAACGCAGGGAGGGAAATAAAGTGATTGATATTCATACGTACATATTGCCTAATATCGATAGCGGACCTGAGGAAGTAGACGGCTTTTTAAAGATGGCACGCTCCTTAGCGGATCAAGGCGTTCAGTCCGTGGTGGCAACGCCGCTTTATGATAGCGATCAAGAGTTTATGAAACACCATTTATTTCTCTATGTGAACGCAGCTAATGAATGGCTCACGAATTCATGTATTCCTCTGCAAGTATTACCAGGTCAGCTTGTCCCTTTATCGCCTCAACTTCTGCGAAACTATGAGCGAAATCAGCTTCTTACGCTTAATCACACCGATAAATATTTGTTTCTTTCACTGCCTGAATATGATGTCTCACCTTATTTTGAAAAGATACTGTCTGATCTTCTAACAAAAGGTATTGTGCCTATTCTTCGTTCACCAGAATGTCATCCGATTTTCCGAGATCACCCTGAGCGTTTGTATGAGCTTGTTAAAAAAGGCGTACTCGTTCAGCTAAGCGCCGCTAGTATTCTTGGTTTAAACGGAAAAAAAGAAAGAAAAGCGGCGTGTACATTTATTAAATACCGCTTAGCCCACGTGATTGCCTCTGGCGTTCATGCCCGCAATTACCACGACTATTCACTTTCAAAAGCGTATGATTATATTTCCGACATGTACGGTGCTTCAGAACTTTATTTTTTTATTGAAAATGCAGAAGCGATTATCGACGGTCGTCCGGTGCATCAATTAGACCCTGAGCCGATGAAAAAATTTAGTTTATTTAAATTATTTAGCTGAAAACAAGGGACTTTTCCATAAAAACGGGAAAGTTCCTTGTTTTGTCTTTCTTTCATTGTGGTATGGAATAGAAACAACGTTAAAGAAAGGAAGGCTGAATATGATAAAAACTACAGCTGGCAAAGCAGCTATGTCGGTATTAAAAGAATGGAAGATCGATCACATTTTCGGTATGCCAGGAGATTCCATCAATCATTTCATGGATAACTTGCGCAGTGAAAAAGATGAAATTGAATTTATTCAAGTCCGTCACGAGGAAGTAGGCGCACTTGCGGCATCTTCTTATGCTAAAATTACAGGCAAAATCGGTGTGTGTCTGTCGATTGGGGGGCCGGGTGCGATTCATTTGTTAAACGGTTTGTATGATGCCAAGGCAGACGGTGCACCGGTGCTAGTGCTAGCCGGACAGGTGCCTCGCGCGAAGCTTGGCAATGAATCATTTCAAGAAGTGAACTTAGAACGTGTTTTTGACGATGTGTCGGTGTTTAATCACCGCGTAGATTCACCTGAATCGTTTCCGCATCTGCTGCAGCAAGCGATTCGAACGGCTTACGCGAAAAAAGGCGTCGCCGTATTAGTCATTCCCGATGATATTCCGTCTTCAACGATTAAAATTGATGAAAAAACGCCAATTGCCAATGTATCAAAATCGATTTCTCACAGCGACCCAGAAGATGTAGCTAAAGCGCTTCTAGCGATTAAATATGCAAAAAAACCGGTTATTTTAGCTGGAACGGGTGCAAAGCACGCAAAACTTGAGTTAGCGCAGTTCGCAGAAAAAATTGCGGCGCCTATTATCTTTACGCTTCCCGGTAAAGGAATACTGCCAGATCATCATCCTTACAACCTAGGTCAGCTCGGGCAGATTGGGACAAAGCCGGCGTATGAAGCGATGGAAGAAACCGATTTGCTGATTATGATTGGAACTTCGTTTCCATATCGTGAGTTTTTACCAGATGGAGTCGAAGCAATACAGCTGGATTCTGATGCCACACAAATCGGCAGACGTTACCCTGTATCTATCGGATTAGTCGGAGACTCGAAAACGACGCTGTCGCAGCTTGCGCATAATTTAGATTATCAAGAAAACCGCCGTTTTTTAGAAGAGTGTCAAGTTAATATGGAAAACTGGTGGAAGCACGTAGAAAAAGAAGAAAATGAAGTGAGTACGCCAATCAAGCCGCAGCAAGTCATTCCTAAGCTGCAAAAAATCGTTGACGATGATGCGATTGTATCTGTTGATGTAGGGAACGTAACGGTATGGATGGCGAGACATTTCCGCATGACAAATCAAAAATTTGTGATTTCAAGCTGGCTGGCAACGATGGGCTGCGGACTTCCGGCTGCGATTGCAGGGAAGCTTGCTCATCCTGAAAAACAATCGGTAGCCGTGTGCGGTGACGGAGGCTTTACGATGGTCATGCAAGATTTTGTGACGGCTGTGAAGTACAAGCTGCCAATTGTTGTCGTCGTCCTTAATAACAGTGAAATCGGGATGATTAAATATGAACAAGCAATTCAAGGTCACTTGGATTACCAAACGCAGCTTGGTGAAATGAACTTTGCGAAGTTCGCTGAATCATGCGGAGGAATTGGCTACCGCGTTGAAAAACACGAGGAGCTCGAAACAGCGTTTGAAAAAGCAGCGCTTGCGAATGTTCCTGTTGTGATTGATGTTGTTATTGCGGATGAACCGCCGCTTCCAGGCAAAATTTCATTCGGACAAGCAGCCAATTATTCGAAGCACATCATGAAAAAATTCTTTAAAGAACATGAGCTCGAAATGCCGCCACTTCGTAAAGGACTAAGCAGAATGCTTTAATCAGTGACTCTCCGTATAGGAGAGTCTTTTTAGGAGGGATATCATGGGAGTGTTTGAACTTATCTTACTTGTTTTTGGCGTAATTGTGATGCTTGTTATTTTAGTGCCGGTTATTATTGCTATTATTCTTTGGATGAAAGATGAAAAACAAGAAGAGCATTCAGTTTTGAGAAATTATCCGCTGCTCGGAAAAATGCGCTATATTTTTGAGAAAATGGGGCCTGAACTGCGTCAGTATTTATTTTTAAATAATAACGAAGGCAAGCCGTTTTCTAGAAATCAGTATGAACAAACCGTTAAGTCGGGTAAATATCTAAACCGAATGATGGGTTTTGGCTCAGAGCGTGATTTTAGCGAACCGGGCTATTATATTCGAAACGCGGTATTTCCAAAGCAGCGCGACGAAATGAAAGCGGATAATACGCAAAAAATTAAAACGAAAGTATATAAAATGGACGCGGATAACTTATTCAGCCGAAGAGAGCACCGCGAAGAAAAGGAAGCGGATCCGTTTTATTTGCGGGATGAAGATGCGGTCGTCATAGGTCCTTCATGCAAAAAGCCGTTTGTTGTAAAAGGATTAATCGGCCAATCCGGCATGAGCTTTGGAGCGCTTGGTGACCACGCGATTACGGCTTTATCACTAGGATTAGGACGGGCAGGCGGCACGTGGATGAACACGGGAGAAGGCGGACTGTCACCGTATCATTTAAAAGGAAACGTCGATATTATTTTTCAAATTGGTCCCGGGCTTTTTGGCGTTCGTACAAAAGAAGGCGAATTTTCATGGGAAGAATTTAAAAAGAAAAGTGAAATGGAGCAAATCAAAGCGTTTGAAATTAAGCTGGCGCAAGGAGCTAAAACGCGAGGCGGTCACGTAGACGGTTCAAAAGTAACCGAAGAAATCGCCGAAATCCGCAACTTAAAGCCAGGAGAATCTGTAGACAGCCCAAACCGTTTTAAAGAGTTCGCGTCGTATCCTGAAATGTTCCAGTTTATTGAAAAGCTTCGAGATGTGGGCGGCAAGCCAGTAGGCATTAAAATGGTTGTCGGAAACACAAATGATCTTGAAGAAATGGCGGCGTATATGAAAGAGACGGGAATCGGTCCTGACTTTATTACGATCGACGGAGCAGAAGGCGGAACGGGCGCATCGTTTCAAGAATTAGCAGACGGAGCCGGCGTACCTCTGTTTTCAGGACTTCCTTTTGTGGATGAACTGCTTAAAAAGTATGGCGTTCGTGATGAAGTAAAACTTTTTGCATCGGGCAAGCTGTTAACGGCTGATAAAATTGCGACGGCGTTATCGCTGGGTGCTGACTGCGTTAATATTGCCAGAGGCTTTATGTTTTCTGTTGGCTGTATTCAAGCGCAGGTTTGTCACAATAACCGTTGTCCAGTGGGCGTAGCCACAACGGATCCAAAGCTGCAAAAAGCGCTTATTATTGAAGAAAAGTCATACCGCGTGTGCAACTACGTGCTGTCATTACGTGAAGGATTGTTTAATTTAGCCGCAGCAGCCGGTATTGATTCGCCGACGAAGTTTTCAAAGAAACACGTGGTGTTCAAAAACAGCAGCGGACAGTTAGCTGATATTTCTACAAAGGAAAAGATGTACGTATAAAAAGCTGCCGATTGGCAGCTTTTTTATTGTCTTCGCTGAAGCAAGTGCAGGCAAAACTCTAAATCTTTTTGAAGATGCTCTTGCATTAGCGCTTCCGCTTTTTCAGCATTACGTTCTTTAATAGCTTTATAAATGTCTTCATGTTCGTCAATTAAAAACGGGCGGTTGTAAAATACGACGGTATGAATGGATAAGGCTTCATATTCTAAGCGCCTAATGAAATTACGCATTGGTGTTTGGCTGAATACAAGCTTGCTCGCTAATTTTTCTTCAACGATTTTTGTACGGCCTTCAAGCTCACCGTGTGAACTACCCACCACTTACCACCCTTACGGGGTGCTTGGAGTGGGGGCTTCTTGGGTAATCGTCACTCTTGGTAGCTGACGAAATAAACCAAGCTAACCCTCTTGTTCCAAAAGTTAATATTTTTACTAGGCAGTCGTTAATAAGCGAATGCCTTCTTTTTTGATGTTGAGTGCTGAATTATAATCTCTATCGAGGTTTAGTCCACACGAACAGGTGTATGTTCGAATGTGCATCGGCATTGGTTGGATACTCCCACAACTCGAACAAGTCTTAGTAGAAGGAAACCACTTGTTGATTTTAACAAGCTGTTTCCCTTTTTCTTTTAGTTTGTACTGCAAAAAGGACGTGAACATTCCCCATCCATTATCAGCAACACTTTTACCAAACTTTAGAGCTTGTGACATTCCTTTCATATCTAAATCCTCAATTATAACAGCGTCAAAGGAGGATACCAACTCTTTAGATTTATGGTGGAGAAAGTTCTTACGCTGATTTGCCACTTTTTCTTGTATTTCAGCCACTCGAATACGTTGTTTATGCCAATTCGAAGAGCCTTTCTTTTTACGAGAAAGTTTACGTTGTTCTTTTGCTAATTTATCAAGCGATTGTCGATAAAACTTAGGGTAGTTGGCTTTCCTACCCTCGCTATCGACAAATAACCCATCCATCGCAAAATCTAATCCAACAACTTTTTTAAGCTCTTTTCTTTCAATCTCCTTTTCGTACTCAGTCAACACAGAAATGTAGTATTTTCCTGATGCAGTTATAGATATGGTACAAGATTTGATTTTGTACTCTGAAGGAATTACTCGATGTTGCTTAATTTTGACCATTTTTAATTTAGGTAATTTGATATGGCCATCCAGCAATTGAATATTTCCGTTGACAGCATTCGTTGTATAGCTTTGTTTGTGCCGTTTGCTTTTGAATTTCGGAAACCTAGCATTCCCCTTAAAGAACGCTTTATAAGCCTTATCTAAGTTCAGTTGTGCATTTGCCAATGCCAATGAGTCTACTTCTTTTAACCATTTAAACTCCTTTTTATATTTAGCAGGGGTTGGGTGCTTTACTTTTTTTAATGCTTCTTTATCTTCTTTAAGATCTTGGTAAGTTTCGTTTCGTTCTGCTAACATTTTGTTGTAGACGAAACGAACAGAACCAAAGGTTTTCCGTATAAGCAAAGCTTGTTCATCATTTGGATACAAACGAAACTTATAAGCTTTATTTTGTTTAGCCATATCAAATCACCTCACTTTCATCAGTTGATCTTCAATATATTCTTTTGCCACATCAATATGTGAACCGTCAGTGGTCAATAAATAAAAGCTTCGTGACCAAAACTAAATGGTAGTACATCGACAAAACTGAATGTTTATTAATATCTAAATTAATTGTTATATCAAATCTTATTATTTATAAGCTTGATTTTAATATAAAGAAACAGAAAACAAAAGCTTTTAGGCTAACAGTCAACCGAAATTCATCTATGTCCTTAACACGCTTGAAGAAGGAGACTCCGTTCGGAAGTACGTTAAAAACGTGGACAGTGATGGAAACGATTCTATCGTTTGCAATGGTTCTTATTTTAGACATTTTTATTTAAAAGAAAAGCGCTGGTTTCAGCGCCTTTTTCTTTGGATATAAAATAAATTCAAAATATTTCAAATAATGAGAAAAAAAGACTAGATTTTCCCCTTTTTGATAGTATAGAATAGTTATAAAGTAGCAAAAGGGGGTAGATGTATGACAAATGATGAAAACTATCAAATTGGTTTGACGACAAAAGCATTGATTCCAGTGAACGACCCTATACACTGCACAAAGGTGCTGGATACAACAGGAGAATACATGTTAAGCAAGACGTGTAAGCAATTATTAGAAGAAGCGTGCATTCGGGAATTAAGTACGTTTAAGGGGTCCATTGCCGCCGTTCGAAAAATGTTTCCGTACAAACAGCTTACGCCGCTTGTTATTAATCGTTCACAAGCCATCATTGCGTTTCCGACATCTTCGCCAAATGACTATGGCTGCGCCTGGATTTTTGCCTCTCATGTTCATACTTCACACACGCTTGCTTCAGTTCATTCACCCTCTATGCTGATTCACTTCAAAGACGGAACGTTCATTCCAGTGAAGCTTTCTTATTATAGTTTAGAAAAAAAGCTGGCCAGAGCGGCTGTTATTCGCAATTACTGTTTAGAAAGTCCGGTTGTCTTGGCATAATGCGTTCGATTTATTGAACAAACTTGTCTTACATATGAACAATCGTTTGGACTACCCATATGAACGGAAGGAGGAAGCTCATCATAAGCTTCCTCCTTTTCTTACTCCCTAAGAAGTGAGGCCTTTAGCTTTTTGCGGGCTGCTTTTCCCCAGTTTTTAACGGCTCCCGTGGATACTCCGTATTTGTAAGCAATGTCTTTATACGAGTAGCCTTTTAGAAGATGTTCGATTACATAGATTTTTTCTCTTCCCGTTAAGTGTTCAATATGCTGCTTGATAATTTCACTTTCTAGCGGAACGGGAAGAGCGGGATCTTCGTTTAGTGAAAGTAGGTTCTGTTCAGCCGGTGTTTCGCGTTCTTCGTATAAAATGGTGCCTTTTAAATGAGAAAGGATCGTACCACGAACGGTTGTGTAAGCATAAGCAGAAAAAGATCCTTTGTTTTCATCAAATTTTTGATACGCTCTCCATAGACCAATCAATGCAATTTGATAATATTCGTCGTAGTCTTTGTAAATATGAAATTTTTTAATCATCGACACAATTAATGGATGAAAAGATGAAGCGATTTGATCAAACGAGCTTTTTTGCATGCAGCATTCCTTTTTCAAAAACGCGTTTTTGCTGTATTCCGCCGGTATCTCTACTGTACAAGGGGAAGATCACATGTGCGAATGAACGTACATTATGTTTTCTTTTTAAGAAACGTGACGTAATTTCCCCGGAAACTTCACGTTTCGCTAGGAAATATGCGAAGTATACGTGTATTTGTAGAGATTTTACGTACGAAAGGTCCCCCATTCCAAATTCTACTAATCTATAATTATTTTTATATCGATGCAGCAACTCTACCATCAAGGAAGAGCGGTGATGATAGAGTTGCTAGACCTATCCGGATGAGTCCTTTGAGGGGATATTCGCAGGAGCTACTAATTTTGAGTTCTTCTTTATGAAAGCAATTTGCTGAGATTGTAAGAAGAACTTGTAAAGGGGAGATTGAATGAAGGCGATGGTTGGGGTAAATGTGGCGGCGGCTGTTTTGTGCGGGGCGGTGATGTATGCGGGGACGCAGCACTGGCAGGAGCAAACGGAAGCACAGGCAAGTGAAGTAAAAACTGCTGTTGTACATAAAGAAAAACAGTTTTCCGATGTATCTGCTTATACAAAAAATCTTCCGGACTTTATCACAAAGCAAATCCAGTCATCTATTGCAAATAAAAAGCCTCTGACTCTTGTGGTTGCCACATCTGCAAAGGAAGCAGGGTGGCCTCAGCAGTTAAAAAAAGAGCTAGCAGCTACATATGGAAGTGATGTATTTACGGTTAAAATACTTTCATACGGCAGTCAAACAACGGATGAGCTTTTATCCTCACATATTGCCGATCAAATTAATCAGCTTCAGCCAAACATTATTTTGTTTGAAGCACCTCTTAAAAATGACTATCAGCACCTCACGCTAGATGAGACGCTTGAAAATACAGACAAGCTGATTCATCAGCTCAAAGACTTGAAAAAAACCCTTATGATTCAGCCGTCACAGCCATATATTTCACAAACCGAGTCCTATGAAGAAGGGGTAGAAGCGATCAGGGGAGTCTCTGAAGCAAACTGGGTATATTATATGAATCACTCGCTTATTTGGCCCTTTCATTTAGGAGAGTATATAAATAAAGACAGCGGTAATTTAACGAAAAAAGGAAATGAGGTGTGGGGAGAGTACGTTGTGAATTGGTTTACGGGAAAATAAAAAAACAAGCCCTATTTGAAAAGGAATAGGGCTTGTTTTTTATAATTTTATTAGATTATAACTTTTCCTTGTTTTATAGTAGTAGCTTTTTGTATCTCTACACTTATAAAGTTTAAAGCCAAAGATTTCTAAAGGAGTCCAAAGTTTTTTAATGTTTACGAGTGGCATTTTAATTCTCCGTTCTGTTCTTTATAAAGGTTCTATACTTTCATTATAAAGAATATGGGAGTAATAGTAAATACTATAAAGAACAGTTTGTCTAAAAAATTCTTTATAAAGAATTTTTTGGGATTGTTATTTTTGACATATAAACATTTAGAATTGCTTGGTCTGCGATACAGGCGATAATCAATTTATATATTGATGAAAAGATAGATGATAAGATACTAACCCAAGTCTTTAGAACAAGACGATCAAACTATCGCTCATTTTTAATAGGAGTGATTTTTATCATAGCTCCGGTTATTTATTCTTGCTACATTAATGTTGTGAAAAAGATCACAAAATAAAATGCAAAGGATGATCCAAATTAAAACGTAATTAGACCACTTATTTTTTTTGCTTGCTGTTAAAGCAATGGAATCGCATACATACCATAACTGTGTTAGATAATCTAACACATGGGTTGAACAATTCAGAAAATTCATATATCTTAAATGTATCTTTAAAGATGCATAGAAAATATATCTTTGAAACAAGCAGGTATAGACGCCAGGGGAGGAATGGAAGATGCAAAAAAAGAAACTCGTATTGATTGGAAATGGAATGGCTGGAGTTCGAGCGATTGAAGAAGTATTGAAGGTTTCAAGCGAAGCGTTTGAAATTACGATTTTCGGAAGCGAGCCGCATCCGAACTATAATCGTATTTTACTATCAAAAGTGCTGCAAGGAGATACGAATGTTGAAGACATTACGTTAAACGATTGGAACTGGTATCAAGAAAACAATATTACATTATATACGGGCGAAACGGTTACTAGCATCGATTCAGTAAAAAAAGAAGTAGCGACAAACAGCGGCAGAGTAGAATCGTATGATGAGTTGATTTTAGCAACGGGGTCTCTTCCTTTTATTCTTCCGATTCCAGGCTCTGATAAAAAAGGAGTTACGGCTTTTCGAGATATAAAAGACACGGATGAAATGCTGCAGGCTTCTCAGCAATATAAAAAAGCAGCGGTTATTGGAGGCGGACTGCTTGGATTAGAAGCAGCGCGCGGACTGTTAAATCTAGGGATGGACGTATCTGTGATTCATTTAGCTCCGTATTTAATGGAACGTCAGCTCGATCCAACAGCGGGCAAATTGCTTCAAAACGAATTAGAAAAACAAGGCATGAAGTTTTTGCTTGAAAAACAAACGGCGGAAATCGTCGGCGATGAGCGAGTTGAAGGGTTATCTTTTAAAGACGGGACGTTTTTAGACGCTGATTTAGTCGTGATGGCCGTTGGAATTAAGCCAAACGTTCAGCTTGCAAAAGAAGCGGGACTTAACGTAAATCGAGGAATTGTTGTAAATAACTATATGCAAACGGATATTTCAAACATCTACGCGGTTGGAGAATGTGCAGAGCATAGAGGAATGGTATACGGACTGGTGGCACCTCTGTATGAACAAGGAAAAGCATTAGCAAAAGCGATTTGCGGGGCAGAAAAAGTGCCTTATGAAGGATCAGTTTTATCCACACAGCTAAAAGTATCAGGTGTTGAAGTGTTTTCGGCAGGCGACTTCACGGAAGATGAAGAGAAAAAAGCAATCAAAGTGTTCGATGAACAAGACGGCATTTATAAAAAGCTTGTTTTGCGAGGCAATCAAATCGTAGGAGCCGTTCTTTTTGGAGACAGCAGCGACGGAAATCGACTGTTTTCAATGATACAAAAGCAAGAAGACGTATCGGATGTCGCAAAAGTGTCAATTTTACAGCCATCTGGCGGTAACGCGGGTGAAAGCTTAGTAGCAAGCATGAGCGCCGATGATATTATTTGCGGCTGTAACGGCGTAACAAAAGGTACGATTGTGGAAGCTATCCAAAAACAAGGATGCTCATCGGTTGATGAAATCAAAGCTTGTACAAGTGCCTCTCGCTCTTGCGGAGGATGTAAACCGCTTGTAGCGGAAGTGCTTCAGCATACTCTTGGCGCTGACTTTGACGCGGCAGCTCAAAAAGAAGCGATTTGCGGCTGTACGACTTTGTCACGAGATGAAGTTGTCGAAGAAATTAAAGCAAAAGGTCTTTCGCATACGCGTGAAGTTATGAATGTACTTGGGTGGAATAATGAAGAAGGCTGTTCGAAATGCCGTCCGGCGCTGAATTATTATTTAGGTATGGTGAATCCAACCGGATACGTTGATGAACGCGAATCACGATTTGTGAATGAACGCATGCACGCGAATATTCAAAAAGACGGCACGTATTCTGTTGTTCCTCGCATGTACGGAGGCGTCACAAATGCAGAAGATTTACGAAAAATTGCAGATGTTGTTGATAAATATGAAATTCCCCTCGTAAAAGTGACGGGTGGTCAGCGTCTTGACTTGTTTGGTGTTAAAAAAGAAGATTTGCCTAGCGTATGGGAAGAGTTAGATATGCCTTCTGGCTACGCGTACGGTAAGTCGCTGCGAACGGTGAAAACATGCGTCGGCGAACAGTTTTGCCGTTTTGGAACGCAGGATTCAATGGGCGTTGGAATTGCGCTTGAGAAAAAATTTGAAGGACTATGGACGCCTCATAAAGTGAAAATGGCTGTATCTGCTTGTCCAAGAAGCTGTGCTGAGTCAGGTATTAAAGATATTGGCTTTATTGGAATTGACGGCGGCTGGGAAATTTACGTGGGCGGAAATGGAGGTACGCATCTTCGCGGCGGAGATTTATTGTATAAAGTAAAAACAGACGAAGAATTGATGGACATTACAGGAGCTTATTTGCAGTATTACCGAGAAACGGCTAATTATTTAGAACGTACCTCTGCATGGATTGAGCGCATGGGACTTTCACACATTCAATCAGTGCTTGATGACGCCCAGACGAGAAGAGAGCTGAATATGCGTATGGACGAAGCGTTATCTACGTACCGTGATCCTTGGAAAGAAATCGTCGAAAGCAAAAAGACGAAAAAAGAGCTGTTCGAAACAGTTGTCACATCATAATGCTGGGGGGAAATAAAGATGGTGAATAAAAACATTACAAAAGTATGCGTAGGGTCGATTCATGATTTTCCGGTAAGCCTAGGAAAAACAGTGAAAGTAAACGGAAAAGAAATTGCGGTGTTTAAGCTATCAAGCGGAAAAATACGGGCAATTGAAAATCGCTGTCCGCATAAAGGCGGGGTGCTAAGTGAAGGAATCGTGAGCGGCGACTCGGTGTTCTGTCCGATGC
The DNA here is from genome assembly GCF_056395685.1 of Priestia sp. 10L35. Classification (NCBI taxonomy): domain Bacteria; kingdom Bacillati; phylum Bacillota; class Bacilli; order Caryophanales; family Bacillaceae; genus Priestia; species Priestia sp. 10L35. The sequence goes on along the minus strand of NZ_JBFTKA010000004.1, from coordinate 406,934 downwards.
ACGACTGGAAAATTTGCCTGCATGACGGTAACGTGCAAGAGCCAGACAGCGGATGTGTAGACACGTACGAAGCGTCTGTTGAAGGAGATTTGCTGTATCTCTTAATTGAAGAATAAGTAACGAGGCGCGTTGATTTTCAACGCGCCACAAAAATTCAAGGGGACATACTCAAAGGAGCGAAGCAGAAGATGAGACAAGGAAAAGTGTACATTGTAGGAGCCGGACCAGGAGATCCAGATTTGCTAACGATAAAAGCAGCAAAATGTTTAGAAAAAGCAGACGTTATTTTATATGACCGACTAGTGAACCCTGTTCTTCTTCAGTATGCAAAAGAAGGAGCCGAACTCGTCTACTGTGGGAAAAAGCCTGGTGATCACTGCGTTTCTCAAGATGATATTCATGATTTGCTTGTATGCTACGCAAGAAAAGGAAACACCGTCGTGCGGTTAAAAGGCGGAGATCCGTTTATTTTCGGAAGAGGCGGGGAAGAAGCAGAAGTGCTCGTTCAAAACGGAATTCCGTTTGAAGTCGTTCCGGGTATTACAGCGGGCATCGCGGCACCTGCTTATGCTGGAATTCCTGTGACGCATCGTGAGCTGAGCCGTTCGTTTGCCGTTGTGACGGGACACTGTTTAAGCGGCAAGCCGGAAAGTATTCGCTGGGAGCATTTAGCAAAAGGAGTTGATACGCTTGCGATTTATATGGGCGTTAAAAACTTGCCGTATATTTGCCGTCAGCTTTTAGACGCGGGAAAAAGCGCGGATACGCCGGTCGCTCTTATTGAACAAGGCACGTCGGTTTATCAGCGCACGGTTACAGGTACGCTTGGCACAATCGTAGATACGGCTGCGGAGCAGCAAGTCAGCAACCCCGCAATGATTGTAATTGGTGAAGTGGTGAAGCAAGCTTCTGCTCTTTCTTGGTTTTTGGAAAAAACAGAAGAAAAAGTATGCGTCTAAGATGAATAAAAGGAGGAAACACTTTTGTTTAAGAATTCACTGCAGTCAATGAATGAGTTAGCCCGTAAAAAGACGAAGCTTGTGAATGATCATTTGCCGAGTTATTTGCTGTTAGCTGTGCTAGCAGGTGCTTACGTAGGACTTGGCGTTATATTAGCTCTATCGGTAGGAGCACCTTTGGCCTCTGCTTCTTTACCGGTCGTTTCTCTTGTGATGGGGTTATCTTTTGCTGTTGCTCTCCTGCTTGTCGTATTTGCAGGAGCTGAATTGTTTACGGGGAATCATATGGTTTATACAGTCAGTACGCTATCGGGAGTCACGACATGGAAAGATACGTTTAAAAACTGGACGTGGTGTTTTATCGGAAATGCGATAGGTGCGTTTGGGCTTTGTTTGTTAATTACCGGAACCGGTTTGTTTAAAGGAATTGAACCGAACCATTTACTTATGACGCTGGCAGCTAAAAAAATGAATTTGCCGGTCAGTGAATTGTTTTTTCGCGGCATTCTTTGCAACTGGCTTGTTTGCCTGGCAATTTGGACGGCTGCGCGCACTAAAAGCGATGCGGCAAAGATCATGCTCATTTTTTGGATGCTGTTTGCATTTGTTGCATCAGGATACGAGCACAGCGTGGCAAATATGACGTTTCTTGGTCTAGCTTTATTGCTTCCGCATCCTGATGCGATTTCGGCTGCTGGACTATTTCATAATTTAATTCCCGTTACACTCGGAAACATCGTAGGGGGAGGTCTGTTTGTGGGAAGCATTTACTGGTTCGTGAACGCTAGGCAGCTGAAAGAAAACGCAAAACAGCCGGCTGCTCTCTCAGCTGACTTGAATTCTGCTAAACTGTCTAAATAACAAAAAAACCGCTCTTTGTACCATGTAGTCTGCTTTTTAAAGCTATCATCACGGTATTTTAGAGCGGTTTCTTCTATATAATATAAACTGCTTAAAGCGTATTCACATCTATACGTATCGAACAAGCAGTATCGTTCTTCATTTTATAGAAACAGGATGTCTGTGAGAATTGAATCGGACAGATTCTGTTGAAATGAATGTGTGAGGGTGCAGGTATCATCGAAGAGGCAGAGGGCATCTTAGAATTTTAATGTTGTTTGGCATTTTATGCTCTTTTTGAGCGTCCTTAAAGCAGTTGTACATTGCTTTGCTGCCTGAATGATTAGCGGAGTGAATCGTAATTCGATCGGCATATAAATGATGCTTTACCATAAAATGCACGAGCATTAATCCATTCCGTGTCTTACTCAGTAAATCGTGATCGAGTGATAAATGTTCAACATCGAATGATCTTAGCAGATCAATACATTCATCAATCGTTTCGGCTAAAACATGACCGTCAGGGCATTTGCGATAGTCGTCTAGAAAAACATTGATTTTCATGACTGATTCTCCCTTCCTTGCCTTGTATTTAGTGTAACATACATAATGTCATATACCTACCTAAGTCTATTCGACACATTTTAAGCCATTCCTTCTTAAATAGGGGTAAAAACGCGAATTTTTATCATTATTTGCATATCCGAGGCGAATAAACAGGAAATAAGAGAAGAAATGTCGAACGAAAAATGAGTAGATAAACAGTTAAAACTGGACATTGCTTTTTTTATCCCTCTATCTTTATGTAAGAAGGTCATTTTAATTCCAGATTTGACAAGGGGTGGAAGGGATTTGGCCAATAAAGGATTGTCAGAAAAAAACTATCATTTACGATTTTTTTAAAATAAATTGGAAATTTCTCTTTACGAAAAAGATGGTTGGGACGTATAATTTGATTTAAGGATTTTTTGGAACATAGTATGACAATATGACAAAAAAGAAAAGTAAGGTGAATAGAATGGGTAAGTTATTTAGTATCGGTGAAGTATTAATTGATATGATTCCAGCTCAAAAAGGTCTTCAATTAAAAGAAGTGGAATCGTTTACGCGTGTGCCAGGCGGAGCGCCGGCAAACGTTGCGGCAGTTGTTGCTACATACGGTAATGAGTCAGCGCTTATTACAAAAGTTGGAGAAGATGCGTTTGGAGACTTTCTAGTAGATACGCTTCGTGAAGTAGGAGTAGGTACTGATATGGTCTATCGTACAGAAGAAGCAAACACAGCTTTAGCTTTTGTTTCTCTGCGTGAAGACGGAGAAAGAGATTTCAGCTTCTATCGTAATCCTTCAGCAGATTTATTACTAACTGAAGACGAAATTAACCCTGATTGGTTTGCAAGCAACGATCTTCTTCATTTCTGTTCGGTTGATCTAGTTGAAAGTCCTATGAAATACGCTCATATGAAAGCGATTAAAAGCATGAAAGAAAAAGGCGGAGTTATCAGCTTTGATCCAAATGTACGTCTTCCACTGTGGAAAGACCATGAGCTATGCCGTCAAACGATTTTAGAATTTATTCCACAAGCGCACATTGTCAAAATTTCAGACGACGAGCTAGCGTTTATCACAGGCATTGAAGATGAACAGCAAGCGATTCAGTCTCTATTTACAGGTGACGTTCAAGTAGTTGTGTTCACAAAAGGTGCAGAAGGCGCAACGCTTTATACAAAACAAGCTGTCTATGAATCAAACGGTTACAAAGTAGCAGTTGTTGATACAACAGGTGCAGGAGATGCGTTTATTGGCGGGTTCCTTTATCAGCTATTAAGCCGCGATGTGTCACAAGAAAACTTAACGGCTATTCTTGACTCTGACCACGATGCTATTTTGCGCTTTGCAAATGCAAGCGGTGCCTTAACGACAACTGGAAAAGGTGCGATCAGCTCAATTCCAGCCAAAGAAGTAGTAGAGCAATTTTGCAAGCCTGTAGCTAACTAAAATGAAAAGGCTTTATCTCTTCTTATTTTCAATCAGCAGAGGCGCTAGTTTCTGCTGATTGCAGATTACATAAGAGGGAAAAGCAAGCTGCAGAGCAAGAAGAAAAAAATTTTTTCTGTTTTTAAAAAATAATCAAAAAAATTTCTAGCTAAATAATAAATGTTCGTGTTAGTATAATACGAGCAGCAAGAAATAGCAGTTTTACCACCATTTATGAAAACGTTATATATTTATCGATGTAGAAAGTTTGATAGGACTAAAGAGCAGTCCTATCAAATTTTCTAGACCTAAGCGGTTGCTGCCCCCCTGCGGGATAGGCATCATCCGCATAAGTGGACCTTTGGGGGAATATTCGAGGGAGTATGAGTGTTTGACTCTTTGCCCTTGATGAGAGAAAAGCAGCAGGTCGTTACATACGATGTACATAGATTAGAAATAGGAAAGTAGGTTAAGAGAAAGATGGATATTTTGCTAGGTGTTCTTCCTTCCGTTGCGTGGGGAAGCATGATTTTAGTTAGTATGAAGATGGGCGGTGGACCTTACAGTCAAACGCTTGGAACAATTATTGGAGCTTTGATTCTTTCATTTGTTCAGTTTATGATTGTGCAGCCAGTGTTAACGCCAACACTCGTTATTGTCGGAATTGTTTCAGGTTTGTTCTGGTCAGTAGGTCAAAGCAATCAGTTTAAAAGTGTTCCATACCTTGGTGTTTCAAAGTCAATGCCGATTTCAACGGGTATGCAATTAGTATCAACAGCTCTTTTTGGTGTTATTGTATTTAAAGAATGGTCAACGCTTCAAACGATTGTGCTTGGATCTATTGCAATTCTTTTAATACTAGCAGGCGTTGTGCTTTCTTCATTAGACGGTAAAAAAGAAGGAGCACAAGGGGCTCCGGGACAAACGAAAAAAGGAGTTATCACTCTTATCATTTCAAGTCTTGGGTTCTTAGTTTACGTAGTTATCGCACGTATCTTCAACGTAGACGCATGGGCAGCTTTATTCCCGCAAGCAATCGGTATGTTAATTGGCGGCTTAATCATTACATACAAACATAAGCCATTTAACAAATATACGATTCGTAATATCTTACCAGGTCTAATCTGGGCATCTGGAAACATGTTCTTATTCTTATCTCAATCAAGACTAGGCGTAGCAACAAGCTTTTCATTATCGCAAATGGGTATCGTTATTTCAATTTTTGGCGGTATTGTCTTCTTGGGAGAAAAGAAAACAAAGCGTCAATTATTCTATGTATCTCTTGCGAGTGTACTGATTATTTCAGGCGGTATCTGTATCGGTCTCGCAAAAGCACACGCTTAATTTATCGATGTAGAAAAACCCTCATGGCTAAAGTGCAGCCATGGGGGTTTTTTTTAGACCTAAGGTTAAAAACTTAGTCAAAACCTACCTACCCATAGTGCTCTGCGGAATTTCAAGGCTGCGTGTTTATGTTGGGGTTTCTCGTTCTTAAGACTGATAATTTTTCATTCTTTGTTAGGAAGCTGTTTGGTGTGTGATGGCTTATAGTAGTAGAAAAGGATGGAGGGAAGGCTATGATTAAGAGTATTTATGAGACGCATGTGCAGGTGCGGAATTTGGAAGATTCGATTGAGTTTTATAGACGTCTTGGGCTGACGTTTGTTCATAAAATTGAAGAGAGGCGCTGTGCTTTTTTCTTTGTTGGGGAACAAAAGCAGATGCTTGGACTTTGGGAAACCGATGAAAAAGAGTTGAAAAGAAGTCATTTTGCTTTTGGAATTGAAGCAGCGGATATTCATGAAGCGTTAACGTGGCTGCGTTCAAAAGGTATTGAACCGGAAGAGACGTCGTTTGGAAAGCCGCAAACAGAACCGATTGTTCATACGTGGATGCCAGCGGCTTGCGTGTATTTTAATGACCCTGACGGTAACCGTTTAGAGTTAATTACACTTTTAGATGATAAGCCCGTTATATCTAAGGATTTTCCTTATTTAAGTGAATGGAATAAAGAGACCGGAACGAAATTATTTTAGCCTAAGTGAAAAACGCACCATTGATCAACGTGTTTGATTCGTGGTGCGTTTTTTTGGTTATGGTTAACGTAGGTTTCATGTGTGTAGGTCTTTCTAGCAGTTGATTGGAGGGCAAGGCGAAGACTCCTGCGGGAAAAGCGGAAGGGGTGAGACCCCACAGAGCGCAAGCGACGAGGAGGCTCACCGGCCGCCCGCGGAAAGCGAAGCCTTGCACGGAAATCAACTGCGGTGTCAAGCGATCTGTGTGAGCTCATGTATCCCATTTGTTCGTATTTAGGTTGGGTTCATTTCGTTATAATTCAACCTTTCTTGTGTATCATAAAACGTATGATTGACATATTTATAAACATATAATATATTTGTTTATAAATTAATAAACAAATAAGAAAGGTGTCTATTTATATGGTAAACGATTTGTTTTGGGAATCATCTTTTGAAGATATGAAGAAAGGGTACGGGGAAAGCGAAGATCACTACCACTGCTTACTGTGCGGTGAAAGCATTGAAAAAGGCATTATTTATCCGGTGGAAGGTGTTTTTTATGAAGCAAAACGTTATATGAAGCTTCATGTGGAACAGCAGCACGGGTCTGTGTTCCAACATTTAATAGAGCTAGATAAAGATGTAACGGGTCTGTCTGATCATCAAAAAAATTTAGTGAAGTTTTTTAAAGAAGGAAAAAGCGATAGTGATATTCAAAAAGAAATGGGAATTGGCAGTTCATCGACCATTCGGAATCACCGCTTTACGTTAAAGAAAAAAGAGCGTCAGGCAAAAGTGTTTTTAACGCTGATGGAACTGTTGAACGACGGGGAAGAAGAGAAGGCGGTACCCGTAACAAATACGGCGCCTAGAAGAAGTCAGCGCTACAGCGTCAGTGATGAAGAGCGTGAAAAAATTTTAGCGAAGAATTTTCCGCAAGGCTTGAACGAACCTCTTCGCACCTTTCACTTGCAAGAAAAACACCGTCTTGTTGTTCTTGAAGAATTAAGTGGACATTTTGATGTTGGAACAACGTATACCGAAAAAGAAGTAAATGATAGGTTAGCACCTTTTTATGACGACTACGCCGTGCTGCGACGCTATTTAATTGAGTACGGTTTCTTAGAGCGCAGCGCAGACGGAAGCAGCTACTGGAGGAAAGGAGAGACAGAGATGAGCGAAAAAGACTATAAAAAGCAAATGAAGCAGCTAGCGAAAGAAGTAAAAACAGAAGGCGGCGTGTATCAAATAAAAAACCTTCACAATGATAAGATTTACATTGGCTCTACGCCTAACATCAAAACGTTAAACGGCGTAAAGTTCACGTTAAAGACGAACACTCATCAAAATAAAGAGCTTCAAAATGAGTGGAATACGTACGGAGCGGATTCTTTTTCAATTGAGATGCTGGAAACGATTAAAAGAGAAGAAGAAAAAGCACTTTCAAAAAAGGATTTGCTGAAACTGGAAGCGAAATGGTTAGAGAAGCTGCAGCCTTACGGCGAAAAAGGCTATCATTCGCCGAAAGCTGATACAAAGGAGAAATAGGTGTGAAGAATCAAGATGTTAAAAGTGAAGCAGTGGAATCAGAAAAATCCGTCAGTAAGCTGATGCTTGTGTTTTTGATTCCGCTCATGTTAAGTAACGCCATGCAGTCCGTTGGGCAGCTGGCGGGGAGTATTATTGTCGGAAGAGCGCTTGGAGTTGATGCGTTAGCCGCTATTTCCGCTTTTTTTCCTCTGTTTTTTCTGCTCGTGTCGTTTTCGATTGGAATTGGTTCAGGAAGTTCCATTTTAATCGGGCAAGCGTACGGGGCGCAAAATGAAAAACGAGTCAAAGAAATTATCGGTACCACGCTCACGTTTACATTTTTAGTCGGGATTGTGCTTGCTGTTTTGGGAAGCATATTTGCTCCGGATATTCTTCGGATTATGGGAACGCCGGCTAATATTATTGACGTAACGGTTCACTATGCGCGCATTTTGTTTGTGGCAATTCCTGTTTTGTTTTTATACTTTGTTTATACGACGTTTATGCGCGGAACCGGAGACTCTAAAACGCCTTTTTACTTTTTAGTTGTGAGTACGGTCTTAAACATCATTTTCCTTCCGATTTTAATTTTTGGATGGATCGGAGTGCCAAAGCTTGGAGTGTACGGCGCTGCGTACGCAACGGTGTTTTCAACCGTATTAACGTTCATTATTATGATTATCTATTTACGCAAGAAAAATCATCCGTTAAAGTTTGACTCATCTATTTCATTAAAAATGGACGGAACGCTTTTAAAGCTGCTTATGCGTTTAGGGATTCCAGCGAGTATCAACATGATTTTAGTTTCTCTTTCTGAAATCGCGGTCATTACGTTTGTAAACGGATTTGGCTCAGACGCTACAGCAGCGTACGGAGCGGTGAACCAAGTGGCAAGCTATGTACAAATGCCGGCAATCAGCTTAGGGATTGCGGTTTCTATTTTTGCGGCGCAGTCGATTGGTGCCAATAAATTTGAGCGTTTAAAAGAAGTTATTCGCTCTGGAATTATGCTGAATTACGTTATTGGCAGCGTATTAATTTTACTTATTTATCTCTTTTCTAATCAAATTTTAGCTTTGTTTTTAACAAGTCAGCACACGCTCCATATTGCCGAAGAGCTGTTAGTGATAACACTTTGGAGCTATTTGATTTTCGGTCATGCGCAAATTATTACCGCTACAATGCGAGCAAGCGGTACGGTGCTTTGGCCTACGGTATTTAGTATTATGGCTATTTGGTGTGTAGAAGTACCCGTAGCCTACGTGTTATCGCAGTTTACACCTCTTGAAATCAAAGGGATTTGGATTGGATATCCAGCGGCGTTTGTTGTCAGCTTAATCTTGCAGTACAGCTATTATCAATTTGTATGGAAGAAAAAGAAAATTGAACGTCTTGTCGGATAAAAAACGAGTGGAAACGCTCGTTTTTTATTTTTCCTAATTAAAACACCCTTAGCTAAGAGTTTTAATAGGATAGTGCATATAACTTTTTGATGAAAAGAGGGTATGACACTATGAGTAAATCTGGATTTGTGCCGGATAATTCAAATATTAAAAAAAGCTCCGGAACGCCTAATCTGTCAGTGAACTATAAGCAAAACGTCCTGTTCAAACGAAATGATCAAAATATAGCGTATCAACTAACCTCAACTCAGCTGCCTGCTATGCTTGGAGGTGCTTTTGTTGATTTATATATGACGAAAGGGCATATGAGAGAACCCCACTGGCATCCAAACGCGTGGGAATTAGATGTCGTCGTTTCAGGTGAAGTGCAGGTGTCTGTCTTGGATCCTGATACAAGCAGCATGCACAATTACCGGATAAAACAAGGGGAAGTTGTGTTTATACCGATGGGCTGGTGGCATTGGATTGAGCCCTTATCGGAAGAAGCGCATCTTCATCTCTTTTTTAACAATGATCAATTCGAATCTACAGAAGGATCCGACGTGCTGCGCTTAACGCCTCCGATCGTGTTTCAAAAAGCATACGGAGTAAGCGCAAGCGAAGTAGCAGAAGCCGTTGTTCCGATTACGGATACGGTTATCATTGGGCCGCCTAATGATCATTCTTTTTATCAAAAGAGCTATCTCAAAGATGAACGGGATGAAAGAATTGTGGTTAAAATAAATGAAAAAGTAGTGCCTGCTGAAGATAAGTAGCATAAAAAACCATTGAGCCTATGGTCAATGGTTTTTTCATGAAGCGTTTTTTATAAAAACAGCTCGTTGCGTTCTAAATGCTTATACAGCCGCGTTGTGACTTGTTTTTGATTCCATTCATTTTGCGGAAACTGCTGCTTGTCTACGTGAGAAACGGCCGGCTTGTAGGTTTTTTGAATCCGTTTGATATCATTAAAGGTTGCGTTGGTTTCAATGTGATCAGCCAGCGTAAATACAAGGGAATGCAGCTTTGCAACATTGGGAATCGTAGCTGCTTGGCTGAAAATAGCTTTCGCAACGGACAGCTGTCTTTCATGCGCAGTAAAGATGTCTTGCTCATTACGCTCCTTTAAAAAAACAAGTGCTTCTTCTCCGTTAAGGCGAATCGATCCTTTTGGAAAAACAATGTTGCTATGTTCAAAAGCACGTTTGTTTGTGACGATAATGCCGCCTAATTTATTTACAGCATCGACGACTGCCTGCTGATCCATTTTGACATAATAATCAACAGGAAGCTTTGCATACGTTTCGACGTTCTTTACGACAGCATTCATATTTCCTCGATGATAAATGGTTCGCAGTGTTTCATTGCCGAGCTGAGTTGACCCTGGCCAGTGGGTCATTTTTATTGATTCATGCTGTTTATTAACAGTCATATATACAAATGACGTATTTTGATCGTTCTCTTGAATTAAAAGCAGGGAAAACGGTTGCCCTTTTTTTAAATTGACGTGTGTTTTGTTCCCATGCTCAAGCGGTACATACGTTTGATCAACGGCGGCTTTCACCGTATGATAGCCTGCAAATGTGATGCTGACAAAACTGACGAGTAAAAATAGTACGAGACCGCCAATCCACTCTTTTTTTGCTTTGCTGCTCATCGTCTCACCTTTTTCTATCGAAGTCGTTCGTAGTATTGCCATCTTAAAAGGGGAGTAAAACAAATGAGCGCTATTTTTATTGCTTATCTTGCTTTTTCTTGGCGTAGGTTTTGAGCTCTGTAATTAAAATCGCTTGTTCTTCCACATCGTTAAACGCTTCGATGCCATAAAGGTATTCGGTGTGCCGTTTTTCTTTCCACACGCAAAGTCCGGTAATATGGATAGGTTTTTCATTTAAATAAAAGCTGATTTTCAGCTGAATTTGATGGTTGAAAATAGGTAAATCAAGCGGTGTGATTATTTTGATTCCTTTTGGTGAAAGGTCGATAACGGACAAAGGACCTGGCTTAGAATCGATTTCTTTGTTGTCGTATTTAGCAATGGAAAACGTTCCAACAATGGGAGTCTCAAATAAAAAGCGAAACGGTTCTTCACGTTTAAAATGCATGTATCATCAGTCCTTTTCGTAATCTAAGTTTGTTAAGTAAGTATTCGATGAAAGTCCAAAAATTCCTACACGTTTTTCCTCATCACACATATAATGTTTATCGGTGTAGAAAATCTCACATGACCAAAGACCGGTCATGTGAGATATTCTAGACCTAATCGTAGGGGGATCCCCCTTGAGGGGTTGATCGTCTACGATTAGGTGAACCTTTGCGGGAGGATTCAAGCTTTATTAGTTATCGATTGCCGATTATAACTGCTTTTATAGTATCGGAAGTTTTGTTTGAAACTTTAAATGGTGAGGAAAAGGTTTTGAAAAAAGCGCTACGCTAGAGTTGGATTGTATGTTAAAATTAAACTTTGTGAAGTAGCTGTATTACAAGTCAGCATTCCTTCAACTAATTAGGAGGTGAGATGAATGGGCACTGATGACCCCATTTCGATGAAGGTTACTGCAAAACAAGATAGGGGCAACAAAGGTGTATATGTTCCTCTCATTTCAACGAAGGAAAATACTCCTTAATGCCTCAATGATGTGAGGTGAAAAATCAATGATTAAAACATACTTATATGATGATGAAACTAAAGAAATGGTAACGAATCTTGATTTAGGAGACGTGCATGAGAAATTGCGCAATCCTGATAATTTGCTGTGGATTGATTTGTATGATGTCCACGGACAAGAGCTTGCTCAAATTGCTAAATTATTCGATTTTCACCCATTGGCGATTGAAGACTGCTTACACGACAGTCCTCGCGCTAAAATGGATGATTACGAAGACTATAAATTTTTCGTCTTTCACGCGCTTCGCTATAACGAAGAAAGTGATGACGAGATTACGACGCTTGAGTTAAATGCCTTTGTCGGATCAAATTACGTAGTGACGATTCATAAACATAAAATGGGCTGGCTTCGCAAAATGGATGCTGTGTGCTCACGCTATCCAAAGTTTATGAACCGCGGCGCCGACTTTTTACTGTATGCTTTGATTGATGGCATCACGGACGAATACTTTCCGATTTTAGACCGAATTGACATGCGTATTGATGAATTAGAAGATGAAATCTATAACAAAGAAGTCCGCGGAGTGACGGAAGAGTTCTTGGCGTTAAAAAGAACGATTATCTTAATCCGTCGCGTTATTCTGCCTCAGCGCCGAATTTTCTTAACGGTTAATGGAAAGTGGAAATTCGACATACGAGAGGAAAATGTTCCTTTCTACATTGACTTGCTTGACCACTTAGAGCGTATTGTAGACTCTGCTGAAACATTTAGAGACCTCGTAAACAGTGCACTTGATACGTACTATTCTATTACCAATGCCACTTCATCTGAAAAGCTGAACGTCTTAACGCTGATTTCAACGATTATGCTTCCGCTGACGTTCGTAACCGGATTTTTTGGGATGAACGTACCGATTCCATATCAAAATTCCCACTGGGCTACTGCTGTTATTATCGTTATGTTAATTGTGTTAACGTGGGGAATGTGGAAGTACTTTAAAAACAAACAGCTTTTATAACAAAAAGGCACTTGGCCATAAGCCAAGCGCCTTTTTTCTTTATTTTGTCACCGTTTTTGTTGTTGCTTTACTCGTATTGTTCGCTTTGTCTTTTGCAGTTACGCTTAAGACTGTTTTTTCTTTTTGCTTTTTAATTTTTACTGAGTATTGTCCTTTGCTGTTAGCAGCAGCAGAGCCAATGCTTTTTTTGTTTACTGTTACCGTTACGGTAGCATTTGCTTCTGCTTTACCTGTTACAGCCGTGCTTTTTGTTGTGACAGCATTGACGCTTGGTGCAGCAGGGGGAGTTTTATCGCTCACTTTTACAGTCGTAGCTTTACTTGTATTGTTGGCTGCGTCTGCTGCTGTTACGCTGATTGCTGTACCTGCTTTTTGTTTTTTAATCGTTATGCTGTACTGGCCTTTTGCATTGGCTTTTGCTTTGCCGATTTCTTTGTTGTTCACTTTCGCTACAACAGATGCATTTGCTTCAGCTGTTCCTTTAATAGCTGTATCCGCGTCGCTGACTGGATTCACTTTAGGTGCATTTGGAGCAATAACGTCACGCACCGTTACTTTTACTTCTTCACTTTCTTGTTTTTGGCTGTTTGTAGCCGTGATGTACAAGACTGTGTTTTCTTTTTGTTTTGGAATTTTTACTTTGAACGCGCCTTTTGCATCAGCTTTTGCTGAAGCAATCACTTTCTTAGCGCTGTTTTTAACATTTACCGTAAAATTCGCTTTAGACGTTCCTGTTACGTACTCATCTTTATTCGTTACGGCTTTTACCGCTGGTTTGGCAGGTGCTTTTTGAACAACTGCACGAATGCTCGTACTTGCTTTTCCGTTTGTGACAACTACTTGTAAAACGGTATCAGCTTTTTGAGCTGGAATGTTCACAGAGAACGTATTTTTTGCATCAGCTTTAACTGTGCCAAGTGTTTTTGAGCCGTTCATTACTTTAACAGTTGAACCGCTTTGAGCTTTACCTGTAACAATTTTTTGCGTGCTGACAAATGTATTTACCTGCGCTTGCAGCTGCTGTGCACTTACTGCGCTGTACGCATTTAAACGTCCCCATCCTGATACGTAATCGTAGCCTGGAGCAGGGGGTTCTGCTGGACTTTCTTCATCATCGTATACAGGAGCATCTTTTTCATCAAATTTAATATCTTTAGCTGTATCCGTTAGACGTTTTTCAACGTCTTTTGGCTTTAAGCCTGGGTTTTGTGATAGCAATAATCCCGCAACGGCTGCCACGTGAGGTGTTGCCATTGATGTTCCGCTTAAATAAGTGACGTTTCCGTCTGGAACAAGACTTGGAATATCAGAGCCAGGAGCTGTAATATCTAATCCTTTTCCGTAGTTTGAGTAGTCAGATACGATATCTAAACGGTTTGATGCGCCTACTGAAATCGCATAGGCAGATGAAGCAGGGTAAGAGAGTTCTTCCATACCGTCGTTTCCACTTGCAGCTACAACCGTTACGTTATGATCGTATGCGTATTTTAACGAATATTCAAGCACGCGGCTGTAAGATCCGCCAAGGCTTAAGTTAATGACTTTTGCACCGTGATCAACCGCGTATTTAATACCGTACGCAATTTGTTCTGTATCTCCGCTTCCAGATGCGTCTAGAATTTTAACCGGTAAAATTTTTGCATGAGAATTAATGCCGGCCATTGAATAGTTATTGTTTGCAGAGGCTGCGATAATACCTGCTACGTGAGTTCCGTGTCCGTTGTCGTCTGTTGCATTTGACGAACGATCCACGTAGTTATAGCCTGTTTTTGTATCCACCACGCCTTTTAAATCAGCTAGTGATGAATCGACGCCCGTATCGGCAACGGCAATAACCGTATCTTTTAATTTTTGACCGTCTAGTAATTTTTCAAGTGATTCGTATTGAATATCGGCATGTTGCGTACCGTCATTTTTACCCGTATTGTTTAATGACCATTGATACGGATATTGTGAATCCATTGAAAGAGCGTGGTACTCTTGAACCGGCTCGATAAATTCAGTTTCAGGAAGTGCCTGAATTTGTTTTGCCGTCATTTTACCTTGAGCAGATGACGTGCTGAAGCTTTTTGCATTGCTGTCATCTAATTGAATTACAAACATATTATCAAAAGAAGCAGCTGATTGTTTTAATGGATTAATAGATTCAATGCTTGCTGATTTTGACTGTGCTTTTGTTTTGAATGATTTAGCATTTGCACCGTCTTTTAATTTAACAATATAGCGAGTTTCAGCTTTTGTTGAAATGCTGTTTGCGCTGACTAACTTTGCTCTTACTAATACAGACGATACGTTTAAGTCCGTTACGTCTTTTAATTTTGTCTGTGCTGCTACTTTTTCCAAGTCTTTCTTTAAAGCAGCCGGAACGGATTTATAAGCGATGCTGTATAAATCATTGATTGCTTTTTGATCAGCACTTGTAATCATATATGTGCTTGATGCGCCGTTTTTCGCCACATCTGTAAATAGACCCTTTAGCTGAACTAAATCTTTGTATACTTGTTCGCGCATCGATTTATCAATAATCATTTTAGAACTGATAAACGGAGCGGCTTTGTAGTAAAGAGAAGAAAGGTCTTTTCCGCTTGCTGTTTTTGAAAGCACAGCGTCGCGAATCGTACGCAAATCTTTTAAAATACCTTTTCCGTTTTCTTTTTGGCTTGTACTTAATTCAGCCGGGCATTCTTCTTCCATCATTTGAGAAGGAGGAAGTGAAGCGCCTTCATAGCTGATTGTATATGGAACTTCTGTTTTTTCTTCCGGCTGTGGTTCTGGAGAAGTTGAACCATCTTCCGCATCTTCTTCAATCATGTCGTCTTCGCTTCCATAATACTCAACTTTCACATAATAAGGGCCAGTCCAAGCGATTGGAAAATCAAGCTGAGCAGGCTCATCTTTGTAGGAGTATCCCATATAACGGTCAAATGCCACGTTGTTTTTGGCATTTTCAAGACTAGAGTAAACCGTGATGTTTACTTCATCATCACTTTGAAGCTTAATTCGGTAGTGTGAAAACTTTGCTACCTCTTGCTTAGAAGGATTAATTTTGTACCAATGTGTTTGTTCTGGTTCTGTAAATGTTCCTTTTGCTGCTTTACCAATGCTTAATGTTTTTTCATTAGCAGGTGGATTGCCTGCCGCTTGTGTTTTCAGTAAGCCTAATTGGCTAAAACACAAGGTGAACATTAAAGCAAAAGCAATAAAACGATAAATTGACCCTTTTTTCATGTTAAACCTCCAAAAAAATATAGTAAAAAACAGGAATTACATACCTATTAAACCATAAAGTTTAAAAAATTGTAAATAATTACTGTTGCTTATTTTAGTATTTTGTCAAGTTATTAATCTCGCATAAGAAATGGTGAGATAAGTCCTAGTTGCAAAAAGTAGAAAAAATTGGAATAATAAAGATTGAGCCTTTTTATAAGAGGCGAGAGTACGCTGAAAAGGGAAGAAGGGAATGAGAATTATTTTTCAAAGCAGAATTCACTGGAGAAAATCTGATCGGTTTCTTTTTACCTGTGTTTATAAAGAGGAAATCGGGCTATATAAATAAAGATTGGAAAAAATTTCAGTCTAATTAAGTTCATTTGTAGCATATAATACGAGCTGGATTTCTTTTATAATAAACAAAAGCAAAGAAAGAGCAAATGGTGAAAAGGAGTGAAAGAAGTTGTCAAATGTGATGCAACGACAGGAAAAACGAATGAAGTTTGATGCCGAACAGCTTGCACCCCTTGATGTTGATAAAGAGACAAAGAAGTTGCTAACAGAAAAAGGATTGCCCAAAGAAGCTTCACCATTTCTAGAGTTCGTTTCATCCAAAGGAAAGCTAACAACATTATGCGAAACATTTGAGTTATCATCTCGCTACCAGCACTATTGGTTTTTAGGAACAACAGGCGCTGGAGATCCAATTTGTCTTCATCAAAAAAACGGTTCGGTTGTGCTGCTCGATACGTCCAACGATGACTGCGAGCGTTTCGTGAATACAACTTTTCCGCAGTTTTTAGCATGCTTAGATGTGTTTGAAGAGCTAGTAGAAGAAACGATTCAAGCTAACGGAGAATCTGCATACTTAGAGAGACACATTCCTGCTGAGGTGCTGCAGCGATGCAAAAAACGTATGAATGAAATTGATGAAGCTTGCTTAGCCCCTTATTCTTTTTGGTTCAAAGAACTTTCTTTTTAATATAGTAGAAAAATAGACATGGCCGTTTTGGTCATGTCTATTTAGTTGTGGCTGCAGGGCTATTAATATAGATAGAATAAATAAAAATAATAGTATATAATGGATATAAATTCCTTTTTTTAAAGAAGGCGGAGGGTGTAAATGATTTCTTTATTTGGATTAATGGGTGCTTTCTTTGTTCTGCTTTTTGGTGCGTCGTATTTCTTCTATAGAAGGAACTCACCTGGGCAGTACGGAATTTCACTTAGCAGCATGCTAATAAGCATATTTCTATTTCTATATAGCATATTTGGAGTTGGCGGCTTTGAAGGAATGGGGCTTGGTGCTTTAGCGGCTGCTTTGTTCTTGGCATCTGTTTTGGGCTTGTTCGTCAGTGTTCTTTTTAATATCATAAATAGACACGGGAAAGGTGCTGTGTGAAATGGGAGAAATAACCTTTAGAGAAGCGGTGCGGGAAGATTTAGATCAAATTGTTGGAATGCTTGCTGATGATATGCTTGGAAGCAAACGAGAGCGCTACGAATCACCGCTTCCAGCCTGTTATGTTCAAGCATTTCAGGCAATTGATGCGGATCCAAACAATGAACTGATTGTCGCATGTAAAGATAGTGAAGTAATAGGTGTTCAACAAATAACCTTTACGCCCCACATTGTACGACAAGGCGCGTGGAGAGCAACGATTGAAGGAGTCCGAACCGCTTCGTCAGAGCGCGGAAAAGGGGTTGGATATCAGCTGATTACATGGGCGATTCAACGAGCGAAAGAACGTAATTGTCAGTTGATACAATTAACAACTGACAAGGAACGGTCAGAGGCTTTGCGTTTTTATCAAAAGCTTGGATTCACAGCTTCTCATGAAGGATTAAAGCTCCATTTGTAATTCGCTATTAATGATTGTATCTCCGTAGTAAGAATTTTTTGATTAAAATGAATTTTTTAGTTTAGTTCAATTGAAACGTGGTATACAAATAGTACAGAGCCGATAGAAATTTTTCTAAGGCTACTGTGAAAGGTAAATACTTAGCTTCATGAAGGGACTGGTTTCGTTTTGGAATACTTAACAGCAACTTCAGCAAACGTATTACCTCATATGAAAAGCAGATATTCTGATCTGACAATTGGCACTCTCGTTATGAACCGATATACGTAGCGAAAGGGCCTCACAAGGGCAAATGAACATGAAATAATTAGCATGATATGAAGGGAAGAACCTGCATCAGTTTTGATGCAGGTTCTTTTTTGTGAGATGCGGCAGGAAATCTTATACAAAATTTTGGAAGGAATTTATATGTAAAATCTATAAGTTACGTATGGTAAGTTATTTTACCATCACGGATGAAATCATACATACAACAATTATGAAAGAAGCTAAAAGCCAGCTGGAACATTACCGTAAGAAAATCCTCAAATGAATGCACTACGAAATTTCTTATAACTTATTTGACACCTAAGGTATAAAAGAGTATACTTATGTTAAACATAGTAATTATGTCGGATAAGTAGGTTATGGTGCTGTGAACAAGACTTCTACTAATAAAGAGGAGATCTAGTCCAAATCGTACAGTCCGACTTTGATGAGATGCTTTCAAGCATCTTTTTTTTGTGCAAAAAAACAGCCGCAGGGGCTGTTATAGGGCAGTAATTCTTCCTTTGTAAGCATCAATCAACCGCTGGTTATGTTCATCTGAACCTTCCATGTTTCCGCTTAAAAAGACAGGAGGCGTGATACCGCGGCTGAGCAGTTTTTGGATGGCTTTAGATAGGACATTATTTAAGATAGCGCCTCCAATTACAGTGGAACCGGAAGCGAAAGAAATATCTTGCTGATGAAGAAGAACGTCTCCTTTTGGAATATGATTATTAATAACAAGATCTACGACATCATGAAGGTATTTTCCGCTTTTATGTCGCGAAGCCCGGCTCGTGGCATAAGAAGGAGAGGTAAGCCCGATAACAAAGGCGCCTTTTTCTTTTGCAATTAAGGCCACATCAATCGGAACGGGATTTACGCCCGACGTAGAAATCACAATCATGATATCGCCTGATACGATATCTTCTTTTTCCATAAAGGTGGAGGCATAGTCGTTTTTACGCTCTAGCTGTGAAGAGCGCGAAGCTCCTTTATGAAGCATCAGTTCTTCTACAAAAATAGGATGAATCGGCGCAAGCCCTCCGGAACGGTAAAACACTTCTTCCGTTAAAATATGAGAATGACCGCACCCAAATAAATGAATAAGGTGATGAGAAGCTAGTTGCTGTGAGATTTTCTCGGCTGCGGATTCCATTGCCTGCTGTTCATGCGCCTCCACTTTAGCAAGCAGTTTTGTTAGTTCCTGTAGATATAAACTAGACATAAAAAAACTCCTTAGTTAAGATCGTGTCATGTTAATCGTAAACTTATAGCGGTCTGCTCGGTACGAAGATTTCACCACTTCAAGCGGCGTACCGTCTTGCAAATGCGTATTTCTTTGAATTAATAGAACGGGTGAATATGAGCTGATTCCAAGATACTTCACTTCGGTTTCAGAAGCTAAAATGGATTCTAACGTTTGGTTGGCTTCGCCAATTTTTAGTCCGAGCTCTTCTTCAATATAGCGGTAGAGAGAGTCATTAACAATGGATTCTGTTAAGCCTTTGACTAAGTTAGCGGATACATATACGCTTTCGAGCGCCATTGGCACGTCGTCAGCTAAACGAATACGCTTGATTTCATAAACGGGCGCATGAAGAGAAATGTGCAGCTGCTCGGCAATTTTTTCTGAAGCCGCAATAATTTCAAAGCTCAGCAGCTTACTGCTTGGCACCATTCCGCGCGCTTTCATATCTTCTGTAAAACTCGTTAATCCAACGAGCTGCTGCTCCAGTTTTTTTTCAGATACAAAGGTGCCGCGGCCTTTTTGACGGTATAAATAACCGTCGTTTACTAAATTGTTAATTGCTTGGCGAACGGTCATTCTGCTGATTTCAAATCGTTCTGCAAACTCTCGTTCAGAAGGAAGCGAATCATTCGGTTTTAACTCTCCGTTTTCAATTTGTTTTTTCAACTGTTCTTCAATTTGATAATAAATCGGAAGAGGTGAGCTTTTATCAATCACTTAAGTTCTCTCCTTTATGTAAACCTCCTCATCTAAAAAAGACGAGGAGGTATGTTATCTATATATGCTCTAACTAATAGCGAGACACCTTTCTTTCATAAAGACGGATTGATTATAGCCCGGTCAGGCTGCTTGACTATTCTTTCAAAGGCTCACTTTAGATAAAGCTTCTTGGTCCGCAATAATTGTAACACAGTGGTGCTTCTTTAAAATAGAAGCAGGGAAGTTCTCTGTGATTTCTCCGTTAAGCAGCTGATACATTGCTTCTGCTTTGGCTTCCCCGGAGATAAGCAGTAAAATTTCTTTACTTTTCATAATCGATTCAATTCCCATTGTAATAGCCTGAGTAGGCACTTCGTCAAGAGAATTAAAGTAGCGCGCATTGGCTTTTCGCGTTGACTCTTCTAACGTCACAATATGAGTAGGAGAGTTGAATGACGTACCAGGTTCGTTAAAGCCAATATGTCCGTTTTGGCCGATTCCAAGAATCTGAAGGTCAATGCCTCCGTGATTTTGAATCATTTCATCGTAGCGGCGGCATTCTTCTTCAGGCGTATCAGCTAGGCCGTTAGGAACGTGCGTGTTGCTTACGTCAATATCAATATGATTAAATAACGCATCTGCCATATAGTAATGATAGCTGTTTGGATCTTGCGGCTTCATTCCGACATATTCATCTAAGTTAAAGGAAGTAACGTGTTTGTAAGACGTGCCGTGCTCTTTATGATCTTGAATTAAACGATCATATAATCCTTTCGGCGTGCCTCCCGTTGCAAGTCCCAGATTCATATTTGGTTTTTTATGAAGTTTGCTAATCAGCATATCAGCTGCTTTTGCGCTCATTTCACTGTAATTTTTCACTTGGATGATATTCATTGTTAGTCCTCCTTTTTAAAGCTCAGTGTGCCTCGGCAAAATGTCATTTCAACATCTAAGTTTTCATTTAACACCACGATATCCGCATCTTTTCCAATTTTGATGCTTCCTTTTGTATCGAACAGATTAAGCTGTTTTGCTGGGTTTTCAGCAGTCATTTTTACGATTTCTTCCAATGAACAGTTCGTAAAGCTCATCGTGTTTTTAATCGCATCGTTCATCTTTAAGATGCTTCCTGCTAATGTTCCGTCTGCAAGGGTAGCGGTTGTGTCGTTTACGTGAACAGGCTGTCCTCCTAAATCATACGTACCGTTTTTTAGCCATTTGGCACGAAGAGAATCCGTGATAAGAATCATGCGTTCACTTGTGATTTGATCGTACGCAAGCTTGACCATTTCAGGTCGGCAGTGGATGCCGTCTGTAATCAGCTCTACAAATAATTCATCTCTCAAATAAGCGGCGCCTAATACGCCCGGCTCTCTATGGTGAAGACCGCGCATGCCGTTGTATAAGTGCGTAATATGAGACGCTCCTGCTTCGATGGCTTCACCAACTTGATCATATGTGCTGTCAGAATGACCAATAGAAGCGACGACGTTTGTTTCTTTTAAATAAGAAGTAAGCGCTAAGCCGTTTGGCTGCTCCGGAGCTAATGTAACAAGTTTAATATGTCCTCCGGCTGCTTTTTGCCACTCTTGAAACAGTGACACATTCGGATCTTGAATGTGAGTAGGCGGCTGTGCACCCGCACGTTTTGGTGAAATAAACGGACCTTCTAAGTGAATACCTACTACTTCAGCATCCGCATTTGTTTGCTCTTCGATATAAGCGCCCGCGTTGCGAAGCGCTTTTTCAATCGCTTCATTCGATTGCGTCATAGTAGTTGCCAAAAAGCTTGTTGTACCTTCTTTTGGGAGCGTGCGTGCCATTGTTTTTAATGCTTCTGTCGTACCGTCCATTGCATCGGCATTGTTAACGCCATGAATATGCACATCAATGGCACCCGGAATCACTTTATAGGAAGGAGAAAGTTCAATTACATGGTCTTTTGGCTGACGTACGTATTGATGTGTCTCTCCGATTTCAGTAATTTTCTTGTTCGTTAGTTTAATATACCCGTTTTTTAATGTCTGATTTTCACTATAAACGGTTACATTATAAATAATGATGGATGAATGTGTATCCATACATACACTCCTTTGCTCGTTGTATTGATTTAAGTGTAACGCTTTTTGGAATAGTTGTCTAGACCAGTTGATTCTTTTTTGTGAACTAGAAAGTTTTGTAAGGGCTTTTAACATTGATATAGAAAGGTTTTTAAAAAGAAAATTGGTATAGACAACTATATATTTTCTGTGCTAGTATGAGTCCATGCAGTAAAACCGCCGTTATTTCAGCTGATGATGTAATCATAGGCCGGGGATGAATGCGGTAACTTGTCATCCGATAAATATTGTTACGAAAATCCTTGCTCGTAACATCGGGTTAAATACGTTATATAAAGGGGATAGAAACATGCTGAATTTTTTACAACGTATTGGTAAATCGCTTATGCTGCCAATCGCAGTATTACCTGCTGCGGCATTGCTTCTTCGTTTGGGTCAAAAGGACTTATTGGATATTCCATTTATGGCTCAAGCCGGAGATGCGATTTTTGCGAATTTAGCACTACTGTTTGCACTCGGAATTGCTGTAGGGCTTTCAAAAGATGGAAGCGGCGCAGCAGCACTTGCCGGAGTGGTCGGTTATTTTGTTCTAACAAAAGGAACTGTAGCTATTGATAAAGATATTAACATGGGTGTACTCGGCGGGATTGTCTCGGGGGTCACGGCTGGTTTACTATACAATCGTTTCTCAGCCATTAAGCTGCCAGAGTGGCTCGGCTTCTTTGCAGGAAAGCGGTTTGTACCGATTATTACCTCAGTCTTTATGCTCGCGCTTGCAGGAATCTTCGGGGTTATCTGGCCGCCGATTCAAGATCAAATTAACAACTTAGGAACGTGGATTACAGGAGCAGGAGCGCTTGGTGCAGGTATATACGGATTTTTAAACCGTCTACTGATTCCAATTGGACTGCATCACGTGTTAAACAGCTTAGTATGGTTTGTATTCGGAGACTATCACGGCGTAACGGGAGATTTGAACCGCTTCTTTAAAGGCGATCCAACCGCAGGAACATTCATGTCTGGATTCTTCCCGGTTATGATGTTTGGTTTACCGGCAGCTGCGCTTGCGATGGTTGCAGCAGCTAAAAAAGAAAAACGCAAACAAGTCAGCGGTATGTTAATTGGACTTGCTGTTACTTCTTTTTTAACGGGAATTACAGAACCAATTGAATTTCTATTTATGTTCGTAGCGCCGCTATTATACGTTATTCATGCCGTTTTAACGGGAATATCGATGGCTTTAGCCGTTGCCCTTGGCATTCACGCTGGATTTGGATTTTCAGCAGGGGCCATTGATTTCTTCTTAAACTACGGAATTTCACAAAAACCGCTGCTGTTAGCGGGAATTGGAATTGTGTATGCAGTCATTTACTTTGTCATTTTCTACACGCTGATCAAAGCGTTAAATTTAAAAACACCGGGACGTGAAGATGATGAAGAAGTAGACACATCAAACGAAACGGTTGTGGCAACAGGCGATAAATATGTGGATATGGCGTCTTATTTTATTGAAGATTTAGGCGGAAAAGAAAACTTAACCGCGATTGATAACTGTGCGACTCGTCTTCGTTTACAAGTAGCTGATGCCGGCAACATTAACGAAGCTGCCTTAAAGCGTCACGGAGCGAGAGGAATCATGAAGCTCAGCAAAACAAATGTTCAAGTCATTGTCGGAACAGAAGTAGAGTTTGTTGCGGACGCAATGAATCAATTAGTTAAATACGGCACTGCGTCAACCGCTGCACCTGTTGAACAACAGACTGTTCAAACAGACGCACACACAGAGTTTGTTTTACCGTTTGAAGGCGTTGTAAAGCCGCTTAGTGAAGTAGAAGATCAAGTATTTTCACAAAAAATGATGGGTGACGGCTTTGCGATTGAACCGATTGAAGGAACGCTCGTATCACCGATTAACGGTGAAGTCATGACCGTATTCCCAACAAAACATGCGATTGGCTTAAAAACAGTAGAAGGAATTGAAATCCTCATTCACGTTGGATTAGATACCGTGAATTTAAAAGGCGAAGGATTCCAAGCGCTTGTTCAAGAAGGCGACAGCGTTCAACAAGGGACGCCGCTTTTACAAGTGAATGTAGACTATGTTAAAAAGCATGCACCGTCTATTGTGACACCAGTTGTATTTACCAATTTGCCAGCAGATAAAGAAGTGAAGCTGTTAAAAACAGGCTACCAAAAGCAAGGCACAAAAGACGTTATTACATTTTAATCAAAAGGCTGGAACAAATGTGTTTTAGTTAAAGATCCGAATGATTCATCGTTCGGATCTTTTTCTTTTCTTCATAATTGAGAGAATTTTGTGTTAAAATTTAGGATGTTTGATACAGCTAGTGTGGAGCAGAGAGGGAGTAGAACAAGTGAAAAAAGAAACGGCATTATTCACAGTAAAGGTGACAGCATGTTTATTATAGGAGCATTAGTCAATGGATTAGCAATTGTTATAGGAACATTAATGGGCAAGCTTGCTCACCGCATTCCTGAAAAAGTAAGCGTGACGGTGATGCAAGTGATGGGTTTATCCGTTATCACCCTCGGTTTGCAAATGGGCTTTAAAAGTCATCAGTTTTTAATTGTGATTTTGAGCTTAGCCATTGGAGCGGTTATTGGTGAATTCATTGATTTAGATGAAAAGCTAAACCTTTTAGGCAATATGATTGAACGAAAATTTCAATCTCAGCAAAATGACAAGCAAACATTCAGTATTTCACAGGGGTTTGTAACAGGGACGTTAATCTTTGTCATTGGAGCGATGGCGATTGTCGGGGCATTAGACAGCGGAATACGCGGCGATCACAGCGTATTGTTTACAAAAGCGGTGATGGATGGATTTATCTCATTATTATTAACCACTACGCTTGGAATAGGCGTTATTTTCTCAGCTGTGCCCGTGTTTCTATACGAAGGCATCATTGCGTTATTTGCCACGCAAATTAATGCGATTGTGCCACAAGATTTAATGAATAGTATCATTGCCGAAGTCACGGGAGTAGGCGGCGTATTAATTTTAGCAATTGGGATTAATTTATTAGAAATTATTAAAATTAAAGTTGCGAATTTACTGCCTTCGATTTTAATTGCGGTTGTGATTGTAGTTGTACAGCATACATATTTTTCATGAAGAAAAAGCTTGTGAATAGTATTCGCAAGCTTTTTTGTATATATGAGCAAAAGTTAAGGGAATAGCAGGTATAAAATGATGCGTGGATAATGGTATAGAATGAACCGAAAATAAAAAGGAGGATTAAAAATGCCGAGTCCCGTTTTCAATAAAATGAATACGGTATTTATTCACGTAGCTCATTTAAAAACTTCGGTAAAATGGTATAGCGAGTTATTGAATCAAGAATACAAGATGAGCGAAGTTAAGAACCCGGTTTATAATCTTAAAATTGATGGAGAAACAGGATTAACGCTAGACGCAGGTCCTGAAGGAAAAGAAAAACAAATAGCGGTTAGTCTCCATCCAATTTTTAATTTTCATACTGAAGATATTAAAGAAGCATATGAATTTGTTAAAGGGCTGCACTATACGATTGATTCTCCGATTACTTCTTTTGAAGATTTTTCGTTTTTTACCATAAAAGATCCGGATGGACATGTGGTCATGATTTGCACAGGTTAAGTCGTTAGCTCCAGAAGTTTAAGGTATAGTATACTAAGAAGAAAACCCTAATGAGATGAAGTAAGGAGAAATACTGCTTATGAAAGACAATCAACAGATTACAGCTCTTATTGCTGCACAAGTGGAAAAGTTAGCACGTCAATTTGGCTATGACTTTTTATCTGAAAAACAAGGAAATCAAACGCTTTGTCAAATTCTTCAGCGAGATGAAGACGGATCTATTTTGGCAACGCCGCTTAGTTTTCATTTACATATGAATGAAGACAAAGGGACGGGAGATATTATTTACTACCATGAACAAGGAGAATTTAAGCGTCAGCAGGTGAATGTATATGAAGAAAACAGCCTTGTGAACGTGTTGTTATTTATCCAAGAGCGCTTAAAGGTCAATCGATAGAAGCGAGTTTCCTAACATATGCAAGAAAAAAAGCAGGGAGTTAGCTCCCTGCTTTTTTCTATGAATTGATATAGCGCAATCCTACGCGGTTATTAAAAATTTGGTTGTGATTTTTGAAGATAAAAGCACCTGCTGCGTGATCAATTACCAGCTCATTGTCGTACACTTCTTCCATGTCGTCATCAACAATAAATTCTAAGTCTTCAACCGTTACAACTTTTTCATAGGGTTGAAGGCTGCGCTTTGAGATGATCTTCATTTCATAAATTGTATTAACAATATCGCAGCTTCCTCGATCAAAAGAAAGCTGAATCATTTGATTTTGTTCTACGTTCCGCAACGCTTCTTTTGCAGAAGGAGTGACGCGTATATTCATAATGATATCCTCCTTTTTCTATCCTCAAATTAAATTGTGTAAAATGTATTTAGCAATACTTTACTCGATTTTTATATCACCGGCAAGAAAAAAGCTTTCTTATATTATTTCCCTTTCGAACCAGAACAAAACGCTGCTTTTTTATCATCTTTTCATAAAGGCGTACATAGATATCACCTGTATGTGATTAAAGGAAAAAGAGATCGACTATAGAAAAGTACCGATTCGTAATTCTTAGGTGTAAATGCTTAAAAATAGGAATATATTGTAATAAAATAAGAAGTTAAGTCATTTACCTATTTTAATAGTTATTGAAATAGTTTTGAATAATTGGTTTTATTTTCAATATATTGGGTACTTAAGTAGAGTGCTTTGCACACGATATTGCACCGAAAGACATCGGTTTATCGGACTAATTATTGTCTTATTTTGTCGAAGTAGTAGAATTTATGGAAACCATTCCTTATCATGTACAAAGTGACTAACAAAATACATAGGAGGTTCTGGTGTAGATGAGTGAGAAAGATCAAAACAGAACAACAGACGAAACAGCGGCTTCGCTAGAAACAGCGCCCGCTCCCAAAAAAGCACCGGCTAAATGGATTATCATTTTAGCAGCTTTAATTGTGATTATTGGAGGAGCAATTACATTTGCTACGGTATTTAAAAAATCTCCTAAGCAATTATACTTAATTTCTGAAGTAAATACGTATCAAAAAGCAGCTGATGAATTAGAAACAAAGTACAGTGAAACGATGGCTTATCAGGAAAAAGCGATGAAGCAGCCTTCTGCTACAAATGCTACTATCAAAGGCGGCTTTAACATGGATTCACTTTCGTATGATCCAAGCTTTAAAATGATTCAAGATCTTATCAGTAAAGCTGAAATTAAAATTAAAGTGGAACAAGATCCGAAAAAAAGTGAAGGATACGGTTCACTGGCTCTTAATATCGGCGGTTCAAAAGCGCTTGACCTAGAAGGCTTTCAAACGAAAGAAAGAATAGGCTTTAAAGCCCCGATTCTAGCAAATGAATATTTCTATTTAAACTTAGACGAATATGGACAGGTAGCGCGTAAGTTCGATCCTTCTTATTCTGGTCCTGAAACGCTTGATATTAACACAAGCAACGTGAGTTTAGAAGACTTAAAGTTAACGGAAAAAGAAAAGACCTACATTGCAAAAGAGTACGGAACGTTCATTTATGATGAGTTAGACAGCGATTATTTTACAAAAGAAAAAAATGTGGATTATAAAACAAATGGCAAAACGCTTCAGTTAACAAGCGTGACGCTTAACATGTCTGATAAAGAAACAAAACAATTTATGGATAAGCTTATTGCGAAAGTAGCAAAAGATGACAAGCTTCATACCATCTATGCAAATCACGTATCTAAGCTGTTTAAATCTTCGGCAGCAACGAATCCAGAATTAAAAGATATGGCAGATCCAAAAGAATTGAAAAAATCAGTAAAAGAAAGTCTTCAAGACTTCCAAAAAGAAGCAAAAGATACGACTTACCCTGGCGGTGTTAAATCAACTGTGTACGTTCAAGATGATGTTGTGGTAGCTCGAGATATGAACATGGGCGTAAAAAATGCTTCTAACGATAAAGGCAAACTTAACGTAGTAACTAAAAATATTCCGTATGAAGATAACAAAACGGCTAAGCAGTTTAAAGCAGTTTTAGCGGATAGCACTACCGATGATGCGTTTACGTTTGATATGAAAAATAACGTAACAACGGAAAGTGAAAAACGAAAAGAAAACATGTCTATTCATTTGTTAACAAAAGATTCAAAAGATGAAGACACGAATATGACGTTTAAAATGGATTCGGTAATCAATGGTAAAACCGATGCGAAACAAACGGCTGACCGTACTTTCTCTTTAGACTTAGGTGATCAAGAAGATCTAGTAGTAAACGGGGAAGTAAAGCAGAATCAAGCAATAAGTGCTTCAAAAGGAAAAGCAGATTATTCGTTTGATATTCGTACAAAAATAGGACCAAAAGCAGATCCGGCAAACGTTACGTTAAAAATTGACTCTGCTTCTCAATTAAAAAAATCAGCAGCTATTCCAGAGCTTGATGCGTCTAATGCAACAAATGTAAAAGATGTAACGCCTGAAGATATGCTGTCGATTCAAGAAAATTTCGCTAAAAATGTTCAAGGTCTCATGATGAATATGGGAACCGCTGGTTACTAAAAGGTGCAAAGCAGATGAAGATATATTTCTCTTTGACTCTTTTTACATGTAAAGCTCTATTGAAAAATATAAAATCTCTCATACTGCTAATAATGATCCCTGCTCTGTTTTTACTTGGAGCAGGGATCATTATTAGTCAGACCATGCAAGGTGAGGAGAGAGTAAATCGGTTCCCCGTGGCAATTGTGGATAAAGATGACACTGCACAAACGAAGTACGTCATCGAACAGCTGACTGAAGGTAAGCTTCGCAAGATCATGAAGCCTCTTTACACGAATGAACAGAAAGCTAAACAGCTGCTGCAGCAAAATAAAGTGGCAGCCATTGTGACGCTGCCAAAAGGTTTTAGTCACGATATTGCTCATGGGAAAAATCAGCCTTTACACGTCATTGGGAATAGCAATAAGCCGCTTCAGTCACAGCTGTTTCGCTATGTGATGGAAAGTGCAGCCGACTACACATCAGCTGCTCAAAGCGGTATTAATACGGTTGAAGCCTTTTTAGAAAAAGAAAATGTTTCCGATGAAAATAGACGCGCAGAGTTTAAGAAGAGCTTGGTGACGTTTGGGCTTCATGTGTTAGATCGAGGAAGTTTATTTGATGAACAAATAGAAACGAGTTTCTTTCAGCAGGATATGAAGCAATATTATGTCCTGTCTTTTGCTGCTTTGCTGCTTATGATTTGGAGCTACGGCGGATGGCTGCTTGCTAGTGAAACGCAGACTTCTCCCGTGCTGGCTCGAATGAAAACAAGAGGTGTATCGTTTGTCCACATTTATTTAGCACAGCTGACGGCTCTGTATGTTCTTTTGCTACCGGCCTCTGTCGTTTTGTTCGGAAGTCTCCTTAAAGGACTCAAACTGCCTGTAACCGGTACGTACGGAGAGCTTTTTTTAGGGGTAAGCGGAAGCTTGTTTGCTTTTTTATGTTTGTTTTTACTGCTTCGGGTTCTTTTTTTATCACAAAAAGCTTATCAAATAGCTGGTTTGCTGTTTATTTTGCTGAGTGCGATTTTAAGTGGACATGTTGTGCCGGTCGTCTATTTACCGGACTGGGCGAGTGGTTTTCAAAAATGGTCACTCAACACCAGAGTCTTGGAGCTGTTATTTTATGAATTTGATGGATATAACACAAACGAAGCTTTTCTTTACCTTAAGCCTATTCTCATTACGGCAGCGGGAAGTTTTGTTATTGCTGTTTTCTACGTGATGACGCTGCAAAGGCGGTGGAGAAAATGATCAGTGAAAAAATAAAGCAGCTGCTGAAGCGCCCTATGCTTGTTATCATGATTTTCTTTTTACCTTTAATAGGAACGATTATTAGCAGCTCGTTTTTAGCAAAAGTACAAAGTGATTCAAAAATACCTGTTGCTCTTGTCGATCAAGATCACAGCCAAATGTCTAAACAAGTGATCAATCGACTACAGAAAACAACAGAAATTCAGTTTCTTTCTCTGAACGAAGAACAAGCGAGAAAGCAGCTGGCCAAAAATAAAATTGACAGCATTTTTATGTTTCCTAACGGATTTCAACAAGAAGTAGAAGCGGGGAATTATCAAGGAGTCATTGATTTGCTCACGCTGCCTTCTTCCGTTGCCACAGAAGCGGTTCGAGAAGTCGTGGCGAGTGAAGTGACAAGGTTAACGACAAATATTAAAGCGGCAAATGAAGTGCGTTTTTTATATAAAGTTTATAACATTCATGCAGGACCGGATTTATGGAAAGAAGCGTATCGTTATACCGATAACCAGTGGAAGCCAAAGCCGCTGATGACAATTGATTACGAGGCGCAAGGAACGAAGCATACGAAGCAAGGGAGCGCTCAAGTGACCGGATACGTGCCGCTATGGGGATTCTTTACGCTTTTACTTTGCTGCCTCACATCAGATTGGATGATTAAAGAGCGGAGGCACCTTTTCAAACGAATGAAAACGATGCAAAAAGGACTTTACGGTTATATTCGAAGCGTCAGCACTGCTTATGCTGTGCTATACGTGCTTCAAGCTCTCATAAGCTTTGCTCTATTTAAATGGCTTTATGGAGTAGAGTCTTACGGTGTGCTGCTGTATATGTGTATCTATGTGATTGTGTGCGTTGCTTTTAGCACGTGGCTTGCAAGTGAAAGCCAGGGAGTTGGATCTTATTATATGATCAGCGTTGTCATGGTCCCAGGACTCAGTATAATAGGAGGGAGCTTTTTCCCGGTAGGAGAGCTTTCTGCAACGATTGAAAGAATAAGTCAGTGGCTTCCGCAGCATCTGCTTCTGTATCAGCATGCACTGCCGCTTACGTTCATTTGGAAAGAGCTAGCTGTTTCCATTGCATGTATATGTTTGTGCGCGTTTAAAATAGTGTGGAATGTGAGGAGCATGAAATGATTGAAATTAACAATGTTAGCAAAACATACGGAAAAAAACGGTCGTTAGCAAATGTTACCCTGAACGTAGAAAGTGGAGAAGTCATCGGTCTTTTAGGACCAAACGGCGCTGGTAAGTCGACGCTTCTGTCTATTTTGTCTACCATTACGGCTCCTTCAAGCGGGAATGTCACGATTGGAGGCTTATCGCTTAAGAAAAATCAAAAAGCAATTCGAGAAGTCATTGGCTACGTTCCACAAGACATAGCGCTGTGGGAAGAGCTTAGTGTAAAAGAAAACATGAAAATGTGGAGCAAAATGACTTCACGCTCTCTGTCGAATGAACAGCTTCAATCTCTTTGCTCAGCTGTACAGCTCGAAGGAAGATGGAAGGAAAAAGTGAAAAATTTATCAGGAGGCATGAAGCGAAAGCTAAACATAGCCGTTTCACTTATTCATGAACCGTCCGTTTTGTTAATGGACGAGCCAACGGTCGGAATTGATTTGCAGTCCAAGCTTGAGATTATTCGTTATATTAAACAGCTGGCGTCAAAAGGAAAGACGATTATCTATATTACCCATGATTTGAATGAAATCTTAGACGTGTGTCATCGGTTTGCGGTCTTAAAGGAAGGAAAGCTGGAATTTGTCGGCACGATGGACCAAGCGAAGGAAAAGACTGGGGAAGAGGCAGAAGAGAACGTTGTGTATAAGCTGCTGCATGATTAAGATAAAGTAATGATAAAAAAGAGCCGCTTCATGAAGAAGCGGCTCTTTCTATTATGCTTGTGTAACTTCTTGTTCTGGTGAATGACTTTCAGGCTGCACGCGTTCTTCTTCAGGAAGGGCACGTACTTCTACTTCTTTCATTTGGTGACCGTCCATTTCTTTTGCAATAAACTCGTATCCGAAAAGTTTGAACGATTCGCTTTCCTGGATATCGATATTTTGCATTAGCATCCAGCCGCCAATTGTATCGATATCGTCGTTTTCAATTTCGATATGAAGGACTTCGTTAACTTCTTCAAGCAGTACTTTTGAGTTAAAGACAAAGTGCTGATCGCTGATTTTTTGAACAAGCGGCTTTTCATCTGTATCAAACTCATCTCGAATTTCTCCAACGATTTCTTCTAAAATATCTTCAACGGTAACGATACCAGCCGTACCGCCGTACTCGTCAATCAACACAGCCATATGCGTACGTTTCTTTTGCATCGAGCGCAATAGATCTTGAATCGCTACGGTTTCAATTACTTGAATAATAGGATTCATATAAAGCTTCACGCTTTGCTTTTTTAACGCATCGTTAATTACGACATCGTTTAGAATCTCTTTGACGTTGACTAAGCCGATAATGTTATCTTTGTCTCCGTCAACGGTAACAGGGTAGCGAGTGTAGCGATCTTCTACAGCAAGCTTTAAGAAATCTTCAATGCTGTCGTCTTCAGAAACAGCTGAAATTTCTGTTCTTGGTACCATGATTTCGCGAGCAACACGGTTATCGAATTCGAAAATGTTGTTCACGTACTTATATTCAGACTGGTTAATTTCCCCGCCTTTAAAACTTTCTGATAAAATAATGCGCAGCTCTTCTTCACTGTGCGCAAGTTCATGCTCTGAAGCTGGCTTTAATCCAAACATTCCAGTTAATAAACGGGCAGAACCATTTAGTAACCAAATGAAGGGGAACATAATTTTATAGAATAAAATTAACGGACGAGCAAACAATAACGTAACTGTTTCAGCTTTTTGAATCGCAAATGTTTTTGGCGCTAATTCACCAACGACTACGTGAACAAACGTTACAAGCGCAAATGCGATAATGAATGAAAGAATATGTGTTAAAGATGCAGCAACACCCATTTTTTCAAACAGGGGTTCTACAATCTTCGCAACAGTCGGTTCTCCCAACCAACCGAGTCCTAAAGCAGTAATCGTAATACCAAGCTGACACGCAGATAAATACTCATCTAAGTGTGTCGTCACGGTTTTAACCGCATTCGCTCCTTTTTTTCCTTCAGCAACAAGTTGATCTACCCGTGAACTACGAAGCTTCACAATTGCAAACTCTGAAGCAACGAAAAAAGCAGTGAGTACAATTAAAATCGCAAAAATAATTAAGTTAATGGTTATCAATGAATATACTTACTTTATAATGCTATAAAGTAAGTAAACACCTCCTGTAAATAATAAATTTACGACAGCAGCAGCAGTAAAGAGTGCAAAAGAGTGACGCTTTCTGGTGAGAGCCGATTCATCATTACTTTTCGATCTTCTTCATTCAGCTTTTCCATAAGCGGTGCAACTTCTTTTAAACTGTCGTTTAGTACGTAAAATTTGGATGCCAATTCGTCTTTGGAGTGGCTATTCTCGGATTGCTCTATAGAAAATAGAGAAGAAATCTCTTCAAGAGAACGGCCTTCGCTTTTTAATTTTTCAATTAAGTAAAGACGTTTCAGCGCTTCTTCGTTATAAAAGCGATAGTTAGAAGCAGAGCGTTCTGCTTTTAACAAACCAATGTTGGTATAATAGTCAACCGTGCGTTTCGTTACATGTGCCATCTCTGCAAGTTCGCCAATTTTGTATGTCGCAACCCCATCAGAATACCACCTCCTTTAACTGTGTCAACCATCACGTGATGGTTTTTATCTGCGTAACTATTTATCTTTTATCCTATCGTAATTAAGTATACGCGCGTAAGATCAAAAAGTTTCATTTTTTTATTAGCATTCAGTATATCTCAAAATAAGGTAGTTTGACAAAGATTTTATAAAAAAACTCGCTTATATTAAGCGAGTTTTTTAGTAGGATGACGTACGATAATGTGCATGCGTTCATACACATATTGAATACGTTCAGTATAATCTATGAACTCAGGGCTCATTGGAGATAGCTGATCAGCAATACGGTGCATAATAGCAGCTTCTTCTTTTAACGAATCTAAATTTTGAGTTCGGTCAATTCTTGCTTTAAATGTTAACGAAATCATGTTATTCACCTCGTTGTTATGTTACTCGTTATAAGGCGCTATGTCCGTGACTTTTATCACTCTAGTCAAAGGTGATAACGTAATTATTTGATGTTTGCCGGCGTTTTGTGTAGGATGATTAGAAAAGGGTTTTTATGGGAGAATGAAATGAATTTAAAACGAATGCACCACGTAGCCATTATAGGAAGTAATTATGAACGTTCAAAAGCTTTTTATGTAAATGTGTTAGGATGCAAGATTATAGAAGAAACATATAGAAAAGAAAGAGATTCATATAAACTAGATTTAGAAGTAGCTCCTGGCTATCAAATTGAGTTGTTCTCGTTTCCAAATCCGTCACAGCGTCCTTCAAGACCTGAAGCGTGCGGTTTACGCCATTTAGCTTTTGCCGTTGAAAGCGTAGAGGATTCCAAGCGTGAACTAGAGCAGCAAGGGATTGATGTGGAACCTATTAGGGTAGATGAACTAACGGGAAAAAAATTCACTTTTTTTGCTGATCCGGACGGGTTACCGCTAGAGCTTTATGAAGAGAAAGAGGGGGAATAAGGAGTATGTGCAATTATTTATTTGTATACGGAACGCTTCTTGAAGGAGAAGGTAATCACGGATTGCTGCATCATGCGCGCCCTATTGCCAAGCAGGCAAAAACGAAAGGGAAATTATATGACACAAAGCAAGGCTATCCTATGCTTGATATTGACAGTGAACATAGTGTATACGGAGAAGTATATGAAGTGACCGATCAGCTTATGTGGAAGGCTCTTGATGAATTAGAAGGGTATATTCATGAAGGTCATAAAGATAATGAATATGATAAAGTTGTGCAAACGGTTGAAACGGACCAAGGTGAATTTGAAGCCGTTGTGTATGTGGCAAGCGATCGTTCGCTGCTGCACGAATTTATCCCGAGCGGAAACTGGCGCGTGTGGAAAGAAGATTTATTAGAAGGTATGCTGTATTTTGCTTACGGTTCATGTATGGATAACGATCGTTTTATTAAGCACGGGGTGGATCAGCATTTCCAGGACTGTCTCGGCAGAGCGGTTTTTAAAGGCTATACGCTTCGATATAACCACGTTATTCATGACGGAGGACGTGCAGATATGGTGGAAGAAGGCGGAGTCGTTGAAGGCAAACTGTACCGCGTGCCGCCTGAAGCAATTACGTACCTGTATGGCAGAGAAGGCGTAGATAATAATGGCTATCGTCCTGCTATTATTTCTGTCGAGCATGAAGGTAAGATGGTGGATCATGTTCTTACTTTTTTTGTGTTAAATAAAGAAAAAGAAGTCGCACCTCCGGATCATTATTCGACTGAAATTATTCGAGGGGCAACAGGTGTACTCAGCGAAGAATATGTTCAGAAGCTAATAGAACAAGTCCATGCGCTAAAAAATAGCGATGTTGTAAATAACTAATGTAAAAAGAAGCAGGAACAAAAATAGTTTAGTTGAAGAAAGCTCCGAACGAGTAATCGTTCGGAGCTTTTTATTGTTATGGTGAACGCAGGCTTAATCTATTTAACTGCTTCTAGCTGTTGATTGGAGGGCAAGGCGAAGACTCCTGCGGGAAAAGCGGAATAGGTGAGACCCCGCAGGAGCGTAAGCGACGAAGAGGCTCAACAGCCGCCCGCGGAAAGCGAAGTCTTGCACGGAAATCCACAGCGGTGTAACAAGCAGTCCAGCTCATGTATCCCATTTGTTCGTCTTAAGATTGGATGGATTTTGTTATGTTATATGTTGCATCAGCTAAATGAAACGGAGAATTCTGTTTGAAATACACCGTCTTTTGATAAACGGTTGATGCCTAATTTTTCTTTGAAATTTCCGTTGTGATCATGCGTATCTGCAATTCCAAACCAAGGTTCGATACAGAGAAAAGGAGCGATTGTATGATTTTCTGTATCATACTTTGACCAAATACCGACATACGGGAAATCATTAAACTGAACGTTAATTTGATTTTCATTAACCGGCGATTTAATCGTAATTCCGTCAATATGACTAAAAATTAACGCATCATTTGCAAATAAATCTGCGCTTAGCGGCAGCTGATGCAAATTTTCTGCAGCTCCTTTTTCATGAATAAGAGCGTCTTTTAATATAAATTCCTTCGGCGTAGTTTCAGAAGGCTCTATTTCTAAAAAGTAATCAGAAATCTGCTCGTTTTCACGTAACGGAATACGAAAAGCAGGGTGGGCTCCAATTGAAAAATACATATCGTCTTTATCTTCGTTCACTACTTTCCACTGAAAAGTTAATCGGTTATTTTCCAGACGGTAGCTGATTTCAACTGAACATTCAAACGGATATACGTCTTTAAAGCGGCCGTTTGTAGCAAATTGCAGCCGTGCCGTTTCGTTTGTTTGTTCGATCACGCTGAAAGCAGAATCACGTAAAAAACCGTGCTGTGGCAAAGAGTATTCGCGCTGATCAACGGTATACTGATCATTTTTTAATCGGCCTACGATTGGAAACAATACGGGGGATACTCGTCCCCAATAAGCGGGGTCTCCGCTCCACATGAACTGCAGGTCTTTTTCTTTATGAAATACTTCTACAACTTCCGCTCCTTTTTCTTGAATACTTACTTTCATTTTGCTATTTTCTAGTACAATCATTACAACATCTCCCAAATCATTCTTGTACGCTCGAGCAGCCTCAAACGTACTGGCTTTGCCTATATTATACCCTTCTTGGCAAAAAAGGTATTAATTTCCCTATTTTTGTTCAAATTAATATAGAAAAAGGAGGGTTCAAATATGAATCATGCAACATTATTGCTCATTAAATTTGCAGCGGCACTTATTGCGTTTGGTATAGGCCTTGATTTGTTTTTTGATGCAACCATCGGAGACATTATTTCCTTTAGCTTGCTAACGACAGTTGTGACATATTTAGTAGTGGATCGAATTGTACTGCCTCGAGTGGGCAACCGTGATGCCATTATTGTTGAATTTGTTCTAACCTATATGAGCGTATGGATTTTTGGAACATTGTTATTAGACAGCTACGTTCAAATTGCTTGGGGAAGTATTATTTCTGCAGCTATTATTACATTTGCCGAGGTTTTTGTTCACCGCTACTTATTCAACCATATTGAAACGAAACATACAGCGAGAACGCGTCCCGCTTTTAAGCGAAAACTAGCGTATGACACAGAATTTGCAGAAGAACAGCATGTAGAAAACAAGGAAAATCCAAAATAAAAAGAAAGCTCACTTTTGAGCTTTCTTTTTTATGTGTTAATGCATAAAAGTTATTTCCTTTAAAGGCCAGTATTTCATATTGACTTCTCCCATGATCGAAGAAATCGGAGTGAGGCCAAAATGTCTGCCATCTCGGCTAATGCGTCTGTTGTCACCAAGAACTAATACGTATCCATCGGGTATCGTGCCGTCTTGAGACAGTTCGTACGTGGAAAAATTTTCAGTAAATCGCTCGTAAGCGGGCACTTTGGATAAATATTTATGAAGATGCGGTTCTTTTTTGACTTTGTTATTTATATACAGAACATCATCTTTGTATTCGACCGTTTCTCCTGGTAAGCCGACGATGCGCTTTACTAGAAAATCACTGCTATAGGGAGCTTGCAAAACGACAATGTCAAAGCGCTCCAGCTTGCTGTGTTTGTTAATAATAATTCGATTGCCTTCGTGCAAAATAGGCTTCATAGAATCGCCTTTTACAGTGTAGGGCTGAAACCAATAGTGCTGAACGACAACAGAAAGCAAAACGGTGCCGAGGATGACGCTTATGTATGTAAGAATTTCACGCTTTATTTTTTTATTGACCATAATGGATGAACACCTTCTTAACGGTAAGACTGTCAATTTAAGTTTTTCATAGAGATATAACAGTGTTGATTGTACCATTCAGAACTAAAGTTTTCCATATCTATCTGTTTATGCGTGTATGCCAAAAATATGCATGAGGGAACAAAAAATGAAAAGAGCCGTTATTCTAGGGAATAACGGCTCTTCTTTATTATAACTGAGCGCGCTCAGTTCGAGTAGCTGGTTGATTTGGTTCTTCTTCCACAACAGGCTCAACAGGCTTATGCTGCTTGATTTCTTCTTCCAGCTCAGCAATTCGCTTGTTTTTCTGTTTCACTTGTCCTCTTAGTTGAACAATTTTTACAAAGCTCAATGAAGCAGCAACAACTCCTCCAAACACGGCTGTTGTTAAGATAATTAAAATAAGAGGCCATTTTTGTGAACCAAATACATAGTTGAATTGTACAGGATCGTTGTTAATTACAGCTAAAACAGCAATGATAAGAGCAAATATAAGTCCTAAAATAAAAAAGCTCTGTCCTTTCATAAGCTGCACTTCCTTTCTTTACAGAGTCATTACAACTTTTATAGCGTAACCACTCATCTTAAGTGTTTGCTATCTTGCTTATAGGTATACGTATCCACATTTAAACAAAATCAAACATTTTCTTGATTATATATATCTTTCTTTTAAAACACAATATATCGATTGGTGTAGAAACTTTGACATGTCCAAAGACCTGGTATGTCGAACTTTTGGAATAAAGAGCTCGCGTATCCTTTTTTGCTTAAGCAGAGGGAGAGACTGGCATTTAACTCATATATGCACAAAGAGACCTTTATCTATTAAAGGTCTCACTGTTAATAAAGGGGTATAAACACAAGATGAAAATCAGTCCAGAAGCTGAGACTTTGGCTTAATTGCATTAAACTATTTCATTATCTATCGCCCGGAGCAGGATGGTCTACACCTTTGACATGATGCCGATGCTGGTTGTCTTCACTGGTATAAAAGTCATAATAGTGAACATGCATACCGTTGCCAATGGGAATAGCGGGACCAGAGTAGGCTTTGTAATGATGTGTATGTCCGTCTTCAAAAACAACATAGCCTTCTGTATAGTGAATGTGGCTTCCATCCTCGCTTTGAATTGGAGGAGACGTTACATCGAGGCACTGATGGACATGTCCTGACGCAACAGAAGTGTAGTCCACTGAGCCATGATTATGATGAGGAACAAACCCTGAAATAAAATCATCTTTGCCTATTTTTTTCATTTTACTTCCCCCTATAAATTCAATTTTAAAAAACTGTTTAAGTAAATTTTTTAAATGGACATTTGAATTTCTCTGTTTAGTTAAATTCAAAAATACATGCTATTGATATGAACAAAGAAAAATAAATATGACTTTTGATAATGAGGATTTATAAAATGGGTAGTTTTCCTGTGTGTTTGCCGTTTCTACTTGATAACTTTCACATATATTTATTAAGGTAGGACAAGTTATTACAAGAGAGGAAGTCAGCATAATGAGTTGGGAAAATAAAAAGAGTCTATGTCAGGAGTTTGCGAGAATTCTAGGTGGACAAGGCAGTTTAGATGAAAATGGCGTTTGTTTGGTACAAAAATTTCGGACGATTCGTTTTAAAATTTTAGGGCGTCCAACACGCTCTCCGTTAGTTACTCCTCAATTTTTTACTTTTGAAGATTTAGATAGCAAGGGAAGAGCGCTAAATCTAGGTGAAACCGTGCTTTTGCAAGAAGAGGTAAATCCATTATTAACGGAGCTTAGAAAAAGAGATATTAAGGTTACGGCCGTTCACAACCATTGGCTATTTGAAGAGCCGAGAGC
This sequence comes from Priestia sp. 10L35, assembly GCF_056395685.1. Taxonomy (NCBI): domain Bacteria; kingdom Bacillati; phylum Bacillota; class Bacilli; order Caryophanales; family Bacillaceae; genus Priestia; species Priestia sp. 10L35. The sequence continues at coordinate 367,681 of NZ_JBFTKA010000004.1, read as the reverse complement.
AATGTATATGCATTTTGAATCCGTAGAACCACCGTTAGATTTTGCACGAAAAGTAAGAGAAGCGTTTAAAGTATTAAAAGGATAGAAAGCAGTTTTTTATAGAATCAGTTTATTCTTACTTACTGCTTTTAAAATTAGATTAATAAAACTTTAAATATGTATATTATATATTGGTTTATAAACTGCGCTTGAATGAACCTATCAGGTTAACTAATTTTTGAGCAGTGAGATTATTCGGGTACTTCTATCCAAATAAAAAAAGCACGCGTTCGCCGCGTGCTTTTTTTATGTATAAACTTAAAATGCGTTTAGGGTGTTATCGCTTAACCACTGTTTGCGTTCAGCTGCATCTTCGAATAACTCATCTGCATTTGTAAATTGAGAAGCAATGACATATTCAATTGTTGCAAGAGGAGCTGTTAGCAAACGCCAGTTTAATACGATTGTATTATCTTGAGTCGTAGCGTATTCTTCACCTAACTCGTCCCACTTAACAGATTCAGGAGCATTGTCTGCAGTTTTTTTAACAGATTTCAAAGCTTCTTGGAATTTTTCACCTGCGCGGCCTTGGTACCATTCTGTTAATAGTTGTCCAATACCTTCATTTGTTTGCTGCTCGTTCCAGCTTTCAGGTACTGTAGCAATGAATTTTGCACGGAATGTCATTTCAGCCTTTGCTACATCTCCACGAACGATGTTTAAGCGGTATTGACGTCCTAGGTAAGGGAATTTGTCTCCCTCTTCAAAAGAACCAGTTTTAGCTGCAGAAGCTGCTGCTTTAGGAGCCTCTTTTTTAGCTGTTTCTTTTTTTACTGCTTCTTTCTTTGGAGCAGCTGGCTTTTCCTCAGCTGGCTGTGAACCGTTTAGTTGTTTTAAAATCCATGTTGCTTTGCGTGCGATGATTGAACGCACATTGTTTTCATTAAGACCTCTTGGGATAATAACTTTTACCCCTTCTTTGTCACAAATTTGCACCGTGATATCGGTTCTATTTGGAACGACTTCAATTTTGTAGTCAATTGTTTGATTGCCTGTTTGATACGTATACATAAAATTTTTCGTACTCCTTTCTACAAATCTTCATTTTATAAGCAAAGGTAGAGTTTGGTCAAATGAAAGAATAATCAGACAGTTATCAACTGCTGTTGCAGCGCCTTGCAGAATGAAATGTATTCCAATATTTAGTGGAAAAGCGCCAATAATAATTGTTTCAATTCTTCTTTAGTTTTTACAAAAAAATATAAAAATATGCCGATACTACTAATATAGATTAGACATTCTATGTCTTTAGATTGTATAGGGGATGAAAAAATGAAAAAAGCTTTTCAAAGTTTACGCATGAAAATGCTATGTATGATTGCAGCCATGATGGCCATAACATCTACTGTAATTGAAGTAACAAATTATTATCTTATTGTGAAACAAGAGCAAGCAGCTTCGATTACGCTAGTGATTACATTTCTGTTTGTTTCTTTTACAACTACCGTGTTCTATTTTATCATACGTCGCTACATAATTGCGGTTGAAAATTTGTCAAAAACAATGAAAGGGATTTCAAACGGTGATTTATCTGTAGATCTTGCTCCTTTGAAAGGGAAAAATGAGATTAGTACACTCATATCTTCATTTAATGAAATGATGATTCACATGAGAATGCTGCGTCAGAAAATAAGTAAAACAAAGAGCACGGTCAGTCATTCCTCAGAGCAACTGTTTGCAAGCATGGAGGAAACAAAAACAGCTGTGACAGAAGTTACGATGTCGATTCAAGAAATTGCTGCGGGTTCTGATAAGCAGTTGCTAAATGTGGTTGAAACCGAGCAAGCTATGGTGGATATGGCCAAGCTCCTTCAGAAAATGACTGATCATTCTTCAAGGGTACAGCAATCGATGAACAGAGCCTCTGAACATGCTTCCACTGGAAATGTTTCGGTGAAAGAGGTGACGAACCAAATGAATAAAATCTATGAATCAGTTAAGATATCCACTAGTGAAGTAAAGGGACTCGAAGATCGTTCTACAGAGATTGGACGAATTATTGACACGATTACAAGAATTGCTGAACAAACAAATCTTCTTGCACTTAATGCTGCTATTGAAGCTGCAAGAGCTGGGGAACATGGAAAAGGTTTTGCTGTAGTAGCAGGAGAAGTACGTAAGCTAGCGGAAGAATCTAAAACGTCCGCTATACAAATCAGTCATCTGTTAAAAGAAATTGAAGCGCAGGCAAAGCAGGCTTATCAAAACATGGAAGTCAATACAGAAGAAGTCACACTTGGTATTGCCACTGTCGAAGATGTAAATGAACAATTTTCCACAATCATGGAAGATGTTTTTGCTGCTCAAGAACAAATGAACAAAATGACAAAGGCAACAGGAGAGATTGATGGGTATTCGTTCAAGGTAATGGAGTCTGTCATGGGCCTTTCAGAGGTTGCTAAACAAGCAGCTGCTTATGCTGAAGAAGTAGCTGCGGCTTCACAGGAGGAGTTAGCATCTATAGAAGAACTTGTGGTGTTGGCAGCTACTTTAAAAGCTACGGTAAGTGAATCCTGAAGTTGATCTTGGTATATACGTAATGAGGCTGTGAAAAAAGTATTTTCGTTGCAGGAAGATCCGAACGATGAATGGAGATTCTTGATAGAGAATCCAACTTCGTTCAGATCTTTTCATGGTTATGTTGGACGTAGGTTTCATGTATGTAGGTGCTTCTAGCTACTGGTTGGAGGGCAAGATGAAGACTTCTGGGGGAAAAGGAAAAGGGGAAGAGGTGAGCCACCCAGGAGCATAAGTGACGAGGAGGCTTAGCTGCCGCCTGCGGAAAGCGAAGGTTTGCACAGAAATCGACAGCGGTGTAACAAACAGTCCAGCTCATGTATCCCATTTCTTCATCGTCAGCTTGGAGTGATTTAGTTATGTCTCAATCTCTTTTGTTTTATTTATACCCTTTATAGAAAACGATAAATAGAATTGACACGTTATAAAAGCAGTTGTATAGTGAGTACGCAAGGCGGCAGTCTGTCTTTTTTAATTCTTAGTAAACTTATAAGTTAAATAAAATATTTAAGCACTACATAAGGAGACGAAGAGATGAAAAATGAATTCCGTTTGGCAACAAATGACGACGCAGATAACTTATTGAACTTAACTCTACAAGCATATAAGCCTATTCGAGAGCTAGGCATTCCTTTCTTAGCAGCTACTGCTGATCTTGCCCTCGTTAAGAAAAATATTTCTCAAAACCTTTGCTATGTATATGAAGAAGATAAAAGAATCGCTGCAACTGTGTCTATACGAATGCCTTGGGGAGAACATCCAGGTCCGTTTGCTGTTCCGCATCTTTGGTGGTTTGCAGTAGACCCGTCGTTTGCCAGGAAAGGCGTTGGATCTAAGCTGCTGCATCTAGTAGAGGAAGAGATAATAAAAAATATGTTTAAATCACCAGGTGTGTCTTTAGGAACAGCAAAAGAACATCCTTGGTTAGTTGAGATGTATGAACGAAAAGGATATGTTCAAGCTAAAGAAAAGCGCCTTGCAGAAGGTTATACGACCGTATTTCTTTATAAAAAATTCAATAAGGTACACTCTTTGTCGTAAAAGATAGAGAAGTGATCCAAATTAAGAAATGTGAAAGAGTGATAAATATGACAGATCAATTACTACTAAATGAGTTAATAGACATACGCCGTGAGCTGCACCGGTTTCCAGAGCTTTCAATGAAAGAATATGAAACAACTAAACGTATTAAAAAGTGGTTAAAGCACTATGATATTTCTATAGCGGATGCATTCCAATTAGACGTAGGGACAGTAGCAGAAATTGTAGGAGGAAAGCCGGGACCTACTATCGCTATTCGAGCTGATATTGATGCGCTGCCAATTGAAGAAAAAACCAATCTGCCATTTGCTTCTGAAGTGAACGGTGTTATGCACGCGTGCGGCCATGATTTTCATACGGCTTCTATAATCGGAGCAGCTATCCTTCTTAAAGAGCGTCAGCAGGAGCTTTGCGGTACGATTCGATTTATCTTTCAGCCAGCCGAAGAAACGGCTTCAGGGGCAAAAATGCTAGTTGAAAAAGGTGTGCTCGAAGGAGTGGAAGCGATATTTGGGATGCATAACAAACCGGATCTTCCTGTAGGAACCATTGGTATCAAACCGGGACCTTTAATGGCAAGCGTTGATCGTTTTGAAATTGACGTCAAAGGAGTAGGAGGTCACGCGGGTATTCCTGAAAAAACAATAGATCCGATTGCTGCTGCTGGTCAAATTGTTACTAGTTTACAAACCATTGTCAGCCGTAATCTCAGCCCCTTTCAAAATGTTGTTGTCAGCATAACTCAAATCCACGGAGGGAGCTCGTGGAACGTCATTCCTGACAAAGTAACGCTTGAAGGAACGGTGCGTACCTTTCAAGAAGAAGCGAGAGAAAAAATACCGGCTCTTATGAAACGAACTGCTGAAGGGATTGGCGCAGCTTTCGGGGCTTCAGTAGACGTTAAATGGTATCCATATCTTCCTGTAGTCAACAATGATGATAAGCTGGAAAAACTGGCTATTAAAGCGGCAGAGGATCTTAGTTATCAAGTCGTAGAAGCTGAACAATCGCCTGGAGGAGAAGATTTTGCCGTATATCAGCAGCATGTACCAGGATTTTTTGTATGGATGGGTACAGCTGGAGAATATGAATGGCACCATCCTTCTTTTTCATTAAATGAAGAGGCATTACTTGTAGCAGCTTCTTATTTTGCTAATCTAAGCTTTCATTTTTTGAATTCATTCCATTACCGAAAAAATTAAAATATTTTTATTTTTCTATTTACGCGGATGGAATTGTTTGATAAAATAAATTTTAAATTAAAAAGTTATCACGAGTGGACGAGAGATCTGGCTCTTTGACTCCACAGCAACCTACGAATGTAAGGTGCTCCTACCAGCAAAGCATGTGCTTTGGGTGATAAAACGGGTGAAAAACTCATTTTGCATCAAAGCAAAATGAGTTTTTTTTATTTTTCTAAAAGGAGAGGGTTTTATGAGTCATACAGCAGTTGCAGCACATACAGGAGAGAAAGCATTAAAGGAAGCAGTGAAATTATTAGGAAAGCATTATCAAGTAGCTTATCGTGAGTTAGAAACATTTTATGAAATTGTGGTCGAAAACCATGTTCGTACATATGCTGTAGGCATAGATATTAAAGATATACAAAAAGCAAATGAACTAGAAATTTATTCATCATGCTGTTCCAAGCTTGAGCGAGTAGGCTGTCTTTTATAGAAGAAGTCTGCTCGCGCCTCTATTTTTTAAGTGTTTTTAAATAGAAAGCATGGTTTTTGACAAGCAAAGAATCTGGTGGGTATAATCAATACTCACTAGGTTTTAAAATTAATCATAAATTGTCGAAATTTTTACACAAATTAAAGGTTACATTCGAAATGAATTGTGGTATGTTATAAAACAAGAATATTTTATGAAAGGAGCATTGAAATGGAAATGTCTCTTGAACACGGAAACGATGCAGGAAGCGAACAGCTTATTGATCGTATCCTAGATTTTTTAGAAGATGACCAAAAGTAAAAAAAGAGTGTGCGGTGCTATCCCTAGCCGCGCACTCTTTTTTTATCATGTGCATAAAGGCAGCGCCATACTATGATACATAGGGATAGAATGAAAGGGTCTCTGTCAAAGGGATTGACGAATGGTTTTGTTTGATAGAAAATTTAGAAAAAGGAAAGAGATGAAGGGTATGTCGAACAAAACATCTTTGTATCAAACAAAAGAACAGTTAAAAAAACTTGTAAGCGAATTGGTTTCTATACCTAGCGTGACAGGAACGATGGCAGAAGTGGAAATGGCTGAATCGATAGCGTCGTATTTATTGAAGCTGCCTTACTTTCAAAAAAACGAGCAAGTCGAGCTTCATTCAACAGGAGACGGGCGATCGATTGTCACAGCTTTTGTTCAAGGGAAAAATACGAATAAAACAGTTGTACTAGTAAGTCATTACGATGTAGTGGATGTACAAGATTATGGACAGTGGAAAAAGGATGCTTTTCACGCTGATACATTAACGAGTACTTTTTATAACCATATGGAACAAGTTCCGGCGCACGTACAAAAAGATATGATAAAAGGAGACTGGCTTTTTGGCCGAGGAACGATGGACATGAAAGCAGGCATTGCCTTGCATATCAGTATGGTTGAACGAGCATGCAACGGAGAGTTTGACGGAAACATCCTGCTGCTGTCGGTACCGGATGAAGAAGTAAATTCGCTTGGGATGAGAAAAGCAGTGCCTGTTCTTTTAGAACTTGCCCGCAAACATCAGCTGGATTTTTCTCTCATGCTAAATGCAGAACCGGTGTTCAGCCGCTATCCTGGAGATCAAACGAACTATGTGTACTCAGGATCGATTGGAAAAATCATGCCAAGCTTTTTGTGTTATGGAAAAGAAACTCATGTAGGGGAACCGCTAGCTGGTTTAAATGCTAATTTACTAGCTTCTTATTTAACAAAAGAAATAGAATTAAACGTTGATTTTTGCGAAAAAGTAAGAGATGAAACGAGTCCACCTCCTACGGTGCTGATACAAAAAGATTTAAAAGAAGAGTATTCAGTTCAAGTTCCGCACTCTGCCGTTGTATTATTTAATTTATTTATGTTAAACCGCTCTCTTAAAGAAGTAACAGATCTGCTGTTGAAATCGGCTGACAAAGCGGCTTTGAATGTAAAAAAACATTATAATAAAGCCGCTAGGCAGTACGCTGAGGGAATGAAGGGTTCATCTCTTGACGTGAACGTATGGACGTATGAAGAACTTTATACTCATGCAGTCAAACAGCACGGCGAAAAATATGTGCACGAAATGGAAGCAGCACTTTTGGCACAAGAGGAGGATGACAGAAATAAAACCATTAAATTAGTAAACTCTTTAGCTGGTTTATGTAAAGAAGCAGCTCCGATGATGGTCTTATTTTTTACGCCGCCTTTTTATCCGGCCGTTTGTTCACATGATGATCCGTTTGTACAAGAGATTTTGTCAAACGTACAGGCAACTGCCAAAGAGCAATTCCAATTGGAGCTAGTTGAACAAAGCTATTTTGGCGGAATTTCGGATTTAAGCTATGCCAGCCTGCAGCATCCGCTTCATACATTTAACACGTTAGTAGCCAATATGCCCCTATGGAATAAAGGGTATCATATCCCGTTAGAAGAGCTAGAGGAGCTGAAGATGCCGGTGCTGAACATTGGACCGCTGGGAAGAGATGCGCATCAATGGACCGAAAGATTAGACGTTCAGTATTCCTTTGAAATTTTGCCTCATTTCATTTATCAAGCTATAAAAGAAGCACACAAATAAACATCCGTCCGCGGATGTTTATTTGTTGAATTTAAAAAAAGCTCCTTGTACGGTAATTTGTTGCGGTGTTAGAGCGTGATCCAATTCAACCAAAAATGGACGTTCTCCAACTTTTTTTAATGTATCATGGACAACACCTTGTGTTCCGCTGCAAAAAATAAGGTTTCCTCCATTGACATATAGTTTTTGACAACGTGCATCAAGTAAAGAGTCTTTGTAGCTTTCGCCAGACTGAACGTCCAGCAGTTTCGTCCACTTGCTGATGGATTCTTCGAGGTTATGTACAGCACAGTAAATATTTTTTAGCTGCAGCTGACCAGCTTGGTGGGAAGAAAGATCCGCTAGCTTTGGCTTGCGTTTTTCTTCTGGTTCACCCCATTCAATAAAAAAAGGAAGAGGCAGGGAATCGTGGTCAGCTTCAATAAAACACATTTTCCATTGAAGTCTTTCTCCATCATTGGTTTGGCGAGAACCCGCTACAGGGCCTTTTACAGTGACGTTCTTGCTTTCCAGCTCTTTTATCAGCAAATCCATATCATCTGTACGAAGTGCAAATCGGCCAAAATGACCAAGCGGTGTATGTTCGTTAACAAGCTGCTGAATAAGGTCATTATCTGTAACGTTTTGAGCTAACGCGATATCTCTAAGCCCAAGCCATTCAATATAGCTGAGGTTAAAATAAGCCAACGTGTTAAAAGTGCCCCATTTTTCATGGATGCCGCCTTTAATGACATTTATTCCATATTCGTTTAGTTCTTTCTGAGCTTTAATAGGATCAGGTGAAAAATGAACAAGATGATCAAAAGATAAGTGCATGGATAGGCCTCCTTTTAAGAGAGATTCTTTCCCATTATTATACGTTGTTTTCCTTTTCAAGAAGAGTAAAACGAATGATTATGTAAAATAAAAATCTTAAAAAAAGCAAGCCGCGTATGTTTTAAACTCGACTTGCTTTAGATTTATTTAGCGACGACAGCCATGCCCTTTAAAGCAGCAGCCAAATGATTTATTAAACCATGGGTATGAGCAGCAAGGTGAACCGCAGCGACAGCGGCGACGGCTAGAACGACGAGTAGAACGGCGAGTAGAACGGCGAGTAGAACGGCGAGTAGAACGGCGAGTAGAACGGCGAGTAGAACGGCGAGTAGTGCGGCGAGTAGAACGGCGAGTAGTGCGGCGAGTAGTGCGGCGAGTAGTGCGGCGAGTAGTGCGACGAGTAGTGCGGCGAGTAGTGCGGCGAGTAGTGCGGCGAGTAGAACGGCGAGTAGAACGACGACGAGAGCGTCTGTGAAGAGCAGTTGGCTCTTGGTACATAAACGTTTCAAGCTCAGTAGAAGCAATCGCTTCTGTTGCTTCTCTAATTCTTTCAGCAGTGATATGCATATAAACACCTCCTGGCTAATTCGGTATATAATACAATATGTACAAGGAAGGCGTTTGGATATAGTGAAAACATGGAATTTGTCTAAATTTGTGAAAGAAATGGAGTGGTTTTCATGCTTCAAATCCTCGAACATCAAAGAGTAGATATCGCTCTTCAAATAGTAGCTGTGCAAGTAGAAGCTTATCAAGAAGAAGCAAGGCTCATTGGTTTTTCAGATATTCCTCAGCTTACAGAAAGCAAAGAAGATATTATGAAAAGCAAGGAAGTGTTTATCGGAGAAATGATTGAAGGTAAGCTAGCAGGAGTGCTGTCGTTTGAAAAAGAAAATGAGCGATTAACGATTTGCCGCCTCGTTGTGCGTCCTCGTTACTTTCGAAAAGGAATCGGAAGCCGTCTTTTAACACATGTACTTCAAAGATATTCTGAATGTGAATGTATGGTGTCTACAGCCGAAAAAAATACACCTGCGATTAAGCTGTACAAAGCGCATCAGTTTTCAATTATAAAACACACTGCAGCTGCTGATAACCTTGTGTTAGTAACGATGAAAAGAGGTTAAGACATCGCTAAATTAATCTAAAGGCCAACAAATGAGCTAGTAGGAATCGACTGTTGATTTCCAATTAACACAGCTAGAATACTCCTAACAATAAAAAATCCGAACGCGCTGGATTCTCCATCAAAAATCTCGATTCACCGTTCGGATCTTCTTTCGACTAAAATAATGTTGTCCCGGCCTCTACGATGAGAGTGTTTGCTCAGAATAATCTAGAGCTGTATGACGCTGAATCAGCAGTAAAGCAGCTAAAGTGACAACTGCTCCGATAATAAAGGGCAGCGTCATATTGAGTTTAAAGGCAAATGCACCAAGCAGAGGACCAAAAATACGCCCTAAGCTATCCATTGAGGCGGTTAGCCCCGAAGCAGAGCCATATCCTACTTTGGTTCTCATTGTAATTAATGAGAGGACACAAGGACGAATAAGGGCATTTCCTGCTGTAAATATGCACAAAAATAAGGTAGCATTAACGGCACTAGAAGATAACAAAATAGACGTAAATCCTATTGCTGAAACCAATAAGCCAATGGCCATCAGCTTTTTTTCATTTCCTTTTTTAAATCGCTGCAGCACACCGCCTTGAATCAGCGCTTGAGTTAAACCGCTCGCCATAAACATCCATCCGATTGTCGTAGGAGTAGCATTAATTTTCGCTATTTGAAAAAATTGAAAAGTAGCTTCTAAACCAGCGAGCGTAAAAGTCGCTAAAAATGAAAGAACATATAAATACTTCATAGCTCCTTGAAAATCTGACGTGAAGTCATGCCATCTCGATGTCTGTACTTTATCAGCAGATTCTTTTCGTAAAGATTCTTTTAACGTAAAGAATGAGAACGCTGTCATAATCAGTGACAAGATACCAGAGATAACGAAGGGAACAAACAAGCCGAAAGATGAAAGGACGCCGCCTAATGCCGGTCCAAAAATAAAGCCTAAGCCAATCGACATTCCTAACAGTCCCATTGCTTTCGTTCGGTTTTCTTCATCTGTACTATCAGAAGCATATGCAAAAGCACAAGGAATAACAGCTCCTGCGAACAAACCTCCGATGATGCGCGACGTATACATTAAAGTCAGAGAGTTTTCTGCCACCGAAAAAAGAAAAAAGCTTGCGCTAAAGCCGAGTAAGCCCCAAAGTAAGATGGGACGCCGGCCTTTTATATCGGAAAGCTTCCCCCAAAAAGGTGCGGTAATAAAAGATGCGATCGAATAGCTAGCCATTAGTACTCCTAAATTGACCGTGCTTGCACCCGTGGCACGAATAACTTCAGGTACGATGGGGATGATCACTCCAAAGCCGACAAATACCATAAAAATAACAAACATTAACGTTCCAAGCTGTTTGTTCATATGCAATTAAGCCCCTTTCTCTGTAGAACATGCCGTGAGTTTAGTATACCAAATACAAAGAAGTTTTTTACGTATATTTGGTAAAAAGCGTTTTATTTACAAATGGATAACTATGTTAATATTTACCTGTTTTGCTGAGGATGATACAATTAAAAGAAAAGGGACGTGAAGCGATTGCCAATATGGATTGTATTTGCTGGGATCATAGGCGGTCTTTTAGGGTTTGGGGCGCTAGTGGATTATATAGCTAAGAAGAGAAGTATCGAATTAGATCCAGAAGAAGGAATAAAGAATGCTTCTGATGCAGAACAAATCTATGTGGAAAATTATCTTTATCAAACAAAAGAAAATAACAATCACTTTCAATAAAAAAAGCTTGGAGACGAATCTCCAAGCTTTTTTAATGCGGTAAAAAGATGAGCTGATAGAGAAATAAAACAGCAAAGACATACACAAGTGGATGGACTTGTTTGCCTTTTCCTTTTACCAGCTTCATTAACGGATAAGAAATGAAGCCTAGCGCAATTCCTGTTGCAATACTTGATGTAAGAGGCATCGCTAGAACAACTAAAAAGGCAGGGAACGCTTCATCAAAGTCATTCCAATTAATTTTAGCTACAGCACCCATCATCAAGCTTCCGACAATAATTAATGCAGGTGAAGTAATAGCTGCTACGCCAGAAACCGAGCTTACAACCGGACTAAAGAACGCTGCAACAATAAATAAAATGGCTACCGTCACACCTGTTAGACCTGTACGTCCGCCTGCTGCTACACCAGATGAAGATTCAACGTAAGCCGTTGTTGGGCTTGTACCAAATAAAGCTCCAATCGTTGTACCAAATGAGTCAGCAAGCAATGCTTGACGTACGCGAGGCATCTTATTACCTTTCATAAGACCGGCCTGTTGAGCTACTCCTACCATTGTACCTGTTGTATCAAAAATTGTAACAAGTAAGAAAGAAAAAACAACTGTGTACAGATCATGATGAATAACATCTCCAAAAGCAGCAAAAGGATTTGAAATCATTAAGCCGTCTGGAAGGTGAGGAGAAGCAAACAAACCTTTATCAAATGAAAGCTGTCCTCTAAAGAAAGCAATTAACCCCGTAATAATCATACCGAAGAATAAAGCGCCGTTTACATTTAGCGTATATAAAATGATTGTAATCGCAAGTCCAATCAGTGTTAAAACTACTTTTTCAGACTGCAAATCACCAAGTCCAATTAAATTTGACTTATTTGCAACAATAATACCGGCTGAACGAAGCCCGATAAACGCAATAAATAAACCGATACCAGCACTAATCGCGTGCTTTAAATTGTTTGGAATAGCTTCAATTAATTTTTCACGAAACGATGTTAACGATAGGATGATAAAGATAATACCCGCTACGAATACAGCTGAAAAAGCAGTAGCATAGTCGATACTTCCATTTGAACCAACAACTAAAGCAGCAAAGTATGCATTCATTCCCATACCGGGAGCAATAGCGATTGGATAGTTAGCTGCAAGAGCCATCCATAGCGTAGCTACGACTGCTGAAATAATAGTAGCTGTAAATACTTGATCAAAAGGAACGCCGGCGCTGGACAAAATAACTGGGTTCACAATGACGATATAAATCATGGTTAAAAACGTTGTAATACCAGCTAAAATCTCCGTTTTAGCATCCGTGTTATATTCTTTTAACTTAAACATAAGTAACCTCCAAAAATAACGAACATTAAAAGCAACATGATATATAATATTCGTTTTTTACTTGAAATGCAATAGATTTGCATATAAAAAATCAAAAACTAAAAAAGTGACGATAAAAGAGCTAAAACAAGTGTGAAATATTTCTTTTTTTCGGTGCTTTTTATAGTGTGTGCGTATAGAAGAGGCTCATACGAAAAAAAGCCGCTTGGGCTGCAGCGGCTATGTTGCTTGTTTTGAGGCAACGACTATTGGAAATTTTATTTTAATGGAAAGAGTTAAATCGTTATACGTATATTCCAAGCGTCCGTGGTAGTTGGAAACAAGTTCAGAAATAATCCACGTGCCAAGGCCTTCGTGGCGTTCTTTCTTTTCTGTAACATGAAAAGAAGTAAACAAGTGATCTTGACGCTCTCGTGATAAAGGAGCGGTAGAATTGCTGACTTCTAAAATGTAAATGCCGCTTCGGATCATACTCGAAACGGTTATCTCTTTTTTCTCAGAAGAATGAGCGGCTTCTAAAGCATTATGCAGTAAATTCATGATGAGATTCATTTGGTCAAGATGCTTTAAAGGCAGCTGTGATAAAGGTGAATCTAATTGAACATTCATATGTATTCCCCACGTATGTGCTTGATTCTTGCTTTGATGTACAACAGAAGCAACGTGCGAATGTTCACCTTGAATATATGAATGGGTATCATTCAAAGCTTCAACGTAATCTTGAATATACTCTTGTGCCTGCTGTCTTTGATTTGTTTCTAGAAGATAGGATACGGCACTGACATGTTTAATAAAATCATGTCTTTCAGCCCTTAACGCTTGAAAAAGCTCATTGTTTTTTTGAATTTCACGTGAAGCACTGCTTTCCCGGTTGGTTACGAATATGTATTGTTGATAAGACGAAAACATGTCGGTCATGTAACCAATCATTGCGATAACGGTTAGGCCAATACTAAAAGGTGAAGATAGGCTAAATAAAAGCAGGAAAAAAGACGTCAGTACGATTGCTTTTTTTATAGTTAGTGAAGGAGCCGTTTGATATTTCTTTCTCCATATAAAAAATGAACCAATTATAAAAGAACTAAGTAGGAGATGTAAACTAACAGGCAGGTCTTTAAAAAAGAGGAGCACGAAAACAGTTAGTAAAACTAGTGTGTAAAATAGTTTCATTTTAGATAGTCCCTCCTTTAAAAGTATTCTTTTTGCAAGATGTCTAAATTTGTTTTCGTGATTAAAGCTGTTTTTTCGGTGCTTTGAAACATCACTGAGTAGGAGTGCTTAGTATACAGGGAGAAATTTTGAATATAGGAAATGTTGATAATAAAAGCTCGATGAGACCTTAGAAAATGACTCGCTGTTAATTCTTTTTCAATTTCGTTTAATGATTGATAGGTACTAAATTCTCCATTTGTCGTTATGATTGTGGTAGAGCGACCTGTTCGTTCTGCATATATAATATCTTGTTTGTTCAGCACTTGCATTTCGGTTTTTTGTTTTAAAATAAGCTTATCTCTTGTGTCAGTTGATTGTTTTTTTTGATGAAAACGCTGAATGCCTTTTAACAAACGCTCTTTAGAATAAGGCTTCATAATGTAGTCTAAAACGTTGAGTTCAAATGCATGAACGGCAAAGCCGCTGTGCCCAGTGACAAAGATGACTTGAATATCAAGTGCGTAGGCATTGATAAAGTCTGCAAGCTCATAACCTGATAGCTTTGGCATTTCAATATCTGTAATTAATAAATCAATTTCATTTTTTTTAATTTCGTTATAAGCTTCCTCCGCGCTGCTAGTCGAAAAAAGTATGTCTATATCATCTTCTCTTTCTAAAGAAATCCTCAATTTCTCTAAATCATATGAATGATCGTCCACTAATCCTACTTTCATAAATAAAAACCCTCTTTGTTTCATTCTATTGGATATTACCACACTATTTTACCATGATTTACAAGGTGGAAAGGACGTTTCGCGACATAAAAAACCCTCTTTATGACAAGATGGAAGATGCTGTATGAAAAATAAGCTAAGATATAGTCAATCACAGTAAAAGGGGAGAGCGGATATGATTGAAATCAAAGGTGTTACGAAATATTTTAAAGAGAAAAAGCAAACAATTGCAGCAGTTCAAGATATTCATGTAACTATCTCACAAGGAGAAATTGTAGGGCTATTAGGTGAAAATGGTGCGGGGAAAACAACTCTTTTACGTATGCTGTCGACTGTACTTGAGCCATCGGAAGGTAATATGTTCATTCACGGAATTAACATTCATAAACAGCCGGATAAAATAAAACAAAGAATTGGCGTGCTTTTTGGCGGTGAAACAGGCTTATACGACCGTTTGACCGCTCGTGAAAACTTAGCTTATTTTGCTAAGTTTTATGGCATGAGCAAACATGAAACAAAGATAAGGATTGAGGAACTGGCCAAACGTTTTGGAATGAAAGACTACTTGGATCGCCGCGTCGGAGGCTTTTCAAAAGGAATGCGTCAAAAAGTAGCCATTGCACGCACTATTCTTCATAACCCGGACGTTATCCTATTTGATGAGCCGACTACAGGATTAGACATTACATCAGCAAACATGTTTCGTGAGCTTATTAAAAGTCTGCAAAGAGAAGGAAAAACGATTATTTTTTCCAGTCACATTATGGAAGAAGTGGAGATGCTGTGTCAGTCTATCATCATGATTCATAAAGGAAAAATGATTTATCAAGGAACAAATGAACAGCTTTATAAAGAAGAAGAAAGCACAGATTTAAACTATATCTTTATGTCGCGTATCGTGAGGGGGGCTTAATATGATTTGGCATATTTATAAAAAAGAGTTAATTGATTGTTTGCGAGATCGAAAGACGATTATCTTTAGTGTGTTGATTCCGATTTTATTAAATGTAGGGATGCTGTTTTTTGTAGATAGAATGATGTCTAGTAATCAACCTGATGGTATGTCCATAGCTGTTGAGAAAGGCTCAGATACAAGTGTAGTGGAATGGTTAAAGAAAGATAGAAACCTTCAAGTTGTGGAAAGCGAAGATCCACTTCAAACAGTGGAAAAAGGCAAAGCATCAGTAGCTTTAAAAGTTGATAAGAAATTTTCTGATAAAATTCTCCATATGCAATCGCCGGACGTAATGATTTATACAAGTCCAGATAGCGTAGAATCTTCACGTACAACAGAGTACGTTACAGCTATATTAAATAAACAGAGGGACGGCATTATAAAAGAACGTTTAACACAATTAAATATTAATGATCAAACGATTCAGCCCTTCTATGTCAAGGAACAAAGCCTTTCAAATAAAGATAATAGTTCATTAATTATGGTGGCAATTTATGCTCCTATGATTATTGCTATAGGGGTGTTAGGTGGTATTGTACCTTCCGCTAATGATATTTTCGCAGGAGAAAAAGAGCGAAAAACGATGGAAGCTCTACTCATGGCTCCTATTAAAAGACTACATTTACTAATAGGGAAGTGGTTTACTATTTCTACATTTGGGGTCTTAAGCGGAGTGCTTTCTACTATTTCATTTGTGCTTTTTGTACGCTACTTTACCGTGACGTTAAATGATGCCTTGAATCTAAATAATCATCTCATTGCTTTTAGCGCTTCATTACTAGTGGCTATCACTTTGTTTGCCTTATTAGCAGGGCTAATTCTTTGTATCTTTAGTCTCTTAGCAAGTTCGGTTAAAGAAGCGCAAAGCTATACATCGCAAATTGTTACAGTAGCGATACTGCCATGCTTTTTACTGATGGGAAAATCTGTAAACGAGCTGCAGTCCAATGTCTTTTTAATTCCTATTTATAACGTATTTGCACTTATGAAACAGCTTCTCTACGGTGTCTATGACATGCAGAGTCTCGTCTATACAATAGGAAGCTTATCGGTTTGTACGGTTGTTTTATTTGCGGTTGGTTATACGATGTTTACGAAAAGCCGCTGGGTGCTTGGTAAAGGTTAAGAGACTGGGCAAAAGTAGTTTAGTTGAAGGAAGGTCCGAACGAGTAATCGTTCGGATTTTTTTATTGGAATGGTGAACGTATGTTTCAAGTATGTAGTTAGCTGCTTCTAGCTGTTGATTGGAGGGAAAGACGGAGACTCCTGTAAAAAAAGCGGAACAGGTGAGATCCCACAGGAGCGGAAGCGACGAGGAGGCTCACCGGCCGCCCGCGGAAAGCGAAGTCTTGCACGGAAATCAACAGCGGGGTAACAAGCGCTTCATAATAGCTCATTTACCCCATTTGTTTGTCTCTAGATTGAATTGATTTCGTTATGTCTCAACTTTTTGTGTAGGGAAAGAGCAATTAAAAGAGAATGTAGGAAGAAAGGAGAGTGAGACAGTTGCATCCTATTATAGTAGAAGAAATTCCTGACTCTATAAAAAAGTATGTGAAAAAAATCGAAAAAGTGACGTTTCCAAAGCAGGGATGTACGTCGGATGTTGGTATCCTTCATACCGCTAAAGGAAGGTATGTTTTAAAGCGGACAAAAGGGGAAAAGTACAGAAAATGGTTATATAAGGAATATTATGTATTAAAAAATATACAGGCACTGGCGGACTTTCAAAGCCCGAGTGCTTACAAATTCGTTCAAACAGCTGTTATTGACTGGAGCGGAGGAACTTGCGGAGATGCTCGTTATGATATGGCGCTTGCTGTGCGCTTTGAAGACGGAATCTTTACAGGTAAAGAGCGCGCGTCTTTTTTTAAGGGATATGGCAAGCAGATTTCACAGCACGAATTTTGTTATTTTGCAGAAGGATTGTACGAGTTTTTCTAAGCAATAATGACATCATTTTCTTCATTTGTTGAACGTCCACTTTCTTTGACGAATTCATACTAGTTTTGTCACGCATGAAGGGATTTAAAAATTTCTCTCGAAATGGCTAGTAAATGAAAAAAATGGAGGGATGGAACATGACGATGAAAACGGTAGATGTGGCAAAAGCGCTGGGAATACATCCAAGTACGGTATTAAAGTGGGTCAAAATGGCGGATATCGAGCTAGAGAGAAATGAATCAGGACACTGTGAGTTTACAGAAGAAAATGTTGAAGCACTTAGAAACTTTCAAAAAAATCGCAATCGTCAAGCCGTCGTCAAAGTGGTAGAAAAAGTAGTGGAAAAAGAGGAGGTCGTTATATCTGATGAACGTGCACAAGACATGCAAAAGCAGCTTGATCAGCTTTTTTTAAGGCTAATTGAAAATGAAAAGCGTACAGAAGAAAAAGCGGGAGAAGTAGTGACTTTTCAAATTTTAGAGCATCGTTCAGAAATAGATCGATTAAATAAAGTTATTACGAAATTAGAAAATCGAGTAGTGGAACTTGAAAGTCAGTTAAAAAGTGAAGACAGCTTAAAAGGTAAAAAGCCTGTTCCGAGATGGAGAAGCTTTTTAACCGGTATTTTTAGCTATTAGCAGCGATTTACCATAACGGTAAATCGCTTTTTTTATGGAATTTTATGAAAAATACATCAACTTGTACAGAATTGTGGAAAAAAATCTCAATAATAGTTGACGAAACGCTTAGTAATTTGATAAAACTAATTAAGTTAAGAAAGTGAAATACTTTCGTAAATACATATTCGTTATCAGGCGATAGCGTTAAGGAGAGTGACAAGTGAAAAAAAGAGAAGAGCTCGTTCAAGAAATGGAGACGCTGTTTCGCTTTGTGTTCAGACAGCTTCGCCAAGAAATTAATGAAGTATACAATTCAGAGCTATCAACAAATGAATTTATGGTGCTTCGTATGCTGGTTGATTCCGGCAGGCAGCGATCAACTGATTTATCAAAGCATCTTCAGGTTTCAGCAAGCCACATTACGGCGGTAACCGACTTGCTTTTATCAAAAGGCTACATTGCACGCAAACGGTCTGAAAACGATCGGCGTATTATTGATATTGAACTGACCAAGGAAGGACAGGATATTTTTAATGCTATTCAAGAGAAGAAACGAGCCTATTTCCTTGAGCGTTTTGAGCACTTTACAGATAAAGAAATTGAAACGGTGAATAAACTGTTTCACAAAATTAAAGGCGATCAAAAATAAAGCGCTTTAAATGCGGAAGAATAATCAGTGAACATGGCTTTCACTGATTATTTTTTTGTCTTAAAACGCAAAGAGTATGAAAGGCAAGTTAGTTGGTGAGAACATAAAATCAGCGTATAATAATAGAAAGAACACATGAAGGAGGTCATCTTTTTGACAGAACAATATGAAGTAGCAACTTTTGCGGGCGGCTGTTTTTGGTGTATGGTGAAGCCCTTTGATGAACAGCCAGGCATTATAAAAGTTGTATCTGGCTATACAGGCGGTCACAAAGAGAACCCGACGTACAAAGAAGTATGCTCAGAAACCACGGGCCACTATGAAGCGGTCCAAATTACATTTGATCCAGAGGTTTTTCCATATGAAAAGCTTTTAGAACTATACTGGCCTCAAATTGATCCAACGGATGCAGGGGGACAATTTGCGGATCGAGGCGATTCATATCGAACAGCTATTTTTTATCACAATGAACATCAAAAGGCACTAGCTGAAGAATCGAAGCAGCAATTAGAAGCAAGCGGTCGTTTTTCTGAGCCGATTGCTACACAAATTCTACCGGCAAAACCGTTTTATGAAGCGGAAGAATATCATCAAGGTTACTATAAGAAAAATAAATTCCGCTATGCTATGTATCGACGCGGATCTGGACGTGATCGTTTTATTAAAGAAAACTGGAAAGACTTTGGACACGACGAGCAGCTGAAAACGACATTAACGCCTATTCAATATGAAGTTACTCAAAATGACGCAACGGAACCTCCGTTTCGCAATGAATTTTGGGACCATACAGAAGATGGTATTTATGTAGATATCGTATCAGGAGAGCCGTTGTTTAGTTCAACTGATAAATATGATGCCGGATGCGGATGGCCGTCTTTCACAAAAGCGATTAATAAAGATGAAGTAAAAGAAAACATGGACGTTAGTCATAATATGGTTCGTACAGAAGTACGAAGCAAAACGGCTAACTCTCATTTAGGCCATTTATTTGATGATGGTCCGCAAGATGCAGGCGGCTTGCGCTACTGCATCAACTCAGCAGCTCTTCGCTTTGTTCCGAAGGAAGATTTAGAAAAAGAAGGATACGGGGAATACGCTGTTTTATTTAACAAATAAAATAATATGAAAGAAAGAGCGTGATTCAACTTAAAGTTGGCTCACGCTCTTCTTTTTGTGCTTTCTTTTGTTTTATTTTGGCTCGAATAAGGCTATAGAGAAAAAGGAAAGGAATGTAGCCATAAATAAAGTAAAAGCCGGTCATGGATAATCGTGTATTAAGCTGATCGATGGTTTCTCTATCATCAAAGAAAATAGAAAAGCCAAGAAGAGCAATAAGAACTAATATGAGAAAAATCGTAGGCGGCTTATTAAATGTTTTACTAAATCCACGAATTGTACACCATACGCTGACAGCAATAGTAGGAAGAACGACTAAAAGCCACAGAGAAATTAAAATATATTCAAAACGCTGTAAAAATGGGATTTCAATAATTTTAGCCATTGTTAAAGTTGGCCAGATGGTATGGCCTAACTGTCCTTGACTAAAGTAAGCAAATGATACTAATGCTGTGCACAAATATAAAAAAGTACTGAACAAAACCCCATATTGCCCCCACTTCTGACTAGTAGCGCCATTTTTTATAAATGGATAGAAAAAAAGCACGGATTCAAATCCCAAATTCTCAAAGGTCATCATTTTAGTTGAAATTAAAAATTCCCATATTGTGTGGTCAAATAAAGGAAATAAATTATTAAGGTGCCCATACTTTAACGGATAGAGTAAGGCAAATACGAGCGGCAAGGGAAGCATGACTCCAAAAAAGGCAATTCCAGTAATCACACGAAACCCACCGGAAACTGTGTAGTAAATAATAGGCAGGTATACAAGTGATACGACCCATGTTTCTAACTGTGGAAACATCCATATTTGCAAAATCTCTACATATGTTCGGTAAATCGTTAATGCAAAGATAAAATAATAAATGGAAGCGGCAAGGGTTAAAGCCCCTCCAAGGTATTTTCCAAAATATAGCCGGTGAATATCAATAATATCGCTGTTTTCACGGGTTAAAATATTAAAAATCATTGCCAATAAAATACAGGTGCTGATCGCTGCAAGGATGATAGATATCCATGCTTCATATCCGGCACCTTTAATAACATAACGCTGAAATCCTAGTATTCCAACGCCAATCTGAGTAGAGTGAACTAAGAAAAAAAGAAAAGAAGGGGAAACTTGATTTTCTTCTTTAATTGTATTGTGCATCTTTTCTTCCTCCTAGTTGCTAATACCGGTTTGAATAAGGTGAACGCGAGCTTTTACTTCAATATTCATATCCGGATATTGCGCTTTGAATTTTTCACTGTTAAACCTTCTCGTTTTACTTCGAACATAATCTGTAAAACAAATGGGGTCGATTTTGTGCTGCTGAAGCTTCTTAATAAAAGCATCCCCGTCTTTTTCAATATCTTTTTGAAGCGTTTTTTCAACCATTTTAATACGGGCTGGGTCTGTTAAATCTATCCATCCAGGAAACTCTTTTACAAGACCATCGACAGTTAAGTGGGCAACGATACTTGGGTTTTGATTATTTCCTTTAATTTCATATTTTGTTTTGGTTCGCAAGTTTTGCAGTATAATTTCGCCTTTACGGTCACTTTCTTTAATTTTTACTGAGTAGCGGCCGTGCTTTGTTCCGCTTGTTAGCAGCTTAAATAAAAACGTTTCTTTCATTCCGATGGTTGTAACGACTTTTTGTTCTTTGAAAAGCGCCAGCCCCTTTAATTTAATAGCATCTTTTTCTTGTGCTAAAACAGGAAGGTATGGGTCACGGTCGTCGCTAAAAAAACTGAATAAAAAAATTTGTAAATTGGTGTTAGGCAAATTTTCTGTGCGGATATTTTGTTCGATTAAATTAGAAATAAACTGATAGTCCTTAATTTTCTTTTTTGTAACGGAGCTTAATAATTCATGTGCGTTGCCGTCTACAATGCTTAATTTAATATTACGTCCAAGGTCTGGATTTCTAGCAATTGTATTTACTAACTCCTCTACTCCATGTGTTGCAAATTCTTTTCCCATAACGATGCTTCTCAGCTGCCCAAACGCGACGGGAAGAGATGATTTATTGTTTAAACGGAGTGGAATATCAAATGACGAATTAGCAGTAGCCGCAATAATACTCGGTTCTTCCGTTGGTCCGTATTTATAGATAGGGTATAAAATGGTTCCTCTCACTTTATTGCTTTGAGGAATATAATCATATCCGATGGAGTTGACTACTTGAATTTCGTCAATCGTTTCACGGTCTGCACAGCTCGTTAAAAAAGTAAGGCAAGTGCATAAAATTAGTATTCTTTTCATGACGTTTCCCCGCTTTACTCATTATCTAAATTACTTTTTCGTTTCATCTTATTCGCTTTATTAGGGTTATAGCGGAAGCGCTCTAAAGGGCGCAAGTAGCTTGGCCGCTTGGCCGTATGACTATAGGGCAGTCGCAGAAATGTATCCCTATACTCTGTGGGGCGAAACGGAAAAAGCGGAACAAGATAAGGCATTCCTAAAGATTTTAAGCGAAGCAAATGAACCAGCAAGAAACAAAAGCCAAATGTGATGCCGACTAAACCGAACGCAGTGGCAAACAAAATAAACGGAAAACGTAGCAGCCGGATCGTGTTAGACATTTTAAAAATAGGCGTTGTAAAAGAGGCTAAAGCTGTCAGTGAAACAATAATAAGCAAAATATTGCTTGTTAACGCAGCTTCTACCGTTGCTTGCCCAATAACAATCCCGCCTACGATTCCCAGTGTTTGCCCTACTTTTGTTGGAAGTCTGGCTCCTGCCTCCCGAAGCAGCTCAATGGTGATTTCTAAAAAAAGTACTTCGATGACCGGTGGAAAAGGAACGTTTGTCCTTGAAAAGATAATAGGCCCCAGCAAATCTTTTGGAAGCATCTCATAATGATACGTAACAATGGCTACATAAAGAGGCGTAGCAAAAATAGAGAAAAAGACGCCCAAAATACGAATAACCCGGAAAAATGACCCTAGAACCCATGGTAAATAGTAGTCTTCAGGTGAAATAAAGAAGTCAAGCAACGTTGACGGCCCTGTAACTGCGTAGGGTGAACCACTCGAAAAGAAGGCAGCTTGCCCGTTTAACAGACTAAACAGGACCCGATCAATCCGCTCTGTTGTTAAAAAAAGCGGAAACGCCGTAGAAGAATTATCGGAAATTAATTGATCAAGCATTGTACTATCAAAAATGACGTCGAAATCAATATCTTCAAGGCGCTGGGTCATGGTGTCTACGTGCTGAGGGTTCGTTACGCCTTCTAAGTAAACAAGCACCACGCGCGTTTTCGATTTATTTCCTACGGTGAGTTCTTTAAAAATAAGGTTTTCGGAAATGACCGTTTTTCTCATTAAATAGAGATTGACATCTAAATCCTCCACAAAACCAATTTTAGGACCAACGACGCTGAACTCATTTTCCGTTTCATTTTCTTTTCGAAACCCCGTATCAAAGCTTTGAACTTTAATAAGAGCTACTAGCTTATCGTCTTTATGCAGTTGAAACATCACATAGCCGCGCAGCAGCTTTTCTAAAATTTCTTTTGTATCTTTTGTAACGGAAATATCTTCAATGGGCAGAACATTTTCGACTTCATATACACTGCTTAACGTGAAGTCTAGTTTTTGAAAAGGCTCAAGTATTTTATCTTCAACACTTTGCATGTTTACGAGCTGTTTAAAATAAGTAATGATGTATTTTCGGTGCTGCGAGCCAATGGCTAATGTTGTAAAATCACTTGATTTTTTAAATTGGTTAATCAGTTCATCCAATGTTTTTTTGGGCTGATCGTCTGCATTTTTTCTTTTAAATAAATGTTTAAACATAACCGTGCCCCTCGCTTGACTTTCTATTACTGGTAGTTTGTTCATGTACTTCCTTTTTATTCGACTATTTTTTCTTAAGAAGAAAGGAAGAATATAAAGACAAACTTTACACTCTTTTACAGCAGATAAACAGTGGGTTTACGTTTGAATGGTAACTTTAGACATGTCGAAGACAATTAAATAAAGGAGCGGGTACATTTATATGAAGAAAAAATTAGCAGGTATTACACTGGCAGGAGCAGTAGCATTGGCATCGTTTGGTGTAGGAAACTCACTTATTCAAACGGAAGCAAAAGTGGAGCACAAGTCAGCTAAGAAACCTCAAAATGTCATTATGATGGTAATGGACGGGACGAGTTCAAATGCTACTACACTCGCAAGATGGTACAAGGGAAAACCGTTACATATGGATCAGCTGATGGCCGGGGGAGTACGTGCGTATTCGGCAGAATCTGCTATTACAGATTCCGCTCCGGCAGCTACTGCTTTAGCAACAGGAAATAAATCAAATTCAGGCTATGTAGGTGTGCTTCCTTCAGTAGTGAATACACCCGGGGTTAAATCCGTAGAAAAAGAAGATCAATTTCGTCCCGTAGCAAACGTTCTAGAAGGAGCAAAGCTTTCAGGGCGCGCGACAGGAATTGTGGCTACCTCTGAAATCCAGCACGCCACACCAGCTGGTTTTTCAGCCCACAACTATAGCCGTGATGATTTTCAAACGCTAGCGGAGCAGCAAGTGTATCAAAACATCGATGTAGTGCTTGGAGGAGGTAAGCAATCTCTTCTTCCAGGAAAAGAAGAAAAAAGCCGGAAAGACGGTGAAAACTTAGTCAATGTATTGAATAAAAGAGGATATGACTTTGTAGAAAATAAAAAGGAATTAGAGCAGTCACACGCCAAAAAAATCTGGGGGAGCTTCGCCGACCGAGACTTAGCATATGATATGGACCGACCGCAGACAAAAGCAGAACAGCCAAAGTTGTCCCAGATGACAAATAAAGCAATAACAACACTATCCAAAGATAAAGACGGTTTTTTCTTATTTGTTGAAGGAAGCAAAACGGATTGGGCAGCTCATGCGAATGATCCAGTAGGAATGATTAGCGATGTACTAGCGTTTGATGAAGCAGTGGGCAAAGCAGTAGAGTTCGCTAAAAAAGATGGAAATACGATGGTTATTGCGATTGCCGATCACGGAAACAGCGGTCTTTCAATCGGTAATGCAAATACAACAAAAGGATACGATACCACACCTGTTTCTGCTTATATTGATCCATTAAAAAAAGCAAAAATGACGTTAGAAGGTGCTACGTCTAAATTAAAAGAAGATTTATCAAATAAAGAAGAAGTAGCTGCTTTGTATGGTTTATCAAATCTAACTTCAGAGGAAAAAGCGCAGCTGACTAAAGCAAGAGATAAAAAAGAAATCAGTGCTACACTATCGAAGTTATTAGCCAACCGAGCAAACCTTGGATTCACAACAGGCGGTCATACGGGTGAAGATGTATTTCTGTATTCATACGGCGTAAATCGACCAACGGGGCACTTTGATAATACGGATATTGCCAAACATATGGCTAAATCACTGAATATTAACTTAAACCAGTTAACAAATGAATTATTTATTGAAGCAAATAAAGCTTTTAAAGGCTCAAATGTAGCGGTTGACACAAAAGATAAAAACAACCCTGTACTGGTTGTTACAAACAATAAGCGAACGGTGCGTTTTCCAGTAAATAAAAATATTGCTATTGTAAATGGAAGAGAAATTCAAATGGACAGCGTAGTGATACAGGATAAAAAGAATCGCTTCTTTGTATCAAAACAAGCACAGCAAATTGTAAAAAATGAAAAATAAGAAATGAATGCAAAACAGGCCGGGTTATAACTTTAGGCCTGTTTTTTTACAAATAATAGATGGTTAATTAAGTTATGTAGCCTTTATAGAGGAATGAAGCTATTTATTTTACAAATAAATAGCTTTGAACACTTAAAGAAATGGAAAGTCTTCACGTTTAACTATATGTGATTTATACTATGAAATGGTATAATAATCATAGTTTTAAAAGGAACTAGTTCGGAATACATATGTAAGTTCATACCTTTGTATGCTAGAATTTTTATAATAAAATGAATAAAAAATACATAAATTCTTTTGGATTAAATCACAAAATCAGGGTTGTTAAGGACAATATGTAAGTAATTACCTTTAATGAAAAGTAAAAAAATTAACAAAAGTACGGGTGAAAGAGCGTAGAACATGTTTTAATAGTAAGAGAAAACAAAATGATTGAAAAGAGCGTGTCGTCTTTATGGAAAATGTTAAATAAAGATTTTGACATGCTGATTTACAGATTATAAAAAGGGTATTAAATCATTGTTAGGAAAATAAATGATAATAGATAAACGGTTTTTATGTCTTCTTCTAGAAAACCTACAATTATTGCAATATTCCCCATGAACAATCGTTGTGTGTTCATTAACGATTAGCGTCCGTGTAGATCATTCATCTCAACATAAAAACACTATAACGATGTGTAGACATGCATAAAACAGAATGGGCAATAGTTCGTACTATACTTTAACATTGTATCCTAGGGGGAGTCAGGATGAACAAAATTAACTTAATTATTGCCGATGATAACGAAGATTCGGTTGAAATTTTAGATTATTTTATAGAACAGCTTCCGGAATTTGAAGTGATTAGCATCTGCAAAGACGGAGAGCAGCTTGTACAGGAAGTGATGGCCAAGAGTCCAGACCTTTTGCTCGTAGACATTAATATGCCTACGATTAACGGTGTAGATGCCATAAAAAAGTGCCTGCGAATTAAGCCGAATTTAAACTTCATTTTTATCACCGGTTACGATGAATTTGCTGTGAAGGCATTTGAGCTGTCAGCATTGGATTACATCGTAAAACCGATTGAAAAAACCAGGCTTTATATGGCGTTAGAGCGGGCAAAAAACTCCATTGGAATTGATGAAAATCAGTCGAAAAAGCCAGGTCAGCAATTAAAAAGGCTGCCTGTAAAATTTAATGGATCTACTTACTACATTCCAATTGATCAAATTATTTTTATTGAAAAATCCGGAAAAAAATGTTTGATCTATACTCAATCACGTGTCTATGAGACATATGAAAATATTAGTGATATCTATATGTATTTGAACCCTTCTGTATTTAGTCAAACACACCGGTCTTATATCGTGAATTTACAGAAAGTTTCGCACATCACACCAAAAAATGAAACATATCTTGTTTATTTCTTAGAAATTGATGAATATGCTCATATCTCAAAATTAAAAATCCAAGACGTTCAAAAACAGCTGCATCAGTTAATGACCAATTAAGAGATGCTGCTGCTTCTAAAATAGCTATGTTGATGAAAGGACGAAGCTTATGCAAGTTTCGTCTATTTCATGTGTCTGCTTTCGGAGCAAATGATCGTAATATAGTTCTTATAAGAAGAGTTAGATAGAAGAAGTAACGTTAAATTGAAAGGAAAGCAAATGATTTCAATTACTGGTCACTATAATGAATTTACCGTATTTCTTGCTGTCATTGTAGGGATTCTTGCCTCTTATACAGCACTTGATATTATGAGCAAAATGATAAAAAAACAGCGGAACAATTATTTGTGGCTTACGCTGTCAGCAATTTCAATGGGGCTTGGAGTGGGGGCGATGCATTATATTGCTATGCTTGCTTATTATGTTCCTGTTAGCTTTCATTTTGATGCTGTACTTTCTGTCCTTGCTTTAATAATAGCGATTAGCGGATCATTAGTTGCGTTTTGGACCTTCTGGAAATGGCGCACGTCGGTATGGTCAGGGCTTATTTTAGGAAGCAGTATTCTGGGTACGCATTACATTGCCATGGCAGCAATCGAAACAGAAGCACGCATTCATTATGCTCTGCTATCTGTTTTGCTTTCCATCATCATCGCCCTGGTCGTTGCATTTTATGCGATGCACTTGTTTTTTCGCTCGAAAAGCGTGAAAGCTAATCCCTTTCTTAAACTTGTTAGCTCTATTTTACTGGGCATTGGAATTTCAGTTATGCATTTCATCAGTATGTATGGAATGAAGCTGCATATTGCACACTCAGTTGCTAGAAAATGGGGGCAGTGGCTGCCGTATCAAGCGCCATTTTCCAATATTATTGCAAGTATTACAATTACGCTACTCATTGTCTTCCTGCTCGTTGCTGCTTTTAAGCGTCAGGAAGAAGTGAGGGAGAGTCAATTAAAAGAAGAGTATTATCAATCTCTTTTTAACTACAATCCTAATATTGTGTGTGCGGTTGATTTGTACGGCAATATTCAAACGATTAATCCAAAAGGAATCGAGCTAACGGGATACACGTTGCATCAAATGGAGAAAATTCCGTTTCCTTATATGTTTAGAGAAGCTGAACAAGCTGAAGAATATATGTGGAAATCTCTGAACGGAGACTCTGTTTATTATGAGGCAACGCTCATTCGCAAAGATAATCAGCCTGTATATGTTGAAGTAACGCAAATGCCTATTATTGTTCATGGTCAAATTAAAGGCAGTTACGTCATCGCCAAAGATGTGACAGACCGAAAAAAGGCTCAACAGCAGCTGTTGGATTTACAAGAAGATTTAAAACGCACGCTTTCACAGCAAGATGGCGCTATTTTTAAATTTGTGAAAAACGATAAAGGGTATATCCATACCATGTGCGAAGGAAAAATGGTTCGTGAAATGGGATATGAGGAAATAGATGTTGTTGGTAAAACACTTGAAGAATTTTTGCCTGAATCTTACGCGAAAGAAAATAAGAGATACTATGAGAAAGCATGGGCGGGAGAGAAAGTGTCTTATGAAGTACTTATGAACGACTTTGCTTACTATACGAAGTTAATACCTCATATCTACAAAGGAGAAGTACAAGAAGTTATTGGTTCTATAGTAGATATCACTGATCTTCACGAAGCAAGAGAAAAGCTGGCTAAAAGTGAAAGCATGTATCGCTCCGTTCTCTCTACAATGTCAGAAGGTGTAGTGTTTCATGACCTTGAAGGAAATCTAATTGCTGCCAATGCCTACGCTGCTAAAATTCTAAACGTGCCTTACGACCAAATGTTATCGGTTAACCCCTTTGGTTTAGACTGGGAAATTATTCATCCTGATGGAACAGCTTTTGCACTGGAAGACATTCCATCTGTTCGATGTCTTCATACAAAAGAACCTGTACGAAACACGGTTATGGGCATTTATTTAAATGAGAAAAAGTTGACTTGGATTTCGGTGAATGCTGAACCTCTTCAAGAAAGCAAATATTATAAGGGCGTAGTTGTCACATTTTATGATATTACAAAACAGCAGGAACAAGAACAAGATTTGCTTCATTCCAATCAGCAAATGATTGTAGCAAAAGAAGAAGCCGAAAAAGCAAATCAAGCCAAGTCTGAATTTTTATCAAAAGTAAGCCATGAGCTTCGTACGCCTTTAAACAGTATTTTAGGTTATGCACAGATATTGGAAGAGCAAGGGGAAAAAGATTTAACAGAAAAACAATTGAATCGTATACGAAAAATTTTAAAAGCTGGTAATCATCTTCTTTATTTGATAAATGAAACGCTTGATTTATCGAAAATTGAATCAGGTCACTTAGCGATTAATCTTGAACCGGTGTCGGTAAAAGAGGCAATTGAAGACGCGCTTAAAATTATGAAACCACTAGCAAAAAATAAGCATAGTATACTTTATACTCGCTTTCACGCATACCAAGAAGTCTTTGTTGAAGTAGATGAACTTCGGTTTCAGCAGATCTTATTAAATCTGCTTACAAACGCCATTAAATACTCGCCCGCTTATCGCGATATCACTATCTATACTGACATCACTCAGCATCACGTAACTATATCGATTGAAGATAAGGGCTTTGGAATTCCAGCTTCAGAATTAAATCGGATTTTTGAGCCTTTCTACCGTGTAAATAGACTAGAAAAAGACGGAACAGGAATTGGGTTGGCGCTTGTAAAACAGCTTGTTGTATTAATGAATGGAACGTGCGGAGTCCGAAGTGAAGAAGGCAAAGGCAGTACATTTTGGGTGCGTTTTCCCATAGTCCATCCACCTGTTCCTAAACGATTATCCGATCAAGGAGAAGCCGAGCCGTTTTTAGGTTTTTCCATGCCAATTTCAATTGTGTATATTGAGGATAACGATACAAATATCGAGCTTATGCAATCGATTCTTTCTCCATATAAAAACGTTAAGCTTTTAATTGCTAAAACAGGAGAAAATGGCATCGGGCTAATCAGGTCTATTTCACCGGATATAATCTTAATTGATATTGATCTGCCTGATATGAATGGTTTTGAGGTATGCACACAGCTTCAGCTGGAAAAAGAGTTGAAGCATATTCCGCGAGTCGCCCTGAGTGCAAGCGCGATGCAAAGCGATATCGATCAAGCTTTTTTAGTCGGTTTTAGTGAATACGTAACAAAGCCTATTCATATTGCAACGTTTTTGAATGTATTAAAACGCTTAACAAAAGCTTAACAAAAGTTTAGAGGGCTTTTAATTGACTTATTAGTGGACTCTTTGTAAAATAAAAACAACTTAATACATTTACTTCTTAAGGAGTAAAGGGGAGTAGCGTCAGGGAAACCTGAAACAAAGTCGTCATTACATGGAGTATTCCATCGGCTTTGTTGGCATAATGATTATGCTTAGCAAGACCTTTGCCATATTTGGCAAAGGTCTTTTTGTGTTTTATTCCGGTAATGAGGATAAATAAACTTATACAAAGAAACGAGAGGGGATTTTTATGGATGCATCACTTTTGTTAGAGTATGGATGGGTATTGCTAGTGCTGGTTGCATTAGAAGGAATTTTGGCGGCGGATAATGCTCTTGTGATGGCCATTATGGTCAAACATTTACCGGAAGAAAAACGCAAGAAGGCATTATTTTACGGATTAGCCGGTGCCTTTATTTTTAGATTTGGTTCATTGTTCTTGATTTCATTTTTAGTCGACGTATGGCAGCTTCAAGCTATAGGAGCCATTTACTTATTGTTCATTTCCATTAATCATATTGTGAAGCGATATGTGAAAAAAGACGATCGTGAAAAAGTGAAAGAAGCAGATGAGAAAAAGGGATCAAGTTTCTGGATGACGGTTTTAAAAGTAGAAATAGCGGACATTGCTTTTGCCGTTGATTCAATTTTGGCCGCTGTGGCTCTCGCCGTTACATTGCCAACAACAAATCTTCCTCAAATTGGCGGACTAGACGGCGGACAGTTCTTGGTGATCTTCGCCGGAGGAATTATGGGATTAATTATTATGCGTTTTGCTGCAACTTGGTTCGTCAAGCTATTAAATACGCGCCCAGGCCTGGAAACGGCGGCTTTTGCTATTGTAGGCTGGGTAGGAGTTAAGTTAGCGGTGTATACCCTTGCTCATCCGGAGTTGGGTATTATTAATGAACATTTCCCTGAATCAAAAGTGTGGAAAATTACGTTTTGGATTGTGTTACTTGGCATAGCAGCTTCAGGCTGGTTTCTATCTAAAAATAAAGAACAAACTGATCTTGAAGGCTCAGAGAAAGAAAAAGAATCGTTAAAAAAAATTGAAAATCAATAATAAAAAAACGCGCTTTCAATGCTAATTGAAGGCGCGTTTTTTATATTAAGACAAAATACCTAGTTTGGATTGTTTAGATAAAGGGTAAAAGAACTAACTAATGTTTAATTATTTTATATCCGAATGTTTTGCTTTTTCGTTCATATTCTTAAGAGAACAGAAGCAGCCGTGAGTAATTCAGTTCAATGAAGTTTATTTCAGTTTATAAACATATATTTCAAATGTATGTTAATTGGTAAAATTGAGCTATTATGGGTTATAATAAAGGGAAATTAAAAGGAGCAGAACGCTTCTCAACCCTGTTCGTCATCAAAAGAATAGATATTAACATGGTATAAAGCAACTGAGTATAGTAAAAGAGGTGAAGCCAATGCTCACAAAAGTTCAAACGCCTCCATCGCTTGAAACGCTTGTACTGACGATTCAGCAAGGGGATAAACAATTACATAACGAAATGATTCAACAATATAAACCGTTTATTGCTAAAGTTGTTTCAGCTGTATGTAAACGTTATATAAGTGAAGCTGACGATGAATTTAGCATTGGTCTGATTGCATTTAATGAAGCCATTGAAAATTACACAATCCAAAAAGGACGATCTCTTCTTGCATTTGCGGAACTTATTATTAAAAGAAGAGTAATTGACTATATTCGAAAAGAAAAGAGAAATCAAACGCTGCTCTATAGCCGAATTGAAAATGAAGGTTTTATTCAAGGCAAGGTAGAAAGGGATATATCGCTTTCTACCTATAAAAGGCAAAGTGAAACTTCATATATTCAAGAGGAAATGACTTATTTTTGTCAGGCGCTAAAATTGTTTAAATTAACTCTTGAAGACATTATCGAGACGTCTCCTAAACATAAGGATGCAAGGGGAAATGCAGTCGAAGTTGCATCATTTATCGTCAATGAAAAAGAATTAAAAGATAAGCTGTTTTTAAAGCGGCAGCTTCCTATTCGCTTGATTGAAAAACATGTCAAAGTGAGCCGGAAAACAATTGAAAGAAACCGTAAATATATTATCGCGATGGTTATTATATTAGCGGGGGACTACGTGTATTTAAAAGACTATATTATGTAAGAAAAAGGCACGCGCAGGTGCCTTTTTTTAGCCATGTTATGAAGTTATGTTTTATTTTTGTGTGCTGCCGCTTAAGTGAGCTTGAGCTTGTTGCACCAAGCGTTTTGTGATTTCTCCGCCTACTGAACCGTTGCTGCGTGCAGCAGTGTCAGAACCTAGAGTTACCCCAAATTCTTGAGCGATTTCATATTTATATTGATCTAAAAATTGTTCTACACCTGGTGTTAATAGTTTATTTGTTCTAGCCATGATTAGTCATCTCCTTTTTTAGTGGTACAGCAGTTCACTGCTGTACCTGTATTATTTGTTGTTTCCTATTTTGCATACTGGTAATGGTTTGCAAGAAAGTATAAAAAAGCCCAGCTTTCAAAGAAGCTGGGCTTTTTTATATATTATTTTACAACTGCATATTGCTCAAGAGACTGAGCAAATGACTTTTGAAGAGATTTTACTTGTTCTACGTATGCATCAGATACGTGTTGGAATTCTTGGCGCGTTTTCTTTTGCTCTTCTACTAATTGTGTTACTACTTGATGATATTGTTCTTGAGCTTGCTTTACTAAAGAATAGCTTGATTTGCTTTGGTTAAGAGAAAGCTCTTGTAATTTATTTAATGCTTCATGCGTGCGGTTTGTCCATTCTTCATAAGAATCGGCAACAGCGTTTCCAGCTGTTTTACGTAAGTTTTCAACTGTTTTTTGTTGAAGATCTTCTAATTCAGCTTTCCATTGTTTGTCTGTTGCTTGAAGTTGTTCAACTGCTTTTGTTACAAATTCTTGCTGTTGCTCAAGTGCTTTTAACGTCCATTGCTCAATTTGTTTGTTTCCGTCTGCAATGTTTTGTAACCCCTTTGTCCATTGTTCCCACATTGCATCAATTACTGTATCATACTTTACTGTTGACATAATCAAATTCCTCCTTGAATAATTTGGTCTGGCGAACAGTTATCGTAATGAACAAAACGTTAAAGAAGAAATTCGTAGTTGTGTGATAAACCTAACATTCCGCGCTCGCTGGTTGACCGTGAAATTTAACATTATATTAGGAAACGCAGATGTACTGCGTGAATCCCTTTAATCGTTTTCTTCCTCTTTTGATTCTTTTGACTTTTTAGAAGAAGAAGAGCTAAAAGGGAACAACATGTCGGTATACATGTGAAAAAATGAATCTAACATGTTTTGATACTGTTCAAGTGAATTAGCCCACATGCTTAAATATTGTTCGCCGGCATCTGTTAATGAATAAATCCGGCGTGCAGGTCCTTCAGCTGACGTATCCCATTGCGATGTAATCAAGTTGTCTTTTTCAAGCTGTCTCAGCGTGCGGTAGACATTTCCCTGATCAACTGATGTGAATCCAAAGCTCATTAGTTGCTGAATGAGCTTGTAACCATGTAGATTCCAACCTCTTAAACTTAAAAGAAGAAAAGGAACCATCAAGTTTTTTGGTGCACCGCTAATCGATTTTTCTAAGTTGTTTGAATTAGAGGTGTTATCTTTTTCACTTGATCCCAAGGTAATCACCCCTTCGAAAAAAGAGAATTTGTTTTCCATATGTGTAATTTACACCTAGATGAAAAAATTGTCAACACTTTAAAACAGGTCTTTCAAATACAGGAAAAAAGAACGATTTTTTGGATTTCGACAAAAAGCGTCAAAAAAATTCAAAAATAAACAAAGATTTAGAATTGTTTATTTTGGAAAACGTATTTATAATAGTACATGTAGGTAATTTTTATAACATTTATAATTTGTTGGTAAGTGAATTGTGAAAAGATTTACATTATCCAATAAATAAACGCAAAATTGGTTGCGTTTACTTAGAGCTTCTAATATGTCGCTTGTCACATTAAGTGTCCATATTGAAAGCCATCACTTTTAACGTACACAAGAAAGGAGATGGAGTTTTGGAACAGCAAAAAGTATTTGATCCGTTTCAAGCATGGAAAGACGTATATGACAAAACCGAATCTTACTGGGGTAAAGTTATTGGGGACAATATGAATCGTGAAGAATTTTCCCAGCTCATGGGAAATGTGCTAAATATGAACCTTCAATATCAACAAGCAGTAAATGAAGTAACGGGGCGCTATCTGCACCAAGTAAATGTACCAACAAAAGAAGATGTAGCAAACGTTGCGTCATTAGTCATCAATGTGGAAGAAAAAGTAGAATTATTAGAAGAGCAATTTGACGATCGTTTTGATGAATTAGAAGCACAGCAAGAAAGTGCATCTGCTTTGAAAAAAGATGTAACTAAGCTGAAATCTGATGTCAAATCGTTAGACAAAAAACTCGACAAAGTTTTATCTCTTCTTGAAGGGCAGCAAAAAACACAAGACGAGTTAAAAGAAACTATTCAAAAACAAATTAAAACTCAAGGTGAGCAGCTTCAGGCTCAGCTGTTAGAAAAACAAGAAAAATTAGCTGAAAAGCCAAAGGCAGAAGCTAAATCTGAAGCAAAACCATCAAACGCTCAAAAAACTGAGCAGCCAGCTCGCAAGTAAGGTATAGGGGATTTTATAACAACATTAACTGCTGTATTTACAGTAAAAATCATAGCTGAAGAAGCAAGGGGGAAATTTTTCATGACAACATTACAAGGTAAAGTAGCAATCGTAACAGGCGGATCTAAAGGTATCGGGGCAGCAATTACACGTGAGCTTGCTTCTAATGGAGTAAAAGTAGCAGTAAACTATAACAGCAGTAAAGAATCTGCAGAAGCAATCGTAAAAGAAATTAAAGACAACGGCGGAGAAGCTATTGCGGTTCAAGCTGACGTGTCTTATGTAGATCAAGCAAAACACCTAATCGAAGAAACAAAAGCTGCGTTTGGTCAATTAGACATTCTAGTAAACAACGCTGGAATTACGCGCGACCGTTCATTCAAGAAGTTAGGTGAAGAAGATTGGAAAAAAGTAATTGATGTAAACTTACATAGCGTATACAACACAACATCAGCTGCGCTAACGCACCTTTTAGAATCTGAAGGTGGTCGTGTTATCAATATTTCATCAATTATTGGTCAAGCGGGCGGATTTGGTCAAACAAACTACTCAGCTGCTAAAGCAGGTATGCTAGGATTCACTAAATCATTAGCTCTTGAGCTAGCTAAGTCAGGCGTAACAGTTAATGCAATTTGCCCAGGATTTATTGAAACGGAAATGGTAATGGCAATGCCGGAAGAAGTTCGTGCAAAAGTTGTAGCAAAAATCCCAACTCGTCGCTTAGGCCACGCTGAAGAAATTGCACGTGGAGTTGTTTACTTAGCAAAAGACGGCGCGTACATTACAGGACAACAGTTAAACATTAACGGCGGCTTATACATGTAATAAATGCTGGCCCTGACTTTTGTCGGGGCTGTGCTTGTTAACTAACTACTAATGGAATGAAAGGGTGTGTATATTCGTGGCAATTCCTTACGTGCAAGAGTGGGAAAAATTAATCAAATCAATGCCAAGTGAATATAAAAGTTCTGCAAGACGTTTTAAGCGTGCATATGAAATTATGACAACAGAAGCGGAACCGGAAGTTGGATTAACACCAAAAGAGGTTATTTGGAAAAAGAACAAAGCGAAATTATACCGCTATACGCCAGTAAAAGATAACCTGCATAAAACACCAATCTTACTCGTATATGCATTGATCAATAAACCGTATATTTTGGATTTAACACCTGGAAACAGCCTTGTTGAATACTTATTGAACCGCGGTTTTGACGTGTATTTGCTTGACTGGGGAACTCCTGGGCTTGAAGACAGCAATATGAAGCTAGATGATTATATTGTAGATTATATTCCAAAAGCAGCGAAAAAGGTGCTGCGCACTTCTAAATCTCCTGATTTGTCTGTTCTTGGTTACTGCATGGGCGGAACTATGACATCTATTTTTGCTGCATTAAATGAAGACTTGCCGATTAAAAACTTAATTTTTATGACAAGTCCATTTGATTTTTCCGATACAGGTTTATACGGAGCATTCCTAGACGATCGCTACTTTAATTTAGATAAAGCAGTAGATACATTCGGAAACATCCCTCCAGAGATGATTGACTTTGGAAACAAGATGTTAAAGCCAATCACGAATTTCTACGGCCCGTATGTAACGTTGGTGGACCGTTCGGAAAATCAGCGGTTTGTTGAAAGCTGGAAGCTAATGCAAAAGTGGGTTGCTGACGGAATCCCATTTGCTGGTGAAGCTTATCGTCAGTGGATTCGTGACTTCTATCAACAAAATAAATTAATCAATGGTGAACTTGAAGTTCGCGGACGCAAAGTAGATTTAAAAAATATTAAAGCTAATATTTTAAACATTGCTGCTAGCCGTGATCATATTGCGATGCCGCATCAAGTGGCAGCTTTAATGGACGCTGTTTCAAGTGAAGATAAAGAGTACAAATTGTTGCAAACAGGTCACGTATCTGTTGTATTTGGTCCAAAAGCAGTGAAGGAAACATATCCTTCAATCGGCGATTGGCTAGAAAAACGCTCTAAATAAAATAAAGACGCGGCTGGGACAAAAGTATTTTAGCCGAAGTGAAAAACGAACCACTGATATTAGTGGTTCGTTTTTTTGTTATGGTAAACGTAGGTTTCAAATATATAGTTGCTTCTAGTTGTTGATTGGAGGGCAAGGCGAAGTCTTGCACGGAAATCAACAGCGGTGTCACAAGCGGTTCAGCTCATGGATCCCATTTGTTCGTCTTTAGATTGGATTCATTTAATTATGTCTCAACCTCGTTTTTTTTGTAAACAGACAATATTGATTGACGGTTCTTTATGCGGGCTGCTGGAATATATGATATCTAATGACAAGTGAGGTGACTTCTTTTATACTAATGTAGTCACCTTCTTGAACATGGGATTTTTTACATGGATATTGCAATCCATGTAACAATGAGTATGCTTTGAGAAGAAAGAAGAAAACTATTAGTATTATAACAAAAAGGAATGTCAGATTATGCCGCAACCATGGAAACGACGAGTAAGGCAGATGTCTTCAGCTCAAATTATTGTTACATTTTACATAGTGGCTGTTACGCTTGGATTTCTATTACTTAGTATTCCAGAAGCTTTAAAGCCGGGAGTGAAGTTAGCATTTATTGATCGCTTATTTATTGCCGTTAGTGCGGTAAGTGTAACAGGGCTGACACCTGTCTCTACTCCGGATACATTTAGTACGACGGGCTATTTTTTGCTCGCTTTTATTTTTCAAATCGGTGGTATTGGTGTAATGACACTCAGTACATTTATCTGGATGATTTTGGGTAAAAAAATCGGTTTAAAGGAACGTCAGCTCATTATGACAGACCATAACCAATCCCGCTTATCAGGATTAGTTGACTTGATGAGAAATATTTTATTTATTATTTTTGCCATTGAACTAGTTGGCGCCATTGTTTTAGGATTACATTTTCTCCGTTATTATTCGAGCTGGACAGATGCGTTTTTGCATGGTTTCTTTGCTTCTGTCAGCGCTACAACAAATGCTGGCTTCGATATTACAGGATCTTCATTTATTCCGTATGCCCATGATTATTTTGTCCAAGTGGTAACCGTTATTTTAATTACGCTTGGAGCGATTGGATTCCCTGTATTAATTGAAATTAAGCACTATTTTTTAACATTTAAAGATAAGCGTAAATTTCAATTTTCGCTATTTACGAAGCTAACGACCATTATGTTTTTTCTGCTGTTAGCAGGGGGAACAATCTTGATTCTTGTGCTAGAGCATTCAGGATTTCTAGCAGATAAGTCTTGGGATGAATCGTTTTTTTATGCGTTTTTCCAATCCGCTGCCACAAGGAGTGGAGGAGTGGCGACCATGAATATTAATGAGTTTTCACTTCCTACGTTAATTATGATGAGTGCGATGATGTTTATCGGTGCTTCACCGAGCTCAGTAGGGGGAGGAATTCGTACGACGACGTTTGCATTAAATATTCTTTTCCTGTTTTATTACGTCAGAGGAAATAAGACGATTAAAATCTTTCGCCGCGAAATTCATGAAGACGACATTATTAAATCAGTAGCTGTATCGATGTTAGCCGTAATCATTTGCTCGAGTTCTCTTCTTATTTTAAGTATTACAGAACATTTTTCTCTCATTGAGCTTATTTTTGAAGTGTGTTCAGCTTTCGGGACAACAGGTTTATCAATGGGAATTACAGGAGGGCTTTCTGATATCGGTAAATGCGTTATTATGATTTTAATGTTCATTGGCCGAATCGGCATGTTTTCATTTATTTTAATGCTTCGCCGTCCAACGTCTGGACCGGATTATCACTATCCGAAAGAACGTATTATTATTGGATAAAAGAGGCTGAGGTAAAAATATGTTAGTTGAAGAAGGATCCGAACGAGCTTAATTCTTAATCAAGCTCGTTCGGATTTTTTTATGATGGTAAACATAGGTCTCATATTTTTACCTGCTTCCAGCTGTTGATTGGAGGGCATGGCGAAGACTCCTGCGGGAAAAGTGGAACAGGTGAGACCCCGCAGGAGCATAAGCGACGAGGAGACTCACCGACCGCCCGCGGAAAGCGAAGCCTTGCACGGAAATCAACAGCGGTGTCACAAGCGGTTCAGATGAACTCATTTATCCCATTTGTTTGTCTTTAGATTAAAGTAATTTCGTTATGTTTCAACCGCTTTTTTACAGCTTTTTCTGCTTATATTACGCATCAGAAAGTGCATTCTAAGAAAAGGAAGTTCAATGGACTTCCAAGCATAGGAGGGATAGATGATGGCAAAGCGTAAAGTAGGGTACAAATCAGCACTGACTAACAATAATACACCAAAAGAGAGCCTTTCAGATGCAGAATTTGCTGCTGAATATGCTGGCGGCGAGGAGCCGGCTAAAGGCGCGAATCGTAATTCCAAAAAAGGAAAGCAAGGTAAGTAACAATGAGCAAACATAAACAACAAAATAAGCATATCGCAAGCACTGAAGCGAAGCAAAAACAATTACTGCAAGAAGAGTTTGGAGCGGAAATGGGCGATCCCAACGCAGCTAAAATATATGAATCCCTAGGAAAGACAAAGTCTGATAAAGAGCATGAAAAGAAAAAAGAATGTTAAAGAAAAAAACCTCGGTTATCCGAGGTTTTAGCTTACAACTGGAAGGCCAAATGCCTCTACAGGTGCCGAATAAAGTTTTGTATCATTTGCTTTTTGATCATAATAAGCAAGAAGAACAGATGGTTGTTCATTTATTTTTCCCGTTTGTTTATAATACATATAGTCAAATGGCAGAATCTCTAAAACAGTGTGCTTGTATAATTCTTTTTCAGCAAGCTGTTCAGCTTCAAAAGCCTGTCCCATAATAGAAGGATTAGCAAGCATTTGCTGATAGTAATGAGAGCGGACTTGTTTTTCTACTTTATCGTCCCACCAAGGTTTACGAGGCTTATGCTTTTGGTTTTGTAAATAATCAATTTTCATAAACCCTTCAATCATTTCTTCATTTGAAAAATTCTCTGTTTCAATGTACTGTCTAAGGCGTCTGAATAAATCTTCAAGCTGATGGCCGATTCGAACCCAGCCCATTTCATCCCAATACGTCCCGAAGTTTTGGAAGAAATCAAAAGGTGTATTATAGCAGTGCTCAACTAAAAACTCTATTGTCTCATCCATTCGATGGTCATTCCAAAACTTTTCTAAAATATCTTCTACATGTTTAATACGTACGACATCTGAAAATGGCAAGACGTTATTGCTTAAAATCTCATAAGGCGACTGATCCATGTATTGATAATTATAGCGAGGCGCACTTAAGCGTAAGCCAGTGCCGCGAAGCATTTTTAAAAAGCCTAGCTGAAGCTCTTCAGGGCGAAGTGCAAATACATCATTAAACGTATTCTTAAATGAGTTATAATCTTCGTCTGGCAGTCCCGCGATTAAATCTAAATGCTGATCGATCTTTCCGCCTTCTTTCACCATTGTTACGGTACGCGTTAACTTTTTAAAGTTTTGTTTGCGTTTGACTAGTTCATTAACAGCATCATTTGTAGATTGAACACCAATTTCAAAGCGGAATAATCCTTTTGGCGCATGATCGTTTAAGAACTGAATAACTTCTGGGCGCATAATATCGGCAGTAATTTCAAATTGAAATACGGTGCCTTCACGATGTTCATCAATTAAAAATTGGAACATTTCCATGGCGTAGCTGCGGCTGATGTTGAACGTGCGGTCTACGAACTTAATCGTGCGCGCTCCGTTATCCATCAAATAGCGAATATCTTCTTTTACCTTTTCTCTATCGAAATAACGAACGCCTACTTCAATAGAAGAGAGACAGAACTGACAGCTAAACGGACAGCCGCGGCTTGTTTCAATATATACAACGCGTTTTGAAAGTTCTTGGCGGTCTTCTTCAAAACGGAAAGGAGAAGGCATTTCGCGCAGATCAATTTTATTGCGCTGCGGGTTTACAACTGGTTTTCCTTCTTTTCGGAAAGCCACGCCGCTTACGTTTTCAAACTTACGCTCTCCGTGAAGTTCGTCCAACAGCTGCTTGAATGTTTCTTCTCCTTCACCAATAGCGATAAAGTCAGCTTCAGGAATACGCTCTAGCCAGTGAGTTACATCATAGGTTACTTCTGGTCCACCGAATATAATGATGAGCTCGGGATTGATCTTTTTTAGCATTTGGGCGACTTTAATCGTTTCTTCAATATTCCAAATATAACAGCTGAAACCAATAATATCTGGGTTGCGTTTATATAAATCCGTGACAATGTTCATAGCAGGATCTTTAATCGTATATTCGGCCATATCCACTTTATAGTCAGGCTCTGCATAGGCTTTTAAACATCGAAGGGCTAAAGAAGTATGGATATACTTCGCATTCAATGTACTGACAACAATGTTCATTCAAAAAGCTCCTTTTAACTCGTAATATGAAATCAATTTACTATTTTAGCACATTTGAGAAATAAAGTATAAATACCTTGCCACTTTTGTTGTGGAGGGGAAAGGATTTCGGTAAAATGTAACAGAAACGTAAAAGAAGAAAGAGTCTCGGTTAATGTAAACCTTGGTGAACGAAAAAAATGAGGTGGAAAACGTGGAATATAAGCGAATTAAGCCAAAAAAAATATATGAAGAAGTAGCCGAAACGCTTCTTGAGAATATAAAAGAAGGCAGTTTAAAGCCTGGTGACCGTTTGGATTCAGTGCAGCAGCTCGCAGAAAACTTTCAGGTAGGGCGCTCAGCTATTCGTGAAGCTCTTAGCGCTTTGCGGGCGATGGGGCTGCTGGAGATGAAGCAAGGAGAAGGCACATTTGTACGCGAATTTAACTCTGATATGCTGTCTTTGCCTGTAACTAGCGCTGTATTAATGAATAAAAATGATATTGAACATTTGCTTGAAGTGAGAAAAGTATTAGAAATTGGGGCTGTTCGAGCGGCAGCTCAAAAGCGAACGGATGCGGATCTTAACCAGCTGTCCGATAGCCTGGAACAAATGAAAGGAGCGTTTGGCAATGAAGAGCTGGGAGAGAAAGCAGATTTTGCTTTTCATTTAGCCATTGCCAAAGCATCGCAAAACCCTCTTTTAGTGAAGCTTATGAATAACGTATCAGAAATGATGATTGAAACGATGAAAGAGACAAGACGCATCTGGCTTTATGCGGAAGAAAAAACAGCTGAACGGATTTATAAAGAGCATCAGCAAATTTATGAAGCTATTCTTTCTCAGCATGCAGAAGATGCTCAGCATTTTATGATGAGTCATCTTGATAATGTTGAACACGTGTTAATGAAATACATACCAGAAGAAAAATAATGCCATTTCAGGTAGAAAAGTGTGCACCAAATAACAGAAAAACTAAAATTCAAGCACCTTCCGATAATTTATGCTTGCTCTATTGTGAAAAGATTTACATAATAGAAACTAGGATTGTCAAATGGAGGGTTACAAAGTATGAAAAAGCAATATAGAGATGATAGTTTAGCTTTGCATACAGATTTATATGAACTGAATATGGCACATACGTATTTTAAAGACCATATTCATAAACGCCGTTCTGTATTCGAAGCTTACTTTCGTCGGATGCCGTTTGAAAGCGGTTATGCTGTGTTTGCCGGGCTAGAAAGAGTAATTGATTTTATTGCTAATTTTAGGTTTAGCGAAACGGACTTAGATTATTTATATGAAGAATTGCATTATGAAGCGGAGTTTATCGACTATTTAAAGCAAGTTCGCTTTAGCGGTAATGTTCGTTCGGTTGTAGAAGGCGAAATGATTTTTGCTAACGAACCGATGCTGCAAATTGACGCTCCTTTAGCGGAAGCGCAGCTTATTGAAACGCCGCTTTTAAATATTTTAAATTTCCACCCGCTGATTGCGACAAAAGCATCGCGTATTCGCCTAGCCGCGGGAGAAGATAATTTATATGAGCATACGGGTACGAATCAGCTTATGGAATTTGGCTCAAGAAGAGCACACGAGATGGACGCTGCATTTTACGGAGCGAGAGCTGCTTATATTGGAGGCTTTGATGCAACCAGTAATGTCAGAGCGGGGAAAGTATTTGGAATTCCTGTGTCCGGTACTCACGCTCATGCGCTTGTTCAAGTCTATCGTGATGAGTACAGCGCGTTTAAAAAGTATGCGGAATCACACCGTAACTGTATCTTTTTAGTAGATACATATAATACGTTAAAATCAGGTATTCCCAATGCTATTAAAGTAGCAAAAGAAATGGGAGATCGCATTAATTTTATCGGTATTCGATTAGATAGCGGAAGACTTCCATATCTTTCTCAAGAAGCAAGAAAAATGCTGGATGAAGCTGGCTATCATGATGTGAAAATTTTTGCTTCGAATGATCTCGATGAGTACAGCATTCTAGATTTGAAAGCGCAAGGTGCCAAAATTGATGGATGGGGAATTGGAACAAAACTCATGACATCTTTTGATCAGCCTGCGCTAGGAGCGGTGTACAAACTGGTTTCGATTGAAGATGATCATGGAAACATGGTGGATACGATTAAGCTGTCAGAAAATCCAGAGAAAATTTCCACTCCTGGTTTAAAAGAGGTATACCGAATTGTAAATCAAGTGAACCACAAATGGGAAGGTGATTATATTACGATGCAAGACGAAGTGCCGAATGAAGAGCAGCATTTAAAAATGTTTCATCCGATTCATACACACGTCAGCAAGTTTGTCACGAACTTTAACGCACGTAAAATTCACCAGCCAATCTTTGCGCAGGGAAAGCTTGTGTACGAGCAGCCTACCATTGAAGAAATGAGAGCCTACTGCTTACAAAACTTAAAGCATCTATGGGATGACTACAAAGTCATTACAAAATCGAACGAAGATGTATTTCGTCCTACAGAGTATCCGGTAGACTTGAGTACAAACTGCTGGGATAACAAAATGCAAAATATTGAAGAGACTAGAAGCAAGTTACTATCTGATACCGTACTTGTGTAGATTCCGTCAGCTAGTAATGAGAGGAGAGTTTTTTTATGAAAGAGCTACAAAAGCAAATTATTGAAGAAATGCACGTCCAAAAAGAAATTAATCCCGTGGAAGAAATTCGCCGCAGCGTTGATTTTCTGAAATCCTACATGAACAAATATCCTTTTTTACGTTCGTTTGTACTAGGTATTTCCGGCGGCCAAGATTCTACGTTAACGGGAAAGCTGGCGCAGCTAGCGGTTAATGAGTTGAACGAAGAGGCCGGAGAAGAGCGCTATCAGTTTATTGCTGTTCGTCTTCCATACGGTGTGCAAGCAGATGAAGCAGACTGTCAAGATGCACTTGCTTTTATTCAACCAACAAAATCTATTTCTATTAACGTAAAACCAGCAGTAGATGCGATGCTTTCTGCTGTTGAAGAAGCGGCAGATGATAAAGTTTCCGACTTCAACAAAGGAAATGTAAAAGCACGTGAACGAATGATTGCGCAATATACGGTAGCGGGCATGTACAGCGGAGTCGTACTCGGAACGGATCACTCTGCTGAAGCTGTTACAGGGTTTTATACAAAATTCGGTGATGGAGGAGCTGACTTAGTACCTATCTTCCGTCTGAACAAGCGACAAGGAAAACAAATGCTAAAAGAATTAGGCTGTCCTGAGCATCTATATATGAAAAAACCAACGGCTGATTTGGAAGAAGATCGTCCACAGCTTCCGGATGAAGAAGCGCTCGGCGTAACGTATGAGCAAATCGACGATTATTTAGAAGGCAAAGATGTAGGTGAACATGCAAGTAACGTCATTGAAGGTCACTTCTTAAAAACGCAGCATAAACGCCAATTACCAATCACAGTATTTGATGATTTTTGGAAATAAATAAGTAAGAAGCTAAGACAAAAGTAGTTTAGTTAAAGGAAGATCTGACCGGTGAAGATTCTTGATAGAGAATCTTCACCGGTCAGATTTTTTTAATGTTATGGCAAACGTAGGTTTCACATGTTTCGTTTCTTCTAGCAGTTGCCCGGAAATCAACCGCGCTCTAACAAGTAATCCAAATTAAATCATTTATCCGATTTGTTTGTCTTTAGAT
Organism: Priestia sp. 10L35; assembly: GCF_056395685.1. NCBI lineage: Bacteria > Bacillati > Bacillota > Bacilli > Caryophanales > Bacillaceae > Priestia > Priestia sp. 10L35. The sequence continues at coordinate 323,148 of NZ_JBFTKA010000004.1, read as the reverse complement.
TGAAATGATTCAGTTATGTCTCGATTTCCTATTTTTTATGAAAAAAGATAGCAAACAAAGAAAGGTATTTTTGAAAAACTAGTGAAATTAGAAAAACATAGGAGTATAATAGCATTAAGTCATCTGATGACCTGTTAACTAAAAGAAGTAAAATGATCAGCTTGGAGGGAGCAAATGATGAAAGTATCTTTATTTGCGACATGTTTGATTGATATGTTTCAAACAAATGTAGGAAAAGCGACGGTAGAATTGTTAGAACGATTAGGATGCGAAGTGGATTTTCCAAAGAGCCAAGTTTGCTGCGGGCAGCCTGCGTATAACAGCGGTTACGTAAAAGAATCAAAAGAAGCGATGAAAAACATGATAAAAGCGTTTGAGCATGCAGAATACGTTGTATCTCCGTCTGGATCGTGCGTGACAATGTTCAAAGAGTATCCTCATCTTTTTGAAGGTGATGTTGCATGGCATGAACCTGCCGTGAAGCTTGCTGATAAAACGTATGAGCTAACGGATTTTATTGTAAATGTTTTAAAAGTTGAAGACGTGGGAGCCAGTTTAAATGGTAAAGCCACTTATCATTCTTCCTGTCATATGACGCGTTTGCTAAACGTAAAAAAAGAACCTTTTACACTATTAAACAATGTAAAGGGTCTTGAAATGGAAAACCTTGAAAACAGTCATAACTGCTGCGGATTCGGCGGGACGTTTTCGGTTAAAATGGGGCAAATCTCCGAACAAATGGTCGATGAAAAAGTGGGCTGTATAGCTAAGACAAACGCAGAGTACTTAATTGGAGCCGACTGCGGCTGTCTTATGAATATTGGAGGAAGAATTGAACGAAAAGGACAGCCCGTAAAAGTGATGCATATCGCTGAAGTGTTAAATAGCAGAATGTAAAGAAAGGAGAATACCAAATGTCTATGAAAATAGGAAACGATCAGTTTAAAAAACGTGTTGATGATGGAGTCAATAATGCGTTTATGCGCTTTGCGGTTTCAGGTGCTCAAGAGCGCTTAAGAAGCCGTAGATTAGATGCGGCAGAAGAGTTAGGAAACTGGGAAGAATGGCGAGCGCTTGGGGAAGAAATTCGTCAGCATACGCTTGAAAATTTAGATTACTATTTAGAACAGCTCACTGATAATGTGGCTAAACGCGGAGGCCACGTTTTTTTCGCTCAAACAGCTGAAGAAGCGAATGAGTACATAAAAAATGTAGCGAGGCAAAAACAGGCAAAGAAAGTGGTTAAATCCAAGTCAATGGTTACAGAAGAAATTCATATGAACGCTGCATTAGAAGAACTGGGCTGCGAAGTTATTGAAACGGACTTAGGAGAATATATTCTGCAAGTAGATGATCACGATCCGCCTTCTCATATCGTAGCTCCTGCACTTCATAAAAATAAAGAACAAATTAGAGATGTATTTCAGGAAAAGCTTTCTTATAAAAAAACAGAAAAACCTGAAGAACTAGCCCTTCATGCCCGGGAAATGCTGAGAAAAGAATTTTTATCAGCGGATATTGGCATCACGGGATGTAATTTTGCGATTGCAGAATCTGGATCTATTTCACTTGTTACCAATGAAGGAAATGCAAGGCTAACGACCGCCCTCCCTAAAACGCAGATTACGGTGATGGGAATGGAACGAATTGTGCCAACATTTGAAGAATTTGAAGTGTTGGTAAGCCTGTTAACTAGAAGTGCAGTAGGTCAGCGGCTTACAAGTTACGTAACGGCACTTACGGGACCTAGACTTCCAGGGGAAGTAGACGGACCGGAAGAATTTCACCTAGTGATTGTAGATAACGGACGATCTGCGATTTTAGGAACTGAGTTTCAATCTGTTTTACAGTGTATTCGCTGTGCGGCATGTGTGAATGTATGTCCCGTGTATCGCCATATTGGAGGACATTCATATGGATCTATTTATTCAGGTCCGATTGGAGCTGTATTATCTCCTTTGCTTGGAGGCTATGAAGATTACAAAGAGCTTCCATATGCCTCAACGCTATGCGCAGCCTGTACAGATGCCTGTCCGGTCAAAATTCCGCTGCATGAGCTATTGCACAAGCACCGTCAGCGAATTGTGGAAAAAGAAGGAAAAGCACCTATTTCGGAAAAGCTGGCGATGAAAGCATTTGGCTTGGGAGCAGCTTCTTCTTCTCTATATACAGTGGGCGCTAAAGTAGCACCGGCAGCTCTTACTCCTTTTATGTCAGGAAGCAGTATTTCCAAAGGGCCTGGTCCATTAAAAGCGTGGACGGAAAGCAGAGAGTTTCCAGCGCCTACAAAAGAGCGCTTACGAGATTGGTTTGATAAAAGGAGTGATAATGATGAACGGAAGCATTCAAAATAGAGACAGTTTTTTAGACAATATTGCTGCTAATCTTAAGAGAAGCAGGCGAACAAACGGCGTAGTAAGGCCACAATGGAAGCATGCTCCTCAGCATAAGGTTTACCGCAGCTATTCGCCGGATCAATTAAAGAAAGAGCTTGAAAACCATTGCGAACGTATTCATACTCGCTATGTAGAAACATCATCACAACACTTGCCAGCTGTCCTTGAGGAAGCCGTAGCGAACTATGGAAATGGTCTTGTGAGCACGTGGGATGATCCTAGGTTTTCCGAATATGGATTGAATCTGCTGATGGAGAAATGGGAAACAAGCAGTAGCCTTCATGTATGGAATTCTGCAAAAGGCGATGAGAATATTAAACTAGCTGAACAAGCAAATGTTGGCATTACCTTCAGTGATTTGACGCTAGCGGAATCCGGCACAGTTGTTTTGTTCAGCAGCGCTGAAAAAGGACGATCGGTCAGTTTGCTGCCCGCCACTTATATTGCAATCATTCCTCAAAGCTCAATTGTTCCTCGCATGACACAAGCCGCTGAAATGATTCATGAAAAAGTAGAGCGAGGAGAAACGATTGCTTCTTGCATTAACTTTATTACGGGACCGAGCAATTCAGCTGATATTGAAATGAATTTAGTCGTTGGTGTGCATGGACCTATTCAAGCCACTTATATTGTAGTGAATGATCGATGAGGCTGTGACAAACGCATTTTAGTCGAAGTGAAAAACGAACCGTGAATCAACATGTTTGATTCACGGTTCGTTTTCTTTGTTATGTTGAGCATAGGTTTTAGCTGTTTCATTCCTTCTAGCAGTTGATTGGAGGGCAAGGCGAAGACTCCTGCGGGAAAAGCGGAATAGATGAGACTCCGCAGGAGCGGAAGCGACGAGGAGGCTCACCGTCCGCCCGCGGAAAGCGGAGTCTTGCACGGAAATCAACTGCGGTGTCACAAGCGGTTCAGCTAGCTCATGCATCTCATTTGTTCGTCTTTAGATCGGATTCATTTTGTTATGTCTCAGCCTCTTTTATTCATGCTTCATTTTTAAATAGCGGGAGAATGTGAAGAAATGTCGCATTTTGAATAAACGTGGCTAATTTTAAAAAGGTAAAAAGCAAATCTTGTAGAATACTAAGTCTATAGATAAAAGGTGGGGAAATGGGAAGTGCAAAAGAAAGGAGCAATGAGCATGTCACCACACAGAGAATTAACATCTGAAGCTGAGCAAAAGCAGCAAGGTGAATTACAGCAGCTACGAGCTATTTTTAATGACGTATTAGATGCCATTGTCGTATTTGATGAGTATTTTCAAGTTATAAATGCAAATGAATCAGCCTGCGGGCTGTTTGAAAAAACAAAGGATGAGCTATTAACCTATCAAATGAAAGATTTTCTGATGTATTTTCCGTATGACATGATTGAAGCGTATTATCCAGCACTCTTAGAAGAAAGCTATTTCAAATATGAAGGCGCGATGACGCTTCGAAGCGGCATGATGAAACATGTTGAATTTACTTCACACAAACATAGTCACATGTCGGGCATTATTGTGTGTACATTTCGGGATATTACGCAGCACAAAATAATGGAAAATGAACGGTTTATTAGTCATCATATGTTTATGGATGTATTTAATGAAGCGGTAGACGGAATTGTCATTTTTGATCGCACGGGTCAGCTTATCGACGCGAACCCTTCATTTTGCGAAAGATTAAATTATACAAGAGCACAGCTTCTAACCAAAACATTAGAAGAGCTTGTAGAACCTACTTATCATTATAAGGTGAAAAAATTATGGAGAACTCTGCATCAAGAAGGAAAGACAAGCGGTGAGCTACCGATCAGGCTCGAAAATGGAGACGTTACTTTTTTTGAATTTACCACAACGGCTAATATATACAGTCAATACTATATGTCCATTATGAGAGACGTGACGGAAAAACGGCTGATGGAGCAGCAGCTGTTGAGAAGCGAAAAAAATTTCAGGGCTATTTTTGAAAATGCGATTGAAGCGATCTTGATTTGGAGAGATGATGGTGAAATCTTGAACGCTAATCTTGCTTCTTCGCGTACATTTGAGCTGCCGTTAAACAAATTAATTGGAAGCAATTTGTATACGTTTATCGATACAAAAAGCTTTAGTGCGTTAAAGGTGCTCCAAACGTTTCAAACAAAAGGAGAAATTCGTAATCAGCTTCCTTTTTACATGCCAAATGGAGAAATCAAGCAGTTGGAATTCACAGGGAAAAAAGGCATTATAGAAGGAGACCATTTAACGATTTTTCGAAACATCAGTGAACGTACAAAAATCGAACAGGAGCTTCGGAATAACGAAGAGAAATTCAGACAGATTTTTAATGGTTCGATCGATGGGTTAGTTTTATGGGACGGCAAGCGAAATATTATTGATGTAAATTCTTCTCTTTGTGATATTCTAGAACTCAGCAAAGAGGAGATTTGTGCGCACTCCATGGAGGATTTTATTTCTTCAGCGAATTTAGATGCGGTCATTGAGCATAAAGAAACGATTGAGCAAAAAGGGGAAGCAGAAGGAGAGATTACGTACGTTACGGGGAACGAAAAAGTTAAAAATATCGAATTTTCCACGAAAAAAGATATCTTGCCAGGTCTATATATGACGCTTTTAAGAGACGTAACGGAACGAAATCAAATGCAAGAGCAGATTCGAAAATCGGATACGCTTCAAGTAGTCGGCCAGTTAGCAGCTGGGATTGCGCATGAAATCCGCAACCCGATGACAGCTTTAAAAGGGTTTGTGCAGCTGTTAGAAAGCAGCATTCAAGAAGATCACTCTCTTTATTTTGATATTATTAAATCCGAATTAAAAAGAATTGAAACCATTATTACAGAGTTTCTCGTACTCGCTAAGCCACAGGCCGTAAAGTTTGAAAAGAAAAATCTAGCTGGGGTTGTTAAAGAAACGATTGATTTATTAAATGCTCAAGCGCTTTTAGAAAATATTCAGTTTGAACTAAGTGTGTCTCCTCAGCTGCCAATGGTATACTGCGAGCCGAACCAAATTAAGCAAGTACTAATAAATGTCATTAAAAATGCAATTGAAGTCACGTCAAACGGAGGAAGAATTATTGTTGAAGTTTACTCTACAGAGCCGCACTACGTGACGGTCTCCATTCGAGATCAAGGGGACGGAATGCCCGAAGAGCGCATCAAGCGCTTAGGAGAACCATTTTATACGACAAAAGAAAAAGGAACGGGACTCGGTTTGATGGTCTCATATAAAATTATCGAAGAACATAAAGGGCGAATTGAAGTGGAAAGCAAAATAGGAGAAGGCACAGCTTTTCATGTTATTCTTCCAGCTTAATTAGAAAGGATAAAAAATATGTACTACGGAGAAATGAATTTATTTTCTGATTTGAAAATTTATATTGTAGCCTCGGAAAAAGGGGTTCAACATATTTGGTTTGATAGCGATGATCATAACGAGCAGCTTAAAAAACTTGTCCATGACGAAAATTATCATCATGTGAAAGAAGCAAAGCGACAGCTGCAGGATTATGCTGAAGGGCGCACGTTAACATTTGATTTGCCTTTGGATATAAAAGGAACAGACTTCCAAAAAGAAGTATGGTTAACGCTTAAAGGTATACCTTATGGACAAACGTGGTCTTATAGTGATGTAGCGGAGTCTGTTCATCGCTCTAAAGCCGTAAGGGCTGTGGGACAAGCGAATCGTCGAAATCCACTGCCTATTATTTTACCTTGTCACCGTGTGATTGGAAAAAATGGAGCTTTAACAGGTTATGCTGGTTCCCAAACTCATATAAAAGAGAAACTATTAATGCTTGAAAGAAATGTAGCAAAAGGCGCTCTGGAGTTAAAATAACTATTCACCGTCCAATTTCCAGCCTTCTCCTTGCACAAAAACACCGTCAATTTGCTGAGGAGAAGGAAGGGAATTTAGTTCTTCATCTTTGGATAAATCGAATAGCTGATAGTGTTGCTTACGATTCAGCGCTTTGTTTTTATCCGTTTTTTGCTCTGAACTCATATTTACTCCCCCTTATTCAAAAAGAATCCCCTATAATATATGTAGAAAAAGAAGAGAGTACTGTTACAATTGTGTTACAAATGCAGGTGAAAACCAGTGCTCAACAAAAAAAAGCCGCATAGCAGCGGCTTTTTTTATTGAGCAGATTGCAGCAAAACTTTTTGAATGGATTCCAAAGACGGGGAATGGATAATTCCATGCTCTGTAATAATGGCCGTAATCAGTTCGCTTGGCGTCACATCAAAAGCTGGATTGTACACAGAGATTCCGTCTGGAGCAATTTGTGTATCTCCAATGTGCGTTACTTCTTTAGGTGAACGTTCTTCAATAGGGATGCTGCTGCCGTCTTGAATAGATAAATCAAATGTGGACTGCGGCGCTGCTACGTAAAATGGAATACCGAATGCTTTCGCTAAAAGAGCAAGTCCATATGTTCCAATTTTGTTAGCCGTATCGCCATTTGCTGCAATGCGGTCAGCACCTACAATAATCCCATTAATTCCTTTTGTTTTAATGGTATGAGCGGCCATATTATCCGTAATCAGCGTCACGTCCACTCCCGACTGCTGAAGTTCCCAGGCTGTTAAGCGAGAACCTTGAAGAACGGGTCTTGTTTCACAGGCAAATACTTCAAGCGGAATATCGCGCTGCTTAGACAAGTGAAAAGGTGCTAAGGCTGTTCCATAATAAGCTGTAGCAATTGAACCAGCATTACATATTGTCATGATTTTATCTTTCTTTTTAAATAAAGAAAGAGCATGATCTCCAATTCGGTAGCACGTTTCCTCATCTTCTACTTGAATTTGAATAGCTTCATGAACAACTTTTGTTTTAGCTTCATTAACGGACGAAGCGGATTCAGCGCTTTTCGCTACGCGCTCCAATGCCCAAAATAAATTGACGGCAGTAGGGCGTGAACTAGCTAAATACTGTTGATCAAGAGCTAGTTTTTTGTTAAATTCCTTGACTGAATCTGTGTCATAGCTAAGCGCAGAAAGAGCAAGACCAAAAGCCGCCGTAATGCCAATTGCAGGAGCTCCGCGTACTTTCAAGGTAGTGATAGCATCCCATACGTCTTTAATGGTTTGCAGCTTAATATATTCAACTTTGCCAGGAAGCTGCTGCTGATCTAATAAAGTAATATATGATTCATTCCATTCCACTGAGCGCGGAAGTGATAGTGTATTTGTCATGCTGATACCGATCCTTTCATTGTGTACATTATTCGTTATCGAAGTAAATGTTCAAATTCATTTGGTGAAACGTCTTGTTGGTGCAGAAGCAAATAGCGTCCAATTTTTAACGCAGTACGTTTAGCGTTAATTTTTCTTTCCTCTGAAGAAATTTCGTCTAAGTCCGCTACGTGAGCTAAGCCAATCGTACGTCGAATGATTTCACATCCTGCATATCCAACAGCATCTTGCCACATTTGCGTTAAAATTTCATGTAATAAGCGCTCATCTTTAGCGAAAGGTTCAGTGTTTTCAGAATGCCAAAGCGCAGTAAAGGTATCTTTGAATACGTTCCATGTGTTCGTAATGTGTGCAAATAACGGTTCGCGATTTGTTTCTCGAGAAAGAGCATTTAAAAATAAATTCGCAACAAATTGCCCTAAATCGAATCCAAACGGACCGTAAAAAGCAAACTCTGGATCAATCACTTTCGTTTCTTGACTGCTAGCAAAGATGCTGCCTGTATGTAAATCACCGTGGATTAGCGTTTGCGCATTTGTTAAAAATTTATATTTTAATTTTGCTGCTTGTAGCTTTACATCACCATCATTCCACAATTCTTCTACATCAGGACGCAGCGCTTTTTCAAATTCATTTGTATCAATATCAAAAAAAGGATCTGTAAAAACTAAATCTTCCGTAATATTGCATAAGTCGGGGTTGCTGTACTTAACAACTTCTTCTTTTTTATCCTGAGGTTTTAAGGCGAAATCAGACGTTTTGAACGCAATATGTCCTAAAAAAGAACCGATATGCTGTGAGAGCAGAGGATAACTTTCACCTTGAATAAGTCCGGCGCGAGAAATCGTTAAATGAGACAGGTCTTCCATGACCGTAACAGCAAGCGTTTCATCGTGGTAATAAACAGCGGGCACAAGTTCTGGCGTAAATGCACCGAATTGCTTGAGCGCATTGCTTTCAATTGTGGCACGGTTCAAGGATAGAGGCCAGCTTTCGCCTACAACTTTTGCATAGGGAAGCGCTTGTTTGACGATGATGGATTTATTTGTTTGATCATTTATGATGTGAAAGACGAGATTTAAGTTGCCGTCACCAATTTCACGGGCAGTCAGTGCTTCTGTGGCATCAAAAAGACCTAGCTTTTTCACAAGTTTGATTGCTGAAATTTCTGTTAAAGGGTGATATTTCTCTGTTTTTGTTGTTGACATCGGAATCCCTCCATAGTTTATTAAACTGATTTGTTTACTAAGTTAATAGGTTTAAGAATATATGGAGGCTTTTATAATTTTAGAAAATATAAAAGCCTCTTTCGTTGGAAAGAGGCTTGATTGTAGTGTTCAAACCTCTTATCTGCCAGAAAAAATTACTTTCTGTTGGAATTAGCACCGTGCCTTTGTAAAACATGTTTTACGGGTGTGATCCATCTTAGGATGGAATGACGGTCGGTTGCTGGGCTTCACAGGGCCAAATCCCTCAGCCAACTCTTGATAAGAGTACGATTACTTATTCAATTTTGATTTGTTTGAATATTTTATGATATCTGGTGAAAATCGTATCATGCAAAAAAACGGCTGTCAATACATAATTAATAAAATTCTGTACGGCGATCTGTAAAGACGGGAATTTGTTTACGAATTTCTTTTACAAGTTCCAGGTTAACGTCAGCACTTAAAAGTTCTTCGCTATCGCCAGCTTCAGCGATTATTTCTCCCCACGGATCGATGACTAAGGAATGTCCGGCAAATGTGTTATTAGGATCTTGGCCTACACGATTACATGCGATTACATAGCATTGATTTTCGATTGCACGGCTAATGAGCAGGGCTTTCCAGTGGGCAAGTCTTGGAGCCGGCCACTGAGCGACAACAAACAAGACTTCTGCTCCGCTGCTAGTATGAACCCGTATCCATTCTGGGAAACGAATATCGTAACAAATAACTCCTGCGCACAGTGACTGTTCAAGTGTAAAAAGATTTTTTGCTGTTCCTGCTTCTAAATACAGGTGTTCATCCATTAATTTAAATAAGTGCAGTTTACTGTATTGTGATACTTCACGACCTTTTCGGTCAAAAATATACATCGTATTCGTGACGCCTTGCTCTGTTTTTTTCGCGATTGAACCTGCCACAATATTTATTTCGTTTGTTTTAGCAAATTGAGAGATTAATTGCTTGGCTTGCTGTCCTTCATCATCTGCAATTTCGTCTAGCCGCGTCAAATCATAAGCTGTATCCCATAGCTCAGGAAGCACAAGGATATCAGGGTTTTCTTTCAGGGCTTCCGTCATTTTTTGTTCGATATATTTTCGGTTTTTAGTTGGGTTTCCAAACGCAATATCAAGCTGCAAACACGTAATTTTTACACTCACTTTATCATCCGTCCTTTTTTTAGTAGTTGAAAAAAATGACTTTACAAGTTGAGTATTACAATATATTATTTGTGACTAGAATTTCAAGAATTTTTTGAGAAGGTGTGCGATGATGAAACAATTTGAGCAATCGGAACTATTAAAAAGTTTACCAAAACAATTTTTTGCATCACTTGTAGGCAAGGTAGGAAAAGTAATGGCCCAAGGTCACGACGTTATTAACTTAGGGCAGGGAAATCCTGATCAGCCTACTCCTTCACATATTGTAGAAACACTGCAAAAAGCAAGTGCTAATCCTATGCATCATAAATATTCTCCGTTTCGGGGGCACCAGTTTTTAAAAGAGGCCGTTGCGACTTTTTATAAACGAGAATATGGCGTTGATGTGGATCCTGAAAAAGAAGTAGCTATTTTGTTTGGCGGGAAAGGTGGACTTGTAGAAATCCCGCAGTGCTTATTAAACCCTGGAGATACGGTGCTGGTTCCGGATCCTGGGTATCCTGATTACTGGTCTGGAGTAGAGCTTGCAAAAGCCAAGATGGAAGTGATGCCGCTCACGGCTGAAAATCATTTTCTACCCGTATACGAAGAGATAAGTGAACGTGCTAAAGAACAGGCAAAGCTCATGTTTTTAAACTATCCGAATAATCCTACTGGTGCAGTGGCAACGGCAGAATTTTTTGAAGACACCGTGGCGTTTGCTGCCAAGCACGATATTTGTGTGGTACACGACTTTGCTTACGGAGCAATTGGATTTGATGGTAAAAAGCCAATCAGCTTTTTACAGACTCCTGGTGCAAAAGAGACGGGAATTGAAATTTATACTCTTTCTAAAACGTATAACATGGCGGGATGGCGAGTTGGATTTGCTGTAGGAAATGAAAGTGTTGTAGAAGCTATTAATCTTCTTCAAGATCATATGTATGTCAGTCTATTTGGGGCGGTTCAAGAGGCAGCCGCCGCAGCTCTGGTGGAATCTCAACAATGTGTGAATGATTTAGTTAAGCGCTATGAATCTAGACGCAATACCTTTATTCAAGGGCTTCGAGAAATTGGTTGGGATGTTACATCTCCAGCAGGCTCCTTTTTTGCATGGCTAAAAGTTCCTGAAGGATATACTTCCGAACAGTTTTCAGATTTACTTCTTGAAAAAGCCCACGTTGTAGTGGCGCCTGGTGTAGGCTTTGGAACATATGGTGAAGGCTATGTGCGCGTAGGAATGCTGACGGATGAAGAGCGCATGAGAGAAGCAGTATCTCGAATAAAAAAATTAAATTTATTTTAAAAACGCATTGACAATCCTTTTTGAGTTGGCTTAATATGTAAGAAGTTAACGAGATTAATAACCGATAAATCCTAGCGGTATTTTGTATTTAGTATATAATCTACGAATTTAAATTAAATAAATAGCAACTTTCTTATTAAGAGTAGGTGGAGGGACTAGCCCGATGAAGCCCGGCAACCGACTTAACGCATGTTAAGCACGGTGCTAATTCTTGCAGCAGCAGCTGAGAGATAAGAAGAGCAACGAAAGCCTCTTCTTAATCACAGAAGAGGTTTTTTTTATTAACGATATTAAACAGCAAGGGAGTTTTTAGCATAATGAGCGAAATCGTTGCAAGCTACTTACTACATGATAATAAAGGGAATTTTCATAAAAAAGCGGAAGGAATCGCTTTAGGACTAACCGTCGGCTCATGGACAGATCTGCCGCTTTTAGATCAACAGCAGCTTCAAAAGCATAAAGGGCGCGTCGTGTCCGTAACTGAGCTTCAAGATTGCGAACGTGTAAACGGATATTTAGGCGGAGAAATTAAGCAGGCTATTGTCAAAATTGCTTATCCAACTGCCAACTTTTCAAGAGATTTACCGGCTATTTTAGTTACGGTTTTCGGAAAACTATCACTTGATGGAAAAGTGAAATTATTAGACTTGAATTTTCCTGATGAATTATTAGCTGAATTCCCAGGACCGCGCTTTGGAATAGAAGGTATCCGAGAGAAACTAGGCGTTTATGACCGTCCGCTTGTGATGAGTATTTTTAAAGGCGTGATTGGAAGAGGTATGACGTACTTAACAACTCAGCTGCGTGAGCAAGCGCTTGGCGGAGTGGATTTGGTTAAAGACGACGAGATTTTGTTTGATAGTGAACGAACACCTTTTGAAGCTCGCGTTACAGAAGGGAAAAAAGTACTGAATGAAGTATACGAAAAAACGGGACACCGCACGCTGTATGCTGTTAATTTAACGGGACGAACGTTTGAGTTAAAAGAAAAAGCGAGAAAAGCAGCTGAGCTAGGAGCCGATGCTCTTTTATTCAACGTATTTGCTTACGGGTTAGACGTACTGCAGGCACTTCGAGAAGACGATGAAATTAACTTGCCGATTATGGCACACCCAGCTGTTAGCGGAGCGCTTACGCCATCAGAGTTTTACGGTTTTTCAAATTCATTGCTGCTTGGAAAGCTATTGCGTTTAGCCGGAGCAGATTTCTCACTGTTTCCATCACCATACGGAAGCGTAGCGCTTTCTCTTGAAGATACGACAGGCATTGCCTACGAATTAACGCGTCCTGTATACAAATATAAGCAGTCTTTCCCGGTTCCTTCAGCAGGAATTCATCCTGGAATGGTACCGCAGCTTGTGAAGGACTTTGGAATCGACAGCATTATTAATGCAGGAGGCGGAGTTCACGGTCATCCAGACGGAGCTATCGGAGGAGGAAAAGCCTTCCGTGCGGCGATAGATGCAGTACTCTCTCATCAAACACTAGCCGAAAAAGCTGAAGAATCAAAAGAGTTGCAAAAAGCTTTGCAACTATGGGGAACAGTAGAGGTGAAAGCATGACATCGTTAAAAATCTTTTGTGACTTTGATGGAACAATTACAAATAGCGATAACATTATTGCTATTATGAAACAATTTGCTCCTCCGGAGTGGGAAAGTATTAAAGACGACGTGTTGGCACAGCGCGTCTCCATTCAAGAAGGAGTTGGGCAAATGTTTGCCTTGCTCCCAGTGGAATTAAAAGAAGATATTATTTCTTATATTTTAGAGACGTCTGCTATTCGAGATGGATTTGATGATTTTATTGCCTATACAAAAGAACACCATATTCCGCTTTATATTGTAAGCGGAGGAATTGACTTTTTTGTAAAACCACTTTTGGGAAATCGAGTTGCAGAGGAAATGCTCTACTGCAACGGATCTGATTTTTCCGGTGAGCATATTTCCATTACGTGGCCTCATACATGTGATAAACAGTGTACAAATGACTGCGGCTGCTGTAAGCCAACGATTATTCGCCATCTTGCAGATGAAAGAGATCATACGGTTGTTATTGGCGATTCCATTACGGATTTGCAGGCTGCCAAATTAGCTGATACGGTCATTGCACGTGACTTTTTAATTGAAAAATGTGAAGAGCTATCTCTACCGTATCGTCCTTTTTCTACTTTTTATGATGTCATTCACCATTTACAAGAATTAACAGAAGAGGTGAAAGCATGAGTATTATGGCTCAGCAACGATTACACGAGCTTGCAGATATAAAAGATGAGCTGGCAGAGCGCGATTGGTTCTTCGGTACGAGCGGAAACTTAGCGATTAAAGTGGATCAAAACCCGACAACTTTCTTTGTATCAGCAAGTGGAAAAGATAAAAGAAAACGCACAAATGAAGATTTTTTATTAGTTGATCAATATGGAAAGCCTGCAGAAGACACGCATTTAAAGCCTTCTGCTGAAACGCTTTTACACGTTAAGATTTACGATTTAACGAATGCTGGGTGCAGTCTTCATGTACATACAATCGACAACAACGTGATCTCTGAACTGTACGGAGATGAAGGCGTTATTTCATTCAAAGGTCAAGAAATTATTAAGGCGCTAGGCATTTGGGAAGAAGATGCGGAAATTACTGTTCCGATTATTCCGAATTACGCAGATATTCCGACACTAGCAGAAGAGTTTTCTCACCATATAAAAGGCGATCAAGGCGCGATTTTGATTCGTAATCACGGGATTACGGTATGGGGGAAAAATGCATTTGAAACAAAAAAAGCGCTAGAAGCCTATGAATTTCTATTTAGTTACCACGTCAAATTACTGTCACTTAAAGGCATTAAGCCAAAGGTGCATTTATAAAAGGAGGAAACAAAAATGGCGCACATTCGCTTACATGTAAACAATAAAAGAATTGAAACTCAAGAGGAAGTATCAGCTTTTCTGGCAAACAATGAAGTTATTTATGAAAACTGGGATATTACAAAACTTCCAGAAAATCTTCGTGAAAAATATGATTTAACTGATGAAGAAAAAACAGAAATTTTAAACGCTTTTGGTGAGGATATTAAAGATATTTCGGAACGCCGCGGCTATAAAGCTCAAGATGTTATCTCGTTATCGGAATCTACACCAAATATTGATGAATTGTTAAAAAACTTTCAGCGCAAGCATATTCATACAGATGACGAAGTTCGCTTTATTGTAAGCGGTCATGGAATCTTTGTTATTCAAGGAAAAGACGGCGAATTTTTTGATGTTGAATTAGAGCCGGGCGATTTAATTTCAGTACCAGAGAACATTCTTCATTACTTTACACTAATGGAAGATCGTAAAGTAGTCGCTGTCCGAATTTTCGTGACAACTGAAGGATGGGTACCTATTTACGCATAACAATTACTTGTAAAGCATAGGTCATTTTCACCCCGCTTTTACATCTAAAAGCGGGGTATTCTTTGGATTATTATAAAACTAACTATTTTTATATGAATAATAAGTTTAATGGGAGGAACACCATGAAAAAGAGTAAAAAAATGCTGTGGCCACTTACTTTGCTCGTGCTTCTAATCTTTGCACTGGCTGCCTGCACGAAAGAACAGCCAAGTCTAAACGAGAAAGCACAGGCAGCTCCAGCGCAGCAAGCGGCTTCTGCTAAGCCTGTACAGCAAGAAGGAAAAAAGGTTACGAAAGATACAAAAATTGCGCTTATTTCTGAATTTACGTCAGGCACTCACGCTGCTCAGTACATAACAGGTGTGACAAAAGCGGCTAAAAAAGCAGGGGTACAGCTATCCGTTTCTGATTCAAACAATGATCAATCCAAAATGGCTGCTTATTTAGACACGGCTATTAACCAAAATGTTGACGGTATTATGATTGACCACGGCCGGGCTGAAACCCTTGAACCTGGCGTGAAGCGCGCGATTGCAAAAGGAATTCCCGTTATTGCAACAGACGTAGAATTAAAAGTAGAAGGCGTTACAACAATTGACCAAGACGATTATATGCTTGCGCTGCAGGGTCTGAAACAAATGATGCAGGACATTAATGGAAAAGGAAACATTGTATATGCATTTGTTGGAGGGTTTGCGCCGATGGAAAAGCGCGACAGCATTTATAAAATTATGATGAATCGCTATCCAGATGTAAAACAAATTGCTACGTTTGGAAGCGCAACGGACAACACCTCATTAGACACACAAAATAAAATGGCAGCTGTGTTGAAGCAGTATCCAAATAAAGGAGACATCGCGGCCGTTTGGGCACCTTGGGACGAATTTGCAAAAGGAGTAACAAGAGCGATTAAAGAAGCAGGACGAGACGAGATTAAAGTGTACGGAGTAGACTTATCTGATGAAGATCTACAAATGATGCAGGCAAAAAACAGCCCGTGGAAAGCGTCAGCTGCCGTAAATCCAGCTTCAGTAGGAGAAAAGCAAGTTGATCTGCTTCTTAAAAAGATTTCCGGTCAAGAGATCCCTCGTTATTATTCCTTTGATCCGGTTTTAGTCAAACAAACAGACTTGCCTAATCAAACGATTAATATGGATCAGCTTAGTCAGTATGTAGAAGAATGGGGTAAAAAAGAATAGAAGTGGAGGGACAGATATGACGAACGAGCTTTCAATGAAGAACATAACAAAAAACTTTGGTTCTTTTCAAGCGCTGAACAAAGTTGATTTTACTGTTCGAAAAGGGGAAATCCATGCTTTATTGGGAGCCAATGGTGCCGGTAAAAGTACGCTGATGAAAATATTGTGCGGAGCTTACGACGAGTACGAAGGAAAAATCTGCAAAGACGGAGAAGAAATCTCCATTTCTTCTCCTAAAGAAGCTAAGCGCCAGGGCATCGGCATTGTGCATCAAGAAGTAGATGTAGCGCTGATTCCTTCGCTGTCAGTGGCTGAAAACATTGTGTTAGACGTGCAGACTTCTAATAAAAGTAAGACATTTGTAAACTGGAAATCTATTTATAAGAAAGCGGAAAAAGCTCTTTCTTTACTTGGCTCTTCTCTATCCGTTAAAAAAAATGTCGTTGACCTAACTCTATCAGAAAAACAGCAGGTGCTTATTGCACGTGCAATTGTACAGAATGTTGATTATTTAATTTTGGATGAACCAACCGCACCTCTTAGTGTGGAAGAGACGAAACAATTGTTTTCTGTGATGAGAGAGTTAAAGAAAAGCGGAGTAGGCATTATTTACATTTCACATCGCCTTCAAGAAGTGGTTGATATTTGCGACCGCTTAACGGTTTTAAAGGACGGACGCTATGTAGCTACAAAAGAAACTGCACATACATCAATTGAAGACGTGATTACGCTCATGTTAGGAACGTCTTCTGTAAAGCAGTGGATCAAAAAATCAGTAGAATTTGGAAACGAACTTTTACATGTAGAAGCATTATCTCTTCCAGGGCGCCTTTCTAATATCTCTTTTCATGTGAAAGAAGGAGAAGTAGTCGGTATTGCAGGGCTTGTCGGAGCGGGAAAAACGGAGCTTTGCCGAAGTCTATTTGGTTTAGAGCAATATGTGAGCGGCAGCGTGCGGTTAAAAGACAAGAAACTAAAGTTGAATAAACAGCCTTATTATTATATTGCACAAGGTCTTTCTCTTGTTCCTGAAGAACGAAGAAAAGAAGGGATTTTTGTTCATGAATCGATTGCCGATAACTTAGTTTTGCCAAGTCTGTCCCGCTTTACAAAGTATTCGTTTTTAAAGCGAGGAAAGATCAAAGAAAAAGCGCAGAAAACGACTGGGCAAGTTGGCGTAAAGTCTCATTCTATCGAGCAGTCAGTTGGAACGTTAAGCGGTGGAAATCAGCAGAAAGTAGCAATCGGAAAATGGCTTGTTACGGACTCTGACGTGCTGTTGTTTGATGAACCAACTAAAGGGGTTGATGTAGGCTCCAAGCGAGAAATATTTGATTTAATTACAAATCTTGTGTCGCAGCAAAAAGGGGTTGTTTATGCAACCTGTGAATTTGAGGAGCTGCTAGGGGTAGCGGATCGAATTTATGTTATGTACAACGGAAAAATCGTGAAAGAATTATCCAAAGAAGAAGCAACTAGTGAAAAATTATTTTATTATACAGCAGGAGGAGTAAAAGGATGAGTGCGGAGTATGTAACAGAACCTGTAGCGAAACCAAAGAGAAAAATAAGTGTTTTCGACTTTTTTTATAAATATGGGACAGTCTTAATGATTTTTGTTATTATGATTATCTTCTCCATTGCCACACCTAACTTTTTAACAGGAGAAAACATTAGTGATATCCTGCGCTCTATTTCCATTGTTACTTTAATAGCGCTTGGTGTAACGATATCGTTAACCGTCAACGGACTCGATTTATCTGTAGGGTCTACGGCGGGGTTAGCCACTATTTTATCAGCCTCTATGCTTGTTTTACACAGACAAGAAATTGCAGTCGCTATCATTGTTCCGATTATTGCATCGCTTCTTATCGGGTTAGTAAATGCTTTTTTAGTAGTGAAAGTAAAGATTCCTGATATTTTAGCAACTCTTTCAATGATGTTCATCGTACAGGGGATTTTATTAACGTATACAAAAGGCTCAGCTATTTATACCAATATGCCTTTACCAAGCGGAGACAGAGCTCCGGGAATTTTTATTCCATCTTTCCTTGCACTGGGGCAAGGTCATTTACTAGGTATTCCTGTCCCGGTTATCATTATGCTGCTGACTGTGCTGCTTGTTCATATCGTTTTTTCCTATACGAAGTTTGGGCGTTTTTTCTACGTAACAGGAGGGAACATAGAAGCAGCAAGACTTTCGGGTGTCCCGGTTAATCGTTACCGTATGTATGCCTATATGTTTTCAGGTTTGCTTGCTGGAATTGGAGGAGTCGTTTTAGCTGCCCGTATTGGAGTAGGAGAAGTGAACGCCGGCTCACCATTTTTAATGGATGCCGTAGCTGCTACATACATTGGCTTTTCCGTATTTGGAGCAGGGAAACCGAATGTATTCGGGACGCTGATTGGTTCTATTTTAATTGGTGTGCTGTTAAATGGGTTAACGATGCTAAATGTTCCGTATTATATGCAAGACATTATTAAAGGAGCTGTATTAGCAGGAGCCTTGGCTTTAACGTATTACCGCTCAAAACAAACATCTACGGCTGTGTAAACAGCCGTTTTTTTTCGTTTGAAATCGGGAAGAATAAGGAAAAACAATAGTATAGCCTATTATTTATGTAGAAAGAGGGAGTATAGATGAAACGTGTCGTCATTATAGGAGGAGTAGCCGCCGGAATGAGCGCAGCTTCACAGCTTCGTCGGATGAAAGAAAAAGAAGAAGTGGAAATCCTTGTGTTTGAAAAAGGTGGAGATATCTCTTACAGCGCATGTGGCATGCCTTACTATCTGTCAGGTGTTGTAAAAGAAAAAGATGATTTGGTTGCTCGGACGAAACAAGAGTTTGAAGAGCGAAACATCTCCGTCCATCTTTTTCACGAAGTAAAAGAAGTAAATCATACAAAAAAATACATAGTAGTGCAAAATGTAAAGACGCAAACGGAAAAAGAGGTAACATATGATGAACTCATCATTGCAACTGGAACAACAGCTGTTAAACCCAATTTTATGAGTGATAACATGCCGAATGTATGCACATTAAAATCATTAGCAGACAGCGAAAGAATCTATACATATCTACAAGCTCACTCCGTAGAGAAAGTCACCATTATCGGCGGAGGATATGTCGGAATGGAAGTAGCTGAAGCAATGAAGGCTTTGGGAAAAGAAGTACGGGTTATTGAACAGGGAAAGCAGATTCTATCTATTTTAGATCAAGAAATGGCAGAGCATTTGCAAAAGCAGCTAGATGACGATATTTTATTTCATTTCGAAGAAGAAGTGGAAGCATTGTTGCATTCAGATGGTTCCGTCACTCACGTTCAAACAAACCGCCAAACGTATCAAACAGATTTAGTGATTGTAAATGTAGGAGTTCGTCCGAATACGCAATTCTTAGAAAGAAACGGACTAAGGATGCTTGAAAATGGAGCTATTTTAGTAAACGAGAAGTTGGAAACCAACGTGCCTCATATCTACGCAGCAGGAGATTGTGCAACGAGCTATCACCGCGTATTAAAAAAAGATGTTCATATTGCTCTTGGAACCATTGCCAATAAGCAAGGAAGGGTTCTTGGTTACCGATTAGGGGGAGAAAAGCGAGAATTTCCGGGTGTTGTAGGTACAAGTATTGTCAAAGTGATGGACTATGAAATTGGAAAAACCGGCATTTCAGAAAGAGAAGCAAGAGAAAATTCTCTTTTATACAAAGCCATCACAGCAGAGGCTCCGAGTCATGCTTCTTACTATCCAGGAGCTGAAAAGATTGTGATAAAACTTGTTTATCATCCTGAAACAAAAGAGATTTTGGGGGTTCAAATGATTGGGAAAGAAGGAGTAGCAAAACGAATCGATGTATTTGCGACAGCTATTACTTGCCGCCTGACAACAGATGAAATAACCATGCTAGATCTTTCGTATGCCCCTCCTTTTGCTACGGTATGGGATGCTGTACAAATTGCTGCTCAGAAAGCTGAATAGAAAAAGATATAGAGACAAAAGTATGTTAGCTGAAGGAAGATCCGAACAAAGTGATTCTTGATTAAGAATCAACTTCGTTCGGATTTTTTTATGGTGAGGGCGAACGCAGGCTTCATATATTTAGCTGCTTCTAGCTGTTGACTCGAGGGCAAGGCGAAAATTCCTGCGGGACAAGCGGTTCGGCTCATGTATCCTATTTGTTCGTTTTTAGATTGTATTGATTTCGTTATGTTTCAATCTTTTTTCGATTCGACAAGCAGCATCTTTTGTCGAAAAACAAGTTGTAAAAAAAAGATAAATGGTATTCCTATAGTAATGTAAGCGCTTGTAAATTCCGACAAAATAATTTTTTTGCAAAAAAAATGTCTATTATTGCGACTCTATTTACATATTTAGTAGAATTTGTAATAATGCGTTATAAGCTAATTTCTTTGTCATAGGAGAGGATTTTGTGTTTGGAGTGAGAAATAGAACGAAATCAGAGAGATTATTAGTAGAAATCGTCCAAAAAAGACAAAAGATGGTGCAGCTCGGAGAAGAAAAAGGTTTGACTAATGAAGAAACCGTTACCTGTAGTCAAGAGCTTGATCAGCTCTTACTCGTTTATCAAAAGAAGCGTTTAAAAGAAGAGGAAGAAAAGACATCGTTTGCCACACTGATTAGCCGCTTTTTATCTTTTTCAAAGCTGTAATACAGGACAAGCATTCGGGATCGGGCAGTAAAACAATCATGCTGCCCGTGGCCTCTCTTCACCTTTAAAAAATGTTAATTAAAAAGATCATAAACAAAATACCAAAAATAAACGAATAAGTAGCAAATCTTTCGTTTCCATCGCCGTGACTTTCTGGAATCAACTCTTTATAAATAATAAAAAGCATGGCTCCAGCAGCAAAAGCTAATCCATATGAAACGAGAGAATCAACAAAATTAGTTAAATAAAACCCGAGTAAAGACGTTACAATCTCAACGGAGCCTGTAAGGGTAGCAATTAAAAATGCTTTTATTTTACTGATATTTTGCTGAGCTAAAAATAGCGCGACCAACAGTCCTTCAGGTGCATTTTGAAGACCGATTGCAAGGGCGATTAAGTTCCCTGTATTTTCAACATTTGAAGCGTAGCTAACACCAACAGACAGTCCTTCAGGAAGGTTATGCAAAGTAATAGCGGAAACAATTAAAAGTGCTTTTTCATCAAACTGAATGCCGGTTTTAGAATGCTCAAGATCAATGTGAGGAATATTCTGCTCCAAGAGTGTTAATGTTACAACTCCAAGCAGTAAGCCAATGGCTAAGGAAAAAAAACCGCCGCTTTGAAGAGATTCTGGAATCAAGCTCATAGTAGAAGCTGCTGTCATAATACCTGCAGTGAGCGCAAGAAGTATATCTTTCCAGCGATGAGTGAGTTCTTGATTCAAAAACAGAATAGGCAAAGCGCCTACTCCAGTCGATAGCGCAGAAAGAATGCTTCCAATTAGTACCTCAGTCATAAACCGTCTCCTTTTACGTATTCTTCTTTTTATCCTCAATTCACATCGTTCTTTTAGTGTATGTTTTTTTGGTTTCTATGAGCATGACTATTTTAAAAGTGAATAGCTTTATGCAATAACCTTACAAAAAAGTTGAACCAGTGAAGGTTCAACTTTTTAGGTAAAGTACAGCTCCTGAACTTGGTTAGCAATGTGCTCAAGCTTATTGGAAACTTGAGGAATGCCATATCCTACATACAAAGGAGATGTGGCAAAGCGAGGAATGATTTTCGCCGCAATTTTGCCGTTTTTAAGATTATAAAAAAATAAGTTGTAGCTCGTGCAGCTACGATGAAAATGATTTAATAAATAGTGAGCAGCCGTTTGAAGATAATCTGCAAATGCATGCATCTCTTTGTCAAGCTGATCCGTTATCACGTTAAATTCAAAAAAGCCCATTCTAGGTTTTGCAGATAAATTAAATGTGACGTGTTCATTTTGGGCAATTGTGACTCCTTCAAACTGCTCTAGCTTCACATTTTCATTTACATCCATCTCATTTAAACCAATAATTTGCATATGAGGATGTCGTAATGATCCTCCGGACATGGGGCCGTGGTTTTTAAAGAAAAGAACAGAAGCATATTCTCCGCTGTTTATCATAGATATCCATCGTTCAGTAGCGAAGCTCAGCAAGGTGTACAGATGTTCCTTTGGATAAATAGATAGTTCCGAAGAACATTCATCGGTCTCAATAATAACCGTCTGATAAGCATCTTGCAGAACGGGAAACTTATTTTTCAGCCAAATGATAGGTCCTTGTTTTTTAATAATGCCTGTAAGAGATTCTACGTCGCAAAAGGGACAGGGATTTTGCCGGTTAACGATTGTTTCAGGCTTTTGTGAACCAATCGCGGAATTAAATAATAAATGGGTTGGTTTCATAATCATTCACCTTTTTATGTAATGGTCATATGTTTATTGTATTAAAAGCATATGTATAAATCCACTTATATACATTTTTTATCAAAAAAATTGTACAAGCGGAGAGAATAACCGCTGAAATAAGCCTGCTTTGATTGACTTTGAAGGGAAATTTTAGTATTATCTTGATATCAAGATAATATTAAAGGAACTGATTAAAATGACGAATGATGTAACTAGAGAAGAGTTAGACCAATCTCTTAAATTATTTATTGTACTATCTCGTGCCAATCGTTCAATTAATGATCATGTGCATAAATTTATTCAACAGCATGGAATGAATCCAACCGAATTTGCTGTCCTAGAGTTATTGTACCACAAAGGCCAGCAGCCTCTGCAGCAAATTGGCGGAAAAATTCTACTCGCAAGCGGCAGTATTACGTATGTAGTAGACAAGCTTGAGAAAAAAGGCTTCTTAGAGCGCGTTGCTTGTCCGAACGATCGTCGCGTAACCTATGCAGCTATCACCAAGCAAGGTAAGGAAATGATTGAAAGCATGTTTCCGAGTCACGAAAAAAGAATTCATGATATTTTATCCGTCCTGTCTAGCGAAGAAAAGGAAGTTGCTATTTCGATGCTTAAGAAATTAGGACACTATGCAGATGAATTTTTGCCGGAATCGACTGATTAATTAAGGAAAGCTCGTTTGTTTCTGTTGAACAAACGAGTTTTTTTCTATGACTTCTTTCATAACCAATCGACATAAAAAATAAAAAGTGACAAAAAATTGAAATTAACAGGAATACAGCTGGATAAAAACGAATTAGGTTACATACAGACAATAGAGAAAGGGGTACAAATGATGAAATTTGAGAATTATACATATACGCGACCTGATATGAATGAAATTGAAAAGCAGTTTGAAAAGGCCATTACACACTTTACGGAAGCAGCGTCAGTCAGTCAGCAAAACGAGGCAATTCGTTTAGCAAATGATGCGTATTCCCAGTACAGCACAATGGGGAACATCTGCTATATTCGTCATTCTATCGACACAGCGAATGAATTTTATAAGGAAGAACAAGACTATTTTGATGAAACACAGCCGCTTTTAGAAGGATATGTAGAGAAATTTTACAAAGCGTTAATCTCTTCGCCTTTTAAACAGCAACTAGAAGAAAAGTGGGGCAAGCAGCTGTTCTCTCTTGCTGAAATGCAGTTAAAAACGTTCTCTCCGGAAATAGTAAAAGAGCTTCAGGAAGAAAATAAGCTATCGTCTCAATATACGAAACTAGTGGCGTCAGCTAAAATTGTATTTGAAGGAGAAGAAAGAACGTTAGCTCAGCTCGATCCGTTTATGGAGTCACCTGATCGAGAAATGAGAAAAAAAGCAGCAGAAGCGAAATTTCAATTTTTTACCGATCATGAAGAGGAATTTGATGATATTTATGACAAACTTGTAAAAGTGCGGACCAAGCTTGCTGAAAAATTAGGCTATAAAAATTTCGTAGAAGTGGGCTATGCTCGTATGTCTAGAATAGGCTACGATGCTGAAATGGTTGCCGCTTTTCGCAAACAAGTAAAAGAGTATATTGTTCCCCTTACTGAAAAACTAAAAAAGCGTCAGCAAGAAAGAATTCAAGTAGAGAGCTTAACTTATTATGATGAACCGTTTCAGTTTGAAACAGGAAACGCAGTGCCAAAAGGTGATGAAAAGTGGATTATTGAAAATGGACGGGTTATGTATAAAGAGCTTTCTAAAGAGACGGACGAATTTTTTTCATTTATGCTTGAAAATAATTTGATGGATTTAGTCGCTAAAAAGGGCAAAGCAGGCGGAGGCTACTGTACGTTTATTGAAGAATACAAAGCACCGTTTATTTTTTCGAATTTTAATGGAACATCAGGGGATATTGATGTGTTAACGCATGAAGCAGGGCATGCTTTTCAAGTGTATTCCAGCCGAGATATGGAAACCAATGAGTATCACTGGCCTACGCATGAAGGAGCTGAAATCCATTCGATGAGCATGGAGTATTTTACATGGCCTTGGATGGAGTTGTTCTTTAAAGAAGACAAAGATAAATACCAGTTTTCTCATTTAAGCTCAGGCTTAACTTTCTTGCCTTACGGGGTAGCGGTAGATGAATTTCAGCATGCTGTATACGAACGCCCTGAGATGACGCCTTCGGAACGAAAACAAACGTGGCGAGAAATTGAAAAGAAATATATGCCTTCTAAAAACTATGACGGCCATCACTATCTGGAAAGCGGGGGCTTCTGGCAGCGCCAGCTTCATATTTACACGTCTCCGTTTTATTATATTGATTACACGCTCGCTCAAATTTGTGCATTTCAATTTTGGAAAAAAGATCGAGAAAACCATGAACAAGCATGGCAAGATTACGTTCATTTGTGTAAGCTTGGCGGAAGTAAGCCGTTTTTAGAATTAGTAGAGGCAGCGAATTTGATCTCTCCATTCGAAGAGGGCTGCGTGCAGTCTGTAGTAGATGAAATTGAAAACTATTTAAATAGTATTGATGATAAAAAGCTATAAAAAAGAGATTGAGACACAACAAAATTAATCCAATGTAAAGACGAACAAATGGGATAAACAATCTAGTATGAATCGCTTGTTACACCGCCGTTGATTTCCGTGCAAGGCTTTGCTTTCCGCGGGCGGCCGGTGAGCCTCCTCGGCGCTGATACTCCTGCGGGGTCTTACCTATTCCGCTTTTCCCGCAGGAGTCTTCGCCTTGCCCTCCAATCAACAGCTAGAAGCACCTAAATTCACCCTCATAATAAAAAAATTCGAATGAGTTTGATTCTTAATCAAGAAACAAACTCGTTCGAATCTTTCTTCAACTAACATACTTTTGTTCCAGCCTCTTTTTTTAATGATTAATTTCTTGTTCCCATAAAGGAATCGTAAGGGAAACGCTGGTTCCTTCGCCAACAGTGCTTTTAATCTCAAATGTTCCTTTATGCTGATACAAAATGTTTTTAATCACAACAAGTCCAAGACCGGTACCTGAGGGCTTCGTGGTAAAAAAGGGCTTTTGAATGTGCATAAGCAAATGTGAAGGAATGCCGACTCCTGTATCTTTAATGAAAATAGTAAGATCTTTAGTATGCTGAGTAACGTTTAAATGAATTTCTCCTCCACTAGGCATAGCTTCGAGCGCATTTTTCAACAAATTAATGAGTACTTGCTTAATTTGATTTGCATCACAGCAGATGTATGTATGCGGGGCTTCCACCTGCGTTTTAACTACGACATTTTTTAATACACATTCTGATTCATACAAAAGAATAACGTCATTTAAAATAGTAGAGAATGCGTGCTTTTTCATAACCGTGTCATGAGGTTTAGCGAGCAATAAAAATTCTCCAACGATTGAGTTAATACGATTCAGTTCGCTCAGCATGATGGTTGTATAAGAATGATAGCGGCTGCTGTCTTCATGAATAAGCTGAATAAATCCATTTAAAGAAGTAAGTGGATTTCGAATTTCATGAGCGATTCCCGCTGCCATTTCGCCCGCTAAAGATAACTTATCGGTTTGGCGAAGAAATTTTTCTGTTTCCTTTTCTTCTGTAAGATCGCGTGAAATACCAAAAAGCGCAACGACCTGTTGATCACGATTAAAAATAGGTGAAACAGTGATTTCTACATCAATTATTTTTCCGTCTTTTCGCTTATCTTGGGTTTCAAAGGCTACCAGCTTTTCTCCTTTTTTACCCCTTTCTAATCGGCTTTCAGCGTCGCCTTTTAAGCCAGCAGGAATGAATGGAATGGCTTTTCCAACAATTTCTTCCGCTTTCCATCCGTATATTTGCTCAAAAGCATCGTTTACTTTAATCACTTTGCCGTCTAGACTGAACACGGAAATGGCGTCGCGATTGTATGTAAAAAAAGATTGCAAATACTCTTGAGCTGAGTACAGTTCATCTTCGGTTTTGTTCATTTTGACCGTCGTAATAGCAATCAATTTTTTAGAGAAATGAGCACAATACAATAAAATAATCATTGTGATCAGCGTAAACAAAATGAAATAAACGATATCTAATTTCACGAAAGTCACAGATGTAAAAAGAGTGTTGCTTACATAAAAGTACAAAACAATTATTATGGACATTAATGTAGAAGTTACAATAGCAATATAGCTATTGTAAATAAAGCTAACAATAATTCCAAGAAACAAAAACAAATAATTAATAACAGCAGGTTCAATAGATGCCATGTACGCAATATAGGCATAATAACATATAAAAAAAGAATACATAATGATGGCAGGGTGAAAACGAAAGTAGTACATAGCCGTCACTACCAATAATAAAATTCCTCCGCTTATAAAAACAATCATATGAGGATCAGCTGCAATAAAGTGGTATAACACAATGTGGACAAAATATAGCAGCCAAAAAATAAGTAAAAGAATAAAATTCCGTTTTTTTATGAGGTTGTGTGATTCCATAAAAAATCCCTTTCTTAAATGGTGAATAATTTTATAGGAGAATAACTTTATAGTCAGCTAGTCGCACGATGTAGTGATATATCACTCAT
Source organism: Priestia sp. 10L35 (assembly GCF_056395685.1). Classification (NCBI taxonomy): domain Bacteria; kingdom Bacillati; phylum Bacillota; class Bacilli; order Caryophanales; family Bacillaceae; genus Priestia; species Priestia sp. 10L35. The sequence continues at coordinate 296,392 of NZ_JBFTKA010000004.1, read as the reverse complement.
ATTAGCATAGTTACAACTGTGTGAATAGCCGAATTGAGCACTTAGACCAAGGAAGATAGATCTAGAATACAGCTAGTCATAAACTATTAAGGAAATATGAGGGGAATATGAACGAAATGAAGGGGATGTAAAGCTTTTGTGATAACCTTGTAAAAGTGAACTTTTTTCTAATTGGATAGGCTATACTGCCAGTAGAGCCATATGAATGGTGACTACATAGAGGCTCAGATGATTCGAAAGGAGACGGTAAAATGAACAAAAGTTTATTAGTCAAGTTATTTGGATCACTTCTAGCAATTATGTTAATCACAGCATGCAACTCACAAACGGATGAAAAAGATGCCACAGAACAGCAAACAGAACAGTCGGATGATACTCAAGCGGAGGACACAACTACAGATGATTCACAGGAAACAATGAAGCAAGACGAAGCAGATGATTCATCTGGGGATGAAGCATCTGATGATCAAGAAGAATCAACGGATAGTGCTGACGAAAAAACAGATGAAAGTAAATAAACGTAAGTATTTCTATAAAAAAAAGCGACTCAAGTAGAGTCGCTTTTTCTATTAGTTTTGTACGGTGATTTCGCTTGCTTCATTTAACGTTACGTTCACTGTTGATACGTCTGCGTCATCTAAAAGTAAGTCTGTAATTCGATCTTCAAGCTGTTCTTGAATTGCTCGGCGGAGCGGTCTAGCACCGAATGCAGGGTGATAGCCAAGTTCAGCTAGTTTTTCTTTTACCTCATCTGCTACGCTCAGCGTGATATTTTGTTCTTGTAATGTTTCTTTTAATTCAGCAAGCATAAGGTCCACAATTTTAATCAAGTTGTCTTTTTCAAGATGATTAAATTCAATGATTGTATCAAATCGGTTTAAAAACTCTGGTTTGAAATAAGATGAAAGTGAATCTAAAACGGATGCCTGTTTAAGTGCGTCATTTTCTGCGTCAAATCCAACCGTAATTTTCTTTTCACCTACACCAGCGTTACTTGTCATAATGATAACTGTGTCTTTAAAGCTTACTGTGCGACCTTGACTATCTGTTAGACGTCCGTCTTCTAGAATTTGTAGAAACATATGCTGAACGTCTGGATGAGCTTTTTCAATTTCATCTAGTAAGATGATGGAATAAGGATTACGGCGTACTTTCTCTGTTAATTGTCCTGCCTCTTCGTGACCTACGTAGCCAGGAGGTGAACCGATTAATTTAGACACCGCGTGTTTTTCCATATATTCACTCATATCTAGACGAACCATAGCATCTTTTGAGCCGAATAGTTCTTCAGCTAATGTTTTGGTTAACTCTGTTTTACCGACACCTGTTGGGCCGACAAATAAGAATGAACCAATTGGGCGATGCTTCGCTTTTAATCCAGCGCGAGAACGTCGAATCGCTTTTGCTACTTTTTCTACAGCTTCCTGCTGTCCGATTACTTTTTGAGCTAAGTGCTCTGCTAAATGCTTCATTTTTGCTGATTCATTTTCTTGAAGTTTACCAACAGGGATACCCGTTTTCTTTTCAATAATTGCTTGAATGTCAGCAATATCCACATTCATTTTTTGCTGTTCTTCGTTTAGTTGTTTTTCAAGAGCAGCTTCTTCATCGCGCAGTTTTGCCGCTACTTCATATTTTTCATCCTTTAGCGCCTGCTCTTTTTCTTTTGTAATTTCTTTTAAGCGAGCGGCCGCGTCGTCTTTATTTGTAATGCCTGCCTGTAAGTTCATTTTTGAACCTGCTTCATCTAGCAAGTCAATTGCTTTATCAGGCAAGAAGCGATCTTGAATGTAGCGGTGTGATAAATTTACACAAGCGCGGATCGCTTCATCTGTATAGCTAACGCCGTGATAATCTTCATATTTACTTTGGATTCCTTTTAGAATTTCAACGGCTTCTTCTACAGACGGTTCGTGAACCATAACCGGCTGGAAGCGTCGTTCAAGAGCCGCATCTTTTTCAATGGAACGGTACTCTTTTAAAGTTGTAGCTCCGACTACTTGAAGTTCGCCTCGTGCAAGAGCTGGCTTTAAAATATTGCTTGCGTCCATTGAACCTTCCGCTGAACCAGCTCCTACAAGAAGGTGAATTTCATCGATAAATAAAATCACGTTTTTTCGCTGTTGAAGCTCAGAAATTAACTGCTTCATGCGCTCTTCAAATTGACCGCGAACCCCGGTATTAGCTACGAGAGATGCTACATCTAACAGATATACATCTTTATTTAACAGCTTGGCAGGAACTTTTCCTTCCGCAATTTTTAAAGCTAATCCTTCAACAACAGCTGTTTTACCAACACCGGGTTCTCCGATTAGTACCGGGTTGTTTTTGTTTCTTCTATTTAAAATTTCAATGACACGCTCTACTTCTTCTTCTCGGCCAATAACAGGGTCAATTAATCCCGTTTTCGCAATTTGAGTTAAGTTTCGACCGAACTGGTCTAAAAAGCCTCCGCCGCCATTCCCTTGCTGTGGCTGTTCTGGTGCAGCTTGTTCGTGCGCCATTTGATTGAATAAATCATCGATGTTCATAAAGCCGCCACCTCCAAAACCTGATGGGATTTTATGTTCTTTCATTAGTGCTTGATAACATGTATGACATAAACGATATTGAGATTTTTGGTTATTTGTTTGTACATTTAATTGAATAGATGCTTCACGTTTATTACAGTTTTGACAAATCATTTAATTAGCCTCCCTAAATGATTTTAATCGAAGATCAGCAGGTGTTTGACCTTTCTTGACCTTTCGTAATTTCATTATACTTTGACCTTTTTTGACTTTCAAGTCTTTTGCTTAAAAAATTTTTGAAGGAAGTTCCTCGCTTATGTACAAAAGGTAGTACATTAAAAAAAGATGTGTTTTATGTGTACCCGTTCTATACATGTAAAAACATAAGAGGCATTTTGTACAATGATCTGCTTGGAGAGGGAATTAATATTAATAAGAAGAAAAGTGGAAAAATGAGTGCAGAGCTTACCGTTGGATAAAATAAGTTATTGACAGCAAGAAGGATAAAAATTATACTCAAGAAGGTTTGCACTTAACTGCGTAAAAGCATAAAAGCGTTTAAGTGAAAAAGAAAGATAGAAAGGGAATACCTCATGAAAAAAGAAATTTCATTTATACAATCAATAGCGGTGGTTTTGGTGCTATTAGCTATTATTTTTGTTTCATTATTTACGTTAAAGCTGCCGCCTCATATTCCGCTGATATTTGGTGTAGCATTTATTAGTGTGATTGGCTTTTTGTTGAAATATAAGTGGACAGAAATGGAGAAAGGGATTTTAGACGGTGTCAGACTGGGCATTAAGCCTATCCTTATTTTAATGCTGATCGGGATGCTTATTGCGATTTGGATGGTAGGAGGAACGATACCGACGATTTTATCCTACGGCTTCCACTGGATTTCACCCCAGTACTTTTTAATTAGTGCTTTAGTTATTACCGTATTAGTTTCAACATTCACAGGAAGTTCATTAACAACCGTCAGTACGGTAGGGGTCGCTTTATTTGGCGTAGGAACTGCTATTGGTGTACATCCAGGGCTAGCAGCGGGGATGATTGTTTCAGGAGCTGTGTTTGGAGATAAGATGTCTCCCTTGTCTGATACAACAAATTTTGCTTCTGGTATCGTTGAAGTCCCGCTTCCTAAACATATTCAGCACATTACGTGGACGACGGTTCCAAGTATTGTTATTACAGCAATCATTGCACTGGTAATCGGAATCAACGGAAATCAGGAAAGCGTCAATTACGGGGAAATTCAAGGAATTCAAGACGCATTAAAACATACGTTTAATTTACATGTGTTAACGTTGCTTTCTCCACTTTTAGTTCTTATTTTTTCGATGAGAAGAGTCGATGTACTGCCAACGTTAGTTTTAGGTATTGTAACGGCCATCATTACAGGAATGATTACACAGCATGAATTTACGCTGAGTCAATTGCTAGGCGTTCTTCAAAGCGGGCCGGCAGTAGAGTCAGGAAATAAAGTAGTGGATGCGATTGTGAATAAAGGCGGACTGCAGTCCATGATGTTTTCTATTTCCCTTATCATGATTGCCTTGTCGCTAGGTGGCTTGATGAGAGCTGTTGGAATTATTGATGCTTTGTTAGAAGGATTAGCAAAACAAATTCGCCGCAGCGGAGACGTTATTTTTGCTACGCTTCTATCTTCAATTGGAGTGAACGTTATTACAGGCGAACAGTATTTATCGATTCTCTTGCCTGGACAGACGTTTAAGCCGCTGTATGAAAAATGGAATTTAGATCCAAAAAACTTATCACGAACGCTTGAAGACGGCGGAACGGTTATTAATGCTATTATTCCGTGGGGTGTCAGCGGTGCTTTTATTTCAACTGCATTAAATATTCCCGCAGCTGACTATATTCCATTTACATTCTTTAGTATTTTATGTCCTATTTTTTCAATTATTTTAGCATATACAGGCATTGGCATTGCCAAGAAAAAAGCTCAGTCTTAACTGGGCTTTTTTTTTTGGAAAAAGGACAGGTAAAAAACGACAAAAAAAGTATCATTCCACTTTTCAAATCTATAATTTAATAATACAATTTACTATACGTCTTTCTTGTTAATGTATTTGGATGAATTCTTATTTCTTTATTGATGAAGAAATTTGAGTTTTGCGGTATGATAAATAAGCTGTATTGGCGATGGGATGAATGCCCTTTTTAGCAAACATTTAAGAAGGGTAAAGCCAAATGAAAACACTCATTATAAAAGAGAAAAGATATTTATTGAGGAGAGGGTTTCTGTTGAAAAAATGGGGCATCATTGCATTAATCACTGTAGCTGTGCTCGGTGTGACAGCGGTTTTCAACCGAGCTGAAAGTGATGATGTAAATAAAGAAAAATTGAATTTATTATCGCCTTATTCAAATAAAGTAGATGTATATAGCATTACGTATCCTAGTGATAATTTAAAGATAAAAGGGTTTTTAGTACAGCCTAAAGACATTGCAGACAAACATTATCCGCTTTTAGTATATAATCGCGGAGGAAATCGCGAACATGGCATGATTCGCGCAAAAACACTGCAGTACTTATCATATTGGGCAAGTAAAGGCTACGTCGTGGTTGCGACTCAATACAGGGGAAATGGCGGAAGTGAAGGTACAGAGACGTACGGCGGTAAAGATATTGACGACGTGTTAAATCTTATTAAGTGGGGAGAACAGCTTCCTTATGTAAATCACCAGCAAAAGGTAGCGCTAGGATATTCACGCGGCGGCATGATGACGTATTTAACGATGAAAAACGGCGTTAAATTTGATGCAGTTGTCGTACAATCAGGTATTACAGACATGTTTCAATTCTATGATCAAAGAGGGCCTGAAATGAAACAAGTGCTGCGGACGATTGTAGGAGATCCGGCGCAGTATCCGGAGAGGTATAAAAGTCGTTCTGTTGTTTATTGGAGCGATAAAGTAAATTCACCTCTTTTGATTTTACAGGGTGATCATGATCGTAAAGTTCACCACACGCAGGCTGAAAAGCTTGTGAAACAATTAGATGAGCAGGGAAAAGAATACAAATATGTACTGTACAAAAACGGAGACCATCCGCTAACTGCTTATTATGATCAATATAACGCGGAAATTGATAAATGGTTTAAAATACATTTAGCTAAGCAGTAAAGAAATTGGAAGCAGTTTTGATGAATGGAAAAGAGCAGCTTGTTTGATCCTACTACATGTAAGCATATAAAAAGGGGATGAAGCAAAATGACTCAGTCTAAAAGTCAAAAAGAGCGTCAGTGGAATGTGCGAAAACAATCACAAAACCCATCGCATGGAAAAGTGAAATCTTTTGAAGAACTATCAGAAGAAATCACGCCTAAACGTAAATAAGGTAACCACCATATAAAGGAAGACACAAAAAAGGAGAGCTGAAGCTCTCCTTTTTCTATGTTTGTTTATGGATTTGTGGACCACATGCCCGCAGATTTGATAAAAATACGAGGATGCAATTTTAATTGTGCGACCATAATTTCTGCTAGGTCTTCAGGCTGCATCACTTTATCAGGATTGCCATCCGTTAAGTTTTCTTTATACGCTAATTCCGTTGCTACTGTACTTGGTGTTAGAGCTGTTACACGAATATTGTGTTTGCGTACTTCTAACGCTAGAGATTCAGTTAAGCCGAGCACGCCAAATTTTGAAGCGCTGTAAGCACTTGTAACGGGAGCGCCTTTTTGACCAGCAGTGGATGAAATATTGATAATGTCTCCACCATTTTTTTCGATTAATTGAGGTAGAACGGCGCGCGTTACGTAGTAAACGCCCATTAAATTCACATCAATGATTTGTTTCCACTCAGCTGGGTCTAGCTCTAAAAAGCTTCCGAATTTACCGATTCCTGCGTTGTTGATTAAGATATCTGTTGCCCCTAATTTTGTATGTAGATGCTCAACTGCTGCATTTACTTCTTCCATAGAAGAAACATCTGCTGTTGCATAAGCAACTTGTACATCAAATGCTTCTAGTTCAGAAGCAACAGCCTTTAAATCTGCCTCTGTACGAGCAATTAAACCGATATTTACGCCTTCCTTTGCTAATTCAATCGCAGTTGAACGACCGATGCCTTTTCCTGCTCCTGTAATAAGAGCTACTTTGCCTTTAAGTGATTGTGCCATGTATAGACTCCTTTCAATGTTCCGCATAAACATTCTTCATAATAACAAAGAATTATCCATTACTATCCTATAGAAATGCACAAATGATGTCAAAAATAAAGATTATTAAAATGGCTTCAAGTATAAATTTCCTTTTCATACAAAAACTATAGAGACTAAAAAGAAGAAATTCCGTTTCTTTTCGTTCAATGTAGTGGAGGATGAACAATGCGTATAAAAAAACTATCTGAGTTAACGAATAAATCCAAACAGCGGAAAGAAAAAGCTGATGAATCGAAGGACTCTAAGGACACTAGTGCTTCTTCTACACAGGAAGAGCAGAAATTATCTGAGAGGGTGGGAGATAATTTATCCCGCATGAAAAAAGCATTGGGACAGAGCACGGATTTAGTTGTGCGAGAGTTTCGAATTTCGATTGAAGAAAAATTTACTTTAGGTGTTGCTTACATCGACGGATTAGTAAATAAAGACGAAGTTGAACACTATGCGCTGGACTCCATTATGCACTATCACGATGAACATTTAACACATGATGATGGCATCGTTAATATGTACGAATTGATTAAAAGCTATAGTTTGGCAGCGGGTGAAATCATGGAAGCAAAGACATTGGATGATGCTCTTCTTCATGTTTTATCAGGAGATACCGTACTGTTTTTAGAAGGGTATCAAACGTGTATTGTGGCAAGTACCAGAGGATGGAGAGACAGGGCTGTTTCTGAACCACAATCTCAGACCGTTGTAAGAGGGCCTCGAGACAGTTTCACAGAAACACTGCGAACGAATACCGCATTGATTCGGCGCCGAATAAAATCTCCAAAACTTTGGATTGAATCTCAGCAAATAGGAGAGTTTACAAAAACGGATATTGCGCTCGTTTATATAGACGGCATTGCGGATGAACAGGTCATTCAAGAGGTAAAGGAGCGTCTTTCCAAAATTGATATAGACGGTATTTTGGAGAGCGGATATATCGAAGAGTTGATTCAAGATGAAGATTATACACCTTTTCCTACTATGCATAACACGGAGCGTCCAGACTCCGTGGCAGCAGGTCTTTTAGAGGGGCGGATAGCCATTTTAGTAGACGGTACACCTTTTGTATTAATGGTTCCTGCCTTATTTATTCAATTTTTTCAAGCAGCCGAAGATTATTACCAGCGCGCAGATATTAGTACATTGATTCGCTTAATGCGCTACATGGCATTTTTCTTAGCTCTTTTAACACCTTCTGCTTACATTGCTTTAACTACTTTTCATCAAGAAATGCTTCCTTTTGCTTTGTTAATTAGTATTGCAGCTCAAAGGGAAGGTGTTCCGTTTCCTGCTATTATTGAAGCGTTTATTATGGAAATCACGTTTGAAATTTTGCGAGAAGCGGGAGTCCGATTGCCTCGAGCAGTAGGTTCAGCTATTTCGATTGTGGGAGCACTCGTTTTAGGAGAAGCCGCCGTACAAGCGGGATTAGTTTCACCTGCAATGGTTATCGTTGTATCCATCACCGCTATTAGTAACTTTGTGTCACCTGTGTATGATATGGCTATTGCAGTAAGGATGCTGCGCTTTATCTTAATGGTTTTAGCAGCTACTTTTGGCTTGTTCGGTATTATCCTTGGGCTAATTTTAATGATTTTACATTTATGCAGCTTAAGGTCATTTGGAGTCCCTTATATGACACCTATGGCTCCATTTGTGAAGCGTGATCAAAAGGATGTTCTGATTAGACGTTCGATTAAAAAAATGAAAACAAGGCCAAAGCTTATTAACGAGAAGAATATTTCACGTCAAAAGACGCAAAAAAACTAAACTGTGTAAAGGTGGCCGTTTACTATGAAAGCATTTCTAATGTTATGTATCTGTTCAGTGCTATTAAGCGGCTGCTGGAGCAGTCGAGAGTTGAATGAGCTAGCCATTACGGTTGCTGTTGGAATTGATAAAGCAGAAGATGGCATTATTGTAACAGTTCAGCTGATTAACCCTGGTGATATTCAGGCCAAAACCCCTACAAACGGGCCTTCTGTTACCACATTTTCTATTAAGGCTTCGTCTGTAATGGAGGGGTTAAGAAAAATAACGACAAAATCTCCGCGGAAAATTTATCTTTCTCATTTACGAATGCTAGTGCTTAGCGAAAGCATGGCGGAAGACGGTATTGCTGAAGTGCTTGATTTCTTTGCTCGGGATCATGAAGTGCGTACCGATTATTTTGTTGTTGTGGCTAAAAACACGAAAGCATCGAGCGTTTTGAACGTATTAACAACCATCGAAAAAATACCAGCTAACCATATGTTTGCTTCATTAGACGTGTCACAGCGTATTTGGGCACCTACTAGAGGAGTAAAGTTAAATGAACTGATCAGTAACTTAACCAGTGAAGGAAAGCAGGCGGTGTTATCAGGAGTGTTAGTGAAAGGCGACGTGAAAAAGGCAGGAGACATGTCTAGTATTTCTCGCACCAATCTTTCCACCCTGCTCAATTTCAAAGGATTAGGTGTCTTTCAAAATGATAAGCTTCTCGGCTGGTTCAATGAAGACGAAAGTAAAGGATATAACTATATTACAGGAAATGTAAAAAGTACGTTGATTGTTATTCCATGCGAAAAAAAAGAAAAACAGCATGATATCATCGGAGTAGAAATGCTTCGAACGAATGTCAAGGTGACAGCTACTATGAAAAATCATAAACCTCATATTCACGTTGATTTAAAAGGAGAAGCGAACGTGGCTGATGTAGAGTGTCAAGTGAATTTACAGGACCCAGCTGTAATCAATATGCTCGAACGAAAAACAGCAGCTGACGTAAAAGAAAAAATGAATGATGCAGTAGAAAAAGCTCAAAAAACCTATAAAAGCGATATCTTTGGTTTCGGCGAAGCGTTTTACAGACAAGATGTAAAGAGATGGTACAAAATGAAAAGAGACTGGAACAGAATTTACGCAGAGGATTTAACCGTCGATTTAGATGCAAAAGTTCAAATCCGTCGCTTAGGCACGTTAAATAACTCATATATGAAGCAAATGAAGCATTAAGGAGAAAGAAAATGGAGGGATTTATCGCCTTACTTGTACTGCTTGCTTATTTGACTAAAAAAATAATGATCAACTTCCGAAAGGAAAAGTATTATCGTGAGATAGTCGTCTACCTTTGTCTTATAGGTTTGGGTCTATTCTTTTGGGGAGCGATTACACTCCGTAAAGAAGTTCCTACGCCTCTGTACTTTTTAGAGGCACTAATTAAGCCTCTTACTAGAACCGTTCATCATTTGTTATTCACGTGAGCAAGCATGTAGGAGAGAAGGTGTGTATGATGCAAATAAAAGAATTTATTAGTCCGAAACAATTTCTTTTTCTAATTTATGTTTTTTGTATTGGAAGCGCCATCTTGGCAGTTCCCGCTACATTATTAGAGACGAATAGACAAAATGCGTGGTTTTGCGGTGTGCTTGCTATTGGCTTTGCGCTTTTAATCGTTGCGGTGCTTTTATGGCTGATTCAGCGTTACCCTCAGCAAACATTCATTCAAATAGCTAAAAAGGCGCTAGGTCCTTATGCAGGAACGTGTATTTCTCTTATTTACATTTTCTTTATGTTCATTCAGTCTACGTTTTCGCTTCGAGACATCAGTACATTCATGACGACTCAAATTGTCCCTGAAACGCTGCCTACGTGGATTCATGCTCTTGTTCTTTTAGCTGTTATATACGGAGGGTATCTAGGTATTGAAGTGGTAGCAAGAACCGCGGAAATCTTTTTGCCTTGGATTGTGATCCCCTTTTTATTGTTAATTGTTTTAAATATTCCTCAGATGAAAATTGATCGTCTTTATCCTTTTTTTGAATTCAGCATGGGTGATTTAGTATTAGGGACCACTTATTTTTTAGGAAACCCGTTTATGGAATTGGTTTTTATTCTGATGATTACGCCTCATATAAAAGATGGAAAAAAGGTAAAAAGAATGTTTGTTATCGGCACTGTCGCATCGGGCTTGACGATTACGATTGCAGTTGCGGCTTGTATATTAGCTCTTGGCGCGAATATTGCATCGATGCACAGCTATCCAGTTTATTTATTAGGAAAAATGATTTCGTTAGGTGCAACGATTCAGCATGTTGAAGTATTAGTAGCTATTATTTGGATGTTATCTATCTTTTTTAAAGTTGTTATTGTGTTCTATGCTATTCAGTTAAGTATCGTCCAATTGTGTAATTTACGGGTGCGCAATTTTTTAAGCTTTCCTTTAGGTCTAATTATTACAGGCGTGGCGTATTACATTATTCCCAACACAGCGTACTTCAATTATTTTGAAAAATATTACTGGCCGTTTTATTTATTTGTACTAAGCGTCTGTTTTCCGTTGTTATTTATTGCGCTTTCTTATATAAAGAAAAATAAGGCAGCTAAAGGCGATAGAAGTCAACAAACATAGCATTATTTATACGCATGTGGTATAATACGATGACAATTCAAGAAGAAACGCCGTACACGTTTGGATACGTACGGGAGAGGTTCGAAAACTCCCTCTATAAAAAACTAAGATCATCGTTGATGACAAAAGACACGGTTTTAGCGTGTCTTCTTTCACGTGCTTTTCTATCAACGCGTCTTTTTGACGTGTATGCTGGCGAGGACGTGTATCTTAGTTGCTTTTTAGGGAGATTGCTGGAAAAGAGCAGTCTCTTTTTTGTGTTATAAAATTAGTCACAAAGGGAACGAACGGTTCAATAAAGTTTCTTCTTCTTTTGATTTCAATCAAAAAGGAGACGAACAATAATGATGAAAAATGAAAAAGCTATTGTTGTATTTAGCGGAGGTCAAGATAGTACAACATGTCTATTTTGGGCTTTGAAAAACTTTAAAGAAGTAGAAACGGTTACTTTTCAATATGGTCAGCGCCATAGTCAAGAGATAGAGGTAGCAAAAGCTATCGCAGCTGATTTAGGTGTGAAGCATACCGTACTAGATATGTCACTTTTAAATCAATTAGCACCAAATGCCTTAACGCGAGATGATATTGAGATCGAGCAAAAAGAAGGAGAGTTGCCTACAACGTTTGTTGACGGCCGCAATCTGTTATTTTTATCATTTGCAGCCGTACTGGCTAAAAACAGCGGAGGCCGTCATATCGTAACAGGCGTTTGTGAAACTGATTTTTCAGGATATCCAGACTGTCGAGACGTATTTGTGAAATCGTTAAACGTCACGCTTAATTTATCAATGGACTTTGAATTTGTGATTCATACGCCGCTTATGTGGATTGATAAAGCAGAAACGTGGGCGTTAGCGGATGAGCTAGGGGCGCTTGAGTATGTGCGTGAAAAAACATTAACTTGCTACAACGGTATTGTTGCTGATGGATGCGGCGAATGTCCCGCATGTCAATTGCGAAAACGCGGGTTAGATCAATACATGCAAACGAAAGAAGGAGGAGAGAAATAATGCTGCAACAAATGTATCCTCAAGTATTTCATGACTATGAATATGAACTGAACAAAGATATGCAGTTTGCTGCGGCACATTTTGTTCCTCACACAGAAGCAGGGAAATGCCGTCAAGTCCATGGACATACGTATTTCGTAAATCTAACTGTTGCCGGAGATACATTAGACGAAGCGGGCTTTTTAGTAAACTTTGCGCTATTGAAAAAAATTGTTTCTGGTCAATTTGATCATACATTATTGAACGATCATTCTATCTTTAACGAAGAAAATCCAAATGATTTTCCTACAACTGAAGTTGTTGCCCGTAAAATTTATGAGTTGGTTCAAGAATATCTAGACACACTACCAAATAAGCCTTCTTGCGTACAAGTATTCGTGCGGGAAACGCCGACAAGTTACGTAGTTTACCGCCCAAAGAAGGTGAAAAAACGTGGCTAATACAATTCCAGTACTTGAAATATTCGGACCAACGATTCAAGGGGAAGGAATGGTTGTAGGACGTAAGACGATGTTTGTTCGTACCGCGGGCTGTGATTATTCCTGCAGCTGGTGTGATTCAGCTTTTACATGGGATGGATCTGCTAAAAACGATATTCGTCAGCTAACAGCAGAACAAATTTGGACGGAGCTAAAAGAAATTGGAGGAGAGTGCTTTGATCACGTCACCATTTCTGGAGGAAACCCTGCGCTTATCAAGGCGATTGGTTCACTTGTAGAGCTTTTGCACAGTCAAGGGGTAAAAGCAGCTCTTGAAACACAGGGGAGCCGTTATCAGGATTGGTTCCTAAAGATCGATGATTTAACGATTTCTCCTAAGCCTCCAAGTTCATTAATGAAAACAAATTTCTCCGTATTAGACGATATTATAGAGACATTAATAAAGGAAAAACGCATGGCGCACATAAGCATAAAAGTCGTTGTATTTAATGATGAGGACTTTGAGTATGCAGCGTCTGTTCATGAACGTTATCCTGAGGTTCCATTTTTTGTTCAAGTAGGAAACGAGGACTTAACGACAATCGATAATGCGTCGTTAACACAAGAATTGCTTAAAAAGTATGAGTGGTTAATCGATAAGGCAGTGGCAGCAAAAAACATGAACGATGTAAGAGTTCTGCCGCAGGTTCACGCCCTTGTTTGGGGAAATAAACGAGGCGTGTAAGCGCATAGCAAAAAATTTACAAAGAAAAATAAAAACAGATATATACAAAATAAAAAAACGCTGTTAGAATGACAATCGTAGAAAGAGAGGAAATGCAAATGAGCGGTCGAAAAGATGAAGAATTAGAAGGTGTATCACTCCTTGGAAATCAAGGAACAAACTATTTGTTTGAATATGCACCAGAGATTCTAGAAGCATTTGATAACAAACACCCAAATCGTGATTATTTTGTGAAATTCAACTGTCCGGAATTTACGAGCTTATGTCCAAAAACAGGTCAGCCGGATTTCGCAACCATTTATATTAGTTACATTCCAGATGAAAAAATGGTAGAAAGCAAGTCGTTAAAGCTTTATTTATTCAGCTTCCGTAACCATGGAGATTTCCATGAAGACTGTATGAACATTATTATGAATGACTTAATTAAACTGATGAATCCAAGATATATTGAAGTATGGGGAAAATTCACACCACGCGGCGGAATCTCAATTGATCCATATACAAACTATGGCCGTCCCGGTACGAAGTATGAAGAAATGGCTAATTATCGCCTGATGAATCATGATTTATACCCAGAAACAATTGATAATCGTTAATTCGAACAAACAGGTTGTGTATGCAACCTGTTTTCCATTGCAAAAACAACAGGTGAGAAGGTGAAAGAATGTCACAGAGATCAGCATTAGTATTAGGTGCAAGCGGACTTGTTGGTCAAGAACTTTTAAAAATGTTATTAAGCAACAGCTTATATAACCATGTGACAGTGTTTGTTCGAAAAAAGCTACCAATCGAACACACAAAGCTACGTCAGCTTGAAATTGATTTTTCAGAGCTTGATAAGCACGAAGAATGCTTTGCAGTTGATGATGTATATTGCTGTTTAGGCACGACAATGAAAAAAGCAAAAACAAAAGCGAAATTCATTAAAGTGGACTACGAATTTCCTTTAAAAGCGGCTAAATGTGCAGAAAAATATCGCTGCAAAAACTTTTTAACGATCACAGCAATTGGTGCTGATCTTCGTTCGCCATTCTTTTACAGTAAAGTAAAGGGGCAAGTAGAAGAAGATATCGCAAGTTTGTATATCCGTTCTACTCACTTTTTCCGCCCATCGTTATTATTAGGCAAGCGCCAAGAGTTTCGCCTATTTGAAAAGATTGGGGGATACACGTTAAAGTCGTGTTCATTTTGCCTTGTAGGAAAGTGGAGAAAGTATCGTCCAATTAAAGCGTATAACGTAGCCAAATCGATGATGAAAGCTGCTCTTGAAGATAAATGTGGGGTTCATGTACATGAAAGCCAAGACATTTATACAGGTGAATGCTATTATTCGTTTACCAACGGCAAGCGAGTATTATCAAAATAAAGAAAAGCCTCTTCATAAGAAGGGGCTTTTTTTCTATCTTCCGTTACCATCCGCATCTCCATCTCCACCGCTATCTCCATCGCCATCATGATCGTGGTTAGAAGCAGTTTCACTCCAGCTTGTGTAGGAGTTAGAATCTTCTTCGGCATAATTCATGGGTTCAACGGATGTTTTTTTATTTGAAGTTTGTTTGCGTTTAAAAACGAACTGCACGATGAAAAAAAGAATGACAATAAGAGCAACGATAAACAATACAGTATCAAACATGCTAGTAATTCCTTTCGGTAAGAAGATAGTAGTAGCTTGTTCTTATTGTCACACGAAAATAAGCCCCTTTCAAGAAAAAATGGGGCCTGTTTTTGTTTCTTTAAGGAAACTTTTTTTATCTCAGCCATATATTATTGTATAAAGAAACATTTTAGAAAAGAGGGAGTACAGTGAAAAAAAGTTCGAAGGATGTTAAGGTGCAACAGTATATTTACCTCATGTATAAGCTGGGGATTATTACAGAAGAACAAAAGAATCAATTCTTTCAAAATCAATAAAAAAGCAACCGCTTTTGCTGTTCGGCTGCTTTTTTTCCTTTACATAGCTGGATTAATGATGATGTAGTTTTTGTGGTTGACAACAGTTCGCTGCTCTAAGTCTAAATCGCGGTAGTTTGTCATGTAAGTCAAATCTACAATCACGGAGTTTTCATTTACTTTTTCCACAATGCCCTGTAAGCCATTTTTAAATTCTATCAAGTTTCCTACCTCTGCTATTTTCATGATTCATCGCTCCTTTGTTTTAAATTAGTTCATTATAAATTTTTTGAATAATTTTAATTTTAAAAATAGTAAAACTAGTTAGCGTTTTCTTTTTTTACAATTTTGCCTTAAAACTGGGAATTAGTAAAGGGTTTTTTGAAAAAATATAAAATAAAATTGAAAAAATAAGTAAAATGTGCTGAGAAATAAAAGGAATTGGTAGCTTTAACGAAAGAGAGAAGCAGGACAGTTCCATCTTTGTTCATCTTTCGTTATAATAAACGAGGTATAATCTTGTCATAAATTATAAGAATTAGAAGGTGTAGAAATTGAAAGATACTGGACTCGTGCTCGAAGGAGGCGGTATGAGAGGCCTTTATACAACTGGAGTTTTAGATTACTTTATGGAAAGAAATCTGTACCTTCCGTATGTAATTGGCGTTTCAGCCGGCGCTTGTCATGCCACTTCTTATTTATCTAGACAAATAGGAAGAAGTCGCAAAGCTAATTTAGATTTTTTAGAGGATCCTCGCTACTTGTCGTGGAAAAATTATTTTAAAACAAAAGAGATATTTGGAATGGATTTCGTTTTTGATGAAATTCCTAATCAGCTTCTTCCATTTGACTTTGAGGCATTTGCTGAGCGTACAGAGAAGCTTGTAGTAGGAGCAACGGACTGCTTGACGGGAGAACCCGTTTATTTTGATGAATATGACCGGGACATTTTGACAGCGGTTCGCGCTTCTAGTTCCCTTCCATTTTTAGCACCTGTCGTTACATATAAAGGAAAAGAGCTGTTAGATGGAGGAATCAGTGATCCGATTCCAATCAAAAAAGCAGTGCAGGATGGATATAGAAAAAATATTGTTGTGCTAACGCGAAACGAAGGATATCGAAAAAAGAAATCAAATATGCTTTGGTTATTGAAGCACAAATATCGTCATTATGATGGGCTGACTCGTGCGCTTGAGAACCGCTATAAATTGTATAATGAAACATTGTCATATATTGAAGAACAGGAAAGACAGGGGAATATCTTTGTGATTCGTCCGCAAACCCCTCTTGTAGTAGGGCGAATTGAGAAGAATCGTGAGCGTCTCGACGCTCTTTACAACCAAGGATATAAAGAAGCAGAAGCTCAATTTGCATCTCTGCAAAATTGGCTGAACAGTTAAAAGCGAGGTGAAACTGAATGGATGAACAAACAGCAATAAACATGTTGAATGAGTTAAGTGAAGGAAAAGTAACCGAAATTAAAGTTAAAAAAGAAGACTTTCTTGCTTTTCGCCCTTTTTTAGTAAATCGCCCTGATTTCAAACATTTTCGTGGAATAGCTGGACGCGGTGGAGATTTCACCTATACGTATCTAGAAATTCCTAGGAGCTAAACGAAATGATGGCATTATTTGATTATGCCTTATATAATGGATGTATGAGCCTGTACAGTAGAGAATATACTGTTACAAGTGCTTGTGCGTTTATTTAGTAACGTACGGTAAGAGCGAATAAACGTGTTTAGTTATAGGAGGGATATTATGGATGAGTTTCGAAAAAGTACAGCACCTTTTTATTTTGCAGATCATATATGGAAAGATAAAAATGGAATGACGACTTATGGGATGCTGTTAACGAACCGGCCCGAAGATGACGGGGACTATGACCTCCATTCGTTATTAGAAGAAGCATATGTAGATCATAAAAAAATTCTAATTACTACTGTTTACGACAACAGTGAACAGCAGTTGACCGGATACGTGATACATTTATCAGATGATCAAGACGTCTTTACGTTTATGGATGATACGGGTGCTAAGCTAGTGATTGATTTCTATGATGTTGTAGAAATTGAGATCGAAGATTAAAAAGAGCTGAATGTTGTAATCAACATTCAGCTCTTTTGTGTAAAAGTAGATGAATTTAAATGTTTATCATAAGAATTATAAGGGAAAAACGAATGAAGAAATTTCTGATTAAACTGAAATAAACCGGGAAAATATACCTGTATTTTAGAAAAATTACCGTGATTATGACAAAAAACAAGGTACAATGTCATAATTGTGTTCCGAACGTAATTTTGTTCATCAAACTTAAAGAAATGTAATTGAATCGTTCGGTGAAACCCCTATATAGCTATGATAGAGTAATACCATACGAAATTTCAGGAGGTATTACCTATGAAACATAGTTATATGAAATCAATGGTAGTAGCTTGTTTAGCTACTCTTTCATTTATAGGTTTTAATGCAACAGCTACGGCTGCAACTAATTATAAAGTAGTCAAAGGCGATAGTCTTTGGAAGTTAGGTAAAAGATATAGTGTAACAATTGACGATATTAAAAAATTAAACAATCGTCAAGGAGATATGATTTATATTGGTGAAACATTAGCGATTCCGAGTAAGACAAAAGTGCTGGCTGCTGAAACAACGGAACCTTCAACGGCAGCCCCGGCTAAGCCAGAAGCAAAACCCGCGGAGCAGGAAACACCTGCAGTTTCGATTTCAGCAAGTGAAAAAGATTTATTAGCTCGCTTAGTAGAAGCTGAAGCAAAAGGCGAATCATATGAAGGAAAAGTAGGGGTAGCAACAGTGGTGTTAAACCGTGTAGATTCTCCGAAGTTTCCAGATACGGTAACAGGAGTTATTAAACAAGTTGTCGGAAAAGCATACGCTTTTTCACCGGTCCAAAACGGATCAATTAACAAACCTGCTTCAGAAGATTCGAAAAAAGCAGTAGAGCAAGCATTGACTAGAAAAGATCGTTTAGACGATTCCATTTACTTTTATAATCCAAAAACAGCTACCGATAACTGGATTCGTTCACGTGCTGTAATTAAAACAATTGATCATCATGTATTTGCCAAATAAAAAAGAGCCGTTCTGGCTCTTTTTTTTTAGTCTAAAAAAATATCTCGTTCCAAACTGCCTTCAGAACCTGTTAAAACCAGACCAATATCGGTATCAGCTTCTAAGTTCTGAACGATAGTAAAAGGCACTTTATGTTGGTTAGCCGCTTGAATATAGGGGGAGAGGTATGAGTAAGACAAGGAGCCATTTAAAAACAAATGACCGTCGTTCACTTTTTTTAAAAGAGGCTTTATTTTTGCCGCATCCTTTTTCATGACTTGCCCTTTTTTTAGTGCAAGTTCAATATTCTCACGTAGAGCAGTTAAGAAATATCTTCTTTCGTCTCTTTTTGTTTCCTTTGCTCCGTACATTCCTCGTTCTAAGTATTCTTCTAGTTGATCAGACATTGCGTCACTTCCTTTCGTTATAAACTATAAACGATTATGGCTATAAGTAAAAGGGACAGGAAAAAAGGAAAATCACTGTGCTATATCACCTGTTTTTTTGCTGAGTACAAAGAAAAACAAAAAATGTGTTGAAATTTAGCCTAAAATATTGTTTAATGTAAATAGATAGAAAATCATATCGGTTTTTTATTAAAGGTTTGTAAGCGATTACAGATATACATACATAGCAGCGTTTGGGGAGACGCTCCTATGATTTTATGTTCAAAGCGCATTGTATAAAAAGGGGATTATATAGCTTTAGGGCATATACGGTCAAGCAAAGGGTCAGATAAATTAATAAAAAATCGTTATGTATTTTCATAAGAAGAACGGTCAACATTTTTGTTGAGCGTTCTTTTTATGCGTTCATATTATGTTTATTCCTCATTGCAGCAGGTGCTGAAAATCGTAAAGGTCCATTCCTCGTTTCATCTCTCTTATTTTACATAAGTTACATGTAGTATGTTTCAAAGCCTTAAAAAATATATGTCTCTACGCTTGTTTAATCCTAACGAGGTGGTAGAAAAGGAATATTTTTTAAGAAATCACAAAAAAAGAGGCGATTGCCTATGCAAGAAGTAGGTGAATAACATATGTAATAAAGAGAATGAAATATAATTTGAGGAGGCATGTATCATGCAAGAATTTGATATTAATGACATAAGAAGACCATTCGGTGGTTTTGGAGGCTTTGGTCGTCCAGGATTCGGTTTCGGTCGCCCAGGTTTTGGTTTCGGTCGTCCTGGTTTTGGCTTTGGCCGTCCGGGGTTCGGCTTTGGCTTTGGTCGCCCTTGGGGTTGGGGCTTTGGAGCTCCATTTCTTGGAGGATTAGTTCTTGGAAGTGCATTAGGAGGTCCAGGTTATTACGGTTATCCAGCACCATATTATCCGCCGTACCCACCATATTATCCTTATTATTAAAACAATGAGCGCTGATAAAGCGCTCTTTTATTATGTCCAATCCAAGGTATATATAGAATGAATGCAAGACGTTACGTTTAGAAAATGATAACAGTTTTAAATAAGGAATGAACGCTTAAGCTAAAGGAGACAAGTTTTCCTTGCAACAATTGTTGATTTTGCTATAATAACTTCGGTGGCATTTTTGGTCACTGGGTGGGCGAGGGATAGATGAAAAGAAGGAAATTAGATTGAACGCATTATTTGAAAAGTTGTTTCGTTTAAACGACCACCAAACAACTGTTGGAAAAGAAAGCTTAGCTGGGGTCATTTCATTTCTTTCCATCGTGTATATTATTGCTGTTAATTCAACCATTTTATCTGATGCCGGTATTCCGCTTGAAGCAGGAATATTCGCAACAGTAGCTTCGGCTTTTGTAGGCTGTGTTATTATGGCTTTTTGGGCAAACGCGCCTCTTATTTTGGTGCCAGGTATGGGGATTAATGCATTGTTTACGTATACGATGGTTCAATCAATGGGGTTATCTTGGCAAGAAGGGTTATTAGCAGTAGTGATATCCGGCTTTCTTTTTATAGCATTAGCTTTCTCACGACTGTCTGCCAAAATTGTCTCTTCGATTCCGCATTCGCTAAAAGAAGCGATAACAGTCGGTGTTGGCTTATTTTTAACATTTATCGGTTTGCAAAAAGGGAAGCTTGTAGTTCCAAGCGAAAACACTTTTGTAGCACTTGGAGACTTGTCAGATCCGTTTGTGATCAGTACGCTGTTGACGTTAATTATCACAATCGTACTGTTTATCCGAAATGTGAAAGGTAACTTTTTGTTAAGCATGATTGCTGGATCAGTCCTTGCCTTCTTACTTGGTGTAAGAAGCGGTGCAGAAAAAGGACAGTCCGCTGGGAGCGTGAACGACTTCTTTAGCAGCTTTGGCACATTGTCTTTTGGAGCTATTGGAGACGTTGCGTTTTGGGCAGCTGTCTTTTCATTAACAATGGTATTGATTTTTGAAAATATCGGTTTGCTGCATGGTCAGCTAGGTATGATGAATCAAGATAGCAAATTTCCGCGGGCCTTTCAAGCAACAGCCGCTTCAGCTTTGCTAAGCGGCGTGTTTGGAACAAGTCCAACGGTGTCTTCTGTAGAAGGAGCATCTGGTATTGCAGCTGGAGGGCGAACGGGTTTAACATCGCTGATTACAGGAGTTTTATTTTTAAGTTCACTTCTGTTTATTCCATTTATCAAGCTGGTTCCAGATAGTGCTATTGCACCTATTCTTATTGTTATTGGAGCATTGATGATTCAAAATATCAAAAACATCAATTTACAGGACTTAACAGAAGGTTTCCCTGCATTTTTAATTATTGCGCTTATTCCTCTTACGTACAGCATTGCTGATGGAATTGCATTTGGGTTCATTGCGTATCCACTGCTTAAATTATTCCTTGGTAAAATGCGTGAAGTATCGATCTTTATGTATGTAAGCGCGCTGTTGTTTTTCTTGAATTTTGTGCTGCATTATATTGCTTAAAATAGACAGCTGAGTACTTTTGCTCAGCTGTTTTTTGTGTTTGCGGTAAAGAATCCTCTTTTTAGATATCATACTCCGTATTTCGTGTCCTTTGGCTAACTTCCGCTTCTAAAATGACGTTTCCTGCGTAAAGTAGTACAGAAGTCGGAGGGGGATATAAGGGGGAGAAAATGATGGGAATTAAATTAATTAAAATATCAGCCGTTTATTTTGGAATTGGCATCATATTGGGGTATTATATGTCAATTGTTCACAGCTACGCTTTGACACCTGTTCACGTGCACATCAATTTATTAGGATGGACATCGCTTACGTTAGCGGGACTTATTTATTATTTGTTTCCTGCGTTTAGCGAAAGTAAATTAGCCAAACTGCACGTATGGTTGCATAATATAGGATTACCGGTCATGATGATTGGTTTATTTTTCATGATCGTACTAGAAAACCAAGCTTTTACACCCGTAGTGGCAGCAGGAGCAACACTTACGGCTATTGGCGTTTTAATTTTCGTATATCACATCCTTAAAAATTTGAAATCTGAACGATAAACGAAGAAGGTCGTTGACGATGATTGCTAATTTCAAAAGGAAAAAGAACCAGCTATAGCGAATATACATGTAAACAAGGTGAAAGTGTGATTTACATAAAGGTGTGCTAGGCATCTTTATAAGGAGGGGTATGCTGCAGGGATTTCTAGCTCTTATAAAAGCCAATAAAAGGGCTGATTATAAGTTTCTTGCGGCGGAGATACTATGGGAGAACATCAACAATTAGTGCGTGTTAGGGAGCTAGCAAATGAAATTATTCGACTTCGTCTTCAAGACCGTACAACTTATGACGAATTAGAGTTGCAAAATAATGTAGAGTTGTTGTCTCGTTCTGTGGTTGACTTAGTAAACATTATGTTAGCCGAAGATGTGGATTCGTCTACGTCTTTAAAAGCTACAGCTTCTAAAATGAAAATGGTGTATAATAACATGCATCAAGCTGAGAAAAAAGATTATTTGCATTTCTAATTGCTAGGCTCCTTTTCGCCACAAACGAAATGGAGGTGTACGAGGCAGATGCTATCGTCACTAACGACTTCTGAAGCTATTGTAGCATCCGTTCTTGCACTGGTTGTCATTGCCGTTTCCATTATCTTTTTTGCCACTCTTATTATGGTTGTTGTTCGACGAGAAAGAATCAGCAGCTTGGTTAATCACGGAGAGCATGCAGATGGAAAGCAAAAAAGCTTAGGTGGATTTTTTCGTTCTTTACGGAAAAAATAACTGCCGTTTTCTTATTAAATAGATAAAAGCGGTCAATTTAAACGTTGACCGCTTTTTTTAGATGGTTTGCTTATTTTTTTCTAAAACAATACCCGCTGCTTCACTAACAGATGACACAACAGCAGAGGCGTGGCGCTGAACAGCTTCAGGAGCTGTAGCCATAGCGAAACTGTTCGGCGTTAATTGAAACATAGGAATATCATTAAATGAATCCCCCACACATGCAATTTCCTCTGGTTTTAGCTGAAGATGATTTAATAAAATTTCAATGGCATTTCCTTTGCTGATATGTTTAGGCATAATATCCAAACACTGCTTGGCGGAAATATATGTATCAATATAATCACCAAACTCTTCGTTCACTTCTTTTTGCAGAGCTACCATTTCATCATGATCTCCAAGAACCGTGATTTTGGATGGAGAAAGAGCGTGACCAAATGAATCCGTCATTTCAATTTGTTCTTCGATAGGGAAAAACATGTGAGTTTCAATCGCTTCAATAATTTCATTTCGCTGCTCTACATAATTCGTGTCGTTTGAACAGACAAGCGTAATACGGTTAGGATCTATCGTTTTTTTATAAAGTTGAACCGCTAAATCATCTTCAAACACTTTTCCATGAAGTTCTTGGTTTTCTTTGGTCCACACAAATCCTCCGTTTTGGCTAATGCGATGAAATGTATTATTAATATCAGTAGAAATCTTTAAAATTTCCGTATCCATTCGTCCGGAAGCAAGACAAACTTCTACTCCTTGGCGCTGAAGTTCACTAAGTGCGTCTGCATTATGCTGTTCTACGTATTTTTCTTCGTGTAAAAGAGTGCCATCTAAGTCGCTTACAAATAATTTAATCATTTCTTAAAAATTCCTTTCCCTGAAAAATTTGCTGTGATAAGAGCGTTACAAATTTATTACCTTCCTTATTCTATCAGTGTTTCCCAAGAAACTCATAAAAAAAGCTCAAACCGGCGGTGAATTCAAAGAGATTAAGACATAACTACATCAATTTTTTCCGCAGGAGTCTTCGCCTTGCCCTTCAAACAGCTAGAAACAGCTACATGAAATCCAGTTCACGATCACAATGAAAAAAATCCGAACGCAGTTGATTCTCAATTAAGAATCTGGATTTACGGTTCGTATCTTTCTTCAGCTAAAATCCATTTGTCGCAGCCTTTTTTTCAGGTTTGTTCACTGTAAAAAAACAGCCGCGGTCTAAAAGACCGCGGCCATATTTTACAATACGTTAAAATATTTCGCTTCAGGATGTGCAAAAACAAGGGCTGTAACAGAAGCTTCTGGTTCCATCATGAAACCGTCTGTTAACTGAATGCCGATGTCTTCAGGTTTAAGTAATTTAAACAGTTTTGCTTGGTCTTCAAGGTCTGGACATGCAGGATATCCGAATGAAAAACGCTGACCTTGGTATTTGGCTGAAAAACGCTCCGCCATTGTAAAGTCAGGCGAATCGGGGAATCCCCAGCGGTCACGAATTTGCTGATGAACACGTTCTGCTAATCCTTCAGCTAGTTCAAGCGCAAGAGCTTGAAACACGTGACTCTTTAAAAACTCGCCGTTTTCTTTGAATTTCGCCGCGCGTTCGCGAATGCCTGTTCCTGCTGTTACAGAGAAGAAACATACATAGTCCATCTCTTTTTCTTTAGGCTTTGCAAAATCAGATAAGCACAGGAACTGTCCTTTTGCTTGCCGAGGGAAGGTAAAGCGTTCAATTTCTGTTTTTTCATCAGCAGGATCATAAATAATTAAATCATTTCCGTCTGCTTGAGCAGGGAAGAACTGATAAATAACCGCTGGCTTAATTAAGTTTTCTTTTAGTGCCAGTTCGAGCAGGTCATCAACGGTTTCTTTTAATTGAACAGCACGCTCATCTTTTTCAGCAAGCAGCTTATTCACTTTTCCTTTTAGTCCTAAGTGATGGCCTAAAAGCATCTGCCAGTTAATATACGGAAGAACCTGTGCCAAATCGTAGTGTTTAACAACGTGGCGCTTTAAATCAGCAGGTACAAAAACAGGAGCGTCCGTTGAAATGGCGGATCTTTCTAAAACAGCCGTAGCTGCTTGAGCGGTTTGAGGCTGGCGTTCTCGAACCGTTACTTTCTTTTCTTGCCGCGTTTTTAAATCTGCTAAAAGCTGAATAACTTCTTCTTTGTTCTGCAGCTTATTTGCTAACGCTAATCCGTCCATCGCATCTTTGGCGTAGAGGACCGCACCTTCATATTCCGGGGCAATTTTAAAGTCAGTAAATTTACGGGAAAGGGCAGCGCCTCCTACCATAATTGGAACATCAATGCTTGATTGTGTTAAATCTTGGGCAGTCAAAACCATTTGCTGAGCTGACTTTACTAGAAGACCTGACAGGCCAATGATGTCTGGCTTTTCTTCTTTTACTGCTTCAATCAGCTGCTGGGGCGTTACTTTAATTCCTAAATCTATTACTTTAAAACCATTGTTGCTTAAAATGATGTCTACTAAGTTTTTACCGATATCATGCACGTCGCCTTTAACCGTTGCAAGAATCACTTTGCCTTTTCCAGAATCATTTTCAGTTGCTTCCATATGAGGTTCTAAAAAGGCAACGGATGCTTTCATCACTTCCGCACTTTGAAGCACTTCTGCTACAATCAGCTGGTTGTCATTAAACAAACGTCCAACTTCCGCCATGCCCTTCATAAGCGGTCCGTTAATAATATCTAACGGATCATCATATTGAGCTAAAGCCTGTTCTAAATCAGGAAGCAATCCTTCTTTTGTACCTTCGACAATATACATTGCCAATCGTTCTTCGAGTGTTAACGTAGAAATTTCTACTTTTGCTTCTTTCTTTTTATCACGATAAAAGTCGGTAAACGTGCTTAACGTTTCATCAGTTGTGTTAAATAACAACGCATTAGCAAGCTCAATTTCAGCTTCTGGAATAGAAGCATAGCGCTCTAACTTTTCGGTATTAACAATGGCATAATCGAGTCCAGCCTGCGTACAGTGATAAAGATAAACCGCATTTAGTACTTCACGTCCGACTGGAGGAAGACCGAATGACACGTTACTTACGCCAAGAATGGTCAGGCAATCAGGCAGGGCTTCTTTAATCATTTTAATTCCCTTAACTGTTTCTTCAGCAGAACCAATATATTGTTCATCACCAGTCCCTACAGGAAACACAAGAGGGTCAAAAATAATATCTTTTGGATTAAAGCCATGTTTTTCAACAAGCAAATCATGTGAGCGTTTAGCAATCTCTACTTTTCGTTCTGCAGTAACGGCCATGCCTGTTTCATCGATTGTACCCACAACCAGAGCTGCACCGAATTTTTTTACTAGTGGTAAGATTGCATCAAAACGCTCTTCACCATCTTCTAAGTTAATGGAGTTAATAATGACCTTACCTTGCGAGTACGTTAAAGCTTTTTCAATAACTTTCTCGTCCGTTGAATCGATTACAAGAGGAACCTTCACTTTTTTTACAACTTCTTGAATAAATTCCTCCATGTCTTCCATTTCTTCACGGTCCGGATCTGCCAAGCAAATATCAATAACGTGAGCACCATTTTTAACTTGAGCACGCGCAATTTCAGATGCTTCTTCAATTTTTCCTTCCGCAATCAGACGCTTGAACTTGCGAGAACCGATTACATTCGTACGTTCTCCCACAAAAAGAGGGCGCATAGAATCGTCATATACAAGCGGTTCAATACCGGTTACAGCATGGTTATGCTCGGAGCGATCAAGCGAACGGGGCGCAACCTCTTTTACCGCTTCCGCCAGTGCTTTAATATGAGCAGGCGTTGTACCGCAGCATCCGCCTACAAAATTCAGCCAGCCTTTATCAGCAAACCCTTTAATTTTTTGAGCAAGCAGCTCAGGGGATTCATGATAATTGCCTTCTTCATCCGGAAGTCCAGCGTTTGGATAACAGCTAACTGCTGAAGTGGCTAGGTCTGAAAGAGAGCGAATATGATCCGTCATAAATTCAGGGCCTGTCGCGCAGTTAAGTCCGACTGAAAGAGGCTTCATGTGTTCCAGTGATAAGTAAAAAGATTCGATATCTTGACCAGCGAGAGTTGTTCCCATCGGCTCAATTGTTCCTGAAATCATAATAGGAACTTCGGTTTTTAGTTTTTCAAACGCAGCTGTAATGCCTAAAAATGCGGCTTTTACGTTCAGCATGTCTTGACAGGTTTCGACTAAAAGCAAGTCAACGCCGCCGTCTAACAAACCTCGAGCTTGCTCTTCGTACGATTCTACTAACTCAGGGAATGTAATACCTCCGGTAACAGAGAGAGTTTTAGTGGTAGGACCGATAGCTCCAGCTACGAACCTAGGCCATTCGGGAGTTGAATATTTATCGCGGGCTGCACAAGCAAGCTTCACAGCTTCGATATTCAATTCATACGCCAAGTGACCTAAATCGTATTCATCAAGTACGGTAGATGTTGAGCCAAACGTATTGGTTTCAATGATGTCAGCACCTGCTGCAAAGTACTCTTCATGAATGCGCTGAATCACATGAGGCGCTGTTCGAGTCAAATATTCGTTGCAGCCTTCATATTCTTCGCCGCCAAAATCTTCAGCGGTTAAATCAGCATCTTGAATCATCGTTCCCATTGCTCCATCGATGACGAGTATTCGCTTCTTTAGTTGTTGTTCGATAAGTGAGCTCATTTATATCTTCCTTTCTGATGTAACAAGTTGCTTGTCATGAATATAGCGTGTTAGAATTTCGGTCATTTCATAGCGCATAAACGGCGTAATTAAGTAAATACCGTCAAATAACTCATATGCTGTATCAATTAAGTTTTTTGCAATCGCAAGACCTTCGACTTCACCGCGGATTCGGTCATTTCCCGTTGCATCCATGCGTTCTAGAATATCTTCTGATAATTTAATTCCAGGTACTTCATGGTGAATAAATCGAGCATTTCTTGCGCTTGTTAACGGCATGATACCGATATATACCGGTGTTGTTAAATGTTTGGTTGCTTCATATACCTCTTCAATTTGCTTAGTTGAATAGAGAGGCTGAGTAATGAAATAGTGAGCCCCGCAGTCGATTTTCTTTTCCAAACGCTGAACGGCTCGGTCTAAGTGACGCACGTTTGGGTTAAAGGCAGCTGCAATGGAAAAATTGGTTTTTTGACCAAGTGGTTTGCCGGAATAAGATAGTCCTTCATTAAACTGAGCGATTAAACTAATCAAGTCAAATGAAGATAAATCGTAGACCGAAGTGGCGCCAGGGAAATCGCCAACTTTCGACGGATCACCGGTAATTGCAAGTACTTGATTCATTCCTAGCGTATGAAGTCCCATTAAATGAGATTGAAGTCCAATTAAATTTCGGTCGCGACAGGTAATATGAATAAGCGGTCGTGCTTTTGTTTCTTGCTGCATCAGTGTTGCCATTGCCAAGTTGCTGATGCGAGGTGAGGCAAGAGAATTATCAGCTAATGTAATAGCATCTACGCCGACTTTATCAAGTGCTTTTGCGCCTTCTAAAAATTTCGTCGGACCAAGCTGTTTAGGCGGATCTAGCTCGACGATAACCGAGCGGCGCTTCTTCACAATTTCATGCATATGAGGTTTATCCTGCTGCTCACGCTCTTGAACCGTAACGGCAGGTCTCATTTTAACAACTTTGCTTGTAATCGGAGGCAGGTCTTTTAAGGCAGATGACATTGCGCGTACGTGAGCTGGTGTTGTACCGCAGCATCCTCCAATTAAGCGAACCCCTTGTTCGCGGAATAAACGCGCGCTTTCTACAAAGTAGTCTTCATTTGTTTCATATTCCAGCTTTCCTTCCACATACGCCGGAAGGCTGGCATTAGGGTAAGCAGATAAGAAAGCACGATCAGGAAGCGGTACTTCTTCAAGAGACTGAATCATATGATAAGGACCTAAACGGCAGTTTAGCCCGACAACATCTGCTCCCAGCGCCTCTAATTCTTTTAATGCATCTGCTAAAGGACGGCCATCTTGCAGTACGCCAATATCATGCAGGGAAACGTGAGTAATAATAGGCTTATCCGTTTCTTTTCTTGCCAGTGTAAGAACGGTTTTTAATTCTTCGAAATCATAGTATGTTTCAAACAAAAGGCCATCCACGCCTTCATTTAAAAGCCAAAACATCTGTTCACGAATGCTTCGCTTAACCTCTTCTAAACTAATAGCGTTTTTTTGGAAAGAACGAATTCCGCCGAGTGTACCAACCACGTAAGCCTGATCTTTTGCAGCTTGTTTCGCTAATTTTACACCAGCAACATTGATGTCTTTGACTGAATCTTCTAATCCATAACGGGCAAGTTTTTGATAATTAGCAGCGTACGTATTTGTTTGAATAACGTTTGCACCAGCTTCTACATAGGCTCTGTGAATACGAGAAACCTCTTCTGGTTTGGTGATGTTTAGTTCTTCAAAACAGCTGTCAATACCGTGTGAGTAAAGGAGGGTACCAGTGGCACCATCCCCAATTAAAATTTTAGACTTTAAATCTTCAAGTAACCCCATGTCAAAACCTCCTTAAATTGTTCCGCTTCTATTTCACGAGTGATTCGTTTTATGCAATATGCCGATAAAATAGAAAAAGTCTTCTTAAGAAGAAGACTTTTTTCGCCTTCTTATCTTCCAAGCAATAAATTGCTTGCTGGATTTAGCACCATGTCTCTAACGACTGGTTGCTGAGGTTTCAAAGGGCCAGTCCCTCCACCTCTCATGATAAGAATCAATTGTATATAATTGAAACATATTTTTTTAAATAGAAAGAATACTTATTTAATAATTTATCTGATTTTTAGAAATTATACAACAGTAAATTGTGAATTTCCAGCAAATATTGAGGAAAATTTAAAAGCTAAAGGGGAAATATCCGTATATTTTGTTTGAAAATGACTGTTATGTTAGGGGTTAAGGAGTTTTTTGTGAGAAATACAAAAAGAAAATGAAAAAAATAAACCAAAAGGCACAAGCACTGGGATATGCGTAGATTTACATGTAAAAAGGCTCGTCTTTTTTTTATCGTTTCTACATATAGTGAACTATGAAGGGTAGAAGGGTGATGGGCATGAAAAGGTGGAAACTCACGCTGCAGGTTGCTGCTACGTATGTAGGCACCGTTGTAGGAGCCGGTTTTGCAACAGGCAAGGAAATCGTTCAATTTTTTACACAGTACGGGGAACTTGGAATGGTCGGAATTTTGGTCAGCGGCTTGTTTTTTATTTGGCTAGGTTCAAAAATGATGCTGCTTTCGCACGCAATTGGGGCTTCTTCTTATCAGCAGCTTAATACATATTTATTTGGTGATGTGCTTGGAAAAGTGGTAAACGGTGTAATGATTGTCATTTTATTTGGAGTAACTTCAGTCATGCTAGCGAGTACGGGAGCAATAGGAAAAGAACAGTTTGGGCTGTGGCCTCCTGTTGGGATGATTTTTACAATTGTTTTAACTTATATATTTATCGCAAAAGGAATTAACGGTATTTTAATGGTTAATTCTCTTGTTGTGCCGATGATGCTTTCATTTGCTTTTATCATCTTTATGCCGAATATCAGCTATTTCTCACTGATTCAAACGAAGCCGGATTTAACGCTCGTCACGCAGTGGAAGTGGGCGGTTAGTCCCTTTTTATATATTTCCCTGAATCTAGCTTTGGCTCAGGCCGTTTTGGTCCCATTAGGAAGCTCGGTGAAAGATAGGAGCGTGATTACAAAAGGGGCCTTAATAGGAGGATGTGTACTTACGTTTATGCTTGTTTCTACTCATCTTGCCCTTTCCAATTTGCCTTATTCATTTCAACTTGATATTCCGATGAGTGCCGTTGTTAAAAATATCTCAGCGTGGGTGAATGTTTTATTTACGGTAGTTGTGTTGGGCGAGATTTTTACTACATTGATTGGAAATGTATTTGGCATCGCTAAGCAGCTTCAGTCATTTCTTCCCCTCAATGACAAACAAGCTTTTGCGTTTATTATCTTGGCTTGCTTTATTATTGGGCAATTCGGATATGCCCAGCTTCTTGAGTTTTTGTATCCGATATTTGGCTATATTGGACTAGCTTTTGTATGGATGCTATGTATTAAAAAAGAAAAAATAAGCTAAAAGCTGGATTTTAAAGAATAGATGTGAAAAAACGAAGTTAAATGATGTGACAAGTCGATTTTACTTTGCTATAATGTAAAACAAATAAGACTATAGCAGTCGAATATATTATCCTTCGGGGTCGGGTGTAAGTCCCAACCGGCGGTGATAAAGCGTATGCTTTTAAGCCCGTGACCCGTTTTCATACGATGTATGTTAGCGGTGGATCTAGTTAAAATCTAGAGCCGACAGTAAAAGTCTGGATGGGAGAAGGATCAGGAAGCACAGTTGTTTTTTGTGTTGAATTAATAAGGGGCACGCTTGCCTTTTTTAAAGCTACCCTTGTTTTTGTACACAAAATATAACTGTTTATTTCGTATACAATTAGCGGAATTTTGCATAGATAAAACTGATTCAGCTCAGCCGACCCCTTGGACATTTGTTCAAGGGGCTTTTTTATTTTCAGTGGTTGGGGGAAAGATAAATATGAAAAAAAAGCAGCTGCTATTTCAAAACGGTATAAGAAGTTGGAATAGCGCCAAAGCAGGTGAAGAAAATGTTCACAGGTATTATTGAAGAAATTGGAAAAATAAAACGTATTCAAAAGGCTACAGAAGCAATTGTTCTTACGATTGATGCGAAGACCGTGTTAGAAGATGTGAACTTAGGAGACAGTATTTCAGTTAACGGCGTTTGTTTAACCGTAACGGCTTACTCTCAAAATGAATTTACGGTCGACGTCATGCCGGAGACGATTAAAGCAAGTACCCTTCAGCTTCTAACCGTTGGATCACGTGTTAACTTAGAGCGGGCGATGGCTGCAAATGGCCGGTTTGGAGGGCATTTCGTTAGCGGACACGTTGATGGAATTGGAACTATTGTAAGCAAAACACGTAAAGGAAATGCTTTTTATTATGAAATTCAAGTCGATCCTGAACTTCGTGAATTTATGATGTTAAAAGGATCTGTTTCCGTAGACGGAACAAGTCTTACTATTTTTGATGTCAGCAACCAATCATTTACTATTTCTCTTATTCCTCATACGGTGCTTCACACAGTCGTTGGAGACAAACAGCGAGGAGACAAGGTGAATATTGAATGCGATATGTTAGCTAAATATATGCATCAGATGATGACAAATAAGTCAACTCCTGGCGCCTCGAATCGTTCAGGTAACATGAAGGATTTATTGCAGCAGCATGGTTTTACAAATTAACAGTGAGGTGAAAGAGATGTTTCATAAAGTAGAAGAAGCCATTGAAGAGTTAAAAAAGGGAAAAGTGGTTATTGTATGCGATGATGAAGATCGAGAAAACGAAGGAGATTTTATTGCATTAGCCGAAAAAACGACGCCTGAGGTTATTAACTTTATGGCTACTCATGGAAGAGGATTAATTTGTACACCTGTTAATGAAGAAATTGCCCATAAATTGAATCTTCACCCGATGGTAGCGAACAATACGGATGTACATGGCACAGCATTTACAGTAAGTATTGATCATATTTCAAGTACAACAGGTATCAGTGCATATGAACGTTCTGCTACCGTTATGGCTCTTGTAAATGAAGCGACGGTAGCAAGTGATTTTCAACGCCCAGGACATATTTTCCCATTGATTGCAAAAGACGGGGGCGTTCTGCAGCGTGCAGGTCATACAGAGGCTGCTGTTGATTTAGCAGTATTAGCAGGAGGAAAGCCTGCGGGTGTTATTTGTGAAATTATGAATGAAGATGGAACAATGGCACGTGTACCGGATTTAACAAAAATTGCAGAGCAATTTGATTTAAAAATGATTACAATAAAAGATTTGATTGCCTACCGCCGCAAACATGAC
This sequence comes from Priestia sp. 10L35, assembly GCF_056395685.1. NCBI lineage: Bacteria > Bacillati > Bacillota > Bacilli > Caryophanales > Bacillaceae > Priestia > Priestia sp. 10L35. The sequence continues at coordinate 264,089 of NZ_JBFTKA010000004.1, read as the reverse complement.
CAGCTTATTAGCCGTGAAGTAGAAGTGAGCTTACCTACGGCATTTGGTGAGTTTAAAGCTGTAGGATATACAAATAAACTTGATAATAAAGAACATGTGGCTCTTATCAAAGGTGATATTGATCATAATAGCCCCGTTCTTGTTCGCGTTCACTCTGAGTGTTTGACTGGAGATGTGTTTGGTTCTGAACGCTGCGACTGCGGTCCTCAGCTTCACGCAGCTCTTACGCAAATTGAAGAAGAAGGACGCGGCATTCTGCTGTATATGCGTCAAGAGGGCAGAGGTATTGGCTTACTAAATAAGCTAAGAGCATATAAGCTGCAGGAAGAAGGATACGATACCGTAGAAGCGAATGAAAAACTCGGGTTTGCTGCAGATTTACGAGAGTATGGAATCGGTGCTCAAATCTTAAAAGACCTTGGAGTCAAACAAATGAAGCTTTTAACGAATAACCCTCGTAAAATTACTGGGCTAAAAGGCTACGACCTTGAAGTGATCGAGCGAGTGCCTCTTCAAATGCCGGCAGTGGATGCCAATAAAAAATACTTAGATACAAAAGCTAAAAAATTAGGTCATTTATTACATTTATAATTTTACACTTTTTTTCGTTATAACAAATGAAGCTAATTCATGAAAAGAAATGTAAATAACTATATATTAATACTAGCAGGAGGAACAAAAGATGAATCATTTATATGAAGGAAATTTAGTAGGCACAGGATTAAAAATCGGAATCGTGGTAGGGCGTTTTAATGAATTTATTACAGGCCGTTTACTTAGTGGAGCAGAAGATGCGCTCAAACGTCACGGCGTAGCTGATGAAGACGTAGACGTGGCTTGGGTGCCGGGCGCTTATGAAATCCCATTAATCGCCAAAAAATTAGCTGAATCTAAAAAATATGATGCAGTGATTACGCTAGGAACCGTTATTCGAGGAGCTACTCCACACTTTGATTTTGTATGTAATGAAGTAGCAAAAGGCGTTGCATCTCAAAGCTTACAAACAGGCGTGCCAATTATCTTTGGTGTATTAACAACTGAAACAATTGAGCAAGCAATTGAACGTGCAGGAACAAAAGCAGGAAATAAAGGATGGGAAGCTGCAGCATCAGCTATCGAAATGGCTAACCTTTCAAAAATGATTGAAGGATAATAGATACCATTCCAGTTTTTATAAGCTGAAGAGTTAAAAGAGGCTGAAACAAAAGTATGTTAGTTGAAGGAAGATCCGAACGATGAGTCGTTCGGATTTTTTCATTGGTAGGGTGAACGCAGGTTTCAGGTATGTAGTGGCTTCTAGATGTAGATTAAAAGGTCAGGCGAAGACTTCTGCGGGAAAGCGGAAGAAGTGTGCCCCCGCAGAAGCGTAGGCAACGAGGAGGCTCAGCGGCCGCCCGCGGAAAGCGAAGTCTTGCACGGAAATCAACTGCAGTGTAGAAAGCGATCTATACTGTCTCATGTATCCCGTTTGTTCGCCTTTAGATTGGATTGATGTAGTTTTGTCTCAAGCTCTTTTGAATAGAAGCTAGCTATGTATAATTTGGCTAAAACGTCTTACTCTAAGTAATAATTAGGTCGTAACAGGGAGACGTCTATGCCTCATTATACTGCTTTTTTTGCATTGATTATTATCAGCACAGCCGTTTTGCTTACAGTATTCATACGTAAAAAAGATAAAAAGCTAGTCGTTTTGCTTTTTTTTATCATTGGAATGGCTTATGTACTAGAATATATTGTATTTGTGTTGTTTGAAAGTTACGATTACGATCCTGATTTTATGACCAATGAATATTTTGATAATTTGTTTGGGTCCTTAACTTCTCAAGCGTTTGCTTTTCCCATCATGGCTATGGTGGTAGCTGCTTATCAATTAAAATTTCGCTATATTTTATTCATTTCAGCTATGTTTATGGGGATTGAAGAATTATTTTTACACTGGGATATTTATACACATCACTGGTGGAAAACAGTTTATACAGGCGTTTTAATGACTATAGGCTTTAGCATTTCAAAGATTTGGTATGTATGGCTAACAGAACGGTATATGACATTTGTGCATTACGCTACATTTTTTCTCGGAACGCTCGCCATTACTTCTACTATTATGTTTATGCTGTTAGCATATTTTCATAATAATTGGTTTTATACGGGATGGTTTGCGTCCGCTACTCATGATTCCGTAAATGCAACGATGATTTACGTTTGTATTGTTACAATTCTCCTCGTTTGGAGTGTAGCCAAAGAATTTTTTGTTGGAGCTGGAATGATTATAGCGGGGCTGCGTATAGTAGATATTTTGCTGATTCACTATGGGGTGTTGCTGGTATCTATTACCACTTCACTTGTTCTTTTTACGCTTTTACAAGCGGGTGTATTCATTCTGAGCGTTATGCTTCAAAACTTTATTATGAAAAATTGTTATGGGACGAGCAAAAAAGACGTTGCGTTTCCAGTAAAGAACTACTAAGATAATACGTAACTCAAATAGTTTAGTTCAATAATATTTGAAACAAAGAAAAATGAATTGACGGTTATGCGTATTATTTGTAAGATAGGAAAGCAAATAATAGAAAGCCGAAACAGGGGAGTGAAGGATTCGTGAAAGAGTCCTTTTTTGTAGAAAAGGTACTTAATAATAATGTATTAATTGCTAAACACCTTACCTATGATGAAGTTGTGCTAATTGGGAAAGGAATAGGGTTCAATAAGAAAAAAGGCGATGAAATCGATGCAAAAGCCGTGGAGAAAATGTTTTTGTTAAAGAGTGAAGAAGAGCAAGAACAGTACAAGCAGCTTTTAGCGCAAGTGGATGAAGACGTGATTGAAATGATGAATGATATTGTAACGCACATTCAAAAGCGTGTTAACATTCCTTTGAACGAGCATATACACATTTCATTGACGGACCATATCGCGTTTGCGATAAAACGTTTTCAGCAGGGAATGGGGCTTAAAAATCCATTTTTACTTGAAACCAAAGCTTTATATCCAGAGGAATATACGATCGCATCTGAAGTGGTAGAAATTATTAGTCGCAAAATAGGCGTGCAGCTTCCAGTAGGAGAAATTGGTTTTATTGCACTTCATATCCACAGTGCGCTGACTGAAAAAAACCTGCTGGAAGTGAATCAAGACTCGCAGCTTATTCAAACGATTATTAATGTGATTGAAGAATCGCTTCATCTGCAGGTAGACAAAGAATCTGTGCACTATATGAGATTGATTCGTCATTTGCATTTTGCGATTGATCGAGTAAAAACAGGAGAAAAAATAGAAGAGCCAAAAAAAATTGCTTTGCTATTGAAAGAAGAATATCCTCTGTGTTACAATGTGTCTTGGAAAGTGATAAAAGTAATGCAGCAAGCGTTACATTTACCTGTGTATGAAGCAGAAGCAGTTTATTTAACGATGCATCTGCAGCGACTTATAACAAAAACGGATTTATAAAATCATTTCAATACGTGTTACTGATACGATCAGGCATGAGTGAGAAATGAAGCGATGTGTAATTGGATGAGTGTATCCATTTATCGTTTCTTTTTCCTCATGCCTTTTTTTGTTATAAGAAAGCGCAATCATTTAAAGCTTAGGCTTCAGGACACCAGGAGATGTAAGGAGTTTTCTAGTTAAAGAAAGCGTTTTATGAAAGCGCGTTAATGATTCACGTATCAAATAAATAGCTTGTTGCACACTAAATATATAAAAGGAGGTAAGCGCCATGTTTAAAAAACTTTTTGGAGTATTACAAAAAGTCGGAAAAGCGCTTATGTTACCGGTTGCGATTTTACCGGCAGCAGGGATTTTACTTGGAGTAGGGACAGCGCTTCAAAACCCTACATTGTTGGATGCAGTACCGGCACTTGGTGCAGACTGGGTTCAATTGGTTTCAAATGTTTTGTCGCAAGCGGGTCAAATTGTATTTGACAACTTATCGCTATTGTTTGCCGTTGGTGTTGCCGTTGGTTTAGCTGGTGGTGACGGTGTAGCAGGTATTGCTGCAATCGTAGGCTACTTAATTATGAACAAAACGATGAGCACAATCTTAGTTGCTACAGGACAACTAGATCCTGACAAAATGGGTGCCAATCCAGCTTACACTAGCATCTTGGGAATTCCTACGTTAGCTACAGGTGTATTCGGGGGTATCATAGTAGGTATTTTAGCTTCATCCATGTATAATCGTTATTTCAATATTGAATTACCATCTTATTTAGGGTTCTTTGCGGGAAAACGATTTGTACCAATCATTACTGGGGTATTTTCAATTGTTTTAGGTGTTATTATGATTTTCATTTGGCCGCCAATTCAAAGCGGATTAAATGCTTTCTCTACTAACATGATTGATGCAAACCCAACTTTATCAGCTTTTGTATTTGGATTGATTGAACGTTCATTAATTCCATTTGGACTTCATCACATATTCTACTCTCCGTTCTGGTTTGAGTTTGGTGATTACGTTAATAAAGCAGGTCAACATATTCACGGTGACCAAAAGATTTTCTTTGCTCAATTAGCAGATGGCGTGCCTTTAACAGCAGGAACATTCCAAGTTGGTAAATTCCCGTTCATGATGTTCGGATTGCCAGCAGCAGCTCTTGCGATTTATCACGAAGCTCGTCCTGAAAACAAAAAATATGTAGCTGGTATCATGGGTTCAGCTGCTTTAACATCTTTCTTAACGGGTATTACAGAGCCGCTTGAGTTCTCATTCTTATTCGTAGCACCAGTACTATTTGCAATTCACGCAGTATTTGCTGGTTTATCATTTATGGTTATGCAATTATTAAATGTTAAAATCGGTATGACATTCTCAGGTGGGGTTATCGATTACGTTCTATTTGGAGTTATGCAAAACCGTACAGCATGGTGGCTAGTTATTCCAGTAGGTTTAGTTCTAGCAGTTATTTACTACTTCGGTTTCCGCTTTGCAATCCGTAAATTTAACTTAAAAACACCGGGTCGTGAAGATAAAGAAGAAGGAGAAGAAGATGTAAAAGTAGAAGCAGCAGAGCTTCCAACAAATGTTTTAGCAGCACTTGGCGGTAAAGAAAACATTACACATTTAGATGCTTGTATTACGCGTTTGCGTGTATCAGTAGATGATGTGGGTAATGTTGATAAAAACCGCTTGAAAAAACTTGGAGCAGCTGGTGTTCTTGAAGTTGGTAACAATATTCAAGCTATTTTCGGTCCGAAATCTGACACGTTAAAAGGTCAAATTCAAGACATTATGAATGGCAAAACACCGGTTGTCACAAAAGAAGAGACAAAAACAATTGAAAAACCTGTTGCAACATCTGAAGTAGGAAGCGATAATGGTAATGATATTGTTTCACCGATTGAGGGAGAATTGGTACCTTTATCGGAAGTACCAGATCAGGTATTTTCACAAAAATTAATGGGTGACGGTTTTGCGATTATTCCGAAAACAGGCACAGTAGTTGCACCAGTGGACGGAAAAATAGTAAACTTATTCCCGACGAAACATGCTTTAGGTATTGAATCAACGACTGGACGTGAAATTTTAATTCACGTTGGTATTGATACAGTTAATTTAAAAGGCGAAGGTTTTGAAGCTTTAGTTGCCCAAGGCGATGAAGTGAAAAAAGGACAGCCTCTATTGAAAATTGATTTAGACTTTGTAAAAGAAAATGCGCCATCGACGATTACGCCGATCATTTTCACGAATTTACAAGCTGATGAAAAAATTGATATCTTAAAGCAGGGCCAAGTTTCTCAACAAGAAGCAAATATTATTAACATTTCAAAGTAAAAAGGAGATTGATTTAACATGGCACAAAAAACATTTACAGTAACAGCAGACTCAGGAATTCACGCACGTCCAGCAACAACTTTAGTACAAGCAGCAAGCAAATTTGATTCTGATATCAACTTAGAATTCAACGGTAAAACTGTAAACTTAAAATCAATCATGGGCGTTATGTCTTTAGGTATTCAAAAAGGCGCTACAATCACTATCTCTGCAGAAGGTTCTGACGAAGCAGATGCACTTGCTGCTCTTGAAGATACAATGAGCAAAGAAGGATTAGGCGAATAATGACAAAGGAAATTCAAGGCATTGCCGCTTCTAGCGGCATTGCTATTGCTAAAGCATTTCGTCTAGAAAATCCAGAATTAACCGTTGAAAAAAAATCAGTAACTGAAGTTGAAGCAGAAGTAGCACGTCTAGAAGCTGCGCTAGAAAAGTCGAAATCAGAACTTGAAATTATTAGAGAGCATGCTCGTAAAGAACTTGGAGATGACAAAGCAGAAATCTTTGAAGCTCACTTATTAGTTCTAAGCGATCCTGAACTTATTAATCCAATTAAAGATAAAATTACAAATGAAAATGTAAACGCTGAACATGCACTTGATGAAGTAGCGGCAATGTTCATTAATATGTTTGAGTCAATGGACAACGAATATATGAAAGAACGTGCTGCTGATATCCGTGATGTAACAAAACGTGTATTAGCTCATCTTTTAGGTGTAAACGTTTCAAATCCAAGCTTAATCGCAGAAGAAGTTGTCATTATCGCAGAAGATTTAACGCCGTCTGATACAGCACAGTTAAATCGTAAGTTCGTAAAAGGATTTACAACAGATATTGGCGGACGTACTTCTCACTCAGCAATTATGGCGCGTTCCATGGAGATCCCAGCTGTTGTAGGTGCAAAAACAGTTATGGAAGACATTCAAAACGGCGTATTAGTAATTGTTGATGGTTTAGATGGCGAAGTTATCGTTGATCCAAGCGAAGAAACGGTAAAAGCTTACGAGAAAAAAGCCGCTGAGTATGCAGAACAAAAAGCTGAGTGGGCTAAGCTTGTAAATGAAAAAACGGTTTCAGCTGATGATCATCACGTTGAACTTGCAGCTAACATTGGTACACCAGAAGATGTAAAAGGCGTATTAGAAAACGGCGGCGAAGGCGTTGGCCTTTATCGTACAGAATTCTTATATATGGGCCGCGAAGATCTTCCGACGGAAGAAGAGCAGTTTACTTCTTATAAAACAGTTCTTGAACGTATGGAAGGCAAACCAGTGGTTGTTCGTACTCTTGATATTGGTGGAGACAAAGAGCTTCCTTATTTAAATCTACCAAAAGAAATGAACCCATTCTTAGGATTCCGTGCCATTCGCTTATGTCTAGAGATGCAAGACATGTTCCGTACACAGCTTCGTGCGCTTCTACGTGCAAGCGTATACGGTAATCTGAAAATTATGTTTCCTATGATTGCTACTGTTGATGAGTTCCGTCAAGCAAAAGCTATTCTTTTAGAAGAAAAAGCTAAACTTCAACAAGAAGGCGTACAAGTTTCGGAAGACATCGAAGTAGGGATGATGGTAGAGATTCCTTCCTCAGCGGTAATCGCAGATTTATTTGCTAAAGAAGTAGATTTCTTCTCTATCGGAACAAATGATTTAATTCAATACACGCTTGCTGCTGACCGCATGAATGAGCGCGTGTCTTATTTATATCAACCGTATAACCCAGCGATTCTTCGCTTGGTGAATATGGTAATCAAAGCGGCTCACAAAGAAGGTAAGTGGGTAGGCATGTGTGGAGAGATGGCAGGAGATGAGATTGCAATTCCAATTCTTTTAGGTTTAGGCTTAGATGAATTCTCAATGAGTGCAACATCTATTCTGAAAGCTCGTTCTCAAATCCGTCAATTATCAAAAGCTGATATCGAACCTCATTTAGATACAATTCTATCAATGTCTTCTACGGAAGAAGTTATTGAGTTCGTAAAATCAACTTTTCATATTGGATAATAAAAAGGTGTGATCATATATGATCACACCTTTTTTATCTTTTAAGCGAAAATAGTAGGCAGAAGCATATTCGCAAATAGCATTGTAAGAAGTGCTGCTACGATCATGCCAAGGCTAGAAAAAGTACCTTCAATTTTTCCAAATTCAAAAGCTCTTGCTGTACCTGTCCCATGAGAAGCTACTCCTAAAAGAAGACCTCTTGCTAGAGAAGAGTGCAGTGCGAGGAGCTTAATCAGTTTTGGAGCGACCATACATCCTACTACACCGGTTATAATCACAAACATAATGGTAATATTCGGATCTCCTCCTAGCGTCTGAGATACATTAACAGCAATAGGAATCGTAACCGATCTTGGAATCAAGCTATGAACCAGCGTTGATTGTAAATGAAACACTAATGCTAACAGCATGGAAGATATCATGGCAGCAAACGTGCCGAGCCCTACGCTTAAGCTGATTTCAACACGGTGTTTTTTGAGTAAATCAAAATACTTAAACATAGGAACAGCAAAAGCAACGGTTGCTGGTCCAAGCATAAAGCTAATAGCACTGGCACCTTGCTTATAATGATCATAAGAGCCATTCGTCACTAATAAGATGCCAATTAAAAGAATGGGGGCTAGTAAAATAGGGGAAACTAGCATAGACTTATATTTTTTATAGAGCACTTTTGTACCGACATAAACGAGCAGTGTAAGCGGAAGAGCAATCCATGTGAGTAATGTCATTTTAGCGAACCTTCCTTTCTTCTTGAAATATGTTCTGCAATGATTCCCGTTATAGACATCACAATAATCGTACTGATTGTGATAATAATCACAATCTGGATTCCAAAATGCATCAATACATCTCCATAATTGATGAGTCCAACGACGGCTGGTATGAAAAATAGTAATAGTTCTCCCACTAACAGTGTTCCACCTTGTTCAACCCAGTTTAATTTAATTACTTTAAAGTACAGTAAGAAAAACAGTAAGAAAAATCCGATGATACTACCTGGCACTGGGAGGTCAAACCATTGTGAAATACTTTCTCCTATTAAAAACAGAGCCGTTAGTAATAAAATCTGTAAAATCACCATAATCAGTTTCATGATTAGCCTCCTTTATTTATGTTTTTATTCATTCATTCCTAGTTTGTTGAGACAATAATGGAGTCGTCTATGCTGAAAAGACGACTCCATCATGGGAAAAGAGAAACTATTTGGATTTTGCAAATGGGGATACAACTTCAGTAAATGAATGCTACACACTTATCTTACAAAAAATCGACTATAATATGAAATATATAATAACTATGATAACTATTCTTTTTAGTTATAGTTGAAAGAAATCTCTTTACAAATGCGTTGGTAACCTTTTCAAAAAAGAGTTTGTGAAATATAAGGTCTAATTATTTAATAAAAGAGATGGAGACATGCCTAAATCAATTCAATTTAAAGACGAACCAATGGGATAAATGATTTAGTATGAATGACATGTTACACCGCCATGAAAAAAATCCGAACGAGTTGGATTTTCTATCAAGAATCAAACTCGTTCGGATTTTTAATTAAACTACTTTTGGTCTCCGCTTTGTTAAACTGTACTTTTAATATAATCAATAAAAGCCTGTGTAGCATAAGAGATATAGCGATCTTTTTTTACGATTAAAGCAATTTCCCACGGAATAGCATTCTCGAGATTAATTACTTTCACATGCTCCAAATCAAGCTTTTCACATAATGAATAAGGGAAAAGAGCAATGCCGAGATTAGCAGCTACCAGCTCTCCAATGAAGTCCCACTGAGAGCTTTTAAAAGCAATATTAGGTGTAAATCCATTTTTTAAACATTCGTTATAGACCATTTCATGCATGGTGAAGTCTTCATGAAAGGAAATAAGCGTTTCGTCTTTTAACTCTTTTAATGAAATCGTAGAATGCTGAGCCAACGGATGAGATTTATGAACAACAAGCTGTAGTGTTTCTCGGGCTAAAGGAGTCGTAAAAAACATGTTTTCATCAACTGGAAGTAAAACTACGCCCACATCCACTTCTCCTTGTTCCACAAATTTTTGCATTCTTTTAGCGCCATATTCCACTAATTGAATATGAATCTCAGGATATTGCTCTCGAAATGCTTTAATAATAGTAGGAAAAAACAATGTACCAACAATAGGGGGAATGCCTATTTTGATGGTTCCTCTTTTTAAATGCATTAAATCATAGAGGGAATCCGATAAATCTCGGAGAGAAGATAAAATACTTTCTGCTTGCTCGTACACAATTATTCCTGCATCGGTAAGCTGAACTTGTTTGCCAGCGCGATCAAACAAAGGTGTGCCGAGCTCTTCTTCTAATGATTTAACCATTTTACTGAGAGAAGGTTGCGAAATATGCAGCGCTTCAGAAGCTCTTGTGAAATTTTTATGTTTAGCCACTTCTGTTAAGTAATGCAAATGGCGAACATCCATTTTGTATACCTCCGTGTTCATACATGCTAATTAATAAGATACACACATTCTACCACATTCACAATCAGCTCTATACCTTTCTTTCCTATCAAATAAAATGATCAGTAGAAGAGGCAGTGAATACAAAAGAAATTGCCAACAATATATATTTACACATTGTTTATTTTAGAAGTATAATATATAAATCAGTAGAACGGTTACATATCGATCACAGAATCAATCAATAAGGTGGTTAGAACGGTTGAGTAAAGCAGATGAAATAAGAGATATCGTTTATATTAATGGCCATGTAAATAAAAAATGCTTTATTACATATGGAATTGAATTTAAAGAGTTTTATCATTCCCTTCCTACGCCGCTTGCAAATATATTATTGTTAAAGCACGGTTTTGAAGACAGTGATTACCATTACCAAACCCATATGGACTACGTAGAAGAAGAACAAATTCATCTTTTAGCAGAAGATGATGTTTATAATTATGGTGATTTTTGTTGGATTGATTTTGAGGATGTATCTTCGTTAGATTTGTTAGAACCTCAAGATATTGCAGCGCTGCTGTATTTAGGTCATTTAAAAAAACCGCTCAATTCGCCATTTAATAATAAACTCGGTAATCAATTTGTTTATTTAGCTCATGATGATGGATTTTATAACAAAATCTATTTTCGAGACGTATATGATATGAAGCATATTTTAAGCCGAATCATTCCGTTGAAAATGTCAGAAATTAAGCAAAAAAGATTTGTATTTAGAAGGAAGAAGTTAGAATATCCAATATTGCCGCTCGTGTTAGCAAATACGCTTCTTACTTTAACGAATGACGGTTTGTTTATTGATTTTGAACACATGGTGCAATCGCGTAGAGATATTAAAATTCCTTTGTATACAATCGGTGACTTTGACGACATGAATGAAATGTATAATGATCGGTTTGAGCACAAAGAGATGAGTAAATTGCAGGCGCATCTTGTTCTCACTCATAAAGAGCTAGAGTGGAGCATTGAAGAAGTTCAATAATCTAAAAAGAGGTTGAGACATAACTAAATGAATTCAACCTAAAGACGAACACATAAGATAGATGAGCTGGACTGCTAAAAGGAACGAAACAGATAAAACTATATTCACCATCACAAAAAAACGAACCACTAATCAAACGTGTTGATTAATGGTTCGTTTTTCACTTGGGCTAAAATATTTTTGTCCCAGCCTCTTTTTGAATAGCCGTATAAAATGGATTTTTCCATTCCATTAGTACAGCGTAGTTGTGTGAATCTTCATCTTCAATATAGTTTGCTGCGAGACCAATAGGCGATCTGCCACAGCGCATTAAAAAGGTCATAACCGGGTCGTAGAGAGTTCCAGCTGATACAAGGTTCATGTATTCAACGGGCGTGTACAAGGAAGACACTGATACGTATCCAGGGATGCGGCACCCGCCAAGCAGCCTTTCTAACTTGTAATGAATCACAACTTCATATAAAGACTGCAAAAGCAGCTTCCCAAGCCCCATCGATCGATGCGAAGGAGTGACGCATACGTCCACTACATAAAGCGTATTACCAGAAGGGTCGTGCGTATGAATATATCCGCTTCCTGTTACTTCATCCCATGTGTGAGCCTCATTTCCTTCCACTGAAACAATCGCGCTTGTGATAGATCCGCATATTGTCCCGTCTATCTCCACGCATAGCGCTCCATCCGGAAAAAGGGACACATGGTTATTTAACTGATCTTTGCTCCATAATAATTCAGAAGGGAAAGGAGGGGGAAAGCTTTCTTCTTGAATCCGAATCAACTCATCGAAGTCATTTGATGTATAGGATCGTACCGTACATGTTACAGGCTTATTTTGATGAAAGACAAAGCATTGCTTTTTATACACTGCTTTTTTGCCTCCTTTAAGTAATAATTTTCAGATAATTAAGTATACCATATGGAAAAAAGAAATTATTTCATATTTATTGAAGAATTTGACGAGAACGTGATAAAGTTAAAAAGATTCGAACTATTAGACGAGGTGAAAGAAATGGATGTTGAATTAAAAGGAAAAACAGCGCTTGTATTTGCGGCGAGCCAAGGGCTTGGCAAAGCGATTGCTGCCAGGCTCGCAGAAGAAGGCGCAAACGTTATGATTGCAAGTCGTTCAGAAGAGAAACTAATCCAAGTAGCGGAAGAGATTTCATACCTTGGAAGCGGACAAGTGTTACATAAAACGGCAGATGTCACGAAAACTCAAGATATTCAAGATGTTATTCAATATACAGTAGATACGTTTGGAACCATTGATATTTTAATTAATAATACAGGAGGTCCTAAAGCAGGGAACTTCCTTTCGTTAACAGATGATGATTGGAAGCATGCATTTGAGTTAAATCTCCTCAGTTATATTCGTATCATTCGTGAGGTAGTGCCCGTTATGAAAAAGAGCGGAGGACGTATTGTCAATATTGCTTCTTCTTCCATTAAAGAGCCAATTGCTGGACTTATTCTGTCAAATACCTTCCGTACAGGAATCGTGGGGCTTACCAAAACACTTGCTTCAGAACTAGCAGAGGACGGTATCTTAATTAACACGGTTGCGCCAGGAAGAATTGCAACAGACCGAGTGAAAGAGCTAGATACTACTCGTGCTGAAAAACTGGGAGTAGACGTTTCAGAAATTGAAGAAGAGATGAGAAAACAAATTCCTCTTAAACGCTACGGTCAGCCTGAAGAGTTTGCAAAAGCCGTTGCTTTCTTTGTCTCGGGAGCGAATTCATATATGACAGGCCAGTCGTTTCTAATCGACGGAGGCATGGTGAAATCCATTTAGTTACATAGAAAAACCCTGCAGCCGCAGGGTTTTTTGTTAAATCCAAGTTGTAACTTGATCCAGTGGTAAACGGTCGCTAGCGTGTGCTTCTTTAGCCGCTTTTCCAACTGAGATAAGCATAACCGGAATGTATCGATCCTCAATTTTAAATTCTTCTACAAATTTTTGAGCGTTAAATCCGCCCATTGAGCAAGTGTCTAATCCTTTTGCTTTTGCTGCAAGCATGAATGTCATAGATGCAAGAGAAGCATTCGTAAACGCTGCATCGCGGGCGAAAGCACCGTTTTTATAAGCGCCGTTAATTTGTCCTGACAAAATATTTTTTACGTCTTCTGTCATGTGACCTGCTTCGACTAGTGGGTTGTACACGTCATCTACATTTTTATTGGCTTCTAAATCACCTAAGACAGCTACTACAGCGCCTGCTTCTGTAATTTGTTTTTGGTTGTAAGCAATTGGAAGTAGACGTTCTTTCGCATCTTGGTCTGTAATAACAACGAAATGCCAGTGCTGTAAGTTCCAAGCTGATGGTGACTTCACTGTTGCTTCTAAAAGTTCCGTTAATTCTTCTTTGCTTAATTTAGCTGAAGAGTCATATTCTCGAATCGATGTACGTTCATTTACCACATCAAAAAAATCTTTTGTCATAATAAAAACCTCCGTTAAAAGTATGTATTTCTTTAGTGAATCGATGCACATTTTATAATGATACACTATTGAAGTCAATTTATATGCTTCTAGTATACCCGCTCTTGTGTGCTGTCACTCACAAAAAAATGCATACACTTCTTACCATCGGCTTAGCGTGATTGACGAGATGTAAGATAAGCTTCAATTCGATCACAGGCTTCACGCAGCGTGTTCATGGAATACGCATACGACAGGCGTACATATCCTTCACCGTGGGAAGAAAAAGCGCTGCCGGGTACTAGTGCAACACCTGCTTCTTTTACTAACTCCAGGGCAAAATCAAATGAATTGCTGTGGAAGTTCTGAATAGAAGGGAAGATATAAAAAGCACCCGTCGGCTTTTCTACGTCAAATCCCATGTTTACTAATCGGTCATACACATAATTCAGCCTTTGTTCGTATTCTTTTTTCATATCCACCGCATCGTTTTTACCTGCTGTCAGTGCCTCGAGTGCAGCTGCTTGAGAGACAGAAGAAGCACAGCTCACGTTGTATTGATGAACTTTTAAAATATGTTTGGCTAAATAAGAAGGAGCAAATAAAAGGCCAATTCGCCAGCCTGTCATAGAATGAGACTTTGATACTCCGTTAATAACAATTGTTTTCTCTCTCATAGAGGAAATGGAGGCAATGGACTGATGTTTTTTATCAAAAACGAGCTCGCTGTATATTTCATCAGATAGTACAAAAATATTTTTATCGCTTAAAAGAGCGGCAATTTCTTCTAATTCTTGCCGTGACAACGTCACGCCTGTAGGGTTAGACGGATAAGGTAAGATGACGCATCTTGTTTTAGATGTCAGATGTTGTTGGATTAAATCCGCTGTTAGTCGAAATCCTGTTGTGGTTGTATCAATATGTACAGGTTTAGCGCCGTTTAACCGGATAAGCGGTTCGTATCCTGGGTAAACAGGTCCAGGTAAAATAACTTCAGAATCTTCTTCTAAAATGGTGCGAAGAGCAATGTCAATTGCTTGACTAGCTCCAATGGTCACAATCACTTCATCCGCTGGGTTATAGTGCAAGTCATATTTTTCTTTGACAAACTGAGCTGCTGCCTCGCGCAGTTCTATTGTTCCAGCATTGTGGGTATAAGAAGTTTGGTTACCATCAATTGCAGATTTTGCCGCTTCTTTTACATGCTGTGGTGTTAAGAAGTCAGGTTGTCCAATTGTGAGGGATAAAACATCTTGGTATTGTGAGACCATATTATAAAATGTACGTATTCCTGATAGTTCAATTTCTTTGACACGTTTATTGATTAAGTGCTCCATGGTTTCAAATCCTTCCGCGTATTTTCAACTCATTTTATCACAATGAAAATAGGTAAAAAACCACTATTTGCGCATTTTGCAAATAGTGGTTTTAAGTTAGGCGTTATATAGCTTATTATAAGCAGTTGTTAGTTCATAAAATTGTTCTTCGTCTCTGTTATCTAACGCATCGTCGATAAGAGATTTCAAATGCTGTTTATTAAAGTTTGTACTCATAGTCGTTAAAATACGATCAGCTTCTTTCGCGTAATAGTGTTGGTAAGGTGTGTACTGAGATGAGTGAGGATAGTGATTCATATTTTTTCGATAAGAACTCATAACATAAACCTCCTTTTTTAAAATAAAACGCAGCTTCTATTACTTGAAATGTACCCTTTCTATATAGTTGTTAACCCTGTTTTTAGCTGCGAATGTGCTGAGGTATGTGTTAGGAAATCAGAGATTCCTCGCTTCACGTTCAATTCTAGATTCAAAATAATAAGCGCATAAAAAGACCTGCATATATATGCAGGTCTTGTATATTAGTCAGTGTGTATTTGGCCTTCACGCCAATAAACGGGAGAAACGTAGCCAAAATCAACTTCATGATCGTCCAATGTTACAACGCAGTGATCAGAGCCTTCTTGTTCTTTAATATCTTGATATACAGCTTCTTCTACGTTTTCAATAATGGTCATTTCATTATCGTCATTAAAAAGAATGACGGAGCCTTTCATATTACGAACACCTTCTTTTAAGATTATTCATTCACTTTGTGTAGTATAAACCGTTTTGGCTGTAGAGTCCACAGCTATCTTCGATTTCTTGTTAAAAATTTGTGAACAGGCTTTTAGGAATGAATAAGAAACCCTCTAAATAGAAGAGTAACCGACTTGTCTATTCTTTCTTGAAGGGTAGCAGAGTCGGGTTGGTTGGTACACCAGTAAAGAAGTGTGCCAAAAAAATTAAGTATAGCAATAGAAGCCATTTCTTCGGCAGGGATATCGACTATAAGTTCACCTCGGTCTTGTCCTGTTTGAAAAACTTTTGTAAAATGAGCACGCATTTTTTCAATTTGAAGAATTTCGGATTGTTGAAAGGAACTGTTGGTAATAGCAATATGAAACCAAGAACGGATTAGGTGAGGGTTCGCTTCTTCGTTTGATTGTGCTAGTAATAAAAACAGTTGTTTAACAATGGCAGCAGTTGGTTCTTCTGTTTGAAGGAGCTGTTCTAATTTGTAGGAGATACGGTTTGTAAAATTAATTCCAAGGTAGTGAAGAACTTCTTCTTTTGTTTTGAAGTAATTAAAAAATGTTCCCTTTGCTACACCCGCTTCATGGGTAATTTGAGACACAGTCGTTTTTTGATATCCCTGCTGTTGGAATAAAGAGATAGCGGCTTTTTGGATGCGTTTTTTTGTTTCTTCTTTTTGTAATCCTCTGTTCATAAATTACACCTCGTTCGAATAGGAGTAGTCGTTTGACTCAAGTTCATAAGCTAGTATAGAGAAGTAAAGTAGAGCAATTAAAAAACTGAGCAGAGGATGAGACAAAAGGGATCGATGCTCATGTTTTTATATAGTATATAATATTCTGTTAATTCGTAAAACAATATTTTATGTATATGTTTTAGGGAAAAAGGATAACAAAATAAGAAAATTTTTCTTTACGGATATAAGAGGCGGTCACTATAATGGGAAATATGGACTATTAGATAAGCAGGTGAGATGAGAGGAGTAAGTATATGAATCCAGATAAAGGAATACTGTTGGAAAGTGGTACAAACGAACTGGAAATTGTCGAATTTGAGATAGGAAATGTTTGGTTTGGCATTAATGTAGTAAAAGTTAGAGAGATTATTAATCCCGTATCTATTACACCTGTTCCCAATGCGCATTCTTACATAGAAGGTATTATAGAGCTAAGAGGGGAAGTACTTCCTGTTGTTGACATAGCAAAAGCGTTAAAAATGGAACCTTCAAATAAGCCGGAAAAAGATAAGTTAATTGTTACAGAGTTCAATCAGCAAAAAATTGTCTTTCATACCCATGCAGTGACGCAAATTCACCGTATTTCTTGGAAAGAAATTGAGAAGCCTTCAGATTTGTATCAAGGTTTGGAAACGCAGATTACTGGAGTGGTAAAATTAAACGGTCAAATGATTCTGCTGTTAGACTTTGAAAAGCTGATTTCTGACGTGAACCCTGATGCGGGTATTAATCAGTCGAAAATCAAAAAGCTAGGGGCTAGGGAACGCTCTAATAAAAAGATTGTCGTGGCTGAAGACTCACCGCTGCTGCGCCGAATGATTGAAGATACTCTTGCACAAGCAGGTTATGAGAACACGGAATTTTTTGAGAACGGTGAGGAAGCGTGGAACTATCTGAGCTCAGTGATCGATGAAGGTGTGGAAATCAGTGATCAAGTCCAGCTGCTTATTACAGATATAGAAATGCCGCAAATGGATGGGCATCATTTAACTAAAAAAGTGAAAGAAAATCCTCAGCTTTCTATACTTCCAGTCATTATCTTCTCTTCTCTTATCACAGAAGATTTACGTCACAAGGGAAAGATGGTAGGAGCGGAAGGACAAGTAAGTAAGCCGGAAATCGGAGAGCTTGTTGAGTTGATCGATCTCTATATTTTGTAGGATCACAAAAAAGTGCCTGAAAGCAGATTGCTCCACTTCAGGCACTTTTTTAAAAATAACTTTTACCCAGCGGTTTAAACACAGGTGCTTGCCGTTTTCTTGGAGTCGAAACAGGGCTTTTAGCCGGCTGTACGAGATGACCCGTATATTTAGATAATAAGCGCTTCGCATAAGATAATGACATAGTCGTTTTGGGATTTCGATACTGATGGTTTAAATGGCCGAGGTGTGATAACTCTTTGAAGTCTTCTTTCTTTGGAGGCATATGGAAAAAGTAGTCTCCAACTGATACAAGTACATCTGATTTTTGTTGACTTTTACCAGGGTTTGGCGAAAAGTGAAGTCCTTCTTTTTTGGCTTTTCCTTCTAAAATTAGTTGATCTAATGCAATTTTCTTTAACGTATATAACTGCTTAGGATCAGGAGCAGCTTTTGCGTGACGATTTACAGTGAAAATAGCTTGTGCAATCTCAGATACAGACGGGGTCAAAGAGCCTTGTCCATTTGCTTGAGACATACGTTCACTCCCTTTCTATCATATCAGCTGTTCAACCTATAAGGTGAAAGCTGATACGTTCATTATAGCGTGTCTTGTCCCATTTGAAAATAATTACACGAAGAAGTATTTTGGTAATTAATGAAATTTCCTATGTATAGGGTTTGTTTTGTTACGCTTCCTTATACAAGTAAAGTGGAACAGCACGCCATACTTTTTATTTTAAAAAAAATGCTGTTCCCACAGTTAAACCATCATTGATTAGTAAATCCCGAACTATTGAGCCATTCGTCGAGAAGGTCGAATATAAACACCAGTCCCATTTGGCACAATTTGAGCTAGCTCATTTACTTGGGCATTATACATGCGAATGCATCCTTTGGATACGGCTTTTCCAATAGAACTTGGATCATTTGTTCCGTGAATGCCATATGACTTTTTAGACAAGCTTAGCCACATTGTGCCAAAAGGCCCCCCGGGGTTTGGCTCCCGGTTAACGATAACAAAGTCTCCAGTAGGGGTTGCGCTCAGCATTTTTCCTGCTGCAATGGGATAGACTTTTTGTATGATATTATTTCTTCGTAATTCAAGCTGCTTTTCAGCAATAAACACGTGGATCGTGTAAGGAATGAGCTCTTTATCAGGGAGGTTTGGAATGATGATTACTTGCCCAGGCTTCAGCGTACTATGGCTTACAAAAGGATTAGCCATCCACAGATCTTCAACCGGAGTCCGGTAGTCACCTGAAACGCTTTGCCAGGTTTCACCGCGCTTTACTATATATCTCATTAACTTCGCTCCTTTGATATATGACTATGTTGTAACAGTATACGGTTGAAAAAAGTAAAAGTGACTTTTGTGAGCATAAAGTTATTTTGAAAAAGGTGTTGAAATTACATTGACTTATAAACATGGACTGATTGATATAGGTTCAAATACGATACGCCTTGTTATTTATGAATACAAAAAAGGCAGAGGATTTAAGCAAATTGAAAACGTGAAAGTAGCTGCACGGCTTCGAAATTATTTAAGTAAAGAAGGAGTGTTAACGGCTAAAGGAATATATACCTTGCTTGATACGCTTAAAACATTTGGAGTTATTATCAAGCATCAGCAGCTGCCGCACGTTACCTGTGTGGCCACAGCTACCATCCGTCAAGCGGCTAATGCAAAAGAAGTTCTAGCGCTTGTAAAAAAAGAAACGGGCTTTTCTATTCAACTATTGTCTGAAGATGAAGAAGCGTATTACGGCTTTGTTGCCGTTATTCATTCCACTTCGATCGAAGAAGCCATTACAATTGACATTGGCGGGGGAAGTACGGAAGTTACGTATTTTCGCAATCGGGAGTTAGTGCAGTACCACAGCTTTCCGTTCGGTGCCTTATCTCTGCGTCTGCAGTTCGTCAAAGGCAATATTCCCACTGCAGAAGAAAAAGTAAAAATCCGCGATTTCGTGATCCGGCATTTCCATACTGTTCCGTGGATTTTAAATCGCCAAGTTCCGATTGTAGCAATTGGAGGAAGTGCAAGAGGTATGGTGCAGGTGCATCAAGGTTTTATCCACTATCCTCTCGCCGGATTGCATCAATATGAAATGAACTTAGCTGATATATTGCATGTGAAATCTGCTATAGGCTCATTGTCTTATCACAATCTTCAAAAGCTAGACCGCTTGTCAAAAGATCGTGCGGATACAATTTTGCCAGCGATTGAAGTATTTCAATTATTATATGAAACAGTCAACGCGACTCGCTTCATCTTAAGCCGCAAAGGCTTAAGAGAAGGGGTGTTATTTAAGGAAGCGTCTGATGCTAATATCCAGCCAATGTACCCGGATGTCATACAGCAAAGTTTTCAAGAAATAATGGAAGAGTTTGAAGTAAATAAAGATTATGTCAAACAGCTTACCCGCACAGCTATTATGATGTTTCAGCATCTTAAGGAGCAGGGAACGGTTGATTTAAAAGAGGATGACTTAGCGCTTCTTATAAAAGCTGCGCAAGTGTATGATATAGGAGAGTATATTGATGCCGAATCAAGCAGCCAGCATACGTTTTATGTGCTTGCTAATCGTACAATCGATGGAATTTCACATAGAGAACGTTTAAAGCTGGCACTTGTTTCTTCATATAAAGGAAAGTCTTCTTTTAGGCAATATGTTGCTCCTTTTAAAAAGTGGTTAACAAAAGAAGAACAAAAAAAAGTCCAGCTGCTCGGTGCGGTTTTAAAAATAGCTGACGGTTTACATGCAACAAAGCGAAATGTTATTCAACATATTGACATGAAAAGCGATGAAAACACAGTTACGATTAAACTATTATGTACAAAAAACTTTCGTCCTGAACAATATCAGGCTGAAAAACAGAAAAAGCATCTAGAAAAAGTAGTGAAAAAAAATATTGTTCTTGAATTTGCTAAGCTTTAGAATAACGCTGAATCGGTTAGAATATTCAGTATAGCTAACTAGATTAAATCCATTATCCTGGAAGGTGAGGCTAATGTTAGAAAGTAATCGCACTTATAGGCAAACCATACAAGTGGCTGATTCAGCTTATTACAATAATCGTGAATTGAGCTGGCTGGCTTTTAACAAGCGGGTGCTGGAAGAAGCAGTAGATACGAAAAACCCTTTGCTTGAGCGGTTTAAATTTCTAGGAATTTTCAGTTCAAATTTAGATGAGTTTTTTATGATTCGGGTAGCCGGATTAAAAGATCAAGTGAAAGCTGGATTTAGCAAACCTGAAAACAAAGCAGGCTTAACTCCTAAGCAGCAGCTATTTTCTATCTCTAAACAAAACCACGATCTAGTCAAGCAGCAGTATGAGACGTATATTCATACACTTCTTCCCGAATTACAGAAATACGGCGTGGAAATCATTGCGGTTGAAAAGTTGGAGAAATCAAATCTAGATACGCTTGAACAGTATTTTGACGAGCAAATCTTTCCCGTATTAACTCCTATGGCTATTGATACCTACCGGCCGTTTCCTATGTTGATGAATAAAAGCTTGAACTTAGCAGTCGTCCTTTCAGAAAATTTAAATGATGAGCAGCAAATTGCTGAAATAAAAGGAAGGCTAGCTATCGTTCAAGTACCTTCGATGCTAACGCGCTACATTGAAATAGCCACATCAGATTCTACCCGTCTATTTGTATTGCTAGAGGATGTGATTGCCTATTTTATTAAGAAGTTGTTTAAGGGATATCGCGTTTCTTCCGTTTCTCAATTTCGAATTACCCGCAACGCAGATATGACTATTCACGAAGAAGACGCTCAAGAT
The DNA here is from genome assembly GCF_056395685.1 of Priestia sp. 10L35. Classification (NCBI taxonomy): domain Bacteria; kingdom Bacillati; phylum Bacillota; class Bacilli; order Caryophanales; family Bacillaceae; genus Priestia; species Priestia sp. 10L35. The sequence continues at coordinate 242,672 of NZ_JBFTKA010000004.1, read as the reverse complement.
TTACTAAAAGAAATTGAAGAAGAGTTACAGAAGCGAAAATGGGGAGCGGCTGTTCGTCTTGAGATTAAGAGTCCATATGATCAGGGTGTACTAGCGTATTTAGAGTCAGTACTTGAAATTGACGATGAAGATGTGTATGAGATCGAAGGACAGCTGGATTTAACCAGTTTATTTTCGTTTTATAGATTACTTAAATCTACGCATGAAGAGTTGGCTGAAAAAGCCTTTATTCCTAAGCTTACAACAGAGTTACACCCGGATCAAAATATTTTCGATCAAATGATTCAAAGAGATATTTTGCTTCACCATCCTTATGAATCGTTTAAGCCGGTACTCGATTTTGTTAACGGTGCAGCAGACGATGAAAATGTGCTTGCTATTAAGCAAACGTTATACAGGGTAAGCGGAGATTCTCCCGTTATTAAAGCATTAAAACGAGCGGCTGCAAAAGGTAAGCAAGTGACGGTACTAGTTGAACTAAAAGCGAGGTTTGATGAAGAGAATAATGTGCAATGGGCTAAAGAGCTAGAGCGGGCAGGGTGTCACGTGATATATGGAATGACACATTTAAAAACGCATGGTAAAATTACGCTCGTGGTGAGAAGAGAAGGAGAGCATATTAAACGGTTTGTTCATCTTGGTACTGGGAATTACAACGATGCCACAGCAAAGATCTATACGGATATAAGTCTTTTTACTGTCAACCGAAACATCGGGATAGATGCGGCCAATTTTTTTAATTACTTAAGTGGCTATACGCAAAAACTAGTATATCATCATTTATCCGTTGCACCATTTGATATAAGAAATGATTTTTTGTATCTCATTGATCAGGAAATCCATTATCATAGACGGTATGGCAATGGAAAAATCATTGGGAAAATGAACTCATTGACGGATAAAATTTTAATTATGAAGCTATATGAAGCTTCTATAGCTGGTGTGACAATCGAACTCATTGTTAGAGGAGCGTGCTGCTTGCGCCCTCAAATTCAAGGCGTTAGCGAGAATATAAGAGTAAGAAGCATTGTCGGACGATTTTTAGAGCATAGCCGAATCTATTATTTTCATCATAATAAACAGGAAAAGTTTTTCTTTTCATCTGCAGATATGATGACAAGAAATATGGTGAAACGAGTAGAAATTTTATTTCCTATCTTGGATACATATTTGAAAAAAAAAGTGTGGAAGTGGCTTGAAGTTATGCTTGCTGATAATGTAAAAGCACGAGAACAAGACCAAGAAGGGAATTATCATTACGTCATAAAAAAAGACCATGAGCTCTCTATTAATAGTCAAGAGATTTTTTGTCAATATGCTCTTTGCGACAATCAAGAATAACATGACTAAAAAGCCGAGTGCTCGGCTTTTTAGTCATGTTATTATCTAGGGATGGGACCAACAGGACCGTATCCAGGTCCGTAGTATGTGTTATAAACAGGAGCACCGCCTCCATAGCCGGCACCAGGGAAGCCTCCTCCAGGAAATCCACCGCCGTAAAACGGAACTGGATAAGGATAAGGTGGTGGACAGCACCCAGGTCTGCCTCCAAAACCGCCAACAGCTAGTCCGCCAAGCAGCCCACCAGCTAAGCCAGCAACAAAAGGAAATCCAAAAAAGCGCTCGTCACCATTTGGAATATTACGATATCCTGTATAGGGATATTGATAGTACATAATTTAACCTCCTTGTCAGTTGTCTTTGTAGTGTATGGCTGAACGGAAGTTTTTGAGCCTGGTTTATTTCTGTAAGACTAGAATTAGGCGGTCATGATCAGCTAAAAAAAGACAATCAACATAAAAACGCCCCGTAAGGGCGTTTTTATGTTGATTGCAGGGTGAAAAGCGTAATTTCAGGCGTAGCTAAAAAACGAAAAGGAATGCGAGTGGTTCCTAAGCCTCTATTCACATAAAGCTTCATTTTAGAATCTCCAACTTCGTACATTCCTTCAGGGTAAACCGTCCCAAAGGGCGGTGTAATCAAAGGACCGTAAAAAGGAATTTGAATTTGGCCTCCATGACTATGGCCGGAGAGCTGAAGATCTACTGGAAAAGGAGCTGCTTTGACAGCAACGTCCGGTTCATGAATCATAGCAATAGAAAAAATATCCGGCTGTAATTGCCCTAGCGTTCCTTCATATTGTGGATTCCCAAGCATAATATCATCGAGTCCACAAATATGAATGTAGCTTTTATCAGCCATGGATACCGTGTCAACTTCATTTACTAAAAGTCTAAATCCTGCGTCTTCAATGGCTTGTTTATAGATATTTGTTCCATATCCTCCGTGATCATGGTTACCATATATAGCATATTTTCCAAGAGGAGCCTGAAGCCTCTGTAAAATCGGGGGAATTCTTTCTGGATGCGGGTATTCATTAGGTACATCCATTAAATCTCCGGTAAATAATATAATAGTAGGCTTCAAATTATTTATGGTCACCATAAGCTGTTCTAGTTGTAATAAATCATAAGAGAGTCCAAGATGAATATCACTAAATTGTAAAATTTTTATTCCGTTAAAGCTTTTCGGAATATTTTTAGAAGTAATTGTATGACGAACAATTTGCAGACGTCTAGGCTCAATATATTTGGCATATGTATACCCAAAAGACGTGGTGAGCAAAGACCCTAACGAAATAGACGCTAGTCCTTTCAAAAAAGATCGTCTTGTATACGTCTTTTTCATGCAAAATCAACCTATTCCTTATAGTTTTCAAGTTTTCATTATAGCATTGTTTTTTTTATCATCACAACGAGAAGCCTGCTTTTAAGTTAAATGGATAAAAATTTCACTTTATTCAGAAAAAATAGTAAAATGATAGTTGTAAAACACTTATGTTTTGGGGAGGAAGATACATTGAAGAACAAGGTCGTAATTGTTACTGGCGGTTCAAGTGGAATGGGAAAACATATGGCAAAGCGATTTGCAGAACAAGGTGCTCATGTGGTAATCACAGGTAGATCAGCCGATCGATTACAAGAGACAGAAAATGAAATTAAAACGTTTGATGGACAGGTACTTTCAGTGGTGATGGATGTACGCAATCCAGAAGATGTGGAACGAATGGTTCAAGAAACGGACAAGGCATTTGGCCAAATTGATTTTTTAGTTAATAATGCTGCAGGCAATTTTATATGTGCAGCTGAAGACTTATCCATTAACGGATGGAACAGCGTAATTAATATCGTATTAAATGGTACATTTTATTGCAGTTCTGCAGTAGGGAAATATTGGATCAATAAAGGCACAAAAGGGGCCATTACAAACATTGTGGCTACATATGCCTGGAACGCAGGAGCAGGTGTTATTCATTCAGCTTGTGCCAAGTCAGGAGTTTTAACCATGACGCGCACGCTCGCAGTAGAGTGGGGGAAGAAATATGGTATACGGGTAAATGCGATTGCACCAGGGCCGATCGAGCGAACAGGAGGAGCCGATAAATTATTTGAGTCAAAAAAAATGAAAGCGCGTACATTAAATTCTGTACCATTAGGACGCCTTGGAACTCCTGAGGAAATAGCAGGATTAGCTAGTTTCTTATTCTCCGATGAAGCGTCTTATATCAATGGGGAATGCATTACAATGGACGGGGGACAGTGGCTAAATCAGCATCCTTTTTAAGTTTGTATACGCACTAAAAAGTACAAAGCAATCCGAGAAGGACTAGCAAAATTATGCTATTCGTATTATACTAACGTAAAGTGAACAAGGAGAGGGGAGAGTTGAGTGGACCCGTTAGATGTATTAACAAACATAGAGAAAACTCTTCCGTATTATCAAGCAATTTTTAGTGCAGATGGACATAGAGTAATTGGCTATGAAGTGTTGGCGAGGTTTCAAAATGAAGGGGAAATTGAAAGTCTCGGCCCATTCTTTCATGATGATGCGATTCCGGATGAATATCGCATAGAAGTTGATTATGCTGTTTTAACACAAGCGCTCGAGCATATGTTGACCCAGGAAGAACAATTTTTAATTTTTATTAATCAGAACCCTAATTTATTAATGAACGATCATGGAGAATCCTTGCTAGAATTATTGCAACTTTTCGAAAATAAAGGATTATCGCTTGATCGAATTGTTCTCGAAATTACAGAACACAATTTTAGTGGAGATTTGGAATCACTTCAACACTTACTAAAGTATTATCAAACATATGGTATTAAGATTGCAATTGATAATATAGGAAAAGAAAGTAGTAATCTAGACAGGATTGGGTTGCTTTCACCAGATATCTTAAAAGTAGATTTACATATTCTGAGACAAACGGACATGGCGCAGTCGTATCAAGACGTATTGTATTCTTTATCTCTGTTAGCAAGAAAAATGGGTGCTACGCTTCTATACGAAGATATAGAAGCCTCCTATCAGCTGCAATATGCATGGAGAAACGGAGGCAGGTATTTTCAAGGTTATTATTTACATAAGCCGGCTGCTGAACTTGTCGATCCGAACATCTTAAAGGATAAACTAAAGGAACGTTTTGAAATGTATATCGCTCACGAAAAGAAAAAGCTGCTTGCTGTTTACCAGCTGACAGAACGCTTTCAAGATAAAATGCAGCAGGTAATGACAAAGTGCAGAAAGCTAGAAACGTATGACGATATGCTGCCTGTTATTGCAGAAGAACTATCCAACGTGTGTTTTCGTCTTTACATCTGCGATGAAAACGGATTTCAAAAGTCTTCTAACTATGTAAAGAAAAACGAGGATTGGATTCTTGAACCTGAATATGTAAAGAAAAATTGGAGCTGGCGCCCATATTTCCTTGAGAATATTATTCGAATGAGCTATGAAAAAAAAGGCATATTATCAGATTTGTATAATGATATTGAAACAGGTGAGAATATCCGGACTTTTTCGTATCCGATTGATAATATGCACTATATATTCCTTGATATTTCATATTCTTTTTTATACGAAAGAGACGTTTTGTAGAGAATAAATAAGTTGAAGTTAAACCGGCAACCAGCAAAAGTGGTTGCCGGTTTTTTATGTTTTTTTAGAGGAGAACGACAGTCGGTTGTAGGGATATGCATAGGCAGGGGAATTTTCGGAATTCTAATAAAAAAGAAGTTAAGGAGCTGATTTAATTTGAATAAAATATGCTTACTTGTCTTTTTGCTGATTGTCTTGTACTCAGGAAAATCTGTTCATGCAGAAGTATCAGGAGAGATTAGGCATGAAATCTTTATAAATTTGCAGGACGCTTATCAGGCTCAGCTAAGAGCTGCGTCTGCTCATACTAATCAAGACGCTGTTCGTGAGCTGAAATTGTTTTTAGATGATGAGTATGCATCTGTGTTTTTTAATGAGGCTCTCTTACAAAAAGCTCAAGGGTATGTCGGAGAGGGACCTGAATATTTAACACACTACATCCCTTTCTTTTCTTTTGATGAACAAACGAAGGTAGCTCTTCATTCCGACCAAAACAAAGCTTATGTCTATCAATTTTTTCCGGCTGTGCATAATGAACGGGTAAAATACCAAGATCATTACGAAATGATCACGTTAGTAAAAAAACAAGGGAAATGGAAAGTGCAAAAGTTTATATATAGTAAGTAACACTCAAAATAGCCGAGGAAAGCTTATTTTGAGTGTTTCTGTTACCCGATGTTAAGAAGCTTCTCAAGCGCTTGAAGGTCAAATCCTCTGATAATTTCCTGGTCAATACGAATGGTCGGAGTGGAATAAGACTCTAACTCAGTAGTCATTCGTTTTCGAGCAGAAGCATCTTTAGATACGTCAAATTCTTTATAGGAAACGTGATGATGCTGTAAAAACTGTTTAACAATTTCGCAAGGTGGGCAAGCTGGTTGTGTGTACAACTCTATAGATCTCAATGAAAGCACCTCCCTATATTAAAATGAATGGTGTTAAAGTAGAATGAAGTTTTGTATGATACATAGTATATCGCTATGTTATTATAATAAAAAACGACATATATCGCTATAATAAGGCATTTTCTTATGAAAAATCACGTAAAGTACTTGTGTTTTTTTAGTATGTGGCATATAGTGAAATGGTGTCTTTTAAGTATTAGTTTAGATAACGTATTTATTTGAATTGATATTGTAGAAAAGTCGAATGCGTAATGATGTAATAGGTGAAAGGAGAGATTATATGTCACAATTACAAGGTATTTTAACTCGTCTTGTGAATCTCCGTGAGCAAGCAAGTGGAAGTGAAGCGCCACAACGCTTCTTCGAAGTAGAGGGAAAAAGAATTTGCAGCGTGAAATATCATGCAAAAACTGAAACATACGAACTTGAAGTATATCAAGATGGTGAAAAGCCAGCCGTTTATCAATTTGATAACGTTGATATGATTGCAATTGAAATTTTTGAACTTATTCATTAAGGGATAAAGCAAAACGAATGCCGCAAAGGATTTTATACTTTGCGGTATTTTTTTGTTACTGCGTATGGAGTTTTTGCGGTGGCTTCCGCCCTATTTTCCCGAGAAATATCGACAAAGTGATAGCGGATTTTCTGATAAATAGAAGGAACGGGTCGAATGCTGTAAAAAAATCAAAATAAAAAATTCAGATAATTATGAACTTTCGTTGACACTTGTTTTAAAAAAATCTAGACTTAACATATAAGGGAGAACATCGAGTGTGTCTGCTTCTATTCCCTCTTAAAGGTTCGCATTTACGTAGCAAGCTATTTTCATTTTGTAGCTTGTTCTTTTTCTCTTTACACACGTGGAAGTTATGAGAAATGGAAGGAGAATGTATAAATGATTGATATTGATCACAATCAGTTAAATCAAATTGAACTTCGAGATTTGCTTGTCACTTCTGATAAAGTTGCTCATGTCCAAGTGGGAAATAATTTAGAACATGCTTTGCTTGTGTTAACAAAGACTGGCTATACGTCCATTCCCGTATTAAATCCAAGGTTCCAGCTGCAGGGGTTCGTGAGTATGACGCTTATTTTAGATTCGATTTTAGGGTTAAAGCGCATTGAATTTGAACGATTAGAAACCATGAAAGTAGAAGAAGTTATGAATCAAAATGTTCCTCGTGTCTCCATGAAAAAATCCGTATTAAAAGTCATAAATGCCATGATTAACCATCCTTTTTTGTGCGTAGAGAATGAAGATGGCATTTTTGAAGGGATTTTAACACGAAGAAATTTGTTAAAGTCATTAAGAAGGCAGTCCATCATTCTCCCGAAAGAGTCATTTCAATAATTTTTTTAAGAAATCGTGTTTCAGCCTATCTTTCTCCGTTTTTTTCTTATATGATAAAGGTAAAATGAAAGTAAAAAGAGGCTTGAAAGGAATAACTGAATGCAATTAATAGAATGTCGAATGCTCGTTGTATTAGCTCAAGAATTAAATATGAGAAAAGCTGCAGAGAGATTATTTGTATCGCAACCAGCTTTATCACAGAGGCTGCAAACCATTGAAAAAGCATGGGATACACAAATCTTCATTCGTTCGCAAAAAGGACTGTCATTAACGCCTGCTGGAGAAAAGATTGTTCAATTTGCAAAAGAAGTGGTAGAAAAAGAAGATCGGGTTCGTGAGGACTTGCATCATTTAGATAATGAGGTATATGGTACACTCAAATTAGCGGTGGCTTCGATTATTGGACAGCACTGGCTGCCGGCGGTGTTAAAACGCTATATGGATCGTTACCCACATGCTAAAATCTCTCTTGTAACCGGCTGGAGCAGTGAAATGCTTCGCTATCTGTACGAAGATGAGGTACATATTGGAATCATACGCGGAAATCCGGATTGGAAAGGTGTCAAAGAACATTTGTTTACAGATCCTCTTTACCTAGTCGATTCAGAAATTGAAAGGGCAGCAGAAGTAGTAAATACTCATCGACCATTTATTCAATTTAAAAGTGACTCAACGTATTATCAAGAAATTTTAGAATGGTGGCATCGAGAGTTTCATACTACACCGAAGCGTACGATTGTAGTGGATCAGATTGAGACGTGTAAGCAAATGGCTTTAAATGGTCTTGGCTTCGCTATTTTACCATCGATTGCTATTAAAGAAGCTGGAAGCCATATTCACCGGACGCCGCTTCTGAAAGCAAATGGAGAGCCAATTACGCGAGACACTTCTTTAGTTGGATACGAATCAGCGTTTAAACTGAAGCAAGTTCGAGCATTTGTTGATATTGTACGTGAATATGTAAGAGAAACGGTTTAAAGCGAGCCTAGATGCTCGCTTTTTTTATTTGCAATCGTTATCTTTTTATTAAAACGATAATGATGCTTGTCATTGTGAAAGCATTTTGTTACATTAAATGAGACATTGCTTACTTAGGAGGAATACATAATGAAAATGATGGATGCTAATGAGATTATCTCATTTATTCAAAACAGCACAAAATCAACACCGGTAAAAGTTTACGTAAAAGGTGAAGTAGAAGGAATTGACTTTGGTTCATCTTCTAAAACATTCGTAACGGGCAACACAGGTGTAGTATTTGGTGAATGGAAAGAAATCAAAGCTGCTATTGAAGCAAACGAAGGAAAAATTGAAGACTACGTAATTGAAAATGATCGCCGCAACTCTGCGATTCCTTTATTAGATATGAAAGGAATTAAAGCTCGTATTGAGCCAGGCGCTATTATTCGCGATCAAGTTGAAATCGGAGACAACGCTGTTATTATGATGGGTGCATCTATTAACATCGGTTCCGTAATCGGTGAAGGAACAATGATCGACATGAACGTAGTACTTGGTGGTCGTGCAACAGTAGGTAAAAACTGTCATATCGGCGCAGGTTCTGTATTAGCTGGTGTTATTGAGCCACCTTCTGCAAAACCAGTTGTAGTAGAAGATGATGTGGTAATCGGTGCTAATGCTGTTGTTCTTGAAGGTGTAACAGTAGGTAAAGGTGCCGTAGTTGCTGCAGGTGCAATTGTGGTAGAAGATGTAGCTCCTTACACAGTAGTAGCAGGTACGCCGGCTCGCGTTATTAAAGAAATTGACGAAAAAACAAAGTCTAAAACAGAAATCAAGCAAGAATTGCGTCAATTAAACGAAGAATAAGAAAAACGATCAGTTTACGCTTTTTCTTTGCTGAATTAATATTTAGCGATTGGGATACTGAATCCTTAAACGTATCATATGGACAAGTTGGAAGCGTGGGCAACCACGCTTTCTTCTTTATTTCGTGAGGAGGACATACACATGGCTGAAAATGAATTTGTGAAAATAAGAAGAGAGCTACATAAAATTCCTGAATTAGGGTTTCAAGAGGTGAAAACACAGCGTTTTTTGCTTGATTATATTAACACTCTTCCGCAAGAGCGCTTAGAAGTAAAGACGTGGAAAACAGGACTCTTTGTTAAAGTACATGGTACAAACCCAACTAAAACAATAGGCTACCGAGCAGATATTGACGGTCTTCCTATCACGGAAGAAACGAATTATTCTTTTCAATCACAGCATGAAGGACTCATGCATGCCTGCGGACATGATATGCATATGGCCATTGGGCTAGGTGTACTGACTTACTTTGCTCAGCATGAAATTAAAGATAATGTACTGTTCATCTTTCAACCTGCAGAAGAAGGTCCAGGAGGAGCACAGCCGATGCTCCAAAGCGATATCATGAAAGAGTGGCTTCCAGATTTCATCTTCGCCCTTCACGTAGCTCCTGAATATCCGGTTGGGTCGATTGCACTGAAGGAAGGGTTACTATTTGCTAACACGTCTGAGCTATTTATTGATTTAAAAGGAAAAGGCGGGCATGCTGCTTATCCACATACAACAAATGATATGGTAGTTGCTGCATGTCAGCTCGTTTCACAGCTTCAAACTATTGTTGCTCGCAACGTTGATCCGCTAGACAGCGCTGTAATTACAGTAGGGAAAATTCAAGGCGGGACGGTTCAAAATATTATTGCGGAGCGAGCTCGCATAGAAGGAACCATTCGCACGCTATCTCCTGAATCAATGACGCGTGTTAAAGAACGAATTGAAGCGATTGTTAAAGGAGTAGAAGTAGGGTATCAGTGTGAAACAGCCATTGATTATGGTTGTATGTATCATCAAGTATATAATCACCATGAAGTCACGCGAGAGTTTATGGAATTTGCCAAAGAACAAACAGACGTGGATGTCATTGAGTGCAAAGAAGCAATGACAGGAGAAGATTTTGGCTATATGCTAAAAGATATTCCTGGATTTATGTTTTGGCTTGGTGTTCAGTCTGAATATGGGCTTCATCATGCAAAGCTGCAGCCTCATGAAGGCGCAATAGATACTGCGATTTCACTTATTACAAAATATTTTGAACATAAAGGCAATCAATAAATCGTATAATCATTTTTCCTTATGGCTAAATTAATACCATGAGGAGGTGGGCAACGATGGCACGAATTGGTGTAGAATACGGTTTAACAGATGTACAGGCTGCACTTCAGCAGCTCGGACATGAAGTGGTACAATTACGCAACGAAAGTGATGCACAAGGGTGCGATTGCTGTGTTGTAACAGGACAGGATTCAAACGTAATGGGGATTTCTGATGCAGTAACGCAAGGCTCAGTTATTACAGCTAGCGGATTAACAGCAGAAGAAATTTGTCAGCAAGTAGGCAACAAGGTACAAGGATAAAAGAAAGCCGCAAGGTACAAGGATAAAAGAAAGCCGAAGGAATAAATCCTTCGGCTATTTTTTATGCATGCTGAGGCTGCTTGGCATCTTCAGGCTGCTTTTTATCAATATTTACTTGATGAGGGAACGGAATATCAATACCGTTTGCGTCAAACGTTTCTTTAAATTCTTTGCGAAGCTGACGTTCAACCCCCCACTGTTCACCGTTTTTAGCTTTGCCAACTACACGAAGCACAACGTCCGATGCGCCTAAACCTTGAACTCCTATCACGCTTGGTCCTTCTACAATGTTTTCATTTGTTGCAGCAACGCGCTCGCATACTTTTTCTAGTACGGAAATTGCTTTGTCAATATCATCATCATACGAAATGCCAATATCAATCAACGCGCGCATATTGCCTCGGGAATGATTACTTAAGCTTGTAATTTCACGGTTAGGCACATAGTGCAAAGTTCCATCAAATCCGCGAATTTGAGTAGTGCGAAGACCTACTGATTCGACAATTCCTGAAAAACTTCCGGTTGTTACATAGTCGTCAACATCCAGCTGTTTTTCAAGAAGTAAAAAGAAACCTGTTACAACGTCGCTAACCAGTCCTTGAGCACCGAACCCGATTGCTAGACCCACAACTCCGGCACCAGCTAATAGAGCTGTGGCATGGATATTTACTGCTTCAAGCAGCATAACGACAAAAATAAAAATAAGTACATATGAAAACACATTAACGGTTAAACTTTTGAGTGTGAGCATGCGTCCGCGCGTAGTATTTTCGCGCTCACTCATTTTTTCAAAGGAACGCTCAATAACTTTTTTACCAATTGCTCGTACAAGTAAAAATACAATGGTGATGGCAATAAGTTTTAACACAATAACTCCAGCATTGGTAAGAAGCTGTTCCCAGTTGATATCTTGCATCTTAAACATTCGTTGTTCATCCTTCCTATGTTCTGTTTCAATATTAATAAGTGGGAATGTATTCTGTGGAAAAGATTTTGTAAGAGTATGAGCACATTTGTTTATTCCCGATATTAGACATGCTAAACTGAGAAGGTAAATAAATGCAACCCTTTTATAGCATTTTTTTGCTGAAGTCAGGGTTTAATTTGCCCGAAAGGCGGGCATAACAACTATGTTACCATTATAAGATGTTGTTTAAATTCATTCTTAATTAATATTGACTAAAAAAACAATATCCATTATAATGAAAACCGTTATAACAGTACATAAGTGAGAATGTTTTATACATTTTCTCATTTAATAATTATTTGGAGGGATCATGTATGCCAGAACGTATGGTAGGTAAACAAGCTCCACGCTTTGAAATGGAAGCTGTATTATCAAACAAAGAATTCGGTAAAGTTAGCTTAGAAGAAAATATTAAAAATGACAAATGGACAGTATTATTCTTCTATCCAATGGACTTTACATTTGTATGTCCAACAGAAATCACTGCACTTTCTGACCGTTATGATGAGTTTGAAGATCTTGACGCAGAAGTAATCGGTGTTTCTACAGACACAATCCATACACACTTAGCTTGGATCAACACTGATCGTAAAGATAATGGTTTAGGTGATCTTAAATATCCATTAGCAGCTGATACAAATCACGTTGTTTCTCGTGAGTACGGCGTTTTAATTGAAGAAGAAGGTGTAGCACTTCGCGGTTTATTCATCATCAGCCCAGAAGGCGAATTACAATATTCAGTTGTAAACCACAACAATATTGGCCGTGACGTTGATGAAACTTTACGTGTTCTTCAAGCGTTACAAACTGGCGGACTTTGCCCAGCTAACTGGAAACCAGGTCAAGCTACTTTAAACGCGTAAGCACAACGTTTAAAAGGTCTAACGTCCACGTTAGGCCTTTTTTTCATCGGATAATAAAGAACATATAGTCAATAATAGTGAAAATAAGGGAGGCTTTTATTCATGAAATTACGTCAGCCAATGCCTGAGTTAACGGGCGCTACAGAATGGTTAAACGGAGAGGTTACAAAAGAGCAGCTAATCGGCGAAAAGCCAACGCTTATTCATTTTTGGTCAGTAAGCTGTCATTTATGTAAAGAAGCAATGCCTCAAGTAAATGAATTTCGCGACCAATACAAAGATCAATTAAACGTAGTAGCAGTTCATATGCCGCGCTCTGAAGATGATTTAGACTTATCAAAAATTAAAGAAGTAGCAGCAGAACATGATATTACGCAGCCAATTTTTGTAGACAGTGAGCATAAATTAACGGATGCATTTGAAAATCAATATGTACCGGCATATTATGTATTTGACAAAACAGGTCAGCTACGCCACTTCCAAGCTGGTGGAAGCGGTATGAAAATGCTTGAAAAGCGCGTGAATCGTGTATTAGGCGAGAACGAATAAATACAGGCAGTTGTAACAGGTGAAAAGCATTCGATGCTTAGTAGAACTTGCATCGAATGTTTTTCTTTTTTGTGTGTAGGAAGTAACTGATAAAGGAAATATAAAAATGTGGATTTTTTCTTGTGAGTTTACACCATACTAACACTAACAACATGATACGAAACTTACTATTGGAGGTAATTTACATATGAAATTAGGTATGATTGGCTTAGGGAAAATGGGAGCAAACTTAGTATTGAATTTACTAGATCATAACCATTCTGTAGTAGCATTCGATGTGAACAACGAAGCCGTACAGAAAGTATCAGAAAAGGGAGCAGAAGGCGCTTCTTCCATTAAAGAATTAGTGAGCAAATTAGAAAAACCACGCATTGCTTGGGTCATGGTTCCGGCTGGAGAGCTCACAGAAAAAGTAATTTCTGAGCTCCAAGAACTGCTTGAAGAAGGAGATATGATTATTGAAGGCGGTAATTCCAAGTATAAAGATTCTGTACGACGTGCTGCAGCTTCTGCTGAAAAAGGAATTCACTACTTTGATGTTGGAACAAGCGGCGGAATGGAAGGTGCCCGAAACGGTGCTTGTATGATGATTGGGGGAGATAAAGAAGCATTTGCTACAATCGAACCTATTTTCCGCGACATTAACGTAGAAAACGGCTATCTCTATTCAGGTGTAGCAGGAAGCGGCCACTTCTTGAAAATGGTTCATAACGGAATTGAGTACGGCATGATGCAAGCAATTGCTGAAGGTTTTGATGTGTTAGAGAAAAGTGAATTTGACTATGACTATGAAGCTGTAGCCCGCGTATGGAATAATGGCTCTGTTATTCGCTCATGGTTAATCGAATTAATGGAACGTGCATTTTCAAAAGATGCAAAACTTGACAGTATTAAAGGAGTTATGCATTCTTCCGGTGAAGGAAAATGGACGGTTGAATCCGCTCTAGATTTACAAGTGCCAACGCCAGTTATTGCTCTATCGTTAATGATGCGCTATCGCTCACTTGAAGACGATACGTTTACAGGTAAAGTAGTTGCCGCTCTTCGCAATGAGTTCGGCGGACATGCAGTAGAAAAACAATAAAAAAAGAGGCTGGAACAAACGTATTTTAGACGAATCGAAAAATGAACCATTGATCAACATGTTTGATTAGTGGTTCATTTTTTTGTTATGGTGAATAATTTCGTCAGTGTAGATCTTTCTAGCAGTTCAACTCATGTATTCCATTTGTTCGTCTTTATATTGAATTCATTTAGTTATATCCCACCCTCTTTTTTATGACTATTTACCTTTTTTTGAAAAAATATCTAAAAATTATGGTAAATTATTTCGGGAACCGATATATTTAAATATGTGTGCCGCATTTTAGCTAAAGGAAGGACGGGGTATATGGAAACGTTTAAAAAACTAAAAGATTTTTATTTACCGTACCGAATGTACTTTTTTTATTCTGCTATTTGCTTGTTGTTTGTAACCTCCATCACTGTGATTTACCCTATTGTGCTGCAATATACGATTGATCATATTGTGTTAGGAAAACAATATCAGCTAGTCGATAATGTAGCATTTATTTTTATTGGGCTAATGATTGTCAAAGGAATCTTTACATATATTCAGCAATATTACGGCGACTTATTTGGAATTAAGTCCGTGTATACTCTTCGCAATAAACTTTACCGCAAACTTCAGTATTTACCGTTTTCTTACTATGACAATGCTAAAACAGGGGACTTGATGTCCAGGTTGACAGCTGATGTAGAAGGATTTCGTTTTTTTCTATCTTTTGGCTTCTCAGAATTAATTCGCTTCGTTATTTTACTTATTGCCAGCTTTTCCGTTATGTTCTATTACTCTATTTCACTAACTCTTGTCACAATCTGTCTGCTGCCTTTTTTAGGGGTAGCTGTTTATCGTTTTGATAAACGCGTTCATCCAGCGTTTCGCTTAATTCGCCAATCGTTTGGGGAGCTCAATACAAATGTCCAAGAAAATATAAGCGGTATACAAACGGTCAAGTCATTATCAAGAGAAAAATTTCAAACATCTAAATTTAACGACTCCAACGGAGTTTATAAAAATCGAAACATTGAAACCGCGAATGTGTGGGCAACTTATTTCCCCTTAATGGAGTTTATAGGAAACTTATCTATTGTTGGTCTCCTTGCGTACGGAGGAGCGCTTGTTATGAACGGAAGTGTACGTCCGGGAGAGCTTGTTGCTTTCTTTAGCTTAACCTCTTATTTAATGTGGCCTATTATGAATTTAGGGTTTGTTATCAATATGTTTTCACAGTCTAAAGCTTCAGGTGAAAGGCTGCTGGAAATTTTAGAAGAAGAAGAAAAAGTCCATGAGCATGCCGGAAGTTTCTCTATTAATGGAACGGTCGAGTTTCAACATGTTAGCTTATCCTATCCAAACGAAGAAAAAAAGTCGCTTGAGAACATATCTTTTTCTGCTTCTAAAGGAAAAGTAGTAGGTTTAATCGGAGCAACTGGAGCCGGAAAAACAAGCTTAACCCAGCTGCTCACGAGGTTTTACGAACCGACTTCAGGACAAATCTTAGTTAACCATCGTCCGATTAAAGAGTATCCGCTCTCCGTTCTTCGGAAAGAAATTGGTTTTGTACTTCAAGAAACCTTTTTGTTCTCAAGCAGTATAGGAACCAACATTTCCTATGGTGTGCCGGGTATTTCTAGAGAAGACATTATTGATGCTGCAAAACGAGCGCAGGCGCATGACTTTATTATGGAGCTTCCGGATGGGTATGACACGATGCTGGGAGAGAGAGGACTGGGGTTATCAGGCGGACAAAAGCAGCGCATCGCGATTGCACGAGCGCTTATCTTAAACCCTAGCATCTTAGTATTAGATGATGCCACGAGTGCTGTTGATATGAAAACAGAAAGAGAAATTCAATTGGCTTTAAAAGAAGTGATGAAAAATCGTACTACGTTTATTATCGCACACCGCCTTTCTTCTTTGCGACATGCCGATGAAATCTTAGTCTTGTATGAAGGTCAAATAAAAGAGAGAGGAAGCCATAAAACGCTCATTCAAAAGGAAGGGATTTATAAAAATATTTATGACATTCAATATGAAAGCAATACGTCAGTGATGAACGTATAACAAGGGAGGAATAGAATGGAAGCCGAAAAAAATAAAGTTGTGCGAGAGCGCTTTTATTATCAAACAGATCAAATCATTGATAAGATGTTTAACTGGAAGCAAATGGCCCGCTTGTTTCGTTATCTTCATCCATATCGAAAAAACTTGCTTCTTTTCTCGTTTCTTATGGTCATTATCACAACGGTCATTAGACTCGCTATTCCTATTTTGATAGGTGTATATACGCTTGATCATGCTGTAAAAGATAAAAATAGCACGCTGCTCATGCAGTTAGTTTTCATAATCTTTAGCTTGTATGTACTATCTTATATTTCGAATATCTTTCGAATTAAATGGATGAACCAACTCGGGCAGCACGTTATATATGATTTAAGAAAACATTTATTTACGCATATTCAAGGGCTGTCGCACCGGTTTTTTGATACGCGTTCAGGAGGCTCTATTCTTGTAAGGATCATGAATGATATTAACTCTCTTCAAGATTTATTTACCAACGGGGTAGTTAACCTGTTTATGGATCTCTTATTGTTAGTGGGGATTGTAGTTATATTATTTTCTCTCAGTCCTGCTTTGACATGTGCTGTTTTAATCATTTTACCGGTTATGTTTTTGATTTCCACAAAGCTGAGAAGAAGAATTCGTCGGTCGTGGCAAGTTGTTCGTATGAAGCAGTCAGTATTAAATTCACATTTAAATGAGAGTATTCAAGGCATTCGCGTCACTCAATCATTTGCTCAAGAACAAGAAAATATGCTGTTTTTTGAGCGCATAAACAGTGAAAATTACGAGAGCTGGAGGCAAGCTACTCGAAAAAATGCCATGTTTCGACCGTTTGTAGAACTCACAAATGCTGTCGGAACGGCTATTTTAATTTGGTTCGGTGCTGTACTTATTCAAGATGAACGGCTAACAATTGGTATTTTTGTATCATTTGCTTTTTATCTTGGAATGTTTTGGGAACCGATTTCTCGTTTAGGGCAAGTGTATAATCAATTATTAATGGGAATGGCTTCATCCGAACGTATTTTTGAATTTCTAGATGAAAAACCTATCGTCGCAGATTTGGAAACCGCTACGTCTTTAGAGGATATGAAAGGAAAAGTTGAGTTCAAGCACGTCTCATTTTCCTATGATGGGAAGCGGAAAGCTTTAAACAACGTATCAATTGACATAAAAGAAGGCCAGACGGTTGCTTTAGTGGGGCATACTGGATCCGGAAAAACGTCCATTGCTAATTTAATCACACGTTTTTATGATGTGAACGAAGGGCAGATTTTAATTGATAATATGCCTATTCAAGATATTACGTTAGCGAGTTTACGAGCGCAAATTAGTATTGTGCTGCAAGAAACCTTTATTTTTTCAGGAACTATTATGGAAAACATTCGGTTTGGAAAACCGGATGCTACTGATGATGAAGTGATTAAGGCCGCGGAAGCGGTAGGGGCTGCAGATTTTATAAAGCGTCTGAAAAAAGGCTATGATACGGAAGTAGAAGAGCGAGGAAATGTCTTATCCGTGGGAGAGCGTCAATTGATTTCATTTGCTCGAACGCTGTTGGCTAATCCTCGTATTATCATTTTAGATGAAGCGACAGCAAGCATCGATACAGAAACAGAAGTGAAGATTCAACAGGCGCTTAAAACGCTGTTAAAAAACAGAACTGCCATCATGATTGCTCATCGGTTATCTACTATACGAGAGGCAGATAACATCATTGTATTAGATCACGGAAGCATTATTGAAACAGGGAATCACGGGGAACTAATGCAGCAAAAAGGCGTATATTATGACCTTGTTCAAACCCATGCTACAGCTTAAAAAAACAGAGGGAGCTCATCCTTCTGTTTTTCTATGAGTGTGAGAAATAGTAAAGAGATATAAGTGTTAACGGGAAAATGAGGTTGATACAAAAGAATTGTGGTAAAATAACGGTAGTTCAGATTTTTTCCTGTACATAATGGAGGAATTCAAATGAAAAAAGAATTTGCAGTCATCGGATTAGGTAGATTCGGAGGAAGTATTTGTAAAACATTAAGCGATCAAGGAATGGAAGTTCTGGCGATTGATATTGATGAAGAAAAGGTAAATGAGTATGCTAACGTTGCTTCGCATGCAGTAGTAGGCGATTCAATGGATGAAGGGGTTCTAAAAAGTTTAGGAATTCGTAATTTTGATCATGTTATCGTAGCTATTGGTGACAATATTCAGGCAAGTATTTTGACGACCCTTATTTTAAAAGAGCTGGGCGTTGAAAAAATAACGGTAAAAGCGCAAAATGATTATCATGCCAAAGTATTATCAAAAATTGGCGCTAATTTTATCGTGCATCCCGAACGAGATATGGGCCGAAGAATTGCCAATAACATGATTTCAAACAGCGTGCTAGATTATTTAGAGCTATCTGAAGAACACAGCATTGTCGAATTAGTAGCGAGCAAAAGAATGGCTGGCAATACGCTGATTGAGTTAGACATTCGTGCAAAATATGGCATTAACATTGTAGCCATTAAGCGTGATCGAGATATCATCGTTTCTCCTCAGGCGTCCGAAACGATTCAAGAAGGGGACGTGTTGATTGTTATTGGAGCAGATGCAGATATCAACCGCTTCGAAAATAAATTTGCCAGTGCTTAATAAAAAAAGAGCAGATGCAATTGCATCTGCTCTTTTTCTTTTATTAAACCTCCATAATGATTGGTAAAATCATTGGACGGCGCTTTGTTTTTTCGTAAAGGAATGGAGCCAATGTATCTGTGATTTCATTTTTAATCTCAGACCATTGTGACGTACGACGTTCCATCACTTTGTTCAAGTGTTTTGTAATGAGGGACTGTGCATCATTAATTAAGTCGCCAGATTCGCGCATATAAACAAAACCACGAGAGATAATGTCTGGACCAGCAGCGATCTTGAAGTCTTTCATATTGATGCTTACAACCACAATAACAAGACCTTCTTCAGATAAAATGCGGCGGTCACGAAGTACGATATTTCCAATGTCACCAATTCCGCTTCCGTCAATATATACAGAGCCTGAAGGGATTTTGCCAGCTACTGAAGCTTCGCTGTCGCTTAAAGCTAGCACTTCTCCATTATCCATAATGAAGCAGTTTTCTTCAGGAACTCCACAGTCTGTTGCAAGTTTGATGTGCATCTTCTGCATGCGATACTCACCGTGAATTGGCATAAAGTATTTTGGTTTCATCAAACGAAGCATTAATTTTTGTTCTTCCTGTCCGCCGTGTCCAGAAGTATGGATATCGTTTAGAGCACCGTGAATAACCTCTGCTCCTGCACGGAATAGCATATCAATTGTTTTGCTAACACTTACTGTATTTCCTGGAATAGGTGAAGATGAGAATACAACCGTATCTCCAGGGATAATTTGAATTTGGCGGTGAGTACCGTTTGCAATTCTAGATAGCGCTGCCATCGGTTCACCTTGGCTGCCTGTACATAAAATAGTCACGCGGTTAGCTGGAATTCGGTTAATTTGAGAAGGCTCAATGAACGTATCTTTTGGACATGAAATATATCCAAGCTGTTGGCCAATCTCAATAGCTGCTTCCATACTGCGTCCGAATACAGCAACTTTACGGTTATGCAATACGGCTGCTTCCACTACTTGCTGTAAGCGGTGAATATTTGAAGCAAACGTTGCAAAAATAATACGGCCGTCTACTTTACGGAAAATGTCATGAATGCTGTCACCTACGCGGCGCTCAGACATCGTAAAGTTAGGAATTTCACTGTTTGTACTGTCTGAAAGCAAGCATAGAACGCCTTCTTTGCCGATTTCAGCCATTTTTGTTAAGTTAGCCGGTTCGCCCACTGGTGTAAAATCAAACTTGAAATCTCCTGTATGTACGATTTGTCCGTTTGGTGTTTTTACCACAATTCCGTAAGAATCAGGAATACTGTGAGTTGTGCGGAAGAACGTTACCGATGTTTTACGGAATTTAATTACGTCATCTTCAGTAATTTCATGAAGCTGAGCTGTACGAAGCAACCCATGCTCGTCTAATTTGTTGCGAAGAAGTCCAAGGGCTAATTTCCCTGCATAAATAGGAATGTTTAATTCTCTTAATAAGTAAGGAATTCCGCCGATGTGATCTTCATGACCATGTGTAACGAAAAGGCCACGGATTTTATCTGCATTTTTTACTAAATAACTGTAGTCAGGAATAACGTAGTCAATTCCTAAAAGCTCATCTTCAGGGAATTTAATTCCTGCATCAATAAGAATAATTTCATCTTGAAACTGTACGGCATACGTATTTTTACCGATTTCACCTAGTCCACCCAGGGCGAAAACTGCCGTTTGATTATTTTTTACAAATTTCATTTTCATCATATCTCCAATACTTTAAAATCTTCATGCTGTTGTTCATATTCTAGATAGTCTCCAGTCACTGCTTGAACAAACTCAATATTAATTGAACGCGCTTTTAACTTTTTACGAACGTCACGCTCAGAATCTGCGTTCACATACACTGTTTTTGTATTTTCACGTACAGCTACTTCATTCATTTTTTCTTGAAAATAAACTTTAAAAATCATAACAAAAATCTCTCCTTAATTCCGAAATTCAAATAACTTATTTTATTATATTATAAAATGTGTATGTATTTCATGTATTTTCTAAAGAAACTTGCTTTCACTACATTTTAGTCATCTAAATATAACAAGTCAATTAATTATAGAATAATATTAATAGGAAACGGATACAAGACTATATTTTCCGGGCGTATAAAAAATAAGGGCTATTCCATTGTACGATGCAGACACACACTCTGCAAATTTTACAACAGAAAGCCCTAAAAAAATCGATTATGCCATCGTTTTTTTACGCAATAATTCATTCCAGCGTTTTAGCAGCCTTTTTCGAAAATCTTTTAACATGATTTTTCAGCTCCTTTGTTTTTTGCAATACCTGCCTGTCTCTCTCTGTACTTTTATTATATGATGAAAAGGGAGAGGTTTCTCGTGGTTAAATATGGAAATAATGTAAATAGGACCGCCCATTTATAGAGAAACCAGCGCTTGTTTGATATAATTGGAAAGGCTTAACAAAGAGATAAAAAATTATAAAAAATAAGGTGATAAACGTGGAACAAAAGATTATTTTTTTTGATATTGATGGAACGTTATTGGATCATGATAAAAAACTGCCTGCTTCTACAAAAAAAGCTGTCCAGCTGTTAAAAGAGCAGGGGCATGAAGTGGCAATTGCAACTGGAAGGGCTCCTTTCATGTTTAAAGATCTGCGTGAAGAGTTGGATATTCAAACATATATTAGCTTTAATGGTCAGTATATCGTTTTAAATGGAGAAGTTCTTTACAAAAACCCGTTAAATAAAGAAGAGCTTCAAGATTTAACGGCTTTTGCTGTTGAGCATGATCACCCTGTCGTATACATGGATCATGAAGATATGAAATCAAACATTGAGTTTCATGACTATATCGAATCCAGCATCAGCACGCTGAAAATTGGATTTACCCACCCTCACCACGATCCTACTTATTTCAAAGGGCGTGAAATTTATCAATCCCTCTTATTCTGTACAGCGGGAGAAGAAGCTCCTTATGAAGAAAAATTTAAGAAATTTGACTTTATTCGCTGGCATGAATTTTCAACTGATGTTTTGCCAAAAGGTGGATCAAAAGCGCGAGGAATTGAGACCATGATTGAAAAGCTTGGCTTTGACAAAAAAGATGTATATGCATTCGGAGACGGCTTAAACGATATCGAAATGCTGGAATTTGTGGGAAATGGCGTAGCGATGGGAAATGCGGAAGAAGTCGTGAAAGAAGTTGCTAATCTTGTTACAAAAGATGTAGCAGAAGATGGTATTCTCCACGGATTAGAGCTAGTAGGATTATTAAAGTAAGAAAAACGCGAGCTCTAGCTCGCGTTTTTCAGCGTTCATATGGAAAAGCATTTTCAGGTTCTTGAAATGGATTTTCTTTATTAATGTAATCATAAAACATAATTCCGTCTAAATGATCTATTTCGTGCTGAAAGACAACAGCAGGAAGACCTTTCAAACGAATTTTCACTTCTTCGCCTTCAAGCGTTGTGCCTTTTACTGTGATACGTGCATATCGAGGAACAAATCCTGGGATATCTTGATCGACAGACAAGCAGCCTTCACCGCCTGTAAGGTAGGTCTTTTCAACTGAGTGGCTAATGATCTTAGGGTTAAATAATGCATAGCTGTATAGCTTGCCTTTTTCATCCGTAACGTGTACCCCAATCATTCGTTTTGATACATTAATTTGAGGAGCGGCAAGCCCGATACCAGATCGCAGTCCATATTTAGCAGCAATTTCAGGATCTTGGCTGTTTTTTACATATTCTAATAAGCTATGTAAAATCTTTTTGTCTTCTTCAGAAGCAGGTAACGGTACTTCTTTTGCTACTTCTCGCAGCGTTGGGTGTCCGTCTTGAATAATATCGTTCATTGTAATCAACTTTCACATCTCCCTAGGCTATTTTATAGGTATAAAGTGTACCAAATCCGTATAAAAAAGTCATTACCTCGACCTTGACCACATAAATGTTTCTACTAATTATATGTATCAAACATATGGAAAAACATGCATAAGAAAAAATAAAAGCGACTGTTAGCCGCTTTTATTGTATAATTACCAGCCGCCACAGCTGCAGCCGATAATAACTAATAAAATGAACAGTACGATTAATAACACGAAACCTTTATTAGAACCGCCACAGCCATATCCACCATAACCCAACATAATGTAACCTCCCGTAGTTATCAATCCCAAGGTAAAAAGTAATAAACTCCCTTTTTTTCACGATTGGGTTAGTATAATATATTAAAAGGTGGAAAAAGGGTGTAGATAAATTGCTAATTTCCTACAAAAATTGTATAATGACCCATGAATAAGGGAGGATTTACCAGATATGAAGTGCGTCGGAAGATATATAGTTATCGGCATTGCTGCTATGTCACTAGCAGGATGTGCAGAGGGCTCATCGCCTGAGCTTGAGGTATATAATGGATTAGAAAAAGTGGTAGCACAAGAAAAGCAATTTGCTGATCAGCAAAAACCGTTAGCTGATTTAGAACAGCAAGAAAATGCGATATACGACCAAATTATTGAGCTAGGGATTAAAGATAAAAAGAAAATAAAAAATAAAGCACAAAAAGCGCAGCAGTTATTAGATGAGCGTGAAAGTAAATTACAAAAAGAAGAAAAAAGCATCAGCGCTTCGCAAAAACAATTTGAAGCGACAGAGCCGAAGATCCAAAAACTAGAGGATGGCAAAGCAAAAGAAGAGGCGCTTGAACTATCTTCGTTAATGAAGAAGCGTTATAAGGCTTACCAGTCCTTACATGATGCCTATCTTCATTCCATTGAATTAGATCGTCAGCTATATACGCTCTTTGAAAAAGACAATGTGAAATTAGAGAATCTTGAAACACAAATCGCTTCGATCAATGCTACTTATAAAGAAGTTGAAAAGAAAAAAGAAGCGTTTAACACATTAACAGCTGACTATAACAAAGCCAAAGAGGATTTTTATAACAAAACGAAGTTAAAGGTGAAAAATAGCGAGGATAAATAAGAAGGCCTGTGAAGTTTACAGGTCTTTTTTTTTGGCTGAAAAGGAAGGTTTTCTGAAATAAAGAAAGAGTTTCGACATGATTCAAGTAAAAATTACAAAAGGTTATTGTTTTAAAAAATCGTTTATTTGTGGCAAGATAGGAGATGTGCAGACGTAAAAAAAGAAAAGGTTATTATAAAACATATAATACAGTTTACATCTGTGTAATAGTACAGCATGTCTTTTTTATGTGTTTTATTTCACAAACTAAAAAAGCGTAATTTCTTGATGTAAATGCATTGACGAACTGTTTTAGTGTATTGTAAACTAGGTAGCGTAGTAAGTGTTGTATTAATCATTTTTGCAAAATAATTAATACAGTTTAACGAAACGTTCGTTTCGCTTAAACTTTCCTTTTACGTAAATGTTTGCACAGAATTCGCTGGGGAATACATAGAAATGTTAAGGATTAGCGAATTCAAAAAGCTACTCGACAAAATATGACTTTTACTTGTCCATTTGGGACATTCTAAAAGCGTGTATGTTTGTTTGATTAGTAAAATGAATTTATACGGCTTAAATGAAAGGAAGAGGTGACTTAGATGGCTGCTAAAACTAAAAAGGCTATTATTGATGTATCAAAGCAACTTGATAAAATCGCTGAGCAGTACCAAACGTTCCAAATTCTTAATGAAGAGGGCGAAGTAGTAAATAAATCAGCGTTGCCAGATTTATCTGACGAAAAATTAAAAGAGTTAATGACTCGCATGGTATACACTCGTATTCTTGATCAACGTTCAATTTCATTGAACCGTCAAGGTCGTTTAGGTTTCTATGCACCAACTGCTGGGCAAGAAGCTTCTCAAATCGCTTCACATTTCGCATTAGAAAAAGAAGACTTCATTTTACCTGGGTACCGTGATGTGCCTCAGTTAATTTGGCATGGTCTTCCACTATATCAAGCGTTCTTATTCTCTCGTGGTCATTTCCACGGTAACCAAGCGCCAGAAGGTGTAGATATACTTTCTCCACAAATCATCATCGGTGCACAAATCGTGCAAACTGCTGGTGTGGCACTAGGTCTTAAAAAGCGCGGTAAAAAAGCAGTAGCGATCACTTATACAGGTGACGGCGGAGCTTCACAAGGTGACTTCTACGAAGGTATGAACTTCGCAGGTGCATTCAAAGCTCCGGCAATCTTTGTTGTACAAAACAACCGCTTTGCAATTTCAACACCAGTTGAAAAGCAATCTGCAGCACGTACAATCGCTCAAAAAGCAGCGGCTGTTGGTATCCCAGGCGTTCAAGTAGACGGTATGGATGCACTAGCAGTATACGTTGCAGTAAGCGAAGCTCGTGAGCGTGCAGTAAACGGTGAAGGTCCAACTTTAATTGAAACATTAACTTACCGTTATGGTCCACATACAATGGCTGGTGACGATCCAACTCGTTATCGTACAGCTGAACTTGACACTGAGTGGGAAAAGAAAGATCCACTTGTTCGCTTCCGTAAATTCTTAGAAGCTAAAGGCATCTGGAATGAAGAAGAAGAAAACAAAGTAATCGAGCAAGCTAAAGAAGATATCAAACAAGCTATTAAGAAGGCTGACGATTATCCAAAACAAAAAGTTACAGATTTAATGGAAATCATGTACGAAACTATGCCTTCAAACTTACAAGAGCAATATGAAATCTACAAAGAGAAGGAGTCGAAGTAAGCCATGGCGCAAATGACAATGATTCAAGCGATTACTGATGCGTTACGCACAGAAATGAAAAACGACGAAAACGTATTAGTTTTTGGTGAAGACGTTGGCGTAAACGGTGGAGTATTCCGTGCGACTGAAGGTCTTCAACAAGAATTCGGCGAAGATCGCGTATTCGATACGCCATTAGCTGAATCTGGTATCGGTGGTCTTGCTGTGGGTCTATCGACTCAAGGTTTCCGTCCGGTTCCTGAAATTCAATTCTTTGGTTTCGTATACGAAGTACTTGATTCTGTATCAGGTCAAGCTGCACGTATGCGCTACCGTTCTGGCGGTCGCTGGAATGCACCAATTACATTCCGTTCACCATTCGGTGGAGGCGTTCATACACCAGAACTTCACGCTGATAGCTTAGAAGGTATCGTAGCATCTCAACCTGGTTTAAAAGTTGTAATTCCTTCAACTCCATACGATGCAAAAGGTCTTTTAATTTCATCAATTCGTGATAACGATCCGGTTGTATACTTAGAGCACATGAAGCTTTACCGTTCATTCCGTCAAGAAGTACCTGAAGAATCATACACAATTGATTTAGGTACAGCTGATGTGAAACGTGAAGGTACAGACGTAACGCTTATCGCTTACGGTGCAATGGTACACTCATCATTAAAAGCAGCTGAAGAACTAGAAAAAGAAGGTATCTCTGCTGAAGTAGTGGACTTACGTACAGTTCAACCTTTAGATATCGATACAATTCTTGCATCAGTTGAAAAAACTGGTCGCGTAGTAGTAGTTCAAGAAGCTCAAAAACAAGCTGGTATCGCAGCTAACGTTGTAGCTGAAATTAACGATCGTGCAATCTTAAGCTTAGAAGCACCAGTATTACGTGTAACAGCACCGGATACTGTGTTCCCATTCTCTCAAGCTGAGGGCGTATGGTTACCAGACCACAAAGATATCGTTGAAACAGCTAAGAAAGTACTTGAATTTTAATTAGCATTTTACTGTGATAGAAATCAGCTTTGTGCTGATTTCTGTCTTAGATAAAATAAACACTAACAAATTGAACGCAACTAACTAGGAGGGTGAAGACACGTGGCATTTGAATTTAAACTGCCGGATATCGGTGAAGGTATCCACGAAGGTGAAATTGTAAAATGGTTCGTAAAAGCTGGAGATGAAATTGATGAGGATGATGTACTAGCAGAAGTACAAAATGACAAAGCTGTTGTTGAAATCCCATCTCCTGTAAAAGGTAAAGTATTAGAAGTAAAAGTTGACGAAGGTACAGTAGCTACTGTAGGACAAGTTATCGTTACTTTTGATGCTCCTGGATACGAAGACTTAAAATTCAAAGGTGACGATCATGATGATGCACCAGCAGAAGAAGCTAAAGAAGAAGCTTCAACTGAAGAAGTGACTGAAGAAGCAACAGCTCCTGCAGCACAAGCTGATGTTGATCCTAACCGTAAAGTAATTGCTATGCCTTCAGTGCGCAAATATGCTCGTGAAAAAGGTGTAGACATTAAAGCTGTTCCTGGTTCAGGTAAAAACGGACGTATTGTTAAAGATGACATCGATGGCTTCCTATCTGGTGGTTCTACAGCTACAGCAACTGCTGAAGCTCCAGCTAAAGAGGAAACTGCTTCAGCTGAACCAAAAGCAGCAGCAGCACAAGCTATTCCTGAAGGCGACCTACCAGAAACTCGCGAGAAAATGAGCGGTATCCGTCGTGCAATCGCAAAAGCTATGGTTAACTCTAAACACACTGCTCCACACGTAACATTAATGGATGAAATCGATGTAACAGCTCTTGTTGCTCATCGTAAAAAATTCAAAACAGTTGCAGCAGATCAAGGTATTAAATTAACATTCTTACCTTACGTGGTAAAAGCGTTAACTTCAGCACTTAAGAAGTTCCCAGCTCTTAACACTTCAATCGATGACTCTACTGATGAAGTAATTCAAAAACATTACTACAACATCGGTATCGCTGCTGACACTGAAAAAGGTCTTTTAGTACCAGTTGTGAAAAATGCTGATCGTAAATCTGTGTTCGAAATTTCTGATCAAATTAACGACCTTGCTGGAAAAGCACGTGATGGTAAATTAGCTCCTGCTGAAATGAAAGGCGCTTCTTGTACAATCACAAATATCGGTTCTGCTGGTGGACAATGGTTTACTCCTGTTATCAACCACCCAGAAGTTGCAATTCTAGGTATCGGACGTATCGCTGAAAAACCAGTTGTACGCGACGGTGAAATTGTAATTGCTCCAGTATTAGCATTATCACTAAGCTTTGACCACCGTATTATCGATGGCGCAACAGCTCAAAACGCTCTTAACCAAATCAAGCGTTTATTAAATGATCCAGAATTATTATTAATGGAGGCGTAATAAATGGTAGTAGGAGATTTCCCAATCGAAACTGATACTCTTGTCATTGGTGCTGGCCCTGGTGGCTACGTTGCAGCAATTCGTGCAGCTCAATTAGGTCAAAAAGTTACAATCGTAGAAAAAGGTAACCTTGGAGGCGTATGCTTAAACGTTGGTTGTATTCCTTCAAAAGCATTAATCGCTGCAGGTCACCGTTTTGAACACGCTAAACATTCTGAAGACATGGGGATTATCGCTGAGAACGTAACAGTTGATTTCTCTAAAGTTCAAGAATTCAAAAACGGCGTTGTAAACAAACTTACTGGCGGTGTTGAAGGCCTTCTTAAAGGTAACAAAGTTGACATCGTAAAAGGTGAAGCTTACTTCGTTGACAGCGAAACTGTACGTGTAATGGATGAAAATTCTGCACAAACGTACAAATTCAAAAATGCTATCCTTGCAACTGGTTCTCGCCCAATCGAGATCCCTGGATTCAAATTCTCTGAGCGCGTAATCAACTCTACAGGTGCATTAGCGCTTAAAGAAGTTCCTAAAAAATTAGTTGTAATCGGTGGAGGTTACATCGGTACTGAGCTTGGTACTGCTTTTGCTAACTTCGGTACAGAAGTTACATTTGTAGAAGCTGCTGATGAAATCTTAGCTGGTTTTGAAAAACAAATGAGTTCACTTGTTAAACGTAACCTTAAGAAAAAAGGAAACGTTGAAATCTATACAAAAGCAATGGCTAAAGGTGTTGAAGAAACTGCTGACGGCGTACAAGTTACGTTTGAAGTAGGCGGAGAGTCAAAAGTAATCGATGCTGACTACGTATTAGTTACTGTAGGTCGTCGTCCTAATACTGATGAGCTTGGTCTTGAGCAAGTTGGCGTTAAAATGACTGACCGTGGTCTTATCGAAATCGATAACCAAACTCGTACATCTGTAAGCAATATCTTTGCAATTGGTGATATCGTAACTGGACCACCACTTGCACACAAAGCTTCTTACGAAGGTAAAATCGCAGCTGAAGTAATCGCTGGCGAACCTGCTGAAATTGACTACTTAGGAATTCCAGCAGTTGTATTCTCTGAGCCTGAGCTTGCATCTGTAGGTTATACTGAAGCACAAGCGAAAGAAGAAGGATTAGCTGTTAAAGCTTCTAAATTCCCATTTGCTGCTAACGGACGTGCGCTTGCACTTAACGCTGCAGAAGGCTTCTTAAAGCTTATCACTCGTAAAGAAGACGGAGTAGTTGTTGGTGCTCAAATCGCTGGACCTAGCGCATCTGATATGATCGCTGAGCTTGGTCTTGCTATCGAAGCTGGCGTAACAGCTGAAGATATCGCATTAACAATTCACGCTCACCCAACATTAGGTGAAATCACAATGGAAGCTGCTGAAGTAGCTATTGGAAGCCCAATTCACATTGTAAAATAATGTTTTTAAAAAGCTGATGCGTATGCATCAGCTTTTTTTTTGAAGAAAACGGTTTTCATAAAGTATCAGATGCTTGTCAGACAGTTTTTGTTGATGATGAGTATCTCCTTTAGAGGAAACGTGTAAAAAGCGCTGAGGCAGTCTTAAATGAGCTCTAGATGCATACATATGAAGTGGGACGTGCTTTCCTTATAAGTAGATAAAAAAATTGCTCTTTTGGATAACGAATGAAAAGGCGGCGAAGGAGCTATGAAGACGTATTTCGTTTGGAGCTTACACATTGTTATTTGGATGGGTTATTCACTGGTTGAATTGCTATCAAAACGTGATCAGTTGACATCTAAAATTATTTTATTTTTAGTATTTGCTTATTTAGCTTACGGCATAGCAGAAATGAACGTCAAATCTAAAAGACTGGCGCTTATGATGACGGGTACGACTTCAGCTGTCTGCTTGACATGTTATCAACTAATTTTATTTTGCACAGCGTAAGATTGCATAAAAAAAGCGTTAGCTTATATAAGCTAACGCTTTTTTTGTCTTACACAGTTTTCTTTTCTCTTTTCAATGCGCCTTCTTCTTTAAATGCTTTCATTAATGAGAAGACGGTTAGCACCAGCACAATTGAGAATGGAAGTGCTGCTATAATCGCAGCTGTTTGGAGCGCGTCCAAACCACCTGTCCAAAGCAGAATGATTGCTGTTAACGATTGAATTAATCCCCACGTAAGTTTAATAGAGCCTGAAGGATTTAGATCACCATTTGTTGTCTGCATTCCTAAAACAAATGTAGCTGAATCAGCTGATGTAATAAAGAACGTAGCAATTAAGCAAATAGCGACAATGGACATGAACGTACCAAATGGAAATTGTTCAAGTACATAGAATAAAGCAACTTCTGTTCCTTTATTGTTGATAACATCCATAACAGGAAGATCCTTAAAAAAGTCTAAGTAGACCCCAGAACCTCCGAATACAGCAAACCATAATCCACCAAATACGGTCGGAACAGCTAGTACACCAATTAAAAATTCTCGAATGGTTCTGCCTCGTGAAATACGAGCAATGAACGTACCAACGAACGGTGCCCAAGCGATCCACCATGCCCAGTAGAAAATTGTCCAATCTTGAACCCAGGTGCTGTTATCAAACGGGCTCAATCGAAAACTCATTGACGGCAAGTTTTGAATGTAGCTGCCAATGGTTGTAACGAATAAGTCCATAATAAAGTTGGTTGGACCTGCAAATAACAAGAACAGCATTAGCAGAATAGCTAAAACAATATTAATGTTACTCAAATACTTAATACCTTTGTTCAGCCCCGTCTGTGCTGACAGCATGAACAAGAACGTCACGATAATAATAACAATTAATTGAGTCGTGAAATTATTGTCAATACTTGGCGACAAGTAAGAGGCTCCACCGGTAATTTGAATAGCGCCCAGTCCTAGAGACGTCGCCACCCCAAAAATAGTTGCAAATACGGCGATGACGTTTATGATCGTTCCAAGAGGTCCATCAACACGTTTTCCTAATAGTGGACGTAAAATATTGCTGATGATGAACGGATAACCTTTTCTAAATTGAAAATATGCAAGGGCCAGTGCAAGAACGGAATAAATAGCCCAAGGATGTAAACCCCAGTGGAAAAACGAATAACGTAGAGCTGCACGAGCTGATTCTGCTGTACCGCCTTCACCAGAAGGTGGAGTATGAAAATGATTGATTGGTTCTGAAACACCCCAGAATACAAGTCCAATCCCCATACCAGCACTAAATAACATGGCAAACCACGAGACATAACCATACTGAGGCTTTTCGTCAGGTTTACCTAATTTAATGTTTCCGTACTTTGAAAAAATTAAGTACAGCGTAAAAACCAAGAATAATGTAGCCGCTAATAAATAATACCAGCCAAATTTCTCGATGATAAAACTATGTATTGCCGATGTAACAGGTGTGAGCGCTGCGCTTCCTAGCGTAGATTCCGGAATAACACCCCATACGATAAATACTGCAGCAATAATAACCGAAATGATAAAAACGGGAGTCAGTTTTTTCATCGATTAACACTCCTTTCCTATTCTATTTTACATAACATAGTGTTTCATATAGCCTTTTCAGCTATACATGAAACCACATGGTTATACATTGTAGTGAAGTTTGTATGAAATGTCTACCCTATTAGTAAGAAAAAGCGGAAAGAGAACAAATTCTTATTTTTCTTAATTATTTTAAAGTGCTGAAATAGATGTGAAATTAGACATTGTTTTTTCATATAAATAGAGATGATGCTAAGCGTTCAGCTTTTTGAAAACAAATATAACATTTATGTGAAAAATATTTTTAATGTGACATACTAATTAGTTGTTGACATATTTAATGTGACATAATAATATAATATCAAGAGTTGTAAAACGCTTACAAAAAAGACGGTTAAAGGGGAGTTTACAAAATGGGAACAATCGTATGTCAAACATGTAACTGCACAATTGATCATTTCGAAGATGAGAAAGTGACGCGATTATACTCAACATGTAAAAGCGGAGAATGTCAAAAGGCAGATGAAGATTTAGATTAATTCAATAAAAAAAGGTGCGGATTTCCGCACCTTTTTTATTGAATTGCTTTATGTTCTTTAATGACACGAAATGTTTTTAATTCAAAATCTTCCGGACCCTGCACAGGTAAACCTGCCTCTAAGTTTGTTTCAATGTAGGTTAAATTTTCCTCAGTGATGATTTCCCCAGGAATAAAAATAGGAATACCAGGAGGGTAGACCATCACAAATTCCGCAATAATACGGCCTGCCGATTCATGAAAAGGTACCACTTCGGTTTCAGCGTAAAAAGCATCGCGAGGTGTTAAAGCCAATACAGGAATATCAGGCAATAAAATAGCCGGTTTTGCCGTTGTCTCAGAAAGATTATGGAATTTTGCAGATAACTCACGCAGAGCCATGATCAGACGTGAAAGGTCTTCTTCTGTATCTCCAGGCGTGATAATACATAGAATATTATAAAGGTCAGACATTTCAACTTCGATATTATGAGCTTCACGCATCCATTTTTCTACGTCATAGCCCGTAATTCCTAAATCTGAAACAGAAATAATTAATTTAGTAGGGTCTAAATCATACGTAGCTTTTGTCCCTAAAATTTCTCTGCCTATACATCGGATATGCTCAATGGTATTAATTTCTCTTCGTGCTTTTTCAGCAAGAGAAATTGCACGTTCAGCCAGCTCTTTTCCTTCTGTAGCTAATCGTTTTCGTGCAACATCTAAAGAAGCCAGCAGCAGATAAGATGTTGATGTTGTTGTCAGCATGCTTAAAATAGACTGTACACGTTTTGGAGAAATTAAGCCTTCGCGTATGTTTAGAATTGAACTTTGCGTCATAGAGCCGCCTAATTTATGCACGCTTGTTGCTGCCATATCTGCGCCGGCCTGCATAGCAGACAAAGGCAAATCATCATGGAAGTGAATATGAACGCCGTGAGCTTCATCAACAAGTACAGGCACTTGATACGAGTGGGCAATTTCTACGATTTTACGAAGGTCTCCGGAAATTCCAAAATAAGTTGGATTGATAACAAGCACTGCTTTTGCTTCAGGGTGCTGCTTTAAGGCTTTTTCTACAGAGTCCGATGTAATACCGTGAGAAATGCCAAGATTTTCGTCAATTTCAGGGTGAATAAAAATAGGCGTAGCTCCTGAAAAAACAATCGCACTCATAACAGATTTATGCACGTTTCTAGGAACGATAATTTTATCTCCAGGCCCACATGTCGCCATGACCATTGCCATAATTGCTCCGCTCGTTCCTTGAACAGAGAAAAAAGTATGGTCAGCACCGAATGCTTCTGCAGCTAAATCCTGCGCTTGTTTGATAATGCCTTTTGGCTGGTGAAGGTCATCAAGAGGACCGATATTAATTAAATCAATGGATAAAGCATCATCGCCAATAAATGAGCGGAATTCAGGATCCATTCCATTTCCTTTTTTATGTCCAGGGATATGGAATTGTGTTGGGTTTTTCTTAGCGTGATTAACCAATCCAGTAAATAATGGAGTTGAAAATTGAGAAGACAACTTTGCTATACACCTCTTTTATCATAAATTGTCAGTCCCTCTAAGCAAAGCTTAGAGGGACTTTGATTGTTTTTTTATCAAATTACAGCATTCAATTTTATATACCAAAAACTAGTGGCTGTTGAATTCTACATATTAAAATATCACATGTTTTTTCTATAAAAGAAATTCAACAGAAATGCTATTCGGCAGTTTTCTTGATTTTAACCATTATATAAATGAATGAAACGTGTATGTTTACTACTGTTTGATAATATAAATACAATTTTTAGTTAAAAAAATACAAGTAATTGTAAACTGCTTATTACTCATGATTTTATAGTTCTTTATGTTTTGAAAATCCCCATAAAACAAAAGAATTATAGCACTTATTAACCCATTTGCAAAGATATTTTAAAGAGAAAATAAAAAGAAAAAAAAGGAGAAATTCTTTTGTGTGAAAAGAGAATAAATTTTGTGTACATTATAGATTGTGATAGAGTTAAGAATATAGATATACATAGATTGAAGAAATAAATGGAGTGATGAGAAGTGGAATATCAATACCCTATCTCCCTTGATTGGAGTACAGAAGAAATTATTGATGTAGTGAAGTTTTTTGAAAGCATTGAACGAGCTTATGAAAAAGGTATTGAGCGTGATCACCTAATGGCAGTCTATCGCCGATTTAAAGAAATTGTGCCAAGTAAAGCAGAAGAAAAAACAATCTGTAACGATTTTGAAGATCAAAGCAAATACTCTTCTTATCGAACGATTCAAAAAGCAAAGGCTGCTTCTTCTGGAGACATCATAAAAATGTAAAAAATGGAGCCAAGCTTGGCTCCATTTTTTTTATATCAATTCGTTAAAATTATGCATATGCTTTTTTAGTTAGTTCATATAATGGAGTTACCGTATGAAATGTTTGTTCAATACGAGCTATCCATTCTTCGCCGTTCATTGCAATCGCTTCTTCTTTTGGAATTGTAATACCGCATAGGATCTCAGCTTTTTTAACCGTCTCTAGACGTTCAAACAAACTCTCTAAGTCTTCAGAAGATAAGTCGCCCATTTTGTCACTATCAGGTTTTGTATGATCTTTTGACCAAACAAACGAGGCTGGGATATTTTGACGAATCTCCTCAATGTTTTGTTTTAGCAGCTTTCCAAATTGTTCTTTAATAGCTGATTCGTAAATGACGGCGAACCACACAAAGACATGTGTTTCCCAAAGGCCAATTTGAAAATGAGGGAGCTTTTTATACCCGCGTTTACTGTTAGCAAAGGCTACCCACGTATCTGCTGGCGGGTTAACTGTTCTTCGTGCATGTTTGGCAATGTGTACGAACATTTCATCTCCACACAGTGAAGAAAGAGTAGGAGCAAAATGATTGCTCAATTGTTCGAATTTTGGGCGTATCGTTGTCTTGATGGCTTCCATACGTGCATCAAGTCCCTCGATACGGAATACGTTAAAGTCATCTTGTGAAAATCCTGAGAATGCCATGTGAAACCTCCGTTTTTTAGTGAATATGTATAGCTGCTGTGCATCTATGCAAGTAAGTATGATTTACGCGAAGATTCTACCACATGAAAAGCATAAACACCAATTAATTCGCATATGCTTGTCAAAACGTGTCTATCATTTTTTTATAGGTAATCACACAATTTAGTTACATGAGATTAGGTTTCGACATAGACTATATCAATCAAAATATCTGAAAATTTAGTTTTCTATAAGCGGGTTCAATAATTTGAGAGGGGTGTTTGAAACATGAAACAAGTGGTGAATATGTATAAGAAGAATGATGGACAAAAAAGATTAGGTGTAATTCGTTTGGAGTTAGATTACGAGTTAGCGACGTTATATGAAGCCATGATGGAGAATAATGAGGAACAAAAACAAAAATGTAAGCGAAAGCTCGAGAAACTTCGTGAAGAAATGATATCTCTTCAGTAGCAGATACGGGAATAAAATAGAACAAATAAGGGTAAACTGTAAAAAAGGATTAAACTGAATGAGCAGATTCATAAGTGGTAACAGAGCACGTGGGAGAAGAAGCGGCAGTTCTTCTCCCACGTGCTCTGTTAATTGACATCTTGCAGAGGTTTTTTTAAGCTTAAATAAGAGACGTATTTTTGAGGGGGAATTGAGATGACGCAACGCTGGAAAGAAATCGATACATACGTTAAAGAGTGGCTAAAAGAAGCTGGACAAAAAATTCAACAGTCGTTTAGTAAAGAACTTCTCATTCAAACGAAATCGAATCCAAATGATTTAGTAACAAATATGGATAAAGAAATCGAACAGTTTTTTATCTCAAAAATCAATGAAACCTTTCCGGAACATCATATTCTCGGAGAAGAAGGATATGGAGAAGAGCTTGAATCAGAAGAAGGAACGATTTGGATTATCGATCCAATCGACGGGACGATGAACTTTGTTCATCAGCAGCGGAATTTTGCTATTTCTATCGGTATATTTGAAAATGGTGTAGGACAAGCAGGTTATATTTATGATGTTATTCATAATGAGCTGTATCATGCTTTAAAAGGACAGGGCGCGTTTATGAATGACATCCAATTGCCGAAACTTGAACCTGTACCAGTTGAACAAGCTATTATTAGCCTAAATGCAACATGGGTAACTGAGAACCGCCGTATTGATCCTTCCGTATTAAGTCCGCTTGTGCGTAAAGTAAGAGGGACCCGTTCATATGGATCCGCAGCTATTGAGCTTGCTTACGTAGCGGCTGGACGCTTGGATGGATACATTACTCTACGTTTGGCTCCATGGGACTTTGCTGCCGGTAAAGTATTGATTGAAGAAGTTGGAGGAGTTATGACGGATTTAGAAGGAAAGCCGTTAGAAATTCTTGAAAAAAGCAGTGTATTTGTAAGTAAACCAACATTACATGACGAAATCTTTCGTACGTACCTTGAAGGAAAGTGGAATAAATAAAATAGAAGTGAAGACTTACGTGTAGTCAAAGAATTTTGTGATGAAAAAACGTCATGAACCATTTTGATGTTGCAAATGGCCATGACGCTTTCAATCATCGCAAAAAAATTACAGCTGCCCTTTTTCTCGCATTTTTTTCTTAGTCGTAAAGCCAAGGCCCATTACAACAATTAAAGCTGCGATAGCTAAAATGACCCCGAGAGCGCTTCCTTCTCCGATAAATATGCCGATTGACATAATTGCCGCAGTTGCGATAAATGCATATAAAACAAATACCCACTTAATGTTTCTCATGTTGATTCCTCCCATTTATAACGGATATTTATAGTGTACAACAAAATCATTCTGCAATTCTAGAGTTAGTGTGATATAATAGCTTAGTTATTACAAGCATAGGAGTGAAATGCGTGAACATTCGTAAAGATTTACGTAATATTGCCATTATTGCCCATGTAGACCATGGGAAAACAACGTTAGTAGATAAATTATTACATCAGTCCGGAACATTCCGTACTAATGAGCATGTTGAAGAACGTGCGATGGATTCAAATGACCTTGAGCGTGAGCGTGGAATTACAATTTTAGCGAAAAACACAGCTATTAATTATAAAGATACGCGTATCAACATTATGGATACGCCGGGACATGCTGACTTCGGTGGAGAAGTTGAGCGTATTATGAAAATGGTAGACGGTGTTCTACTTGTAGTAGACGCATATGAAGGATGTATGCCTCAAACTCGCTTTGTATTGAAAAAAGCATTAGAGCAAAACTTAACGCCGATTGTTGTTGTTAACAAAATTGACCGTGACTTTGCTCGTCCAACTGAAGTAGTGGATGAAGTAATTGACTTATTTATTGAACTAGGTGCAAGCGAGGAACAAATTGAGTTCCCTGTTGTTTATGCTTCAGCAATCAACGGAACGGCTAGCACGAATCCTGAAAAGCAAGATGAGAACATGTCATCTCTATTTGACTCAATCATCGAGCACATTCCAGCACCGGTAGACAACAGCGACGAACCACTTCAATTCCAAGTGGCAATGCTTGACTACAATGACTATCTTGGTCGTATCGGTGTAGGTCGCGTATTCCGCGGAACAATGAAAGTAGGCCAGCAAGTTGCATTAATGAAGCTTGACGGTACGGTAAAACAATTCCGTGTAACAAAATTATTCGGTTTCCTAGGCTTAAAGCGTGTTGAAATCGAAGAAGCAAAAGCAGGAGACCTGATCGCTGTATCAGGAATGGAAGACATCAACGTAGGTGAAACCGTATGTCCGTTTGACCACCAAGATGCACTGCCAATTTTACGTATTGATGAACCTACTTTACAAATGACGTTCTTAGTAAACAATTCACCGTTTGCTGGTCGTGAAGGTAAATTTGTTACATCTCGTAAAATTGAAGAGCGCTTAATGTCTGAACTTGAGACGGATGTAAGTTTACGCGTGGAAAATACTGATTCACCGGATGTATGGGTTGTTTCAGGACGTGGAGAACTTCATTTATCTATTTTAATTGAAAATATGCGTCGTGAAGGATATGAGATTCAGGTATCAAAACCTGAAGTAATCGTTCGTGAAATTGATGGCGTTCGCTGTGAGCCAGTTGAACGTGTGCAAATCGACGTACCTGAAGAACATACGGGTTCTATTATGGAATCAATGGGTGCTCGTAAAGGTGAAATGGTTGATATGATTAACAACGGCAGCGGTCAAGTTCGTCTGATCTTTATGGTTCCTGCACGTGGTTTAATCGGTTATACAACTGAGTTCTTATCGTTAACTCGTGGATTTGGTATCATTAACCATTCATTTGATAGCTACCAACCAATGCAGCAAGGTCAAGTTGGAGGTCGCCGTCAAGGTGTGCTTGTTTCTATGGAAAGCGGTAAATCATCTACTTATGGAATCCAAGGCGTAGAAGACCGCGGTACAATTTTCGTTGAGCCAGGTACAGAAGTATACGAAGGTATGATCGTAGGAGAACACACTCGTGAAAATGATATCGTTGTTAACATCTGTAAAATGAAGCAAATGACGAATATGCGTTCTGCGAATAAAGATCAAACAACAGGTATGAAAAAACCTCGTATTATGTCTCTAGAGCAATCACTTGAATATTTAAACGAAGATGAATATTGTGAAATCACACCAGAATCTATTCGTCTACGTAAAAAAGTTCTTGATAAAAATGAACGTGAAAAAGCAGCGAAAAAGAAAAAATACGCTGACACGAAATAATAAAAAAAGTAAGTCGTTAGCTCTATCTGCTAGCGGCTTATTTTTTATCTATTATATCAGAATTTTCTATTTTTTGAAAGCGTTTTATAAAAGAGGGATTTGGAAAGGAAAAAGGTGGCTTATATCGAATAATGTAAAGTAAGGAATAGGGGGAAGAAATATGGATGTAAAAGAACACCTTTCATTTTTTGCAGCTCTGTATCAAGTAGATGAACATGCAAAAATAGGAATGTGGCTGTTATACTTTACCATTTTAGGGCTATCTGTTCTCGTGTACAAACTCGGGTTTGCAAAGAAGCTACCGCTTTTAAAATCTATGGTTATTTATCTA
Source organism: Priestia sp. 10L35 (assembly GCF_056395685.1). Lineage (NCBI taxonomy): Bacteria > Bacillati > Bacillota > Bacilli > Caryophanales > Bacillaceae > Priestia > Priestia sp. 10L35. Next base: position 203,864 of record NZ_JBFTKA010000004.1, on the reverse strand, counting down.
TTTTTAGCTTTTGGATGTACGATCTTAACGTTTTTAGGCATTTTTTTACCTGTAGCTGAAGGGCTTGTGGTTGCAGCGCTTGTATTAATTATTTATAAAATACGGCTGTATCAGGCTAAGAAGCAAAACTCCACGTTGGGTTCATAAAAGACTACATAAAAAGACGCTTGTAGCTACAAGCGTCTTTTTAGTATGATATAGCCGAAGACAAGAGCGGCTGCGAAAATTAAATGGCCAGCTGTCCAATAAAAAATCGCTACTGCATCATCCACCGCAGGCGTAGGCTTGAGCGCAAGCAGCGTCAATGGAAAATACAAAGGAATGGTTGGAAGTGTTAATAAAAAGGAACACAATACGATTTTTCGAATAGACATATTATTTAATTTACCTACTATGTAAACAAAAACGATCCCAATTGCAGCGGCAATGAATAAATGAAAAACAAACTCTACCCATTCAGGCCATTGAATAGGGCCAATGATAGGAATAAAATCAACATTTAATAAAAGGGTATAAACTTGTTTGCCGGTTAGCCATTCTATCCATTTTAAACATAACCCAAGGATAATCCCGCTTAACATGCCAATACTTATTCCTAATCGGAGCACCTTACCAATCCTCCTCTGTCTTTTTCGACTCATATAGTTTAAAGTTTCCAGTAGCTATGCGTTCTTTTGTTCGTTTTTCAATCCGTTCAGAACATTCATTGCACATATATGTATGGATAGGACGGTTGCGCAGTCGTTTTGCTACGAGCGTTTCATCCTCAATTGTTTCAATTTTATCGCACATGACACATTGTACTCTCATTTCTATCACCTCAACTTCTCTATACATCATTCTAGCCGAAAATTCTTGTTTTATAAAGTTTTTTTACGGCGCTGTCTCTTAGTAGAAAAGGAACGATAGGAAAACATTCCGAAAGAAGCAGGTAATTTTGCTTGTTAGCTCGAAGATAGTAACTAGTAAGTACATAAACAGTAGGAGGGATGAAAATGGCCAACGAAGTCGAGACTCAACTAGTAGATGCATTATACGATGAGCTACAGACAGAGAGATTTGCAACCATTTCAACTATTGATTTTGAAACAAACGGTCCAAATGTTAGTGCCATTTCGTGGTTAGTAGCTCCGACTAAACAAAAAATTCGATTTGCCGTAGATGTCAAATCGAGGATTGTAGAAAACATTAAACATACGAATAAAGCAGTGGTAAATATTCTTGCTAATGAATCATGTTACTCAATCAGCGGAATAGCTGAGGTAGTGCAAGAAAAATTAGAAGGAGTAGCTTTAAAGCTGACGCTAATTGAACTAGATATTAATGAAGTAAGAGATGTCATGTTCTATGGTTCTAAGATTTCAGTAAACCCTTCATATGAAAAGACCTATGATCCAGTAGCAGCTGCTAAACTCGATAAGCAAGTAATTGAAGCGATAAAAAAAGCTTAGCAGCAGCCTGCCGCTAAGCGACTTTCTTATTCATTTTTTTGAAGATGATTATTAGATTGTTTTTCCTGCTCATTCTTTAAATTTTGCTCTTGTTTATTATTTAATTTTTGATTGTTTGTATCTGTTGAGCTAGGATTTCGGCGAATTTCTTCTGCAAATTCAGGCATCACTCGGTTTACAATGGCTGCTAATTCATCTAAAAATCCTGTAACCGGCCGACCTTTGCGAATTTCATTTCCAATTTGTTTTAGCCGAGCGACCGTATCAGGATCTGCAATAACAACAGAATTAGCACCGTACGGATCAGCTTTCAGACCTTCGGCAACTGTATATTTGATTGAACTTACTTCTGAACGATCAATATCTTTGCCAACGTCAATGCCTACGATTGCATACTTACCGAGCACAATGGCAGTAGCATCATTTACATTCGGAACGCTTGAAGCCAGTTCAACTAAATGAGCTGATATTTCATTAGCAGTACGCTTGTGAGAGCGTTCAGGAGATGAATTTTTGACCTGTACAATTCGATCTGTTTTTTGCCCTTCTTCAACGTCTGCTTGGTTATTGTTGCAGCCGGTTAGTGTAATAAAACATAAGCTAATGGATAGAAAAAATTTGTTCATGTGGGAGACTCCTCCTTATGAATGACTCATTTTTTGTAGTAATTTGTATTTAGTTTCTAATAGTTCTTCTATCTTTATACACGTGTTCATATATTTAAAGAAAATGGTCCGTCCATTTAAGGTCACTTCACACATGTGCGTTACATAGTATATAAATGGATGGGTGCCTTGTTTCACTCCTTACAGGAAAAACAATCGGAGTAGGAGGCTGAATTATTGGGAAAAATTTATGTATTAGATACGAATGTTTTATTACAAGATCCGCATTCAATTTTTTCATTTGATGATAACGAAGTAGTGATTCCGGCCGTTGTACTAGAAGAAGTTGATTCGAAAAAAAGAAATATGGATGAAGTCGGACGAAATGCAAGGCAGGTATCCAAACTCATTGATAACTTGAGACAACATGGAAAGTTATATGAGAAAATCCCTTTAGAAAATGGGGGCCATTTGCGAATTGAACTCAATCATCGCTCTTTTCAACAGCTTCAAGAAATCTTTGTGGAAAAAACAAATGATAATCGAATTTTAGCTGTTGCTAAAAATCTATCTCTTGAAGAGGAAACAAAAGAAGATGGACGTGAAGTGATACTAGTGAGTAAAGATGTGTTGGTACGTGTGAAGGCTGACGCAATCGGCTTAAGAGCAGAAGATTTTTTAAGTGATCGAGTAGTGGAATTCAATAGTATTTATACTGGCTTTTCGGAAGTCTATATTGCAAAAGAACTGCTGAGTCAATTTTACGAAAAAGGAGAGCTGCTAACGTCTCAAATTGCGAACCACTCCTTTTTTGCAAATCAATTCTTAGTGATGAAAGATGCATTTGGGGGATCCGGATCAGCCATCGGCATTGTCGATCAAACAACAACGAAAGTAAAAAAGCTTTTATTTGAATATGATCATATCTGGGGAATCAAACCTCGAAATGTTCAGCAAATTATGGCTTTAGAACTTCTTCTTAGAGACGACGTTCAACTGGTCACGTTAATTGGAAAGGCAGGTACGGGTAAAACGCTGCTTGCTTTAGCTTCAGGACTTATGCAGACGGAAGATCTAGGATGTTTTAAAAAGCTACTTGTAGCTCGTCCAATTGTTCCTTTAGGGAAAGATATTGGATTCTTGCCAGGAGAAAAGCAGGAGAAGCTTCGTCCATGGATGCAACCAATTTATGATAACCTAGAGTACTTATTCAACACTAAAAAACCTGGAGAACTGGATGCGATTCTAGCGGGGCTCAGTTCAATAGAAGTGGAAGCCTTGACGTATATAAGAGGCCGAAGCATTCCGGAGCAGTTCATTATTATTGATGAAGCGCAAAATTTAACGAAGCATGAAATTAAAACAATTTTAACAAGGGTAGGGGAAAAGAGTAAAATTGTCCTTATGGGAGATCCGGCTCAAATTGATCATCCTTATTTAGATGAGTATAACAACGGATTAACGTACGTAGTTGAAAAGTTTAAAGAGCAAAAAGTATCGGGCCACGTCCGGTTAATCAAAGGAGAGCGCTCCGGGCTAGCACAATTAGCAGCTGATATTCTTTAAAAGAAGCGGGGTTCCTTTTGGAACCCCGCTTTTTTTGTTATGTAACGATGATTTCTTCCACATATTTAATAGGGTTATTTCGGTTGGATCCGTCAGGTAAATAGACATAGATAGGCCCATCTTCTCTAAGAGGCTTTCCATCTTGGCTGAAACCAAAGATCAGTTTTTGTGCTTCTTCTAATGAAAAAGAAATCAGTGCGTCTTTTGTTTTAAATGAAACGTTGGTAGCTTCTTCAGTAGGTGAAGCGTTAGCTAGAAAAGGTGCAAATAAAATGCCGAATGTTCCATTTACTAGCTCCTGTTTTTTGAATTTCTTTTCAGTTTTTAACGTAGGAGGAAAGACGGCTCCCTCTTGAATTTCACGGTCCCAATGCTTCGAAACAGCCTTTGTGTACGCTTCTGTTTCGTCTTTTTGCTCCGGTGGATGTTCAAAGAAAACCTCCATATCGAGCTTGCGGTCATCGAAAATCCACACGCTTGGGTCGAGTGTCAGCGTATATTTTACTTTTCCTTTTAACATAATAATTGAATTCATCATAAATGCCCCCTTGCTAAAAGTATAAGCGCTTTCTACTTATTTGTCACTTTGATGAAAAAATTTAGTTGAGAGTGATTCTCGTATGATATAATGTAAAGGTCAACGAAAGTGCGAAATTTCCTACATCTATGGTAACGGTTTTGAGAAAGTAACAGTATAAAAAAGACGGCCAGCCTCACGGACATGTTTATCCTTGCTTTTTTGGAGCATAGCCTTTAAAATTGAGAGATAGATTAGGTAATCGCTCGCGAACGGAGGGATTGAGTTTGACGCCTGAGACAATGATAGATCATCGTGAAAAAGCGTATGCGTTGTTAAAAGCTGATGCAGATAAGATTTTGCAATTAATTCAAGTTCAAATGGATAACTTAACAATGCCACAATGTCCTCTTTATGAAGAGGTTTTAGATACACAAATGTTTGGTTTATCAAGAGAAATTGATTTTGCAGTTCGTCTTGGTTTAATTGATGAACGTGTTGGAAAAACATTGCTAGACCGCCTCGAGCGTGAACTTTCTGCACTGCATGAAGCGTTTACAAAAAAATAAAAATCACGCGATCGAAACTCAAACTATATACAAACGTAGTTTGAGTTTTTTATTACAGGTGGTTGAAATTTCCTAATTTACTCAAATTTGTACATAAAAAATGAAACGAAACAGAAACACGTCATTTTTAAAGGAAGAGGGTTATGGTAAAAAAAATATTTAGGCATTTTGACTATTCAATTGTAATTCCAGTGCTGCTTCTTTGTGCGGTTGGACTAGTTATGGTTTACAGTTCAAGTATGATTGTAAGTATTACAAGATATCATACGTCAAGCGATTTCTTTTACAACAGACAAAAAATGTGGCTTGCTTTTACGCTTGTATTATTCATTTTAACAATGCTAACACCTTACAAGCTGTATCCTAAAATACTGCCTTATGCGATTCTAGGCATTTTTGTACTGCTTTTGCTTGTGTTTGTAATGGGACATACGAGTAACAATGCGCAAAGTTGGCTGCAGCTTGGCGGGGCAAACATGCAGCCGGCTGAGTATGCCAAGCTCGTTGTCATTTTATACTTATCGTATGTTTTGTCTAAAAGGCAAGAGTATATTGACAACATCAAAAAAGCTTTTTTTGGACCTATGGGTCTTGTATTTCTAATATTAGGCTTTGTAGCTATTCAGCCTGACCTTGGAACGGGATCAATTATTTTTGCTATTGCTGTTACCATTATGCTATGTTCGGGAATCTCTAAAAAAACCTTTTTCCGCATGCTAGCACTAGGTATCATTTTGCTTACGGTAATTATTACGATTGGTTTTTTTACAGGTCAGTTTACTGCCAATCGAATTGGCCGTTTTACCGGTGCATCAGATCCGTTTACCAATGCTCAAGGAACCGGTTATCAGCTGGTTAATTCATATTTAGCAATAGGTACAGGAGGCTTAAAAGGCCTTGGTTTAGGAGAAAGTGTACAAAAGTATGGTTATCTTCCGGAGCCCCATACCGATTTCATTATGGCTATTATTGCAGAAGAATTAGGGTTCTTTGGAGTTATGCTCGTGCTGGGCCTTTTAGGCTTCTTAATTTTCAGGATTTTAATGCTGGCTAAAAAATCTCAGGATCCGTTTGCTAGCATGATTTGTATTGGAGTAGCCAGTATGATAGGTATTCAAACAGGCATTAACCTTGGAGGACTTACGGGACTCATTCCGATTACCGGCGTCACGCTTCCGTTTATCAGTTATGGAGGGTCTTCGCTGCTAACACTGATGGTATCTATGGGAATTATTGTAAATGTTTCGTTTTTCGTAAATTATCAAAATAAAAAACAGAAAAATACGGAAAATATTGTGCTACATCCGAACAATACATCAACAACAAGCGATTGATTTTCGTGAAAAAATTGTGTAAAAAAAGCAAAAATTTATTGGGATTTTATCATTTTCCATTGATTTTTGCTTTTCTTTTATCCAATTTTGCTATATATTGAAGTTTATACGAAATTGAGAGGAGATTAGCAACATGAGTTTTGTAACTAAAAAAATCAAAAAAGTATTAGTAGCAAACCGAGGAGAAATTGCGATTCGTGTATTTCGAGCATGTACTGAACTGAATATTCGGACTGTTGCAATTTATTCTAAGGAAGACGCAGGTTCTTATCACCGTTACAAAGCGGATGAAGCCTACTTAGTAGGAGCGGAGAAAAAACCGATTGATGCTTATTTAGATATAGAAGGCATCATCGACATTGCTAAGTCTCATGATGTAGATGCTATTCACCCTGGCTATGGTTTTTTGTCAGAAAATATCCAATTTGCGAAACGTTGCGAAGAAGAAGGCATTATTTTTATTGGTCCAAAATCCAAGCATCTTGATATGTTTGGGGATAAAGTAAAAGCACGTCATCAGGCTATTCAAGCAGATATTCCCGTTATTCCTGGTACGGATGGTCCTATTGATTCAATTGAGGAAGCAAAAGAATTTGCTAATCAGCATGGATATCCTCTAATGATCAAAGCTGCTTTGGGCGGAGGCGGTCGAGGCATGCGTATCGTTCGCGATGCAGACAGCCTGAACGAATCTTATGACCGTGCTAAATCAGAAGCAAAAGCTGCTTTTGGTAATGATGAAGTGTATGTCGAGAAACTAGTTGAAAATCCAAAACATATTGAAGTGCAAATTTTAGGTGATGAACAAGGAAATGTTGTGCATCTTTATGAACGCGACTGCTCTGTGCAGCGTCGTCATCAAAAAGTAGTAGAAGTAGCACCAAGTGTTTCTATAGATGAAGACTTACGTCTCCGCATTTGTGAAGCAGCTGTGCAGCTGATGGAAAAAGTGCAGTACATAAATGCTGGTACAGTAGAATTTTTAGTATCAGGAAACGATTTTTATTTTATTGAAGTAAATCCACGTGTTCAAGTAGAGCACACAATTACTGAAATGATTACAGGTATTGATATCGTTCAATCCCAAATTTTAATTGCAGACGGCTACGCGCTTCACAGCAAGGAAGTATCCATTCCTGTACAAGATCAAATTCACGTACATGGATATGCGATTCAATCTCGTGTAACGACAGAAGATCCGTTAAACAATTTTATGCCGGATACGGGTAAGATTATGGCTTATCGTTCTGGTGGCGGTTTTGGCGTACGTTTAGATACGGGAAACAGTTTCCAAGGTGCTGTAATTACGCCTTATTATGATTCACTGTTAGTAAAAGTAACAACATGGGCATTAACATTCGATCAAGCCGCATCAAAAATGGTACGGAACTTAAAAGAATTTCGTATTCGTGGAATTAAAACCAATATTCCGTTCCTTGAAAATGTAGTGAAGCATGATAAGTTCTTAACAGGTGCTTATGATACATCATTTATTGATACAACGCCTGAACTTTTTGTTTTCCCGAAGCGAAAAGACCGCGGAACTAAAATGCTTACATACATTGGGAATGTTACGGTAAACGGATTCCCAGGTGTATCGGAAAAGAAAAAGCCAATCTTTACAAAACCGCGCGTTCCTAGTGTGGATATAAGCAAACCAATTCAAAACGGAACAAAGCAGATTTTAGATGAAAAAGGCGCTGAAGGGCTAGTAAATTGGGTGAAAGAACGCAAGGAAGTGCTATTAACGGATACAACCTTCCGTGATGGCCATCAGTCTCTTTTAGCAACGCGTATTCGTACAAACGACTTAAAACAAGTAGCTAACCCAACTGCACGCTTGCTTCCAGATTTATTTTCTATGGAAATGTGGGGGGGAGCAACGTTTGATGTCGCTTATCGATTCTTAAAAGAAGATCCGTGGGATCGCTTGCTTACTTTACGTCAACAAGCGCCAAACGTTCTTTTCCAAATGCTTCTTCGCGCGTCAAATGCGGTTGGATATAAAAACTATCCTGATAATGTAATTAAAGAATTTGTTGAAAAATCAGCTTATGCAGGTATTGATGTTTTCCGTATCTTTGACAGCTTAAACTGGGTGCAAGGAATGACTCTTGCAATTGACTCCGTTCGTCAAACAGGAAAGATTGCAGAAGCAGCAATGTGTTATACAGGTGATATTTTAGATCCGACGCGCCGTAAGTATGATTTGGATTACTACAAGAACTTAGCAAAAGAGCTTGAGCAGTCTGGAGCACATATCCTGGGCATTAAAGATATGGCGGGTCTTTTAAAACCACAGGCAGCTTATGATTTAGTATCGGCTCTAAAAGAAACGGTTGATATTCCAATCCACCTTCATACGCATGATACAAGCGGAAACGGTGTATACACGTATGCAAAAGCAATTGAAGCAGGTGTAGACATTGTAGACGTAGCCGTAAGCTCAATGGCAGGCTTAACGTCTCAGCCAAGTGCTAACTCTCTTTATTACGCATTAGAAGGTGCGGACCGCAGACCAAATCTAGATATTAAAAATCTAGAAGAGCTTTCTTACTATTGGGAAGACGTGCGAAAATATTACCAAGACTTCGAAAGCGGCATGAACGCTCCTCATACAGAAGTATATGTGCATGAAATGCCAGGCGGTCAATATAGCAACTTACAGCAACAAGCAAAAGCAGTTGGTTTAGGAAACCGCTGGGATGAAGTAAAAGATATGTATTCACGCGTGAATTTGTTATTTGGTGATATTGTAAAAGTTACGCCATCATCAAAAGTAGTTGGAGATATGGCATTGTTTATGGTTCAAAACAACTTGACAGAAGAAACGCTGTTTGAGCGCGGTGAAACGCTTGACTTCCCGGATTCAGTTATTGAATTGTTTGAAGGGTATTTAGGACAGCCTCACGGGGGATTCCCTAAAGAGCTTCAGCGCATCATTCTAAAAGGCAGAAAACCTATTACAGTTCGTCCTGGAGAACTGTTAGAAGATGTGGACTTTGATGCAGTGAAAGAAAAGCTGTTTAAAGACTTAAATCGTCAAGTAACGAGTTTTGATGCCATTGCTTATGCGCTGTATCCAAAAGTATTTATGGATTATCACAAAGCAGTCGAACAATACGGGGACATTTCTGTTCTTGATACCCCGACTTTCCTATACGGCATGCGTTTAGGAGAAGAGGTTGAAATTGAGATTGAAAAAGGAAAAACCTTAATTGTTCGCCTTGTATCCATTGGAGAACCGCAGGCAGACGGTACGCGAGCAGTATACTTTGAATTGAACGGTCAGCCTCGTGAAGTCGTGATTAAAGACGAAAGTGTTAAAACAACCGTTACGGCAAAACAAAAAGCCGATCAAGCAAATCCGGCCCACATCGGCGCTTCAATGCCTGGAACCGTTATTCGAGTAGTAGTAGAAAAAGGCGATAAAGTCTCAAAAGGTGATCACTTAATGATCACAGAAGCAATGAAAATGGAAACAACCGTGCAAGCACCATTTGACGGCGTGATTAAACAAGTACACGTGTCGAGTGGAGATGGCATTCAGCCGGGAGATTTATTAATTGAATTAGAAAGCTGATCAAAAAAGGTACGAGCTCAGAGCTCGTACCTTTTTTGATCAATTATGTGTATGACGCGTTGCAAGTAAGGTTAAATAGCTTAATACACCGAATAGGAAAGAGATAATTAAAGAATGAGCAAGCGCGAGCTCTAGCTGCAGACGTGTGACAACAACAAGCATACCGGAAACCGCCTGAAAAGTAACTAGAATGAGAGCAGCTAACCATCCGTAAAAAATATTTTTTTGATGGCGATAATATTTAACTGCATGGATAAAGGCGGCTAAAATCCATACAAACGTTAAAACAGCAGCGAATCGATGTCCCATTTGAATCCACTGATTCAAATCAACAGGCAGCCAACCGTTTCCGTTTGAACAAAATGGAACGTCTGGACAAGCTAAGCTAGCTTCTTTATGGCGAACAAGCGCGCCCGTGTACACAACGGCATATGTGTACAAGATAACCCCGTAAATATGTTTTTTCATTTTAGAGCCTAGCTGCATATTAGTTGCGTCGAGCTTTTGATCCACTTCAAAGATAATAAGTGTTAACAGCAGCACAGAAGCAAACGAAATAAGAGAAATACCAAAATGAAGAGCAAGCACTGCATCTGATTGTCCCCACATAACGGCAGCGGCCCCAATTAATGCTTGCAGTACTAGGAAGAAAAAAGAGATAAACGCTAAAGGTCTAACTTCTTTTATATGCCCTAGTGAAATCCATGCCCATACGCATAAAGCGAGCACAAGAAAGCCCGACACGCCAGAAACTAAGCGGTGGCTTAATTCAACAACGGTTTCAAATGTTAAAGGGTCAGGAATGAGCTGTCCATTACACAGAGGCCAAGAATCTCCGCACCCGTCTGCTGAACCAGTTTTCGTGACAAGGGCACCGCCAAGCAGAATAAGTAACATGGCCATGCTCGTCACAACGGATAAAAATTTTAATCCAAGTCGCACAATAATCACCATCCTAAAAGCAAAGTAAGTAATATAACGAGCTAAACAATTTATCCTAATCTTTTTGTATATTAAACATAAATTTCATTTATTCTCCATAAACTTGGTTGAATTTGTTATAATGGTAGAAAGTGTAAGGTTTATTCATGAGTTTGACTCTGCAGATATGTAAAAGGTACCGTACAGAAAACTATTTTACTTGCACAAATATCTTTTAACAAGTGACAGGGACATGCATTTAGCTCATGACAAAAAAAATCCATATTTTTTTCATGAATTCTTCACAAAGTAACGGCAAAATATGGTTTAATAAACATGAGAAATAGATATTTCTCTACTATTTTACCGTTTACATGTGAAGCTTTTAAGTAGCTTTGGTGAGAGGAATATGACTTCTTTGTGAACAAAGAGGAGATTTTTGTAAAAATATGTTGAAAACGCCTTCATTTATAGACTCTTTATTTACTAGATAGATAAAAGTCTGTGGATGAGTAAAGGAGGAAGCGCCATGGAAGATTCAAAAATGGTGGAAGATTCAACGCTTTCTGCATCGCCTAACACAGCTCATGTAAGCGAAAATAGTTCCGTTTGGTCAGATTTTTTAGCTACGATTAAAATTGGAATAGTCAACTCGAATTTCATCACCACCTTTACTGGTTTTTGGCTAGCTCTTTTCTTCAACGAACAACACTTCTTAGAAAACCTGGATAAAGCATTTTTTACTTTAATAGGTTCTTCACTTATCATCGCCGGTTCATGCAGTTTGAACAATTACATAGATCGTGACATTGACCCTCTAATGGAACGAACAAAGGGACGACCTACAGTGACAGGGAGTTTTACACCTTTGACGGTCCTTGGGATTGGAATCGGTTTTACGTTAACCGGCTTGCTTATGCTACTAGTTGTTTCTTCAGTAGCCGCTCTCATTGGATTAGCAGGAATACTTACATATGTAGTTCTTTACACCATGTGGTCCAAAAGACTATACACAATTAATACAGTAATCGGAAGTATATCAGGAGCTGTCCCGCCTTTAATTGGATGGGCCGCTATCGATCCCAATTTACATGTAGTGGCTTGGGTATTATTTTTAATCATGTTTATTTGGCAGCCCCCTCATTTTCTAGCTCTTGCTATGCGAAGATGTGAAGAATACCGGGCAGCGGGAATCCCTATGTTGCCTGTTGTACACGGGTTTGAGCTGACAAAACGACAGATTCTCATTTGGATTGCTTGTTTGTTGCCATTACCTCTTTATTTATACCAATTAGGCACTCCATTTCTAATTTTGGCCACTGTTTTAAACATAGGATGGCTATTTTTAGGATTTGCTCAATACAATAAACAAGAAGACACAAAGTGGGCTAGCATGATGTTTGTCTACTCACTAAACTATTTAACTATTTTATTTGTCTCAATGATTGTCGCAACGCTTTTTGCCTAGATAAAATCTTTCACTGAATGCGACACTGCACAAGGGGGATTTCTTCTACATGTAGAATTCATTATAGAAGGAATAAGTTTTATGCTCAAGAGGGCATAGATGAAATCACGTCAATGAAAGAGAGGTTGGGGAATGGTATGAAAAAATGGCGATTGAACTTTCGTGTTTTGTCGTTATTTACGCTGCTTGCATTCGTGTTATCGGCCTGTGGAAAACCGTTTTTGTCGACACTTAAGCCTGCAGGTGAGGTAGCTGAAGAACAATATTCGCTTATGCTGCTTAGTACAGCCATCATGGTTTTAGTTATTATTGTTGTCACCATTATCTTTATATTTGTTATTCTGCGCTTTCGTCGTCGTAAAGGCGAAGAAAATGTGATTCCAAAGCAAGTAGAGGGAAGCAGAAAGTTAGAAATTATATGGACAGTGATTCCTATCTTGCTGCTGATTATTTTGACTGTTCCAACGGTTATCTCAACATTTAAGCTAGCGGATGTAAAAGGAATGAAGGACAAAGATGCTGTCGTAGTAAATGTGCGCGCTAACTTGTACTGGTGGGAATTTGAGTATCCTAATCAAAAAATTATTACATCGCAAGATCTAGTTGTTCCAACGGATAAAAAAGTCTACTTTAACATTAAAGCTTCTGACGTCAAGCACTCATTCTGGATTCCTTCAGTTGGAGGAAAGCTCGATGCTAACACAGAAAATGATAATAAATTCTGGCTAGTGTTTGATTCTAAGAAATCGAAGGAAGCTAACGGGGTTTTCTACGGAAAATGTGCTGAGCTTTGCGGTCCATCTCATTCTCTTATGGACTTTAAAGTACGGGCTGTATCAAGCGATGAATTTGATACGTGGGCAAAAGATTTGAAAAAGGCAAAGCCTGATGTAGAAACAGCATCCGCAAAAGCTGGTCAAGAGGTCTTTAATGAAAGCTGTATCGGATGTCATGCTGTTGACGTCAAAGACAATCGTCCAGAGCAAGCTCGTCAAGCACCAAACTTAGCCGGTTTTTCTGAACGTGAGCGTGTAGCTGGGGTGCTTCCTCACAACAAGGAAAATATCAAAAAATGGTTAAAAGACCCTGAAAAAGTTAAGCCGGGTAATAAGATGAGTGGTACATATCCTGACTTAACAGATGAACAAGTGAATGAGCTAGCAGACTATTTAATGAGTTTAAAAGAAAAATAAACGTCCAGTCGTTTTTAAAAGGGGAGGTTTAGCGATGAGTACACTCAGTCAAAAGAAGGGTGTAGGTGGAACAATTTGGGACTTTATGACAACCGTTGACCATAAGAAAATCGCCATTCTTTATTTAATCGCCGGCGGTATCTTTTTTCTAGTCGGAGGAGTGGAAGCGCTATTTATACGTATTCAGCTGGCTATACCAAGCAATGACTTTGTTAGTGCAGGAACGTATAATGAAATTTTAACAATGCATGGAACAACAATGATTTTCTTAGCCGCAATGCCGCTTCTTTTTGCCATGATGAATGCAGTTGTTCCGCTGCAAATTGGAGCTCGAGATGTAGCATTTCCATTTTTAAATTTGTTAGGTTTTTGGTTGTTTGCCTTTGGGGGACTCTTTTTAAATCTAAGCTGGTTTTTAGGAGGAGCACCTGATGCAGGGTGGACATCATATGCTTCGCTGTCTATTGCATCACCTGGTCACGGAATTGATTTTTATGCGATAGGTTTGCAGATTTCCGGAGCCGGGACATTGATTTCAGGTATCAACTTTCTCGTGACAATCATTAACATGAGGGCGCCAGGTATGACTTATATGCGTATGCCGCTGTTTACGTGGACGACGTTTGTTGCATCAGCTCTTATTTTGTTTGCGTTTCCAGCGCTAACGGTTGGATTGTTCTTAATGATTTTTGATCGCTTATTCGGGGGAAACTTTTTTGACGCCACAATGGGTGGGAACACCATTATCTGGGAACATCTTTTCTGGATATTCGGTCATCCGGAAGTATATATTTTAATTCTTCCAGCGTTTGGTGTTTTCTCTGAAATTTTACCTACTTTTTCAAGAAAGAGATTATTCGGGTACTCGTCGATGGTTTTTGCTACCGTATTAATCGGATTTTTAGGGTTCATGGTGTGGGCTCACCACATGTTTACAACCGGACTTGGTCCAATTGCAAATGCCATTTTTGCTGTCGCTACGATGGCTATCGCTGTTCCAACTGGAATTAAAATTTTTAACTGGCTGTTTACGCTTTGGGGAGGAAGTATTGAGTTTACGTCTCCAATGCTGTATGCTGTCGCTTTTATTCCATCATTTGTTATCGGTGGAGTAACAGGAGTTATGGCAGCTGTAGCACCTGCAGATTATCAATTTCAAGATTCTTATTTTATCGTTGCTCACTTCCATTACGTTATCGTAGGCGGTGTCGTATATGCTATATTAGCAGGTGTCACATACTGGTGGCCAAAAATGTTTGGGAAGATGTTAGATGAAAAGTTAAGCAAAGCAACGTTCTGGCTCTTTTTGATTGGTTTTCACTTAACGTTCTTTATCCAGCATTTCTTAGGCCTAATGGGGATGCCTCGCCGCGTATGGACGTTCTTGCCTAATCAAGGTCTCGACCTTGGGAATGCAATCAGTTCATCAGGAGCTGCTTTCATGGCGGTTGCTACGCTCATTTTACTGGTTAATATTATAAAAACAACTGCCAAAGGACAAAGGGTAGGAGGAGACCCTTGGGGAGACGGACGCACATTAGAATGGGCTATTTCATCTCCGCCTCCAGAGTATAACTTTAAACAAACGCCGCTTGTACGCGGGTTAGATGCATATTGGATTGAAAAAATGGCAGGAAATAAAGAAATGACGCCAGCCGAACCTCTTGGTGATATTCATATGCCAAACTCGTCGTTTATTCCATTTATGATATCGCTTGGAATGTTTATTGCAGGGATTGGCTTTTTGTATCGAAATGATCATGCGTGGGGAGATATTGTAGGGATTATCGGAATGATCGTCATGTTTTTATCGATGTTCTTCCGTTCATGGATTGATGATCACGGCTTTCATATTCACAAAGAAGACTTAGTTGATGATGACAAGGAGGCGAAGATGTAATGGAGACTGAACAAAAGCTAACTGCTGAAACTTTCCCTGCTTCGCCTGAAAAAGCAACGCTTGAAGGGAAAAATAAATTTACTGGCTTTTGGCTCTTTTTAGGCGGAGAGACGGTTTTGTTTGCTTCACTTTTTGCTACTTATTTAGCTTTACGTAATTCAACGATGTCAGGACCTAAGCCAGAAGAATTGTTTGATATTAAGCTTGTTTTTGCAGCCACCATGATTTTATTAACAAGTTCACTAACAAGCGTATATGCTATGTATCATATGAAAAATTTTGAATTTAAAAAGATGCAGCTATGGTTAGGCGTTACGTGGCTTTTAGGTTTAGCGTTTTTAGGGCTAGAAATTTATGAGTTCAGGCATTATGTTCATGAAGGGCATACGTTTACAAGCAGCGCATTCGGTTCTTCTTTCTACGCGCTGGTTGGGACCCACGGAGCTCACGTAACGTTCGGATTGCTTTGGATTGGTTCTTTGATGATTCGAAATGCAAAGCGGGGGTTAAACTTATATAACGCTCCTAAATATTATGTCGCAAGTTTATACTGGCACTTTATCGATGTTGTGTGGGTCTTTATTTTCACGGTTGTATATTTAATGGGAATGGTGGGATAAGCTGATGACGACAAATCAATCAAACTCAGATAACCCAAGGCTCAATTTAGATTATCGTAAAAAAAGAAACGCAGAAGATATGAAGATGCAAGTTATCTCTTTTGGGATGATGTTGTTTCTAACGCTAATTGCTTTTTTTGCGGTTTATCAAGAGTTTAGCGGATGGTACATTATGCCGGTGATTGTGCTCTTGGCCGTTGTTCAAGTCATCTTTCAACTTTATTATTTCATGCATATGAACCACAAAGGACATACCATACCAGCATTTTTCTTGTATTCAGGCGTATTGGTAGCTCTTTTAACCATTTTAGCTTTTGTAACCATTATTTGGTGGTAAAGAAAAGGGCTGGCATGCGCCAGTCCTTTTCATCATCTGTAGAAGGAGGAATAGATGTTGATTAACAATTTGCAGATGTTTGGTTTTGAAGCACTTTGGAGTCCTTACTATTTTTTAACCATTTGTCTGGTGACCGTCTTATATTTTTTCATCGTTGGTAGATGGAGAGGGAATTTTATAGGAGCGGTGGCCGTAAACAGAAAAACAAAAGCGTATTTTGTTATCAGCATGGTTCTTTTATATATATGTAAAGGAGGACCTGTAGATTTACTAGGGCATTTTATGTTTAGTGCTCATATGACGCAAATGGCAATCGTTTACTTGGTGATTCCTCCGCTTTTTATTTTAGGAATTCCGGCGTGGTTAGCTCGTTCCGTTATTTATGTAAGAGGGGTTAAACCTATTTTTAAATTCTTTACACAGCCCTTAATTGCGCTACTGTTATTCAATGGGTTATTCTCTTTGTATCATATTCCGCTGCTTTTTGATTTTATTAAAACGGATATGATGCTCCACGGAATCGTGAGTGTTGTATTATTTATCGCTGCATTTTGCATGTGGTGGCCACTCGTTAATCAGCTAGAAGAAGAACAGACGCTAAGTTCTTTAAAAAAGCTTGGATACATTTTTGCAGATGGCGTACTCCTTACTCCAGCGTGCGCGCTGATTATTTTTGCAAATCATTCTTTATATGCGACGTATACAGACTCAAGCGCTTGGGTACAAGCTCTTTCCCTTTGTGTACCGCCTTCTATGATTGCAAGTTTAGGGCAGCTTGCTCCCGAGATGTTTAATACGCTGCCGCCTGTGGAAGATCAGCAGCTAGGCGGCGTTATTATGAAGATCATTCAAGAAATTGTGTATGGAACGGTTTTAGGCTTTATTTTTTTTCAGTGGGCTCGAAAAGAACGAGAGAAAGATACGTACATGCCCGATTTTACTGAGCCTCAAGATATAAAACCAAAGGAATTTCCGTCTACTCCTCCTTTGAATTAAAAAAAGCGCAGTGTGATTACTGCGCTTTTTCCAATTCTATAGCTGAACGGTTTCAAGCTGTGATTTGATTTGTGTTAATATCTTTTCACACTGTTCTACAAGGGATGGCGGAAAGTATTCGCCGTCACCATATTCTACACCGTGAGGATAATAATGTTTGCCTAGTAGAGGTGTCATAAGATGAATAACAGCATGCCTGCCCCCTACGTCGCCTGAAATAGCATGTCCTTGCACTCGCAAATAGAAGGTATCTCGCTGAAACTCGAATTTTCGATCGTACGTGACGCGTTCATAATCCCATTGTCCGGCGCGGACCAGACCAAATTGATGCATAATCTCATCTAATAAATCTAAATCAACCTTTAATGAATCAAATTTTGCATATTCAAATTTCATATGAACTCCCTCCCAAAACAGATATACCTCAACTAAATCATAAGCCGAATGGATAAAACTTGCAATATCTAATAAGGAAAAATGTAAACGTTATCTATTTTTATTTAAACGTTTTAAATACGAAAGTTTACTAAAAAGTTGGTCACACTATAAAACGAACACATGATGTAAAGGAGGATAAAACAATGAAAACTGTACAAGAGGTAATGACAGCTGATACGGAAACATGCACCACGCTTGATAACGTATATGAAGTAGCAGTGAAAATGAAGGAATGGAATGTAGGAGCAATTCCAATTGTCGATAGAGATCAGCTAGTAGGAATGATTACAGATCGAGACTTAGTTATCAAAGGCATTGCAGAAAAGAAGCCAAATTCAAGTAAAGTAACGGATGTTATGAGTGAAGAGCTTATAACTATTACAGCGGAAGCCTCTGTAGAAGAAGCTTCTAAGCTTATGGCTCAACATCAAATCCGTCGTCTTCCCGTTGTGGAAAATCAAAAGCTAGTAGGGATTGTATCGCTAGGTGATTTATCAACGTTTCGCTATGCAAATGAACGTGCAGGAGAAGCGCTCTCAGACATTTCACAACAAACGCATTAAAAAGCGAAAGCCAACTGTTTGCAGTATATTCGTAAATAGTTGGCTTTTTCTTTTGTTTCCTTCATACCGATAGCTATTTTTTTTTGAATGCATGTATAATAGAGATAAAAATAAGTTAAACAGGTAAAGAAAACAGGTGTAAGGAGAGGAAGAAAAGCTGAAAAAAGTTATTTTTATTCTCGTATTAATAGTGGCATTTGTATACGCGGAGGATTATTTACCTCAGCTAGAAAAATATCTAACGGGTCAAAATATTGAGCAAAACCAAACGGATTCCAAAAGTCAGCCCACACAAGAAGTGGCTTCTTATGAAAAACAAAGTGAAAATATGATGAGGCTCATTGGAGATCATTCAGAACAGTTAATTGGAATGCTTGGAGAGCCGGATCGTATTGATTCTTCTGCATATGGCTATGACTGGTGGATTTACAAAAAGAATCGTCAAACGTATGCGCAGGTAGGAGTAGAAAATAATCAAGTCGTATCTGTATACGTCATTGGCTCAAAAACAAATACAGATCCTTTTGAGATTGGTGAGAAGCGAGAGGAAGTAGAAAAAAGAGTTTCACTTTCATCCGAACTCACGCTTCAAAAAGACGGAAATGAATACCGATTTCGCCTGAGTGAAGAGGATATGAAAATGCGTCCCATTATTAAATATGGAGATGTATACGTCCAACTATATTTTGATCAGTTCCTTAATACAATCTCAAGTATTCGAATTATGGACATGGAGACGCTATTAAAACAGCGTCCGTACGAAATTGTTTATCGCGGCGAACTTCCCACAGCTCCGTCATTGACACCGGAGGAGTGGAAAAGTGTCCAAGAAGGAGAAGAGCAGCAAATTATCGATATTACAAATGTAATTCGAGACCGGTTTCAGCTGTCACCTTTAGCTTGGGACGAAGCCACTGCCGGAGTAGCTTATTTACACAGCAAAGAAATGAGCGACTTAAACTATTTCTCTCACGTTTCACCAGCACAAGGTGATTTAGGCAACCGTCTGCAAAAAGGTGATGTAGTATACCGTATCGCGGGCGAAAATATTGCCTCGAATTATCAGGATGGAATCGCTGCGGTTGAAGGGTGGCTTAATAGTGAGGGACATCGTAAGGCTTTACTCAATAAAGAGTTTACGCGTCTTGGTGTAGGTGTATATGAGAAATATTACACGCAAAACTTTATCACTCCGATGAATGAATAGTAAGATTAAAACTTCCTTTTGAAAATAGGTCTACTCTTGTCCTCTTTCTCATAAGTTTTAGTAGAGGTTAGAGGAGGGACGAGAATGAAAGGAAGAATAGTAGGAATATTGCTCGTACTTTTCTTTGCATATACTACTACTGTACATGCAGCTGAAGGGCAGTGGGAAAAGCTTGATAACTTATCTGATCAAACGCTATCGCTTGTAGAGCAAAAGGAGTATAAAGCAGCCCAACATTTGTTCAGAAACTTTTCGAATGAATTTACCAGTCTCAATACAGCTTCTTTGGGCGTATCGGCCGAAGATATACGTATTTTAACTCTTTGTTATGAACAGGTAGAAAGGTCTCTTTTATCTTCTGATTCCAGTGATGAAGAACGTCTTCAAAAAGCTACTCAATTTCGATTGTTAGTCGATGCGCTGCACAGCAAGCATCAGCCTATGTGGACTGAGCTCGAAGGCAGTATGCTAGCAACATTTAAAGACATGCGAAATGAAGCGGTAAAAGGAGAACAATCGGCTTATGAAGCGCAGCTTAAGCAATTTTTGAAGGAATATGATATGATCTTACCGAGCGCGCAGGTAGACGTGTCGTCTCCCTACGTACAGCGTGTGAGCGCGGACGTTCACTTTTTACAAACTGAAGGAACGCTAAGTGAGATTAACGATGAGCAGTTTAACCAAATGGAACAAAACTTAAAAGATTTTTTTGAACAAGTAAAAGAAAATCGTACAGACCCGTCTTTTATTTGGGTTACAATTACCACCGGAAGTATTATTATTGCTACACTTTTTTATGTAGGAGCGCGAAAATATTTTGCTGACCAGAAAAGAAAGTCAGCTAGAGGGCGTAATGATTGACGTAAAAGCGCAGAATTGTCTAAAATAAAAGAGTAGTCAAACACATAATGAAAGGTGTGGGTAAATGAGCTTTTTGATTTATTTTCTCATTATTATCCTTGTGCCAATTTGGGCACAGTTTAAGGTGAGAAGTGCTTACAAAAAATATTCACAAGTAAGCAACTCATCAGGAATGACAGGCGCAGAAGTGGCAAGAAAAATTTTGGATGAAAACGGGTTGTACAACGTTCACGTAGAGCCTGTAGGCGGATTTTTATCGGATCACTACGATCCTCGTTCAAAAGTAATTCGTTTATCAGAAGACAACTATTACGGAACGTCTGTCGCGGGCGCTGCCGTTGCGGCTCACGAAGTGGGCCACGCGATTCAAGACAAAGAAAACTATTCGTTTTTACGTCTTCGCCATTCCCTTGTGCCGGTGGCAAGCCTTGGATCAAACGCTTCTTGGATTCTAATTATGATTGGAATTATTGCGTCGATTAAGCCGTTGCTATTGTTAGGTATTATTTTCATGGCAGCAGCGGTCGTATTCCAAGTTGTAACACTGCCTGTTGAATTTAATGCTTCAAGCCGAGCGATGACGCAAATAGTCTCAGTCGGAGCGATTCGAAATGACGAAGAGCGCGAGACGCGTAAAGTGCTTAACGCAGCGGCTTTAACATACGTAGCAGCTGCAGCAGTAGCAGTTCTTGAGTTGGTTCGTTTAATCATGATTTATACAGGAATGAATAACGACGACTAAAAAAAATACCGCTAATGCGGTATTTTTTTTATCTTTCAAGCGGTTTTTTATTTTCATCAAGGGTAAATCCTTCGCCTAAGACATCATGAACATCCGTAACTGCAACGAATGCGTGTGGATCTACAGAAGTAATAACTTGCTTTAAACGGAAAATTTCATTTTTACTAACCACACAGTATAGCACGTTGGTATCTTGCTTAGAAAAAGAACCTTGTCCTTTTAAAATCGTCACGCCTCGATCCATTTCTTTCATAATTTTATCCGATATGGCTTCGTTATGATTTGAAATGATCGTTGCTCCTTTTGCGGCATACGCGCCGTCTTGCATAAAGTCAATAACCCGTGCAGCGACAAAGACTGCAACAAGTGTGTACATAGCTTCTCGGTAAGATAAATAAATGAGAGACGCACTAATCACAATAAAGTCAAAAAGAAACATCGTTTTCCCCATATTCCACCCGATATATTTTTGAACAACACGTGCGATGATATCGACTCCTCCTGTTGTTCCTCCAAACCTGAAAATAATGCCAAGACCCACTCCAATAAAAACACCGGCAAAAAGAGCTGCTAGAGTCATATCATGACGCAGGGGCATATTCACTGGGAAGCGCTGGAATATCCATAAAAATAGCGATAAGCTAACGACTCCGAGCATGGTATAAATAAATGCTGTTCTCCCTAATAGTTTCCACCCTACAAAAAACAAAGGAATATTTAACACTAAGTTAGAATAAGAGGGATCAATGTTAAATAAGAAAAATAAAAGCAGGGTAATGCCTGTGAATCCACCTTCAGCTAAATTGTTTTGCATGTTAAAATTAACAAGTCCAAACGCAAATATGGCAGCACCAAGCAGTATAAAAATAATATTTTTTAATCTGAGACCTTTCATACTTACAAACCTCCTATGACCGTTTTTGCACTACCTTATCATAAAGGAATATATTTCATTTCGTAAATAACTATCGAAAAGATTTTTGAAAATAGTAAAAAGTGATGATGTTTCTTCTAGTGCTATGTATTAGTAGTATCCTCAATTCGTAAAATATAGACAGATTTTTGAGAATTAAGGGAAACGTGAGGAATATTGTGAAAGAGCATCTGATAAAGGCTTGGTAAGAAGAAGTAATTACACTAAATAATTTGAAGTAAAGATGTTATAATAGTAAGCTGAGTGTACTTCTAAAAGAGGTGAAATAAAAAGATGTCAAAAAAAACGATGGAGCAAATGCAGCAAGAAGTTGATGCATATATTAGCCAATTTAAAGAAGGATATTTTAGTCCTCTTGCTATGCTTGCGCGCATGTCGGAAGAAGTGGGCGAATTATCGCGCGAAATTAATCACTATTATGGTGAAAAGCCGAAGAAAACGACTGAAGCAGAACGTACGGTCGAAGAAGAAATGGGCGACATTTTATTTGTATTAATTTGCTTTGCAAATTCATTAAATATCGATTTACAAGAAGCGCATGATCGCGTTATGAATAAATTTAATACGCGTGACAAAGATCGCTGGACGAAAAAAGAAGACTAAGGAGAGAAAAAGAATGGACAAAATTCGAATTGTACTTGCAGGACCAAGAGGTCGTATGGGAAAAGAAGCTGTATTATTAATAGAAGAAACAGAGCATTTTGAATTAGTAGCAGCGGTAGATCGTATCAATGAAGGAAAATACATAAGTGATATTGAAGGAATGCCAAATGTACAAGCACCAATCTACACGGATATTGAGAAATGTTTTCAAGACGTTAAGGCAGATGTTTTAGTTGACTTGACAACACCTGAAATTGGGCGCGTTCATACTAAAACAGCCCTAACATATGGAGTAAGACCTGTTGTAGGAACAACTGGCTTTTCAGAAGAAGATTTAAAAGAATTAAAGCAGCTTGCTGAAGAGAAGGAACTTGGCTGTATCATTGCACCTAATTTTGCGATTGGCGCTATTTTAATGATGAAGTTTTCACAAATGGCAGCTAAATACTTTGATGATGTTGAAATTATTGAAATGCATCACGATCAAAAGTTAGATGCACCATCAGGAACAGGCTTAAAAACAGCGGAGCTTATCAGTGAAGTTCGTGAAGCAAAAAAACAGGGTCATCCTGAGGAAAAAGAATTGCTAGAAGGGGCGCGCGGTGCAGATTATGAAGGAATCCGCCTACATAGCGTACGCCTGCCAGGGCTGATTGCTCACCAAGAAGTGATGTTCGGAGGATTTGGACAAACATTAAAAATCCGTCATGATTCATACAACCGTGCTTCTTTTATGTCAGGTGTGAAGCTA
Source organism: Priestia sp. 10L35 (assembly GCF_056395685.1). Lineage (NCBI taxonomy): Bacteria > Bacillati > Bacillota > Bacilli > Caryophanales > Bacillaceae > Priestia > Priestia sp. 10L35. Next base: position 180,705 of record NZ_JBFTKA010000004.1, on the reverse strand, counting down.
GCTGTTGATACAGTTATGAACGTAGACACACTTGTATATGGATTAGAAAATATTATTGACTAAGGAGCGAGAAAAATGAAAATCGCCTTAATTGCACATGATAAAAAGAAAAATGATATGGTCCAATTCACAACAGCCTATCAAGCGATTTTACAGGAACATTCGCTGTTCGCAACAGGAACAACAGGCACGCGTATTTCAGAAGCAACAGGTTTGAAGGTTCACCGCTTTCAGTCAGGACCGCTTGGAGGAGATCAGGAGATAGGAGCTTTAATTGCTCAAAATGAAATGGATATGGTTATTTTTTTCCGCGATCCGTTAACAGCTCAGCCTCATGAACCTGATATTTCAGCTCTGATGCGCCTATGTGACGTCTATGCGGTTCCTCTTGCAACGAATATGGGAACAGCAGAGATTTTAATTCATGGACTTGAACGAGGCGATTTGCATTGGCGTTCAATTATAAAAAAATAGGGTGAAGATAATGAAAGAAACAATAGATATCCTTGCCTTTGGTGCTCATGCCGATGATGTAGAAATCGGCATGGGTGGAACCATTGCAAGAATGAGTGAACAAGATTTGAAGGTAGTTATTTGCGATTTGACGCAAGCTGAACTTTCTTCAAATGGAACGGTTGAAATTCGAAAACAAGAAGCGGCCAAAGCTGCTGATGTCTTAGGTGTTCATGAGCGAATTCATCTGCATTTGCCAGACAGAGGTTTGGTTTTAAAGGCAGAGTATATAGCTGAAATAGCATCAGTCATTCGCACGTATCAACCAAGGATTATATTTGCTCCTTACTTTGAAGATCGTCATCCTGATCATGGAAATTGTGCAAAGCTTGTAGAAGAGGCCATGTTTTCCGCTGGCGTTAAAAATTATATCGATTATAAAAAGCAAAAAGCTCATCGTGCTGAGTCTCTTTATTTCTATATGATAAATGGATTTCATAAGCCAGATTTTATCGTAGATGTATCAAGCACGTTTCAAAAGAAAGTAGCTAGTCTAGAGGCTTATGAAAGTCAATTTATAAAAACAGCAGATACGTTTGATACGCCGCTGGTAAACGGATATATTGAAACCGTAGAGAGCAGAGAGCGATTATTTGGCAAAGAAGTCGGGGTAGCATACGGTGAAGGTTTTTTATCTAAAAAACCGATTTTGATGTACGACGATTTAGTAGGTGGAAAATAAATGAAGTTAAAAATTGGTATTACATGTTATGCTTCCGTTGGAGGTTCAGGAGTGGTAGCAACGGAGCTAGGGAAGCTGCTGGCTGAAAAAGGGCACGAAATTCATTTTATTTCCTCTAGCATGCCTTTTAGATTGACGAAAGTATATCCAAATATTTATTTTCACGAAGTAGATGTAAATCAGTACTCCGTCTTTAAATACCCTCCGTATGATTTGGCTTTATCCAGTAAAATGGCTGAAGTGGCTAAAAGAGAAAAGCTTGACATTATTCATACGCACTATGCAATCCCCCATGCCGTTTGCGGGATTTTAGCTAAACAAATGGTGGAGCACGAAGTGAAAATTGTGACGACTCTTCATGGGACAGACATTACGGTTCTAGGAGAGGATCCATCGTTAAAAGATTTAATTAAATTTGGAATTGAGAAATCAGATGCAGTGACGGCTGTATCTCAGTCACTTGTTGATCAAACTCACCATTTGATTAGTCCAGATAAAGAAATTGAAACGATGTATAATTTTATTGATGAACGAGTTTATCATAAAAAAGAAGTGCAGTATTTAAAAGCGGAGTATGGCATATTAGAAAATGAAAAAGTCGTTATTCATATTTCAAACTTTCGTCAAGTCAAAAGAGTTACAGATATAGTCAAAACATTTGCTATTATTAATAAAAAGCTTCAGTCTAAGCTGCTCCTTGTAGGAGACGGCCCTGAAATGACGGTAGTGTCTCAATTAGTAAGAGAGCTAAATCTTCAAGATTCTGTGTTATTTCTTGGGAAACAAGAAAATGTAGCAGAACTATATTCGATTAGCGATTTAAAACTGTTATTATCTGAAAAAGAAAGCTTTGGGCTTGTGCTTTTAGAAGCTATGGCCTGTGGTGTTCCATGCATCGGAACAAATACAGGCGGAATTCCCGAAGTAATTGAACACGAAAAAACAGGATATATTTGCGAAGTGGGAGACGTCGAAGAGGCAGCGAGCAAAGCAATTCAGCTACTTCAAAATGAACAGCTGCATCACCAAATGAGGGAAGCGTCTCTAAGCGCAGTTAATCATAAATTTCATTCAACAGAGATTGTGAGTCAATATGAAAAACTTTATTATAAATTGTTACAGGGTTGAAGAATGGAGGAAGTTATGAAAGAACCGTTCATTCATCCGCTTTATATTATTGAAAAACTGGAGACAGCCGGTTACGAAGCGTATTTTGTTGGAGGAGCGGTCAGGGATCTCATTTTAAATCGCACGATTGGAGATATTGATATCGCTACGTCGGCTAGGCCTGAACAAGTGATGGAACTCTTTCCTAAGACGATTCATGTAGGAATCGAGCATGGTACGGTTGTCGTTGTCCATGAGAACGAGACCTATGAGGTAACCACTTTTCGCTCTGAGGGAGAATATGATGATTTTCGTCGGCCCTCGTCCGTTACGTTTATTTCGTCTCTGATAGAAGATTTGCAGCGTCGCGATTTTACAATCAATGCAATGGCTATGAATGCAAAAGGAGAAATCATTGATCCATTTAATGGAAGAGAAGATTTGCGAAATCAGCTGATTCGCACTGTCGGAAATGCTAAAGAACGCTTTCATGAAGATGCTCTTCGTATGATGAGAGCCGTTCGCTTTGTCAGTCAGCTGGCGTTTTCGCTGTCTGATCAAACTAAAAGAGCCATTCAGCAATACGGTGAACTGCTGAGGCATGTTTCTATTGAACGCATTACAGTTGAATTCGAAAAAATGCTGAGCGGAAAGCGTCCGTCTTTAGCATTAGCACTTGTAGCAGATACGGAGTTGTATCGCTACTTGCCCCAATTGAATGTAGATCCGCAAAAATTCCGGTCTGTTTGTGCACACGATTGGATGATGCTTCAGCGAGTATCGGAGTCATGGACACTTCTGGTACATCTACTCGATATTCAAGACAAGCAGGCATTTTTTAAAAGCTGGAAATTATCTAATAAGCAAATTAAAGATATTCAGCTTCAGTCTATTGGCCTTCGAGACGTTTTGGAAAATGGATGGTCAAAACGCATCATGTATACAATTGGAGAGCAGGCCAGCGTAAGCGTGAATCGTATTTTACAACTTCTTCGAAGCAATGAGCATATGAATGAACATGAGCTTCTTTACATCTATAGCGAGCTGCCTATTCATTCTTTAAAAGATTTAGATATAAATGGTCAAGATCTTTTAGTGTGGACAGGTAAAAAGGGTGGTCCATGGGTGTCTCAACTGTTAAAAGAAATTGAGGAGAAAGTTCTATACAATGAGTTAATGAACACGAAATCTTCAATAAGAAAGTGGGTGCAGTCTTGCAGTCAGATATAAGAAGAACGCTGCTTGAAATGTTTACGAACGCAGATGGGGACTATGTCTCCGGCCAAAAGATCAGCGATTTATTAGGCTGTTCAAGAACAGCTGTATGGAAGCATATCGAAGAGCTGCGAAAAGACGGCTATGAACTTGAAGCTGTTCGTAAAAAAGGCTATCGCATTGTAGGGAAGCCGAACAAAGTAAGCAGCAACGAGCTTTTATTAGGGCTCCAAACAACAAAAATCGGTCAGTATATTCATTATGAGGAAAGCGTGCATTCTACTCAGAAAATTGCTCATCGAATTGCTCAAGAAGGAGCAAAAGAAGGAACGGTCGTAGTTGCTGAAGAGCAAACGGCAGGGAGAGGAAGACTTGATAGAGCTTGGTATTCCCCAAAATATACTGGTGCCTGGATGAGTATTATACTGCGTCCTTCTATCCCTCCGCAGCAGGCTCCTCAGCTGACTCTACTATCAGCAGTGGCTGTTGTACAGGCCATTCAAGAAGTGACGAGCCTTTCTCCAGACATTAAATGGCCTAATGACGTTTTATTAAATGGGAAGAAGCTAGTTGGGATTTTAACAGAAATGCAGGCTGATTTTGACCGGATTCACTCAGTCATCATTGGAATCGGCATCAATGTGAATCAGCAGGAAACGGATTTTAATGAACAAATCAAACACATTGCCACATCTTTACGTATTGAAAAAGGTGAAGAAATTAATCGTGCGGCTTTGATGCAAGCGTTCTTCTTAAAGTTAGAAACCCTTTACGAAGAATACTTAAAAAATGGCTTTGGTTTAATTAAAGTTCTTTGGGAAACGTATGCGATCAGTATTGGCAAGCGAATTATAGCACGCACGATGACAGCCAACATTGAAGGCTTTGCAAAAGGTATAACAGATGAAGGCGTTCTATTAATTGAAGATGATGAAGGAGTTATACACCGAATTCATTCTGCAGATATTGAGCTCTCTGCTAAAAAATAGTAGAAAAATAAAGAAATTTTTATTATAATACGAGTATCAAGGTAGTATCGCAAGAACTTCACTTGATACTCGTTTTTTTATTTTAAATACGACAATAAATCTGCCTTGATCCATTAAGGACTAGGACAGAGGGATGACGCGTAGGTAAGCACATTAGGTAAAGTGTGCTTTTTATAGATGAAGTCTGTCAAAGTCCTTCTTCCTTTTATAGGTAGAAGGACTTTTTGTGTGCAGACGTGCGCTCATCTCCTCTGAGAAGGAGGAGAAAGTTAGTGAAAACAAAATTAGATTTTTTACGTATGAAACAGCACAATGAACCAATTGTGATGCTGACTGCCTACGATTATCCGTCAGCTAAGTACGCTGAGGAAGCAGGCGTAGACATGATTTTAGTAGGCGATTCTCTAGGAATGGTCGTTTTAGGATATGACTCTACGATTCCTGTAACGGTAGATGATATGATTCATCATACAAAAGCGGTTAAAAGAGGAGCTGCTGATACATTTATCGTCACCGACATGCCATTTATGTCCTATCACGTGTCGAAAGAAGACACGATGAAAAATGCTGCTCGTATTATGCAGGAAAGCGGAGCTCATGCTTTAAAAGTAGAAGGTGCAAAGGATGTTCTTTATACAATTTCAGAATTGACGCAAGCTGGTATTCCGGTTGTGGCACATCTCGGGTTAACTCCTCAGTCTGTCGGTGTCCTGGGCGGTTATAAAGTGCAGGGAAAAGAAGCAAAAGAAGCTAAACAGCTAATCCAAGACGCGATCAAGTGTGAGCAGGCGGGAGCTATTGCTGTTGTATTAGAATGTGTTCCTAAACAAGTAGCAAAACAAGTAGCTGAACGCTTGAGCATTCCAACAATCGGAATTGGAGCAGGAGCTGATACGGATGGTCAAGTACTTGTATACCACGATGTATTAACGTACGGAGTAGAGCGTGTGCCAAAATTCGTTCAGTCATTTGCGAAAATAAATGAGCCTATTTTACAGGGGCTTTCTCAGTATGTAAGTGAAGTGAAAAAAAGAGAGTTTCCGAAAGAAGCACATACTTTTTCAATGAAAGAAGAGCAGTTAACGGCACTGTACGGAGGAAAATAAGATGAAAGTCATTACAACAATTAAAGACATGCAGCAGGAGATGAAAAAAGAAAAGCAGCTTGGACGTTCAATTGGATTTGTCCCGACGATGGGCTATTTGCATGAAGGCCATGCTACTTTACTTGGAGCAGCCCGCACAGAAAATGAAGTAGTGGCGCTAAGTATTTTTGTGAACCCGACTCAATTTGGGCCAAATGAAGATTTTGATACGTATCCAAGAGATTTTGAGCGCGATGAGCGCGTGGCAAAAGAAGCTAACGTCGACTATTTATTTTATCCTTCAGTAGAGGAAATGTATAAGTCAAGCCATTCAGTTGCTATAACCGTGACAGATCGTGTAGACGTATTGTGTGGACAGAAGCGTCCCGGCCATTTTGACGGAGTAGCCACGGTACTAACAAAGCTTTTTCACATTGTAACACCAGATCGTGCATACTTTGGTAAAAAAGATGCACAGCAAGTTGCTGTAGTAGATAGCTTAATTGAAGACTTTAATTTCCCAGTGGAGCTTAGACCAGTAGATACGGTGAGAGAAGCAGATGGCTTAGCTAAAAGTTCTCGTAACGTATATTTAACAGAAAAAGAAAGAGAAGAGGCACCTGTTTTATTTAAGAGTTTACAAAGCGCTCTGCAGCTGCTTGAAAGCGGAGAGAAGCACGTAGAAATTATTAAACAGACCATTCGAAAAGAAATTGAGCAATATACGAGCGGTAAAGTGGATTATATCGAGGTTTATACGTATCCAAAGCTAAAACCGATTAAACAAGCCGCTGGCAAAATCATTATTGCTTTAGCTGTTCAATTCTCTAAAGCACGTTTGATTGATAATGTAATTGTAGACGTACAGGGGGATAACTAAATGTTTCGCACGATGATGAACGCTAAAATACACAGAGCTCATGTAACTGAAGCCAACTTAAATTATGTTGGCAGTATCACCATTGATGAAGATATCATCGACGCAGTAGGAATAGCAGCAAACGAAAAAGTCCAAATTGTAAACAATAATAACGGAGCCCGCTTGGAAACTTACGTGATTCCCGGCGAACGCGGGAGCGGCGTAGTTTGTTTAAATGGAGCTGCTGCAAGACTTGTGCAGCCTGGAGATATTATCATTATTATCTCTTATGCGCTCGTGGCAAATGAAGAAGTAGCCCACCATCATCCAACCGTAGCGATTATGAATGAGCAGAATAAAATCCAACAATTGCTTAAACAAGAACCAGCTGGTACAATTCTATAAGAACAGTCCCCCTTTATGAGGGGGATTTTTATTTGAATACATACGCTAGTAAGTGAACGGTATAAACCTCTATACACACTAAAGTAAAACTCTATGTATGAAAGCCTCTCTGTTTTTACGAGAAGGAGTTGCGCTTTTAAAGCATATAGAGCAGGCTTTCACTTTATACTATAAAAAGACAGACTTGCGAGGTGTTGACCGTGAATAAACGCTTTGTTGTGGTAGATCTTGAAACGACGGGACATTCTCCAAAACAAGGAGATAAAATGATTCAATTTGCTGCTGTCATAGTAGAAGACGGCAATATTGTTGAACGTTTTTCTAGTTTTTTAAATCCTGGTATGGATATTCCGCCTTTTATTACACAACTAACTAACATTCAAAATGATATGGTGAAAGATGCGCCTTTATTTGAAGAAATTTCACCTAAAATTATAGAATTGCTAGATGATGCTTATTTTGTTGCGCATAATGTGGCATTTGATTTAACTTTTTTACAAGAAGAACTCTATCAGTGCGGAGAGGAGACGCTTTATAATTCAACCGTAGATACCGTCGAACTGGCCCGGATTCTGCTGCCTACAGTTGATGGGTACAAACTTAGCCAATTAGCTGAGTATTTACATATTGAACATGAAAACCCTCATCAAGCAGATAGTGATGCAGAAGTAACGGCACGTATTTTACTGTTACTAATTGAAAAATTAAAGAAGCTACCTCTAACAACCTTAAAGCAGCTGTATGCGCTAAGCTTGCACTTTAAAAGTGAAATTGGAGAACTGATTCAACAAGTTATAGATGATAAAAGCTATGCCGAGGATGATTCTTATGAATTTATACATGGCATTGCGCTAAACAAATATCAGCCGCATTCAGCTAATGAAAAGCAGCACTCTCATACTTACGAAATATTTGAAACTGAAAAGCAAAAGCTGTTCCATCAGGCTCTGCCATTGTTTGAAGAACGAAAAGGGCAGTGGGAGATGATGAACTTTGTACAAGAGTGCTTTGCAGGTAATGAGCATGCTTTAATTGAAGCCGGGACCGGTATTGGTAAAACCTACGCTTATTTAGTTCCTGCCGTGTTTTATGCTTCTGTTCATCACCGCCCAGTTATTATCTCAACTAACACGGTAACGCTTCAGCAGCAAATCATCGAAAAAGATGTGCCCATTCTAGAAAAGATTGTTCCGTTTCCTGTTACGGCAGCTGTTTTAAAAGGAAGAGAACACTACATTAGTATAAGAAAATTTATTCAGCTCTTAAAAGAGCGCAATAATAATTACGATGCAATTCTTACAAAAGCGAAGCTGCTTATTTGGCTGACGGAAACGGAAACGGGCGATAGCGATGAAATCAACCTGCCTTCTGGCGGCAAACTTTTTTGGGAACAGCTAAATGAAAGCAATCCGTCTCCAAGTGACTTTAAGCATCCTTGGAAACTTTATTCTTTTTATGAACGAGCGCAGAACAGAGCGCAAAATGCCCATATAGTAGTGACAAATCATCGCTTGCTGTTGATGGATGTGATGAGTAATCATGAGCTGCTGCCTGAGTATGAACAGATTATTATTGACGAGGCTCATCACTTAGAAGACATTGCTGGAGAAGAGCTGGGGGAGCGCTTAGATTATTTTGCGGTTCATGCGCTATTAAACCGAATCGGAACCATCCAAGACAAAGGGCTGTTAAAAAAAATTCATCATACGTTTGTAAAGTATAGCATCGAGCTTAACACTGAATTTCTTCAAAACCTGTTTGTGCAGCTCCATTCTGAGTGCGATGACTTATTTCGTTTGATTCATTCTTTTGTCCAAAAAAGAATCGGCAATCAGCAGGGCGAGATTGGAAGAAGCAGCTATCGATATAAAGTGGAAAAAGAGCATGGGCATTACTGGACGGCTATTCAAGAAGCAGCGTCGCGCATTCGTTTTTTAATTCACGATCTTTTTACATGGAATGATGGGGCAAGACATTCCTTTGACGAACTATATGACAAAGTCACAAAAAATGAACAGTCGTCTCTTCATGAATTTCAAACGGCTGTTAAAGGATTTGAACACATATCTCAGCAAATAGAAAAGCTTTTGTTCAAACAGCAGAGTCATCACGTAACGTGGTTTGAGATTGAACCAAAAGGAGCAGCGAATGCTACGTATATCTATAGTCAGCCTACTTCCATTGCCGATACGCTGGCTGATGAATTTTTCGCCAAGAAACAAAGCGTTATTTTAACATCGGCTACATTGACGGTGAATGGAACATTTGATTATTTAATTCAAGAGCTAGGGTTATATGACTTTCAGCCTGCTCAACTCATTCTCCCTTCTGAGTTTGATTATGAGAAGCAAGCTAGAGTCTATATTCCTCAAGATATGCCTGCTGTTAACGAAGTATCATTATATGAGTATAGCGCTATGATGGCAGAAAGTATTCTTGACGTAGCTAAAGTAACAAATGGTCGTATGCTGGTGCTTTTTACTTCATATGACATGCTGAAAGCTACGTATGGTTATTTAAAAGAGTTAAACGATCTTGAAGAGTTTGTACTGCTCGGTCAAGGAGTCACAACTAGAAATCGTAATAGACTGCTAAAGGACTTCAGCCAGTTTGAGCATTCCATTCTATTAGGTACAAACAGCCTTTGGGAAGGAATTGATCTGCCAGGAGATTTATTATCATGTCTCGTAATTGTCAGACTTCCTTTTTCATCTCCAAATCAACCTTTGCTGACAGCTAAATTTGAGCAGATGAAAAAAGAAGGAAAAAGTCCTTTTATGAATTATTCACTTCCTCAGGCCGTTATCCGTTTTAAACAAGGATTTGGACGGTTGATTCGTTCGAAAAGTGACCGAGGAGCTATATTTATTTTTGATAATCGTATTACGCGAACAGCATATGGGTACCATTTCCTTCACTCACTTCCAAAAGTCCAGGTTGTTCAAAAAACGTTTTCGAATATCTTACTGGACTACAAAGAATGGTGGAATGAAAAGACTTGAGCATACGCTTAAGTCTTTTTTTATGCATACTGTTTCTTCACTTGAGAGACGATAGTAATATACTATGATAAGCAAATGAGGACATTGTATGATTAAAATATTAATAAGCGCCGTACTGTTTTTTAGTTTTATGAACTGCTCGGTTTCAGCAGCCGTCATTAAAAACGTAGATTTTGGTTTACAAGCTGATGAAGTAGTGATTACCTTTTTACCTCTTTCAGCTGGAGAAGCGAGTCTGATTCAAGACGGAAGCGGTGAGACTATTTTGATAAATACCGGGAATGCATCTTCCTATCCCGAGCTGAAGAAGTGGTTGAAGCGATATAAAGTGAAAAAAATCAACCAATTAGTGATTACGAAACAGCAAAAGTACTATGATTCAAATGTTCAGCGAGCTGTGAATGATTATCATATAGAGCGTATTATTGTCCCCGCTCAGTACCAGGCGGAATTTCAAACAGAGAAGTGGAAAGAAAATGATTTATTTCAGTTAACAAATAATATACACGTTGATGTCTTGCATGCATCGAAGCAAAAAATAGCGGCTATGGATCTATTATTTACGATCGGAGAACATCGGATTCTATATGCAATGAGCAGCTCAGATGAAGTAGAAGAAAAGTTTTTACGTATTCCTCTTACCCATGTAGATGTATTGAAAATTCCTGATTTTGGAGAGGGAACGTTTTTTTCGAATGCATTTTTGAAGCAATTAGATACACAGCTTGCCGTTTCTTTTACGAAACCAGGCCGTTCCTATTCCCCTCGACTGCTTTCAAATTTAACAGCTGAATGGATTGAATTATATGACGTAAGAGAGGGGAGCGCTTACTCTATTAAAATGTCGCTAAAATCCTATGATGTGATGAAATTTTCTGCAAAATAAACAAATTTCCTTTTGCAAAAAGAGGTAAATTCCTTATAATATTATATATGTTTACTTATTTATTCGGTTTTTACGCAAAACGTACAGACGGGATTGATGAGTGAAAAAGATGACGATGGTTTTTGATACCTGTTATAATACGAATATCGTCATTTTTGCGTCGTGATAGACGAGCTAGGAGGTTTACAATGGAAAGTAGGATTGAAGTATTATCAACTGTCCGCGTGGAAAATTCCTCGGATTTATATAAAATTGTTGATAGTTTGAATCGCACGTTGAAAAAGCAAGATTTGATGTTCGGATTAGCGTTAGATGAAGAAGATCAAAGCAAAGCTGTATTTACAATTTATCGTACATAAGTAGGGATTTTATGAAAAAGTTAATTATTGTAGCGGTAGCTGCTGTGCTTTTAATTATCGGAGGCATTTCTTTTAGCATTTATCACTCGTCCGTGAAGGATGTTCAGTCTGCTGAGGAAAAAGCAGCATCCCAAGCAAAAAAAGAATTTAATTTGAAATCTGTCACAAGCACCCAGCCATATTTCGGCAATCATGCATTTTATGTAGTAGAAGGTACAAACCGAAGCAATCAAAAGGTAATTGCTTGGATGCCTAAAAGCAAAAAGCAAACAGCTGTTTTAAAGAAAGCAAGCAGCGGGATCACAAAAGAGAAAGCCATTTCCATTGTGAAAAATGATAAAAACCCGCAGGAAATTAAGTCGGTGCGCCTAGGCATTGAAAATAAAAAGCCGCTGTGGGAAGTAACATATGTGGATAAAGATAAGAAACATTTAACATACTATTATCTTGATTTCTCTAGCGGTGAATTTATAAAACGATACAGCTTATCTCAATCATAAATCGTTTATACCATATGAAATACCATATGTGTCATAATATAAGGTTTCAGCGCTTTATGAAAATGAAGCCAATTTTTTATCTATAATCAGCTCGCGGGCTGATTATAGCTTTAGTTCATAGGGGGAGATTTTAGTGAAGTTAGCAAAACGTGTATCAGCATTAACGCCATCATCAACATTAGCGATTACAGCAAAAGCGAAAGAATTGAAAGCGGCTGGTCATGATGTGATTGGACTTGGAGCAGGGGAACCTGATTTTAATACGCCGCAGCACATTTTAGAAGCGGCTGTTACAGCAATGAATGATGGTCAGACAAAATATACGCCAGCAGGCGGCCTTGCACCATTAAAAGAAGCGGTAATTGAAAAATTCAAACGCGACCAAGGCCTGACGTATTCACCTTCTGAAATTATTGTTTGTACAGGTGCTAAGCACGCACTGTATACGTTATTTCAAGTTCTGTTAGACGAAGGTGACGAAGTGATTATCCCAACTCCTTACTGGGTGAGTTATCCTGAGCAAGTAAAGTTAGCAGAAGGTACACCAGTATTCGTTGAAGGTTCTGAAAATAACGAATTTAAAATCACACCTGAACAATTAGAAGCGGCTATTACTGCTAAAACCAAAGCTGTTATTATCAATTCACCAAGCAACCCAACAGGTATGATTTACACAAGAGAAGAGCTTCAAGCTTTAGGAGAAGTTTGCTTGAAGCACGATATTTTTATCGTATCAGATGAAATTTATGAAAAGCTTGTGTATGGTCAAAATGAACATGTATCGATTGCACAGCTTTCACCAGCGTTAAAAGAAAAAACAATTATCATTAACGGTGTTTCTAAGTCACATTCCATGACGGGCTGGCGCATTGGATATGCAGCTGGTGATGCTACAGTTATTAAAGCGATGACAAACCTAGCGAGTCACAGCACGTCAAATCCAACATCTATTGCTCAATATGCAACAATTGCTGCTTATAACGGCACTCAGGAGCCGGTGGAAATGATGCGACAAGCTTTTGAAGAGCGTCTAAACGTAATTCATGAAAAGCTGATTAATATTCCAGGATTCTCATGCTTAAAACCACAGGGTGCTTTCTACTTATTCCCTAATGCAATTGAAGCTGCAAAGTTAACTGGTTTTGATACAGTTGATGCATGGGTAGAAGCTATTTTAGAAGAAGAGAAGGTAGCGCTAGTGCCTGGATCAGGATTCGGTTCACCAGAAAACGTACGTCTTTCTTATGCTACATCACTAGATTTGCTAGAAAAGGCATTGGAACGAATTCAATCATTCATGACTCGTCACATGAAATAAAAAAGTAACAATAGGTAGAAACAAAAGAGCCTTTTAGCACAAATCACACGTGTTAGAAGGCTCTTTTTGTTTGTTACTTGTTATTATGTTTGTCGAAATGTATAATAGGATGGCATACATAATTACGAAATGTAAGTTTTTTGGAGGGATATTAATCGTGAAAATTACGATTTCAGAAGCAAGCAAGCATGTAGGAAAAGAAGTAACAATTGGTGCTTGGTTAGCGAATAAACGTTCAAGTGGTAAAATTGCCTTTTTACAGCTGCGCGATGGATCAGGATTTATGCAAGGGGTAGTTGTAAAAGCTGAAGTAGAAGAAGAAACTTTTAAATTAGCTAAATCTATGACGCAAGAATCATCACTATATGTAACAGGTGTAGTACGTGAAGATGAGCGCTCACCGTTTGGCTATGAATTAACAGTTACAAGCCTTGAAGTTATTCATGAAGCTGTTGATTATCCAATTACGCCAAAAGAACATGGAACAGAGTTCTTAATGGATAACCGTCATTTATGGCTGCGTTCTAAACGTCAACATGCTGTTATGAAGGTTCGTAACGAAATTATTCGTGCAACGTATGAATTCTTTAACGAAAACGGGTTTACAAAAGTAGATCCGCCAATCCTAACAGGAAGTGCTCCTGAAGGAACAACAGAATTATTCCACACGAAATATTTTGACGAAGATGCATATCTTTCTCAAAGTGGACAGCTTTATATGGAAGCAGCGGCAATGGCTCTTGGAAAAGTATTTTCATTCGGTCCAACGTTCCGTGCTGAAAAATCTAAAACACGCCGTCATTTAATTGAGTTTTGGATGATTGAACCAGAGATGGCTTTCTACCAATTCGAAGATAACTTGAAAGTACAGGAAGAGTATGTGTCTCATGTCGTACAGTCTGTTTTAACAAACTGTAAGTTAGAGTTAAATGTACTAGGCCGTGATACATCTAAGTTAGAACAAATTAAAGCGCCATTCCCTCGTATTTCGTACGATGACGCTCTTAAATTCTTACATGAAAAAGGATTTACAGACATTCAGTGGGGAGATGACTTTGGAGCACCACATGAAACGGCTATCGCAGAAAGCTATGACAAGCCGGTATTCATTACACACTATCCGACGTCATTAAAACCATTTTATATGCAGCCAGATCCAACAAATGAAGACGTAGTATTATGCGCAGATTTAATCGCACCAGAAGGCTACGGAGAAATCATTGGAGGCTCTGAACGTATTCATGATCAAGAGCTTTTAGCTCAGCGTGTAGAAGAGCACAAATTAGATACTGAAACGTATAAGTGGTATTTAGAGCTTCGTAAGTATGGCTCAGTTCCACATTCAGGATTTGGTTTAGGCCTTGAGCGTACGGTAGCATGGATTAGCGGCGTAGAACACGTTCGTGAAACGATTCCATTCCCACGCTTATTAAACCGTCTATACCCGTAAGGAAGTGAAAAAAGTATTCTGACTCTTGTAGTCAGGATACTTTTTTAGCTTTTTTTATGAATTATAAAAAGAAAAGAAAAACGAGGCTTTTACTTATATCATAAGGAAACAAAGGCAAACATAGAAAAGAGCCTAACTTAAAAGGGAGTTGCAATTCTCGAAAAAATAAGTTAGTGTAATATTCTTGGAAGGAAGTCATCGTTCGTATATATTTTATATGTGCAGAGCAATGGTACGGTTTCAGCGGAAAGTTTTACATAGAAGCTTTTTTAGCTTCGAATAATTATTACTTTGACTATAAACTTCATGATATACTAACTACTGAGGTGTTCGGATATGAAAAAAGAAACGTTAATTGAATGGTTTGAACAAGGCACAGTTTCAATTCCGAAGCTGCTGTTTAATCACTATAGCGATTTGGGAATGAACGAAACGGAATTCATGACGTTAATGCATATTTATGTTTCCATTGAAGGCGGTGAAGGTTTCCCGACACCTAACGAATTGGCGGCAAAAATGAGTATTTCAAGTGCTGTCTGTATGGATACGCTGCGAGCATTAATTCAGCGCGGCTTTTTATCTATTGAGCAAGATCAACAGCAAAACGCCCTTATTTGTGAACGTTATTCATTAAAACCGCTTTGGGAAAAGCTTATTCATCATATGATGCAAGAAACAAGAGAAGTAGAAAAAAGTGAAGAAGAACAAGAAGAGCTTAATTTATATACAATGTTTGAAAAAGAGTTCGGCAGAGCATTGTCTCCGTTTGAATGCGAAACGCTAGCGATGTGGATTGATCAAGATCATCATGATCCCATTATTATTAAAGCGGCACTAAGAGAGTCGGTGATGTCTGGAAAATTAAACTTCCGGTATATTGATCGGATTTTATTTGAATGGAAGAAAAATGGTATTCAGACCATTGATCAAGCCCGCAAGCATAGCCAAAAATTTCGTCAAAATCAACAGCCCAAAAAACTATCTTCTGTTAACCCTTCTCAGTCTACATCAGCCATTCCTTTTTTTAACTGGCTAGAGCAATGACAGGATAAAAAGCTGCTTCAAGATCCAAGTAATTGAATCTTGAAGCAGCTTTTTTAAAAGAATATGGACAAAAGTAGCATTTGACAGGAACCCTATTGTAAAATAGGAGGGAACTACCTGTAAGGAGAAGGAGAACTAGTATGTTAACGTTAAAACAAATCAGACAGTGCCTAGATGCTATGGCGGAAATGTTTCCTGACGCCCACTGTGAGTTAAATCATCGGAATCCCTTTGATTTAGTCATTGCTGTGGCGCTATCTGCTCAGTGCACAGATGCTCTAGTCAACCGCGTAACAGCGGATTTATTCAAAAAATATCAAACGCCTGAAGACTATTTAGCCGTTTCGTTAGAAGAGCTGCAGCAAGATATTAGATCAATCGGCTTATATAGAAACAAAGCTAAAAATATTCAAAAGCTCTGCCGTATGCTCATTGATGAGTATGGAGGAGAAGTTCCAACAGATCGTGATGAGCTGACCAATCTTCCAGGAGTAGGGCGTAAGACGGCTAATGTTGTTGTATCCGTAGCTTTTGGAGTACCGTCAATAGCAGTAGATACGCATGTAGAACGTGTAAGTAAACGCCTTGGGATTTGCAGGTGGAAAGATTCTGTTTTGGAAGTAGAAAAAACGCTAATGAGAAAAGTTCCGAAAGATGAATGGTCAGTCACGCATCATCGACTTATCTTTTTTGGACGCTATCACTGTAAAGCACAGTCTCCTCAATGTCATGTCTGCCCGCTTCTTGATCTTTGCCGAGAAGGAAAGAAACGAATGAAAGGAAGAGAGAAGAAGACAGATGTTACCGATTGAAGTGCCGTCACATTTCATATGCGAACCATTCTATTCAAAAGAAGACCGGATTCTTGAAGTGGGTGGAAAAAATTATTTTGCTTATGATATTTTATACGATGTACATAAAGAAACGAAAACACCTTGGAGGGATGTTCAAAAGAACATACGGCCATTTTTTGAAAAGTGGGAAACTCAAAGGGAAGAACTGTATACGCTTTTTTCTCTGCGAAAAGCAAAAGAAGCAGCCCCTTGTATGAAACAAGCTGCTGCTATGTACATTAGTTTACTGTTTTGGATTAACGGACAGCCCGTTCGGCGTTTAAATCGGCTGCAAGAAGATATAGCGGACCTAACCTATAAGCCTATTAACTGTGCTGAGAGACTTATGTTTTTGCTGCAGCGAGTTTCTTCTTATCAAGCGTATATTCAGCTGACAGAGTTATTTAATGAGCTACGTAAACAGTATGCAAAAATGCTTATTCTTCACAAGAAATAAAGCCCCTACACGTGTAGGGGCTTTTTACTGCTACGTTAATTTTCAGTTGTTGGCTCTTGCTGCGGTGTAGCAGGTGTTGACGGCGTCGATGGTGTAGCAGGGGTTGTTGGTGGTGTCTGACTTCCTGAGTCACTTCCACCATTGTCTGCTGGAGGAGTTGTTGTGCCTCCGTTATTACTGTTGTTGCCGCTGTTACCATCGTTAGCATTGCCGCTATCATTATTGTTATTATTGTTATTATCGGTATTGCCGCTATTGTTACCGCCGTTATTGCTGCCATTATTGTTGTTTTGGTTATCATCCGGCTGAGTAGATGAATCGTCCCCTTGATCAGAGCCGTTGTTTTGATCAGTGTTGCTATTGTCTTCATTTTGATTATCGTCCGTTGTTCCGTCATCTTCAGGCTTAGTAGAATCATCTTCGGTAGCTTGATCTGATGAATCAGGGACTTTTACAGAAGAACTAGCGCTTTCGCCCGTATTTGTTGTTACGGTGAAACTATACGTTGCGCCTGGTGCTGGGTTGGAAATTGTTTTTCCACCGGCTCCTGTGCCAGATGCGAGTTGTTCAGAACCGTTAGGAGATGACATTGTGACTGTAAAAGTCGTATCACTGGCTGCGTTTGCCGCTGACCAGTTAACTGAAATTGCTCCTCCGCTATACGAAGCAGTAATTTTTGGCTTCACATCTTTATTGTCTTTTTTCTCTTTTTTGTCCTCTTTTTTATCTTCTTTCTTTTCTTCTTTTTCTTTCTTCACAAACGTTTGAGATACTTTTGTCGGTGCAGTACCGCGTACAAAGTATTCTTTAGTAATTAAGCTCGAAGGAGTAGAGCCGCTTGGGCGTTTTAAGTCTTTGCCCGTTGGTTTTTCCACGGAACGTTCAACTACGCTGTCCGGCTGCTTGAAACTTCCTTTAGGTTTGCCTTCAGAAATATGAGTAATAACATGCTTAAAGATATTTTTTGCCATGCCTGTTTCATTAGGACTTAAAATATAGCCGTCTTTAGCAGTTTCATAGCCTGTCCATACGGAAATCGTATAGTTTGGCGTAAACCCATTAAACCAAACGTCTTTTTCACCAGCGTCTGGAATGTTGTATCGTTTTTTCTCGTCAGCACTAAAGTTTGAAGTTCCGGTTTTACCCGCAATTTCTAATCCAGGTGTACGAACAGCACGAGCTGTACCATATGATTCGTTTACAACAGATTTCATCATGTCCGTCATCATAAATGCCGTGTAATCTTGCATTGCGCGTTTTGATTTTGGTGTTAAATCAATTTCTGTTCCATCTGGGAATTTTACCTTTGTCACTGTATGAGGTGCATTGTACATACCTTCATTTGCAAAAGCGCTATAGGCTCCAGCCATTTGTAGCGGTGTAACACCTGTACGGAAGCCTCCGATAGAATAAGATTCAGAATAAGCTTCGCCATCTTCTTCGTCTAATTTTAGCCCAAGGCCAGTAGCAAACTCTTTTGCTTTGTCTGCCCCGGTTGCTTGAAACGCTTTTAAAGCAGGGATGTTCAGTGAGCGTCCTAAAGCTTCACGCGCTGAAACCCACCCTTTATAATTGCGTCCGAAATTTCGGATTGGTGTGCCGTTTGAATAATGATATTCTTCATCTTTTATCGGTTGTCCAGTGGACCACTTTAAGTTCTCAATCGCTGGGCCGTAATCTAAGATCGGTTTAATGGTTGAGCCGGGCTGGCGTCTCATATTTGTTGCAAAGTTTAAGCCGCCTGACACACGATTACGTCCGCCTCCAATTGCTTGAATACCGCCTGTTTCATTATCTACAACGACAAGACCTGCTTGGAATTTATCATTCGGGAAGTTGACTACTTTGTTATTCATCACATCATCCACATAGTCCTGAGCATTAGTGTCAAGCGTTGTATAAATTTCTAAGCCCGCAGAAAATGGATCTGCGTCTGTTTTCTTTTTTACTTCTTCGATTACTTGATCAATAAATACATCGTACTTAGATGTTGATTCAGTTTGTTTAGCTAAGTGAGCTTGTACATCTACTTGTTTTGCTTTGTCTGCCTCGGCTTGTGTAATGAAGCCGTTCTTAGCCATTAAGTTCAATACTGTGTTACGGCGTTTAGTAGCATTCTCTGGGTTTGTAACTGGGTTATAAGTAGTTGGCGCTTTTGGTAAGCCTGCCAACATAGCAGCTTCATCAAGAGTTAAATCTTTTACGCTTTTAACTCCGTAAAATTTCTCAGCTGCTCGTTCAATACCGTATACTTCACCTGATGCGAAATATATTTTGTTTAAATACATTTCAAGAATTTGTTGCTTGGAATATTTACGCTCAAGCTGGTAAGCTAACCACATTTCTTGTACTTTACGTTTAACCGTCTTCTTTGGTGATAAGAACGAATTCTTTACCACTTGCTGAGTAATCGTACTACCGCCCTCAGCACCGAAGCCGTTTTTAAAGTTCGCCATTAATGCTCCGCCAATTCGGTAAAAGTCGACGCCGTGATGTTTATAAAAACGAACGTCTTCCGTAGCGATAAATGCGTTTTTGACGACTTGAGGGATTTCATCGTATTGCACATATGTACGTTTTTGAGCTCCAATTTCTTTTACAACTGTCTTTCCATCGTTTGCATATACTTTAGATGAAAAAGAGTTTTTTAATACCGAGTCATCAACTTTTGGAGCATCGCTTATCATAGCAAAAAAAGTTCCCACTCCGGCAATGAGCCCGATGATTCCTATCAGTAAAACTGCGGCAACAATTTTACGAAATAGGCCTCCTTTTTTCTTCTTTTTCGGTTTTCCTTGAGATTTACCTTCTGGTTTGTTGTCATTCAAAGCTCTTCGTCGTTCTTCACGAGAGCGATAATTATCTGACATAAAAACTCCTACCTTTCAACGCATTGTAAGAGAATGATTTCCGTAAACATATATATCATACTCTTAAAAGTATAATTTATCTATAGTTTTTATGTAATCGATTCTCGGATGGTAACCAAGTTCGATGAAATGTCCTTTTTTTTCAATATCTGCCTTAGGGATTGATTTTCGTCCATCTTTTTTCATGGCACCCCAATAAGGAAAAAGGAACTGTGCTTCGAACAAGTATATTTCTTGTAAAGTAGAGAACATTAATATAACGAAACAAATCCCGTTTTGTTTCACAATTTGCTTCATATGTTCAATTTGATGTTCATGAAAATTACGCAGCGGAAATGAGGTTTTATTTCTCGTTTCTTTTGCTTCAAAGTCAAGGTGTTTTCCTTTATAGACTCCATTATAGTCTGTAGTAGAAGCCTGTTTAAAATAAGCTTCTTTAATAACAGCGGCACTTCTCTTCGGATAGTCTACTTTTACAATTTGAACAGGGGTTGGTTTTTTGTGAACAATGGCTATTCCTTTTGAAACATAGTATTCGTTTGTTTCGTTTAAATCGTCCTCCAGCGTCATACCACGATTGCTATAGCTAGCTTCTAGCTTTTTAGGGGAAGGACTGCTGGTATTCAATGGCTTATAGGCCTTTCCGTTAGGATAGCGAATCATAACCATCACTCCTTTAGTGTAAATCTATTAAACAAACAAATTCTATTATACCAAATCCTACAAATAAAAATAGATGAAAGAAGATGAAGAGATGTCACTCAATAGTTCGGAACAAGCGCTGTTGACGGCGATTAAAAAAACCACAGACAAGCTGAATATTGATAATATATCAAGAACCCAGGCTTATGCAACTTTTTATCATAGATATCCTGAAGTAAAGTGGGCATTTCTCGCAAGTATGGTGTCACGAAACGCAGGATGGAATATGTGTGATTTGCAAGGGGAAAACATGAAAAAAGCGTTATCAAAGCAAACGCGCGATTTATTATTTTTGACGTATGAAAGAGCAAATTGGCTTATTTTTAAAGATGTCTTCCCGCAATTACTATTGTATGCTGTTTCACGTAAAAAACATGTCTCTTACGTGCATTTACTTCCCTATTTAAATGTTTCATCTTTTATCGAAGAGAAGTGGAGACAATTTATGCACAGACCTTGTGAACTGCAGCTTATTCATGCGTTAATTGTGAATGAGCAGCATGTTATTCAACTGCCCGTTATTGAACAGCCTTTTTATCAAGATAGAGTGTTTAAAAGTACGCTGTTTTTTTTTCAAGATATATTCCACTTTAGTTCCGTCCTTTTTCCTACTACAAAAGGGGAATTATACGGTTGTTCTGTTCATGATTTTACAAAAGTAAATAATCGGATTGATTTGGGGAAGAAATTAGCGGCTTTATTATTTCATGAAAAGTATTATCCCTTGTTTTATGAATTTTCTTTGAAAACAAAGCATACGGGTTCGAGATACGATTATGAGCAGTATTTTGTGAATAAAACCAGCTGCCGTACACCTGCTCTTCGAAAGGTGTATCCGGCTATTAGACATCATGAAAAGAAGAGAAAAGAGTGGTTTTTAACGAAAAAAGAGGAACAAAAGCTCATGAAAAAGCCGTCTTTTCCAAAGAAAGTTCATTTTACAAAGTGGTATCTTCAAAAGCAAAAGCAGCTGTATATATTAATGAAAGTAGCGCAAGTATTTAATGTAAATAAAAACGGTCACAAGTGACCGTTTTGTTCTTAAGTAGAAGGCTGGTTAGGACCGTTTAACTTTTTAGGATCACCGTAGGTTTTTGTTTCAGGCTTATTTTTAGGCTGTGATTTTTGCTGTTTGTTGGCCATATCTAGGCACCTCCTATCATGTTGTAATAAACGTTCAGCAGCGGAATGTATCTGCTTAGCTGAAATGTCTATACTAGTGTTTTCAATATGTTCACTTTCGATTCACTATAAATGAAAATGTCGAAAACATCTTTCTTTGACGAATAGAAACTAGTTTTGTCATGTGTGAAGGGACAATGAAGAAAAGAGAGAATACGTTATGCAAAGGAAAATTTGGAGGGATGGCGATGAAACAAAGTATGGTTAAAACAAGCGAAATGATGACTTTATTAGATAGCTTACTAGAGCAAGTAGATTTAGTGGATAAAACGATGTCTATATCTATAAATGAAGCATTTACACATTGTGAAGAAACATATATGGAACAAGTTCATCGCATTGACCAATCACTGCAAGAAATTGAAGTAGCTGTGTATGAAAGCATGCCTTCCGAAACAGAATGGAATAGAAGCCGAAGAGAAATGGTTCTTCATACAGTATAAAGACTGTTTATGTTACAATAGTCATCGTAGAGGTGACGAATAACGATGAATGAAGATGTGAAAAAAAGTACGGAGATCATGTTTCAATATAATGAAGTAGCTGTAGAACGATTAGCGTCTATTCAACAGGAAGAAAATTATGAAGTGAAATTTTTTGAAGAAGTAAAGCCTTATGGAGATATTTTCTTCAAAGAACTTGATGAATGGGCTAGTCTCGTAACGGAATGGCTGAAGAAAGAGCGACCAAAATATATTCATGTTAATCAAGTAGAGACGTTAAAAGAAAATTTACAAAACGTTGTACTACAGTCGTTTTATCCTGAGACGCGAGAAAAGAGATTTAAAAAGATGTATCACTCAAATAAGTATGTGCTCGAGTCGATATTGAATAATTAATCCCGGCCTTCCGTTGAGACTTATAAGGTGGGGATTTTCTATGTATGAGATTGTGACAAAAGTATTTTACACGAAATGAAAAACGAACTATCGATCAAAATTTTTGATTCGTAGTTCGTTTTTTTTTTGATGAGAAGCATAGGTTTCATTTGTTTTGTTCCTTCTAGCAGTTGATTGGAGAGCAAGGCGAAGACTCCTGCGGGAAAAGCGGAACAGATGAGACCCCGCAGGAGCGCAAGCGACGAGGAGGCTCATCGGCCGCCCGCGGAAAGCGAAGCCTTGCACGGAGATCAACTGCGGTGTCATAAGCGGTTCAGCTCATGTATCCCATTTGTTCGTCTCAAGATTGGATTCATTTTGTTATGTCCCAGCCTCTTTTTATCATATCAATCAAAAAGTTAATCAAAATCTTTTTGAGATTGGATAGAAACAGCTGGGTGATCTTGTGAAGCGACTGTATCGATATGATAATCAACTTTTTCAGTATGTTTAGAAGCAACGGCGTTATTTGTTTTAGTTGCTGCACTTTGGCCTTGCTTTTTATGATCAAAATGTTTTCCACGACTCATGAGATAGACCTCCTTTATTGAATACTACGTTAAAGCTTTTATAGTATAAACAAGTCAAAAAAGAAGTATGTGTCCACTTTATAGGAAACAAAGAAACCACCGATTTCTCGGTGGTAGTAAAAAAATTAATCATCTTGTGCACTAAAATCGGGCTTAGTAGCTCCAATTTGTTCGAGTTCACGTACAGCGGCTTTGTAATTCATAGGAGTTAAAAAACCTTTTAAATACTGCTGCTGAGCAAAATCGAGTAATTCATTACTTGACTGCGGCTCATACTGTTTCACCGCAATAAAAGCTTCTTGAAGTTCGTTCACATACATGTAAATTCCCTCCTAATCCCCATTTGTGCCACTACGTATCGTAGTATCACTTGTTCTTATCGTACCATATATTTAAATAATCTCGTTTTTTTGAAAAATTTAAACTTTCGACAGAAACCTACATATTTTTGAATGTGTTTTCCAAAAGTACAAGTAGACGAACGTCACCTCTTATTTCTGCATACATACTATATATTATGTAATATTAAAAAGGAGGTATTGATTTTGCATGTATACAAGTAAGCATTATCCGTATTATGAGCAACATCAACCAGAACGTTTTGATTTAAGTCAGGTACATCCATTTCCGCAGTATCATCAGCAGCCATGGACGGAAGCTTATATGCCGCAACATCCGTACGCTCAGCAACAAATGCCTTTTGGTCCTCAGCAAATTCCCTACATGAACGGAATGTACCAGCAGCCCATGTACAATAATGCAGGTGCGCCTTTTAATCCATACCCTAAAGCTCAGCAACAAAAGCCTCAGCCTTCTCAATTTCAGTCATTAATGTCTCAGTTTAAATCGAGTGATGGCAACTACGATATGAACAAGATGATGAATACTGCGGGGCAGATGATGGGAGCCATGAACCAATTAACATCCCTAGTTAAAGGGTTTTCCGGGATTTTTAAAGTATAAGGACTAGAAGGTGTTTTCTAGTCCCTGCTTATTATTTTTTCTTTTGATTTTTCAAATAAGTTTCTCCAAGAAGTGTAAATACTTCATTGTAAGTTAATCCAGACTGAGCATTTAAACGTTTGACTTCTTCGACATCTGTTGTTGATGAAGTTGAAATTTGATGCTTGCTTTTTTTCATAAAACCTCTCCTTCTCTATGTAAAATGAATAACATCCCATCTTAGTATATTTCCAAATGTGCCCTACTATAAGTGGAAAAAAACGCCGAAGACACTCATGGGTCTTCGGCTTTTTTTTGCAATAAAGATGAGTGTTTAGAGAAATTAAGAGCGGCGTGAACGGCGAGCACGACGTGAACGACGAGAAGAACGACGAGAAGAACGACGAGAAGAACGACGTGAACGACGAGTAGAACGACGAGAGCGGCGAGTAGAACGACGAGAGCGGCGAGTAGAACGGCGTGAACGACGAGAAGAACGACGAGAGCGGCGAGTAGAACGGCGTGAACGACGAGAAGAACGACGTGAACGACGAGTAGAACGACGTGAACGACGAGTAGAACGACGAGTAGAACGACGAGTAGAACGACGAGTAGAACGGCGAGTAGAACGACGAGTAGAACGGCGAGTAGAACGACGAGTAGAACGGCGAGTAGAACGACGAGAGCGGCCAGTGCTACGAGAAGAGCGACGCGGCTTTGTTAGTGGACCGGCAGTTGGCTCTTGAAACATAAAAGATTTCAGTTCTGTACATTCTAGGGCTTCAGCAGCCTCTTTAATTTTTTCAGGTGTAATATGCAATACAAAAACCTCCTTGTCAATTGGACTAGGTCTTGCATTAATAGAATACGCACTGATGCTTGTCCTTGATATGAGTCAAAAGTGGAGTTTGCGCAAATAGTTGATGAGGTGGGGTATCATGGAGAATTTACCCTTCATATACTTTAATAATTGAAGAAAGGTGGTCGAATAATGAAGCAAAAAGAAATCCCTCAATACGCTCTGTTTGTGAATGTAAAAGATTTAAAGGAAATACAAAGAGATATTTGGTCAGAAGAAGCGGTTCAGGCAACGATGAAGTTTAACAAAAAACGCTACGATATTGATTTGCTGCTAAGAGGCTCCCACATTCGGAAGATGAAAAAAAAGTCATATTATATTGAATTTTATTCTCCAAAAATATTTCAGCGAGCCAAAGAAATACACCTAAACGCTGAATACAAAGATCCATCGCTTATGCGCAACAAATTGTCCCTCGATTTTTTCTCTTCTTTAGACGTTTTATCTCCTCATTCTCAGTTTGTCACTCTTAAGATTAATGGGAAAAATGAAGGAATATATCTTCAACTCGAATCGGTAGATGAACTATTTTTGAAAAAAAGAAATTTAGCGGATGGATCCATATTTTATGCAGTGGACGGAGATGCTAATTTTTCTTTGATGAGCGATTTGGATAAAAGGCCGAAAACAACTTTGTTATCTGGATATGAAGATAAAGCAGTGAAAGAAGGGGATGAGGAAAAATTAGAAAAGTTTATATTTAATCTTAATACGTGGACAAATAAGGAATTCGAACAGAATATTGAGAAGTACCTGAACGTCGACCGCTACTTATCTTGGTTAGTCGGTATTATTTGTATGCAGAATTACGACGGTTTTGTCCATAACTATGCCCTCTATCTAAATCATGAAAGCGGGCGCTTTGAACTGATTCCATGGGATTATGATGCAACTTGGGGAAGAGATGTAAATGGAAAAGTAATGGAAGGAGACTATGTCCGCGCACAAGGATTTAATACGCTTACAGCTCGCTTACTGGCCGTGAACAGCATTAAAAAGCGGTATATTCAAAAAATGAACAATGTTCTAAATAATCAATTTACAATAGAATACATGAAACCAATCATTTATCAACTGCATGAGTATATTGCTCCTTATGTATTAAAAGATCCTTACGTAAAAGATAACTTGGAACAATTTCACAAAGAACCGGAATTTATGCTGTCTTTTATAAAAGAACGAACAGCATATATTGAAAATAACCTTTTGACTCTTTAAAAAGAGGTAGATTTATAGGCAATTTATAGGCAACAGTGGATTTTGTTAATAATAGGCAAATGCAGGAAATCAATAGCTGTACATGATACGTATATATACAGTATGAATGACCAATAAGGATAACTAATAAGGAGGAAAAACAATGAGTAACTATTACTATGGCCAAGAACAAGGGCAAAATCAAAATCTACGCCAAAAATCAAGCCAAAAACGCAGCCGAAATATACAAATGCCTGATAAAGGCTATTCTTCTCACTTCAAACCCCTAAAAGGAAGAGTGGTGACCGTTTATCGTGGAGGACCTGAATCTAAAACAGGTTATTTGGTTGACGTGCAATCAGATTATTTAATCTTAGCAGTGGAAAGCAACAATAACAATAATAACAATAATGGTGAAAATAACAACCAAAACAACCAAAACAACCAAAACAATCAAAATAATAATCAACAAGAATATACACTTGTATATTATCACTTAGCGCATGTGAAAAGTATCACTGAAGATACTATGTCAAATTCGGCACAAACGTTTACTGGAATTAGCGCAGAATTAGAATTATATCGAGGAAAAACTTTTGCTACAACTTTATCATTGATGAAAACTAAATATGTGCAGGTTAACCAAGGTGGACCTGAGAAAAAAGCAGGTCAGCTTCTTGATGTCTTAGGTTCATTTGAATCTGCTTATATAGTATTACTCACAGAGGACGACGGTGTCGTCTATATTAATACTGAACACGTTAAGAGTGTGAGTGAATATCAAAACAACAATGGAGATCAAACTAGTCAATCTGCAAATGAACTCTTAGTGAGCCAAGAACCAGAATATATGAAATCCAAAAGCTTTAACGATCTTTTTGCCCACCTTTCTCATAAATGGGTATCAATCAATAATGGAGGACCTGAAGCTGTAGAGGGCGTGTTAGTACAAAGCCGAAATGGTACATTTACACTTGTGCAGAATAATCAAGTATTACGCTTACAGCCAAGACACGTTAAAACCATTTGTGTGGGAGCAAAAGGGGCTTTTAAGCAAAACGATAACAATCAAAATAATGAAGAAACAGAAGAAAATGGAGAGGCTGAAGCTGCGAAGTCTACAGAAGAACGTACAGGAAGCCGCACAGGTGATCGCTCGGGAGGACGCC
This sequence comes from Priestia sp. 10L35, assembly GCF_056395685.1. Classification (NCBI taxonomy): domain Bacteria; kingdom Bacillati; phylum Bacillota; class Bacilli; order Caryophanales; family Bacillaceae; genus Priestia; species Priestia sp. 10L35. The sequence goes on along the minus strand of NZ_JBFTKA010000004.1, from coordinate 153,672 downwards.
GCACGGGAGGACGCACAGATCGCACGGGAGGACGCCGTACGGGTGGACGCACAGGAGGACGCCGTACCGGTTCACGCTCTTCAGCACCGGCCGAGAAAGTTATTAAAACGAAAAATTATCGTTGGAAAGCATGATGAAATGGAACATAAAAGGTGCTTATAAAGCACCTTTTCTAACATATAGGAAAAAGGAGGAGAATGAGTATGAGTATGAATCATTATATCAATAAAATTGTGGAGTTGGATATTTCAGGTAAAACGACATTTGTTGGCAGACTTATTGATCTTGGATTAGATATTATGGTTTTGTATAATGGACATGATTATTTGTATATTCCTCTTTTACACATGCATCGTTTGCGGGAAGTATCGGAAGAAGACTATACGGTTTTACGTGAAATAGAAGAGAATTTGATAGAAGAAAGTCAGCGGATTTCTTATCGTAATATTTTACAGCAGGCAAAAGGGAAATTTATTGAAATTTATGTAACGGGAGGGAAATCATTGCATGGCTATATCACAAGCGTGCTGAATGATTATCTTGTGTTTTATTCTCCAGTGTATAAAAATGTCTTTGTTTCTCTGCATCATTTGAAATGGCTTACCCCTTACAGTAATGAGTTAACCCCTTATTCTTTAAGTGACAAAGAGCTCCCCGTAAGGCCCGCCTCTGCACCTTTTGTCAGAAACTTTGAAGAGCAGCTTAAAAAATATGAAAATCAGCTGGTCGTATTAGATTTAGGGGATCAATCAGAAAAGATTGGCGTACTTAAAGAAGTTTCTAATAATATTGTTGAACTAATTACGGCAAATGGAGAAAGTATGTATTGGAAGTTAGCTCACGTAAAATCTGTACACTTGCCTTAGAAAAAGAGACCTCGCTTTCGTCTCTTTTTTTTATGTGTTTATCAGGACAAGTATATTGAATAAACAAATGAGATGATTTAAATTTTTTAGAAAATTATGTTGACAATATAGAAAATCTTTATTAAAGTTATTAACAACAAACGTTAACCACCAACAATTATATAGAACTCTTATCCAGAGTGGCGGAGGGACTGGCCCTGCGATGCCCGGCAACCATCAAATGAAACATTCATTTGAACGGTGCTAATTCCTGTGGAACATCAGTATTGTTCTAACAGATGAGAGAAATCGTGTATAAACGAACACTCTTCCATCTGTGAAGAGTGTTTTTTATTTTGAGTTAAGGAGAGAAATAGATGAAAATTGAAACTTTATTAGTTCGTTCAGGAGTAGGTCGTGACCCTTCAACAGGTTCTATTACAACCCCCATTTACCAAGCATCAACATTTGCTCATCCTGCTTTAGGACAAAGTACAGGATTTGACTATGCACGTACGGCAAATCCTACTCGTACAGCATTGGAAGAAGCAATTGCTGCTTTGGAAAAAGGAGAAGTAGGAGTAGCATTCGCTTCAGGAATGGCGGGTGTAATGGCAGTTTTAGCACTATTTAAAAACGGAGATCATTTAATTGTATCAGAGGATTTATACGGAGGAACGTACCGAGTACTAAATGAAATTTTTTCAGAGCAAGGAATTACTGTTTCGTACGTCAACACAGCCCATCTCGAACAAGTAAAAGATGCGCTTCGTCCCAATACGAAAGCTTTATTTATTGAAACACCTACGAATCCAATGATGCACGTGACTGATTTGCCCGAAGCAATTGCGTTAGCCAAACAGCATGATTTACTTACCATCGTTGACAATACCTTCATGTCCCCTTATTATCAGCGTCCTTTAGAGCTTGGAGCAGATATTGTGATACATAGTGCAAGCAAATACATTGGGGGTCATAATGATGTAGTTGCTGGTCTTGTAGTCGCTCGATGTAGTAGCTTAGGAGAGAAAATTCATTTTTATCAAAATGCAGCTGGGGCAATCTTAGGTCCACAGGATAGCTGGCTGTTATTACGAGGTGTTAAAACGCTAGCGCTTCGTATGGAAAAGCATAATGAAAACGCACTGAAAATTGCAAATTGGCTTACTGCTCATGATCTCGTGGAAAAAGTGTATTACCCTGGTCTTGAAACACATCCAGGCTATGAAATCATGAAGAAACAAGCAACTGGATTTGGAGGCATGATTTCTTTTGCTGTCTCACACCCTGACATCGTGTCAGTACTTTTAGAAAATGTCAAAGTTATTACATTTGCAGAAAGCTTAGGAGGCGTGGAAAGTTTAATGACATTCCCAGCTCGTCAAACACATGCTGATATTCCGGAAGAAATTCGAAATCGTGTCGGAGTAACAAACTGTTTACTGCGGTTATCAGTTGGAATTGAGCACGCAGATGATTTAATTAAAGATTTGAAGGAGGCATTTGATGCATACCAACAATAATAAACATAGATTTGGTACGAACTTAATTCATGCAAATACAGGAATTGACGGTCATTTTGGAGCGGTTAACGTACCTATTTATCAGGTATCTACATTTAACCAAGAAGATGAGACGAACAACGGCCGCTATGACTATTCTCGTTCAGGAAATCCAACTCGTGAGGCTTTAGAAAACACCATTGCTCAGCTAGAAAATGGATACGCTGGTTTTGCTTTTTCATCAGGTATGGCTGCTATCTCATCGGTGTTATCTATTTTTGAATCAGGGGATGAAATTTTAGTTTCACATGATACGTACGGCGGGACATATCGTGTATTAACACGATTATTTTCAAAGTTTGGTATCAAAACAACTTTTGTTGATACAACGAAGGTTGAGAAAGTAGAAGAAGCTATCACAAAAGATACGAAGGCTATTTATATCGAAAGCCCTTCAAATCCATTTTTGCAGGTAACGGATATTAAAGCAGTAGCAAGTTTGGCGAAGGAGCGCAACCTCCTTACAATTGTGGATAACACGTTTTTAACACCTTATCTACAGCAGCCCATTGACCTTGGTGTAAATATTGTGATTCATAGTGCTACAAAATATATCAGCGGTCACAGTGACGTCATTGGCGGTCTAGTTGTGGTAAGCGATGAAAAGCTAGCAGAAGAAGTAAAGTTTGTACAAAATGCTTTTGGTGCTATCTTAGGACCGCAGGATTGTTTTTTACTGCTTCGAGGAATTAAGACATTAAAAGTTCGTTTAGATCAGCAGTTAAAAACAGCGCTGCAGTTTGCAAAGTGGCTTGAAGAACAATCTCTAGTGAGCCGTGTATACTACCCGGGCTTAAAAAGTCATCCGGACCACAAACTGATTTCAGAACAAGCAAATGGATACGGAGCTATGATTTCTTTCCAAGTACAGGATGAAAAAGTAGCGCGACATATTTTACAAGGAGTCAAATTGGCTTCAATTGGCGTTAGTCTAGGTGCAGTTGAATCCATTCTAACGCATCCTGCAACAATGTCTCATGCGAGTATCCCAAAAGAAGTGCGTGAAGAAAAAGGAATTACTGATTCACTTCTTCGCCTTTCAGTAGGGTTAGAGGAATTTGAGGATTTGAAGCAAGACTTTAACGCTGTTTTTCAAAGCTTAGAAGAAAAGGCGTTAATTAAATAAAGAAAAGAGACTGGGACAAAAGTATTGTAGTTAAAGTTAAACAAGAACTATTAATCAAAATTACTGATTAATAGTTCTTGTTTTTTGTTGTCACGGTGAACGTAGGTTTCATCTATTTCGTTGCTTCTAGCGGTTCAGCTCCTTTATCCCATTTGTTCGTCTTTACACTGGATTGATATCCGTTATATACAGCTATCTAAAAGGTTTGTGTATAGGGACGTAAGCGCAACTTTTTCATCAGAGGAAAGACTGCTGTTTAGAATTCTTTTTATGCCAAGGTGATATTTTACATACGGTGTTTGCCGGACGCGTGGATGAGTCATTTCATCTTTTAAATCCTTCATAATGGCTTCGTGAAGCTGATCTTCACTTGTCATGGCTTGTTTAGAAGCGAACGAACGGTTCAACCATAGGGTTTGATAAGCTGCTAGTAAATGTTCAGAAGTCATTGTGCAAAGAGCTCCTTTAGATTAGTTTCTTCATTATAATAATCTATAGTTTACCATAAGTATTAATACGTGTACGTAACTTTTACAGAAGCAGATACAGTCAAGGACTGAGCTTGAATAGGGGGAGAGGCTGCTAATAACTTAGGCGAGGAGCCAGATGACTGATAGACGGGGCCTTCTTCGATTAAAATGGGGATTTGGTTAATAGGGAGCTGCAGCGTGTTGGCAATGGTAAAGGCCTTTTCTTTAGCGTTAAGCAAAGCTTTACTTATCGCTTCTTGTTCATATTTATCATCATTTGTAACGTGGAATTGAAGATCTTGCGCTACGTTGGCTCCGCTTGAAAAAGTAGCGTTATAGACATCGCCAGCTTGTTTTACATCTTGTACTCTTACTCTAAATAAGTGCTGTACTTCGTATCCAGTAAGAGTCGATTTTCCATCACTGTAATCATATTTAGGATTTATGGTGAACGAACCTGTTTCAATTTGCTGGTCATTGATTCCAAGTTTTTTTATTTCTTGCAGCAAAGTATTTGAAACAGCTGAATTTTCTTTTAAGGCTTCTTGAACGTCTCGGTTTTCCGTGCGGGTTCCAATCGTCATGGAAATTTCATTTGGAACTGCTGAAACACTTCCTTCACCAATTACTTTAATTTCTCTATTTTGTGTATCTACGCGCAGTTGCTGTGTAGGTTCGTAAGGGAAATAAGAATGTTGCATGTAAAAACCCTCCTTAATCTGTCTTTAGTACATATATATGACAACATGGCTTGCATTAAAAGCAAAAAGTACACAAGTTACGACTTGTGTACTTTTTTTACTATTTTGTATGCTGTTCTAATACGCTTTCCATGTTTCTAAATTGATCTTCTACAGCTTTTGAAGGCTTTTTTGTTAACAGACTTACTACAATAACAGCCAGCAAGCTTAAGAAAAATCCAGGAATCATTTCGTAAAGGGCATCCTTCAATGGAGTATTTACCCAAATTAATACTGTAGCAGCACCTACAATCATCCCTGCAAGTGCTCCCCATCGAGTCATACGTTTCCAGTAAAGACTTAGTAAAATAGCAGGACCAAAAGCTGAACCAAATCCAGCCCAAGCATATCCAACCAGTCCTAAAATCGTATCACTAGGTTTTAAAGAAAGCAAAATGCCAATAATTGCAACACCTAAAACCGCAGCTCTTCCAACCGTTACAAGCTCTTTGTCAGAGGCCTTGCGTCGGAAAAATGTTTTATAAAAGTCTTCTGTAACAGAGCTTGCCGTTACAAGCAGTTGAGAAGAAATAGTACTCATAATTGCGGCCAATAAAGCTGCATATAAAAATCCAGTAATTAATGGATTAAATAAAACATCAGCAAATTTAATAAAGATTGTTTCAGGATCCCCAAGTTTCATCCCAGTTTGATCCACATAAGCAATTCCAACAAGACCGGTTAACATAGCACCAACGATTGATAGGATCATCCAGCCCATACCGATACGACGAGCAGGCTTTAATTCTTTAATAGAAGAAATCGCCATAAATCGAACGATAATATGAGGTTGACCAAAGTAGCCGAGCCCCCAGGCTAAGAAAGAAATAATCCCTACTACGGTTGTCCCTTTAAATAAATCAAGGTAGGTTGGATCGATATTTTTAACAATATTTATTGTTGTTCCAACGCCGCCTAAGTCAGTAAAGGCTACAATGGGCACTAAAACGAGGGCAATGAACATAATAACGCCTTGCACAAAATCTGTTAAACTAACGGCTAAGAAACCGCCGAACAGAGTGTAGGCAATAACGACAGCAGCCGTTATAAACAGTCCGATTTGGTAATTCAAACCAAATGCCGATTCGAATAATCGTCCGCCTGATACCATACCAGCTGAAGTGTAAAGAGTGAAGAAAATAAAGATAACAATCGCTGATACGGTTCGAAGAATCTTGGCATGGTCGCCAAAGCGATTTTCAAAAAAGTCTGGAATTGTAATGGAGTCATTCGCTACTTCCGTATAAGTGCGAAGACGCGGAGCGAGGATTAAATAATTTAAATAAGCACCAATAGATAAACCTACTGCAAGCCATAAACTTGAAAGACCTGTCACATACATGGATCCTGGAAGCCCCATTAACATCCATCCACTCATATCTGAAGCGCCAGCTGAAAGCGCAGTAACGGCCGGACCTAGTCCACGTCCGCCTAGCATGTAACCCGATACGTCCTGAGTTGTTTTTGTGTAGGCATACCATCCTATTCCAAGCATTCCTACAAAATAAATGCCCAGTGAAATGTAAACACCAATATCCACCAAATCTCCCCTTTATGCATTTTTTATGCATGAAACGAGCAGTGCTCGCCATGCAAACATCTTATGGTTTCTAAAACTAACAAACTTTTCCCTTACTATCAACCCACAAAACCGTAAATTACCTAAGTCTAAAATCCCCTAAGCCTTTATATTATAGAAATGAAAACGTTTTCAAAATAAAGTAAAATAAAAATATTCAGAAATTTATAAGCGCATTTTTTATGCAATATTTTATGCAAAAAATAAAATAAAAAGAGCATTTCGTAAAATGCTCTTTTGACATTCATGTATATTAGCGTGAGTTCGGGAATACGCGGCGAACAACTTCTGAAAACTCATCAAACAGTCCAGAGACTGGTTTGCCGGTTTGAAGCTTGTCTACATATCCGTTCATACGGTTTACAAAGTCAGGGTTTGTTGATACAAACACTCGATGAACACTGCCGTCAGCTTTTCTCACTTCATGTGCGATCTTATGCTCCATATCTTTTGTGAGATTACCTTCTTTGTTATCGTCTAATACAGCTGCTACGTAAGCTGTATGATCGGTTACGATTACGTTAGCATCTTTAACGTTTTTTAATGCTACGATACGATCAGCCGCCACATCGGCTACTCTCATTCCGCCCGACTGGTTATATTGTTCTTTTTCGTTACGCTGTACATCTTGCGTATCGTTCACGTCATTCATTTTCGTTTTATTGTTTCCATTTTCATATGTGACGTTGCGGACTGTATCATCATCAATGACGCCATCTTTACCTTGATCTGCTGTGCTGCAGCCGAATAAAGAAAGGGTCGTCATGCAGCCTACAACAAACAAAAACGATTTCTTCATAGTATCACTCCTTATAAGTTTTAACCTTTCTTATAATTTGTTAAAAACGTGTGAAGCATACATGAAAAATATAAAAAAGCCTATACTATCGAAAAAGGAGGAATATGTATGAGTGGAATTCAACAAAGCATATTTGTGCTTCATACAAAAGAAGAAAACCATGAAGAAACAACAACGTTTGCACTAACTTCAGAAGAAGCTAAGTTATTATTTGAGACCCTGCAAAATAAACGAAAAGAAATTATCGACGCCCATATTGATAACATGTTGACGTAAGGAAGATCAATATTTTGCAAAACGGCTGAGCCATATACTAAGAATGGCCCAATATTTGCATTTTACATATAGGTATAGTATAATGTAAACGCAACCAAACTTAATAAATGTAATGAATACTACGTTTGACCATACACTCGAATTAGATTTAGTGAAAATTCACTTGTTATAAAGGAGATCTACTTCGCGTAGGTCTCTTTTATAATATGTGAATTTTTTATTTACGGTATAAATGTAAATATAGAGTAACATATTAAAATTTTTACATTTTTTGGAGGTTTTTTACATGGCTACTACAGGTACAGTAAAATGGTTTAACAGTGAAAAGGGCTTCGGTTTTATCGAAGTACCAGGCGAAAATGACGTATTCGTTCATTTTTCAGCTATCCAATCTGAAGGCTTCAAAACATTAGAAGAAGGCCAAAAAGTTGAATTTGAAATCGTTGAAGGTCAACGTGGACCTCAAGCGGAGAATGTTGTAAAATTATAATTCAACGCTACATATGAAAGCTGCCGACAGGCAGCTTTTTTTATACAAATTTGTTTTATTTGTATGATTAAGAAAATAGATTAAAGTAGGGAAGAAGGGAAGGCATGAGTTCATTTCATTGCTGTGCCACATGTCAACATTTTCAAAGTATTAAATTGGATAAGGGAATGAAATATCGATGCAAAAGACTGGGCTATGAAACCCGTCCTTCTTATCAGTTTACATGCTGGGAGCCAAAAGAAGTAGTTAAAAAGCTAATGGAAAAACGAAATCAAAAATGAGGATTGGACATAACGCAATCAATTCAATCTACAGACGAACAAATGAGATAAATGAGCTAGTAGGGATCGTTTTTTACACAACAGCTAGAAGCAGTTACATACATAAAACCTATGTTCACTCTACCAATGAAAAAATCCGAACGAGTTTGATTCTCCACCAAGAATCTCGATTCATCGTTCGGATTTTCCTTCAACTAAAATACGTTTGTCCCAGTCTCTTTTAATTATTCCTCGTTATTTGTATCTTCCTCTGAAGGTAAGTGCTTCCCGCAAAACTCTTTTACAGCTTCTTCTTCCTCTTCTTCAAGGTCGAAGTCTAAGACTTTATTTGTTGAAACTTCGTAGAAATGAGTTTGGGCAATAGAAGTGTTATCTTTGCCTTTAATATATACTAAGCGTAGTGCTAGGTCGTTGCCCGTATATAATTCGTCATCTTCTTCTACCTCAATGTATAAATGAAATTCATAGCGTTCACCTAGAAGGAGACCAAATGGATCCTGCAATTGTTCAGCTGTATATTCTTTAATTGTAAACATATGTACGTCCTTTCCATATATCAGTAAAATGCTTGCATCATCTATTATAGTTTTTCTTTGCAAAGAAAGAAAGTGTATGCGTAATCCATGCACGGATTTATTCCTTGATCATTCTATTTAGCGAATCGATGGCGCAAGAACTTCGATGATTTACTTAAAGGCGGAAGAAACGCGCGTATGTTTTTGCTTATACATGGCAGCATCTGCTTTTTGAATTAATGTATCTAGGTTGGTGTCGTCTGAAGGCGCACATATAATAAATCCGTAACTCGCAGACAGTGCATATGGCTTATTAAATTCTTTCTTTTTATCTTCTAGCTGTTCATTAATATTTTGCCACAGCTCTTGTACGTATTCTTCCGTTTGTTCAGGAGCAATTAATAAAAACTCATCGCCTCCGTAGCGAAAGAGCGTATCATCTTTGCTAATATAACCACTAATTGATTCTGCTATTGTTTTAATAAGCCAGTCGCCTTCTCTATGACCGTATTGATCATTTACTAGTTTTAAAGAATTAATATCGATAAAACATAATAGAAAAGATGTATGATTGGTTTTAGCTCTCAGCATTTCCAGCTGCAGTTTTTCCATTCCGCTTCTTCGATTTAAAATTCCGGTTAGCATATCAGTTGAAGCGTGCAAGCTCAATTCATGCTCAACCGCTTTTAAATCGGTTATATCGGTAATACCTGCGAGTATGCAGCTTTCGCTTTGATACTCTAGTAATTCATAATTGATCATAACCCACTTAGAATCTCCATGTTCACGTGCTTCTAGGATGTAGTTTTTTACATATTTCTTTTGTTGAAGACGTTTTAAAATATCCTCTCGATCTTCATCAGTAGGATAGATTATAAATCCGTCTATTTGATCAAGATCTTGAGAAGCAAGATTGTAAAAATGAATAGCTTTATTGTTAATGAGCAGCACTTTGTGGTCGGATAATCTCGTTAATAGTAAAGGATAGGGATTAATTTTGAACAGCGTAAAAAAATTACGTTCGCTTTCTTTTAGCTGTAAATGATTCATATATTCTTTGTGACGGTATGTATAAAGAATGTATGAAATAAGTAAAGCGATAGCAACTGCTGCAGTTGTATTGATCTGCTTTGAAATAAGAGAAAAAGAATCCGGTACATATCGTGATAAGCCGTATAGTAAAAAAAGATGGTTAGGAATAAAAATGATGCACAGCTGTTTTAATTTCATAGGACATAAAACAGCTGTGGAAATCAAGAGCATCATATACACGTCTACGCGACCTGTGAAAAGCTGACTGTTAATAGTAGAAAGTGCTGCAGCAAATACGTAATAAAATATATAGCCATATACAATGGTGCTTAAGTAGTTAGCAAACCGTTCTTTTCTCTTACTAACATAATAGAAAAATAAATAAAGAGAGGAGAGAGCAAAACTAGTGAAATGAATACCAATTAGTGTATGTCTAAACTGAGGTGTCCCCGCATGTTGAAGTAAAGAAAACCCTATATAAATATAAATAGGATAGGAAACTACAAGAGCAAGTGAAACTAGCTTGACTCTCTGTTGAAGCATCTCTACATTCGTTTTATCGAACATTTTATCTTCATTAACTTCTCTTCCTGAAGGAAAATGACATTTCTTCAGAAAGGAGAAAGGTAAAAGCGAAAGAAGAAATGACATGACCATCATCTCCATATCTTTTTTTAGGTATTTTAGCATGTTTGTATAAGAAAAGACATGAATTTTTTAGATGAGAATGTCTGCTTTTTGATCAAGAAAAAGCATAAAGATTTACATGATTAAAGGTGAGGCCAAAGAGCCTCACCTTTTTTATTGAAGTTTATTGGTTTCAGCATGTCGTACAAACATGGTCTCATCTTCTACTAAGCCGCAAGCTCCGCACTGAATACGTTTTTGCGGTCCGTTATAAGCAGCGTGAAAGGCATCGAGCGTATCGTTTGTGTATTCTTCTACGACGTCTCCGCTTCTTGGGTCCATTTTTACAGGTTTTGCATTTTGTTCAATAATATTAAAGCGCGTTCGATTTGTTTTGCAGCTAGGGCAAAGATAAGGGCTTCCCATTTTTAACATCTCCTTGAAAAATTTACTGTATTAATACCATGTCCGAATCCCCCAAAAACATACAAAAACTTATGGTTTTCTATCGAACGTTCATTCGTTAAAATAGAAGCAGGTGATGAAAATGAGAATACGAAAAAACTTACAAGAAGTAATGGATATCTTGCAAACGAATCCGTCATATCAAAAAAATATTGTTCATTGGCATACAATCGAAGAGAAAGAAGCTAAAACTGCGCCATTTCCGGCTTCTTTGCATACGAAACTGCGGCAAGCACTTGAGAACCGAGGAATTGGTTCGCTTTATACGCATCAAAAAACAGCGTTTGATTTGGCGACAGCTAAGAAGAATGTTGTGGCTGTGACGCCGACAGCATCGGGGAAAACATTGTGCTACAACTTGCCAGTACTCCAAAGTATTATGGAGAATGATCAGGCTAGAGCTCTTTATTTGTTTCCAACAAAAGCCCTTGCCCAAGATCAAAAAAGTGAATTAAATGAAATCATTGAAGAAATGGAAGTACCAATCAATAGCTACACGTATGATGGAGATACTCCGGCAAATATCCGTCAAAAGGTAAGAAAAGCAGGTCATATTGTTATTACGAATCCAGATATGCTTCATTCAGCTATTTTACCTCATCATACTAAATGGGTATCACTGTTTGAAAACCTGAAATACATTGTGATTGATGAACTTCATACGTACCGCGGTGTTTTTGGAAGCCACGTAGCCAACGTTATACGCCGGTTAAAGCGAATTTGCCGCTACTATGGAAGCAATCCTATCTTTATTTGTACATCAGCCACCATCGCTAACCCAAAAGAACTCGCTGAACATTTAACGGGAGCTCATGTTATGTTAGTAGATAACAACGGAGCGCCTAGCGGCCGCAAGCATTTTATTTTTTATAACCCGCCTATTGTTAATAAACCGTTAAACATTAGAAGAAGTGCTACGCTTGAAGTGCGAAATATTGCAGGAGAGTTTTTGAAAAATAAAATTCAAACGATTGTATTTGCACGAAGCCGAGTACGAGTAGAAATTATTTTAACGTATCTGCAGGAGCTCGTAAAAAACCAGCTTCAAAATAAGTCTATTCAAGGGTACCGCGGAGGATATTTGCCGAAGCAGCGACGGGAAATAGAAAGAGGACTTCGAGAGGGGAGTATTTACGGGGTAGTCAGTACGAATGCTTTAGAGCTAGGAGTGGATATCGGGCAGCTGCAGGTGTGCGTGATGACAGGTTATCCAGGCACGGTTGCAAGCGCTTGGCAGCAAGCAGGACGAGCAGGGAGACGTCACGGAGAAGCCGTCATTGTGATGGTCGCAAGTTCAAGTCCGCTTGATCAGTATATGATTCAGCATCCGGACTACTTTTTTAGCAGAAACCCAGAAACAGCTCGAATTAATCCTGATAATCTTGTTATTTTAGTCGATCATTTAAAATGTGCGTCCTATGAGCTGCCGTTTAAGCAGGGAGAAACATTTGATGGGGTAGAAATTGAAGACGTGCTGGAGTTTTTGCAAGAAGAGCGAGTGATTCATTTTAGCGGAGACAAATGGTACTGGATGAATGATTCGTTCCCAGCTCATAATATCAGTCTGCGTTCTGCATCCCAAGAAAATGTTGTCATCATTGATCAATCGGACGTTGCAAATGTGAAAGTAATTGGAGAAATGGATCGCTTTAGTGCCATGACGCTTCTTCATGATGAGGCGATTTACTTGCATCAAGGCATTCAGTATCAGGTAGAATACTTGGACTGGGATGAGAAAAAAGCGTATGTTCGCGAAGTCGATGTAGACTATTTCACCGATGCAAACTTAGCGGTTAACTTAAAGGTGCTAGAAGCTGATAAAGAACGGATGGAGAGAACATATTCAATTGGTTACGGCGATGTAATGGTCAGCGCTATGGCTACGATATTTAAAAAAATAAAGTTTGAGACGCATGAAAACATAGGGTCAGGTCCCATTTCACTTCCAGAAGAAGAGCTTCATACAAATGCCGTGTGGCTAAGCTTTGAAAAAGAACAGTTTTACGAATCTGAAGAACGATTGGAACAAGCGCTCATTTCCGTGGCAAATGCCCTTCAGTCAATTGCACCGCTTATGGTGATGTGCGATCCGTCTGATTTACATGTAGTGCCTCAGGTAAAAGCGGTGCACAACGAACAGCCGACTATCTTCTTATATGATCGATACCCGGGAGGCATTGGGCTAAGTGACAAAGTGTACGAACAAATGAATGATGTGCTAAGTCAAACCAATCAATTAATTGTAAATTGTTCTTGCGAAAGCGGCTGTCCGTCTTGTATCGGTATGGAAGCACAGGGAGAAAACGCAAAAAGCGATGCGCTCGTGCTGCTACAACAACTGCAAAGTAGGTGAACTCTTGTCTTTTAAAAATAAATTAAACCGTATGAAAAAGCATCTTCATGTTACAGAAGCAAAGCCGCCGGTTGAAAGTAACCCGCAGCGACCTAAGAGCGCATCTATTCCCTATGAGCAGGAATGGAAGGGAAATTATGCTGTGCCTTACTTTGCGGAAGACAGCTACTGTATGATTAGAGAGGTGGTTTACCCGCTCGACTACAAACATGGACATTATGAATTTAATGAGCTGAAAAAAGTAGTGGAAGTATGGAATCGGTCTACAGTTGCTCATCCGCTTTCATCGAAAGGCCACACATATTCAGATTTATTTTTCTTTGATACGGAAACGACGGGGCTTAGTACAGGTACGGGAACGACTATCTTTTTGCTAGGATATGCAAGGGTGCTAAAAGATTCCGTCGTTTTTCGTCAGCATATATTAACGGAGCCAAGTGGAGAAGTAGCATTTTACGAAAGTTTTTTAAAAGAAGTAGACTATACGACGCTTGTGACTTATAATGGGAAATCTTTCGATTGGCCTCACGTGAAGACTCGCCATACGCTATTGAGAGATCATTTGCCCAAGCTGCCTAAGTTCGGTCACTTTGATTTGCTGCATGCGTCAAGAAGGCTGTGGAAACACAAAATGAGTTCGGTGAAGCTTGCGAATGTCGAAAAAGAAATACTTGGAATTGAACGAGTTGATGATATTCCAGGTTTTTTAGCTCCCATGATTTATTTTGATTTTATTGAAACGAAGAATCCAAGAGGCTTATTCGATATTATGAAACATAATGAACATGATATTTTATCGCTTATTACCTTATACATTCATTTATCAAAGCATCTCCTTACTAGTGAGGAGTTTACAGAAAAAGAAACGTACGAAGTAGCAAGGTGGTACGAGCAGTTAGGGGAAAACAAGCACGCTTTCTCTCTTTATCAGGGCGTAGCAGAAAAAGAAAAAGAAGAGCATGAAAAAGCTCAGCTAGCGATGGCTTATCATTATAAAAAAGAGAAGAGTTGGAAAGAGGCAGTGGACATGTTTGAACCCTTGGTTCAAACATGTGAAGGTGACGTCGCTATAGAAGCATTGGTTGAGCTAGCTAAAATTTATGAGCATCGTCTCAAAGATGTTCATAAAGCACTTCTATATACTGAGCTGGCCTTGGAGAAGTGGAATCAACTCAGAGGAATGACTAAAAAAACGTCGAAGGAAGCGCTTGAAAAAAGACTTCTTAGACTAAAAAATAAATCAGCTAAAGCATAGACTTCAGCTGATTTATTTTAAAAAATTCAGAATTATTATTCTTTTGTTTTTGTAGATGTTTTATATTGTTCTATTTTTCAGTCATTGATAAAATTAGTCAATGTAAGACTTATTCTTACAGCTTAAAAACAGAACTTTGGTGAGATGGAGAGAGGCCCCATGAAAAATGTGATTTTAGTATCATTTTTCGCATTAATTTGTTTAACAGTAATTGTCTTAAGCAGTTTAAAAAATTCGTATAACTCCTTTATGTAGGTCAAAAATAGGTGTTTGTCTTAGTACATGTACATTGCCCTTCACATATTGTAATAGTGTAATAACTAAACAGTGAAAGGGGAAAAAGGATATGTATCCAAGACCAACAAAATGTATGCCACCAATTGTGCATCCAACAAAATGCTGCACGCAGTTTACTTCTCAGGAGGTAGTAGTACCTCACATTCATCCAAGTCATAATACATTGGTGAATCATACAAATGTGAAGCACGTACATTACTTCCCGCAGACGCAATCTGTTGTAAATGAAACTTCAAACCAACAGTTTTTTGGCGGCGCGCAGCAATATCCAACTCAAGTAGGAGGAGCAGGCTATCCAGGTCAAATGGGAGGCTATCCAAGTCAAGTAGCAGGTGCTGGTTATCCAGGTCAAATGGGAGGCTATCCAGGCCAAGTAGCAGGTGCTGGTTATCCAGGTCAAATGGGAGGCTATCCAGGTCAAGTGGCAGGAGCAGGCTACCCAGGTCAAGTAGCAGGTGCTAGTTATCCGGGACACAAAGGCTGCGGCCAAGGAAGCTGTCATACAAAAGGCGCGCATCAAGGACCAAATTCAGGGTATTTTAGATAATGTACGCTAATAGGAGCTGATTACATCAGTTCCTATTCTATTTTGTTATAAAGGAGTTATATAATGAAGGTGCTAACAGTTACCGGTTATAAGCCATTCGAACTTGGCATTTTTAATGAAAAACATCAAGGTATTACATATATAAAAAAAGCGCTCTATAAAAAATTACAGGAATTAGTAGAAGATGGATTAGAATGGGTATTGATTAGCGGCCAGCTAGGAGTAGAAATTTGGGCAGCAGAAGTGGTATTTGATCTTCAGCACGATTATCCCGAGCTTCAGTTAGCTGTTTTAACACCGTTTTTGGAGCAAGAAGAAAAATGGAATGACGTCAATAAAGAATTGTATGAATTCGTCTTAAGTCAAGCAGATTATGTAGATAGCATCACAAAAAAGAAATATGAAAGTCCAGCACAGTTTCGGTTGAAAAATCAATTTTTAGTAGAAAAAAGTGAAGGTATTTGTTTAGTTTACGACGAAGAGCACGAAGGAAGTCCTAAATATATGCTAGAAACGGCTAAAAAACGTGCTGAACGAGAAGAATACCCTATTATAATGGTGACGTCTCACGACTTACAGGATATCGTGGATGAAGAAAAATTTTCGTCTTTTTAACGCCACTTGGCGAAACATTTTAAAAGATAAATTGACATTTGAAGCTATTTTTGAAAAAATGAATTATAATAAAGATAAGGTTTATCGTATTCGAGGTGATAGAGATGTTAGCTGATAAAATCCGTTTAACGGCCAAAGAAATTTTAGAAAAAGAATTTAAAACAGGCATGAGAGGCTATAATCAAGAAGAAGTAGATAAGTATCTAGATTCTGTTATTAAAGATTATGAAGCATTTCATGAAGAAATTGAAGCATTACAAACCGAAAATTTACGCTTAAAAAAGCAAGTAGAAGAGTTATCTAAAAAGCCGCAACAACCTTCGTTTACCCCGCCGCCGGCTCAACAGCAGCAGCAAGCGGGTACGACAAACTTTGATATTTTAAAACGTTTGTCGAACTTAGAAAAACATGTGTTTGGAAGTAAATTATACGAATAACCTAAAAATAGGAGTTGCATTCAACTCCTATTTTTATTATACTAAGGAAAGTCGTTATCAATAACGTTCGGGTAATTGCTGCATCACATATGAGGATGTAGAGGAAAGTCCATGCTCGCACAGACTGCGATGTCTGTAGTGTTCGTGCCTAGCGAAGTCATAAGCTAGGGTAGCTGTTAAAAGCTAACGGCGGGGAAAAAGCCTAAGTCTTTTTTAAGATATGGCTTGACTACTCTGAAAGTGCCACAGTGACGAAGTCTTATCAGAAATGGTAAGAGTGGAACGAGGTAAACCCCTCGAGCGAGAAACCCAAATAATGGTAGGGGAACTTTCTGGAAGGAACTGAACGGAAGGAAGGACAAAATGGTTACATTTTGTAGATAGATAATTGCCACCGGAGTACGAGGTAGCTAGCCGCTTGCAGTACAATGGTACAAAACATGGCTTACAGAACGTTATTGAAAAGCAATCGACACTTGTTGTTATACACTATATTTTAATCCAACCCAGCTCTTCGTATAATGGAAGAGCTTTTTTTATGTCAAAATGACAGCTTATCATAAGCTGTCATTTTTTTGTACAATCAGACTGAGCTTGTTGTCAGCCTCAGGTCTTAGGAGAAAATAAAGCTTTAGCTCGTTTTGAAAAAACGTCATAATCCTTAAACTAAGTATATAGATAAGCGAAAGGAGGAGACAAAATGAAAAAAGTTGGGTTGTTTTTGATTGGAGCGGTAGCTGCTATCGTTCTTCTTGCAAATGCCGGTCCGATGGTAGGGCTTGCACTTGGCTTGGTTATTTTGTACGTAGCATTTAAAGGGTTTGTTAAAGCAGAGACCCCCTTTAAAAAATGGCTCTGGGGGTTTATTGGTGTTGTCGTACTCTTAACAACTGTTTCAAACCTCCCGGCCCTTGCTGGTATCATCGCAGCAGTCGTACTTTACATTGTATATAAAAAGTGGAACAGCAGCAGCCCTATAAAAACGGAAAAAGAAGATCCGTTTAAGCATTTTGAACGTCAGTGGGCTGACTTAAATCAAAAATAATAAAAGTTTACTTTATTATCTAAGGAGATGAACAAAATGAGAAACTTATTTACTCGAATGAAAGAAACGATTTCTGCAGACCTTCATCAATTGCTTGATCACAAAGAACAAAAAAATCCAATTGCTGCACTAAACCACTATTTGCGTCAATGCGAGCAGGAGACCGAAAAGGTAAGGCAGCTTGTTGAGCGACAGCACACGTTAAAAGAACAGTTTAATCGCGAATATCATCTGGCCCTTGACATGATGAAAAAGCGCCATGAACAAGCACAAGTAGCACAAGCAGCTGAAGAAGCGGAATTACATGAATTTATTTTAAAAGAACATGCTCACTACGAAGAGAGAGCAAAGCGCGTAAAAGAATCTTATGAAGATGCATCCAAGCAGTTAGAAGAGCTCGAACAAAAGTATGAAGAAATGAAGCATAAGGTAAAAGATATGCATATTCGCCGTATGGAACTAATGGGGCGCGAAAATATTGCTCGTGCGCATCATCGTATGAATTCAGTAATGAAAACAGAAGCATCTTATACGTCTTACAGCCAGTTTGACGAAATGGAAACCTATATTGACCAGCTTGAAAATCAAATTAATACAAATTACTATAGACAAACGGTAGACAGCAAGATTGCTGAATTAGAAAAAAGAGTAAAATCATCGTAAAAAATCAGTGTTTCTGCATAAAACATGGTATTCTAAAAAAGGCGTAGGTTTCTGCGTCTTTTTAAGGTGAGAGAATAGATACCTGCAGCATCCAAAGAACGCTATGTCATCTACGAGGAGAAGGGAGAGAGAGCTGTGCAAAGCGTAAACAAAACAGAATCTCTTATGTTCATTTTTATTTGCAGTTTATTTGTCCTGTTTATTGAAATTATGTTTTTTCACAGCGGCTTGATCTTTTCTGTATTAATTGCCGGTGCGTTCATGTATATTGGGCGAAAAAAAATGAGAAGAAAACTAGGGCGCATTTTATTTTGGATTGGCGTTATTGGGCTTGTGTTGAATATATTTAATACGGTTGCCTTTAAGTTTTTAGTTATTGCTCTTTTTCTGTATTTTTTACTTAGATTTATTCAATCAAGAAAGCATCCGGTTGAATTCAGACCAACTGACGAATTTACCCAGCAGCCAAACCAAAGTTTGGTGCAGGTCCGGCCGGTTTTGACGAATAAACTTCTTGGTAGTCAAAGAACCGAAGACTCCGTATACGAATGGGATGATATTAATATTCAAAGCGTATGGGGCGACATTGTGGTTGATTTAAGCAATACCGTTCTGCCAAAAGGCGATGCGGTTATTTTTATTCGTCAAGTGTTTGGAAATATTAAAGTGCTCATTCCTTACGAAACGGAAGTATCTGTGAATCATTCTAAACTAGCAGGAAACGTAACGGTTTTTGGACATCAGCGCGGCTTTTCGTTCAATGAAAATTTGTCTATCAAAACAGAGGAATTTGATCAATCTGCTCATAGGGTGAAGATTGTTACAACTGTTGTGATTGGAGATTTAGAGGTGCAAAGGATATGAGTATTCTTCAACGGCAGTTATTATGGGGGATTTTCCTAAGTTTTTTTGTATTTGTATCCGTGCTCCTTACCGTGTTTTTTGCATATCCTGTTTTTCAACTTAGCGACTTATGGAAAACAAGCGTATTTGGCATGCCTTTTGTGCTGTTTTCCTTCAGTTTGAGCCTTACGATTGGAAGCGTGATTGGAGGAATCATGGGGTTTATGTGGAGACAGCAGTGGACATATGTTGAAAACCGATTATATGAAATAGAAAATGGCCACCGGCATATGTCGGCAAATGAACCGCTTATTCAAGAAACGTCTCGAATTATAAGCCGTTTAAATAAAGTAGATCATAAAATGATTCTTCAAGCACAGCAATCTCAAAAGATGGCAACGGAAAAAGTGGAAAATCAGCAAAAGCAAGTGCAAGAAATTGTTTCTCAGGAACGAAATCGGCTTGCTAGAGAACTGCATGACTCCGTTAGTCAGCAGCTATTTGCCGCTTCGATGCTTATGTCTGCTATTACGGAGTCCAATCTTAGGCTGCAAGACTCTGAAGCTAAGCAATTAAAGATGGTTGAAAAAATGATTAACCAATCACAGCTTGAAATGAGGGCTTTGCTTCTTCATCTTCGTCCTGCAGCATTAAAAGGAAAATCGCTACAGGCTGGAATGAAAGAACTGATGAATGAGCTTGCTCAAAAAGTACCGCTTGAATTAAATTGGAAAATAGAAGGATTTGAACTTGATAAAGGCATTGAAGACCACTTGTTTAGAATTTTGCAAGAATCCGTATCAAATACGCTGCGTCATGCCAATGCAACAGCTTTAGATGTGCTGCTGATTAAACGTGACTTTTCCATTATTTTACGTATTGTTGATAACGGAGTTGGTTTTGATGTAGAAAAGGAAAAAGTCGGATCGTACGGTCTGCAAAATATGTACGAACGCGCAGTTGAAATTGGGGGCCTATTAAAAATTATTAGCTTGCCCGACAAAGGAACAAAGCTAGAAGTAAAAGTACCGTTAGTAGAAAGAGAGGAGAAGCAAAATGATTAATGTACTGTTAGTGGATGACCATGAAATGGTTCGTATTGGCGTAGGAGCGTATTTATCGTCTCAAGCAGACATCCATGTAATAGCTGAAGCAGCAAACGGCCAACAGGCCGTTGAATTAGGGCTTCAGCTGCGCCCGGATATTATTTTAATGGATTTAGTCATGGAAGAAATGGACGGGATTGAAGCAACAAAACAACTGATTAAGCAGTGGCCAGAAGCGAAAGTGATCATTGTCACTAGCTTTCTAGATGATGAAAAAGTATATCCCGCTCTAGAGGCAGGGGCAACAAGCTACTTATTAAAAACGTCTAAAGCAGGAGAAATTGCAGCTGCTATTCGCCGTACATATGAGGGGCAATCTGTATTAGAGCCCGAAGTAACCGGTAAAATGATGTCTAAAATGAGAAAACCGTCTTTACCTCATGAAGAACTGACGGCTCGTGAAATGGAAATTTTACTGCTAATGACACAAGGCAAAACAAACCAAGAGATTGCAGACGAATTATTTATTGCGCTAAAGACGGTAAAAACACATGTGAGCAATTTGTTAAGTAAGCTGGATGTACAGGACCGGACTCAAGCCGTCATCTACGCCTTTAAACACAAATTAGCGCAGTGAGAATCGTTATTCAAAAGAGAATAACGATTTTTTTTGTGAAAAACCTATTTTTTTGCATGTATTCATTATAAAATAGCGATATGCGTAAAGGCGAACGCTTACGTAAAAGCACTATTTTGAGGGGTTGAGCACATGGAAAAGAAATGGTGGAAAGAAGCTGTTGCGTATCAAATCTACCCGCGAAGCTTCATGGATTCAAACGGCGACGGAATTGGTGACATTCAAGGGGTTATTTCAAAATTAGACTATTTATCTGATCTTGGAATTGATGTCATTTGGATTTGCCCGATTTATCAGTCTCCTAACGACGATAATGGCTACGATATCAGTGATTATAAAGATATTATGAAAGATTTCGGAACAATGGAAGACTTTGATGAGCTGCTAGATGAAGTTCACCATCGCGGAATGAAGCTGATTATGGATTTAGTTATTAATCATACTTCAGATGAACACCCTTGGTTTTTAGAATCCAGGTCTTCTAAAGAGAATCCATATCGTGATTATTATATTTGGCACGAAGGTAAAGATGGCAAAGAGCCAAACAACTGGGAATCTATTTTTAGCGGATCAGCTTGGGAGTTCGACGAAAAGACAAAAGAATATTACATGCACGTATTTTCTAAAAAACAGCCCGATTTAAACTGGGAAAATGAAAAAGTACGTCATGAGCTTTATGAAATGGTTAACTGGTGGTTAGATAAAGGAATTGACGGTTTTCGTGTAGATGCTATTTCGCATATTAAGAAAGTGGCCGGCTTCCCAGACCTACCGAACCCTGAAAAGCTAGATTATGTGCCATCGTTTGAAGGGCATATGAATCGACCGGGAATTCAAGAACATTTAAAAGAGCTAAAAGAAAATACGTTTGCCAAATATGATATTATGACGGTTGGAGAGGCAAATGGTGTAACATCGGACAGCGCAGATGAGTGGGTAGCTGAAGATGGCGGAAACTTCAATATGATTTTTCAGTTCGAGCATATGGGACTATGGGATAAAGGAGAAGAAAAACCGCTTGATTTAATCGAGTTAAAAATGATTTTAACTAATTGGCAAAATGGTTTAGAAAAAATCAACGGCTGGAACGCTTTATATTTAGAAAATCATGACCAAATTCGTTCTGTAAATAAATTCGGCAGCGTAGCTTACCGAGTGGAAAGTGCAAAGTGCTTAGCTGCACTATACTTTTTAATGAAAGGAACACCGTTTATTTATCAAGGACAAGAACTTGGAATGACCAATGTTAAGTTTGATTCTATTGACGATTATGATGATGTTGGTATGATTAACTACTACCGTATTCAGCGTGAAAAAGGCGATACACATGACGAGATTATGAAAGTGATTTGGGAAACAGGCCGCGATAATTCAAGAACGCCAATGCAGTGGAATACAGAAAGAAATGCAGGGTTTTCTACTGGTACCCCTTGGATGAAGGTGAATCCAAATTACGTAGATATTAACGTAGAAGAGCAGAAAATTGATGAAAATTCGGTGCTGAATTTTTACAAACAGCTCATTAAAATTAGAAAACAGCATGATGTGCTGGTGTATGGAACTTATAAGCTATTGGCAGAAGAAGATTCCGCTATTTACGCGTATACGCGAACATTAGAAGGTAAAACCGCTGTTGTTATTTGTAATATGTCACCGAAAAATCAAACGTTCGAGTTTCCTTCAGAGAGCTCGTTTTCAAACAGAGAAGTGCTGATTCATAATTATCCGTTGGATAAAAATGAAACGCTTGAAAAATGTACGCTGCACCCATATGAAACACGTGCGTACTTACTTTCATAAACAAGTTGAGCAACCGATTGCGCAATCTTAAAGTGAAAAGCTTTTAAAAACACATTTATAGGCGACATAGGTGAAGAAACTGCTGGCTCTATCCAAAGCCAGCAGTTTTTGCATTTTAATAAAAAGACGGAGAAAGCTTTGACTACGGCGCATGTATATGGTACTTTTACACTTAGTGTAGATAATTAGAAACAAAATGAGGTTGAAAAATGGCGAAATATAAAATTATTGCAACAGCAGCAATGGGTATTGAAGCACTGGTCGCTAAAGAAGTGCGTGCTTTAGGATATGACTGTGAAGTAGATAATGGCAAGGTTATTTTTGAAGGGGACGAGCTCGCAATTGCTCGCTGCAATTTATGGCTTCGTACAGCAGATCGAATTAAAGTGCAGGTTGGACAGTTCAAAGCTCGTACGTTTGATGAGCTTTTTGAACAAACAAAAGCATTAAATTGGGGAGATTATTTGCCCGTAGATGCACAGTTTCCTGTATCGGGAAAATCAGTTAAATCTAAATTGTTCAGCGTATCAGATTGTCAAAGCATTGTGAAAAAAGCAATTGTTGACAGCATGAAAAAACATTATAACAAAACAACAGGCTGGCTCGAAGAAACAGGGTCAACGTTTAAAATTGAAGTAGCGCTATTAAAAGATGTTGCTACATTAACAATTGACGCAAGCGGTGCAGGACTTCATAAGCGCGGTTACCGCGTTGGGCAAGGGGAAGCTCCTTTAAAAGAAACGCTGGCAGCGGCTCTAATTATGCTAACGCCGTGGAATGCGGATCGTCCGTTTGTCGATGTTTTTTGCGGTTCAGGTACAATCGCTATCGAAGCAGCGCTTATCGGTCAAAATATTGCACCAGGATTTAACCGTGACTTCTTATCAGAAGAATGGCCATGGATGTCAGCAAGTATTTGGGACAAAGCGCGCGAAGAAGCAGAAGACTTAGCGAACTACGACCAAGTGCTAGATATTGCTGGTCATGATATTGACCATCGTATGGTAAAAGTAGCGGAGCAAAATGCATTTGAAGCTGGACTTGGAGATTTAATTCAATTTAAGCAAATGCAAGTGCGCGATTTTACGACGCCGAAAGAATATGGAATTATTATTGGTAACCCTCCGTACGGCGAACGTTTAAGCGATCGTCCTTCGGTTGAAAAAATGTACGCTGAAATGGGCGAAGCGTTTTCTAAGCTTGATACGTGGTCGATTTATATGCTTACATCTCATGAACAATTTGAACAATACTACGGTAAAAAAGCAACGAAAAAACGCAAATTGTTTAACGGGTTTATTAAAACAGACTACTATCAATATTGGGGACCTCGTCCTCCACGCAACGATCAATAAATACAAAAGCCAAGCGGTGTAAAAACCAGCTTGGCTTTTGTACGTTATTTTTTTTTCAAACCTCGATAAGCTAGCATTCCAAACATGCCTATACCGAGCACGACAATTAATAAAATAAACCAAAATGTAGCATTAAGCAGGTATTTATATAGTCCGTCATAATAATCATGCATATACTCACCCCATTATGTTTTTTATAGTATGAGCGAGTAGCAGGGCAATATATGTATTCATTTCTTTTCAATAGCAGGCCTAAAACGAGAAATGATTAGCTTATTTCTAACATACTTACGAAAGGGAAATCTCATACTAAAACCTAAGAGGTGATAAAATGAGAAAAAATCGATCAGCACGGATTTTTGGGGGGCTGATGCTTCTTTCATGGTTAACCATCCCTTTTATAGGACGACAGCATATTAAGCGCTATTTATCATCTACTATGTTTATTTCCTTTTTAATTATGGTTGAAAGCTATATTGCTGAAAAAAAGAAGTGGTGGATATTCCCTAATCCTCCTCATCCATATCTAACAGGTGAAGCTGCTTTACTTTTAGGTCCATTTTTAGCAGGTTCTTTATGGATTAAAAAGTTCACATATGGCCATTTTGGAAGGTATATGTTATTAAATGCAATCGTAGATACATTTTTTGTTTATCCTTTTCAACGAGCTATGAGCCGTGCAAAGCTTTTTAGGGTAGGCACATTTAAAGAGTACCATTTGCTAGGTATCTTTCTGTTGAAAGCTGCTTTAATGTACGTTTACCAACATCTAGTAGTAGAGAAACCGAAACCTCAGCGTGCTTTAAAAAATAATCCTATCGAATAAAGGGGCAGGCAGGGAACCGTGATTTTCTTGCCTGCTATTTTAATGCCCCAGATGTCATTCCTGAAATGAAATGCTTTTGCAAAAACACGTACGCAATCAATAATGGGATAGAAGAAAGAACGACTGCTGAAAACAGCATAGGGTAATTAGTCAGAAATTCCCCTTGAAAGTCCAATAGTGCAATAGGCAGCGTTTTTACTTCTTTAGATTTTAACAACAGCAAAGGGAATAACAGATCATTCCACACAATCACAAACGAAAAAATTCCTACTGTAGCCATTGATGGTATTGAGAGTCGAAGAGCAATTTTTGAATATATTTTCCACTCTGACGCTCCGTCCATGCGAGCAGCTTCGAATAGTTCCCTTGGCAAAGTTTTCATAAACCCCGTGATAATAAACACACCGATGGGAAGCAAAAAACTTATGGAGACGATAATGACGCCTGTTAGCGTATTGACGAGTCCAAGCTTATTCATCAGCAAAAAGACAGGAATCATATTGACTTGAGTAGGGACAATCATTCCGCAAACAAAAAAGCCGTATACAATCCATCCAAGCTTTTGAGGTAGCTGAATAATAGCATAAGCAATCATGCTTGAAAACCATAGAATAAAAAACGTGCTAAAGACGGTAACAATCACGCTGTTTTTAATATAGCCAAAGATGGGTTCATTGACGAGCAGCTGTTTATAATTTTCAATATTCCAGCCTGCTGGTAATCCGATTGGGTTGCTGTAAAGTTCAGGCGTTGTTTTAAAGGTTGTTAATAAAACCAAGCTTAAGGGCAACAGAATGATCAAACCGTATATCCCTAAAATCAGTTGTCTGAATGGGTTTTGTTTCATAAAAGAATCTCCTTTTACATTTTGGTCAAGCGAAGTACGCGAAATTGAAGAAACGTTAAAAGAGCAATTACAATCATAAATACAACTGAAATGGCAGAGGCATAGCCGAAACGAAAATTAATAAAAGCTTCGTGATAAAGAAGTGTCGAAAGAATTTCAGTTGAGTTGGAGGGACCTCCATTTGTCATTGCAATGATTAAATCAAATGCTTTAAAACTTTGTATGGTCGTATAAGCTACAACCATTGTCGTAGCTGGAGCTAACAGAGGCCACGTAATGCGCTTGAATTTTTGCCATCGTGTTGCTCCATCAATACTAGCAGCTTCATATAACTCACTGGGAATAGCTTGAATTCCAGCTACAAAAATAATAAGCATTTGACCAGTATGTGCCCAAAATTGTACAAAAGCCAAGCTGTAAATTGCGATATGTCCATTTCCAATCCAAGACTGGGTCCAATGCTCAAGGCCTATTTTACTTAAAAATAGGTTAACTCCTCCAATGTTGGGGTCATACATAAAGTTCCACGTGAAGGCAATCGACACGGACGAAATAATCGTCGGTACAAAAAAGAGTGAGCGATAAAATGTATTCCATGCAGAATTTTTATAAAGTAAAAGTGCAAATCCCAAGCTCAATAACGTTTGAAAGATCAGCACGCCAATTGTGAACTTTAAGTTGTTTGTAAGAGACTGTGTAAAAATAGCATCGTTTGTTAAAATTTCTTTGAAGTTTTGAAGCCCTACAAATGAGAACTGAGAAGACAATCCATTCCAATCAGTTATGCTTAAAAATAAAGCAGAAAGCGTTGGCAAGGCAAAGAAAACAGTATATATGATAAAGCCGGGAAGTAAAAACAACCATAGATGTCGGCTTTTAGAGATACTTTTAAATGAAAAGAGAGGAAAAGAGAACGAAGGGGTTCTCTTTTCTTCTTCTTGAATAGACGTATTAGTTTTTAGCGACACGTTCTACCTCTCCTTGTGCTTTTTCAGCAGCTTTTTTCGCTGACATACCGGATAGTACGTCCTGTACAGATGTTTCAACAGCTTTTGATACGCGCTCATTTAAAATTGTAAATCGAGGTTGGAAGACCGTTTTTTTGTCTTTCCATTTTGCGCTTTCTTTGAGTTCAGGTGAATCATATTTCACGTCTTTGACCGTTAATAACTGGCCAGTAGCATTCGCATACTCAGAAGAAATCTTTGGATCTGCAAGGAAAGTTAAAAATTTCTCAGCAGCTTCTTTGTGTTTTGATTTTTCAGCAACACCTAATAAGAATGTCGTGGTATGAACACCTTCGTATTTTGCTTTATCTTGATTCACTGTAATCGGTGCAAGCAAACCTTGATCAATCTTCGGATTTTGCTGTTTGACTGTAGCCATCATATAAGAACCTTGAGCAAGCATTGCGCCTTTTTCCTGAGCAAAAAGTGCTGCAGCACTTTCTTTTTTCGTACCAAGAGCATCTTTTTGGAAGTAACCTTTGTCATTTAATTCTTTAATTTGAGATAGAGTTTTGGTAAACCATTCATCAGTTAGCTTGCGCTTGCCCGTTTCTACTTCGTGAAGGGCGTTGTTTGTAGGTTCGTTATTCATAATCATTGGATTAATAAATTGAGAAGGACTTACGTCTCCTGAAAATAAGATCGGCGTGTATCCATTTTTCTTTAATGTTTCAGCTGTTTTTAAAAAGCTATTCCAATCTTTAGGAACATCTAAATTTAATTTTTCAAAAATGCCTTTGTTATAGACAGGGATGTTATAGACTAGCTGATAAGGAAGAGCATATTGCGTATTATCCGCTTTACCCGCTTGGATTAGCTTTTCGTCAAATTTGCTGAGTAAGTTTTGGTCGTCCAGCTTTGCAAAACCGTTTGCTTTGCGAATCGTTTCAAATTGACTTCCTGGAAAACTAGCAAATACATCGATACCTTCTCCAGATAGTAGAGATCCTTGAATTTGTGATTGATAGGAATCAGAAGGAAAGACGGTCATTTCTACATGAATGTTTGGATTTTTCTTTTCAAATTGCTCAATGATAGAATCAAAAGCTTTCGAATCTTCTCCTCGCCAATGCGTAAAGTTAATGGTTACTTTTTTAGAAGAGTCGCTGCTGTCGCCGCTTGTTGAACTGTTTTTGCCGCAGCCCGCGATGATCACGGTGAGCATTGCTAACAGAATTAATAATTTTTTCATTTTAGTTCCCCCACTTATAGAATTCATTTTAGATAGTTATTGGTCAATTTTAATACGGTTGGTAGATGCTTGATCAAAGAAATGAGCATGATTCATTTGAAAATGAAATGGAAAGTGCTGATGAACTTGAATATGTTCATCCCCAGGGATTTTAGCCACAAAGAGCTGGTCTCCTAAACTACTGTATAGTATGTACTCTGCTCCTAATAACTCAGACACATCTACCGGTAATGAAATATGAGGAGCATCAGAAGAGGCCCGCGTAATATGCTCAGGTCGAATTCCTATAGTAACGAACTGATTGTTGTAGCCTTTTTCATGTAACGAATGCATTTGATTTTCTGTCAGTTGAAACTCATGTTCACTGATGTGCAGTTTACGGTTCACTACTTTCCCTGTGAAAAAGTTCATTCCCGGTGATCCTATAAAACTAGCTACAAACGTATTCTCTGGAGCATTATATACTTGCATAGGTGAACCTATTTGCTGAATTTTTCCGTCTTTCATAACTACAATTCTGCTTGCCATCGTCATCGCTTCTGTTTGATCGTGGGTTACATAAATAATGGTCGTCTGCAGCTTCTGATGAAGCTTACTAATTTCAGCTCGCATTTGTACGCGAAGCTTCGCATCAAGGTTAGATAAAGGCTCATCCATTAAAAAAATTTGGGCATTCCGTACAATGGCTCTTCCTAAAGCCACCCGCTGACGCTGCCCTCCTGATAACGCTTTTGGCTTGCGTTTTAAATAGGGTTCTAAGTCCAAAATACGAGCCGCTTCACGAACGCGCTCATCAATTTCTTGTTTTGGGACTTTGCGGAGCTGCAAGCCAAATGCCATGTTGTCGTAAACTGTTAAATGAGGGTAAAGCGCGTAGTTTTGAAACACCATTGCAATATCTCGGTCCTTAGAAGGTAAATCGTTTGCACGATCTCCATTAATAAGCAATTTTCCTTCTGTTATCGATTCAAGGCCAGCGATCATTCGAAGGGTAGTGGATTTGCCGCACCCTGAAGGTCCTACAAATACAATAAATTCTTTGTCTTGAATATGAAGATTGAAATTATCAACTGCAAGACTATCTTTTCCGTATTTTTTATACACATGCTGTAACTGCAGTTCTGCCATTTTTTCTCCTTTCAGCAGGCTTTTAAAAAAATAAAAGCCTCTAATTGCACAGACGGATGGTACGTGTATCTGGCAATTAGAGGCTATCGGTTGACCGGTAAGCCTGTATTATGTAGTTTTGAGTGATTGAATCTGTAAGTAATTTTAAAATATATTATTCCTATATGTCAAGTGAGAATTAAAATATTTTAATAAGTTCGATTATTTTCTTAAATGAAAGAAGCCACTTATTAAGCTAGAGATGCTGGTTTTGAGAATAAAATAAACAGCTGGTGTATAGAATGATAGTATTCACTTTTATAGTAAGCACTACAGAGAGAGGATGTTTATAAATGGATAGAAACACGGAGTTCACTATGATTCGTCAAGCGTTGGAAAACAGCTATCATTTAATGCAGCAGGGAATAGAAGTAAGCGGAGAGACGCTTACTCAGCTGGAACAAGCAAAAGCCGAGTATGAAGCGGCCTTTTTATTGTCTCAGTCCACGGACTCAAAATTCCGCTGTAATTAATTTTTAATAGCACTTATTCCGTTTGCGTTCTACACTCAGCTTTTATACAAAAAGGTTCTGTCCTTACAGGCAGAACTTTTTTATGTTCAGCTCTTTTTATTGACATTTTAGATAAAGTAGTCAATAATTAAGTTTTGCTTACATGAGAAATTTACTAGATAAAAAGAAGTGAAGCTAATTTTTATTGATAGATATTTACATAAATAAAGGAGTCAGTATCGATGATGAGAGAGCGGTTGCCTTTTACAATTGAGCGGGATGAAAACTTTTTTGACAAATTAAATGAATGGATAGGTGATGTTTTTTATGATCATCTTCCAGACGCTGGGTTAGAACTTCGGGATGAACAAATTTTTATGGCTTTTCAAATCGAACGAGCTTTTAAAGAAAAAAATGTAATCTTTGCAGAAGCAGGTGTAGGAACAGGGAAAACTATTGTGTATTTACTGTACGCTATTTGTTATGCAAGGTATATTGGCAAGCCAGCTATTATTGCCTGTGCGGATGAAACATTAATTGAACAGTTAGTAAAAGCCGAAGGAGACATTGCAAAGCTCTCTGGTATTTTAGATATTAACATGGATGTTCGCCTAGCAAAATCTCAAGATCAGTATCTGTGTTTAAAGAAATTAGATGCTGTGACAGCACGAACAGATAATGAAAACATTGAAGAAATTTACGATACGCTTCCTGATTTTGTTCATGATCATAGCGGTATGCAGTCGTTCTATCACTACGGAGACCGTAAAGAATATCCTCATTTAACGGATGAGGAATGGAATCAAATTAACTGGGATACGTTTCAAGACTGCTCTTCCTGTGAGCAGCGTCATAGATGCGGCTTAACGCTTTCACGTGAGCACTATAGAAAAGCACATGACTTAATTATTTGCTCTCACGATTTTTACATGGAGCACATTTGGACATATGAAGCCCGCAAGCGTGAAGGACAGCTTCCCCTTCTTCCTGAAAGCAGCTGTGTTGTATTTGATGAAGGTCACCTGCTGGAATTTGCTGCACAAAAGGCTTTAACATATCGCATTCAAGAAGATACGTTAGAAAACTTGTTAACGCGTCTATTAGAAAATGACGTGCGAGAAGAATTTGCTGTGAAGATCGAGCATGCTATCGATGTATATGCAATGTTCTTTGACCGTTTAAGTGAAGCAAGTACAGAAATCGTTGGTTCTAGCCGTAAAGAAGTAGCCCGTACAAACGGATTACAAAGTGTAGGAAAAGAACTTTTATCGCTGCTTGAGCATATCGGAAACGAGCTTGTGTTTGAGAGTGAGACCTATACAGTAGACGAATATACGCTGCGAATTGTAGATGAGTACCTGGATCAAATTGATTATTCGCTGCGCTTATTTATGGACAACGAAAATGCCATCTACTGGGTAGAAGAAAATAACTGGCAGCTGACGTTGGTTATTATGCCGCAAGCAGTAAAAGACGTCTTAAAAGAACGAGTATTTGCGAAGAAAATACCATATATTTTCACTTCTGCCACTCTTTCAGATAACCAATCGTTCGATTATTTAGCATATAGCTTAGGAATTGCAAAGCCGCTTTCTTTTTCTGTTGAATCGCCATTTGATTATGATGAGCAAATGAAAATTGCGGTAAAAAATGTTTCGGATGATCAAGAAGAAGCGTTTGCTGAAAAATTCGCCTGTGCTGTTGCACAGCTCGAAAAAACGAACGGACGGGCACTTTTACTGTTTAACAGCAAAGAAGAACTAGAGATGTTCAAAGAAGTTTCCAAAGAGTTAAATCAGTACACATTTTTATTTGAAGGCGATCAAGAAATCAGTAAATTAGTATCTCAGTTCCAAAGGGAAGAAGAAACAATTTTATGCGCTGTTCATTTGTGGGAAGGATTGGATATTCCTGGACCTTCGCTATCTAATGTAATTATTTGGTCTCTGCCGTATCCACCAAATGATCCGGTCTTTGAAGCAAAGCGCAATCAAGTAGTCGATCCATTCTGGGATGCAGATATGCCTTATATGCTTCTTCGCTTAAAGCAAGGAGTTGGAAGACTGATTCGCTCTCATAACGATAAGGGTCTAATCACGATCTTTATGCCAAAAAGCACAGATTCAAAAGTGCGTTCAATCATTGAACAAAATGTCCCAACGAAAATAGAAAACATATAAAAAAGCGCGGTTGTAGCCGCGCTTTTTTATATGCATAATAGATTGAATATTCAGTTACATACACGCCGTTACTATTATGATAAAATAATTTATGGTGAAATAAGGAAAGTAAGGAGGAAAAACAATGAGAGAAGACATACAGAAAATTGAGAAACAGTTTTATGAATACATGAATAAAATCAAAAGTTATCACGAGGTAATCGGAGTGATGTACTGGGATTTGAGGACGGGTGCTCCAAAAAAAGGGGCGGATCAGCGTTCTGAAGTTATTGGCATGATGTCATCAGAAGCGTTCAATCTTTCTGTTTCTGATGAAATGGCAGGTTTTATTGAGAAATTAACGAACCCTGAGTCA
Organism: Priestia sp. 10L35; assembly: GCF_056395685.1. Classification (NCBI taxonomy): domain Bacteria; kingdom Bacillati; phylum Bacillota; class Bacilli; order Caryophanales; family Bacillaceae; genus Priestia; species Priestia sp. 10L35. Next base: position 121,946 of record NZ_JBFTKA010000004.1, on the reverse strand, counting down.
CAGCCTTACATAAACGATATTACGAAAAAAGCAGTGGAAGAATGTAAAAAAGAATATGACTTAAATAAAAAGATTCCTCCGCATGAATATAAAGAATACGTTACGTTAACTTCAAAAGCGGAGTCGGTTTGGGAAGACGCAAAAGAAAAAGCAGATTTTGCTTTATTTCAACCGTACCTCGAAAAAATTGTAGCGTTCAATCAGAAGTTTGTGGAGTATTGGGGTTATGAAGGAAACAAATATAACCGTTTATTGGACCTTTTTGAACCGGGGATGACGGTTGAAATCTTAGACGAGGTATTTGGAAAGCTACGGGAGCATATTGTGCCTCTTGTTCAGCGAATCGCCGGGTCGAATACAAAGCCAAATACGGAATTTTTATTCCGTACTTTCCCAAAAGAAGCGCAAAAGCAATTTAGTCTAGACGTGTTAAAAACGCTTGGCTATGATTTTGAAGCGGGGCGACTTGATGAAACAGTCCATCCTTTTGCTACTGGCCTAAATCCGGGAGATGTGCGCATCACGACTAAATATGCCGAAAACGATTTTCGAACGGCTATTTTTGGAACAATTCACGAATGCGGCCATGCTTTATATGAACAGAATATTTCAAAGAATCTTGTCGGTACGGTTCTATGTGAAGGTACTTCAATGGGAATTCATGAATCACAGTCGCTGTTTTTTGAGCAGTTTGTCGGGAAAAATAAAGCATTTTGGCAGCATCATTACGACGTACTAAAAAAGCATGCGCCGGGACAATTTGACGATGTAGTTTTAGAAGATTTTTACCGAGGAGTAAATGAGGCGAAACCGTCGCTTATTCGTATTGAAGCAGATGAGTTAACGTATCCTCTTCATATTATGATTCGCTATGAGATTGAAAAAGGATTAATAAACGGAGAATATAAAGTTGCAGATTTACCGGAAATTTGGAATGAGAAATACGAAGAATATTTAGGAGTTCGTCCAAGTCACGATGGAGAAGGCGTGCTTCAGGACGTACACTGGGCTGGAGGAAGCTTTGGGTATTTCCCTTCCTACGCTCTTGGCTATATGTACGCAGCGCAGTTTAAGCATACCATGTTAAAAGACTTGCCTAATTATGATGAACTTCTCGAAAAAGGAGAAATTTCGCCGATTACAAATTGGCTAACAGAACATATTCATCAGTACGGAAAAATGAAAAAGCCTCTTGAAATTTTAAACGATGTAACGGGAGAAGGCTTAAATGTAGATTATTTAATTCAGTATCTAGAAAAGAAATATGGAGAAATTTATCACGTATAAAAAGCGCTATAACCGAATATTATGTTTTGTATCGCAAGTAAATGTTCGAAAATATCTGTTTTAGATATTTTCAAATAAAAGATTTGCTGATATAATACAATTAACTCAATAACGCACTCATATAATGACGAGAATAAGGCTCGTAAGTATCTACCAAACTACCGTAAATAGTTTGACTATGGGTGAGCGATGAAGTTTGTTTTTCACTTTTGTGCGTAACAGCTCAAAGACATTGCTCTACTCATATACGAGTGCAGCTATGTTTTTGAGCTTTTTTAATACAAACGTTGGAGGAACGAACTATGAAAGCTTTGCAAAACAAAATTTTAACAGATGGTATCGTATTATCGGACACGGTTTTAAAAGTAGACACATTTTTAAACCACCAAATGGATCCTGTATTAATGAAAGAAATTGGAGAAGAATTTGCTTCGCGTTTTGAAAATGCAGGAATTACGAAGATTTTAACGATTGAATCATCAGGAATTGCTCCAGCGATTATGACCGCATTGAAGCTAAACGTTGAGATGGTGTTTGCTAGAAAAAGAAAATCTTTAACACTTCAAGACGGACTCATTACATCAAAAGTATATTCATTTACAAAAAAAGAAGAAAATGAAATTTCAGTTGCTGATAAATTTATTCGAGAAGATGACGTGATTTTAATTATTGATGACTTTTTAGCAAACGGCCAAGCTGCATTCGGCTTGATGGATATCGTGCAAAAAGCAGGTGCTAAAGTAGGCGGCATTGGTATTGTTATTGAAAAAGCGTTCCAAGATGGAGGAAAACAAATTCGTAAATCAGGCGTTAAAGTAGAATCATTAGCACGCATTCAGTCTTTATCAAATGGTAAAGTGACATTTGCTGAAGATAAACCAACAGTGGAGGTTTAATATGAATAAAGGAAAAGTCTTTTCACTTGGTTTACAGCATGTTTTAGCTATGTACGGAGGTGCGATTGTTGTTCCGCTTATTGTTGGAGGAGCCATTGGCTTGACTCAGCAGCAGCTTACGTATTTAGTGGCGATTGACTTATTTATGTGCGGTGTGGCAACGTTACTGCAAGTATGGAAAAATCGTTTTTTTGGAATTGGTCTTCCAGTTGTATTAGGGTGTACGTTTACTGCCGTAGGACCTATGATTTCAATTGGAGGTTCTTACGGCGTTTCCTCCATATATGGTTCTATTATCGTGGCTGGTTTACTCATCGTCCTTCTTTCTGCTTTTTTAGGTAAATTGGTTAAGTTTTTTCCTCCTTTAGTTACAGGTTCGGTTGTAACGATTATTGGAATTACGTTAATTCCCGTAGCGATTAAAGATTTAGCCGGAGGAGAAGGAAGTAAAGATTTTGGCAGCTTGAGCAATTTAGGTTTAGGTTTTGGCGTTTTGCTATTAATTATTGTTCTGTACCGATTTACAAAAGGGTTTATGCGATCCGTCTCTGTGTTATTAGGATTAGTTGTTGGAACAATTGCAGCGTCTTTTATGGGAAAAGTCGATTTTTCCGGCGTAAAAGAAGAAGCGTGGGTTCATATGCCACATGTGCTGTACTTTGGGATGCCAACTTTTAATATTATGGCCATTCTGACAATGTTTCTTGTTTTACTTGTTGGCATTGTCGAGTCAACAGGCGTTTATTTTGCTGTTAGTGATATTTGTAAAAAAGAAGTGGATGAAAAAGATTTGTCTAAAGGCTATCGTGCAGAAGGATTGGCGATTTTATTAGGCGGATTTTTTAACGCATTTCCTTATACAGCGTACTCTCAAAATGTAGGACTTTTACAGTTGTCAGGTGTTCGCACAAGGAATGTTGTATTTGCAGCGAGTGGAATTTTAATCGTTTTGGGTTTTCTACCTAAAATCGCAGCCGTGACGACAGTTATCCCGAGCTCTGTACTTGGAGGAGCAATGGTAGCTATGTTTGGAATGGTAATTTCTTCAGGTATTAAAATCCTTAGTCAAGTTGATTTAGCCAAACAAGAAAATCTTCTTGTGATTGCATGTTCGGTTGGCATGGGTCTAGGGGTGACGGTTGTGCCTGAACTCTTCAAAAACTTACCAGAGAGTCTTCAAGTGCTTACTGGAAGCGGTATTGTAATGGGGAGTTTTACAGCAATCTTTTTAAATATTGTCTTTAATATGATGAAATCACCACGTACGCAAGTTGCAGAAACAAAGTTAACAAACGAAGTAGTATCGAAATAAAAAGAGGCTAGAACAAAAGTATTTTAGTTAAAAAGATCCGAACGATTAATCGTTCGGATCTTTTCATTGTCATGGGGCGACAAGCGATCCATAGTAAATCATTCATCCAATTTGTTCGTCTTTCCTATTAAGACCGTGTTTTGAAAAACAGTGTATAAAGCATTTTCCCCACGTCAGGGTTTTTTGCCACTAATGAAATTTCTCTTTTGAATTTGAAGTCTGTAATGGGTAACGCTTTAATGTTTGAGCTTTGTAAATGGCGCATAAAAATTTCAGGGAGAATTGAAATACCTAAATTAGCTGAAATAAACCCCATAATACTTTGCGCAAATTCAATTTCATTGACAATGGAAATTTTTAAGTTATGACGCTTGTACGCTTTTTCTACTAGTGTCCGAACATCGCACCCTGGGGGAAGGACTACAATGGGTTCTTCTTTAAAATCTTCAAATGATACGCTTTCTTTTTCGGCTAACGGGTGCTGATCATTCACAAATAAATAAAAGTCTTCTTTGAACAATAGTTTTGACCAATAAGTATGTTGAACCTCTCGATCATCAAATAAAGCCCCGTCAATTTGATTGCTTTCTAACTGCTCCAATAAATCATAATAGTGATGCGAGATTTTTATATCAATATGGCGATTGTGGTCTTTAGCAGAAGCCAGTTGATAAGGTAAGTAAAAAGCAGCCATACTTTGCCACGTTCCGATAGTTAAATCACAGACTTCTTGCGTAGACACTAATTTTTTTTGAAGAGCATGAACGCTTGATAGTATGGATTCACCTTCTTGTAAAAGGATTTTACCTGCTGAGGTTAATTCTACTCCTGTAGCGGAGCGAATAAATAATGTTACTCCTAAATTTTCTTCTAGTTTTCTCATTTGCTTACTGAGCGCGGGCTGCGTCATATGCAGCTGTTCGCTTGCTTTGCTTAAGCTTTTTGTTTTGGCTGTTTCAATAAAAGACTCAAGCCATTCTGTTTTCATATTTATCACCTATAACCTTTTGTTATACCCATAGTATAGAAGGGAAGTTCTCATAAATCAATGAAGATGCTAGTGTATATAGTGTAGTTAACACAGCACAAAGAAATTCACACAACTAGGAGGATGAATGATGTATCCAAACAAACTATATATTAACGGTGAATGGACAACAACAGAAGAGAAAATTGATGTGATTAATCCAGCAACAAAAGAAGTAATAGGACAAATTCCAAAGGCAGGCGCAAAGGAAGCAGCACTTGCCGCTGATGCAGCGGCTGCAGCTTTTAAAACATGGTCGAAAAGAACCGCTCAAGAGCGCAGTGCTATTTTAATGAGATGGCATCAACTAATTGAAAATCATAAAGATGAACTAGCAGAAATTATGACAATGGAACAAGGCAAACCATTTGCAGAAGCAAAAGGTGAAGTGCAGTATGGTAATGATTATATTGCTTGGTTTGCTGAAGAAGGAAAGCGTGTATACGGTGAAACGATTCCAGCTCATCATACGCATAAACGTATTACGGTTAAAAAACAGCCTGTCGGCGTTGTAGCAGCTATTACACCATGGAACTTCCCTGCAGCAATGATTACGCGTAAAGTGGCCCCAGCTCTTGCAGCAGGATGTACAATTGTTCTAAAACCATCTGAAGAAACACCATTTACAGCATATCGTTTAGTAGAGCTCGCAGAAGAAGCGGGAGTTCCAAAAGGTGTGATCAATGTTGTTACTGGAGATGCAGCAGCTATTGGTGACACATGGCAAAAAGACGGACGCATTCGCAAATTAACATTTACTGGTTCAACAGCGGTTGGTAAACATTTAATGCGCGGTGCTGCGGATACTGTGAAAAAATTATCGCTGGAATTAGGCGGTCACGCACCGTTTATCGTAACAGAAAATGCAGATTTAGACGCTGCTGTAAACGGCGTAATTGCTTCTAAGTTTGTCAACGCAGGTCAAACGTGCATCTGCACAAACCGCGTATATGTACAAGAATCCATTGCAGATGCTTTTGTTGAAAAATTTGTAGCAAAAGCGGCGGAATTAACAGTAGGAAATGGATTAGAAGAAGGTACACAAGTTGGACCGTTAATTAACGACAAAGCGGTTGAGAAAGTAAAAGCACAAATTGCGGATGCAAAAAGTAAAGGAGCTAAAGTTGTGGTTGGCGGACAAGCTATAACAACTAAAAAAGGCTTCTTTATGGAGCCGACAATTATTACAAATGTAACTGATGACATGAATTGCATGTTTGAAGAAACGTTTGGACCATTGGCACCTGTAGCAACATTCAAAACAGTAGAAGAAGCCGTAGAACGAGCAAACAATAGCCCTTATGGTTTAGCCGCTTACGTATTTACAGAAAACATTAAAGAAGCAACGTTTGTATCTGAAGAGCTAGAATACGGCATTGTAGGAGTAAATGATGGCTCTCCATCTGCAGCTCAAGCTCCATTCGGCGGCTTTAAAGAAAGTGGTCTTGGACGCGAAGGAAGTCATTACGGCATTGAAGATTATTTAGAAGTAAAATATATCTCAATGGGACTTTAATAAAAAGTAGAGACTGGGACGAAAATATTTTATTCGAAGTGAAATACGAACTAGCAACTAATAATCAAAATTATTGGTTGTTAGTTCGTATTTTTTTGTTGTGGAGATAGACGTAGCTTTCATGTGTTTCGTTGTGTCCCAGCCTCTTTTTTATGCACTTTTGTAAAGAAAATTTGGAATAATAGTTCTTTAACGCAATTAATTGCATTTCTAGAATGTCTGTGCAAGAATAAGTATTTCAAAAATGGTTTAGCTTTGTTTAAAGCGTGGGTAATACAACAAATGCACATGATTGCTTGTTAGATGAAATAAAAAGCAGAACTTTACCACTGATAAATTACCCAAGCTAGAACCAAAATAGTAGTACTGAATGGTGAAAAATATAGGAGTTGATATAGATGATTACAGCAGAGAAAAACATAGTGAAATTTAAAGCAAAAGACGGACGTGAAGTCACTATTCGCCCTGCACAGGCCAGCGATGCAGAGCATATTACAACAGCGGTAAGAGAAATTATTGAGGCTGGGGAATTTATTCAAAAAGATGAGCCGCGTACAGTCGAAGAAGAGCAAGATTTTATTGCATTAGTAGAAAAGAACAATCACATGTACGTTGTAGCTGAAGTCGAAGGTGAAGTGCTTGGAATTGCACGTGTTCTTAGAGGCGAAATTAAAATGAAGAGCCACACGGGGCTCTTCCGTACATGGCTTATTTCAAAAGCACAGGGAATGGGAATAGGAAAACAGTTTATGAATTATACGCTAAACTGGTGCAAAGAAAATCATCTTCATAAACTTTCTTTAACTGTGTTTGCTTCGAATAAAGTGGCATACGAATTGTATAAAAAGGTAGGATTTGAACAAGAAGGCGTTATGAAAGAACAAGCTTATTTCAACAATGAATATGTAGATGAAATCTATATGTCCATTTTCTTTTCATAAAAAATAAGCACTTATTTTCGTCAATCCATAAATTGTATCTGTACATTCAGATTATTTGCGCTATAATAAAAGTGCACAACAAACATACACTTCTTCAAAACGTAGACTTTCCTGAGTTACAGGAAAGTTTTTTTATGTTTCGCCTCCATTCCACTAAAAAAGAATTGAATAAATCCCCAGCTATTACAAATGTTAAATGTAACGCAATCAAAGAGGTGAAGTGTATGCCAAAGATTATCTCGGTTGGATTTGGAGTTCCCCCTTACGAATTAACTCAGCAAGACACGCTGCTATTTGCAAAAGAACTTTTTTCCGAATCATTTAAAGATATTAATCGTCTGCTAACCGTTTTTCAAAATGGTCAAATTGAGAAACGTAATTTTGCCAAAGACTTATCTTGGTTTCAAGAAGACCATACATTCGAAGAAAAAAATGATGCTTTTATAGAATCTGCTGTTGAATTAGGTACAAAAGCAATTGAAGACTGCTTAACAAATAAGAACCATGTAAGTACCCCTTTGCCGTGTGGAGAAATTGAGGCTGTTTTTTATGTTTCAACAAGCGGTTTAGCTACGCCTAGCATTGAAGCGCGAATTATGAATAAGCTTGCGTTCTCAGACCATACAAAAAGAATTCCTATTTGGGGATTAGGGTGTGCTGGAGGAGCGTCTGGGCTTTCAAGAGCTTATGAGTATTGCAAAGCCTTTCCGCGTGCCAAAGTCCTTGTTTTATCCATTGAGCTTTGCAGTTTAACTTTTCAGCGAAATGATCGTTCAAAAAGCAACTTAATTGGTACGTCTTTATTTGCAGATGGAGTAGCGGCTGCTTTAGTCGCAGGTGACGAAGCTGATACCACTTTTGCTCTTGCAAAAAGCTATCCTAACATTTTACATACACAATCGACGCTCATGCCCAATTCAGAAGATGTAATGGGGTGGGAGATTAAAAATGATGGACTATTTGTTGTCTTTTCAAAAGACATTCCCACGATTATCGATTCGTGGTTAGGCGGAGAAGTTGAGTCATTTTTACAAACTCAGCATTTGACCAGTCGCGATTTGAAGCATTTTGTTGCTCATCCTGGAGGGAAAAAAGTGCTTGAAGCATATGTATCAACGCTGTCGTTAAACGAAAATATGATTGCTGATTCCCTAGATGTACTTAAAAACCATGGAAACATGTCTTCGGCAACCGTTTTGTATGTGCTAGACCGCTTTATGAAGAAAGAAATTCCGAGTAAAGAATATGGTTTATTAACAGCTCTTGGCCCTGGATTTAGTTCTGAAATGCTTCTATTAGAGTGGAGGTAAAGCGATTGTTTTTTTATAGCTTTTTTGTATTTATTATCTTACAGCGTCTATGTGAATTGGTTATTGCCAAAAGAAATGAAGCTTGGATGAAGAAGCAGGGAGCATACGAAGCTGGTCAAAGTCACTACAAATGGATGGTAAGCATGCATGCCGCTTTTTTTGCTGCTCTTTTTACGGAAGTGTATGTGTTAAACGATGGAATGTATCACTTTTCTTTTTTGTTGTTTAGCTTTTTTGCGCTTGTGCAACTTGCAAGAATATGGGCTATTTCTTCGTTAGGAAAGTATTGGAATACAAAAATTATCGTTTTGCCTAATGCGAAGGTTGTGCTAAGAGGTCCTTATCGTTTTATGAAGCACCCTAACTATACAGTAGTAGCGGCAGAATTGGTGTTAGTTCCGCTTATGTTTCAGGCATACTGGACGTTAGCTATTTTTTCTGTTTTCAATTTGTGTATATTAGCCGTCAGAATTCCCTTAGAAGAGCAAGCGTTAACGAATGAAACAAATTACGGCGAAGTGATGCAAAACAGGGGAAGTTTCTTTCCTGTAAAAAAATCTTAAAACTAATTGAAAATGATTATCTTTCATGATAAGATGAAACAAATGATAAAGATTATCAATTTCATCAAGTAGAAACGGTGGTGGACGTAATGGTTAGTCTTTTTGTGATCGGAGCACTTGCTACATATGTTGGCGTCACAACGTATGTAATGAAAAATATTGAAAAAGCCCAAAAGGCGTAACATACATGCGATGAATAAAAAAAGCTGTCAAATTATTGACAGCTTTTTTTATTGTTTTTGTAACTAAAAATTCAGTTTTTTATGGGAAAACGCATGCGAATCAAGTAAAATAGAGAAAGAATAAGCAGAAATGAAGATGGATAGAGCACATTTAAATACAGTCTTGAATGAGGCAAAAGGGGTAGAGTAATAATGGGTAAAGTGAGTGTGAAACATCAAGAAAATCTCCGATTGGAAGCATCTCTTTTTCATTTACATAAGCAATTTCAAGCAGCTGGAGATGAACAGCAGGCAGCAAAAGCAATACAGCTGTTAAAAAAGTGGGTGAACGGCGAATTTGTTGTAGCATTTTGCGGACATTTTTCGGCTGGAAAATCGAGCATGATTAACGAATTAATGGGGCAAGCAATTTTGCCTGCAAGTCCTATTCCAACAAGCGCAAACTTAGTATCAGTAAAAGCAGGGGATGAGCATGCAACCGTTTATTATCGCAAACAGCCGCCGGTGCGTTATGAAGCACCTTATGAGTATGAGCAAATTAAGCAGTTTGCTGTGGATGGAGATGAAGTAGAGTCCATTCATTTATCGATAGATACAGATGCTATTCCTAAAAATGTTGTGGTGATGGACACACCAGGAATTGATTCAACAGATGATGCACATCGTGTATCGACCGAGTCAGCTCTTCACTTAGCGGACGTTATTTTCTACGTAATGGATTATAATCATGTGCAGGCAGAATTAAATCTTCAATTTGCAAAACAGCTGCAAGAAGCTAATAAAACGCTTTATTTAATTGTAAATCAAATCGATAAACACCAAGAAGATCAGCTAACATTCCAAGCATTTAAAGAATCTGTAGAAACGTCATTTTTAAAGTGGAATGTGAGACCAGAAGGAATTTTCTATACGTCGTTAAAAGAGCCAATCAACCGTCATAATGACCTTTCGTACGTAAAATCTCTATTACTTGCTATGATGACGGAAAAAGAAAACCGACATCAGCATATTCAACATGCGATGCAAATGTTAATTGACGATCACCTTGCCTTTATTGAAGACCAAGAAGAAGAAAAGTTAACGATTCATGACGAGCTGCGCCATAAGCTGACGCTTGAGAATCATGAAATGAATAAGCAGCAAAAAGAGCAGCTTCTCGAAAAAGAAGCGGAAATAAGGCGTGCTGAAAAGCAGCTAGCAGAAACGTATCAACAAGAAACAGGTAAGATACTAAGCAACGCTAATTTAACACCATATGAAATGAGAGAAAAAGCTAGGCTGTTTTTAGAAACGACAAAGCCTGATTTTAAAGTAGGTCTTTTATTTGCTAAGAAAAAGACCGAGGAAGTAAAAAAAGAGCGGCTGACGTTATTTTTTGATGATATGAAAGAACGAGCAGCTTCTCAGCTGCAGTGGCACTTGCAGCAATATGTGCAAGAGCTGGTGAAAAATCAAAATCTTACCGATCCGGATCTTATACGCCAGGTTCAGCAGTTTGAAATTCCGTTAGAGCCGTATGATTTAATTGAAACCGTAAAGGCAGGAGCTACGATTAATGGTGATTATGTTTTAACATACGCAAAAGATGTAGCCGATCATATTAAGAAAAAAGCGACGCGATTATTATACGAGCTTTATGCGCAAATTGAACAGAGCAAAATCGAGCAAGATGAAGTAAAGCGTAAAAAAATTTATCAACACTTGCAGGAATGTGAAGTATTTGAAGAAGCGTATACATCTCTTCAGGAAATGAAATCAAAATTGGCACGTACAAAAGCTTTGCTTCAATCTTTACAGCAAACTGATGACGACCTAACGGCAGAAGATACAAACGAGTTGTCATATATGTTACAAGAAGAATATGAAACAGGCATCATGAAAGCTGAAGAAAAGCAAGAAGCTGTGAGTGAGCAGCAGTTAGTTTCACAGCCTGAGGAAGCTGTGCATGAAACAGGAACGGAAAAGGTTCTTCAAGATGTATCAGCTGTTCTCGAACAGCTCCGTTCATTTGGAAAGTTAGACCGCTTTATTACCAGGCTTCAAGAAAAGCGTAAAAAGCTATCAAATCAAACGTTTACTGTAGCTTTATTCGGAGCATTCAGTGCCGGTAAGTCATCTTTTGCTAATGCGTTGATTGGAGAAAGATTACTTCCAGTATCTCCGAACCCAACAACAGCAACCATCAATAAAATTATGCCTCCAACAGAAAAACGGCCGCATAAAACAGCTGTTGTGCAAATGAAAACAAACGAGCAGATGATCCAAGATTTAAATGGTGCACTTAAGCTGTTTCACCATGAAGTAGAATCAATTGACGAAGCGTTAACAATTATTCCAACACTGCAGGCAACAGAAGAGCTGCAGCTGCATTTGTCGTTTTTACAGGCAGTAGAAAAAGGCTACGGCGAAGTCAAGAAGCATATCGGTTCAGAAGTAGTGGTAGATACAGAAGGATTTCATGATTATGTAGCCAAAGAAGAAAAAGCGTGTTTTGTTCAATTTATTAACCTGTATTATGACTGTGAATTTACTCGCTTAGGCATTACGCTCGTTGATACACCCGGAGCTGATTCAATCAATGCGAGACACACTGGAGTAGCTTTTGAGTATATCAAAAATGCAGACGCCATTTTATTTGTAACATATTATAATCATGCGTTTTCAAAAGCTGACCGCGAATTTCTTATTCAGCTTGGCCGTGTAAAAGATGTATTTGCGCTTGATAAAATGTTTTTCTTAGTAAATGCAGCGGACCTAGCCAGCTCGGATACAGAGCTGCAGTTAGTTCAGACCTATGTAAAAGAACAGCTTGAACAGTATGGTATACGTTTTCCGCGCTTATACCCGGTATCAAGCTTGCAGGCTTTGCAAAACCACGAGGATAAAATGTTTCTGCCATTCAAAAATGCGTTTTACCGCTTCATAAATTATGAATTACCAGAGCTTGCTATCCAAAGTGTCTATGCAGATTTCGAACAAATTTTAGCAGTTTCCAATGAAATGAAACAGGTGCAAACAAAATCAGAAGTGGATAAAAAGCGATACATTCAATCTCTTCACATAAAAAATGAGCAGGTAGCAGCAAAACTGCATGAAATTCATTTTGAATATGAACAACAGCAGTTAGACCGAGAATTAGAAGAGCTCTTATTTTATGTAAAAAAACGTCTGTTTGTGAGGTACGATGACTTCTTTAAAGAAGCCTTCAGTCCGGCAAACTTAAGGGATGATCGAGGTGAAAAGCAAAAGCAGCTGCGCCTTTGTTTGCAGGAGTTGTTAACGTCTATTTCCTTCGATGCAACGCAAGAAGTGCGTGCGACCACTTTGCGAATCGAAAAATACATCGTAAAATTAATCGAAGACTGGCATCGAATGATCATTACAAAGCTACATCGCTATGAACCGACGTTTACTCCAACGCTGAACTCGTTAGAGCCTCCAAATGGCAGTGAAGTTGTGACAAGTCATCAATTTGATGAGAATGAATCGTATCAAAAAGAGCTTTCACTGTATAAAAACAATAAAAGCTTTTTTGAAAAAAATGAGAAAGTAAAGCTTCATGCTGCTTTACTAGAACGTATTAAGCCGGATGTTAATCACTACATTGCGAAAGAAGAAGCCGCTCTTCATTCACACTATACCCATTTAGTGAATCAGTACGTTCTAGCGCATAAACAGTCTGTATCTGAAGAATGGTATGATTATTACAAACAGCTGCAAGCGGCCGTGTCTGAAGAATTTCCAATTCAAGAATTGGTAAGTACAATGACGGTGCTAGAACATGTATTGGAGGAAAGAAAGGGTCATTAATTTTTATGTCTACACACATAAATAAACGGTTACAGGAAATTGAAAAAGAATATAATGTGGAAATTTTGTTTGCATGTGAATCAGGCAGCCGTGCTTACGGACTCGACACGTTAGCGAGTGATTTTGACGTCCGCTTTATATACAAGTATAAAGCATCACGCTATCTTCATCTCAATAGACCTCAAGAGGTCATTAATGTAGCAGAAGGCAATTATGATATGCAAGGGTGGGATTTGTACAAAACCATTTATTTGTTTACAAAATCAAACCCTTCGCTTTATGAGTGGCTATGGTCGCCTTTTGTTTATTATCAGAAGCCATCGTTTGCTGAGCCACTGCGGCAAATGATGGCTCACTCATATTCCTTAAAAGCATTGGGGTATCATTATTTTAAAATTTTAACGACAAATAGTAAAAGAAATCTGACATCTTCTGTTACAATAGAGGATATAAAAGTGATGCTTCAACTGATTCGTGCATTTTTATCACTGAAAGTAGTAGTAAAGCAGCGCAGTTTCCCTGTCATTTTATTTGCCAATTTATGTAAGCAGGCAAATCTCGACGATAGGCAGCAATCCATCATTGAGCAATTTGTACAGTGCAAGATAAGCGGGAAAGTTGCTTTTAATGTAAAGATGAAAAACTTTTTGGACAGCATTAAGAAAGAAGCTGCAGCGATAGAAAAAAGCTTAAAAGAATTACCGGAAAAGCAAATCAGTTATGAGGACATTAACTTATTTTTACTAAATCAGCATAATATAATGGAGGAACGAACATGAGTGTACATAAAGAAATTTCAGCCCATTCTAAAAAACAACACGAATTAGTACGTGCTTTTGCAAGCTTAGAAGCTCGACGCGAGCAAGCTATTGAAGCAGCTGTGCTTCTTTGCAAAGAAGGGAAACCCTTTTCTGTAGACGGTATTAATGCTGTAACAGCAGAAATTAATGAGCTGTCTCAAAAATATACCATCATTCCAGGCCGTAAAGTAGTGACAGAAGAAATGGTTAAAGAGTACGTAGCAAGAATATAAACGTGCTAAGCTCTGGTGTTTTTACCTTAATTTGAACAGGATATGACGTGCCGCTTGATCCATACTAATAGTGTACCAACGAGGTACAAATAGGAGGAGATAGCGATGGGTCGTCAAAAATTAGGTAATAAAAATGCGCAAGCGAATAACAATGCAAAGCATAATTATAACCAAGAGTTCTCTTCTGAGTTTAAAGCAAATCAGGCTCAAAAAGCAAAGCGTGCAAAAAGTGCAAATGACACTTATGCTGGGGAGTTTGCTTCTGAGTTCAACGTGCAACAAAACCAAAACAATTCTGTTAACAAGAAGTTAGAAGCTAATAAAAGTGCAAATAATCAATATGGCCAAGAATTCGGCTCTTATGCTGAAGTTGAATCTGCCAAAATGAATAATGCTGCACAAAAAAAGCGTAAAAAATAACAGAACTGTTTCCAAAAGCGCCGGGATTAGTCTGCTCTGTCAGCAGATTAGCCCGGCGTTTTTTGTTGGGCAATATTTGCTTGGGTACGAGATGTCAATCCATCGCAAACTATAGATGAGGTGAAGCAATATGAATAAAGGAATTGTCATTGCTCTTTCATCAATCGGTTTAGCCCAAGCCTTAAAAATCCCCATTAAAAAGTATCAAACAGGAAAATGGGATATGCGGATGATTGCTGCGTCGGGTGGAATGCCAAGCTCTCATTCAGCCGGCGTATCTTCTTTAGCGACCTATGTAGCGTTAAAAAGAGGTGTTTCTACGATTGATTTTGCGTTAGCATCTGTTTTTGGAATTATTGTGATGTACGATGCACAAGGAATTCGAAGGCAGACTGGCGAAATTACTATTAAAGTGAATACGTTAGATGAAGAAATTGAAAAGCTTGCGGGTCTTCCAGACGGAGGCTTTCACGATTTGACGGAACAGCGCTTGAAAGAAATGCTTGGGCATCAGCCTGAAGAAGTAATTGGGGGAGCCATTTTAGGAGTAGCACTTGGAGCGATTGGCTATTTTTTAGAAGGGAAATCATAGTCAAATAGCCAAAAGTAAGCTAAGATAAAGAAGAACCTTTGCAAAAGGATGGGACGAAAAAGTGACAAAAACAGCTCAAACCGTTGAAGAGTATCTTCTTTATCTTGAAGAAAAAGGCTTTCATTTAGCAGAAGATGCACGTGGATTTATTTCATTTGGTCAGCAGTATACGCGTGCAGCTGACGAGATGGTCATATTTACAATTGAATGGACACTAAAAGTACAAAAAGAATTTGACGGCAGTTTTTTTGTATCGCTCCTCGAGAATTTGACATCAAATCGTATTAGCAATCAAAAACAAGCCATTCAATATTTAAAGTCATCAGGTATGATTTAAGCAGGATTACATTCCTGCTTCTTTTTGATTAATGGCTTGTCTGGCCAGCTGATCAGCACCTGCATTTTGAGAGCTAGGGATCCACTTTATAAAAAATAACTCAAATTGACTGGACAATCTGAGGGCTTCTTCCAGTAAAGGAGCAAACGCTTTATTTTTAACGTATTCTTGGTTCATTGCGCGGTCTACTAGCTGAGAGTCCGTTCGAAAGGATACGCTCGTATACTTTTTTTCTAAACAAATTTTTAATGCATGAAGAAGTGCATGGTACTCTGCTTCATGATTCGTCATTGTCCCAAGAGCAATAGCGTAACGATGATGTTCACCATTTCCTTTAATTAAAATACCAGCTCCAGAAGGACCAGGGTTGCCAGCAGTGGCTCCGTCTATATAAACTTCAATCATCATACAGCCTCCTTGTTAAAACAATATAAGCTTAAACCATGTTTTTTCAACAATAGTATTGTATCATAAGTACTTCAGCTATTTTATATTAGCACGTATAAACGCTAAAATCCGCTTATTAGGTAAGAAAACTGTCATGAAAAGACATAATAGAAGATAAAATACAAAAAAGCAGAAAAAGTGTTGAATTCAAAATTGCTGATGAAAGGAATGCTCGTTATGAATTTCCAAATTGAATGGCATTATAAATCCTCGAAACATAAACAGTTAATTTTCACATCCGATTTCACAGATGCGAATGAGGCGCTAATGATTGTGGGTGATTTAGAAAAAACAGGTCGAACGAAGGAAATTTTTCTACTTGATGAGCAGCAGCAAAAATGGACTGTAAAAGAAGCGAAAAAGCTCTTACAGGAAGTACAGACAGAGCCTCACGATATTGTGGCATATTTTGACGGAGGCTATGAGCATGATACGCTCTTAGCGGGGCTTGGGGTTGTGATTTATTTTAAACAGAACAACAACTCTTACCGAATACGACGCAACTCAAGGCTGCAAGAGATTGAATCAAATAATGAGGCAGAGTATGCTGCTTTTTATTATTTAATACAAGAGCTTGAGGAACTTGGTGTTCATCATATACCGGTAACGTTTAGAGGTGACTCTCAGGTTGTATTAAATCAGCTGGCTGGGGAGTGGCCCTGTTTCGAAGAAGAGTTTAATCGGTACTTAGATCGAATAGAAGATAAAATGCAGGAGCTTGGTATCCGACCGGTATATGAGCCTATTTCAAGGAAGGAAAATGAAGAGGCTGACCAGCTTGCTACTCAAGCTCTTCAGGGGATACCAATTGCTAGCAGGAAGCAAGTGTAACACACAGAACGAAATGGAGATGAACGAGAGTGGAACGTAAACAATTATTAGAAGAAGTAACGGAGTTATTGGATTACTACTGTAGTGATTGTTTTGTAAAAAAAACGTTTAACAAAGAAAAGGGCAAAACATACGCTCAGACGTTTTGTATTAAAGAGTGTACCGTAGGAGAAAAAATTAAGCAGTATGGAGATTTGCTGACTAAAAAGTAAGCGTGTATAATTTGCCGGCAGCAGCTTCATTCTATCCATATGGAGGTGTTCTTTCAATGGATAAGTTTTCAAATGAAGAAGTAACAACAGGATATAATGATTTAAAGCAAGTAGAAGTGTCTATTCAATCTGCTCAAAAGATGATTGGGACAGCTACGATGAGTATGAGTCCTCAGCAGCTTGAAGAGGCAACGAATGCGCTTAATGATGCAAAAGCACAGCTTCAATCTGCCAAAGCTCATGGCACAGGAGTAGACGAGCAATTTCTTCAGCAGTGCATGCAGTCTATTCAAACATGTGAACAGCAGCTTACTGAGGCCAAACGCTAGGTATAACAAAAAAGAGACTCGGAAAAGAGTCTCTTTTACTATAAAATAAAAAGATCTATTTATGATAGCTTAGTGACATTAGCGGCTTGCGGGCCTCTATTGCCTTCTACAATTTCAAAAGATACCTCTTGGCCTTCTTCCAAGGATTTATAACCTTCGCTTTGGATGGCAGAAAAATGTACAAATACGTCGCTGCCGCCTTCAACTTCAATAAAGCCATAGCCTTTTTCATTGTTGAACCATTTTACTTTACCATTTTGCATAACTTGAATCCCCCTAGTACTGTGCAGCCTCATGCTGCTGAAACTCGAATTATCATTTCCAATAGAGGTAAATGATTGTTTATATTATATAATAAGAAGAAATAAAATTTCAACATTAAAATTTAACTTTTCTGAAAATTAAATTTTTATTTAACGTAGGCGTAGTACAATTATAACTAAAAAAATTTCGTATAAGATGAAAAATAACTGAAAATTTAGTTTATAATAAAAGTATAGTCAGCATAATTTTAAAGCGGTGATAAGGAGTGGGTCGTGTATGTATCGTACACAAGTAAATGGAAAAGAAATCATTTTGTTATTTTCAACGCTCGAAGCAGCAAAGAGCCGCAGCAACCTAGAGAAAGAGCAAATTTATAAGCGCGTATTGCATTTAAATGAGCAGCTGCTAATGTTTCAAAATGGAACAAGCTTCACCATTGGTGATCCGTTAGGATTAATTGTAGCTCAAGTGAAAAAAAGTGATTTGACAACCATATATATCGAACATATCATTGATAAACAGTTTATGTATGATGGAGAGGGTCATCGAGGTGAAGTAGTGTAACAAGATGACACCTATATATGAAGAAGCGTACGGAGATACTCGTACGCTTCTTCATATATAGGATTAAAAATATGCGATTTTACAAGTATTAACAGGGATAAATAACAAAGTTCAATAAATTAAAGAAGAACAGTGAAACCATGAATAGCAATCACCTTTTTAGCTAAAAAATATAGATACACATCATCTTATGTAATGAGATAGTTAAGCTTTAAAATCAATGAACACGAGAGGTTTTATAAAGCTTAAATTGAAAAACGTGTGATTGTGACGTTAATTAGAAGTAAGGTTTGGAGGACGCTATGGAAAGTAGAAAAAAATTGGATTTACTTGCTCTTGCTTCTGTGCCACTTATCATGACCCTCGGAAATTCAATGTTAATTCCGGTATTGCCGGTGATTGAAAAACGTCTACAGATAAGCTCGCTGCAGGTATCCATGATTATCACGGTCTATTCAATTTTCGCTATTTTTTTAATCCCGATTGCTGGTTATTTATCAGATCGATTTGGCCGCAAGAAAATTATTATTCCCAGTTTGCTGCTTGCTGCAGTAGGAGGGGCTTTAACAGGTTGGGCTTCATGGCAAATGGCCAATCCTTTCTGGGTTATTTTAATTGGCCGCGCGATTCAAGGAATAGGTTCAGCGGGAGCTATGCCTGTTGTGATGCCTTGTGTAGGAGATATGTTCAAAGACGAGCAAGAAATTACAAAAGGACTAGGTTTAATTGAAACAGCTAATACGTTTGGGAAAGTACTAAGCCCAATACTGGGAGCTTTTTTAGCGGCTATGATTTGGTTTCTTCCTTTTTGGTTCATTCCTATTCTTTGTCTTATTTCGATTCTTTTGGTTATCTTTTTAGTAAAAGTTCCGAAAAATGATAGTTCTTCTGAATCTGAACAAAAAAAGAAAAGTATTACGCAGTTTTTGAAGGATTTGAAGAAAACGCTCAAAGAAAATATTGGATGGCTTATGGCTATTTTTATTTTAGGCGCCATTATTATGCTTGTATTATTCGGTGTTTTATTTTACCTGTCGACCATACTAGAGGAGCGTTATCATATTGTGAATACGAAAAAAGGTTTAGTGATGGCTATTCCTTTGCTCGCTTTATCTATTTCTTCTTTTGTGGCGGGGAAAAAAGTTGGCAACAATAAAATCGTTATGAAGTGGTCTGCTTTTTTTGGCTTCTTATTGTTAACGTGTTCTTTCATCATTTTATTTTTTAATACGTCTCTTTTTAGTATTTTACTCACTTTAGTGCTTGGTGGAATTGGAATTGGAGCAGCTCTTCCCAGTCTTGATGCGCTTATTACAGAAGGAATTGAAAAGGAAGAGAGAGGAACCATTACGTCTCTTTACAGTTCGATGCGCTTTGTCGGAGTAGCAGCTGGACCTCCTCTTTATACACTGCTTATGAAGTGGTCGGACATGGCTGTGTTCCAAACGTCTCTAGGGGTTAGTGCGGTAGGTGCCATTTTAGTTTTAAAAGCTATTAAACCAAAGCCTGAAGGCGGCGTAAAACTGAAGAAAGCTGAAGTGTGATTTTATGGAGCTGTCTTATGATAAAAGACAGCTCTTTGCTATTTAAAGACCCGTCAATATGCTTAAATTTATATTGTGTCTAGAAAAAATCCTTGAAATTTCTTATACTTCAATTTATAGACAGCAGATGCAATAGTTCTTATTTTATTGAATAAGGTGGTTTTGAATTGAGTATAAATTATCAGAAATTAAAAAGCATGGTGGATCATTATCAAATATTTGATCTTGTAGCGTATATAACAGAAGAAGTACAAAGCCTTCAACCAAAGTGCCTTGCCGGGATTGTGAAAGAATGGTTAACAAATTTACAAACGGAAGAAGAGCTGTACGAGCTTATCCGCTTTTGTGATGAAGCTTTATTAAATCGTTTAAGTCGAATGTTAACGACATATGGCTATCGTCGATTTGGCTCGATTCGAATGGTGACTCTTTATTGTGATGATCTCCTGCGAGAAGGCAAGATACTCGACGCTGATGATAGACTTTCTGTATTAATTTCTCAGCTGGATACGGAATCAGTTAAAGAGGAACAGCTTGAGAAAATCTATTTTTTAAAGGTAAGAATTCTTTTAGAAATGAAACAAGTGGATGAAGCTTCTAAGTGGATGAAACAAGTAACGTCACATAATCAAAAGGGTATGGCTGACAGATGGGGATATTTTTATTTGCAGCTCAACGACAGAATGAAAGCTGAAGCCTGCTTAAAAGAAGGAACAACATATAAGGAGAATGGAGATTTTTGCTATGCAATGCTCGCAGACTTATATGCGTATGAAGGGAAGCATAAACAATCGCTTGAAACAATTAACGAGGCTATTGTCCGCTATCCACAGCTTCCGTCTTTATATATGGATAAAGTGATGCGATTAAAAGATTTAAAAGAGTATTCTCTCTTGCTTGAAACGATTGAATTTATCGACTCAAAGTTACCCTATCACGATTATCAAGATTTTTTTACGCTGCTGCGCGCAGACATTTATTTTGAACAGCAGCAGCAATCTCAGCTTACGCATCTGCTCTCGACTAAGCGATGTTTAAAAGATTCACCTTATCAAAAATTAATCGGAAAGCATACAGACGATAAATTCAGTACAATCAAGCTTCCTATTGTACCAATTGTTCAAAAAGATAATTATTGCGTGCCAGCCAGTATGAGTATGATGTTAAGGCTTTTACATACCGAAAAAACACAGGATGAGATTGGAATGCGTATTTACGGAGGCTTAGGATCCAAATTATCAACTGCGGTGAGCTACTTTGAATCTCTTGGCTTTGCAGCGATGTTTTTTACAGGCACAGTTGAACAGTTTAAAGAACTATTAGACAAAGGGCTGCCTATTTTGGTCAGTCTGGAATTTGAACAAGCTTCCCACGTTCAAGTTGTATTTGGCTATGATGATGAACTTGAACTTTTTCATGTACAAGATGCTAATTTTCTAAGTCCAACGTATGTAGAATATAAAAATTTTGATCAGCATTACGCTAATTCGGGGTTTTTATCAATTGTTGCTTCTAAAGCGGCAGCGGATCTCGCTTCACTTTCTAAAGAGCAAGATGTGTTTATTCGTCAGCTGTATGACTTAATCGAACTAGTTGAAGCGGATGAAGAGGCACACATTAATGATCTCGTTTCTTTACTAAAAGCAAATGAGCATGTTCCATTTGCCGCTATTTACAGTATGAAGCATTTGTATAGAAAAGAGCATGAAGCCTATATTCGTACGTGTATTAACCATGTGTTAGCGAAGTATAGCAATCATGATTATCTTAAGCTTCACGCTGCATATGCCTTTTTTAAACTTGACGACAGTAAGGGAGCATCTTCCTTGTTACACCACATAGATAACAAAAAGCATAGCTCTTTTTATCACTATCTTAAAGGAAGAATTGCGCTGGATGAAGAGAAGTATGATGAGGCTGTTGAAGCACTGCGCAGCTCCCTGCAATTAGACGTAGAGCAGCATTTGAACTGGAGCTATTTAGCACTTGCATATATGTACAAAGGAAACCTGGAAAAGGCTTTTGAATGCTCGACCATTTCCTTAAATATGTATGGCGATGAATCTTATACACAAATCAATCACGGACTTATTTTAATGGAGAAAGAAAGATATGCAGAAGCCAGAAATCTTTTCGACGCGTTATTAAAAGAAAACCCAAAAGATGCGCACAGCTGGTTTGAAAGAGCCCGTTGTGATGAACATTTAAAAAAGTTTCGTAAAGCTTACCGGGGATTTCAAGTAGCTAAACAGCTTTTGCCCACTGTTCCTTATCCATATCTTTCGATAGCTGATTTGCTACAATATCAACTAGAAAAAACAGACGAAGCTGAAAGCTATCTCAAAGAAGGCATGAAGCATCTCCCAAGCGACATGACAATTCGAGGAAGACTAGGCGATTTATACGTCGCGAATCAAAGGTACGAAGAAGCTATTGCTCTGTATAAAGAAGGCTTAAAAATAGAAGAAGATGCCCTTATGTATTTGGGCTTATCTTATGCGTATCTAGAAACAGGTGAACATTTAACGGCCGTTGATACGCTCACGCTTATTGCGCAGAAGTTTTCATCGAACAGCGACGTCCTGTTGGATGCAGGCAGCATGCTTTTGGATGCA
This sequence comes from Priestia sp. 10L35, assembly GCF_056395685.1. NCBI lineage: Bacteria > Bacillati > Bacillota > Bacilli > Caryophanales > Bacillaceae > Priestia > Priestia sp. 10L35. The sequence goes on along the minus strand of NZ_JBFTKA010000004.1, from coordinate 99,914 downwards.
GCAAAAGAGAAGAATCTAGACGACCAAACGATAGAGTTTGGATTTGCTCTTTATGAAGAAGGAATTCATTTTGCTCAAACAGCGCTAGCTGAAGTGTTAGAAGCATATACGAGTTATTTAGAAGACACGGCTTTACTGACTCGTGGAATTAAGTTTTTAACTGCAGAACATCAAGAGCACCCTAATGAGATTTTGTACATGTGCTACTTAGGCATATTATACGAACAAGTCAAGCAGCTAACAAAAAGTGAGAAACTTTATCAACAAGCGCTTCGTATCAAGCAAGATGCTTTGCCATATTATCGGTTAGGTGAAATATATCAATCAATGAATCGCATCACTGAAGCAAAAGAGGCCTTCCAAAAATGCTTAACTCTTGATAAAACATTTGAAGCCGCTTGTATGAAGCTTGCTGAAATGGCTTGTGAAGAACAAAATCGAACGGCTGAAAGGAATTGGCTGCTTCAATGGATACAGCTGAATCCTATGGAAGTAAACGTTGAGCACGCAGCTTCACTTTGTGAAACAGAGAAAGAGTATGAAGAGCTGTTAGAGGTATTAAAAAGCGTAAAGGAAATCGTTTTGCCTCAGTGGCTTGCTGACAGCCAGGCCCATGTGTATCGCCTAAAAGGAGACATTTCACAGGCTGAAACGTATTTAGAGAAGGCGCTTGAACTAGATCCACAGAATCCTGCTATTCGCCACCATCAGGCAAAATGGCTCATCATGGAGCATAGATATGAAGAAGCTAGAACAATTCTTACAGAGCTACTAAGTGAGAATCCGGAAGATTACGCTCTATTTCAAACGTTCATGTCTAGCTTTCCAAATGGAAAAAAACTGTCTGGGCTTACGGCAGATTTAAAAAAGATAAAAATGGAAAAACACAGCAAAAGCTTGTTATTTAAAAACGCAGCCGAGGCTTTAAATGAGTATGTCGATTCGATCGTAGAAGAGCAGCAAGGATCTATCTTCAAACGAAGCTTAGCAAAGTTCAAAGCAAAAGCAAAAACGGTTACGCTGCTCGGCTTAACGATTGAACTGTATGAACTTGCTATAAAAACGGATCCGAATAATAAAGAGGCTGTGCATGCATTTGCGGCTTTTTACGAAGAGAAAGGATTAATTGAAGATAGCATCACCGTGCTGAAAAAGTCGCTGCATCAAAGCTGGGATTTTGATGTTGGCTATCATTTAGCCAATATACTCGTTAATATCCATGAAAATGAACAGGCTGCACATGAAGCGCTAAACTTAGTTCAAAAACTTCTTGAACAGCAGCCGTATCATATAGATTTGCAGATATACCGGGCATTTATTTTGAGTAGCCTTGAAGAGGTAGAAAAATCGGAGACAGCTTTTCAAGAATTACTTCAACAGGAGATTTATCAGCCTGACATATATGCAGGACTAGCAAAACTGTATAATAAAACAGAACGTTATCATGAAACTGTTCAGCTTCTTCAAAAAGCGATTGAACAGCGTCAAGAGTATGAAGGGATGTATACTGATTTAGGTATCGCGTATCATTTAGAAGGTGAAACGGAAGCAGCAGCTTCGCTTATGATAACCAGAGTAGAAAGTGGAGACGAAGATCTTTTTATTCGCTATAACTTGGCATGCTATCTAGCTGTTCTTGGAAAAACTGCTTCTGCTCAGGAAGAGTTGGATTATGTTTTAGCACACGATGAAACGGGAGAATTCTATGAAATGGCTATGGCAGACGATGAACTAAAAGGATTAACGGTAAGAAGGTAAAAAAAAGAAGCTGGGTTTCAGCTTCTTTTTTTTATCCCTCTTTTGCACCTTGTCTTTTCAAAGAAATGGATTCAGAGATTTCCAGTGCAAGAATGATAATTGTGCCAAGAACTAATCCGTTGCTTAAAAACGTAGTAACTAAAGGTGGCAGTGTTGAAAAAGCTTGAGAAGGCAAAAACATAACCCCTATCCCCGACAGCAACGCAATACCGGCTTTTTTCATTGCTTTTTCGGGCTGTTTGGCATGCTTGAATTCTCCAATTCCAAGAGCCATCATACCTGTAAAAACAGGAAAGATTGCCGCGTATCCGACAGCAGGAGGAAGAGCGGACATAATGGATGTTAAAGGAGTAAAGATACTCAAAAAAAGCAAAAGACACGATGCTACAATAAAAGGAACTCGGCTATAAAGATTTGTAGCTGAAATAAATCCGCCGGAACCTGAAATAGGAACGGCACCGACACCTGAAAACAATCCTCCAAGCAGCTGACTTATACCCGAAACCATCCCGGAACGCTTAATATTGTCTTTTTCAATTTTTTCTCCTTTGTGTTTATAAACAGACTCAACAACACGAATAGAAGCGAGCATGTTTGTAATTAAAATGAGCGTCACAAAAAAAGCAGTGACAACCATATTCCATTCAACGCGAGGAGCTCCAAATACAAACACTTTAGGTATGTAAAATAACTGCGCCTGAAACTCGATAGGTTTAGCTAACCCTAGCATTGCAAATACTCCCCAGCCTACACCAATACTAATAATAATGCTGAGCTTATTTAACGTCCGGTGTGATAATAAATAAAAAGTCAGCAGCAAAATCGCAGCTGAAGCCAGCGCAATAGGAAGTTTAATAGCTGAATTCGTTTCTGTAATACCAAACATTCCTTTTAAAAAGGAACCGCTGAGCTGCGTCACTAATAAAATTAAATATGTACCGGTAACTGTCGGGGTAAAGTATTTTGCTAGTTTATCAATGAGACCAAACAGGCTCATCAAAATAGCGATTATCCCGCTTATAAGGAGGGTGAACTGCAGTACGCGGAGCGTTTCAGAGTGAGAACCAAATAGAACGGTTCCAAGACTCGCATACAGAGAAAAGACGCCCCACCAAACACCAGCTGGCCCTTCCATGATGGGATATTTATGCCCTATAAATACCTGCAAGAGCCCGGATAAAGCTAAAATAAATAACGTTCGCTGTAAAAATTGAATAGAATCCGCTGCGTTTAAATGAAACTGAGAAGCAATTACAATAGGAACAATCATACTATTAGAAATCATAAATAAAAACCATTGTAGTGAAGCAATGGAAACTCGAAACATTCTTAACACCTCAATTAATGCCGACGAGCGGCTGAATGAACCAACAGGCTGCTCTATTATTTTACCATGGGATTTCCAATTTGTAAGCGATATCTTGTTAAAAGGAAGATGAATAAAGTGTCAAAAAATTCAATATATTGTTGTAAAAAAAAGAAAGATAATTTATAATTTTCTTACAATTATAAATTATAAACATAAGAATAATTTATAATGAACTGACTAACAGTCAAGGAAGGAGGAGGAATAAGACAAATGAAACTATATCTGTCGGTTGATATGGAAGGAATTACGGGACTCGTCGATCACACAAATGTTCTGCGACAGAAAGAAAATTATGAGAGAAGCCGCAAAATAATGACGGATGAAGCAAATGCAGTAATTTATGCAGGATTTAGAGAACAGTGCTCAGAAGTTGTGGTAAATGACAGTCATTCGATTATGAATAATCTCCTTGTTGAACGGCTTCATCCAGAAACTCAGCTTATTTCAGGAAGCGTAAAACCATATTCAATGGTACAGGGATTAGATCAGACTTTTGATGGTGCTATGTTTCTAGGGTATCATGCTAAAGCATCCATGCCTGGTGTCATGTCTCATTCGATGATATTTGGTGCTCGCAATATGTACATAGACGATACGAATATTGGAGAGTTAGGCTTCAATGCATACGTCGCAGGCTATTACGGCGTGCCAGTTTTAATGGTAGCCGGTGATGACCAAACGGCGCTGGAAGCACAGCAGCTTATTCCAAACGTGACGACTGCTATCGTCAAACAGGCCATTTCACGTTCTGCAGCCAAAACATTAACCCCTAAGAAAGCAGAACAATTACTTCAAGAAAAAACAGCCGCAGCTATTCAAAACAAACACCTTGTTAAACCTTTAATTCCACCTAAACATCCAACCTTACAAATAGAATTTGCAAATTACGGTCAAGCAGAGTGGGCGCATTTAATGCCGGGAACAGAAATTGAGCCTGGAACGACGACCGTTCGGTTTCAAGCAAAAGATATTTTAGAAGCTTATCAGGCCATGCTTGTTATGACTGAATTAGCTACGCGCACAACATTCTGTTAGAAGGTGGGATAAAGGTGAAAAGTTATATTCTGAAACGATTTTTATCCATGCTTGTTACGCTGTGGGTAATTGTGACCTTAACCTTCTTTTTAATGCATTCGATTCCTGGATCTCCATTTAATGAAGAACGAGCGACAAGCGATGCAGTTCAAAAAAACCTGGAATCATTTTATCACTTAGATGAGCCGCTAGCTGTGCAATATATTCTTTATTTAAAATCCATTGTTACCTTTGACTTTGGTCCTTCCATTAAACAGCCGTCTCAAACGGTTAACGACCTTCTAGGAAGAGGGTTTCCCGTGTCATTTGAACTTGGAATGGTGACGTTAATTCTTGCGATAATTTCCGGTATTACACTAGGCATTATCGCTGCTCTTAGAAGGAATGGAATAATTGATTACATGGCGATGAGCATAGCAGTTATCGGATTGTCGGTTCCAAATTTTGTTATGGCCACGTTGTTAATTCAACAGCTTTCTGTTAATTTGAAAATTTTACCTGCCGCTACGTGGACGAGCCCTTTACATATGATTCTTCCGACTCTAGCTCTTGCCACAGGTCCTATGGCTATTATTGCACGTTTGACTCGCTCAAGTATGATAGAAATACTAACTCAAGATTATATTCGAACAGCACGTGCAAAAGGGCTTTCACCAGTAAAAATTGTATTTAAGCATGCGCTTAGAAATGCTTTAATGCCCGTTATAACAGTTCTTGGAACGATTGCGGCCAGCGTATTAACCGGCACATTTGTTATTGAACAAATCTTTGCTATTCCTGGCATGGGAAAATATTTTGTGGACAGTATTAATACGAGAGACTACCCGGTAATTATGGGCACGACGGTCTTTTACAGTTCGATTCTCATCATTATGCTTTTTTTAGTAGACATTGCTTACGGAATACTTGATCCACGAATCAAACTGTATAAGAAGGAGGGATAACGTGCTGGAAAAACAGGAGCATAAGCAAATTCCTGATGAGTGGTTTATGCCAAAGAAAAAAAAGAAATCTGAAGCTGAAGCAGTTGTAAGGCCGAGTCTTTCTTATTGGCATGATGCTTGGCGCAGGCTTGTAAAAAACAAGTTGGCCATGCTGGGTCTCTTTTTTTTAGTCATTCTCGCTGTGATGGCTATATTCGGTCCTATGTTTTCCCCCTACAGTGTAACGAAAGCTTCTTTTACAGAGCAAAATCTTCCTCCTTCAGCTAGTCATTGGTTTGGAACGGATGACTTAGGCAGAGATATGTACACCCGGACATGGTACGGGGCTAGAATCTCTTTATTTGTAGGACTGATGGCAGCGCTTATTGATTTTATCATCGGTGTCATTTACGGGGGATTCTCAGGCTACAAAGGCGAAAAAACAGATAATGTCATGATGCGCGTAATTGAAATTTTATACGGTCTTCCTTATTTATTAGTCGTGATTTTACTAATGGTAGTCATGGGCCCCGGGCTTTCTACGATTATTGTGGCACTTTCCGTTACAGGTTGGATCGGGATGGCGAGAATTGTACGGGGGCAAGTATTGCAAATAAAAAACTATGAATACGTGCTTGCATCCAAAACGTTTGGAACAAAAACTAGTCGTATCATTAAGCGAAACCTGCTTCCAAATACGATGGGACCGATTATCGTTCAAATGACACTAACCGTACCAACTGCCATTTTTGCTGAAGCTTTTTTAAGCTTTTTAGGGCTGGGTGTACAAGCTCCTTATGCCAGCTGGGGAGTAATGGCAAACGATGGTTTATCAACGATTCTATCAGGCTATTGGTGGCGTTTGTTTTTTCCCGCTTTTTTTATTTCTCTTACCATGTTTGCTTTTAATGTCCTTGGAGACGGACTGCAAGATGCACTTGATCCGAAATTAAGGAGGTAAGCAAATGGAAACAATGCTCCAAATCAAAAACTTACACGTACAGTTTTCAACTTACGGAGGGCGAGTTCAAGCTGTAAGAGGCGTTAGTTTTGATTTACATAAAGGAGAAACACTAGCGATTGTCGGAGAGTCAGGGTGCGGAAAAAGCGTGACATCTCAAAGTATTATGAGGTTAATTCCGACACCTCCGGGCAGGATCACAAGCGGATCTATTTTATTTAAAGGCCAGGATTTAACGAAACTATCAGAAAAGAAAATGCGAGACATTCGAGGCGCTGATATTTCGATGATTTTTCAGGATCCCATGACTGCGCTTAATCCAACTCTTCGCGTAGGTGAGCAAATTGCAGAAAATATTATGCAACATGAAAACATTTCAAAAGAAAAAGCCAAAGAAAAAGCATTTGAAATGCTGGAGCTAGTCGGAATTCCAAATCCTAAAGAACGCCTAAAGCAATATCCTCATGAATTTAGCGGGGGAATGAGACAGCGTATTGTCATTGCAATGGCTCTTGTATGCAATCCTGAAGTGCTAATTGCTGATGAACCTACCACAGCTCTTGACGTCACGATACAAGCGCAGATTTTAGAATTGTTTAAGGATATTCAGCAGAAAACGGATGTCTCTATCGTTTTAATTACCCATGATTTAGGTGTAGTTGCTCAAGTAGCTGACCGTGTTGCCGTAATGTATGCAGGAAAGATTGTAGAGATTGGAACAAGAAGGGACATCTTTTATACGCCGCAGCATCCGTATACAAAAGGATTGCTGCGTTCAGTTCCTCGGTTAGATTTATACGAAAGTGAACTTGTGCCTATTACAGGATCACCTCCCGATTTATTTGCACCTCCATCCGGATGTTCGTTCGCACCTCGCTGTCCTTACGTAATGGAAGTATGTGACCGCATGTATCCTGCGTCAACAAAGCTGAAAGAAAGTCACCAAGTGCACTGCTGGCTTCAAGATGAGAGAGCCCAAAAATTTGTAACAACTATAAGCTAGATTTATAGATGAATAGAGAACTTATGAAAGAGGGGGAAATGATGAAAAAAATAGGGTCTTTACTAATGATGTGTGTACTTATATTTGCACTTGCTGCCTGTACGGCCACAAAAGATTCAGGCGCGGAGCCAGAAAAGAAAAGCAGTACAGCAAAAGAAGACGGTAAGGTCCTTTATATGAATAATGGCGCAGAACCTACGTCTTTTGATCCGCCTATTGGATTTGATTCATATTCATGGAATATGCTTAATAACTTAATGGAAGGGCTGACTCGTTTAGGAAAAAGCGATGAGCCTGAAGGAGCAATGGCCGAGAAATGGGATATCTCTGAGGACAAAAAGGTCTATACGTTTCATTTACGAAAAGATGCTAAATGGTCAAATGGAGATGACGTGAAAGCAAGTGATTTCGTATTTGCTTGGAAGAGGCTGTTAGATCCTAAGACGGGTTCACCAGCGGCATTTTTAGGTTATTTCATCCAAGGTGGAGAAGAATTTAATACGGGTAAAGGTAGTGCTGATCAAGTAGGGGTAAAAGCGCTAGATGACAAAACCTTTGAAGTTACGCTTAAAAGCCCTCAAGCCTATTTCTTAAGCGTAGTTTCCAATCCAGCGTTCTTCCCAATTAATGAAAAAGTAGCAACAAAAAATCCGAAATGGTTTGCAGAAGCAGACTCGTTTGTTGCTAATGGTCCCTTCAAATTAACTCAATGGAAGCATAACAGTAATCTAGTCATGGAAAGAAACGATCAGTATTGGGATGCTGAAAATGTAAAGCTCGACAAGGTAAAATGGGCAATTGTTGAAAATACAAACACAGAATATCAAATGTATCAAAATGGAGAACTAGATGTTTCTGAAATTCCATCGGATTTAAGTGAAAAGCTGCTGAAAGATGGAGATGTTCATATCGAAGACCAAGCGGGAACTTACTTCTATCGCTTTAACTTAGATAAAGAGCCCTTTCAAAACAAAAATATCCGTAAAGCATTTGCAATGGCTGTAGATCAAGATCAAATTGTTAATTTTGTTACAAAAAATAAAGAAAAACCAGCTCGTGGGTTCGTATCTTACGGATTTAAAGATGCAGATGGAAAGGATTTCCGTAAAACGGGCGGCGATTTATTAAAAACAGATAGCAAAGAAGCAAAAGCACTTCTGAAAAAAGGAATGAAAGAAGAAGGATATAAAAAGCTGCCAGCTATTACGCTAACATACAGTACAGACGATACGCATAAAAAAATAGCAGAAGCACTGCAGCAAATGTTCAAAGAAAATCTAGGCGTAGATGTGAAGCTTGCCAATATGGAATGGAATGTTTTCCAAGAAGAACAAAAAGCGTTAAAGTTTCAGCTGTCACGAAGTTCATTTTTAGCTGATTATGCAGATCCAATTAACTTTTTAGAGAGCTTCCAGACGGGTCATTCAATGAACCGTACAGCTTGGAGCAATAAAGAATATGATGAGTTAATTAAACAAGCTATGAACGAAACGGATAATAAAAAACGTTTTGAGCTTATGTATAAAGCAGAAGGTATTTTATTTGATGAGATGCCAATCATTCCTATCCATTTCTACAACTATGTGTTTTTAATAAAAGATAACGTATCTGGAATTGTTCGTCATCCTGTTGGCTATTTAGATTTGAAGTGGGCAGATAAACAGTAAAGTGGAACTTTTCGTCAGAGGGGATTTCGATACCCTTCTGACCCAAGTTTCACTTTCTTCATTTCTTTACACAAAAGGAGTGTAACAAATGATAAAACCAAAACCATTACAAAAAGGTGATACAGTAGCTGTTATTGCACCTGCTAGTCCGCCTAATCAGCACAATCTAAAAAAAGGAATAGAATATTTAAAGGAAATAGGATTAAACGTAGTAACAGGCGCGCATTTATATAAAAAAAACGGGTACTTGGCAGGGACGGATGAACAGCGAGCAGCCGATATACATGCGATGTTTGCCAATAAGAAAGTAAAGGCAATTATTTGTGCATGCGGAGGTTACGGGACTGCTAGACTTGCCTCGCAATTAAACTACGATTTAATTAAGCGAAACCCAAAGGTTTTTTGGGGATATAGCGATATTACGTTTTTACATACGGCTATTCATCAGCACACAGGTTTGGTTACCTTTCACGGGCCAATGCTTTCGTCGGATCTCGGAAAAGAAGATGTTCATATAGAGACGAAGCAAGCTTTTTATCAATTATTTTCTCACCGTTCTTTGTGCTATACGGATCAAATTAGTCCCCTCGACACCATTTGTGAAGGAGAAGCAACTGGTCAGCTGATAGGAGGAAATCTGACTTTGCTGGTAAGCACGCTTGGCACACCATTTGAACTAGATACAAAAAATCGAATTTTATTTATTGAAGATATTGATGAAGAACCGTATGAAATTGACCGCATGATGACACAGCTGTATATGGCCAATAAACTGCAGGATGCAGCGGGAATTATTATCGGAGATTTTCATAACTGCTATCCTAAAAAACGTACGGAGTCGCTTTCTTTAGAGGAGGCATTAACAAGTTACCTGACTTCTTTAAAAAAACCTGTGATGAGAGGGTTTCGCATCGGGCATTGCTCGCCTCAAACAGCTGTGGCGATTGGAAGCTATGCCACGATGTCGACTTATGAACGAATGGTGGAATTTGAATCCGGTATTACATTACCAAAAGATAAAGTCGAACGCTGAAGGTTAAACCTGCGGGGAGGATAAATAAGTGATGGATAAAAAAACGTATTACGTTTGTGTAGCTGTGGCGACTGTTTGGACTTCCTATGACTCTAGCAGAGAAATAGATGACAATGCAATAAGTGTCCCAGTAAAACTGGATAAATGGCTAGAACAATTAACGTATACACGCCGGTTGGAGCTTTGTGAGAAAAATTTAGTTCAAACGCAGCTGTTACTAGGAGAAGAAGTATATGTAACAGAAATGAAAGGTAAATGGGCAAAAATCGTTATTCCTTCTCAGTTTTCTTCTAAAGATGAAAGAGGATATCCCGGGTGGGTTCCTTTTCACCAACTGATTTCTCAAACTGAATATTTTCCGTTGAATAAACCAACGGCGGTGGTATCAGCAACCATTGCGACCCTGCACCTAGCGGAAGAAGCCTTGCAAATTAGTTATCAAACGCAGCTGCCTCTTTTAAAAGAAGATAAAGAATGGCTAGAAGTTCAAACGCCGGTTGGCAGTGGGAAAATAAAACGTCAAGATGCTGTTGTAATAGAGGATAGAAACCGTAAAGTAAAAGGAACTGGGGATATGATTATTGCAGCGGGAGAACAGTTTTTGAATCTTCCATATTTATGGGGTGGCATGAGTGCCTGGGGATATGATTGTTCCGGGTTTGCCTATGCTACTCATAAAGCAAACGGATATCTTATTCCAAGAGATGCAACCGATCAAGCAAGGCAAGGAAAAGAAGTAGGGTTAGCCTCTATTCAACCTGGAGATTTGCTGTTTTTCGCTCATGAAAAAGGTGAAGGGTCTATCCACCATGTTGGTATTTATTATGGTAAAGGAAAAATGCTTCATTCACCTAAAACAGGTAAAACCGTTGAACTGATTGAATTAAAAGGAACGCTTTATGAAGAAGAGCTGTGCGCAGCCCGGCGCTATTATTAGGAGGTGGCAGTTATGACAACGAAGCATTTGTTAGAAGTAAAGCAGCTGAGCAAATATTTTTCGATTACGAATAAGCAGGTTTTGAAAGCAGTAGACGGCGTGTCTTTTCATATTTCAAAAGGAGAAACCTTTGGACTTGTTGGTGAATCCGGCTGCGGAAAATCAACTGCCGGGCGAACAATCATTGGGTTGTATAACCGTACATCAGGAGAGGTGCTTTATAAAGGGAAAAACGTGCATGAGCTATCAGAGAAAGAAAAATTTGCTTTTCATCGTAATATGCAAATGATTTTTCAAGATCCATATGCTTCACTAAACCCTCGTTCTACCGTGAAGGAGATTATCTCAGAACCAATGGAGGTTCACGGACTTTATTCGAATAAAAAAGAGATGCTGAACCGCGTGTATGAGCTGCTAGAAGATGTCGGGCTAAACCGTGATCATGCCAATCGCTATCCTCATGAATTCAGCGGCGGGCAGCGCCAGCGTATAGGGATTGCGAGAGCTTTAGCACTAAATCCAGAATGCATTATTGCAGACGAACCTATTTCTGCTTTAGATGTGTCTGTACAGGCTCAAGTAGTTAATTTATTAAAAAAACTCCAAAAAGAAAAAGGGTTAACTTATTTATTTATTGCACATGACTTGTCGATGGTAAAGCATATAAGCAATCGTATTGGAGTTATGTATTTAGGGCATTTAGTAGAATTAACAACAAGTTCGGAGCTGTATCAAAAACCGCTTCACCCTTACACTCAAGCTCTACTGTCAGCTATTCCTATCCCTGATCCTGACGTTGAGGATAATCGGAAGCGAATTGTTCTTAAAGGAGAATTACCGAGTCCAATTAACCCGCCCTCTGGCTGCGTGTTTAATACGCGCTGTCCTCTTGCAGTAGCAGCCTGTAAGACTCAAAAGCCAGAGTGGCAGGAAGTTGAAGACAATCACTTTGTAGCCTGTCACTTATACAATCAAAAGATAATGAGTAACAACTATATTGAAACAGCTGCGACAAAATGATGGAAAGAGCGAGAATGAAAATCGAAGATGCAGTTACTACATGGAAGCGGAGTAATAATGGACTTGTACGTATTCATATTGAAGGAAAAGAATCCATACAGATTAATTCTTTTATCCAACAACGAGCAGCAAGTACAATCAAGCTGCTGCTTGCAATAGAAGCGTTTCGTCAAATTGATGCGGGCATCTTGGCTTTAACATCTGTCATTCAAAGAACGGAAAAAAACACGGTTGGCGGAGCAGGCGTACTTAGAGCTCTTCCGCGGTTAACATATATTAAAGTGGAAGAGCTGCTTACCCTTATGATAATTGTTTCTGACAACACAGCTACAAATGAACTCATCTCTTTAGTAGGATTTGAAAAAATTAACGAATGTGCTAAAAATCTAGGATTAAAGAAAACCGTTTTAAACCGCTATATGATGGACGAAATCGCTGTTGAAAAAGAGATTGATAATTATACGTGTGCCTCTGATGTAGTAAAGTGTCTAAGGGAAATATATGAAGGAAACCTTTTGCAAAAATCTAGTCGCGGAAAAATAATGAGAATGTTAGAAATGCAGCAGTTTCAGCATAAGCTTCCAGCACGTATAGGATCAGCGTTTCAAGCTGCGAATAAGACTGGAGAACTACAGGGAGCAGAACATGATAGTGCTATTCTCATGCGAGGTAACGAAACGTATTATGCCGTTGTTTTGATAGATGGACTAAGTGACAATGCACAGGGAAGGAGATTAATTGCTGATATTGGATACCTTCTGTCATCTAACATCTAAAAATCTTTTGACCATATACTTCAATAAGCGGGATTGGTTTGGTCCCTTTTATTTAATGTCTTCTATCAAAGAAAAACTCACATTTATTAATAATAAATGCTTGTCTTCTCAGATTTTGGCGAGACCATTGTTTGCTGTGCTGGATTTGTGCTAGTAGTAGATAAACATGTTCTTTTTCATGAAATTTTATGAAAAAATAATGATAAATCATTCATCCTATACCAACTTATTCATATTTTTTATATAATAGAATAATAGTATATATTTTAAACGAATAGTGAATGTCTATGCAAAGCAGCAAGGAGCATGAAATTATTCGATTCATAAATGGTGGTGTATGTATGGCAAACGAACATGTAATGATAGATATTATAAAAGCATTTAAACGCAATTCAACTGAATCCATTGCCATGGATTTAATTAAGGAAGTGCGAGGGACATTTAGTCCATTACCTAAATATATAGCGGATTTAATTGATGAGCTGAGAAAATTAAATTTAAAAGACGAAGTGATCAGTGTAATCTTGTATCAATCTGTATATGTGGCAGATCATCAATTTAATATTAAAGATAACATTACCAATCGTCAGTTTGTAAAAGATACGATTGAAATGGGCAGAAGATGGGTGCATCAGTACGGCCGAATTGAAACAGTAGAAGAAGCAATTCATATTGCAGAGCAAGTATCTACAAAAGAGGACTTGCCTCATCATTTGCAAACAGCAACAATTGACGAAAAAATTACGCTTGAGGTGCAGCTTGATCATCAAACGTATGAAATGTTAAAAAATATAGCGGTTTATTATGATCATCATTCCTATGAACAGTCAATGACTGTAGCAATTAATCGTTTATATACGCAGCTGCGCGATGCACAATCAAAAAATAGTTAAATGTCAAATCTCACATGTTCCGTGCACCATGTGAGATTTTTTAAGATGTGAAAGAGGCGCAGATGAAAATATCTTGCTCCATCATTCACCAAAAGGAGGGAGAACATAGATGAGGGTATATTTATCTCCTCTTTAAAAAAAAGATGCTTCTAAAGTTTTTGAATATTGGTCGGATGAAGAGGTTACTAGATATATGAATATTGAGCCCTTTACGACGCTTTATCAAGCGGAAAGCATGATTGCACTTCTCCAAAGTTTGACGAAAGAAAGGAAAGCAACACGCTATGCTATTCGATTAAAGACTTCCGATGAGATCATTGGAACCTGCGGTCTAAACCGTATTGATTATGTTAAAAAGCAAGCAGAGATTGGGTATGATTTAGGCAGACCTTTTTGGAAAAAAGGCCTCATGACAGAAGCGATCTGCCTTTTGCTAGAAAAAGCTTTTGAAGAGTTTCATATACAAGAAATTGAAGCAAAAGTTGATCCTAATAATAAAGATTCAATTACTCTTTTAAAAACATTTTCGTTTCAACTAGAAGAGGCGTATGAGTCAGATGATTGTACTTGTTTATACACCGTCAACAAGGAAAAAGTGAGCGCAATATTGTCAGGACGTTCAAAAGGTAAGAAGTAAATCAAGCATAAGTTCTTTTGAAATAGTAAATATTTTTAGGCCTTAACCGATAACAAAGAAAAGAACGAATTGAAGGAAGGTCATGGATGAATCATCATACACATTTACTAGAAGGGACGTACAATGAGTTACTCGTTACACTCTCTTTCCTTATCGCTATTACTGCGGCGTACGCTTCTTTTGGGTTAGCTAATCGTGTGAAAATTTCCCGGGCAAAATTTATTCAGTTTTGGTTAATCAGCGGGGCATTTACATTGGGGATAGGCATTTGGTCAATGCATTTTATCGCCATGCTTGCTTTTCACCTGCCCGTAGATGTTTCATATAATTTATGGTTTGTTCTTCTCTCAATCTTGGGAGCGATAACGGGATGTTATATAGGCCTCTACCTCATTCACAAACAAAAGAAAAGTATAAAAGCACTTATCATTGCAGGGAGCTTTATGGGAGCGGGAATTGTTTTTATGCACTATTTGGGCATGATGGCTATGGACCCAATTATGATTTCGTATGATCCATTTATCGTTTTTCTCTCTATTCTTATTGCTGTTGCTGCTTCTAATACAGCTTTGTGGCTTGGTTTTTATTCAAAGCTAAATGAAGGGAAGCTTACCGTTTTTGCTAAGGTTATTTGTTCTACTATTATGGGCATTGCTATTGCAGGTATGCACTATACGGGCATGCAGGCAGCTTCTTTTTCAGGAATGTCAATGTCTGAACACTCAAACGGTTTTGCCTTAAATCCAATATATTTATCCGTCGTTATTGTTTTTTTTATTGTCTGCCTATTTACGGCTGTGTTTTTAACCATTTTTATGGATCGACGCGTACAAAAACAAGAAGTTTTAAAATGGGCTTTTTTTGAATCCGCTCTGGATGCTATTTTGGTGATCGATGAAAAAAGACATGTTTTATCGCTCAATTATGCAGCGGAAACGCTTTTCTCTCTTAAAGCATCAGATGTAATCGGGAGTAATGTTGTTAAGCTGCTGCCCTTCTACGAATTTTCTTCTCTACAAGATGGACGAACTGAGCACTCCCTTTTGATAAGTAATAGAGAAGTTACGGTTGAGATAACGGTGATGGCGGTAGGAATTGAAGAGACGGTTGAGTATATGCTGTATATCCGCAATATGACGCAAGAGCGCGAAGCGGAAAAAACGTTGATTGAAGCAAAAAATCGCTATGAAAACTTGTTTTACTCCTCTCCATTGGCAATTATGGTCCATCGAGAAGAAGAGGTCGTGTCTGTGAATGATGCTATGATTCAGCTTTTAGGAGTAACGGAAGACCAGCTCGTTGGTAAATCGTTATATGATTTCTTTTCATATGAACAAGTTCCCGATATTAAAAAAGGATTGAAGGCAGTAAAGGATAGAAAAGATGAGCCAAGATCTCCATTAGCTCAGTTGAAAATGTTTAATGCGTTAGGTAAGGAACTCTTTTTAGAAGTAAAATCTACGCTCATTCAAATTAATGGAGAGACGCTTTTTCAGACAGTAACTAGAGATGTAACGGAACAGAAAAAAGCTCAAGAATCGCTTCAATATATGGCTTTTCACGATATGCTAACAGATTTACCAAATCGAAGTATGTTTTCAAGCATTGTAGAGAAATCCATTGATTCAGCAGCTGCTTCAGGAAAAAAGCTTCATTTCTTATTTTTAGACCTAGATCGTTTCAAACAGGTAAATGACACGCTTGGTCATCATGCTGGAGATCAGCTTATGCTTCAGGTTGTCGATCGAATGAAGAGCTGCATAAGAAACCAAGATGTGCTTTCGCGTTTTGGAGGAGATGAGTTTTTAGTTTTACTGCATGATAGGACTGATGAAGAAGTGAAAAAAATCTGTCAATCATTAAATGACTGCTTATCCACTCCTTTTGTAGTGCTATCGAGAGATGTTTATTTAGGGGTAAGCATCGGAGTTAGTTTATTTCCTAAAGATGGAAAATTGCTTGAAGTGCTAGTTCGCCATGCTGATTTAGCGATGTACGAAGTCAAAAAACAAGGGCGTAATCATTATCTGTTTTATCAAAAAGAAATGCAGGTTCATACTACGCGACGAATGAGAATTGAAGATGGGTTACGCAAGGCTTTTGAGCTGGGCGAAATGGAGCTTCACTATCAGCCGAAAGTCAATATTCAAAGTGGCCATATTGTTGGAGTGGAGGCTTTAATCCGGTGGACTCATGCCGAGATGGGCGTCATTTCTCCCGCAGAATTTATTCCGATTGCTGAAGAAACAGGCGTTATTGTTACACTGACGAAATGGGTATTAAAAAAAGCGTGCCATCAAAATAAGTATTGGCAGCTTCAAGGACTTCCTCCCTTAAAAATGAGTGTGAACATATCAAGCGTGGATTTTGGCACAACTGATTTTGTTGATTATGTGTTAGGTGTCTTGCGTGAAGTAGAGTTAGAATCACGATATTTAGAACTTGAAATTACAGAAAGTGTAACGATGAAGCATGTTGAGCAAACAATCGAAAAGCTACAAATCTTAAAAGATGCAGGAGTATTTATTTCAATTGATGATTTTGGCTCAGGATACTCCTCGTTTAGCTATATTCAGAAGCTGCCTATTCATACGCTGAAAATTGACCGGTCTTTTATTAAAGATTTAGATCCTAATACAACGGAAGTATCGATTGTCAGAGCCATTATTACACTAGCCAAAAGTTTGCAGCTATCCGTCGTAGCAGAAGGTGTAGAAGAAGTTGAACAAGTAGAACTTCTTCATAAAGAAAAATGTGATGAAGTGCAGGGATACTATTTCTCCAAACCGATTTCAGCGGAGGAATTTTATGAGAAATTTCATAAAATCGAAGAAAAAATGGAATTTGTTCATTAATGTAAAAAGCCGTTCTTATTTAAAAGAACGGCTTTTAATTATTGGTTATTTCGATATACATAAGGGTCCTTTGGAGCCTGCTCCCGCTTCACTTTTGTTACTTTCAAAACAGGAATGGTTTTTTTGAACGGCTGATAATACATTGTACTGACTTCACCTGTAACAGTTGCCCAGTCGTCATTTTTAAAAGCAGCGTCATCTGGAAACTCAATGAGCATTCCAAACACCCCTGAATCTGCAATACAATGAATAATACCAAAGCGAAAGAGAAAATACTGATTCTTTTTTAGCTCCTTCGTTTGATACATAAATCCTTTAAATGAGATGGTTTTGCCACTGAATTGACCAGGATATCGGTAAATAGTTTCCATTGCATTTAAAAATTCCTCATCTTCTAAGTTGATATTCTCTCCTTTAGAAAATTTTTTAAGGTCATGATGAATCATTTGGTCATAGGCTTCTTCGCCGTAAAAAGAACTTGTATCCGGCTGTAAAAATTGATGAGAAGAATAAGGATCTTTTTTATCATAAATAGGAAAATGAAATCCTTTAGCTTCAACAATGTTAGAATCAAGGGTTGCGACAGGTAAAAATAAGACAGTGAATACAGGTAAAATATAAATTGGGTACCATGCTCTTCGTTTCCATTTGCTTTCTTGATGGTTATGGGCGCATCCGCAGCTACAATCATCATCATGTTTTTTAGGGCCTATCATGTAAAAGATTAATTCTGCGATAGTTAAAAACCAAAGTACAAAGATAGTACCAAATGAAATCCAAGAATATTTCATATTAATATATTTTGAGATATCCCCAGTTGCATGAAGGTGCATGAAGATGAACGTAAACCCTATTAAAATTAAAATACGAATCATGCTAAATCCCTCCTTATTAATGAACAATTAAGATCGAAACAATAAGTACTAAAATAAAGACATAAGCCAAAAGTGTAAAGACAAATTTAGTCTTAAACTGGCCTAGCATCATCAGCGTATTCTTAATGTCAAACATTGGGCCGAATACCAAGAATGAAACAATAGCACTGTCTGTAAACGTACTGCGAAACGAGGAAGCGATAAACGCATCTGCAGAAGAGCAAAGCGATAATACATATGCAAGTCCCATCATTACCGCGTTTGATGAAACATCGCCTTGACCTAATGAAAATAGAGTAGATGTCTTAACAAACGTCTGCATCCCGGCTGCAATTAATCCTCCGATAATCAGAAATTTCCCAACAGAAAAAAACTCATCAATAGTATGACGGGTAGCTTCTGAAACCTTCGCACTCATTTTTTTGGGGGAAGTATGCAGGTGAACCTCACGTTTCGTCTGAGGTGTTTTAAACTGAAAACTTAAAATGAAACCTACAAGTAAGGAAACAATAAAAGCCACTCCTGCACGATACAATACTATCTTCCAATCATTACCGAAGGCTACAAAGGTAGAAAATAAAACAACTGGATTAATAATAGGACCTGTTAACATAAAAGGAATAGCAGCATAAAGAGGAACTCCTTTTGCCATTAAACGTCTAGTAATAGGAACAATTCCACATTCGCAGGCTGGAAAAAGAGCTCCAATCACACTAGCTAATAGGACAGCACCTATTTTATTTTTAGGAATAACTCGAGCCATCATTTCATCAGTTACAAAAATTTGAATAATTCCTGAAATGATCACGCCCAGTAATACAAAGGGAAGGGCTTCAATGAGAATACTAATAAATATAGTATTCATTTGTAATAGAGACGAATTCACTATCTTCACTCCAAAATTAAGATTATTTAAAAGTGCGTTAGTACAATAAAGTTGAATATGGTCAACTTACAGATAGTGTATCGTAAAAAAGGGAGGGAATAAAGCTTTTTCAAGAAAGGGATTAAAAGGATTCTTCTGTTATTTATTCAAGAAATGTCCCATATTACGAGAAAACTATTGACGCACCTTTAATTAACAGATAACATTGATGATAATGATTATCAGCGTCAAACAGAGTATATACATAGGAGGAAGCGTTAAAATGAAGCAAGTTAAAAAGATTAGACTTGCCAGTGTAGCTGCTATTGTTTCTATTTTATTTGTTCTAGCAGGATGCGGGTCAACTCAAAATTCATCAAAAGAAAATTCAGATAATAGTCAAAAGATATCTGTGCAGCATGAGCTGGGAAAAACAAAAGTTCCTGAAAATCCCAAAAAAGTAGTTGTGCTTGAACTATCCTTTGTAGATGCTTTGCAAGGTTTAGGAATGAAGCCAGTAGGAATTGCAGACGACAACAAAAAAGATATGATTGAAAAACTCGTAGATGGGAAGATCAATTATACTTCAGTAGGAACACGTCAACAGCCAAATTTAGAAGTAATTAGTTCCCTGCAGCCGGACTTAATTATTGCCGATGTGCAGCGTCATAAAGCAATCTATAAAGAATTAAACAAAATTGCACCTACAATTGAATTGAAAAGTCGTGAATCTACATATGAAGAAAATATAGATTCATTTAAAACAATTGCGAAAGCAGTAGGAAAAGAAAAAAAAGCACAACAGCGCTTAAATGAGCATGAAGAAACAATTTCAAAATTAAAAAATGAGTTAAAAGAAGAAAGTGGTCAGATAGTCTTACCAGCAGTTGTCAGAGATACTTCTTTCCAAGCGCATACATCTTCTTCTTATGACGGAGAGTTCCTTGAAAAGCTAGGATTGAAGAACGCTGTACAAGACAAAGAAGCATATGCTGAGATGAATTTAGAACAGTTGTCAGACATTAATCCAGATATTTTAATCCTAGCAAATAACGAAGGTAAACTTGTAACAGATGAATGGAAAACAAATCCTCTTTGGAAAAATTTAAAAGCTGTTAAAAATGATAAAGTTTTTGTAGTAGACCGTGATTTATGGACAAGATTCCGAGGAGTGATTTCAGCTGAGGCAATTGGAAAAGATACGGTTAAGTTACTAAACAATAAGCAGCAGTAACATAACAGAGTCTGACAAAGAGGCGAGAATAGTTATTCTATTCTTGCTTCTATTTGTTTAGAAAAGAAAACTGTAGAAAGTGTGTTGGAAATGACAAATCTTGTCCAAAAGCAAAAAATGAATAAATACATTGTGTTGGTAGCTAGCGTTTGTTTGTTAATCATTGGAATGATTTTGCATGTGGCTGTGGGATCTTCTGCTGTCAGCTTTACAGAAGTAATTAAAGCAATTTTTGCGCCTGATGACTCTAAGCAGACAACAATCGTACAGACGCTTAGACTGCCAAGAGCTGTGCTGGCAGCTCTTATTGGAGCCAGCTTGGCAGTTGCTGGAGCATTGATGCAAGCTATTACACGAAATTCGCTTGCCTCACCCCAAGTGTTTGGAGTAAATGCTGGTGCTTCATTAGCGATTGTAATAGCTTTTATTTTATTTCCTGACCTTACCTCTCAATCAACTGTTTATATTGCCTTTTTAGGAGCAGCTTTAGGAGGAATAACTGTTTATTTGTTCGCATCGGGCGGAAAGATAACTCATGTGAAACTAGCACTTGCCGGAATGGCTGTGCATTTATTTTTATCGTCACTTACTCAAGGAGTAATTGTGCTAAATGAACAAGCTACGGACGTTTTGTATTGGCTTGTAGGTTCTATTAACGGGAAAGACTGGACTCATGTGAAAATTCTTTTACCTTGGTCGTTTCTAGGTCTTCTCCTAGCTTTTGGATCATCTCGCTCTATATCGATCCTAGTATTAGGAGAAAATATGGCAACAGGATTAGGAGAAAAGGTAAAATGGATTCGCTTTTTTGCAGGTATACTAGTCATTATGCTCGCCGGTGCATCTGTTGCCGTTGCGGGGCCAATTGGATTTGTAGGTCTCATTGTACCTCATATAGCTAGAAAATTGGTAGGAGGAGACTACCAGCGAATTCTGCCATTTTCAGCTATATTAGGAGCCATTTTGCTTGTTTATGCTGATGTACTGTCTCGTTTCATTGCATATCCTTTTGAGTCGCCAGTAGGGATTGTAACAGCTCTTATTGGAGCGCCTTTCTTTTTATACCTTGCTAGAAAGGGGAGGAATATTAAGCAATGAAAAGAAAACACCCTTATCAAATGTTAAGTATCTTATTGTTAGGTTTAATAATTACGATTGTAATTAGCTTAGGGATAGGAGCCGTTTATATTTCCCCGGGAGAAATCTTTCAGCAAATAATTGGAAGTTCTCAAGGGAGTTCATTTATTTTAACGAATTATCGTATTCCACGCACCCTCATTGCTATTGTTGTAGGTGCGGCTTTAGCAGTAGCAGGAGCTATTTTGCAAGGGATATTAAAAAATCCACTAGCTTCTCCCGATGTTATCGGTGTCACAAAAGGAGCGGGGCTATTCGCCGTTTTTATCTTAATTGTATTTCCAACTGCTTCTGTGCTTCTGCTGCCACTTTCAGCTTTTTTAGGAGCAGCAGCTATAGCCGTTATACTTATGGTGTTTTCCTACTCTCAAGGAGCTAAACCTCATACGCTGGCTTTAGTTGGCGTAGCGTTAGGAGCTATTTGTCAGGCTGGAATTCAGTATTTTATGATTAAGTTTCCAGATGACGTGAATACAACTCTTCTTTGGCTCACAGGAAGTTTATGGGGAAGAGGCTGGAGTGAGCTTGGGATGTTAATTCCTTGTGTTGTACTCGTGCCTGTTATTATTATATTTGCATCTAAGCTCGACATTTTAAACTTAGGGGATGAGATTGCAGTTGGCTTAGGAGAGCGAACAACATACGTTCGTTATACACTATTGAGTATGGCTGTGATATTGGCAGGGTTATCTGTAGCTGTGGTTGGGTCAATTGGTTTTATTGGTTTAATTGCTCCTCATATTGGTAGGAGGCTAGTAGGAAGCCGTTCGAAGTTCTTGTTACCAGTTTCAGCAGCAGTAGGTGCTTTATTCCTGCTAATTGCTGACAGTTTAGGAAGAGGGGTTATGCCGCCCGTTGAGATTCCAGCTGGAATTGTAACAGCTGTTATTGGCGCCCCTTATTTTCTATATTTACTGCGCCGTGAACAGAAAAAATAGAGGAAAGGAGGAACAGTAATGACAAAATTAACTGCTGAAAAGCTTTCACTATCATATGATTCAACTTCAGTTATTCATAATATTGACCTTCACATTCCAGAAGGAAAGGTAAGTATAATCATTGGATCAAATGGCTCTGGAAAGTCAACAATCCTTCGTTCATTGGCTCGTTTATTAAAGCCTACAGAAGGAAGTATATATTTAAATGGAAAAGATATTCATCGTCATTCATCAAAAGAAGTAGCAAAAAAACTGGCTATTTTGCCTCAAGCTCCTGAAGCTCCTGAAGATTTAACAGTAAAAGAGCTTTGCTATTACGGTCGTCACCCTCATAAGGGCTTATTTGCTCGCTATTCTGCTGAAGATCATCAAATTGTAGAGGAGGCTTTACAGGCAACCAAACTGTCTGATTTAAGTCATCGTACACTGGATGCTCTCTCTGGAGGACAGCGTCAGAGGGCCTGGATTGCAATGGCATTAGCGCAGGGTACGGAGCTTCTACTTTTGGATGAGCCTACCACATATTTAGATTTAGCTCATCAGATTGAAGTGCTTGAACTTCTTCGTTCTTTAAACCAAAAGAGAAATTGTACAATTGTGATGGTCTTACACGATCTAAACCAAGCAGCTCGCTATGCAGACCATTTAATCAGTATTTCAAACGGCCAGATTTACAAAGAAGGTTCTTCTGCTCAAGTATTTACAGAAGAAATGATAAGAGATGTGTTTAATTTATCTTCAACTATCATTCAAAATCCGGTCGATGGTTCACCTTTATGCATACCAACTGGAATCATAAAATAAACTGCATTTTAAAACAGCGTACTATTTTTGCATAGTACGCTGTTTTACATTTAAGGTCAGAGCTAACAGTTTATACAATACATAGATTCCAAGGTATGCCCCGGTTGATAAAAAAGCTGAATTTAAAAAGATTGCATGGATGCTCGTCATAAAAACAGCATGGTTTTTTAAGATACGATAGATAGAAGCAGCGGCTATATTTCCAAATACTAGCGCTGAAAGAAGGGCTAGCGTATTAAAAACTAGCTCTGCTCCTTTCCATTTGAGTGAGAAAAAGAGCATGATAATAGGAATAATGACACTTCCAGAAACTAACAGAAAAATCAATGGACCATCTCCAATACGTTATCTTATTATTACATAAGATAATGTTTTTGCTTATTTTTAGATAGTCTTCCCTTTTTATAGTCTGTTAAGCTTTTTTCTTCCATTTTTTACTTATATAAAAAAGTAAGATGATGGATAAAACCATTAAAATTATTTTGCCTTGCATAGATCCTTGTGAAAGATGATAAACCGAATAAACTTCAATAAAAAGCGCTGGAATTTTTCCAAGTGCGCTAGCAGAAATGAATACCGCAAAGGAGCCTTTTCCTACAGCGCTGAAGAATGTAATGAGGCCTGATGGAACAAAGGGAAGTAAACGCAAAGAAAGAATCAATATAAAACTCTCTTTCCCTTGTACGCGCAGCAGTTTCAGCGACTTGGAGCGAGAAAGTGTTTTTGTATGAACAAGTGTACGGAAACCTTTTCGATACAGCCAAAAAGAGAGAGCTGCACCTAAAACTTCTCCAATAAAAGAAAGTAAAAATCCGTTCCAAAAACCAAATAATTTTACGTTTACGAACGTAAGGGGTGCACTTGGAAATACGCCCGTAATGCTAATAAGAATGTTCAAGAGAATGCTGATAAACCCAGCTGCTTCTAAATGTTCAAGCAGAAATGTTTGAAGATAGTCAGTCATGGTTATACTCCCATTTATGTTTTACTTGTAGGGCTATTTTAGATGGTTTTCTACTATTATATAATTTTTGGCATGAAATAAGTAGGTAAGCAGTTTATAAAAAACGAAACAGGGTAACTACTTACTAATGAAAGATGATTTACTGATTTGAAGGGATGGACAACTCATGTTGAAATTTTTGCTTGTTATTGTAGTGGTATTATTAATTATTATGATTTTTAAACGCTTTATCCGAAAATGAAAATGCTAACTAAGCAGCTCGTGGGATCTTTCTCACGAGCTCTTTTGCGGAGCTATTCAATAGCTCAACAATACACTTTTTACCTGTGATGAATATCACTGCAGCTAGGGAAATGAAGGGATAAGATAGAAATGGGAGGGAGGTATATGGAATTATTATTCTATCTCAGCACTTATTTATCAGGGGGAGCTATTGCATTATGGCTAATTAATGCAGCATTTAATGGATTATTAAAATAACAGAGGGAGAGAAAATGAACGATTCTAAAGGTATATTTAACGATAAAGAAAGAAAGCTTGCTCGCTATTTGGAGACGTACACAACTGAGCAGATTTTAACTGAAGCAGGCATGTCTTCGTCTGTTGCGCTATATGAGTTGAAAAAAATAAGATTACCGCGGGCAGTTGCTAATACGATTGTTTATTACGTACTGGCAACAAATAATCAAAAGCTGGTTATGTACAAACTGCTCATGTTAGCTGGCGTTTGTAAAAAGCTTGGCATTCAAGATGCACAGGCAGCCCTCACTTTTATCAAAAAATATTACGTTTGTCATCAGCATTTACACTAGAAAGTACATTTGTCTGAGGGGGAAAAGAGATGAATATTGTCCCGTTTAAGCAGCGTTCATCTGCAAAAAATGATCAAGGCAGAGAACAGCCGTTTCAATGTTTCATTGAGGGAGATCGATTTCAGTTAGATTTGTATATGACATATTTATTTCATCGCTGCCATTCTAGCAGGTATAGATATAACCGTGCTAACAGAAAGGGTAGGATGTAATGATAAAATACCAGTGGTAGCGGCTTCATTTTTCCTGATGGAATAATGAAGCCGTTTGTTGTGTTAGAAAGAATGATTTACTATGATGTAGTTAATGATAAAAGAAAAAGGAAGGGAAGGAACGTAATGGATTTACGTAAGTGGGAATATTGGATTTCAAAGCTCGAGCTTCAGCCTCATCCAGAAGGAGGGTTTTATAAACAAACCTATCGCTCCAATGATGAAATTTCTGATAAAGAAGTGTCATCGCAGTTTGATGATAAACGATTTCTATACACGAGTATTTACTTTTTATTAAGGTCTCAAGATGTATCGCATTTCCACCGGCTGCAATCAGATGAACTATGGTACTATCATGGGGGAAGTCCTTTAACCATTCATATTATTTACCGCGACGGAACCTATCAAGAAGTAAAACTAGGTACAAACTTAGAAAATGGAGAAGTTCCTCAATTTTTAGTTCCAAGAGATACGATTTTTGGTTCTTCTGTGGCAAATGAGAATACGTTTTCTCTCGTTGGATGCATGGTCGCACCAGGTTTTGATTTCCGTGACTTTGAATTATTCACAAAACAACAGCTGCTTGATGAATTCCCCGAGCATGTTGTGATCATCGACAAATTAGGGTACGATAAATTGCCAAATGCTTAAAAAGCATGCATCTCGGTTTGATGCATGCTTTTTTCATTTGAACCAGCCTTTTTCCTTAAAGCGAGTAATGGCTTCAATGCGGTTCTTTACTTCGAGTTTGTCCAGAATGGTAGAAATATAATTGCGCACCGTTCCAGTCTTAATAGATAGTTCGTCAGCAATTTCTTTTGTGTTTTTTCCATCAGCTACTAGAGCTAATACTTCTTTCTCTCTAGCTGTAAGAGGACTGGTAGATTCACTATATAAGTCATCCACTAATTCTGGAGCATAGAGGCGTCTGCCTGCCATCACGCTTCGAATGGAATTTGCGAGTTCTTCACTCGGACTATCTTTTAGCAAGTATCCGCTTACGCCTGCTTTCAAAGCTCTTTGAAAATAGCCGGAGCGAGCGAACGTTGTCAAAATGATGACTTTGCAGTTTAAATCTTTCAGTTCCTCTGCAGCTTCAAGCCCAGTTTTAAGAGGCATCTCGATATCCATTACGCATATATCTGGCTGGTGCTGCTTAGCAAGTGATACCGCTTGTTCCCCATTTGAAGCTTTTCCGACAACTTCCATGTCATCTTCCAAATTTAACAAAGAGCCTAAAGCCCCTAACATCATTTGCTGATCTTCGGCAATAACAATTCGAATCATAATTGTTCCTCCTTAATATGTTTAACGATGTTTGGAACTGTAATATGAATAATCGTCCCCCCTTGACTGGAGATATCAAGATGGCCGTTTACAAACTCCAGCCGTTCTTTCATTCCTAAAAGACCGTTTCCTTTCCAGCAGGTTTTCTTCGTATTAATACCAACTCCATTGTCTTCTACCGTTATGCCTACTTCTTTTGCAGACTGATGTAAAGTAATCGTGCAAACGGTGGCTTGACTATGTTTGACCACATTGGTTACTGCTTCTTTTAAGCACATGCTAAGAATATTTTCAATTAGCAACGACACATTCTCTAATGAAATGGCTTCTTCTCCTACAAACTTAATTTCGGCAGCTTCTAAAAGCTCTTGAACGCGTTTTAGTTCTTCACTAAGGCGGATTCCACGCATTTGAGAAACCATGTTTCTCACTTCATTAAGAGCCGTGCGCGCTGTTTGCTGGACATCTTTTAATTCTGATTTTGCTTTTTCAGGATCTTTTGTAATAAGTTTTCTTGCTAAATCACTTTTTAGACCGATAAGAGACAGCTTTTGTCCTAACGTATCGTGCAGATCGCGAGCTATCCGCTGGCGTTCTTCCTGTTTTACAAGCTCAGAAATACGTTTATTTGCATCTTCAAGCTGTTCTTCCAGCCGGTCTCGCTTCTTCCGATTATAAATGCTAAATGGCAGTACAATCACACTGATGGAAATTACAAAAATGAAAGGCAGCTGTTTTAAAAAGATCTCTTCTTGCATAACAACGTTAAAGTTTACCGAAATAACGGTGCTAATTAAATGAACAGCATACAAAGTGAAGAAAGCGAGTCGTTTTTGGATATTTCCAATAAAATAAGCGATAAAAAAAGCAAAGTAAAAGGCAAAGTAAATATAATTGAAAATAGTTGTCAGGGCTAAGGAAATAACGATTAACAAAGCCGTCCATACGTAAACGGACTTGCCTGTTGAAACAAACGCAAAACGATAGAAAATAAAAAATAAGATGGTGAGTAACGAACCAACAATAATGTGATTCATGGATGAAGACTGTAAAATAAAATAAAATGGTAGAATGACAAATACCGTCCATATGTACGGAGATAGCCCAGTGATTTTTTGGAAAAACGTATATTTTTTCATAAAGAACCTCGTTTACTTGTTAAAATACACTATTAGTTTACCACAAAGTAGAACGAAATAAGTTTAGAGAGATAGATAAAACAGTCAAGCTTTTGAAAGCTTGACTGTTTTGTTTTATTAAAGTTCTGCTTTTGTTTGAGATGACATTCTGCTTGCTTTTGGTGCAGCTGAGCGTGTTTTTATTTCTTTAAAGCTCACAAACATTTTGTTTTCTTCATCCCATAGACGGAATCGAAGAGAGCGAAGACTTGTTGCGAGTGTAATGGTTGGTACATTTTGAAGAGGCTGCGTGTGTTGATGAACAGCTTCAAGCTTATAGTTTGGCACTCTTGGGCTTAAATGATGTACATGGTGAAACCCAATATTGCCTGTTAGCCATTGCAATAGTTTTGGAAGCTTGTAAAATGAACTTCCTTCAACGGCAGCTTTTACATAATCCCAGTGCTCATCTTCTTCAAAATAAGAATCTTCAAACTGATGCTGTACATAAAACAGCCAAATTCCAATTGAACCTGAAATGAAGAAAATCGGTCCTTGAATTAATAGGAACGCCTGCCACCCTACCAACCAGCAGGTCGCTGCTGCTAATGCAACGATCAATACATTTGTAAGATACGTATTCATTCTTTCTTGTTTCTTCGCATTTTTTTGATTGAATCGGTTTGTAATCAAAAATACATATATAGGTCCCACGCCGAACATAATGAACGGATTGCGATAGATACGGTAAGCGATTTTTTTCCAAATAGAAGCTTCTTTATATTCTGTTACGGTTAACACCCAAATGTCACCCGTACCTCTTTTATCTAAGTTGCTGCTTGTTGCATGGTGAATTGCATGGCTATGTCCCCATTGACTGTAAGGGAACATCGTTAAGACACCGGTAATGGTTCCGAGAATTTTATTGTGTTGTCTACTTTTAAAGAAAGAGTAGTGACAACAGTCATGAAAAATAATGAATATTCTTACTAAAAATCCTGCTGCGATAACAGTTAGCGGAAATGCTAAAAAATAAGAAATTGATAGGCTCTCATAAGCGAGAAACCACAGTGTGAAAAAAGGTAAAAAAGTATTAATCAATTGTCTTATGCTGTCTTTCATTACTGCTTTTTCAAAAGGTGCAACTTGTTTTCGTAAATTCTTTTGTTTTTGTATAGTCATATGAAATTCCTTTCATCACCGTATATTACCCTCAGTATAAAGAGATTTTTCTGACTATTTAAGACATACGTGTCATATAGAAACCATGACAGTTGTCATATATACGTAGGGGGAAGCTGTAAAAAATGAAAAAAAGCGGTATTTAACAGTCTGCGGTTCTGATAAAATTATACAGTGAAGGCTTATTGCTACGGAGTATTTAAGAAGAAAAAAGGAGTTTGAAATGAATAAAAGAAATAGATGGGTATATCTTCTTCTAGCTTTTGGGATCATGGGAGCAGGCCTTTTATCAAGAAAACTTACCGCGTATCTTCCTCACATCGTAAATATATATGCGGGAGATTCGTTATGGGCCTTAATGATTTTTGTCAGCGCGGGTTTTTTGTTTCCTGCATGGAGGATAAAAATGACTGGTATGTTTGCTATAGTGTTTTGTTACTTCATTGAATTTACACAGTTGTATCACGCTCGGTGGATTGATGACATAAGAAAGACTGCGCTAGGAGGGCTCATTCTGGGGTATGGCTTCTTATGGAGCGATATACTGGCTTATTCGATTGGAGTCGGGGTAGGAATGAGCTCGGAATATTATAGATATCGATTTAAAAGATCCGCCTAGCAAATACGGTTCAACGAATTTTAGAACTCAGCTGAGGATGGAATAAGACGTAAGGTTATGAAGCAGGATGTATATACATAAAAATAAACTTATGCATAAAAATTTTTCACTTAAAACCAATTGTCTATTCGTTGAACGAGAGGAAGAGAGGGGATTATTTGAACTTAATAGCCTGGATGATTATTGCATGTGAAATCGCTTTTTGGATAGTCATCCTTTTAGGATTAGCAGCAAGGTATATGTTTAAAAAACAAAAGCTCAGTTTTTTTATTTTAGCTCTAACACCTGTTGTTGATTTTTTTCTTCTGATTGTGACGAGCGTAGACCTTTACGGAGGTGCTACAGCGACCTATGCTCACGCTATTGCAGCCGTGTATATTGGAATTTCGATCGCTTTTGGAAAAAGTATGATTCAATGGGCAGACGAACGCTTTCAATATTATGTGATGAAAAGCGGAGAAAAACCCCGTAGGCGCTATGGAAAAGAATATGCAAAGCATTATTTTAAGTCATGGCTACAGCATCTTGTTGCTTACGCTATTGGAGCAGCTCTTTTAGCGGCGATGATGTATATAGTACCAAATGGAAAAACCAACGTGCTGCAAAATGTAGTGGAATTTTGGACAGTTATTGTAGGAATTGATTTCTTATTATCTCTTTCTAATTTCGTTTGGCCTAAAAAAGAAAAAGAGTCCGGTTATACCAACTTATAAAAAGACATCGTCATGCGTGTGAAGCAAAAAACCTCCCCGTAAGGAGGTTTTTTGTTTTACCATCCAGGGTATAGGTATATGAATGATGCTTGTCTAAGGTAGTTCAGTTTAGTTGCTTAAGCGGCTAAACTGCTTTTTGTGCAAATATATGTACAATTTAGGTAGCATGCATGATAAGAATTCTGTGTATTCCATATACTACCTCATATGAAAGATAGACAAGTGATACAATACAGTTTGTTTTTAGGAGAGCTTTTATGAAAAAACGCCGGTTGGACTTTATTTTTTTATTTATTATTTTACTTTCCATTTATGCTTTCTTTTTTACCTCTATTGATGTTCATTGGAAGTATGCCTTAGTTGGATTATATGGTGTCATCATTTTCATTTGTATGTATTCACTTATGCTTGAAAATCGAACGCCTGAAAGTACGTTGGTTTGGATGTATGTCCTCTTTTTCTTCCCTGTTGCAGGTTTTTTCTTTTATTTGTATTCAGGACAGCTCTATTTAAAGGGGCATATGTTTAAAAAAAAGCGTATGCATAACCGAGAGATGCTTAGAAAGATGGCAGACAAAGAAACGACGCCTGATCTATCGCCGCTTCAATCGCATCAGCGTTACTTTGCTCAGTATCTTCAATGTGTATCTTTGACAAAGATGAATGTTCATACAAAAACCTACGTCCTTAAGAACGGGCAAGAAACGTTTAATGAAATCAAAAAGCATCTGCAATCAGCACAACAGTTTATTCATATGGAATACTATATGTTTCACTCAGATTCTCTAGGAAAAGAAATCATTGATATTTTAATAAAAAAAGCAAGCGAAGGTATAGAAGTGCGCTTTACATTCGATACAATGGGAAGTTTTACACTATCGGGTTCAGATATTAAACGAATGAAAAAAGCGAATATTAAAGTGCATCCTTTCTTACCTATTAAGTATGGATTTTTCAATCAAAAATTCAACTTTCGAAACCACCGTAAAATAGTCGTAATTGACGGGGAAGTAGGTTTTGTAGGGGGATTGAATGTTGGGGATGAGTATTTAGGAAAAAACAAAAAAATTGGTTTTTGGAGAGATACTCATCTGATGCTAAAAGGAGAATCTGTTCAAACCTTGCATTCGATCTTTATGTTCGATTGGGAATACGTTTCTGGGGAATGCTTAATTAACGATGAAGCGTATACAAAGCCTCATCCTGTTGAAGGAGAAGGCTTTGTGCAAGTGGTGGCGACAGGGCCAGATACGCAGGAAAATATGAGTGATTATTACTATACTATGATTACAAGCGCGACGAAATCAATCTGGATTTCAACTCCTTATTTTGTTCCAAATGAAGCCATAAGAACCGCCCTTCGTATTGCGGCTAGAAAAGGTGTAGAGGTACGGATTATGGTACCCGAAATTAATGATGGCTTTCTGACTCAATATGGAACTAGGTCATATTTTGCTGAACTTCTTCGATGTGGAATTGAAGTATATTCGTATAGAAAAGGGTTTTTGCATCAAAAAATTGTGATTATAGACGGAGATATGGCTTCGGTCGGTACTGCAAATATGGATATGAGAAGTTTTCATCTGAACTTTGAAGTTAATGCATTTTTAATTGAAGGAGAGACGATTCAAACGCTCATCAAAAATTACGAAGAAGATATTGAAGACAGTCATTTGATCAAACCAGTAGCATTTTACAAGCGAAGCTTAGTAGAACGTTCGAAAGAGTCATTTGCACGCTTATTTTCAGGTGTTTTATAAAATAAAGTTTGTTTTCAAAAAGCAGGAGGAAACGTATGGGTGAATCTCCATTTGTTAAAAAAGATACGTTTGGTCGAAAGTTACATCGCTTAAAAGAACGTACTAAGCCATTTGTCGTACGTTTTTCACGGTTTGGTCATGTGGCTCAAGGTGTGGTCTATTTTATCATCGGTATATTAGCGATTCAGACAGCTTTCGGATTAAAAGGCGATTTAGTTACTTCTCAAGGAGCCCTGCACACAATTGCAAAGCAGCCGTTTGGATTTTTGATTTTAATTGTCTTGGCAGTAGGTTTAAGTGGATATGCGTTTTGGCAAATCATTTCTGCTATTTTTGATCCTCACCACGTTGGGCATGGGGTAAAAGGCGTTTTCACTCGTTTGGGCTATTTAGTTGTAGCGACGTTTTATATTAGTCTTTGTGCGAGTTCGGTGAAAATTTTGCTTCATGCTCACGTTCATACCTCAGGTAAGCATTATCAAACGGTATCAGCCAAGCTGTTATCTTATCCCTTTGGGCAAACCATCATTGCGCTTACAGGTATCGGCGTTATTATCTTTGGGATTGGACAAGTATATTGGGCTCTTTCAGGACGCTTCTTAAAAAAACTAAAGAAAAACGAAATGTCAAAAGAAGAGTGGCGATGGAGCGGGCATATTGGAAAAGCAGGTATTATTGCTCGAAGTATCGTCTTTGGCATTATTGGTTTCTTTCTTATTCGCACGGCTCTTCAAGCGGATCCAGACGAAACGAAAGGATTAGATGGAGCCCTTGCTGAAGTAGCACAGCGTCCTTTTGGGTCTATACTGCTGGCTATCGTATCAATCGGGCTTATGGCATACGGAGTATATATGTTTGCAGAATCAAGGTATAAACGAATTGATCCTTAATAAAATTAAAAAGATGAAAAAGCTACTTTTTGACCTTCTGCTCATATCATATAGCAGATAGATAATGAACAGGAGGAGAGGCAGATGCCATCGGTAGTAGGAGCCGTAAATATCTCGAATGTATTGGTTTCATCTTCAGTGGAGTTTGGTGATTGTCTGGCTATTAAGCCAAAAAGTACAGCTTTTACAACAGTCGGTTCTGGCAGCGGGAACACAGGGAATTTTATGAATATTACAAGCAGTTCCAGTACCGCTAATACAATTGATATGGATATTAAGGATCAAAATGTAGTGGGAAATGCATAAGAAACGAAAGCTTATCGTCATCGGACGGTAAGCTTTTTTATTTGTATTTCACGTATACCCAGACGTTTCTTTACCACAATGTACCTCTAGGATTCTATCTTATAGGAGTAGTAAACTAGACAGGTGATGTCAAAAAGTGGGGAGGCGAAATTATAAAATGAAGAAAATATGTATGAGCCTGATCGTTCTCTGTCTTTTCAGTGGAGGATTGGCCCCGATGAGTAAAGGAGCCGCTGCTTCTTCAGTGGGCACTGTCAAAGGTGACAACGTAAACGTATATCGTTCTCCTTCCTTACATTCTTCTGTTATGCAGACAGTGAAAAAAGGAGAAGAATTTCCTGTCATTTCATCTGAAGCTGGAGATGCAGCTCAGGTTACTACTCATACGGTAGTGCCGGGAAATACACTATGGTTATTAGCTAAGCAATACGGTGTAACAGTCAGTGATCTAATAAAACAAAATCAGCTAAAAAAGACGGAGCTGATTCCAGGGCAAACGCTGAAAATACCACCAAAAGGCTTGTTACATAAAGTAGTATCAGGAGATACGCTTTGGAAAGTCTCCGTAAAGTACGGTGTAAAAGCAAATGAATTAACAAAGTTAAATCAGCTATCCTCAACAAATATTAAGCCCGGACAAACGCTTATTATTCCTGATTACTATATACAAGTACAGCTTTTGGAAGGGAAAAAGGGCTGGATCAAAAAATCTGATTTAGTGCAAAAGAAGCATCAGCCTGTAGTTATGGGTTGGAGCTTTAATGAAAAAACAGCAGGCTATACAGAATCGATGAAGCAAAAGAATTTAGACGTTGTTTCACCTCGTTGGTTTACGCTAACGTCGAATGACAAAGTTGTTTCATCTTCTATAAATGAATCATATGTTCAAACGGCTCATAAAAACGGCAAAAAAGTCTGGCCGCTTATTGGCAACAATTTTGATGATGTACTTACAAGTGATGTGCTAAGCAATAAAGCAAAGCGGAAAAAGCTTGTATCATCAATAGAAAGTTCGCTAGTAAAAACAAACAGCGATGGGATCAATGTTGACTTTGAAAACATTAATATCAAAAACAAACAAGATTTTGTTTTATTTATTAAAGAATTAAAAGCAGTGTTAAAACCTCATGGTATGACTATTTCAGTAGACGTAACAAGAGAAAATAATGATCCTTTTTGGTCGGGAAGCTTTGATAGGAAACAGATTGGTCAAGTGGCAGACTATGTCATTATGATGGGATATGAAGAACACTGGGGAGGAAGTCAGGTTCCAGGATCTGTTGCTTCACTGCCTTGGGTGAAAGAAGGCGCACAACTTCTTATGAAAGATGTACCTGCACACAAAATCCTTCTGGGAGTTCCTTTTTATACGCGAGAATGGAAAACGGACCTATCGACCAAAAAAGTTGTCACAAAAGACTTAACGATGAAAGAAGCCGAAGCTGTTATCTCTTCTAAAAAGTTAGCTGAAAAATGGGATAGCCAAGCCTCACAGTACTATGTAGAATACACGGAAAATGGTACGAAGCATCAAATATGGCTCGAAGACAAAGCATCTATGCAGCGCCGGGTTAAATTAATTAATGACTATCATTTAGGTGGGGCGGCAGCTTGGTATATTGGTTCAGAAACCTCAGATATATGGGAGTTATACAACTTTTAAATAAAAAACACACCTCTTGCTTGATTTAGTGAGGTGTGTTTTTTATTTGCATCATAATGAAGCGCATACATCTATTTACAAACGAGATAAATTTTACAATATTTGTTTTTCTTGAGTTAATTTATAACTATATTCCAAAATGAGCCTATTTAACCTTTTTTTAGTTGAAAACGCTTAATGACTTTACGATAAAGATAATTTATAGTAAATTCAGTTTCTATACAATAAATTTACTAAATTAACAATTAAGTGATTTAATTATTAACTAAGTGAAAGGAATGAATGTTATGGGAAAAGTATTAGTAATAGGCTTTCCAGGTGAAGGACATGTGAATCCTTCTTTAGGAATTGTAAAAGAGTTGATGGCTCAAGGGGAAAAGGTCGTCTATTATGGCATTGAAGACTATGCTGAAAAAATTCGGAAATCAGGCGCGGAATTTCGTGAATACGAAGATTTTCGTCCAAGTCTTGATATGAGCAACCGGATGACAAATGAAGAGTCTTATGACCGCTATGAAATAATGAATTTGTTTTTAAATGAATCTGAAAATATTATTACTAAAATTATGAGTGAAACGAAACATGAAACATATGATTATGTACTTTATGATTATCACCTTTTAGCAGGTTCCGCTGTGGCCGACCTTCTTCAGCTTCCGAAGGTTTCTCTTTGTACAACATTTGCGTTAAATAAGGAGTTAGCAACTTGTATGATGCCAAGTGGTCAAACAGAACCTGACCAATCTTCCTTTTATCCTCAATTCGAAAAATCATTAAATAAGTTCAACAACCAATATAATACTCAGTTAAAAGATTCCATTGACATTATGTCGAATCCAGGGGATATTACGCTAGTATTTACGTCAGAATTCTTTCAGCCAAACGTATCTGAATTTACGAGTGAGTACAAGTTTATTGGTCCTTCAATTGTTAAACGATTAGACATTGAAGATCCTTCTTACTTACAAAATGAAAATGAAAAAATTATTTTTGTTTCTATGGGAACTATTTTTAATCAGCAGCTAGAAATCTATAACTTATGTGTAGAAGCATTAAAAGATTTTGAGGGTAAAGTTATTTTATCTATTGGTAAAAATACCAAACCTGAAGAATTAGCACACATTCCAGAAAACTTCGTTGTGAAACAATACGTACCGCAGCTAGAAATTTTAAAACGTGCGGATTTATTCATTACTCACGGCGGAATGAACAGCAGCAGTGAAGGTTTATACTACGATACGCCCCTTGTCGTTATTCCAATGGCAGTGGATCAATTTATGGTTGGCGATCGCGTGCAGGAGTTAGGAGCAGGTGTAAAATTAGATAAAAATAATGTATCTGCTGAGCTAATCAAAAAGACAGTTAACGACGTTTTAACTACTCACACATATAAACAGCATGCACAACAAATTGGAGAATCACTTCGCTCAGCGGGAGGATACAAGCAAGGAGTGAAAGAAATTTTCAATGTGGTGCCTGTCAAAGCGTAATAGATGTAAGGCAGCTAGATAACTAACAGAGAGGAGTAAATATAATATGCAGACTATAAAAAAAGCAGTTATACCAGCAGCAGGGTTAGGTACTCGTTTTTTACCCGTTACAAAATCTATCCCAAAAGAAATGCTTCCAATTGTAAATAAGCCCGTAATTCAATTTATTGTAGAAGAAGCCTTAAAATCAGGAATCGAAGATATTTTAATTGTTACAGGAAACGGGAAACAAGCAATTGAAAATCATTTTGATCACAATATTCAACTGGAGCACTTGCTTCATCAAAAGGGAAAAACTGAACTATTAGAAGAAATGGAGCATATCTCTGAATTAGCGAATATTCATTACGTTCGTCAAAAAGAAATGAAGGGCCTTGGCCATGCAATTGGCTGTGCTCGACAGTTTATTGGAAACGAACCGTTTGCAGTTTTACTTGGAGATGACTTAACAGACCCAGATCAGCCTTGTTTAAAACAGCTGATTGACCAGTATAATCAAACGGGATCATCGGTTATCGGCGTACAGCGCGTAGAGGAAGAATCCGTTCACCGTTACGGGATTATAGATCCAAAAGCAAATAAAAACCGGTTATACGAAGTGAATGGTTTTGTAGAAAAACCATCAGTCGAAGAAGCTCCGTCTAATTTAGGAATTATTGGACGCTATGTATTTACACCTGACATTTTTGATTATCTTGAAACGCAGGAAGCTGGAAAAGGCGGGGAAATTCAGCTAACAGATGCTATTCAGCGTATGAATATAGACCGTTCTATTTATGCTTACGAATTCGAGGGCGAACGTTATGATGCAGGAGAAAAGTTAGATTTTATTTTTACGACTCTTGCTTTTGCATTAAAAGATGAAGAATTAAAAGCACCTCTTTTGACCAAATTCAAAGAACTTATCAGCAAAGAAGAACAAAAAGAAAAAATTGCTGTACAAATTGGAAAATAACCTTCATTTACACACCTTTCTTCTACTTTTTCTTGAAGAAAGGTGCATTTTTTTTGCGGAAATGGAACGTTTGACAGCTGGATAGAAAGGGTTGAAATGAGTTTATGTCGAAAATAGAAAATTCGTTTGTATCAGGCATAAAGATTGTGTTTACAGACCGGGATTTTCGAACGATTTTTATTTCATTATTTATTATTGGATTATCCGTTGGCGGCTTTATGCCTTATTTAACGGTTTGGGCAACAAATACATTGCATGCCACTTCTTTTCAAGCAGGATTTTTATTTGTGCCAATGAGCATTATTGGTTTAATCGTATCGTTTTATTTAGCTTCGTTATCAGACAAATGGGGGAAACGAAAGCCATTTATTATTTGGGCGTTACTGATTGGAACCATTTCAAGAGTGCCGTTAGCGTTTACGCATTCTTATACAATAGCACTCATTTTACTTGCTATAGGAGGGTTTAATGCGTTTTCTTTTTTCTTTGCCCTGCTGAATGATTTTATTGTTAAAAAGCAAGAAAGCAAATCGCAGGCAGGTACGATTACTGGTACCGTGCGAATGGCTTTTTCACAAGGCTATATTTTTGGACCTATGCTTGGCGCTTTAATTATTGACCACGGAGGGTATACTCTTTTATTTTTATTATCAGGGTTGTTATCGCTAGCAACTTTAGGGTGGGTTCTTTTTGCGCTTAAAGAAGACAGTATGCCTCAAACTTCAGCTCATGCATCTTCAAAAGCGCCAGCCGGTATACCTTCTATATTAATAGCTGTATTCGTAGCAGCTCTTTTCATTTTTGCGGGTGATTCCGGGCGTTCTATGTATTTGCCGCTCTACATAACGGATACGTTAAAACAATCCGTTTCGATTGTAGGGATTCTCTTTACCGTTACATCTGTTTTTGAGCTAGTATTTATGCCGTTAGGGGGCTATTTTTCTGATAAGATCGGAGTTAAACGATTCTTTATCATTGGAATTGCTTGCCAAGTGCTTTATTTTATTTTAACGAGCCTTCATTTACCGCTGAGTGGGTTAATTGTGCTTCAAGTATTTTATGCTTTTATTCTGTCCGCTACAATGGGAGTGGGAATGGTGTATGCTCAGTCACTGGCTCCGCGTCAAATTGGACTAGCCACAACGGCATATATGACGGCTATACAAACTTCAGCAGTTGTCAGCAGCTTAGCTATGGGGTCATTAGTCAGCGTGATTCCGCTGCCTTCTACTTTTTACATTTTAGCTGTTTTCGCGGTTATTTCAGGTGTGATGTTCCTGTTTATGAAGCAAAAATCAGCTGAGAAAATGAGTTGAAAAGAAAAGTTAAGAAGAGGTTGAGACATTACCAAATTAATTCAATCTAAAGGCGGACAAATAGTATACATGAGCTCGTATGGATTGCTTGTGCCACCGCAGTTGATTTCCGTACAAGTCTTCGCTTTCCGCGGGTGGCCGATGAGCCTCCTCGTCGTTTGCGCTCCTGCGGGGTCTGATCTGTTCCACTTTATAACAAAAAAACGAACCATTGATTAATGGTTCGTTTTTTTTACTTTCTCTAAAATATTTTTGCCCCAGCCTCTTTTTTATGAGGCTGTTTCTTGAATTTGTTCGCTGCGTGTTTTATTTAAAATTTTGCGGTAGCGGTAATTAACAAAAGCTGCCGCTGCCATACCTACTACTGAAAGCATCGCATCAAAAATAAAGATAATTGAAATATGTCCCGTTTTAGACATAAGCCCTGTTGCTAAAGGCAATAAAATAGCAGCTAGTCCAGCAGCCGTCGCTACAATTCCAGTAACCGTTCCTTTTTTGTTCCAGAAAA
The DNA here is from genome assembly GCF_056395685.1 of Priestia sp. 10L35. Lineage (NCBI taxonomy): Bacteria > Bacillati > Bacillota > Bacilli > Caryophanales > Bacillaceae > Priestia > Priestia sp. 10L35. The sequence continues at coordinate 61,399 of NZ_JBFTKA010000004.1, read as the reverse complement.
GCTCGGTCATAACAGTAATCGCTAATTGAAAGACTCCAGCCGTAGAAAATCCCATGAAAAAAGCAGCTGCAATTGCAATAGCAGGTACTTTAACAAAAAGAAGCGTAAGTACGGCTATAAGGGTAATCATCGGGTAAACGAGAATAACCGTTACAGGACGAAGCACTTTGCTTAATAATACAGCTAATACTAAAACAGAGATTAAAGCTCCGATGCTGTAGTAGCTTAAAAGGCGGACCGAGCTGCTTTCAGCCATACCTAATACTTGTTGACCATAAGTAGGGAGCCAAATTTGAGCCACCGTAAAAAGCGCTGTAGAAGTAAATCCAATCACAATAAGAGCAATTCCTTCTTGTTTCATTTTAGGAGCAGAGATAAATTTATTCTCTGCTGTATTTTGCTGTTGAACTGTACTCTGTTCGCGTTTATGATTGGGAAAAGACAGTTTGAACATAAAGATCATATTTAGTAAATAAATAAGAGCAGGAAGAAAAAAAGCATACCCATAAAACAAATCACGATCTGCAAAAAAGGCAATCATAAACGGCAGAAGTGCCGCTCCTGCAGAAATAAATGCTTTTACAAGAACACTGGCTGAGCCTGAAGATTTAGGAAAGACCTCAATCAAAGCAGGGTACGTTCCAGCATCCATAGCAGAGTTTGCAATACCAGCGATAATAGCAAAGATAAAGGCTGTTTGATAATTTGGCGATAATGGAATTCCTATTAAAAAAATCGCCATCGTCAGAGACGAAACAATAATCAAAGGCTTTCGTCCGACTTTATCAGACAAGACGCCTGATAGAGAATACGAAAGCAATTTTCCAATTCCGATAGCAGAAATGATATAGCTGATTCCAGCACCGTCGGTATTTAATTGTTTTGTCAAAAATGACATATTTGATGCAAGCATGATATTGACCATGCCCAGTAGAAAGTAGTTAATATACATACCTGAAGCTGACAGCATGTACTTATTTTTCATCGTTTACACATCCTTACGTAAAAAAGCTTATATGAAAGGGATAAAAGTAACCACCCGTTCCTCCTTTTTTCTTCGTTATTTATAAACCTACTTCCATGATAAGTTTATGAAGACATTACCTTTACCTTTTATCATTACCTTTATTTAGTCCTTTTTAGTATGTGACTAAATGCGTGCACCTACTGCTTCAAATCAATATGAAATCTATTCTAACATGTTTTTAGTGCTTTAAACCAAAAAAGTGATATTTTATAAAAAAATCCTGTCTTCTTTCGCGGCTTCACAAAAGAAACCCCACAAAAAATGTTTGTTTTAAAGCCAGGATGCACAAGAAGTGCCTCCCAATAGTGGTTATTAAAAAGGAGAAAAGGGTATTTATAAATTAAGGAAAAAGAAACAAAAGAAGAAAGGTGGAAACAATGAAACACAAAGTATTTTTTGATGCGCAATGTCCTTTATGTTACAACGTAAAAAAAATAATTAAAGCGCTGGACTGGACGAACCAAATTCAGTGGATTCCAGTTCAATACATTGAACGAACGGAGTATAGTTACTTAAAAGAAGAGGGAAGAGACTTATATGATCAAATTCATATGGTGACCAAAAAAGGGGAAGTTCTAGCAGGATTTGAAACGGTCAGACGGCTTTTAGCTGTTTTGCCTCTTACATTCCCAATAGGTGTGCTTTTGCATTTACCATTAATGAACAAAGCGTTTAGTCCGCTATACAAATGGGTTTCCACAAACCGATACGACTGGTTTGGACGCTACGATTCTCCGCGAACCACATAAACAAACAAAAGGGACAAGCTTTGAAAAAGCTTGTCCCTTTTGTTTTGAAGACATTATACTTTATACATACCTTAATTTTAAAAAAACGTTAATTTAGTGTGACTTAGACGCGTGAATTTTAGAAAAACAGCTATAGCTGAAAGGGAGAACCTATATGATAACAAAATGGACAGCTGAACGAATGCCCGGTGTAACGGGAAAAACAGCTCTTATAACGGGAGGAAACAGCGGTATTGGATTTGAAGCAGCAAGGGCTCTAGCAGCTCGCGGAGCAGAAATCATTCTTGCTGTGCGTAATGAGGAAAAAGGGAAAGAAGCTAAGAAGAGAATTAAAGCGGATAACGGAAATGCTAAAGTGACTATTATGTCATTAGATCTCAGTGACTTGAGCTCTATTCGGCATTTTGCTAATCAATTTCTTCAACAATACTCGTCTTTGGATCTTCTCATTAATAATGCAGGCGTGATGGTTCCGCCTCACAGCAAAACGAAAGACGGATTTGAACTGCAGTTTGGCTGTAATCATTTAGGACATTTTGCGCTTACGGGTTTGCTGCTTCCTTTACTAATGGCAACTCCACATTCAAGAGTCGTAACGGTAAGCAGTATAGCTGCTAATTCTGGAAAAATCTATTTTGATAATCTAGACGGGGAAAAAGGCTACAGTCCAATGAAGTTCTATAGGCAAAGTAAACTCGCCAACCTATTGTTTGCTAAAGAACTGCAAAACCGCTTAGAAGCAGCTGGATCGACGACAATTAGTGCTGCGGTACATCCGGGTATTTCAAATACTAACCTATTATCACGAGGTTCAGGTAAAGAGCCAAACGGCTTGCTGAAATTTTTAGTCAAGCTATTTAGTCAATCTGCAGAAATGGGCGCGCTGCCTACTCTTTATGCAGCCACTGAATCAATAGAAGGCGGTACATATATTGGGCCAGACGGAAAAGATGCTAAAAAAGGATATCCTGCAAAAGATAGAATGGGAGATGTTTTATTCAAACCGGACGTAGCTGAAAGGCTATGGAGCATATCGGAAGAATTAACAAAAGTGACATATATATTCAAGAAAAGATAAAAACCAGCGGCTATTGGTCGCTTTTTATCTTTTTTAAACTTAAACATTATAACGTTATATTTACTTATTTATTTCTTTATGTTATTCTACATTTGTAAGAACAGAAAAATAATTAATATTAGTGTAAGCGCCACCATAAGAGGAGTGAACGAAATGAAGAATCGGTTTCTATTAAGGAATGTCAAATCGGTCACTGAAAAAGAGTTTGATATTGTTATAGAAAATGGAAAAATCTCTGAGATAGCAAAAGCTGGTGAAGGAAAAGCACCGCTTGTTTATGATTACTCAGGAACCTACATATCCAGCGGATGGATTGATTTACATGTTCATGCGTTTCCAGATTTCGAACCATATGGAGATGAGATAGACGAGATAGGAGTGAAGCAAGGAGTAACAACACTAGTGGATGCAGGAAGCTGCGGTGCTGATCAAATAGCAGATTTAATTCAAAGCCAATATGCAGCAAAAACTAATTTGTTAGCGTTTTTAAACATTTCACATATTGGTTTAAAACGCACAGATGAGCTTTCAAATATGGACTGGCTAAAAGCGGAAAACATTTTTGAAGCCATGAAGGCATATAGAAACAATATTGTAGGTTTAAAAGCCCGTATAAGCAAAAGTGTAGTAGGTAAAAGCGGTATTGAGCCTTTATATTTTGCTCGAAAAATGTCTAGTAAAATTTCACTTCCATTAATGGTTCATGTCGGGTCTGGTCCTCCTGCTATTGAGGAAGTTGTTTCGATTCTAGAAAAAGGAGACATTATTACTCACTATTTGAATGGAAAAGCTAATAATCTATTTGATGATGAAGGAAAGCCGCTTCCACTCCTAATGGAGGCCATCCAACGAGGTGTTCATTTAGATGTAGGGCACGGAAATGCAAGTTTTTCGTTTCAAGTAGCAGAAGCTGCCAAAAAACATAATGTTAAATTCAATACAATTAGCACAGATATTTATCGGAAGAATCGACTAAATGGGCCTGTATACAGCTTAGCTCATGTATTATCTAAATTTCTTTATTTAGGATACAGCCTTGAAGAAGTAGTAAATGGCGTTACTGTTAATGCGGCAAAGTGGCTTAATAGACCGGAGCTAGGAAGGATACAAGTTGGAGACCGTGCCAATTTAACTCTTTTTACTATAGAAGACAAGCCTGTTCTGTTTGTTGATTCCGAAGGAGAGAAGAGAGAAGGTAAGCAAATAATTAAAGCAAAAGGAGTAGTTGTAAATGGAACGTTCATTGAATGCTAAATATGGCTTGAAACGAGTAATTAACGCGAGCGGTCGAATGAGTATTTTAGGTGTATCAGCACCGACTGATACAGTAATGGATGCAATGAAAAAAGGAGGACAAAATTACGTTGAAATCGCTGATTTAGTTGATAAAGCAGGCGATTATATTGCTGAGATCTTAGGAGCAGAAGCAGGTGTGGTTGTTAACTCAGCTTCAAGTGGAATTGCTCTCTCTGTAGCTGCTCTTGTTACACAGGGAAATCGCCGCAAGAGCGAGCGTCTTCATCAAGAAGAAATTCCTAAAAGAGAAATTATTATTCTGAAAGGTCATAACGTACAATACGGGGCACCAGTTGAAACAATGGTTTATTTAGGTGGAGGAAAGCTTATTGAAGTTGGCTACGCTAATGAAGGAAGAGCAACTCATATTGAAGAAGCGATTTCTGAAAACACAGCCGCCATTCTTTATGTGAAATCTCATCATACAGTTCAAAAAAATATGATCTCTGTGGAAGAAACGTGGGAAATTGCACAGGAAAACAATGTTCCGTTAATTGTGGATGCTGCCGCAGAAGAAAACCTTCAAAAATATGTAAAGTACTCAGACCTTGCAATCTACAGTGGCTCAAAAGCAATTGAAGGACCAACTTCTGGAATTGTTGGAGGTGAACGTAAATATATCGAATGGCTGAAAGTTCAACTACATTGTATTGGAAGAAGTATGAAAGTAGGAAAGGAAACAATATTTGGGTTACTTCAAGCACTTGATGAGTATGGAGAAAAGAAAGATAAAAGTGCAAAAGAAAAAGAGAGTTTACAAGCGCTACTGTCATTAAAAGACATAGAAGGCGTTAACGTAACAATTGTTCAAGATGAGGCAGGCCGAGCTATATTCCGTGCTAGAATTCAAATCATTCCAGAACAGGCTAATATAACTGCAGAAGAAGTTGTAAAAGAGTTGAGTGAAGGTGAAATTGCTATTTATACACGTGATTACGGGATAAGACAAGGATATTTTGACATCGACCCAAGACCTTTAAAGGGCGATGATATACATGTAATTGAGTCTAGAATACGCGAAATTGTAGGAGGAAACTGACATGTCAAACATTACAAAACGTTTTTATAAAGAGCGTGCAGCATTAAACGTATTAGCAAACAGTGTCGAAAATGCCAAAGAAGTATTTGAGGCTGCAGAAGGGCATGTATTAGTAGGCGTGTTATCCAAGGATTATTCTACTGTAGAAGAAGCAGTAAAAGCAATGAAAGAATACGGAAAGGAAATTGATGGAGCAGTATCAATTGGTTTAGGTGCTGGAGACAATCGTCAAGCAGCTGTAGTAGCAGAAATTGCAAAGAATTATGCTGGCAGCCATATTAATCAAGTATTTCCTGCTGTTGGAGCAACACGTGCTAATCTAGGTGAAAAGGATAGCTGGATTAATAGTTTAGTATCCCCAACCGGCAAAGTCGGCTACGTAAATATTTCGACTGGCCCAGTTAGCGCAGCGCATAATGAACAAGCTATTGTACCAGTCAAAACAGCTATTGCCCTAGTACGTGATATGGGAGGAAACGCGCTCAAGTATTTTCCTATGAAAGGGTTAAGCTATGAAGAGGAATTCCGAGCTGTGGCACACGCTTGCGGGGAAGAAGAATTCGCTTTAGAGCCAACTGGAGGAATTGATAAAGAAAACTTTGAAACAATTTTGCGTATTGCTTTGGAAGCCGACGTCCCAAAAATTATTCCGCATGTTTATTCGTCAATCATTGACCAGAAAACAGGAAAAACAAAAGTAAATGATGTACGTGAGCTCCTCGAAAAGATGAAAAAGTTAGTTGATCAGCATGGCTAAGAACTTTGCAGCATTTGGAGAGGTAATGATGCGTTTACAAGTACCAGGATATGAATTACTCTCTCAAGCTCATACATTAAGCTATTCGTTTTCTGGTACAGGGGTAAATGTAGCGGCGGGGTTGGCGAACTTCGGATATACGGGATATTTGATCACTGCTTTACCGGATAATGCTGTGGGAGATGCGGCTGTATCTTATCTTAAAAAGTTAGGTATTTCGCAGTCATTTATTAAACGCAGCGGAAAACATGTCGGTATGTATTTTTTAGAAAACGGATTTGGGTCCCGATCTAGCCGAGTTACATATACCAACCGTTCAGAAAGCAGCTTCAACAGAGCTCCTGAAGGCATATATGATTTTGAGAATATTGCGGAGAAAGTAGATGTGGTGCATTTTTGTGGAATCTCTCTAGCAATGAATGATTCCGTCCGATCCTATATGAAATCATTTGCCAAAGCGGTAAAAGAACGCGGTGGTATGGTCGTATTTGACTGTAACTACCGCCCGTCTCTATGGGGAGATGAAGGATATGAAAGCGCAAAACCTCATTATGAAGATATGCTGTACCTTGCAGATATCGTAATGATGAATGAACAAGATGCTATGCACATTCTTAAGATGGAAACAGAAGAAATAAGCAGAAGAAAGCAGCTGATGAAACTAATTCCAAAGGTAGCAAAGAAGTACGGTCTTTCTGTCGTAGCCGGTACGCACCGATCTATTAATAAGAACAATAAGCACTCTTTATGCGGTTTTATATATAAAAATCATACATTTACATTTTCTGATACGATTACTTTTTCTGTCTATGATAGAATAGGCGCAGGAGACGCCTATACAAGCGGCATTTTATATGGCGAGTTAGAGAGCTTTTCAGCAGAAAAGACTGTGGCATTCGCTGTAACAGCGGGAATGCTTGCTCATACAATCGTAGGCGATACTCCTATGTCATCCCAGTACGATATACAAAAAGCGATGACAGAATCAGTAGGCGATGTAGAAAGGTAGAGGATGTAATAGTGAACGTATCTCGAAAAAAAGGACCACTGTATTTACAAATAAAAAATATCTTAAAAGATCGAATTTTGCATGGCGTGTATCCCATTCAAACAAATATTCCTTCTGAGCCGCAGCTGGAAGAGGAATTTCAAGTAAGTAAAATTACGGTTCGAAATGCTATTAAAGAACTTGTGAAAGATGGATATTTAGAAACAAAAAGCGGTAAAGGAACAAGAGTTATTCGAAATACATCTATTTCAAGGCTCTCAAAAGGAAAACGCTTTACCGAAGTGTTGGTGGAAAAAGGGCATATCATTCAGAAAAAGTTGCTTGGGGCGGAGACAATTGAAAATGCACCAGAAACAACTTTATATACGCTGTTTGGTGAGCAATGTATTCAAATAGAACGTCTTTACTATTTAGATAATGAACCTTATATTCATTACACGCATTATTTAACCATGCAACGTATGGAAGGGATAGAATTAACACACTTAAATGCACAGTCGTTATACGATTTGATTGAAGAACAAGATATTACATTGGAGAAATTTCGAGATCAGTTTGCTGTTGCAAAAGCTGATTCTTATGTAGGCGAAAGACTGAATGTGCAGGCCGGAGAAGCGCTATTAAAGAGATCACGGTATTCATATGATGAAGAAGGAAATATCATCGAATACAGTGAGGGCTATTATAATACAGAGATGCAGCAATACATTGTGAATTACGATATTTAAGAAGTGCGAGAAGAATACATATTCTTTTCGTCTGAAAAATGAGAGCGTTTACTAAATGGGGGAAAAGAGGAATTTAGTATGGATATGTATCTATTGCTTGTGACATGCCTAGCAATTGTTATTGTTGTATTAGGAGTCTCTTGGTGGAAGTGGCATGCTTTTATTAGCTTAACCGTTGCCAGTTTATTTCTGGCTATTATGTCAGGGCTTTCGATGGACAAAATTGTGGGGGCTTATGAAACAGGAGTCGGCAGTGTTTTAGGTCACCTTGTTGGAATCTTGGCGCTTGGAACGATTTTAGGGAAAATGATGTCAGACTCAGGGGCTGGCATGCAGGTGGCGGAGTTTTTCATTAGGTTTTTTGGAATCAAAAAGTTGCCATGGGCGATGCTCTTTGCTGGTTTTATAATAGGTATTCCAGTTTTTTTTGAAGTTGGAATTGTTATTTTACTGCCGTTAGTGATTTCTATTCATAAAACAACAAGACAAAATATTCTATTAATTGCACTGCCTGTAATTGCAGGCCTATCGATTGTACATGGTCTTGTGCCCCCCCACCCGGGAGCGATGACAGCCATTGGAATATATAATGCAGACTTAGGAAAAGTTTTGCTCTATTCATTGATTATTGCTCTTCCAGCAGCAATAGTAGCAGGGCCTGTATTCGCAAAATGGGTGCATAAACGTGTGATTCCTGAAGGGGAACCTGAATTAATTCGTATCAGCACTTCATCTGAAAAATTACCTAACACAGGTATTTCATTTTTCATTATCTTATTACCTGTGTTATTAATGGTGTTATCTGTTATGGCTCCGTATATACCGCTTTCTAGCTTTTTAACTAAATTTTTTGTATTTATCGGCAGCCCTGTCATCGCACTTTTAATTTCTTGCTTTGCCGCATTTTATCTTTTGGGCATGCGTCAGGGAATGAAGAAAGATATAATTAAAAGATTAGTAGAAGAATCATTGCTTCCGGTTGGATCTATTATTTTAATTATTGGAGCTGGAGGGGGATTTAAACAAATTTTAATTGATAGCGGTGTAGGTACATCAATTGCTCAAATGTCTGAGCAAATATCGCTTTCTCCTATTGTCTTAGCATTTATGGTAGCAGGATTAATTCGTATTGCTACCGGATCGGCAACCGTTGCATTAACAACAGCTGCCGGCATTGTTTCACCAATCATTGTGCATATGTCTGGAGTCAATCTGGAACTGCTGGTTATTGCGACAGGAGCAGGATCACTAATGTTCTCTCATGTAAATGATGCAGGCTTTTGGCTAGTAAAAGAATATCTAGGTCTAACAGTAAAAGAGACGTTTAAAACATGGACGGTACTAGAAACACTGCTTTCGTTTATTGCTTTTGGAGGCGTTCTATTATTTGATGTTTTTATTTGAAAATTTCCTCCTTCTGATTATTTTGGAAGGAGGTTTACTAGTTGACTTGATATATAGTATTTGTAGAATAAGGAGGCAATGTATATGACCTGGTTAAAAGAAATACTTGGAACAGAAAAAGCTATTATTGCTATGTGTCACTTGTTACCGCTGCCTGGAGATCCATATTTTAATAGTGAAAAAGGTATGGACTATGTAGTAGAAATGGCAAGAAAGGATTTGCATGCTCTTCAAGAAGGCGAAGTAGATGCTATTATGTTTTCAAATGAGTTTAGCATGCCGTATTTAACGGATGTTAAAACAGAAACTGTAGCTGCGATGGCACGAATTATAGGTGAATTGATGTCGGAAATTAAAGTGCCCTTTGGAGTAAATGTATTGTGGGATGCTAAGAAATCTTTGGATTTAGCGGCTGCTACTGGTGCTAAGTTTGTTAGAGAAATTTTTACAGGCGTATATGCAAGTGATTTTGGTACTTGGAATACCAACGTTGGAGAAACAATTAGACATCAGCATCGAATTGGGGCCAAAAACGTTAAATTATTATATAATGTTGTTCCTGAATCTGCTGCGTATTTGGCTGAGCGGGAAATTGAAAGTATTGCTGCATCTACGGTATTTAACAATCGACCAGATGCACTATGTGTATCTGGATTAACAGCAGGGGCCAAGACGGATGTGCAGTTATTAATGCGCGTAAAGGAGGCTGTTCCTAATACAATTTTACTTGCTAATACAGGAGTTAATTTCACTAATTTCAAAGAACAGTTATCTATTGCTGATGGGGCAGTTGTAGGTACAACATTTAAATACGACGGTAAATTTGAAAACCATGTGGATGTTGACCGTGTAAAAAGATTTATGGACAAAGTAAAATTTTTTCGTGACAATCTTTAAACGACAAAAAGGGTAAAGGTGAATCAGTTAGCTTTTAGTTTTGATACGGATGCTGTAATTGTCCACAGTGCACCTGTATACCTCATCTGTAATAAAGACATATTTAAAAAGAGATAGCAATAGATGAGAATATACAGCTTAGTTTCATTGGAGTAATAGCTAAAAGAAAATGGACAATATTAAAAGAGAAATTTTCATTGATCCCGCCCAATCTGAAGAATACAAATTCTCTGTTTAATTAATTTTTATTATAGTGGTGATCTAATGAAAAATGAGCCTTTTCATATTAATTAGTATCTTAACTGTGCAAATCAAACGTAAGAAGCAGTTCTGTAATTAGAGCTGTTTTTTTATTGCCCAAAAGCTATAGGTCAGGGGGGAAATAAAAAACAGAATGTTGGATAGCATAATGATAAGTAAATGTACAATGAGTATGCTCTATTTTCAAAGAAACAGACGTACTCAACAAAGCTGAAGAAGCGGAGGGAAGTAACAGTGCCTGACAAACCTAGTATTACCTCAAGCGAAATTGGGACGCTGTGGATGACATATCAGCAGAAAACGTTAATTATTTGCTTGTTAGATTATATGATTGAACATGCGGATGATGAAGATGCTAAAACAATTATGACGGACTTGCGTGAGCAGCTCATTATATACATACGAAAAATAAAAACAATATTTGAAAAAGAAGGAGCGGTAGTGCCAACGGGGCTTTCATCTCAAGACGTAAATGTACAGGCTCCAAAACTATTTACTAACGGATTTGATATTATGTTTCTTCGTGTCATCAAAGAAATTAGTATGGGGATGTATACATTAAGTTTAGGCAAGGCCTACAGAGAAGATGTGGTGAAATTTTATCAAGATTTAACAAAAATTACGCAAGAGTGCTACGATTCCTGTACGCAGTACTTATTGAGAAAAGGAATTTTATCACGCCCACCCTATATTCCGATGCCAACTACCGTTGAGTTTGTTTCGGATAGAAAATATCTGAGCGGCTTAAATGTATTTGCGGACAAAAGAGTACTAAATACGATGGAGCTAGCGCAGATTTATCATGGAGTCGAAACAAACATTGTCGGGATGAAGTTAATGAAGGCTTTTTCTCAAACGGCTAAAGATACCGAAGTGAAAAAGCATTTTTTGAAAGGAAAAGAGCTTAGTAAAAAAATTATTACGCGACTTGAAGAAATAGTTATACAAGACGATATTTCACCTTCTGTTGCCTCAACAGGAAGCATAACGACTTCTGAAACGCCTGCTTTTTCGGATCGTTTGATGCTGACATGCGATATTTTACTAAGTAACTTCAGTATCGGAAGTCAGGCGTTTGGAGCAGCATTTAGTTTTCGAAGAGATATTGTGGCTAAAATGATGCTGATAGGAGAAGATGCGTTTCAATATGCAAGCGAAGCAACAGAAATTATGATCAAAAAAGGCTGGCTTGAAGTTCCGCCAAGTATTGATTAGCTAAAAGGAAAGCCTCTTTCATGCATTGTAAATGGAAGTTTATATATCTTTACACACCTTTAACCTTTTATTTAAGTTGATTTAACAGACTGCGTGTACAGTTAAGTTATGTCAATAATAAACAGTAAAGGGTGTAAACAATGAAAAAACGTGCAATTGGAGCGGCAGTATTATCAGCGGTAACTGTAGCAGCGCTGGCATTTGGAACAAATTCACCAACAGATGCTAAAGCAGCTAAAGGCGTAAATAACCAAAAAGCTAAAAATGTTATTCTTTTTGTTGGAGACGGTATGGGTACCGATCATCGTGATGCGATCCGACTGGCCGCCGTAGGAGCAAATGGAAAGTTAGCAATGGATGATATGCCGGCAGTAGGGAGAGTCCATACATCTTCAGGAAATTCATTTGTTACGGATTCTGCTGCAGCTGCTACAGCCATGGCTTCAGGAGTTAAAAGTTATAATGGCGCTATTGGCGTAAATATGAAAGGAAAGCCTGTTCAAACAGTTTTAGAAAAAGCAAAATTAGCTGGGAAAACGACGGGGCTTGTGACAACAAGTCAAGTAACAGACGCAACTCCAGCTGCTTTTGGCGCACATGTTAAAGATCGAAGTGCTCAAAGTGACATCGCGAAGCAGTATCTTGAAAACAGTAAGATAGATGTGATTCTAGGTGGCGGAGAAGATTATTGGTACACAAAAGGAAATGAAGGTGCACATCCAGATGCCCCGCCAGAAGATAAAACTGAAGGAAGCAAAGGAACGCAAGGAAACTTAGTAAACAAAGCACAAAAACTTGGGTATACATACGTTAATAACGAAAATGAATTAAAATATGCTAAAGGAACAAAATTGCTTGGTCTGCTTGCTAATGAAGAAATGTTTCAACAAGCTCCTGAAGGCCAAGATGATGTGTACAACCCTCAAGTATCTCTAAAAGACATGACAAAAAAAGCAATCAATACGCTATCACAAAATAAAAAAGGGTTCTTTCTTGTAGTAGAAGAGGAAGCCATTGATGAAATGGCTCATAATAATAATGCTGAACTCATGATTAAAGCAGGTAAGCAGCTTGATGATACGGTGAAGATGGCTAAAGCTTATGCTAAAACACACCCAGACACTCTCGTATTAGTAACAGCTGACCATGCAACCGGAGGTTTAGCACTTGAAAAAGTAGACAATAAAGATAACGGTGGAGATGAAGTATCAAAAGAAGATGGGCCATTTGCAATCGCTCATTCAAAAGAGCAGTTCGTTGCGGATTGGACAACTGAAGAGCATACGTCATCAGACGTTCCTTTAAGTGCAATGGGTGCCGGCTCAGAAAGATTTACTGGAGTATACGAAAATACGTATTTACATGATGCTCTTCTAAAAGCAATGAATTTAAAATAAGTGAGATAAAAGTACGGTGTTGATTTAATATACTTAGTATGTAAATCAACACCGTATTTTTTGCTTTGTGTGAGCAAGTTATGATGGAGTTTCTTCAAAGGTATGCTACGATAAGAATTATCTTGAATTGAAGAGGTGTCACGATGAAAATAGAAGTATGGTCAGATTTTGTCTGTCCTTTTTGTTATATTGGAAAGCGCCGATTAGAGCAAGCGCTTCAGCAATTTGCACACAAAGATGATGTGCAGGTTGAATTTAAAAGTTTCGAGCTAGATCCAAACGCCCCAGTTAATACTGGCAAAACAATTAATGAAGCTCTTGCTGCTAAATATGGAATGACGATTGAACAAGCGAAGCAAGCAAATGAAGGAATCGGACAGCAGGCAGCTAGTGTGGGCTTATCCTTTAATTTTGACGATATGAAGCCAACTAATACATTTGATGCTCACCGCTTAGCTAAATTTGCAAAAGCTCAAGGAAAAGAAGCAGCTATTACAGAAAAACTCTTATATGCATACTTTACTGAATCAAAACATCTAGGTGAAGAAGAGACGCTGGTTGCTGTTGCAGAAGATGCAGGTCTTGACCGAGAAGAAGCACGTCAAATTCTCGCGGATAAAAACGCATACGCAAATGAAGTGCGCAGTGATGAAGCAACGGCTCAGCAATATGGCATTAGCGGTGTTCCATATTTTGTTGTTAATCAAAAATATGCGATTTCAGGTGCACAGCCAGTCGAAACATTTGTAGGAGCTCTCCAACAAGTATGGAAAGAAGAAAATCCGACTCCGGCTTTGAAGAGCCTTTCTCCAGAAGGCGCAGATGATGCCTTTTGTGCAGATGGTCAATGTGCCGTTCCTGATTCCTCTAAAAACCAACAATAAATAAAAAGCAGAAGCGGAAATTCCGCTTCTGCTTTTTATTTATTTGCAAAAAAATTCACAAAAATACAAACATGTGTTCTATTTTTGTGTTATAATAAGTTTAGAAGCAACAAACCTCGATGAGTAAGCTCCAAAAATAAGCGATTAAAAGTGATCCCACCATGAACTAGCTTCCATTTAATCCTGCAGGGGGAATCTGAATGAAGAGCAAAGTGCGCATTATCCCATTTCAAGTAGTTGAACAATTGAATCAATTTAATGAAGTCCCAGAAGGAGTCGCTCTAATTGGAGCAGAGCAAGTATGGAAGCAAACAAAGGGACGGGGAATAACCATAGCGGTTTTGGATACCGGCTGTGATGTTACACATCCAGATTTGCAGGAGCGGATTATTGGAGGAAAAAACTTTACACAAGATGATCAACAAAATCCAGATATTTTTCAAGATTATAATGGTCACGGCACTCACGTAGCAGGCACAATTGCAGCAGCGCATAATGGAACGGGTGTTGTAGGAGTGGCTCCTGAAGTGGGCTTACTTATCCTAAAAGTACTTAATGGAAATGGTTCAGGTCAATACGAGTGGATTATTCAAGGTATTAACTACGCCATCGAGCAAAAAGTAGATATCATTTCGATGTCGCTTGGAGGTCCGTCGGATGTGCCTGAGCTACATGAAGCGATTCAAGATGCTGTTGATCAGAATATTTTAGTTGTCTGCGCAGCGGGAAATGAAGGAGATGGAGAAGGCTCCACAGATGAGTTTGCGTACCCAGGCTCATATAATGAAGTGATTAGCGTAGGAGCTGTTGATTCAGAGAAACGATCTTCGGTATTTTCCAACTCAAACAACGAAGTAGATGTAGTAGCTCCGGGAGAGAAGATCGTATCAACTTACTTGAATGGAAAGTATGCCGCACTGAGCGGAACCTCTATGGCAACACCTCACGTAGCAGGGGCCTTAGGATTGATAAAAGTTCTTTCAAATGAAATGTTTGGAAGAGAACTTACAGAACCAGAGCTTTATGCACAGTTAATCAGAAGAACCCTTCCATTAAATGAATCACCAAGAGAAGTAGGAAACGGATTTGTGCACTTGACCGTTGTTGAAAAGCTGTTGCGTGAAATTCAACGTCAAATGACTTCAGAGGTGATTGGATGAGAAGCAGTTTAGATATGCTAATGATGGAAAAGCAGCAGGCAAAAGCTCTTTATCACGAATACGCAAACAATCGAAGTTATTATGATGAAAAGACAGATGAAGAAAATAAAAATCTTTATTATCAAGATACGCTCTTTGAAAGAGAAACCATGCAAACGTTGTTAAAGGAAACGCATCAGCATTTGCTAAGTTATTCGCCGCATAAATATGTATATCCCTGGGTGGATCTACAGGAGAATGGGGAGCTGAAAAGTCTGTACTCAGGGAAAGGGATGGATCCGTTAGAAACTATACAGCAAGATATTGATCAACTTCAGTCGCTTAGTAACTCCTCTCTTTCAAGCAATGATATACTGCTAAACTGTGAGCACGTTGTCCCGCAATCTTGGTTTGGGAAACAAGAGCCTATGAGAGGCGATTTGCATCATTTATTTGCGTGTGAACCTTCTTGTAACAGTCGAAGAGGTAATTCTTCTTATATTGACTTCGCGGATTATACGCCCGAAGTAAAGCAATCAGATGTGAAAGAAGGATGTGGCAAAGCAGAAAAAGGTAAGTTTGAACCTGAATATGGAAAAGGAATTGTGGCTCGATCAACTCTTTATTTTTTAATTCGCTATCATAATAAAATTGACTCTTCGCGAGTAGATCTTCCTCTTTTACTAAAATGGCATGAGGAATTTACTGTTTCACTTTATGAAAAACATCGCAATGAAGCAATCTTTGAGTTGCAAGGCAACCGAAATCCTTTTATCGATTTTCCTGACAAAGCAGGTGCGTTAATGAGTTCTGCTTTCTAAAATAGCGAAGAGCTCCGCTTCAATTCGAAGCGGAGCTCTTTTGGATAATCTAATATGAAAATCCATATTTATCACTTAAAAGGGTGTCCATTTTATTTAATAAGCGAAAATATTCTTCTTGTTCTTCTACACTTAGAGCTGCTAGCATATCTTTTAAAAATCCATTTCGCTTCTCTGTAATCATTGAAACAAGTTTCTTTGATTCATCGGTCAGTGAAACCCACACGACTCTCCGGTCTTTTTCGTCTCGCACGCGCTGAATGAGAGATTCTTCTTCCAATTGATTTAATAAGCTAGTTGTAGCGCCTGAGGTTAAGTGAAGTTTATTTGAAATATCTGCTACCATATACTTTGTGCCGCTGGCAATGTAGTTTAAGATATAAAATTTAGTGGGTGTTAAGTGATAAGGCTGTGTTTTTAATGTTTCTTCGACTAAATGCCGCATATATTGAAAAAAAGATGTGTTAATTTGGTAAAGGTGTTCAATTTTTGAATCTAAATTGTTATCCATGCTAGCTTCCATCTCCTTGTACACTACGAACGTATATAAACTAACTCTAAAATAAAATGAAACAATTGTAAAGGATGGCAATGATTATCTTTAACCACCATTATTATTTTTAAATTAATATCTTTACGAAAAAATATCTTTATGATAAAGTTATTTAGGTGGTTAACCAAATAGATGATTGTAAAGAAACATATCTCATAATAGATGGAGATAATATCTTTATGAAAAAGCTATATAAAAAAGTAATTTTATTAGTGAAGTATTAAGGAGGAGTAATGAATGTCTAGAAGTCGCTTAATGGTAACAAATTTTATTGGAATTATCGTTATTTTAGCTTTATTAATTGGAGGAGGATATTATTACGTTCAAAAATCGAACTATATTACAACGGATAACGCTAAAGTATCCGGAGATGTATACAATGTAGTTGCACCTGCAGCAGGTAAAGTAGCAAGCTGGACAGTAGAAGAAGGAAATGATGTATCAAAAGATGCTGAAATTGCTAAAATTCAAGCTGAAAAAGGGTCTGTAGCTGCTAAAGTGCCAGCAGATGGAAAAATTATTCAAACAAACGTAAAAGAAAATCAAATGGTTCAAGCTGGACAGCAAATTGCAACGGAAGTAGATATGAAAGACCTATTTATCGTAGCAAATATTAAAGAAGATCAGCTTAAGGATATTAAAGAAGGCGACGATGTAGATGTAACGGTAGACGGAGACAGCAGTGCAAAAATCGACGGCAAAGTCGAAGAAATTGGATATGCAACCAATTCACTTTCATCTTTAACATCGAACTCAAGCTCAGATGGAAACTACACAAAAGTGTCTCAAACGGTTCCTGTGAAAATTTCTATTTCTAATTATTCAGAGCATGTACTGCCAGGTATGAACGCAGAAGTGAAAATTTCGAAAGACTAATTCTTACTACAACAGTTCAAGAAGGGAGGAAATATGATGACAGCCAGTATAGAAAACACAAGTGATGGATCCATCAAAAAGCATATTCCGCTATTGATTGTTTTAATGCTTGGTTTGTTTCTTGCGATATTAAACCAAACGTTACTGAACGTAGCCATCCCGCATTTGATTACTGAGTTTGGCGTAACGGCAAATACAGCTCAGTGGTTGTTAACTGGATATATGCTTGTGAACGGGGCATTAATTCCGCTTTCAGCTTTTTTAATTGAACGATTTGGTGTGCGTCGCTTGTTCTTATTTGCAATGTTTTGTTTTACAGTAGGGTCATTGATTTGCGGAATTGCACCTACGTTTTCGATTATGCTTACCGGCCGTTTAATTCAAGCTATTGGCGGAGGTGTCTTATCGCCTCTTGTTATGACCATTATTGTGTTTATTTTCCCTCCTCACATGCGAGGAAAAGGGATGGGGATTTTTGGTTTGGCCATGATGTTCGCACCGGCTATTGGACCAACGTTATCTGGATGGGTTATTCAAAACTATGATTGGCACATCCTTTTTAACGGCATGGTGCCATTAGGTGCCATTGTATTAATTATTGCTTTCTTTCAATTAAAAGACATTCAGCCTCCAAAAGATGTAAAAGTTCACATGCCTTCTGTTGTGACATCACTTGCAGGTATGGGATTATTGCTTTATGGATTCAGTGAAGCTGGAAATGACGGCTGGACGGATTCAGTTGTTCTTTCTACAATCATTGGCGGGGCAGTTCTTTTGATTATATTTGTTCTTCAACAAATTAAATCTGAAAAGCCGCTATTGGATATGCGTGTGTTTAAATATAATATTTTTTCACTATCAAATATTATTAGTATTGCGATTACAATCAGTATGTACGCAGGCATGTTCTTGCTTCCAATTTACTTGCAAAATATCCGCGGATATTCTGCTTTTGATTCAGGACTGCTGTTGCTTCCTGGCGCACTTGTTATGCTGGTTATGTCGCCGATTTCAGGTACATTGTTTGATAAAGTGGGACCTCGTCCGCTAGCAATCGTTGGTATGCTCATTACATCTATTTCAACGTTTGAATTTACGAAGCTGACGATGGATACACCGTTTAATCATATTTTAGCGATTTATATTATCCGTTCGTTCGGTATGTCACTCTTAATGATGCCGATTATGACAGCCGGTTTGAATCAGCTTCCGCAGCGACTAAGCAGTCACGGAACGTCAATGTCTAATACGCTTCGTCAAGTAAGTGGTTCAATTGGTATTAGTTTAATGACGACCATTTTTACGAACCGTACAACGTATCATGTAAATGAAATCAGCAGTTCCATGAATACGTCTGATCCATTCTTTATGAACAGCTTTCATTTATTTGTACAAAAAGTAGCTGCTACTTTGCATTTATCACAAGATCAGGCTCAGCAGCAAGCGCTGAAGGTTTTATCTGGAAAAATGACGCAGCAAGGTACGATCCAAGGTATTAACGATGCCTTTTACTGGGCAACAGCAATTTCTGTTATTGGTTTAATTTTAAGTTTCTTCCTTCGTGACGTACGTAAAGATAAAGTAGTCGAAGAAAAGAAATCAAAAGCTCAAGAGGAAGATATTCGTATGCTTCCAGCTCCGAAAAGTATAAATTCATAAGGAGCTATAGAAATCTAAAGTTCATCATAAAAATGTTGGAGAGAAAGGGGCAGTGAGGTGGATGGATCCATTGATATTTGGTGAAGAAATTCAAAGAATTTCAATATCTTTAAACAAAAAAGTAATGACAAATGTAAAAAGCCTTTTACAGCATTACGGAATTACCCCTTTTCAATATCATATTTTACTGATTGTTGAACGTGCAGATACAATGCCTGTCACCAAAGTGGCAGACGAGATAAAGGCGAGCCCAAGCGTTATTACAGCATCGATTACACGTTTGTATGAACTGAATCTTGTGGAGCGCTACCATTCAAAAAGAGATCGGCGTAAAGTTATGGTCGAGCTTACAAACAAAGGGAAGCAAGTGATTCAAGCTGCTGAAAAAGACATGCAGCAAGGGGTTGAAAAACTGTTTGCTTGCTATAAAGAAGAAGAACAGCAGCAATTTCTCACGCTCTGTCGACAGCTAGATGAACATGTGACTTGAACTTGAGTAGAAAAAAGTATATTGAGTTAAGCGGAGTGAGTGTAAATGAATAAAGAAACGGTAAAAAACATTCGAAAAAACTACAATATGAATCAGCGAAACTTCGCTCAAGCAGTAAACTGCAGTTTTTCTTTAATTGCACTGGTTGAAGTGGGGAAGCGAAGAGTAACAAAAAACTTGGAAGACAAAATTAAGCAAGCATTTCAATTGAACGATCACGATTTAAAAACACTGCAAGGGTAATACAAAAAGTAGGTGTGAAACGAGCGCACCTACTTTTTTTCGTCTTGTTTTTTTGTAAGCGGATCTACCGTATGTTTGTAATCGTAAGCTTTCGAAGTAGTAACTATGCATAGCAGTAAAATAACAAATACAATGATAATAGAGAGCGTAATAATGATGATCATATAAAACTTCCTTTCTTTTTCTTATTACGTATGCTTTCGGTCTTATTGGTGAAATTCCTTCTTTCTCCACATAGTGCAGAAACGACAAACGCATACTAGTAACAGCCTAAAATAAAGGAGTGTTTATAATGAATGAAAAAGAGTTGAAAAAACAATTAAAAAAGGTAGCGGATTATCCTGCATCTAAAGCAGATGGAGTAGACGAAGAGTTTTCTCGTGAATTAGCAGACCAAGACGATTTAGAAGCTCAGGCTAGAGCGAACGCTGCAGATGAAAGACAAAAAAAGCAAAACTAAAGCTGAGATAAAAGTATTTTAGCCCAAGTGAAAAACGAACCACTAATCGAAATGTTTGATTAGTGGTTCGTTATTTCTCAGCCTCATTTATTATTTTTTCAAAAGTAAATAAACAAAGTAAGGAGCACCGATTACGGCGGCAATAATTCCTGCTGGTACACCGTTAGGATCGGCAATGTTATGTCCTATTGTATCTGCAATCAGCAAGAGCCAGCCGCCAAGTAAAATGGCAACGGGAATAAAAAGCTGGTTTCTCGGTCCGACTAAGCCTTTGGCAATATGAGGAGCAAGAAGCCCAATAAAGGCCACGCCGCCTGTAACTGAAACTGCGGCTGCCGCTAATGCAACCGCGGCTAGAAGCAATGTGATACGCTCTTTCTCCATAGCGATACCGACTCCAATAGCTGCAGCTTCATTTAAGTTAAAAATGTTTAATGAATTTGCTTTGTACAATATAAAAGGAATCAAGACAAGCAGCCAAGGTAGAAGTGCCCATATAAAAGGCCAGTCTGTCCCCCAAATGTTTCCTGCAATCCATTTAGCAATAAAATCAACTTTAGCACGATCAGCTGATGACATAATCACCACCATCATTCCAGAAAGAGCCATCGAAAAACCTACGCCTGTTAAAATAAGTTTTACAGGCTGCAGTCCTTGGCTTTTACTATATGCACAAAGGTAGATAAGACTAGCTGTAAACAAGGCACCGATGAACCCTACTAACGGAAGAGCATACACGAAAGAGCCAGCTTCAATTGGAAAAAATAAAAAGAATACGGCAATTGCGACGCCTGCTCCTGAATTAATTCCTATAATTCCAGGTTCCGCTAAGTCATTGCGCGTAACCCCTTGTAAGATAGCGCCTGATAAAGCTAGAGCCATTCCTGCTAAAAGAGTAATGATAATTCGCGGAAGTCGAATTGAAAAAAGAACAAACTCATCTGCAAAATTCCCTTTGCCAAACAGAGTAGGAAATACTTTATTATAAGGAAGGGAGGCATCCCCAAGCCCCATCCCTATTACAATCGTTCCAAGAATCAAAACAGTGAGCAGCATCATAATTATTCGTTGTTTTCTAATAAGCGCTGGGTGGATCATGAGAATGCTTTTCCTCCTTTACGAACAATGACTAAAAAGAAAGGTAAACCAATCATGGATACAACTGCTGCTATCGGTGTTTCATAAGGCGCACTTACGGTTCGGCCCAACGTATCAGCGAGCAGCATAAACGCTGCGCCAGTGACAGCGGACATAGGGATAATATAACGATAGTCGGTTCCTACAATTCCTCGTACAATATGAGGAATCATCAAGCCGATAAACACCATGTTTCCGACTAGCGCAACAGAAGCACCTGCAAGAAGAATCATGACAACAAATAAAATGGTTTTGACCTTTGTTGTTTGCTGACCTACCCCCACAGCGACTTCTTCATTTAAGCTTAAAATAGTAAGCTGCCGAGAAAGCAAAAGGGCAATGAATATACCTCCCACAATAAAAGGAACAATGATTTGAAGCTGTTCCCAAGAAGTGCCTACCATTCCGCCAGCAGTCCACATCGATACATCTTTTGAAATTTTAAAATAAATACCGACGCCTTCTCCGATCGCATAAAGAAACGCTGAAACGGCAGCCCCGGCTAGTACAATTCGAAGCGGAGAAAAACCGCCTCTTTTTATAGCAGCAATTCCAAATACCAAAATTGCGCCAACTGCAGCTCCGATAAAGCAAGCAATCGTAATACCTAAATAATTTACAGAAGGGATAAAGGCAATGGTTACAGCTAAAGCTGCATTTGCGCCAGAAGTTAAGCCTAAAAGTCCTGGATCTGCAAGAGGATTTCTTGTCATACCTTGCATAATCGCCCCTGATACTGATAAAGCAGCGCCAACAAAAACAGCGGCGATTTCACGAGGTAAACGAATATCTCGGATGATCGAAACCTGTTCGTTTACACTGCTTGATGAAAGTGCTAGCCACACATCTTTTATCGATATATCAGCAGCGCCAAAAATCATTGAATAACCAAACATTATGATGAATACGAGCAAGGCACCTATTAATTTATATAAAAAAGGAATGAAACGCTGATTGTCTATTTTCATAAAACACCCATCTTTTCATGTAAGAATAAATTTAGTAAAACAAAGCAAGAGGAATTCTAAAAAGAATTCCTCTTGAATGAGTTACTTGCCAAGAAATTTTTGAGTAAAGAAATCTAGTTGATAATCTAATGTGATTGGATCATTAAAATAAAATTCTTTTGCATTTGCTTCAAATACGTGATTATTCTTTACAGCAGGAATATTTTTGTACGTATCTGTTTTCTCAAATGATGTATCTCCATCTTGGTTTTTACTGAAGATTAAATAATCTCCGGCATATTCAGGAAGAACTTCTGGTGAAATTGCATAGTAACCATCTTTCAAAGCCATGTCTTTTACTTTCTCTGGCATTTTTAATTTCATTTCTTGATAAAGAATCTCCGTTCCGCGTCCCCAGTTATCGCCAAATACATAAAGCTGCTTGTCAAAGTTCTCAATAACTGAAACCGTGGTATCGTCGCCAATTTTAGCTTTGATGTCAGAACCAGCTTTTGCCGCACGCTTTTTAAAATCGTTTACCCATGACTGTGCTTCTTTTTCTTTATTTAATAGTTTTCCGATTTCTACATGCTGAGTAAGGTAGTCTACTTTATCGTATGTATACGTGACGGTAGGAGCAATTTTTTTCAATTTATCAACGTTTTTTGTAGTAGATAAGCCAATAATTAGGTCAGGCTTTAATTTAATAATCTTTTCTAAATTTTCATCTGATACTTCTTCAACGCCTTTTAATTTCTTTTCAAAGCGGGGATTCATTTTAGACCATGAATCAACTCCGACAATATTGACACCTAATGACATGACGTTACCTGCGTAGGAGCCTAACACTACAACACGTTTCGGGTTAGCCGGAACTTTTACAGGGCCGTCTTCAGATTGATATATGATTGTCTCGGATCCGCTGTTTCCTTTACTAGAATCGTTTTTGCTTTCAGTTGAACTGCTACTGCAGGCACTAATAAGTAGTACGAATATGAGCATGAATGGAAGCAGTAATTTTTTCATTTAGTTATCTCCTCTTAATAAGTTATACGTGATGCACATTGGTTTATTGGTTCTCGGGTCTCGTCCGATTTCAGCGTCGATATGAAACACTTTTTTTAAAACGTCATGCGTGATGACTTCGTCACACGTTCCGGCTTTAACAATTTCTCCATCTTTTAAAGCGATAATATAATCTGCAAAACGAGCGGCTTGATTTAAATCGTGAAGTACCATTACGACGGTACGTTCTTGCTCTTTGTTTAGCTTTTGAAGCAGCTCAAGCACTTCTAACTGATGAGCCATATCCAAGTAGGTAGTCGGCTCATCGAGGAATATAATATCTGTTTCTTGAGCTAAAGCCATTGCAATCCACACTCGCTGACGCTGACCGCCTGAAAGAGAGTCAACGAGACGAAATTTGTAATCTTTTGTTCCGGTTACTTCAAGCGCCCAGTCAATCGTTTGATAGTCTTGTTTCGACAGACGCCCAAACCCTTTTTGATAGGGAAATCGCCCATAAGATACAAGTTCTCCAACAGTTAAGCCGCTGGCACTTTCAGGGGTTTGAGGGAGAATGGCCATTTTTTTAGCGAGTGCTTTTGTATGTTCTGTTGAAATATTTTCGCCATCTAAAATGACGGAACCGGATTGATGAGAAATAATGCGGGTGATGGCTTTTAAAAGCGTTGATTTGCCGCATCCGTTTGAACCAATAATCGTGGTAATCTTTTTGTCTGGAATGTTAACGCTTAAATTCTTTACTATTAGACGTTCACCATAACTAATATGTAATTTCTCTGTATATAGGCGAACCATATCTGACCCTCCGTTTACGTTTAATACAACAAATGCTTGATAATGATTATCAATATCGTTTACTTTACATACTATAATTCGAACGTTTCCGGATGTCAATAGTTATTTTTATTGTCAAAACGGTGAAGAAGATGTATATTCAAATGAGAATGATAATCAATAACAATTAATTGCAAGGAGCGGGTGTTCATGACACATAACGAACTGTTTGACGTGACGATTATAGGCGGGGGACCGGCCGGCCTTTATTCTGCCTTTTATAGTGGACTAAGAGAAATGAAAACAAAGCTGATTGAATATCAGCCAAAATTAGGCGGAAAACTTCACGTTTATCCTGAAAAAATGATTTGGGATGTAGGAGGGCAAACGCCTATTTCTGGTGCGAAGCTTATTGAACAGCTTGTTGAACAAGGGCTGACGTTTGATCCAACTGTTGTTTTAAATGAGAAGATTGAATCGATTTCTCGCTTAGAAGATGGTATTTTCCAGCTGACGAGTTCTTCAGGTGAACATCATTACTCTAAAACCATTATCCTTGCTGTCGGAGGAGGTATTTTAAATCCGCAAAAGCTCAAAATTGAAGGGGCAGAACGATTTGAAATATCAAACTTAAACTATACGGTTAAATCTTTGCAGCATTTTAAAAATAAAACGGTGATTGTTTCCGGGGGAGGAAATTCAGCCATTGATTGGGCAAATGAGCTAGAGTCCGTTGCTAAAAAAGTATATATTACGTACCGAAACAGTGAACTAAACGGTCATGAAGCACAAGTGAGACAATTAATAAACAGTTCAGCTCGGTGTCTGCTTAACACATCTATTACAAAATTAGTGGCTGATGGGACGCATGAATTTATTGAAAAAGTTGAGCTGACTAATCATCAAACCGGTGAAATTTCTTATTTACCGATTGACGAAGTCATTATTAATCACGGTTATGAAAGAGATACAGAGCTGTTAAAAAACAGTGAATTATATATTAAAACCATTGATGACTGCTATGTTGCAGGTAACGCAGCAAGCGAAACGTCGGTAGAAGGCGTGTATGCAGCGGGAGACATTCTCATGCACGAAGGAAAAGTCCATTTGATTACAGGTGCTTTTCAAGACGCTGCTAATGCCGTAAACAAAGCAAAACAATTCGTTCAGCCCTCTGCTGCTAAGGCGGCTATGGTTTCTTCTCATAATGAAGTATTCAAAAAACGTAATTCAGCACTAATTAAACAAATGATGAAGTAAAGCGAGGTGCAGGGTGCATGTCGCTTCTTTCTCTACGATGGAATTATCTACATGGAGAGGCAGGGAACGAAAAAAGAAAAGAGAAATACAATAAAAGAAAACGCTTACATTTTTTTAAAAATGACATAGTGCTTGTGTGCATAAGGGGGAAGCCGTATGAACGAAAAAGAGAAATATCAGTTTGAAACAAAAGCCATTCACGCAGGGTATGAATCAAAACATCATTTTGATAGCTTAGCTCCGCCTATCTATCAAACGTCTACATTTACATTTTCATCTATAGAACAAGGTGCAAACCGGTTTAGCGGAGCAGAAGATGGTTATGTATATTCCCGGTTATCGAATCCAACGGTCACCATTTTAGAAGAGCGTATGGCACAGCTTGAAGAAGGAGAAGCCGCTTTGGCATTTGGATCGGGAATGGCTGCAGTATCGGCTGTATTGATTGGACTTACAAAAGCAGGCGATCATATTTTATGTTCTAAAGGAGTGTATGGATGCACATTTGGTCTCTTAGAAATGCTTGAGGAAAAATATCAAATCCATCATTCTTTCTCCAACTTGGAAACTGAGGAAGAAATTCTTGCTGCTATCAGAAAAGATACAGCATGTATTTATATTGAAACACCGATTAACCCGACTATGACTTTAGTAGATTTAGAGTTAGTTGCTTCTATCGCCAAACAAAAAGGAATTCCTGTGGTAGTAGACAATACCTTTTCAACTCCTTATTTGCAACAGCCGCTGAAGCTTGGGTGCGACTTAGTCATTCATAGCGCAACAAAATTTATTGGTGGACACGGAGATGTTGTCGCAGGAATTGTAGTAGGGAACAAAGAGGTTATTTCCGTACTGCGCAAAACGACGCAAAAAGATATCGGAGGCATTCTTTCACCGTTTGATGCTTGGCTGTTACTCAGAGGCTTAAAAACGCTGGCCGTTCGAATGGATCGTCACTGTGAAAATGCTGAACATATCGCAAAACAATTAAGTCTCCATCCCAAGGTGAAAGCCGTTTATTATCCAGGTGATAAAAAAAGCACTGCTTATTCTCTCATGCAAAAGCAAATGAGAAAAGGAGGGGGGCTTCTCTCTTTTGAAGTGAAAGGAGGTTATGAAGAAACCGTAAAAGTGGTTAATCAGCTTAAGCTCATTTCCATTGCGGTGAGTCTTGGAGATGCTGAAACACTTATTCAGCATCCTGCCTCGATGACGCATGCAGTTGTGCCGGAAGAAGCTCGAAAAGAAATGGGAATCTCAAATGAACTCCTTCGCTTATCAGTTGGCCTGGAAGCTTGGGAAGATATTATGAGAGATTTACAGCAGGCATTAGATAGTATATAAAAAAACAACGCTTGAAGTATCTTAAGGATATTTCAAGCGTTGTTTTTTGAATATCAACTGTATGTCATCAGTCATACATCCTTTTTTGCGAATGGAACTTTACCTACATCTTTAGACAAATGTCCTAGACAGAAGAGATGCCTTTCAATAGACTAAAGGTTATCTGTGAAAATACAATATTTAGGTAAGGAAGGTGCTCTGCTATTATGCTTCATAACCCAACTGGAAAAAAACGTCTAGGATTGGCGTTTCTTCTCAGCACGCTTGCGATATTAGGTCCGCTTAATATCGATATGTATTTGCCAAGTTTCCCTGCTATTGCTGATCATTTAGATGCGCGAGCTTCACTTGTTCAGCTTAGTTTAACATCGTGTTTACTAGGCCTTGCCATTGGTCAAATCGTGATCGGTCCAATCAGTGATGCGAAGGGACGAAAACGACCTTTACTCATTTCCATCTCTTTATTTATGATATCGTCCTTGCTCTGTGCTTTGGCTCCTACTATTACAGCTTTAGTCATCGCACGCTTTTTACAAGGGTTTACAGCTTCGGCAGGAGTTGTTCTTTCTCGAGCCATTGTCAGAGACGTTTTTAGTGGAAGGGAGCTTACGAAGTTTTTTGCTCTGTTAATGGTTATCAATGCCTTTGCACCAATGATAGCACCAATGGCCGGAGGTGCTATTTTACTTCTTCCTTTTGCAAGCTGGCATACTATTTTCTTGTTTTTAAGTTTAATAGGCCTTTTAATTGTTTTAACAATTTCAATGCGTTTAAAAGAAACTTTGCCAATTGAAAATAGAACGCCAAGTTCAATTAGTCATTCCATTCGCACGATGGGCAGTTTATTACAAGACCGTTCTTTTATTGGGTATGCCTTAATTGTCGGACTGGTCCACGGAGGAAGCTTTGCTTATGTATCAGGCACTCCATTTGTCTATCAAGGGATCTACCATGTTTCTCCGCAAGTTTTTAGCATTTTGTTTGGCATTAACGGCTTAGCCATTGTGACTGGAAGCTTTATTATTGGGCGCTTTAGCGGAATTCTTCATGAAAGAAGCCTGCTTCGCATTGCCGTGATTACGGCTGTAAGTGCTACTAGCGTACTTCTTATCATGACCATGCTTAAAGGGCCGCTGGCTACGATTGTTATTCCCATTTTTATTTACATGATCTCTATAGGAATGACGATCACAGGTTCGGTGACATTGGCAATGAAAAATCAAGGACATAGAGCAGGAAGTGCGAGTGCCGTGTTAGGCATGCTTCCACTAACTTTAGGATCAATTGTTTCTCCTTTAGTGGGTATTAACGAAACCACAGCGATTCCGATGGCTGCTATTTTATTTAGTACGGCGCTTTTAGGTTTTGTAGCTTTCTTTACGTTAACTAAAAACAAGAAAGAAACAGAAAAGTGCGAAGTTAATGAGTTTAAAACGGAGGTTTCTCCTTAATCACTTTTTTGATTGTTTGAAAGCACCACTCCTTTGTGAAAATGAGTGGTGCAAATTTATTCAAGTATTGGATAATATATGCCAATCTTAGAGCAGGATCGAAAGGAGTGGATAATAATGAGTAAAGTAATTCCTGAAATAACCCTTAATGACGGGGTAACCTAGCCTGCTATAGGTTTTGGTACATATAAGCTTAACGGAAATGAAGGAGTCAACGCTATAACGAGTGCGATTGATGATGAATAGCCCACAATTTAAAGGGAATATCCTCATATCGCCAATAAGCCACTCCTGTTGGGCTATTCTTAGCCTCATGGTCTAAGCTTACCTTCGCCAGTAAGAGATTAGGGCCTATGCCTGCCGTAGCTGTCAGGCGTGTCTTATGATAAATTTCGTCGATAATCTTGTGGGCTAATTCTTCTGGTGTACGAGCGAATAGATGCAACGAAGCTGTCGCATCAATAAACAGCTCATCAATACTATAGGCATGAAAATCCTCAGGAGCCACATACTGTAACACCAAGCTCGAAATATAGGTCGAAGCCTTGATATACTTCTCCATGGATGGATTCACCACATGGATATCTTTCCTTTTAGGAATGTCGAAAAGACGACTTCCTGTTTTAACCCCTTCTTTCTTTAATAAGGGTGTGGCAGCTAATACAACGGATCCCGACCGTTTGATATCTCCGACTACCGCAAGCTTTGTTTTCAACGGGTTAAATCCTCTTATGACAGAAGAAACGGACGCATAGAACGCCTTCATGTCGATACATATAATGATTCGGTTTGGTAACTGTTCATCCTCCATTGAAAATACTCCTAAAATAAAAACTTTACATTTTTCCTAACTATTGCTATCACTTGCGTAGAATTTATTGTTACATTAACAGAAGTAACTACTACATAACGTAATGGTAAGAGTTCAAAAAGACTAAACCCTAAAGGGGGATAAATGTTGAAAAAAGAATATTTTGTGCAATATTCAGACCAAAGTATAATTGATAGTTTTGACTTTCCAGAAGATAAATTTGTATCTATTACTGTAGGGATTAGGGACATTAATCATGATCTGATCATCTCTTTAGTTCGAAAAATGTTTGGTTTACCTGTTTTTTTGTTTTAGACTCAATGCTCTCTGGACATGAAAAAGAAACATTGATTAAAAATAAAACTCCTTTTTATGAGCATTCATCAGATGGTGCTATTATTAAAGTTGATTCTGAAGAAAAATTGAGCCATGTTAGTGGATTAGCAGAAGAATTAGTTAATAATGGGCTGAGTATATTCATTTTCTACGGAGAAGGTATTGTAGAGCAGGATTTAATTCCTTCGAGACAATGGAATAAACCTATAGAATTTAAAAATGTCGATATAGATAAAGTCGATACATTTGTGGATGTGGAAGAGGTTGGATTTACGATATTCAGTAAGAGTGATCTATTTAACTCACCTGGAAAAGTCAAAAATTATATACCTCGTAGCTACTCACTTGATATTAATAGCAGCAATATTTAACATTTCTAAATTAAAAGGAGGAGGGTTTGTAGTCAATGAAGTATAAAAATAATAAGAGTATACTAAAAATGTTAGCTATCATCCTTCTTTCTATAGATCTATTCTTTTATCTTTTAGCACTAAAGAGCCTATACGTTTTCTCTTCAAAGGTTTCGATATATTTTCTGATATTTGTTCTACACTTTATCTATTTATACATAGTCCTTATAACCGTTAGCAAAACAAAAGAGTCTAAAGTTTTTTGGGGAGTAATTGGGCCGTTTTTTATTGTACCTATAGCAATCGTTGGGTGGTTCACGTTCTTTTATACTAATAAAGTTGACTATTATGATCTAACTTCCCCTAAGAATACCCAAAAACTTATTATTGGTTATTCCAATTGGAGTCTTGGAGAAACTAACCATTACTATGATTTTTATAAACAAACGGAATTCCCTTTGGTGAAAAAACGAATAAATCAAGAACCTCTTCATGTCATGACACGAAATACGGATATGAGCGATTTAAATGTTTTAGGAGCTCATGATGCACAATGGGAAAATGAACAAACAGTAACTTTTACATCTCCATATCTAAATAAGGAAGTAACCTTGAATTTAAAGTAAGTACTTTTTTCTACTTAAACAACAGAGTTGAGAAAAAGCCTGTATCTAAGGAGATTCAGGCTTTTTATTTTCTAGTTTAGTTACCATAAGTTTGATTATAGGAACCATACAAAAATATGAGCTCTTGATATACAAGGGCTCTTTAACCTTCCATATTTTTCGTCACACAGTTATTTTTGTTATTGCGTTATCTTCCCAAGTAACATATATTTTAAATCTTTGTAAAACGCAATTTTATCACTTTCAATTGCTACTATATCTTTATTCACAAGTGAAGCCTCTTCTTACTGCTCAATGAAACCTGCCTTAAATCATATAATTAATTCTACAATAATTGGATTAATTTAATTAAAATAGAAAAAAAAGATATTATTGGACATTAGGAGGTATTTATGTACAAATTTTTGATTTTTATTATAGTAGCGTTTTATATCGCTCATTATGTTGAAAAATACTTAAGAAAAAAGATGCACTTAGAAACCGATCCAGAGATTTACAGAAAAAAAGTAAACAGGTGGCACTCAAGAATAGAAGTTGTACTATACATAATATTTTTATTTTCCCTAAGCTATTATAATCAAGTCCCTATGTGGATTATTTTAGCTGCTTTTTGTATTGTTTATCAGGGATTTAATATATTTATGGAATGGAAATTTGCAAGAGAAACGAGGGAACACCTTTTAGCCGTTATTTTCTTCTTCTTTTATTTAGCTTCTATAGGAGTTGGCACTTTATTAAATGTATTTTAAATAGGAGTTGAATATTATTGCTAAAAACATTTTTATACCTCTTGCTATTATTGTTAGTAGCATCTCTTATTACAAAGTATCTTGCTATAAAATTAAATGTTAAAGATGACCTCGACACTGAAAAAATTATGTGAACAAGGGGCATAAATGGGTAGAAAAAAGTTTTTATTATACTCTTTATTGCTTTTGAACAGGTTCCTATGTGGGTCATGTTAATTATTTTCTGTTTATGTTATTTAAGTTTCCGAATCTTTATGGAGTGGAGATATAACAGAGAAACGAGGGAATATTTACTGTCATTTAGTCTCCTGATATATTTTTTAATAGCAATTATTATTGGAGCAATATTGAATGTTTTCTAATGGTTTATTTATTACATACACAAAGAGCTATGTACGTTATAAAAAGCATAGAAAATAAATACACTATAATACATAAAAGCAGGTGGAAATAATTTTTATACCTATATTAGTTTTACTAGTTGGTTTGTATCTATTAATCTCGGGAATTTTAATCATTGTAAAAGATAAAAACACAAAAGGAAAGACTAAAAAAACTTTAGCTTTTTTAGCAGTAGCATCCGATATAGTTACTGATCCAGTGTCGTCTTCTGGGTTCCGTATTATGCTTGGTGCTGTTCTTATAATAGGTGGATTAATTTTATTATAAGAAATACCTATTGGTATATAACTATGTTTCAAAAGAACTCATATCGATTAACTGGTATGAATCCTTTTTTATTACTAAAAACGTTCGTAAAAGTGCATGGATTCCAGAAGACGTTCGTAATTGTTTTTATAACTTAAGCGAACGATAAAGATGATAGATTTCTCATGAAAAAGAAAAGTTCGTAAAGGTATACTTTTGTGGACACAATATTAAAATTGATTACAAAGTGTTAAAGGAATTGAGCCTTTTATACATATTTCTATTGCGAAAATAGTGATTATTTAAATGAAGAGTAAATAAAGAAAAGCCTTCTTTTAAACAAAGAGGGCCTTTAAGTTTAATTTTGTGGAAATAAAAATGCTTGTTTAAATTTTCGTGCAGGATATTTCTTTCCGCCCTTCATAACACTAAAGGGTTCTTCTTTCCACGTCACAACTACTTCAATCTTTTTTGAGTCAACCGAAATAGGTTGATTTTGATGATGGAAGAAATTCTGTGAATCAGGTATTTTATATGTAATTAATTCAGCTTTAGTATTTGTATTTGGCTCATCCCTATAGATCTCTACTGTAGCATCATAAACCTGTGCACCTAAGTTTCTTACATCGATACTATAGGTATTAAACTCATCATTATCCTTCAAGTTCTTAACATCAGGTTTGTCTATTTTTACTTTCCAATGGTCTGATGATTGAGACGTGGGAAGCTTTTCTGGTGTATAAGCGTAAGTATTAACAGAGCCAAAAATGATGGAACATAAACAACTACCAACAAGTAAGATATGTGCTTTCTTCATTATAGATTCCTCCAAACTAAAAGATAAGAGTATTATTCTTCCAATTGCAGCTAATATGCGTGAATTTTATTGTGCTTTTGAATTACTTGTACCAAATGTTAGTTAAAAAGGATTTGTTTTATGAGTTATAGAAAGTCATATCAGGGAGGAATATTTATATGACAAACACTTTGTATACAAAGGGAGGGATCGTTTTGAAAAAAACTGTTATACTAATCGGACCTATTTGCTCAGGAAAAACAACTGTGGCAGAAAGAATATCTAATAAGTTAGATATTCCTCAGTGCTCAATTGATGATGTACGTTTTGACTATTATAAAGAAATAGGATTTAGTAAAGAGCAACAAGAGAGAATACGACAAAAAGATGGTTTTCAGGGTGTATATACCTATTGGAAACCATTTGAAGTTCATGCGGTGAAACGAGTATTAGAAGACTACCCTAACTATATACATGATTTTGGGGCTGGCCATTCTGTTTATGAAGATGAATCTTTACTACAAAAGGCACAGGTTGTTCTAGAGGAATACGAAAATATCTTTCTATTGCTTCCAAGTTTAGATATAAATCAATCTGTAAACACTTTAGCAGAAAGAATAAGTAAATTTACAGATGATCAAAGTATATTTAAACTAAATGAACACTTTATTAAGCATAAATCAAACAGAATATTGTCTAAACATGTAATTTATACAAATGGGAAATCTGCCGAAGAAGTTGCTCAACAAATAATTGGTAACATTAATTAATATGTGTATGTACATATTCAAGCAAAGGGAACAAGCCTAGAAAATTGTCATTCTAGACTTGTTCTTTTTGATTCCTACAAGCAGTTTTATGTTAATTAAAGTTGCTTAGCAATATAGGAGTTTTCTTTTAGCTGAAGAAATAAGAATTTATGTAATTGTGGCTACAGGGAGGCAAATAAATGAACAAAACACAAGAACAGCTTATTGTTAAGGCTTTTTTTGAAAAACGAATACAGGAAAGAATCCTACATGAATTGGCTTCTCCAAAGAAGCGTTTAGATGCTCTAAGTCGACTTTGTCATAACTATACTACTACTCTAAGAAAGAAATACCTAATTGAACTTCCAAAGGCTAACTTTAATAAAGAAGGTTTAGAAACCTTATTGAGGAAATATGGACCTATTAAGCAGTGTTATGTGATTTCTTGGCATGAAGATATAGATGGAAAAGAGATGCCATTATCATCTGCTTTGGAGCATATAGTAGGTCTTGGTATGCCTTCGATTATCTCCTGTATTCCAGGGGAACTTGCATACTTTGAGTCCGAACAAGGGTATGGTGCACCGCCTAGATATGTCTTAAAAAGAAATGCCTAGGTAATTTATCTTTCTGATACTAAGGGGGAATTGTAATGTTAGGACTAGAACGTGGTTTAGTAAAACTCGAACCTTATAATAATAAATGGAGTAAGTTATTTGACGAAGAGAGGGAATTGTTATCTTCTCAACTAAAGGAACTTATTATCGCAATTGAACATGTGGGAAGTACGTCTATTGAGGGCCTTTTTGCTAAACCAATTATTGATATTGCAATTGGTGTTAGCTCTTTGGATGTAATTATAGAATTAAAAGAAATAGTAAAGGCACTTGGGTATGTTGAAGTACCAGTAAGTATAAAAGGTAAACATGTTTTTGCAAGGTACAAAGAAAAGAAAATCACTCATTTTTTACATGTAATGATATATAATCAGAATCTATGGATAGATCAAATTTCCTTTAGAGATTATTTACGATCAGATCTTGATGCAAAGATAGAGTATATAAAACTAAAAGAAAAACTTGCAAATAAATATCCTAATGATGTTGTTTCATACACAAATGAAAAGAAGAAGTTTGTGGACAACATATTAAAAAGGACAAAGGAATCGAAATGAAGGAAATTAATTCTATTAGGATTGATCCAGCAATAAAAAGACTATTATCTTATGCGACTTCAGAAGAGAAGGTTCATGAAGAATACAATAAATACATTTGTTCGCCAAACCGAAAATTATATAGTGATGGAATTAATGAAGAAATAATTAGTTGTATAGGAATTGAGATTCATAATTCCAGCGATGGTGTAATAAAACACATTGCTGTTTTGCCAAAAGAAAGAGGAAGTGGAATAGGAAGTAGCATGATTAGATTTATTTGTAAGGAACATGATCTAAATTCGATTTCGGCTGAGACTGATAAAGATGCAGTATTGTTTTATGCTAACTTTGGTTTTCGCATAACTAGCTTGGGTGAAAAGTATCCTGGAGTGGAACGCTTTTTATGTAAGCTTGATTTGAAATAAATTCTTTAAGGTGACTTAGCGCCAGTAATGTTTGTTATGGTAACTTATAAATAATGATGGTAGTAAAACTAGGCATAATGATTTTTTAAAGGAGAGGTCCTTCTTGTTAGAAAATTATCTTGGTAAAGAGGTAGTTGTAGAAGTAGACAGACCTTTGGGGTCAAAGCATCCTACGTATAATTATATTTATCCTTTGAATTATGGTTACATCCCTGGAACAAAGGCTGCCGATGGCGAAGAGGTTGATGCTTATATATTAGGGGAATCTCATTCTTTAGACCAATATAAAGGCATTGTAATAGGAATAGTACGCAGAAAAAACGATATAGAAGATAAGCTTATTGTATCTAATAAAAGCTTTTCTTTAGAAGAGATTAAACAAGCCGTACATTTTCAGGAGCAGTACTTTAATCCTGAAATTATTATGAACAGAGGCTTCTTATAAGGAGTCTTTTTTTATTAATACCGATAAAATTATATAAGTAAACAAGAACTTACTTTTGTTCTTTTTACTGTTTTATCATTTACACTTAGTGACTGTACGCATGTACATATATAAAATATAGTGCTGAGTTATAATTTATCCAATCAAAAGGTAAGCAAAATAAAAAGCCACCCAGTATTTGCAGGACAGGTGGCTTTTTACTATAAAATGCATGTGCAGATACATAATATCACATTTTTGCCATATGGACTATATCCGTACGAGCATATGTATAAAGGGTGCGCTTTTTATACACGTTGGTTTCTTTCAACTGTTTAGAAAGTCCCGTCAAATCAAGGATGTATAAAAAGCTGCATAATTCATAATAGGAATCTTTTCTAAACCCCCTTGTGCCAGAAGGGGTTCTTTTTGGTGATGTCTTCCGGAAAGAGTGATTATGTAAATTTAATTCGAAAATGATGTAATATATATATTGAATAATGTAATGTATATGTTACACTTAAATTAGGAAGGAATTGGTTTATATTGAAAAATAACGTAAAAATATTTCGTGTACAGGCTGATTTAACTCAGCATCAATTAGCTGAAAAAGTTGGTGTTACTCGTCAAACCATTAGTTTAATTGAAAAAGGAAAATATAATCCTACATTAAAACTTTGCTTAGAAATATGTTATGCAGTCAATAAAACCTTAGATGAAATTTTTTGGGTTGACCAGGAGGAGATTTAAATGAAAGTAATAACAGACGAAAGACTTGTTATCAAAAACTTAAAAAATATTCGTTTTGCGTTTACTTTTCAAACTTTAGCACTTGTGGGAATTGTACTATACGACGGTATTACGAAAGGATTCAATAATATTACCAATAATCCTATATGGCTAGTTTTGATACTTACCAGTGTCATATTAGGGTATTTGAACTTAAGTATTTCTGTTGACTCCTATGAAAATGAGAGACGAATTAGAAAAATGCCCTATTACTTATTAGTATTATGTTGTTTAGCTGCCGGAGTTATTTTTGGTTTACTAACAAAGATAACATCTAATAGTAGCTTGGCTGATAGTATAATAATTGGTTCAGTTATATTTTTATGTTTTTTAGGAACTTTTTCGTTTGGTTATTTTTTAATAAAAAAACGTTCTAAAGACGATGAAGAATAAATTATAAATACTTTCTAGAAAAAACATTATGTTAACTATTGTTTACGCCCAATTACGAAGCGTTTATAGCTGTTTTTACAGATTTGTTATAAAGTGGTTTATAGAGGTGAGTTAGTTGAGATTGGGTAATCAATTACAGAGATTAAGAGAAGCAAAAAATATGTCTAGAGAAGAACTTGCTCAACAGATTAATGTATCTAGACAAGCCGTTTATAAATGGGAAAATAATAAAGGGTATCCTGACATTCAAAATCTTTTAAGATTGAGCGAGATATATGAAACGACAATTGATGAACTTATTAAGAATGATCCTACGTTACAAAGAAAAATCGATAATAACCAAGATGAAAGCAAAGAGCTTGACGATGAGGAAATGTTAAATCTAGGTTTTTATATAGGTATAGTCATTATCTTTCTTGGTATTTTTCTTGGTATTGCTTTAGGAAATTTAATTGTTTCTACTTTCTTAAATATTATTGGAACGCTAATTATCTGTTTCTATAAAGATATATTAAAGTTTTTGAAAAGCATAAAGAAAGATTTTAATGAACAGTAGTAAAAAGCTTTGGTTTTGATAATCAAAGCTTTTTTAGTGCCTAGAATACGTTTTATGGTAACTAAGGATATGCATCACATACATTTAAAGAAGAAAACCCCACCTAATTTGAGAGGTGGGTTTTTCTTCTAGTTAAATATTAAGGGTGTAATTGCTTGTTACTTACATATCATTTAATATTTTTGTAGGTATTTATTATAACCTATCAAATCATTTTGAGAAAGAAAAAAATGAAAACGGTTACTTTGCATTAAAACTAAAAGGTTTATTTTCTATTTTATACCGATAAAATCCATTATGAGAACTTAACATGTATAAAATATAAGGACACAGACAGTAAGATAATACAGAATAGAACACATGTATAAATTCAGGAAGGGTCTGTTTTTTCCATTAACATTAATGAGTATTCCTTTAAAAAGTTATAGAAAAAAAACGCCCCTCATTTGGGGCGTACTTTATTATCATTATAAAACATAACCTAAAAACAGTCTACAATTTCATTTTTTTTTAGGTTATAGTTTGATTACTGAATTCAGTAATACCCATGGGTACATTTAAAATTGAAAGGAAAATTTCTATGATACACAAACATGTTCCTGTTTTAATAGTAGGTGGAGGTCTTAGTGGACTTACCTCTGCTCTATTTTTGGCACGTCATAACGTTGATTATTTACTGATTGAAAAACACACTGGTACAGCTATCCATCCAAAAGCCGGAGGGATTACATTTCGTACGATGGAAATATTTCGACAACTTGGATTGGAGGCAGCTATCCGGACTGCTAGCGAACCATTAGATAATATTCGTGGAAGGATTGCTGTAGAGACAATCAAAAGCATAGACCCTGAGAAATTAGAAACGGCGGAGAACTCCCAAAAAGCTCTTGAGAAAGAGAGAATAGAAAATTTTGAAAAGGTGAGCCCTTCAAAGCCAGCATCTTGTTATCAAATGGAACTAGAACCTATCCTTCTACAAGCTGCTAAAGAAGGAAAAGGGCATATAAGCTATAATACTGAACTTATAGAGTATCAACAAGACGATTTAGGAGTAACAGCCACTATAATAAATCGAGAGACAGGAACGAAAGAAAAGATTCGAAGTGATTATTTAGTTGCGGCAGATGGCGCTAAAAGTACAATTCGTCAACATACAAAAATTCCAACTACAGGAAGAGGAGTCATCGGCGGACATTATATTAACATCTATTTTCAAGCTGATCTAAGTCGCTTTCTAAAAGCTAGCCAGTTTGGCTGGATTCAAATCCTAAATCCGGAAGTATTTGGTGCGCTCATCACCGTTAACAATTGCAATGAATGGATTTACCACGTGGCCTATAATCCCTCAAATGGAGAAAGCCCGGAAGATTTTTCTGAAGAGCGATGCTGTGAGATTATAAAAAAAGCTATAGGAGTTTCAAATCTTGATATTGTCATCTTCAGTATTTTACCTTGGGCAGCTGCAGAACAGACAGCCACTCGTTTTCAAGATAATCGAATCTTTCTAATTGGAGACGCAGCTCATCTTATGCCACCTACCGGAGGATTTGGTTCGAATACAGGTATTCAAGATGCTCATAATTTAGCTTGGAAGCTGGCTGCAGTGATACACAAACAAGCTCATCCACGATTGCTCCAAACTTATCATGATGAGAGACACTATGCTGTAGAATTAACAACGAAATATGCCAGTGATTTGTTATTTAGTGTTATAAAGAAAGGTGTAAGCACCCTCAATAGTATGAACCATACTGCAGTTACTGTAGGGTATAAATATAACTCAACAGCAATTATTAAGGAAAACTCCGATACACCACATAGAATGGATCAATTAGAACTAAACGGAAGACCAGGTACTCGTGCTCCACATATGTGGTTGAAGTACCAAGGTAAGCGTATATCTACCTTAGATCTAATAGGTGAAAATTTCATCTTATTTACGGGAAAAGATAATAGCCTTTGGCGCACTGCTGCCCGGAATGTATCTTCTCACTTAGGTGTTCCTATTAATGTTTATAGTATCGGTTTACAAGGAGATTGTGTTGAGTGTGAGAATAGCTGGGAAGCAGTGTACGATGTTACCTCTCGAGGAGCTGTATTGATAAGGCCAGACGGTTTTGTAGCATGGCGTACAAAAGAGGAGGAATCAAATCCTCATCTAATTCTTAAGAAGGTCATGAATAGCATACTATGGTAAATAAACTGATACGCATGCTTCTGACTTAAAATTAGTTAGAAATTAAATAATATAACATCTTAAAAGGCATACGTGTTAAAACGTATGCCCTTTTAGTGAGCTTTCATAAAAATCATAAAGTATCAATATCAGATAATGTAGATAGATAACACGTTCTACCTCTTACCTTTTAAGCAATTTTTATATTAACTATGAATTAACATTAAATTTAAAAGTATTTAACTTTAGTATACTTTTAATAAGATATATTCAATTGAAAATAAAAAAATAAAACTATTTATATAGAGAAGTAAATGTATAAACTACATCATTAAAATAATATTACTCTTACTGACGACAAAATAGTTCTTTTTCTAAAATGTATCGCGCTTCTAACTCATAGAATATCAACTATTATTTAATAAAAGAGCTTAAATCAATCTCTTAATAAAAATAATATATAATAGAAAAAGCGCGTCAAAAAAAAAGCTTTTCTCTATAGAAGAAGACTCTTTTTTAACGAGCTTCTTATTCGGAAAGAAAATTTATGTCCTAATTTATGTCCTACTGTATTATTGATTTGTTTTTATTGGTACTGTCTCATTTATTTCAATGCTAAAATAATTTACTGCATTGTTATAACAAATATCTTTGACTATTTTCCCTATAAATTCGTAATCTCTTGGAAGCTCACCATTTTCTATCCAAGTTCCAAATAAATTACATAAAATTCTTCTGAAATATTCATGGCGAGGGAACGATAAAAAGCTTCTTGAGTCTGTAAGCATACCTACAAAGGTGCTAAGCAAACCTACATTAGATAATGTTTTCATTTGATCTAGCATGCCATCTTTTTGATCGTTAAACCACCACCCTGATCCAAACTGAATTTTTGCTCTGACATCAGAAGATTGAAAATTACCTATAGTAGAAGCTACAATCGCATTATGAACAGGATTTAAGTTATAGACAATTGTTTTAGGTAAAAGATTATCTTTGTCTAGTTCATTAAAAAAACCATTTAAATGTCTAGCTAAGTGAAAGTCAGACATAGAGTCGTACCCACTATCTTTTCCCGTTAACTTGAACATTCGCGTGTTGTTATTCCGTAAAGCTCCTATATGTAATTGCATTGTCCAATTAAGAGAATGATATTTTTTACCCAAATGAATAAGGGTAATTGTTTTAAATTTATTTACCTCCTCTAGAGACAATATTTTCCCTTGCAGAGCACGTAAAAATATAGAAGACACCTCTTGTTCACTAGCTGGTGAAAATGGAAAAATTTCAAAACCATGATCGGAAATTCTACATCCATTTGAGTGAAAATAATCAATTCGTGAATGTAATGAAGCGATAAAGTTTTCATATGTTAAGACAATGCTGTTCGTTGAATCACCTAATTTTTCTACATAATTTACAAAACTTGATTGTTCAATATTTAAAGCATGATCTGGTCTAAATGTAGGTAGGACCCTAGT
Organism: Priestia sp. 10L35; assembly: GCF_056395685.1. Taxonomy (NCBI): domain Bacteria; kingdom Bacillati; phylum Bacillota; class Bacilli; order Caryophanales; family Bacillaceae; genus Priestia; species Priestia sp. 10L35. The sequence continues at coordinate 21,013 of NZ_JBFTKA010000004.1, read as the reverse complement.
TGTAATTCCTGTATCTTTACGTATAGTTTGATGACTTTTTAAACTGTCGATTGGGTCATCAGTAGTACATACAACTTTTACATTAAAATTTTCTAAAATTCCATTTGTAGACATGGTACTTTGATTTAATCTCTCATTACAGATATCCCAAACTTCATGTGCATTTTTTTCTGAGAATACCTCATTTATATTAAAATAACGACTTAATTCTAAATGTGACCAATGATAAAGAGGATTTCCTATTGTATATGGAACAGTCTGAGCCCAAGCTAAGAATTTTTCCTTATCACTTGCATTCCCTGTGATGAATTTTTCTTCTACGCCTAACCATCGCATAGCCCTCCATTTATAGTGATCCCCATTAAGCCAAATATCAGTCATATTTTCATATTTTTTGTTAGTAGCAATTTCATCAGCTATTAGATGCGTATGAAAATCATAAATTGGCATATCTTTTGCATAATCATGATAAAGAATTTTTGAACTTTCGTGATTAAGCATCATATCTTCGCTTAAGAATGTAGACAATATAGTCACCTCTATACATTTTATAGTTTCTTTATCTTTCAAACTTGTGTTTAGAAAATCTAAATTAAATAAGGTGTTATTAACAAAAATAACACCTCACTTTTTTAACTCTTACTTAATTCAAATTCATTATTTACATAGATTGCGTCTCTTTGTGCAATTAAGCATAGTTCTGCGGCTTTAAAAGTATGTTCTTGAGTCATCGCATTTTCAGTATCGTTTAAACAATCTAAAATAAGTTCACCAAAGTAAGGGAAACCCACTTCTCCATTTAGAGAAAAATGTTGCTCTGTATGTTGATTTACTAAGTATAAATGGTCACCTATTTTATCTCTCGCTATGTCTACGTATTTGCGAATTTCAATATACCCATCTGTTCCAAGAATAAATGTGCGTCCATCTCCCCAAGTACTGAGGCCATCAGGAGTGAGCCAGTCTACTCTAAAATAGTTTGTAGCCCCATTGTCAGCAATCAAAGTAGCATCCCCAAAGTCTTCTAATTCAGGATATTGATGATGCTTATAATTGCCTACTTTACTATGTACAACTTTTGCATCTTTTGCGCCAGAATAGAAAAGGAATTGTTCAATTTGATGACTACCAATATCACATAGAATACCTCCATAATATTTCTTTTCAAAAAACCAGCTTGGTCTGCTTTCTACGTTACTACGATGTGGACCAGTCCCAAGAACTTGTACTACTTTTCCAATCGCTCCTTGCTCAATCAATTGACCAGCAAATACAGCACTCTCGACGTGCAAACGTTCACTATAATAAACAGCCCATTTAAGCCCAGTTTCAGCTGTTTTTTTACGAGCGAGCTCCAACTGTTCTAACGTCGTAAAAGGTGATTTATCTGTGAAATAGTGCTTACCATGATCTAAAACACGCATTCCTAAATCACAGCGTTCAGATGTAATGGCCGCACCTGCCACAAGCCTTACATCTGGATCTTCGAAAATTTCTCTTTCACTTTTGGCTATCTGTACTTCAGGATAGATTTTACGAAATTCTTGTACTTTTTTCTGATCCTTATCATAAACCCATTTTAATGTGGCCCCAGCCTCAGTTAATCCATTGCACATCGCATAGATGTGTCCATGATCAAGACCTATAGCTGCAATTACGAATTGTCCTTTTGTAACGACAGGGGCACTTTTTCCCTTAGGAGCATAATTCATTCCATCACTTTTCTGCATGATCTTTCCTCCTCAAGCTAGCTTCCAGTTTATTTTTGATACCTATAACTTAATAGCGTTAGACTCATATTTTCTCGTAATTTCCTCCAACGGTTATTGTATCGTCTGAAAAATTTTCTACACTGCTTTGTTTTTCATAAAAATGCTTAACATTTACGAGCATTCCTTCGCGTGTATAAAAAGGATCGTCTGCTAAAAGAGGCAGCTTCACATTAACACCTAGGTTTGCAGATTTATAGATGGCTGTAATAAGTTCTAGTGTTTTTCTTCCTTCTGTTCCATCAATTAAAAGCTTCTGGTTACCATTGATAGCCATTAAAAAGTTATTTATTTGTCCTTTATGTCCTTCAAATAGTAACTCTGGATATTGATTAAAAGCTTCCTGAATACGATGTTCTAAACTTTCATCATTTTTCTCTTGAGGAAACCCGTTTTCTTTAGCTAATTGAGCATTTACTTTCCATGGGACAGATACTCTAGCTTTTTCACCTTGGAAAATGAGTTGTTGTTCTTCTCCATGATGAACAACAGAACTGGTTACTTGTGCTAAGCTACCATTTCCATAGCGAAGTACAGCGATAGAAAGGTCTTCAACCTCTGCATTATCATGCAACGTATTACTAGTTGCTGCAAAAATGTCAGTTGGCAACCCTAACATCCATTGCAACATATCAATATGATGAACAGCATGATTAAGTGTACAACCCCCACCTTCTTTTTCCCATGTACCGCGCCACCATAGATCATAATAGCTATGACCACGCCACCAAAAAGAATCAACTTGAGTATGAGCAATTTTTCCAATTAGGTTTTGATCAAGTACATGTTTTAATCTCATAATGGGAGTCATAAATCTGTTTTGAGCAACAACGGATAAAAGTTTCTGACTTTCAATAGATGCTTTTATCATTTCGTCACATTCTTTTAAGGAAGAAGCCATAGGTTTTTCTACTAAGACATGTTTTCCTGCTTTAAGAAAATCTATGGCAATGGTTGCGTGCATATAAGGGGGTGTACAAATAGAAACGGCATCAATATTAGGATCATTCAATAACTCTTGGTAGTTAGCGACAACTCGTGCTTCTAAGTTATATTTTGTTACTGTGGACGTTGCTTTTTCAGGATAAATATCAGCTAAAGCTACAATTTTACTAATTTCAGGCATTGCAAGATAAGCCTCGATATGGGCAGTTGCAATGGATCCAGTTCCTATGATTGCGATATTGGACATATAAATCTTTCCCTTCTGTAAGAAAATAAATTTTCACTTCTAATAGCAAGATAGCGTTTTCAAAAAGTTTAACAATTCAACTAACTTACAAAGCAGATTAACATTAGTTCTATTAATATTCTAGTTATACTAGTATGGTAGTTCAAAAACATTATAACCTAATATTTTTGAATTTTGTACATTTTTTTGAATTTTCTTTTTGTAACCTCGACTTTTATTATTGAAAATGGCTTTACATAGTAGAAATCATCAAAAGTTATAAATGCTCACGGTAAAAATATTCAGAAAAATTAAATTAATATCTACCATTCTAATGTACTTGTATGGTAGTATGTTAGTGAAAGGAGATTAGAACAATGAATATTGATTTAAAAAACCAAAACCTCTCTACTAGGGAACAGGTTTACAATATGTTAAAAGATCAAATATTAAGCCTAAAACTTCCACCTGGAACAAATATTTCCGAAAAAGAAATATCAGTTCAATTTAATGTTAGTCGAACTCCTGTAAGAGAAAGCTTTTTAAAATTATCTCAGGAAGGATTATTAAGTATCTATCCTCAAAGAGGTACATTTGTTTCTTTAATTGATTTGAACCTTGTAGAAGAAGCACGGTTTATGCGAGAACATCTTGAGAAGGCAGTTATTAGACTAGCCTGTCAGGAATTTTCTGATGAGTTGATTATTGATTTAGATATGAATTTAAGTATGCAAAAAATTTGTATTAAGAAAAAAGACTATAAAAAAATGTTTGAATTAGATGAGGAGTTTCATAGAACTATTTTCAAACGGTGTAAAAAAGAAAAAACATGGTTAGTTATTCAACAGATGAATGTACACTTTAATAGGAGTCGCATGTTACGGTTAGTAGCAGATTATAATTGGGATAATATTTTTTCTCAACATGTAAATATCTTTAAAGCTATACAAGGTCAAGATGCTAATAGAGCTGAAAAAATCATGGAAGAGCATTTGAAAATTGCACTTGTTGATAAAGAATTATTGAAAAAGGAATATCCAAATTATTTTAAATAAAAAAGAGTTTGTACTTATATTTTTAGGGGTGATGGTAGATGAGGATGACATTTAGATGGTTTGGAGAAGGAAATGACACTATAACACTGGAACAAATAAAGCAGATTCCAGGAGTAGAAGGAATTGTTTGGGCACTACATGATGTGCCCGTAGGAGAAGAGTGGCCAATAGAAAGAATTTTAGAAATGAAAAAATTAGCTGATAAACATAACCTTCATATTGAAGTGGTTGAAAGCGTGAATGTTCATGAAGACATTAAGCTCGGACTTCCAACTAGAGATCAATACATAGAAAATTATAAGAAAACAATTCAGAAGCTAGCAAAGGTGGGCGTTAAAGTCATATGTTATAACTTTATGCCTGTATTTGATTGGATACGTACAGATTTAAATAAAACACTTTCTGATGGATCTACAGCTCTATTTTATGAACATAGTCGAATTAAAAATATTGATCCGAAAGATTTAGTGAATAAAATTAGTGAGAATTCTAGTTTAACCATGCCCGGTTGGGAGCCAGAAAGGTTAAATCACCTTCATCAACTTTTTGAAGCCTACAAAAATATCACAGAAGAGGATTTATGGGCCAACTTGAAATATTTTCTAGACCAGGTTATTCCAATTGCAGAACTTAATGATATTAAAATGGCTATTCATCCTGACGACCCACCTTGGCCTGTCTTTGGCCTACCTCGAATAGTAACTAACAAAAAAAACATCAGAAAGATTTTACAACTAAATAGCAGCCCATACAATTGTATAACACTCTGTACAGGGTCTCTAGGAGCTAACTTAGAAAATGATTTGGTTTCTATGATTCACGAATTTATTGATAGAATACCATTTACTCATATAAGAAATGTACGTGTATATGATAACGGAGACTTTGTTGAAACATCGCATCGATCAGAAGATGGATCAGTAAACATTTCAGACATCATTCACGCTTATAATGAAAGCGAATTCAAAGGTTATTGTAGACCCGATCATGGAAGACACATTTGGGATGAACAATGTAGGCCTGGGTATGGTCTTTATGATAGAGCACTTGGAATCATGTATTTGTGGGGCGCTTGGGATGCTTTAAAAAGTAAAAAGTCATTATCAAAAGAAGCAAAGGTGGAAACTACATGGTAAGCATACAAAAAAATAAAAATTTAGACGGGAAAGTAGCTGTAATAACAGGAGGAAGTGGGATACTTTGCAGCGCCATGGCAAAGGAACTTGCTAGACATGGCGCGTCTGTGGCTATTTTAAATAGAACAGTAGAAAAGGGTGAAAAGGTAGCTGAAGAAATTAACCTTATGGGTGGGAAAGCGATTGCTGTTAAATGCGATGTTATGAATAAAGATAGTGTTGAACAAGCCGAGAAGATTGTAACAGAGGAATTAGGCGCATGTACAATATTGATAAATGGAGCTGGTGGTAACCACTCAAGTGCAAATACAACCAACGAAATATTTCAAACAGAAGACCTTACTAATCCTAAGTTAAATACTTTTTTTCATTTAAGTACAGATAGTGTGCAAAATGTATTTGATTTGAATTTTATGGGAACTTTCATTCCTACACAAATTTTCACTAAAAATATGGTTAATCAAAAGGGAGCAGTTGTAATCAACATGTCATCTATGAGTGCCCCTTCTCCAATGACTAAAGTACCTGCTTATAGCGCAGCAAAAGCAGCAATCGAAAATTTCACCAAATGGTTAGCTGTTCATATGGCTGAGGCAGGAATTAGAGTAAATGCAATTGCACCGGGCTTCTTTTTGACCTCACAAAATAAAAACCTTCTTCTAAATGAGGAAGGTGGTTATACGGAAAGGTCTCATAAAATTATTTCGAACACACCAATGAGAAGATTTGGTACACCTGAAGACCTTCTTGGCACTCTATTATGGCTTGTTGATGACAATATGTCAGCGTTTGTTACTGGAGTTACAATTCCTGTTGATGGAGGTTTTATGGCATATTCAGGTGTTTAATATTTTCACATTCTTCCTTGTCATACATCATTATTTTATATATTTCTTTTAATTTATAAGTAGGCTTGGAAAGGAGAAATAAGAATGCAGACTGAGAACAGGAAACTAACAATTAAAAATTATATTGGTTACGGAACAATGGATTTATTTGGAGGAGGAGCCTTCGCTATAATAGGTGCATGGATGTTATATTTTTTCATTACATATTGTGGTCTTACTCCTGTTGAAGCAGGATCTATTATTGCGATTGCTCGTATTATTGATGCCATAGCAAGCCCACTTATGGGGCATATTACTGATAATTTTGGTCGCACAAGGCTTGGGAAAAAGTTTGGAAGACGAAGATTCTTTTTGTTAATTGGAAGCCCCTTGATGGTTATTTATTCTTTACTTTGGATTTCTGATATGAATTACTGGTACTATTTAACTGTTTACATTTTGTTAGAATTCCTTGCAGCAATGGTATTAATTCCATTTGAAACACTTGGAGCTGAAATGACTAACGATTTTAATGCGAGAACTAAGCTTTCAACAATAAGATTAATATATTCAGGGTTAGGAACATTTTTAGCTACTTTTATTCCAGGTAGATTATTCGAAATATTCGGAAAAGATTCACCTCAAGTTTTTCTTTACAATGGGATTATCTTCACGTTTATTTTTATGGCTGCATTATTAATTACACATAAAACAACTTGGGAACGTAAAATAGAAGAAGATATTGTAGAACCTGATGGTATAGAAAAAGTACCGGCTATAGAATCCATAAATAAATTCATCGTTGACTTATCATCTACTTTTAGGATTAGAAGTTTCCGTCAGCACCTCACTATGTATATTTGTTCCTTTACAGCTATGGATATTTTAAATGCTGTCTTTGTCTACTTTGTTGTGTTTTCTTTAAATAAAGATGCGGTGTTAGCATCCGATTTATTATCTGTTGGTTCATTACTTCAAATGTTATGTACATTATTATTTGGTTGGCTCGTTATTAAAATAGGTCCTGCACCTTCTTTGAAAATTTCTTATGTTGCTATTATTACATGTATAAGTGGTTATATGTTCTTATACTTCACACAGCCAACTTATATGATTACAGCGATGTATGCTTGCTCTGTTATTTTAGGGATCGGGAAAAGTGGATTATATTATATACCATGGAATATTTACACTTTCATCCCCGATGTAGATGAAATGGTAACCCGTAAAAGAAGAGAAGGAATATTTGCAGGTATTATGACTTTTACACGCAAAAGTACTACAGCTTTAGCTACATTCTTGGTAGGAGTTATCTTACAAGAAAGTGGATTTGTTGCAAGTGCAACGACACAGTCTACTACAGCAATAAATGGGATTGTAGGTATTCTATTTTTTGGAACTGTAGGGCTAGTCGCTATCAGTTTAGTTGTTTCATTTAGATTTAAATTATCTAAGAAAACTCATTCTATTATGATTAGTGAAATTAATAGGTTGAAGAATAACGGTTCAATGAAACAGGCTGATGAAGAAACAAGAAGTGTTTTGAAAGCGCTAACAGGTTGGGAATACGAGAAACTCTGGGGTAATAATAACGTAGGATATCAGCATAAGCCCCAAAATTTTGAGCAATCAGATTTTAAACAGCGTGACATTAACTAACTCTTGATGTTAGTTGAAAATTAACATTCAATTAAATAGTACTTCCATAGATACTGCAACTTTTATTATGATTTTGTAAAATAACAGAGAAAAAGCCTCCATTTATACTAAATAATAATTTCAGTTCAAACCATTACAGAAGGAGTAATTAGCATGAATTCTCCTAATAACTTGGTTTTAAAAGATATGTGCAAATTATTTTTCATTTAAGTTTTTTCTTTTCACGTACTGTTATATTAAATATAGTTTTCACTATGCTCTAACTAAGTATTGTTTCCTCAATTGTTTAATGACTGGGACATCTTTTCTAGTTCGAGATTCAAGATGGTATAAAGAAAAAAAGCATCTATAAAGGAAAAAGAAACTTGTTAAAAGGAAATAAAACCTTTTAACAAGTTTTTTAGTTTTGATAAACAAGAAAACAAAGTATATATTTTGTTCGTTAATAGTAGTTAATTTAAATAACAAACTTTATACATTTACTTATTAATCAGAATATAATTTAATGCTTAATTAAGTTGTTAATTACTTTATTCAAATATTATTAAAATAAGCTTTTGTGAACTTTACATTTGATTATTATCCTTTTAATAAGTTGTTTAAATGGAATCATTGATTCATCTTTCATCTGTTTTTTATGCCTTATGCATTTATGGTATTATATATTAGCATGGAGGTGAACCAGTGGAGTTAGAAATCGAACGCAAGATATCCAAGGTGGGAAACTCTTTAGGAATTACACTGCCTGCAGAGATAGTAAAGGTAGCAGAAGTAGAGTTGGGGGAAACTGTATATTTTACAGTGAACTCTATTTCAAAGGAAATTACAATAAGAAAGAACCCTCAAAAAGAGGATTCCTTCAAAGAGATGGTAAGAGATATAGTTGAAAGTTATCTAAGGGAGAGAAACCTTTAACTTTCACGTGGGTCAATCAATAACACGTAAGTACACTGCACCTGCAGGATGTTAAGAGATAACATAGAAGACGAAGAGAAACGAATACTTGAAGATTAAAATATAATTAAATGTACATACTGTACGCTTATTTTGAGTAAACTACCTAAGAATTCTTATGAGGCTTCACCCACAACTTAATTTATCAGTAGAAAACAACTATCTTCTCCCGAGGATAGTTGTTTTCTTTTTAGATTATGTAAAAGAAACATTCTTAGTTAACATAAAACGGCTTATAGGTAGTTTATTAAAAAAGAGGGAACTCACAAAACTTATGAGTTCCCTCTTTTTATAGCAAGTAAAGAGAATTAAGGTTATTTAATCAGCAGCAACTAGCTTGAAGCCTTTTCTATTTTCAAAACGCTTTCCAGAAAGCCACTTTTTCTCTCCTGATTGGGTGTAACCCAAATGCCTTTCTTCTCTTTTTAATCCAGATTCACTCAATTTAAGTAGACCTGCTCCAAAATTATCATCTACAGTCCAATTAGTTGCATTTGCTTTACTATCTAGATAAACCCAACCTTTACTCGACATAGTAAGGTAGTTATAATCGCCCCAATGACCACCATCAACACGAATTTTATAGTGATATTCGTTTTCTACTTCTTCGAAAGTGAATACTGAACCCTTATTATTGTCTTGAGCAACTTCTCTTATATAATCATAACTAGCGTAAACCTCATAACCTAATCCTTTTCCTGTATGACTATCAATTAGATGAAATCCTTTGTTTGGCTCAAAACTCATTCTCTCTCCACATCCCTTACTAAGAATAAATTAACAATATCACAAAATATTACATTAAATACATTATTATTATATAAATTAAAAAAATGGTATTTTTGTATGGTTTTAATACATTTTTTTACATTTTAAATACCGACAATTTTACATAATACCAATTATCGGCACAAAAAAAGAGGAGAGCTTAAGCTTTCCTCTTTTTTGTATTTTGGAAGATAAAACTAGCTATAAATAAAAGTCCAAACAATATGGTCAAAATAAAGATCACAGGATCTCCAGCTAGGTTTGCTTCATCTACAATTATTCCTTGTTGAAATAATAACATTGCTCCAATTATTACAAAAAAGAAAGAATTGAATAATATATAGCTATTAGCTTTGATTTTATTGCTTAAAAAAACTACATATACAAAATTACATACTAAAAAGATAGTTATCAAATAATAAACTGGTCTAAAGAGTGTAAAGGTTTCCCCAAGCATTTGTATAGTCCTCTCTTTTTGTTATTTCAATTTCTATAAATCAATATATTTCCATTTTATCAAATAATTGAGTTTCTTTCACCTTGTATATGATATACAGATCTAGTTGACATAATGTCTCTTTCCGGTACAAACTCACAAACGTTATTGGCTTTGGATTTGAAGTTGAATTCTTGTAATTGAATTCTCAATTCCATTCGCCATTACCTCATCAATCACATATTCTTCATATGCATACTCGCCTATTTTTAGCCCTTTTTCTTCAACAAATTGAATCATTCGATTGTAAGCATGTTCAGTTTCATCACCTTTTTGATATCCAACAACATATAGTCCTTGGGGACGTACGTGATAATGTACGTTTTCTATCCCTTCTGGAATTTTGACATATAAGTGTCTGTAATTATAAAACTCTTTTTTTTGGATTTGTTCTCTTGCAAGCAGCGCTCCAATTGGATATCCTCGATCTAATTTATGGAGTTGAATGTAATGAATGAGCTCCGGGGTAATTGTAGTATATTTTTGTTCGGCCTCTTCTAGTATATTTTCACTTATCATAAATGTTTCCTCATCTAAAGACTGCAATGAAATAGAGGAGAAGTCAGTTTTTAAGGTATATTCTGCTAACTGTAAACGCGTTTGAATAATTGCTTGTAAGTGATCAAGACTTCTAATTTTTTCTTCAATTTCAAAAGACTTTTCCTTTAAAAGTGTAATCATATTTTTTGGTTTTTTATCTGTTAAGAGAGTTTTTATCTCTTTTAATGGGACACCAAATTCTTTAAATAAGGCAATTACTTGAAAGACTTCAAATTGTTCATACGAATAGTACCTATATCCATTCTCTTTTTTTATTTTAGGTGAAAGTAACCCTATCTCATCATAGTGAAACAGAGTTTGTTTTTTTACACGACAGAGATTCGCGAATTCACCAGTAGTAAAGTACTTTCCTAACTCTTCACTCATAAAATCCCCCTTGACTATACGGTAACCATATACTTTATGATGTTCATTGTACTGGAAAGGAGATATAAACAGCAATGATAAGTTCTTTACTCTTTTTATGTAGGTAAAAAGAGTAATTGATGATGAATGTGAAGATAAAGTGATAAATAGAATTAAAATTTGTTTAACTAAAGAAAAGGAAGAGTTGAAAAGATGCAAATGATAAAAAAGACAAAATCCCCTGTGAGTCAACTCCTTCAAGGTATATGGTCAAAAAATCGTAAAGGAATTAGCCTTACGTATATGCTCACTCTTGTTGAGAATGTTTGTGATCTCCTTTACGCTGCAACAACTGGTTTTGCAATCGATGGCTTGCTTAAAGGGAATCCTTCTAGTCTTATACCACTTGCTTTACTATGGGTCCTTCATCTAGGAGTTGGGTTGTTCAGACACGTTTACGATACAAAAGTATTTGTTGGGATTTATTCTAATGTTGCTGGAGATATGGTGGAGCGTCAGCGTGCTGATGGAGTAAAAGGAACTCGAATTGTAGGACGCGTCTCACTGTCTCGGGAGGTAGTAGATTTCTTTCAAATGGAGCTACCGGCAGTTGTAACAACGGTTATTCGATTTTTAGGAGCTATTATCATGTTATTTCTCTATGACCGGTTCATTGGGGTCTTAAGTTTATTGGCAATAATTCCAATACTGATCATAAACCATTGGTTCGGTCGACGATCTTATCGTCTTAATCATGCACTTAACAATCGGATTGAAGAAGAGGCAGACATAGTTGTTCATCGGCCACTTACCATTGTTCAAAAACATTTTGCACGATTGCGTTTGTGGCGCATTGCTATTTCTAATGCTGAGGCTAAAACATGGGGGATGATGGAGATTGTTGTCATTCTCTTAACTCTAGCCACACTCCTTAGACTTACAGGTGTTGAGGGTATTACGGCTGGTGCTATTTATGCAGTCCTGGCTTATATTTGGATGTTCCAAGAGGCAGTAGTAGGCCTTCCTGAAATTGTGCAAAATATTTCGCGTGTACTTGATATTGGTGAACGCGTTGCTGAAGACGTTAACAGCTGAAATCAAAAAACGTAGTCAACCATTATTGTTACGTTATACCATATATTCTTATTATTATCTTTTGAGAGAAATTAGGAGGATTTCTAATGAAGAAAATTGAAACTGATCGACTAATATTGAGAAGATTTTCTAAATCAGACTCTCAAGGTCTTTTGGAATACTTGGCTAATCCAAGGGTAAACTGCTTTCTTGAAGACAAAGTTCACACAATAGAAGAAGCTGTCTTAAAAGTTCAAAAAAGAAAAAAAGACGACTCTTTTGTTGCAGTCTGCTTAAAAGACAGTGATTATCTAATAGGAGAAATATTCTACTTAAAGGAAGATCCAGATACTTATTCCATTGGTTGGCATTTTAATGCTCAATATGAAGGAAAAGGGTACGCAAGCGAAAGTGTGAAGGTGTTCCTTAAGTATCTGTTTACTCAAAAGGATGCAAGAAGAGTCTATGCATACGTTGAGGAGGATAACTACAAATCACAAAAACTATGTGAAAAATTAGAGATGCGTAAAGAAGGGTATTTTGTTGAGTTTATTTCGTTTACTCAATACGAAGATGGAACTCCTAAGTACGAAAATACTCTTCAGTATGCATTATTAAAAAAAGAATGGATGAAAAATATTTCTTCTAATGGACTCTGAGGAAAAGGTATCTCCTTACTTCATCTGGATAAACGGAATCAGTGTTAAATCCATTGATATTTAGTGATATAAGGTTAGGACAATTTGTAGAAAAGGTGATTATTTGCCGTCATTAATAGTAAAACGAATTATTTGTATGAAACACTTTATAATTTACTTAACATAAAATATATTGTCGGCGCTAAACCACTAAGAAGAACTTTTCAAAGCATATATGTATATCAATCTATAAAACTGTGCAGACTAATAACATATTCCCCCTATTCCGATAAATTTGAAACCCCTTTGCCTATATGGGCAAGGGGTCTTTTTTATTAAGCACAATTTATTACAAGTAATTTTGCGTGATGTACCTTATAGATAGTGAAATTAAATATTAATAGCTATACCTAGCACTAGAGGTGGCGCCAATTTCTAAAAATATTCAAATGTTTATTTGATTATTTTTAGAAATTAGACCTAAATTCATATTGGACAAACATATGCTGGGTAACAGAGGATAGTATACGGTTGATACAAAAGGGGGAAATGCATGACATATCTTAAAGTATTGAAAGTATTTTATGTGCTTTTGGCTGTAGTGGGAGCCATTCTAGCTATCGTTTCTTACTTTCAACATTCACTTTACTTGAAGTCATTTGGCCTTGTTTTGTTAGGATCATCGCTCGTTTTTAATAGTTACACTACCCATTTAGAGTGGAAAGGAAGGGGCCCCTTTCTTTACATGGCCATAGGTCTAATAGTGATTGCCATAGCTATAGGTGGTTTTACTAATGCATGGTAACTATTTTTGTTAATGAAGAAAAATCTATATAGCTAATATTATGGATTGGACATTTTAGCTTCTAGCATCTAAGAACAACCAAACTATCCTCATTTCTAATAAAGTTGGCTTTTTAGGAGCAATTTTAGTTAACATAAAACGGCTTATTAGAAGTAAAATAAGTTTTATCAAAATAATCATATTTCATGTTTCATTTTCAATCAAAGGGGTAAAGTATAAAGGGGTAAAGTATTATGTTGGATTGGAATTTTACAAGAAACAGTCTTTTTAGATCTGTTTCTTTTTTTTATTTAAGAATATAAAACGAATAATAAATAGCAAATTGAGCAAACTACTCAAGGCACTGTAAGGTGTCAAATACATCTATTTAGAACATTCATCAGAAGAACTATCTTACTCGCATTAAGATAGTTCTTTCTGTTTTCAGCCTATATATGATATACAAAGGTAGTTAACATAATACCTTTTTCAGAAAGGCGATTTTTCTGAACATAAACATAACCCTAATGTAAAAAAAGGTCAATTTTATACATATGTTGTAACTTATTTGAAATAGTTCTGTCATAAAGATATGTTATGATTTAGGGGCAACATACAACTAAATAAAGAATATAAGTAACTTACCATTTCATTAATCTTAATACACTTTTCAATATGCTTAGTCCTCTAATCCTCATCTATTAGAGGACTATTTGCTTTTTAAGATAAAAGGAGGAACACCTTTGCACTATGTACACAAAAAAAAATTATATGATATTAGAGAGACCATTCTACAAAGGAAAGAAGAGTTAGCTGAAAATAAAAGACAAGATCTTGCAACGTCTCATAATATCTATACAGAGTTGACTACTTTTCGCTTGGACCTTCTTACCACTTATGCCGATTCTCTTTTGATGGAAAAAGAAACAGCAAATGAAGTCATGGAACAATGGGGAAACAATATGGCTAATTTATTAGTTGATCACGGACTTCCTTTAAACCTAGCCTTAGAGGAAATTAGTCATTATCGAGATGTTATTGGAGAAATAATAAAAGAGGAAGCAAAGAATAATGATTTTTCCCTCGATGCTTTTTACCAAATCATTTCTCACTTTAATAGCATTGTAGATTATGCCATTCAATTCGTAAGTAAGTCGTATGTAAAAGATTACACTGAAAAAATAAATTATGCTCAATATGCCATTGATGAATTATCTATTCCCGTTGTTCGTATGACAGAAGAAATAGGGATCCTTCCTTTAGTAGGTGATTTAGATACCAAACGAGCACAATATTTGATGGAGAGTGCCTTAGAGAAAGGAAGTCAATATAAATTAAAATGGCTTATTATTGATTTATCAGCAGTTCCTATTATTGATACGATGGTAGCAGATCAACTTTTTAAAGTAATAGCTGGGCTACAGTTATTAGGAATTGAAGTCGTCATTAGTGGGATACGTCCGGAAATCGCTCAAACCATGGTAAGCTTAGGAATAAAGGTTGAGAAAGTTAGAAGTTTTTCTAGCTTACATCAAGCTGTTCAGTATACGAATTCATTTACAGAATCTTTAATTTGAATATTTCTATATATCCTGAGCAAACTACTCAAGATGCCGTAAGGCATTCTTCCTTTGATAAGATATGTGTAACAGAAAAAACCTACCTCTTTTGACTGGGAAGAGATAGGTTTTTTTGTTTTTAATCTGTATATTTTATACATTTTTAGTTACCGCAATGTGATTTATCAGAAGCAACTTTTAAAATAAAAAGGCAGGCTTAAGCCTGCTTTTTTATTTCACCTTTACTCTTTGAAACATCTTTTATAAACAGCTGATATAAGTAATTGATAAAGCAAACAACTGAAAACGAGTCATGTTTACCATTCTACAAACCTTTAATTTTTCTGCAAGTGTAGTTAAAGGATACGCGAACATATAATCGAATAAGCCATAACAAAATAACCCTAGAGTTATTTTAGTAAGGAGTACTCAGATAGAACACACTTTATGTTCTCTTTCAAAAAAATATTTTCAATTACGGAAATTACTGGAATATTCACAACTAGAGAATCTTCTATATTTGGTTAAGCTCTAGATATTCTTTTAAAGTTTGCTGTAAAGTCCCTTTTGCTTCTGCTTTATCCTCAAAGGAGATTCCTGAGTGAATCATTGTGCGCACTAAGTCAGCACGTAAACCTGTAAGAATAACTTTACTTCCCATCATTGAAATGCCAGTTAATATTTTTTGAAAATGGTCAATAACATGCATCTCCATGTTAGCAATTCCGGACAAATCTATAATTAATGTTTGAATCTTTAAATCCGAAATGGCTATCAAAACTTTCTCCTCAATCGTTTGGATACGATTGAGGTCAATCATTCCAATCAACGGTAATACAGCTACAGATTGACTAAGTGGTATAACAGGCACTGATAGATGTTCAACTAAGTCCCTCTGAGAAGCAATTAATTCATCTTTATACTTGGAATAACTAATGAGAAAAGTGTTAAGAAACTGATCAATCCTATCATTAATTCGTTTCTCTAAGGCATAAAATTCTTCACGCCCATTAAAATGGTTATTTATTTGATCGTATTGATGGAGAAAATGCCATAATGTTCGCCTAATGGCTTGTACCCATTCTAGTTTAAAAGCAAGAGTTAAGGCGTGCTCTGCCCATGCTACCCCTTCTTGTTGAGCGAAAGCAATGAGTTGTTCTTCTTTTTGTTCTACGACGTATAGAGATAACCTTTGAGCATTCTTTAAAAGATCAATATTTCCAGTTTCTAAAATGTCATTAATTTTAGAAGCTACGTTAACCGCCTCTGATAAGAGTTTATCCTGGAAATTCTGTTTGTTATCTTTAATAAAGTCGGTCATGTTCTCTCTCTGTTTGTAATTAATATCCATTTTGATACGCCCCTTATTCGACTTTAGTTATCTTTGATTAATCAATACCTTTAAATGAATTAATATCTATTTTTGTTTTCATTTTTGTATATAAAGAAAGTTCCGCCTTCCTGGTACCTATCCACAATAGGCATGTTGTTACATAAAAAACAACAAAGCTTTTATAATGAATCTTTAAACCTAGATATACCTATAATCATGCACATCTTTTTGCATGATTATAGGTTAATTGGGATTATTTTCACTAGCCGATATCCATTTAGATAGCCCGTAAAGGATAGTCCGAGCATATTTTAACTCATCAACTTTTTCTTAAGCGATAGAGATATAACTTTCTAAAGAATCAAGGTAAGAAGTAGAGTCAAGAGTAAGTGCTTTATAGATTATAAGGATGACCACTTGATCTAGGATTATAAATACACATTTTACTTATAGCTGTACTACTCATTCGCAAATATTTCTTATCCTCTCTTGGCACTACTCTTTCTTCAGTAAGCTTATTTTCTATTTTACCTCAAAAAACATATATTTCATATACATCTTAAATAAGTTAATTTATTCCTTAATATTATAAATTAGAAATTATATAAACCTTGTTACAGTAATAAAGATTATATACATTTTTTCAATTTTAAATAACAGATGAGTGTATTTCTAGTCTCATGCTTGGTGCTGTAAAAGCATCAGCACCTATGAAAACGATGGCTGCTCTTGAAACAACGAATCCCGTTGTCTGACGTGTGTTAGCTGATTCTGTTCCAAATTGCATTGAGATGGCTTATGAAATTTCTCTTTATCAAAACAAACATCATTATTATCAAGTACCACAGCTTGCCCAACAAGACATGCAACAAATAATCAATACATTTGCACCCGCTCAAGCTCAACCGCAGATGCCAAATAACAATAACACTCATTAATTAAAAGAAAGCTCCTGATTGGCCCCAGGAATTTTTCTGTTTTAAATTGTATACTTCATACATATCGAGTCTATATAACGTTGTTTACCAAAAATTAAGTGTCAGTATATGTCGAAGGGGTAATATAAAAGAAATAACATCAGGAGGGGAGGACATGCTAGATAATTATGAACGGTCTCTATTCTATAGGGAGATGAAAGGTTTAATTACAGATTACAATAGGTGTAAAGATTTAGCTATTAAAAATGAATTATATCATCAGATAGTACTTCTCAAAAAAGCACTTAAATATAAACGAAATAAGATCTTAAGATAAAATAGGCTATCTATTCATTGGGAAAAACGATTTATCTCTCCGAATTAAATTGTTTTTCTCTTTTTTTATGTAAATATTGTGAATGTTAATTATTCGCATAATCAATCGATGGATCGCTGGTTTAATTATAGGGAATGATGTTTCCTTTTTAGTTTGTTATAATGAAAGTACATATAATACGGGGAAGGCAGAGGGTTTAAATATGATACTTATTAAAAACAGCGAAGAAGTAATAAGAGAAGCAAAGTATCAACTTCACCTGACTATGGATGATTATCAAACTAAAATTATCTCTATTTTTGATAAACAACGTATTCTTGTGAATCAACGAATTAAATTGATGATTCTCCTATCGGATATAAAAGAGCAGGCTGTATTGATTGGAAAACACTCTGCAGCCAAAGGGAGATTAGAATATGAAGGACCGGATCAACTAATTACAGAAGTTATAGATGAAGTTCCTTTTCAATACAGTAAAGAGACAGTATCTGATTTGGAAAATAACATACAAATTAGTAAAGGCGAAATTGAAGAGCTAGCAAAAGAGTGCGGATTAGATACGGAAGAAATCATTAACCTCAAAGCTCTTTTACTTAATTTAAAAGTATCTAGTTACATAAATGGGCATTATGAAATGTATGTAAAAGATAATACTTTATCCTGCAAAAGAACCTAGAATGTTAGAATAAAAAGAGTAAAGCTTTACATATAAGTAGAACTAATCAAAACATGGAGAGACATTAGTACTCACACATAAGTTATATGTGTAACAGAAGAATTACTATACGAAAGCAGTATTTTTCTATATTTAAGCTTCATACTTCATACATTTTTAGTTACCATAATGAATTTTATCGGAATACGCAATTAAAGAAAAAGCTCTATTATTAGATTATCGAATAAGAAAAGAGATAAATTATAACAGATTTATTAGAGGAAATTTCAAACTAATAAATTCAAGTGAAGTTTGTTATTGGAAGTGTGATACATTAAATAAGAAACAAGAAATGAAAGGAGTTTTTTTAATGAATAATTATGAAGCACAAAATGAATTACCACCAAAAACATGTACAATCGATCGACTTGTAACGATGCCGGATGATGTAAAAAAAGTACTCAAGGGCAGAAAAACAGCAACTCGCCGAAATGGAAGGTATGCTGATATAGGAGAGATAATGGTTTTAGGGGATAAAAAGTTTATAGTGGAACGGGTTTATTCTCAATCACTAGGTGAATTAACGGATGAAAATGCTCGCCAGGAGGGCTATGATACGGTAGAGGAATATAAGCAATCTATTTTATCTTATCATCCTGGAATGCCCTGGCTTTCTCAAATGAGGGTATGGGTGCATGAGTTCAGATCAGTTAACGATTGATAGGTAAAAGAAATGGATTTGTTGTACCGTATATTAGTATATATTCATGTTTCTAGTGTCATTTTATCTATTGGTCCTTTCTTTATTCTCTTGCCACTCGTTAAAAAACTACATAATTCAAGAGAAGAAGAAACGAATGCCTATTTGAGCACGTTTCAATCTGTCGTTAGGCTCGCAAAACATACAGGCCATGTTCTCGTTATAACAGGGATACTCCTTGTTATGAGTGGTCCATGGACGTGGACCACTCCGTGGATTATAATGACACTGATTTTCCTCTTTTGCTCATTGTTCTTTCTGGCCCGTGCATTTTCCCCCACTCTTCGAAAGTACAAAGAGGAAGGGCATAATAAAAAAGAACTGGCAACTAAACTAAAGCGATCTATTTGGATTTACATCATTCTATTAATGACTATGCTTTGGTTTATGGTCGGTAAGCCGACCTTTTGGTAAATATATAAATATATCCATTTGTCGTCACTAAGAGTAAACAGTTAAACTGATTACTTTTATGAAATAACCTACTATTTACTTAATATAACAGACATTATTGAACCCAGCATGCTAAAAAGCCCTTTCATCAAGGGCTTTTTGAAGCATTTTTATATAACGAATTTTTAGAGTGTTATTCAACATTCTCAAGTAGAATCTTCTTATTAATTAACTTACTTTCCTTTTAAAGCCTTTCTATTTGGTGCTTGAGGAGGTTGTTCTAGCCATTCCCGGTTGACCATAATATTAAAGCCCTTTTCAGCATAAATTAATATTTCTCCAATTAATTTACTGTAATAAGTAGCTAAATCTGTCCTCATGGATAAAGATAAAGCATGTCCAATAAGTGTCACATCAATGGAATTTAAAAAATGAAAAAGCGCAACAATAAGCTTGTCGGAAAAAGGAGAAACGGTTGAATTTGTTACTTCTATACTAACAGGAACTGTACCAAGAAGTTCTTCTTCCTTTAAAAGGTCATTCAAGAAATTGATTTGTTTTTCTGATATATCCATTCCATCTTCTATATAATCTTTAATTTCCTTGTCCTTAATCACTTGTAATAAGCCCATACAGAGTAGTACCGAGAAATAGTTACGCTCAATATTGAAGAACATTTCAGTAAGTTCAACAGCATTTAAAGGTCTTTTTTTTCCTATGGCTGCTACTATATAAGATTGTTTTTTTATATATTCAACTTTCTCAGGATAGGTAATCATAGGTGGTCGATCGTAAATTCCTTTAGATAACATTAGAGTAGTGGATTCTGCATAGAGCTCTGTAGCTTGATTCAAAGCCTGAGTGAAGAAATCAAGAACATCTGCCCGAGCAACAGTAGAAGTAGCAAACCCTAGGTTAACCATTGACATGCGACTCATTGAGTAGACAAAACTCAGAGCAAAAAGGTCATAAAAAAGGGGCGGCGCTGACAAATTAATATCTTTGTCCGTAAACCCATCTGGTAAAGGGATATTCTCCTCAGAAAAAATATCCTTAATTTGCTTTAGATGTGATTGAGAGATAAGTAAAGATTTTTGTAAAATAGGCTTTATTTCGTTGTCTTGTAGGTGATGAAGAAAATATTTCAACAAACAAGTAGACATTGTTTCTTGTATATAAACTCCCCATAAACCACCAATTTCAGGACTTGATAATCTTACATTATGCTTAACCATTAAAGCCTCCTAATTATATGTATTTATCTTGATTATGTCATTTATCTTTCTAATTTATTCTTTTTTTAATTTCCCGAAAAAAAAACAGCCTATATCAGCTTTTATTTACCATAATGTCATTTATCGGAAATCATGTGTTAGAAGAAAGTGTTGAAGGGGTACATATAAAAGATAGGGATAGCATCAGGAGGAGAAAATATGCTCGATAACTATGAACATTTCCTATTCTATAGGGAGGTTAAATGTCTAATTGCAGATTATGATAACTGTAGACATTTACCTACTAAGAACGAGTTGCATAATCAGATAGTACTTCTAACAAAAGTACTTAAAAATGAATAAGTTATTATTATTCGAGCAAACTACTCAAGATGCCCTCCGACTAGGCATCCACAACCTATTTTCTTTAGTTACTTCAGAAAAAACTACCTTCCCAACTGAACTGAACCCAAAAAGTTAGACACATTATTTAGGCAGCTAATGAGGATTGAATTCTGTATTCTACAGGGGTCAATCCTTTTAATTTTTCTTTTATTCGTAGATGGTTGTAATAGAGGATATAGGCCTCTAATTCCTGTTTGAACTGT
>NZ_JBFTKA010000003.1:0-798429 GCF_056395685.1 Priestia sp. 10L35 | reverse complement strand
AAGCTTACAAAACTTTTATTTTGTTGATCTAAAAGTCGAAAACGAAGGGACTTCAAGCTTGTGCTTAGTGTAATGGTTGTTGCTTTCTGTAATGGTGGCGTAGACTCATGCGCCTTTTCTAAATTATAGTTTGGAACTCTTGGAGCCAAATGATGTACATGATGGAAACCAATATTACCTGTTACCCATTGTAAAACTTTAGGAAGCTTGTAATAGGAGCTACCATCAACCGCAGCTTTCACGTAATCCCACTCCTTTTCGTTTTCAAAGTAGGAATCCTCAAATTGATGCTGTACGTAAAATAGCCAAATTCCCAGTGATCCTGCTACAAAAAGTATGGGAGCTTGAACGAGCAGAAAAGCTTGCCAACCAATACCCCAACATAAAAGTGCATACACTGCAACAATTGAGAAATTGGTTAAATATGTGTTCAAACGTTCCTTTCGTTTCGCGTCTTTTCGATTCAATCGGTTAGAAACTAAGAAGAGATAGATGGGACCTAATCCAAACATAACAAGTGGATTGCGGTACACTCGGTAAGCTAACCGACCCCAGTAGGAAGCTGCAACATACTCATCAACTGTCATGACCCACACATCACCAGTTCCTTGTTTATCTAAGTTGCTGCTCGTGGCATGATGAATCGAGTGGCTTCGTTTCCACTGTTCATACGGAAACATGGTGATAACCCCACTGATTGTACCAAGGATATTATTCGCTTTTCGGCTTTTGAAAAATGATTGATGACAACAATCATGGAAAATAATGAAGGTTCGGACGACGAACCCGGCTGTAACAATAGCTATTGGCAGTGTTAGCCAATAAGAAACGGACAAACTTTTATAAGCTAAAAACCAAAGTAGTAAAAACGGAAGAAATGTGTTTATTAATTGCTTTATACTCGATTTCGTATTGGATTTTTCAAAAGGTGCTACATTTTTTCTTAATTCAGTCGTTTTTTGTTTGCTCATGTGTTCCTCCTTACATCTTTCTTTACATTGATTAGTATTCAACTCTTCTTTATATTTATAGTAGAACATAGTAGCTGGTAATAAAAGATATAAACGTCAAGTAGTTAGTATGACAATTGTCATACATGTGTGAATGTATTTTCTTAATAAAAGGAAAAGGGTATGAAAAAATTCAGTTTCATTAAAGCATTAGCATTATTTCAGTCCTAGCTGTTTAAAAGCACTCATCAGTGTGTACCTTTCTAACAGGTTTTGTGCCACTATTTTTAAAATATAATGCGAACAAGTAACTACTTCTACTATAATGTCTAGGATTGGAGGTAGCTTTTCAGAGCTATGAAGTTTCAACTGTCGTGCACTTTGTTATAAAACAGAAAAACCTATTGGTTCATCCGGCACCAGTAGGTTTTTCTATTTAAAACAACAAGGATTTTAAAGTATTGGATAGATGCCTCACGGCGTCTTGTTTAGTTTGCTCGTTATAGTAGATATTATTCAATGTAGGCAATCTAAATATAATAAAATGAAAAATAATATTAGATTGTTTTTGTCAGAAATCATAACAAAGTCATAGCTTGCTTATATCGGTTTATATGTAATGTATTAAATCCAAAAGCTGCTCTTTTCTTTTTGAGTATTTTTTCTCAGTTTATTTCAGCTGATACAGCTAGCTGGGTATGTTGGGCTTATGGAACGGAGATCGTTATCGCAGTAGGTTTGTGGTTTATCTTTATTTCGACAGTGATTTTCAGTCAAATTTAACTTTTTGATCAATTCTTCAGTTGTTAAAACTTTGGCAAACTCATTATCTAAAGTTGCTAATGACACAGTATGTATTTGTTCAGCTGGATAATATGCATTATCTGCTCCTTTTATTGCAAATGCAGCTGTGGCATCTGATATGAGATACGTTTCAAATCCTAAATTTTTACTCATTCGAGTAACAGTTAATACACAATGTGGAGTTGTTAATCCTACTATTACGACTTTTTCTATTTTGTTTTCTTTCAAATGATTCTCAATCTCCTTGATTTTTTCTGAATATTTTAACATATTTATAGATATATGCCTTTAAAATGGTATAATATAGAGAACGTCAGTTCGGGAGGCTTAATATGCAAACAAAAAAAGTTTATATTTATGTATTTAATACAATGTCAGATTGGGAGTATGGATATTTAATTGCTGAACTAAATTCAGGAAGATATTTCAGGCAAGGTTTAGCCCCTTTAAAAGTAATGACGGTAGGAGTTAATAAAGAAATTATTAAAACAATGGGGGGGCTAAGTATACAGCCAGATATTTCTCTTGATGAGTGCACTTTTCTGGATAAAGATCTTTTAATTCTACCGGGAGGGAATACATGGAGTGAGGAGATTCATCAACCTATATTGAAAAAAGTTGGGGAAGTTTTAGAGCTTGGTACTATTGTAGCTGCAATTTGTGGTGCTACTGATGCCCTTGCAAATAGTGGGTACTTAGATTCTAGAAAGCATACGCTTAATAACTTAGAATATACAAAAATGGTCTGTCCTAATTATAAAGGAGAGAAGTTGTATGAGATTGGACCTGTAGTATCCGATAATAACATGATTACTGCTTCAGGAGTAGCACCTCTAGAATTCGCGAGGGACGTATTAAAAAAATTAGATGTATTTGCATCAAATACATTAGATTCATGGTATAGCTTAAATAAAACTCAGAAGTCCGAATACTTTTTTCAGTTAATGAGTTCAATATAGATTCCTAATTATATACAAGGTCGATTACAATAATTTTCTTTTTTATTTTTGTAGATACCTATAATCAAACTTATGTAAACTCAAGAAAAAGCCTATGTACTTGTCAGGAGTACATAGGCTTTTAATAATTAAGACCATTAATATATACAATACTACTATTACCTCAATAACTGCTTCATCTTCTCTTTTGTCTCATTCTCCTCACGAGGCTGATAAACAGTCACTTTTAATTGGGGTGCATCATACACTTGGAGCGTAATATGATCCATAATCATTTTTCCTGCTACAGGGTGAATAATAGTCTTTTTTCCACAAGGCGTACCTAAAACTTCATGGTTAGACCACCACTCATAAAACTGAGGGCTTCTGTTGCTAAGCTCACTGATCATGGTTTTAAACCACTCATCTCCTACAAAACGTGTGTAAGCTAGGCGGAATTGAGCAATTAGTCGTTGGGCATGATCTTCCCAATTTTGAAAAAGATTTTGATATTCTTGGGAAGTGAAGCAGCGCCACACTGCATTGCGGTTTCGCTCATCCATCTCGTTAAAATCCCCAAATACCATTACAGCAGCTTTATTCCAGTCTACAATATTAAGTTTTTCGTCTGTTACATAGGCAGGGCATTGGCCTAATTGGCTTAATAAATTTTTTACAACGCGATCTATATTTTCTCTTTCATTCTGTACGGTTGCAGATGGAAGTGGCTGATTGCCTAATAAAAATAAATGCTCCATTTCTTCTTTGCTTAATTTAAAAATACGTGATATGGCTTCTAATACTTCAGAAGATACTTGTATATCTCGTCCTTGTTCCAGCCACGTATACCAAGTTATGCCGATTCCTGCTAGTTGAGACACTTCTTCTCTGCGTAATCCATTGGCTCTTCTCCTCGGTCCAATAGGCAAGTTAAAATCTTTTGGAGACAATCGTTCTCGTCTTAACTTTAGAAAATCCCCTAATTCTTTTCTTCTTTCTTTATCGCTTACCATGATTTTACTCCTTTGTGTAGGTAGTACTTTTACTACTAGTATAACTAGACTCCTATTACCATTATAATCCTTATTTTATGATCTTGGTAAGGGAGGTGAAACAGATGATAGTAAAAGGTAGCGAAAAAAAGTCTCATATATCAAGAGGCTTAGTTCTTTTAATGGCTACAGTTTGCGGGTTTACAGTGGCCAATGTCTATTTAAACCAAACTCTTTTAGTAAGCATGTCCGCCAGTTTTCACGTTTCAGCAGCCGACATAGGTATTATAGCGACTTTAGCTCAAGTTGGATATGCGCTAGGAAATCTTTTTTTAGTACCGCTAGGAGACATCTTCGAACGAAAAAAATTGATTTTGATTTTATTATTCGCTATATGTATCGTTCTCGCTTTAAACGCTTTATCTATCAACAAAACGAGGATGATGGTTACAACCTTAGCATTAGGAATCGTAACGGTTGTTCCTCAAATTATCGTTCCGCTGGCTGCGAATATAGCTTCAGATCATAGTAGAGGAAAAGTTTTAGGAAATGTCACCATTGGATTAGTTTGTGGTATTTTAGGCGCTCGGCTTGCTAGTGGATTTATTGATGTTCATTTTGGATGGCGAATGGTGTATTGGACGTCTGCTGTGGCTACACTTTTTATGATTTTGTTAGTTTACGTCTATTTTCCAAGAAGTAAAGGAGGAAATGCAACCAGTTATAAACACTTGCTCATGTCGTTAGGTCCGCTGTTTATAAAAGAAAGAGCCCTGCAAAAAGCATGTGTAAGTCAGGGGATGATGTTTGCTTCTTTTAGCGCATTTTGGACCACGCTTGTCTTTTTATTACATACACATCCCTATTCGTATGGAAGTGACATGGTAGGGGTAATAGGGTTAGTCGGGATAGCGGGAGCGTTTGCTACGCCAATTATCGGACGTTTAATTGATACAAAAGGGGCAAAGTTTGCAAGTCTTTTGTGTATGTCCGTATCTTTACTTGCTTTTATAGGTCTTATACGGGAAGGGTACTGGTTACCTGGATTAATTTTAGGAGCTCTCCTTATAACGATAGGGACTCAAGCGAATCAAGTTGCCTGTCAGTTTACTATTTTCCAATTAGGAGAAGAGAAAAGAAGTCGATTAAATGGATTATATATGGTTTCCACATTTTTAGGCGGGTCCCTAGGATCTTACGTGGGTTTACTTGCATGGAGTAAATGGCAGTGGCATGGAGTGTGTGCCATAGCCATACTGATGATAGCCATTAGCTTTTGTTCTTTAATTCCAACGAACATTCCTACAAAGACGATAGAAAATTTCATGAGTAAGAAAGGAAGTAAAATGTAATGAGAACACATACAGATAACTTTCAACGAGGATTAGATATATTAGCTAGGATTGATCCAGAGAACTATGAGGATATAATGGCAGGCTTTGAACAGTCAGCTCTCCCTGATTTAGGAATGCTAGCTGTAGAGTTTAACTACGGACAAATTTTCTCGAGAGGAGGTTTAGACTTAAAGTCACGCCTTCTTGCTACAGTGGCTGGCCTAACTGCATTAGGTAATACGGAACAGCTGAAATTTTATCTAAACGGGGCTTTGAATGTTGGATGGACACAGGAAGAAATTTTAGAAGCAATGTTACAAATGGTCATTTATGCTGGATTCCCTGTAGCTTTAAAAACGATTTTGACAGTTGCTAATGAAGTCTTTTACGAAAGAAATGAAAAGGAGAAACAAAATGATTATTGATAGTCATGCACATGTGGTTTTGCCTATAGAGAAACATATTAAAATGATGGATGAAAGTGGAATAGATAAAACCGTATTGTTTTCTACTCTTGTTCATCCAGAAAAAAGCAGTAATGTTAAAGAATTTACAACGGAAATGAACAAATTACATCAAATTCTCAATAATGAGGTGAATCCCTTACAAGCACGCTTAAATGCGCTAGAAGAAGTAAGCGTTGCGATTAAGGAATACCCGAATAGGTTTGTCGGATTTGGTTCGGTTCCGCTTTCCTATTCTCCTGGTGATGTCAATCTAAACTACTGGGTAGAGAAGCTTGTCAAAGAGCAAAAGATGAAAGGTCTTGGAGAATTTACTCTTGGCCCAGATCAAATTCCATTGTTAGAACCTATATTTAAAGCAGCGAGTGACTATATGTCTTTACCTATCTGGGTACATACTTTTCATCCTTTGAACTTAAAGGATATTCAAGAGTTATTTCTTCTCACTCAAAAATATGAAAATGTGCCGGTTATATACGGGCATATGGGCGGAATTCATTGGCTACAAACGATAGAAATGATAAAAGACACCAAAAATGCATACTTAGATATATCAGCATTTTATACAACATATGCCTTGTCTTTGGCTATAAAAGAAATACCTGAAAGAACGTTATTTAGTTCAGATTTTCCATACGGAGATCCATACTTAAATCTACAGGCTGTTAAGCGGCATACATCTAGTGGAGAAGTTGCAGACAGAGTGTTAGGTGGGAATATCTCGAATCTGCTAAATATATAAATTCAGCGTTTTTGTTTGATGTTGTGTTGCATGGGATAACGAGCAGTGAATTTTAAAATTATTTTCTGCCTTGAAATAAAAAAGGCAGCCAAATAGAGGGCTGCCTTTTAAACAAGATTGAACAACTAGAATTACGCCTTATCATCACGTATGATGAATTTCATTTGAAATATATCATATTCTGTAGTCTTTCAGTTTCTTAATTCTACTCTCGGAGATAACTTTAAAGACTCACATTATAAGATCTACTTACTTAATTTTGTTTATTGCTAACAAGAGTGACATGCGGAGTTTTACCTTTTGATTTCCTAGATGAAAGATAAACGCCAGCAAAGATAATAAGTAGTCCAACGATTATGTGTGGAGTAATTGTCTCTCCCAGTAGTAAATAACCCCATACCATGGCGGAGGCAGGGATCAGGTAAGTAACCGTCGCTGCTAATTCAGGGCCACCATTTTTATTGATATAAAAATAGATTAACTGACCCAATCCTGAGCCAAAACAGCCGAGACCCACAATTGCCAGAATCGGAAGTGGATGAATCAACAAATCTGATTTAAATGGTTCGGTAATCAACATCCCAACTAAACCGATGATAGCACCTGTTAGTAGGGTGAAGGTTGTTATAGTTAGTACGCTCACCTCAGACAAAAACCGTTTTGTTAACTGCCCAGCAAGCCCATAGCAGATACAAGCAACAAGCATTGTTCCAATCCCAACAAACCCTTTCCCGAAAATCTGACCAAATTGAAAATTCATGAGGACGAGTATCCCGAAAAAACCGATAAGAATACCGATCCACTGACGTCCGGTAAGTCGATAAGAAAAAAGAATAAATCCGATAAGACCTGTCCAGATTGGAGTGGTCGCATTCAGAATGGAGGCAGTCGTACTGTTTATCTCAGTTTCGCTTAAGGAAATTAATCCCCAGGCTAAACCACAGTTAAATATACCAACAACAATCAACGCCTTCCAGGGGAGTTTTTCTTTAACTTTTCTACGCTTTCACCATAAAAACGGGAGCAAGATGATTGCACCTGCTAAACAACGAAAAAATACAATTCCCCATATTCCAGCTGAGGGAAGCAGCCACTTCATAAATACAAAAGATAAACCCCAAATTAAACTAAGCCCAATTAAGGCTCCATACAATCGAAACATAATACACCTCCTTACTTCACTTATTATGGCAAATTTTGTTGATTATTTCATTCCGAAATTTTGCTTTGTAGAACATTTTCTCATGTTTTTTTGTTTTCGTTATCTCGATACCTTTCTCTAGGTATATAAGGTATTTCTTTTTTTATAAAATAATAAATTCGACGTTATTCATAGGAATAATTCGGAAAACTTTAGAGTTTTTATTGAAAAGGGAACGTTTGTTCTTGTATAATATAGAGAACGAATGTTCTTTTTGATAGGTTCTTTGGATCGATTATGAGCAGCTACTAAACAGAGTCATTATATGTATCGACATGAAGGCATTCTTTGCTTTGTTTTTTTCTATATTAAATGCAAACGTTGAAGAAGAGGAGAAAATGAGCTTGTTGGAGGATGTTGTAATCAGCGTGAAAGAAGCCTATGCCCTTGCCAAAACGATTGATTAAATTGGGCTTTCTCTTTAAGAGCACCCAACTATACCATCATCTTAAAGGGAAAAGATAACCAATATATAAATTATATAAAATTAGTTTTCTAAGGAGAAATAACATTGAACTCTACACTCAATAATTCAGAAAATATAAAAAGGGAAGAAGGACAAAAGCAGCTGCTTGAAAAAAGTCTTCAAGCTCATAGAAATAAAAAATGGATAATCAACTTTACTTGTACTATATCTTTTCTTTTAGCAATATTATGTTTTTGCTTTCAAGTGCCAGACGCTATAATTATTACTGTTATCTTACTGTTCATATGTGTAACTTTCCAAACCGCACATAAAATGTTAGATAGAAAAATAGAGCTGCGCTTGAAACGTATAAAGCAGGATCATAGAAAGATCATATTCAAGATAAAATAAATCCTAACTTCCTGCCTACAATTTTTAAAAGTTTAGACACTCTTGCTACGAATCAATAACGTGTCATCTTTTTGCTTGTTAGTTTAAAGCTAGGGGTTTTTGAATAGATGTAATCCAAGAATGAACGCTTTTTTACTTGTTATTGGACTCACTCGATGCTTTAGTTTAAAAAAGGAGGGCTTTATGAATTACTCTAAACTGCTTCAATATCAAGGCTGTATTTATTTAAACTCTATATTTGAACCTGAGGATAACGCGCTAATAGTGGATATTGAACGTTGCAAAATTAGTGGAAATGCAGATGAAGAGATAACAGGAGAAAGCACTTCTTCTTCTTATGCCTCTATTGATGTGGATTACGCACTTCCTATAATTCGACTTACATTTGATTGGTACATTGCATACTCTGTTAGAAACGAAAGTTTTACTGTAATAGATGAATATGAAATGTATAGAGGAGGCGCTTTTGCAGTTTATTCAAAGTCCAGATATCTAGATTTTATCGAAGTTGGTACCATAGCTGACGATATACACCCTGGCCCGTTTAAGCACTATGGAATACATGCTTTGAATCATATAATTGATGTGGTTTCAACTGAACCTCCAAGTATTTCAGTAATACAAAGAGATCGAGAACAAGAGTAAAAAATGAGGTTAATATGTGGCACATTAACTATATTAAGAGGGTAGCAACGCTTAATGGATCAAGAGGTGTTATAAGTCAAGGATAGTTTCGCTATATCATTTGGAATATTTAAGATATTTAGACGCGATTTCGAGGAAAGAAATACAAACCACTTAGTATTAATTGGAGAGGGCTATAAACATAAGGGGTAAAAACAATGGAATTTCATGAGGCGTTAACCTATGTAAATGAGAACTTTTATGAACCAAATCACTTCGTTATAAAAGCTATTCGAGAAGAAGCTCAGAACTCAGATTATGGCGCTGGTATATTTCAGTTAAATTCAAAATCTATAAGATTTAGGGTAGCGAAAACTACACCTAATAAGGTAGGGCAGTTTGTATCCTTTTGGGAAAAAGATGCGGCTCATAAAAACCAAGCCTTTTCGTATGGAAAAGCTACCGATCTATTAGTTATTAATACCTTCACTAGTACAAATAGATTTGGACAATTCATTTTTCCAAAAGAGATTCTTTTAAAACAAAAAATCCTTAAAACGGCTACCACAAAAGGTAAAATGGCTATTAGAGTGTATCCGATATGGGATAAACCAACTAGCAAACAAGCTATGAAAACACAAAAATGGCAATTAGAATATTTTGTTGAGACGAATGATGCGAACGATTTGCTCCATCAAAAATTATTAAAGCTATACATCTAGAGTGGCAAGGGTTAAAGCCTTATATATGAATTAGCAAGTGCACTTTACATAATATAAGAAGAGTCAATGCGTAACAAAGACAGGATTCATTCAGTTTTTTGATTCTTTAGGTGAACTGTTTGTTTTTATTGATGACACGTTTGGTTTAAAGAACAAAATGAGATTAATTGAGCTAATCGATGTTTAATTCGTGTAGAGTTAAAGTATAAAGAATGATTGTAATGTAAGAAATGTTTTTTGGAAAGAGGGATTGTATGGAACAGATAGGTTATGTATCTTTATGGATCGGTAAGTTTTCAACTAGCGAAGAGCTAGAAAAATATCTGTTGGTTGCTTATACGGAAGATGGAGATGCTATACCCTCACAATTTGAAAAGGACTTTAAAGTTGATTACTTTGACGAAGATTTTAGCGAAGCTCATTATGCAAATCAGGATATGCGTAAGCTCTCGCACCTGTTAAAAGGCTGTTCGTATGATGGTGTAGTAATTCCTAACTTTGTTGAAAAATATGGAGAATATTTGCCTGATGGTTTCAACAGTATGATTTTAATTTATGATTTTAATTTATGATTTCCAGCACAATAAAAAGAGTGATAACGAAATTAATGGTGTTAAATATTTAGGAAGTATTAGGTATGGATAGTTATGAACAAGGTGGTATTCATATCCATTTTGCTTTACATATAAAAACAGAGAACTTTGATTCTGCCATTAAAGTATTAAACGATGCTAGTATTGACTATAAGGTTATAGAAGAGGTTAATATCAATATGCAAAAAGAGAAGCGGCTGTATTTTAAGGATAATGAAGATAACGTTGTAGAATTCTACACGTTGGATATGAGGGAAGATTAATAAAGAGCGAATCAAACATTGATTTGCTCTTTATTATAAATGGCTGCTAAGAATACGCTTTATGTAAAGCGAAAAAATCTTTCACTGTACCTATATAAAAAACAATGATAGCCAAGAAATCACAAAGAAGGTTACAGAAAAAACTATAACCTCAATATTAAACTTCTACTCTTCTAAAAGTGTCCCCAAGGAAGTTATTCAATTCAATAAACTGTTTTTCGATAGGGGTAAATTCATAATTTAGCCGGGAAATGAGATAAAAGTCAGTGTACCGATAAGGTGTTGGAACTTCTAAAAAATTATGGATATTATAACGGTTTGCGATACGCTTAGATATTAAGGAAATTCCCATGCCCATTAACGCAAATTGTACTAATGTTTCTGGATCGCTAACTTCGATCATGTCACCTTGTTCAATATGTAAGCTGGCGTAAATAGTATCTAATATTGTCATGTATAAGCACTTATCTGAAAGTACCAGTATATTTTTTTGCCTTACATAGTCATCAAATGTCGTGTGTTGATCAATATCGCGACCAATGACAACCATTTCTTCTACGCCTACTTTTTTATATTTTATCTTTTGGTTGTTTAATGATCCAATTGTATAAGCTACATCGATTTGTCCAAGTAGAATTTGATTTTCGATATATTCGGTTGAACCCGTTTTTAGTGTTACTGCTAGATCTGGATAGGTGTTGTAAAGTTTGTTTAAAGCGCTTGAGAATTGAGTGCCCCCAACTGATATCATGGTGCCAATACGGAGTTTTTCATCTTGTTTCTTCATTTTATTTTCAGTTTCTTCCCAAAGAAGCAATATTTTTTTAAATTGGTGATACAATTTTTCTCCTTGCTTGGTTAATTTAACGCCTTTAGAGTTTCTAATAAACAGTTCTTGATTATAATAGCTTTCTATTTTCTTTATTTTTGCGGTCATATTGGATTGAAGGTGGTTCAAGTTTATTGCAGCAGCAGATATACTTCTTAATTCCGCCACTGAAACAAAAGCTTTCATATTTTCAATATCCATTCATATTCACCCTCCATCAAAAAAAGTGATATAGCCATCATATTTTAACATTTAAAATAATGATTCATTTTAATTATACTTGATTAAAAGGTAATATTTTCTACAAAATATTGGAGGAATGTCTAATGAAGGAGAAATTAATAAAAGTAGGAATTATAGGGGGATCTTTAAATAATCAATGGGCGAGTAAAACACATATTCCAGTGCTTAAGGAAAGCCCTTTTTATCGAATAACCGCAATTGGAACATCAAAAGCGGAAACCGCCAAGGAAAGCGCGAGGGTACTTGATGCTTCCCGCAGCTTTACAGATCATAAGGGATTAGCCCAATCTAAAGATGTTGACTTAGTAGTAGTTAGTGTAAAAGTTCCGTTTCATTACGAAGCTTCAATTGCTGCCATAGAGGAAAAGAAACATATTTATTGCGAGTGGCCTTTAGGTGTAGATACTAAGCAAGCAATTAAACTGGCAAAGTTAGCGGATGAGGCGAACATTCATCATGCGATTGGGTTACAAGCAAGACAATCTCCCGAGGTGAATTATGTAAAGCAGGCTATTAACCAAGGGGAAATTGGAAGAATTATTTCCTGTACCATGCAGGTAGCGACACAAGGGAAGGGTGGAATAACAGATGAAGCAAACAGCTATATCTTAAAAAAAGAAAATGGAGCGAACCTTCTTACAATCAACGGTGGACACTCGCTTGATGTTCTGTGCTACATCTTAGGTGATTTTAAAGAGTTATCGTCGATAATGAATACGCATTATACAGAAGCTCTCATACAAGGAACAAAAGTTACGGTTCGAAAGGATACAGCGGATCAAATCTTAATACAGGGAACACTCGACGGTGATATTTCCGCTTCTGTTCATATTCAAGGCGGAGTTTATCCTGCTTTTCAATTAGAGATTAGAGGAGAAAAAGGTGTTTTTCGCTTAACTCAGAATTCTTCATCCGGTCACGTACAATTTGGTAATCTTAAATTAGAGAAGGTCAAGTATCCTACTTATTTATTAAGTACTGAAAGTGTGTATGTTGAAGAGATAAACGTATCTTCGGTAAAAGATAATCATCCAAAAGATTACGTTGAAAAGGCTTATCAGGTGTTAGCAAAAGATATATTTGAACACAAAAGTCAAATTCCAAACTTCCACGATGCTGTTAAACTTCATCAACTATTGGATGCGGTTCGAATATCTGCAGAGACTGGTGAAAGGGTAACGCTTGATAAATAAACGAAAGCCTCTTTCTTATAAAGTTAAAATGTTTATAATTTTAATAACTATCAAGTCAATTGTAGAAGGGCATTTCCTATATTTGAAGAATAGTAACACCATTAAATGAATTAAAGGTTGCCTGTATGGCTGCTAGAGCCACAGATTAAAAAATTGAATAGGAGTGTTCTTTAATGACAAATAGCAAAATGAATCCTAAGGTTAATGAATTTTTAAATAAAGCTAAAAAGTGGAAAGAAGAATATGAGACGTTGAGAAAGATTGTTCTTGACTGTGAGTTGACCGAAGATTTTAAGTGGATGAATCCTTGTTACACGTTCGAGAAAAAAAACATTGTTTTAATGCATGGTTTTAAAGAATACTGTGCGTTGCTGTTTCCTAAAGGTTCTCTGTTACAAGATTCTCATGGTATTCTAATTCAACAAACGGAGAATGTACAAGGCGCGCGACAAATTCGGTTTACCAATGTGCAAGAAATAGCTGAAAAGGAAGCCATCTTGAAAGCTTATATTGATGAGGCCATCGAGGTGGAAAAAGCCGGATTAAAAGTCCAAGTTAAAAAGCCTGAAGAACTCATTATTCCTGATGAGCTACAGCATAAATTTGATGAAATACCTGCTCTAAAAGATGCTTTTACTACATTGACTCCAGGACGGCAAAGAGCATATATTCTTCATTTTTCTGCAGCCAAGCAATCTAAGACTCGAGAATCAAGGATTGAAAAATGCATTCCGAACATTCTTAATGGAAAAGGATTAAATGATTAGTACATTTTATTTAAAACATGGCCAATATAAATTGTTAATGTATTTGAGTCAAAAGTGAAACAAGGTTAAGTGAACTGACTGATGTTCCATTTGTATAAAAGTAGAGTAAATTTAAAAAAATTTTATTTGAGGAGAAAATGCTATGGAAGTTTTTGCAGAATATTTAGCGCGTATAGATAGCCCTGAGCACCGTGACCGAACAGAGGAGGTTTTGACTTGGATTGCTAATACTTTCCCGAATTTGGAACCACAAATCAAATGGAATACGCCAATGTTTACTGATCGTGGAACATTCATCATCGGCTTTGCCTCAGCGAAACATCATTTGAGCGTTTCACCTGAAGAAACAGGCATCGTGCACTTTAATAATGACATTGCTCAGGCTGGATACAGCGCTACCAAAGGCTTGTTTCGAATTCTATGGACTGAGCCAGTAAACTATGAATTACTTAAAAAAATAATTGAGTTTAATATTTTAGATAAGAAAGACTGTTCAACTTTTTGGCGGAAATGAAAAGCAGATTATGAACGGAGAAGAAGGAGGGTACAGAACGGTGGATTTTGAAATGGTTATGAAAGAACTTGAAGCGCTTGGTACGGAACGAATTAAAAAGACTTACATAAACAATGGTGCACACGATCCACTTTTTGGAGTGGCAACAGGGAAAATGAAGCCGATTGCAAAGAAAATCAAGAAAAATCAGGCTTTAGCCGAGCAGCTTTATGCGTCTGGCAATTATGACGCTATGTATTTTGCTGGTATCATTGCAGACCCAACAGAGATGACTGCGGAGGATTTTAAGCGTTGGATCGATAAAGCGTATTTTTACATGCTGTCCGATTATGTAGTTGCAGTAACTTTGTCAGAAACCGATTTTGCGCAAGTTGTTGCTGATAAATGGGTGGCAAGTGATGAAGAACTTAAAATGTCGGCAGGTTGGAGTTGTTACTGCTGGCTTTTGGGTAATCGTCCTGACGATGAATTTAGCACAAGCAAGATTGCCGATATGCTTAATCAAGTGGAAAATACGATTCACGATTCTCCAGATCGAACGAAATCGGCTATGAATAATTTTATCTATACAGTGGGTATTTCATATTTGCCACTTCATGAGAAGGCGCTTGAAACTGCAAAGGCAGTAGGTCCAGTCGAAGTTAAGAAGGATAAGAAAAAAAGTAGTATTCTTCTTGCTTCCGAAAACATTCAAAAGGATATAGATAGAGGACGGCTTGGGTTCAAACGCAAACATGTAAGGTGTTAGCATAATTTGTAATGGAGCTGCACTACCTGAAACAAGACTCACAAGTATTTAATGATAATTAGCTTACTATACGCATGATGTTTTGTTCCTTCATAAACCATCCATTGAAGAAGTGGCAGGGGATAAAAGCTAAAAAACTCTTGAGAAAAGGAGAGATTAAAAATGAACATCCAAAAGGGAAATCTAAGAATCTGTCATAAAGGACATAAATATTATAAAAGCAGTAGCTGTCCGACCTGCCCAACCTGTGAGCAAGAACGGAAACCTGAAGAGGGATTTCTTTCCATGCTATCAGCACCAGCAAGACGAGCATTGGAAAGCAACGGGATAACTTCTTTGCAGCAGCTATCAACATTTAGTGAAAAAGAGATATTACAATTTCATGGTATGGGGCCGGCTTCTTTACCTAAACTTAGAACAGCTTTGCAGGCCAATGGGTTAGTCTTTAAAGATTAAACATTCATTAAGGATAGTTAAAACAAGAAATAGATCTGGATAAAGTGTACGAATAAGCTGAATTTCTGGATATGGAAGGATGTTAAGAGATAAAAAAGTAGTGGGAAAAAGAAGGGTTGGAGATTTAAGTTGAATCACAAACTAGATAAAGCATTAGCATTACGAAAGAATGGAAATCACAAAGAATCTAACGAATTGCTAAGTGAATTAGTTAAGGAATTTCCAGACGATGCTTTATATAACTATCAATGTGCTTGGAGCTTTGACATATTAGGAGAAGAAGAAAAGGCAGTACCCTTTTACGAAAATGCCATAAAGATAGGATTACCTTCGAAGGATATGGAAGGGGCAATATTGGGATTGGGCAGCACATATAGAGCCTTGGGGGAATATGAAAAGTCAAAAGATATATTTTTAAAGGGAATGGAATTATTCCCAGATAATCATGTAATTAAAGTGTTTTATTCTATGACCTTATACAATTTAAAAGAACATAGTCAAGCGATGGAACTGTTATTGAAGTGCTTACTAAATACGACAAATGACAATGAAATACTAAGTTATAAAAAAGCCTTACATTTTTATTCAGATAAACTGGATCAGACTTGGAAGTAGCTTGTGAAATTCACTGAATATAAGTTCGTTTTCTGAAACGAGGAGAGGACTTTTTTTGTAACAATACTGGCAGGCTTCCTGCGATAAAATGACTTTTTTAAATGATAGAGTGTGAAGAAGTACATTTAAACTATAGGGGGCGTTTGTTGAATAAGAGAGTCCTTACATATTATATATGTCTAATATGTAAGGAACCTTATTAGAAATAGATTTGAAATATGAGATCTTTGCTTTAGATCTTGCGCTTCTTTCTTTGTTGAAGCACTTATGTTTGTACCACTCTATCTCTATCCTTACTAAACTCTTCTTCAATTAGCTTATCCATGAGAAAATGATAAAAAACGTGATAATTTGTTTTAGTTAGTTTGTCCAGTTCCTGGTGAGTGATAATATTATGTTGGATGAGTAAACCTATAGCAGCTGATATACAATTTACTTTTAAATCTTCTTCCCCTAACATATAAATCACCTTCCCTTAGTTACTAAGTAACCCATTCTATATAATAGGCATACTTAAGACACGGACTTATATAAGCTCTTTTCTCAATATTGCTCTCGTGCTGATAGAAAATGATAATAAAATGTTCTTAACACTTTTTAATGCATACTGTTATTTTTATATACTGCGCTTTCTTTTCCTGCAAAAAAAACTAAACGATTCAAAATTTCCCTTATTATGGAATGTTACATTTGTTTTTAACAGTTAGGGAAGCTTTTGAACGCTCAGTATGTATCTGAATGCCAACACCAAGAACTTATGAACGCCATCCAAGGAAAGTGAATAATGGAATTTATTTTAATTGTTTTCTATTATTTATCTTATGTAAATGCGAAATAAATGTGGTTTTCCTGTAAGTAAAATACTGTTGTTACAAGTTAGTGAGGTAGAAGTATGAAAGAAACCAATAGTAAGAATTTAAAATCTGAAATTATAAAAAAGCATGAGGTATTATTTGCAAAGAGACTAGAACTTGAGAGTGAAGCAAGCCGTTTGATGTTAGAAATTAATTTATTAGATGCACAGAATACTCTTGATAATGTAAGTCAATTAAACCAACAGATAGATGATATAACCTCTGAAATGGATTATTTGAAACAAGCCCTTGAAGCTATCAATTAAGCTATATATCAAAGTGTAACTAATTCTATAAGTATAACCACGAGCAAATTAGAAAAAAGTGATCAACATGGAAGAGAAAGAACAGTAAGAAATAAATCTTACTAAAGTGTATGAATACGCTGAATCTCCAGATGAAATCTTATCAAAACCTAAATCATAAAAAAGCTAATTAAATTATATTGATAAACCTACTTAGTCTAATTAGACTATTGTAAACAAAGAAAGAAGGCGTTTCTATGAAATCTGTATTGTTAATTGGACAATCAAATATGGCAGGCAGAGGATTTATTGAGGATGTACCGCCGATTTATAATGAGCATATACATATGTTGAGAAACGGTAGATGGCAAACGATGGCAGAACCACTTAATTTTGATCGTCACATATCTGGTGTTGGGCCGGCAGCCTCTTTTGCTCAAGCTTGGACAGAAGATCATCCTGACGAGTCCATTGGATTAATACCATGTGCCGAGGGAGGAAGCTCAATTGATGAGTGGACAATTGACGGACTATTAACAAGACACGCGGTTTCTGAAGCGAAATTCGCAATGGAAACAAGTGAGTTAGTGGGAATTCTGTGGCATCAAGGAGAAAGCGACAGTTACGGAGAACGTTATAAGACGTATAAAGATAAATTGCTTTCATTATTTAAACATTTGAGAGAAGAATTGAATGCACCAGATATCCCGATTATTATAGGTGAGTTGGGGCATTACCTTGGAGATGTCGGATTTGGAAAAAGCGCTGTAGAATATAAACAAATAAACCAGATATTATCTAAAGTTGCCCACACTAAAAAAAATTGTTATTTTGTAACATCAAAAGACTTAACAGCAAATCCAGATGGCATTCATATTGATGCCGTCTCTCAAAGAAAGTTTGGATTAAGATACTATGAGGCTTTTTCAAAACAAAAGCATGTTTTAGATGTTTTGGACGTTGAGCATGAATGGATTGAAAAGGAAGCAAAGCGTGAACTAACTAAAAATGAGCGTATATTTGTTGAAAGTATGAAGTTTGCCTTGGGACAATTAAGTTTTGAGGAGTTTTCTATTAATATCTCTACTATTATTAATGAAAGTAATTAAAGCAAAATTAATCCCATTTTATGAGGAGAGATCAATTGATTCCACTTTTAATCTTAGGTTTGTTAAAAGAAAACCAGGTTCATATGGATATGAACTTTTGGCAATTATGAATGAGTGGAGTTAGTATAGATTTGTTAATTATTAAAACTAAAAAAAGGAGAATCCTTTAAACAGGAACTCCAAAAAGCCGGTATTCAAGACACGCAAATTTTTCAAATGCAACTAGCGGAGAAGTTGCAGACAGAGTTTTAGGTGGGAATATTTCAAATCTGTATTTCTCCTCTCGTTTCAGAGAAATGGAAGAACATTCGGGAAAAGTTTATTCAACGAATTTCAGAAGACATTGCCTATGCGCAGCGCAATGGATTAGCCCGTAAAGATGTACATAACGAGCTAGTAGCAAGAGGGTGGTTTTTCACTAATGAAATGTACCTTTGGGAAATTGTTCGTAATGAATATGAGCATCCTGTAGAACAAATTGCTAAGAATATCGCATCTATTTACATTAAAGGACTCTATTTATAATTTCGGTGCGTAAATTGAATTTGTTTGAAACAAGTATATAGTATCCCGCTACTATTCAACATTCTCTGCAGAAAAAAGGGGCCGTTTCCTCATATACTCTCTCATGGGTATAGATAATAGTATAAATATAATAAAGCTCACTAAACGTTGAACGTTTAGTGAGCTTTTTACTCTATGGAAAAGTATTATTTAATTTGAACTTTACTTCCGTTTATTTCTAAATACCATTTACCTTTTGCATAGCTATCTTTTGAAATCTCAAACACTTTAATGTCTGTTACTTTAATGTTAGGGTTCAAGTCACTTGCAATTTTAGAGTTATCAATATCTGTTTCGATTGCATAATTTGATGTTGCATCAATATCTGCTTCATATTTTGTACCTTTTTCGTCAACTAAATTAATTGATGGAACTGAGAAAGCATTTAAAGGTTTATCAGATACGTTTTTAACAGTCCATTGCACAGCAACAAGTGTACCGCCTTCAGAAGCTTTTTTATTTGCATATTGGTTTCCAACTTGTTCTTTTTCCTCTACTTTTGTTACAGAAACTTCCGCTTTATCATCTACTGTAAAAGTGTCTCCCACTTTATGAGCTTTTTGTTCTTCTGATTTTGAAGAGTTAGAACTAGATCCAGAACCACTATCATCTCCACCGGATGCTACGACAGCAATTACTACAATAAGTGCAATAAGAATAATAAATCCTAAACAGCCAATCTTAAAAATTTTTTTCATTTTAGTACATTTCCTCCTGTAAACATTAAACATGCATTTATTATGTATTTAAAATACATGTTTAATGTTTACATATATATAGTTATATTACAATATTAAATTTCCTTATTTTAATAATAGGTTAGATCAAACTGCTTAATATACACTAATAGGGACTTATTATCCTGAAATTAAGTCTCGATATGTTTGTTTTGGTTAATTTTAGTATATGTAAATTATTTTACCAATATATATATACTAAAATAGGATGTGAGTATGTATATCAAAATAACTAGCAGAAACTTCTAGCAATAAGAAGAGGGAATCGTAAATGCAAGGTCCAGTAGACAGTTTATTAAAAGAGTTGCACTCCCCTCATCGTTCGGATATGGTTATTTAGGAATTCATTTTTATAGTGCTACAGCAGAGGGAAAAGAGAGGATCTAGAAAAGTAATGAACAAGTATGACTATATTAAAAGACAATTAGCGAAAACGAATAAAAAAAACGATGAAAATTATATCATTACAAGGATCTGGCATTTGCTTGATAATTACGATATAAAAATAAATACTCAACAGTATGTAGTACGATCAAATAAAAACCAAAAGGCTGAATACGGATTAATTGATTTGTATTTTCCGCAGTTTAATTTGGCGGTTGAAATTGATGAAGCCCATCATAAGAATGATATAAATCAAACACTGGATGAAATTAGAAAAAACGATATTGTGAATGCGTTAGATTGTGAATTTATCAGAATAGATGCTACTCAATTTCTTGAAAAGATTCACGAAAAGATCGACCAGGTAGTGGAAAAAATTAATCTGCTAACAAAGGAGAAATGGTTTATTCCATGGGATTTGGAGAAGGAATATGATCCAAATACTTATATTGAACAAGGATATATAGATGCTGATGACAATGTTTCTTTACGGTTAGTTGCAGACTGTTGCAATGTGTTCGGAGCTGGCTATGCTCACGGGATTCAAAAAAGCGGCGCACCGCACAAGTTTGAAGAAGATACAGATATTAAAAGATTAAAATTTTTCCCTAACGAAACGTGGAACAATCAACTTCTTGAAAACGAGGAAATATTTATTAAATATAATACAATTCCAGAAGAGAACGAAGTCTACTTTCAAAAAAGAATGTATCAGCTGAATCAGAAGATCGCGCTATTCGCATATGCAAAAACCTCTTCGGGACGATTTGAAGCAATATTTAAAGGACTTTATGTACTAAATCGTGAAAAAAGCAAAAATACAGGTGTTCTGACTTATGAAAGGATGTCGACCATAATGCCGACTTATTATCCAAAAGATGTTAAACAACCTCTTAGAGTCGCAGAAGCCTATAATAACGACGGATATAAAGTAGCACACTTTTGTACAGAGAATCAGGTTAGAAAATTTGAAGGTAAGTATAAAAAAAGATATAAGATAATATCGTATACATAAAAAGATCGTTTTTCTTATAAGTTTCGGAAAGAGTTGTTATGTTAAGCTACACTTTTTTATTTTGTTATAATACTTAACGATTATCTAATGTGAGATACTTTCTTTTTATTTGAATTCTGTTTTCATAATAGAATTCAAATTCTCTTTAGCTTGGTGCCTCTTTTGCACATAAGTCTTCTTCACTCTATAAAAGAAACCTCCGTTCAAGTCATAAATTTGAACGGAGGTTTTTTATTATCCTCGAAAGGTTAAATTTATTTTTTATTTACTTGGCGTCCACTTTTTTTCTGGCTCTGGGAACTTGTGTTGCCAGTTTGAAATTCATTGCCTAATTCAACATCATTTCTTTTATCTTGCTTCTCCACTTGCTCTCTTGTTTGATTCTTTTTCTGTATCCCTTGTTTTGACATTACTTATCTCATCTCGCTTTCATTTAGTATTGTTTTTAATATGTGCAACTATAAGAAAAAACATATAAATTAAATAAATAATTTGTTAGTTGCTTCTGAATCAAAGCCCTATTTGCCACTAGGCGAGCCCCAGCATATAAACAACCGAGCACATCTTACATTACTACTTACACCTCACCTAATGCAGTAATTATTCTTTTTTAGTTTTAGGGTGAACGGACAAGCTTTATGGGATTAATTTGATTTTGGGATAGGTGAGAATAGTATCGTAAAAGAGACACATAATTAGTAAGACAATTACTGTTGTTTAATGTGTCAAGAGATGAAGATTTTACTCATTTTTGGAGGAAGTTGTAATGGAGAAAGATCAAACGTTGAAAAATGCGATGAATGAATGGGCACGTGTGACTGAGGATCCACAAATGTTAATGACTTATGAAGTAAACCAGGAATTCCAAGTAGATGAAACATTGACATTAAAAAAAGCTGAAAAGCAAGGGGGAAAAAGAGCTATTAAGAGAGTAGCATTAAGAATGCTGCAAAAAGGTATGGATAATCAAACAATATCTGAATTAACGGAGCTTACAGAAGAAGAGATTGAACAGATGCGTAAATAACGAATGTAAACCGAGGGCAGGAAGGAATAGATCCAAAACAACATTTTATTTTATTACAATAAAAAAAGGCTACCCAAAAATAGAAAAGAGGTAGCTTGCTCTACTGAAGTAAAAGATTGAATACATTGGTTGAGTTAAAACAACTACATTATTTTAACATGTATAAATTTTTTAGTAAAACGCTATCATTTCCAGTTTTATTACCTAATTTCCTCTGCTAAAATGGAATCATAGGGATGAAAAGAGAAGGGTAGATGAGGCATATGAGTACGAGTCTATTGCTAACTTTAGGAGTTATATTTTTGGCAACAATAGCTATAGCCATTTTAATTAAGATTCCAGAAGAAGATTAAACTGAATAATAAAATAAAAAGCTATCTCAAATAATAAAGGAGATAGTTTTTTTACTGCTTTATGTCTCATTTGAAAAATTAAAATTGATTTTATATAGAGGAATTAAATGCATAAAAATTAATTAAAAACAAATACTTTCACTGTCATAAATAAAAAGGAGGCTAGATAAAGATGGATGCACAAAGAGCACAAGAAATTGCCGATTCAGTGGACATGGCCAATGTAATATATAACGGGAAAAGCATTTACATTGAGCATGTAGACCAACAAAATGGGGTAGCTACAATTCATAACCTGGATGAACCAAATAATAAGCAAAGTGTTTCTATATCTGAACTAACAGAACAATAATTTACTCTTAGAATAAAAAAGCCATTTTATTTAGGCTTTTTTTATTTTTCTCTTATTTTTATGGAGAGAGGATAAGAAGAAAAAATAACCACATTAGAAAAGTAGTGTTAGATCAAGGATGTATAAAAATCTAACCGTAATGAAATTCACTTTTAAATGGAGGACTCAATATAATGAAACACCACTCCTTATAACTTCCATCTTTCAAAGAAATCCCTTCCCAACAACAGTA
Source organism: Priestia sp. 10L35 (assembly GCF_056395685.1). Classification (NCBI taxonomy): domain Bacteria; kingdom Bacillati; phylum Bacillota; class Bacilli; order Caryophanales; family Bacillaceae; genus Priestia; species Priestia sp. 10L35. The sequence goes on along the minus strand of NZ_JBFTKA010000003.1, from coordinate 775,748 downwards.
AATCAAGCAAATAAGAAAATGTTGAGGGTTAGAAGTCATTTTTTCGTTTATGTTGACTTCTACGAAATTTTATTGTAGGATAATCTATATCATCAATAAACACATTAAATACTTATCCTACGATGCACGTTATGCCCTATTTGTTTTGAACCGTACTGTTTATTTGGGATTCCTACATTTGTTGACTGATGCCATGCCTGTCTTTGACACAGGATCGCTGGAACGTTAATATGCGGAAACCCACCTGCGAGATCGCGGGTTCACAAAACAGATTGGGAGGACGACATAGGTGGGAATCCCTTAACTATACATACCGTGCTAGACGGGGAGATGGCGGTGCCCTGTAACCTGCAATCCGCCTTAGCAGGGTTTAATTCCTAACAGAGGTATGAGTCAGGTAAGGTCTGACTTGGACAAGTGGTGTTGACAACTGGGTCCTGCACAACAGAAACCTATGAACATGGTCAGGTCCGGAAGGAAGCAGCCATAAGTAGATTCTTCTGTGTGTTGCAGCACAACCCGGTCGAGCTAACTGTACAAGTAACGCTTATTTGATCATGTCAATGACGGGTGCACGGTGTTTTTACTTAGCAATTTTTATTTAGTGTTAAGAAAACTATCTTTAATAGGTCTGGTGGCGATAGCAGAGAGGTCACACCCGTTCCCATATCGAACACGGAAGTTAAGTTCTCTAGCGCCAATGGTAGTGGGGACTTTGTCCTTGTGAGAGTAGGACGTTGTCAGGCAAAAAAACAGCTCATCATATCAATGATGGGCTGTTTTTTTGTATATTAATTTCGTTTAAATTGATTTCTACGAAATTAAATGTTATGTTTTATGTAATTTATTAGTACATGTAGGAGGATTTAGAGTGAAAAAAAATAGCCTAGAAGTTATTCCGTTGATTGATGACTTTAGCCAATGGTTAATAGAATCAGGCAAATCTGATAATACGATTAAAACCTATCGAGCAGTGCTAAACCAATTTCATGAATGGCTTCTAAGTGAAGGTAGACATTTAGATCAAGTAACAAAAAATAATGTCCAAACTTATATGATTAACCTTGAATCTAATAATAAAAGTGCGTCGACTATAGAAAAAGCTTTTGTCACAATTAGCGTTTTTGCACGCTTTCTTGAAAAACCAGAAATTGTTCAAAATATTGAACGTAAACGAAAAGAGAAAAACAACGAGATTGTACCACAGTCATTAGAAGCAAGTGAGCTTGACCGTCTTTTATCTGAAGTAAAGCAACAGGGAAACCTTCGTGATATTGCTATTGTATACACTTTATTACATACAGGGGTTCGAGTATCAGAAATTTGTGCTTTGAATCATAAAGACGTAGAGATTAACAAATCTGACGGTTTTTTAATTATCCGTAATGCTAAAGGATGTAAAAAGCGATTTGTTCCTCTTTCTACAGAAGCAAGGAATAGTTTAAAGAAATATATTGATTCACTTGATTCTAATCATGAAGCTTTATTTGTCTCTAATTTTGATAGAAGAATGTCTCCACGTACGGTTCAGTACATGTTAAAAAAATATAATGTAAATCCTCATAAATTACGCCATACTTTCTGTCATGAGTTAGTTAAGAAAGGGATAGATATTGCAACAGTTGCCGAATTAGCAGGCCATTCTGATGTGAATGTTACAAAACGATACCTAAAATCTTCTACAAGAGATTTAGAAAATGCGATTACGCAAACCTTTTTATAAAAATAAGCTCTGTAACAAGAATCATGATTCTTGTTACAGAGTTTTTTTATTTAGGTGTATGTTCCTACTTAATAATTGCAAAATTAAGTATTAAAACAAAACTTACATAGATGTTGACTTCTACGAAATTATAAGATAAAATAATTTTTGTTGGTAGCGAAACAGATATTAATTATTAAATTACTAGTCCATGTTTCATATGAAGGGGTAGCATACGGATAAATGTGACTGACTATAAATAATTTCCATACTTATTGGTGGCATAGTCAAGGTCTGCAATACCTTTATCACCGGTTCAAATCCGATTGCCGGCTCCACATTCTAATAGAGAGCTTAGAAAGGACCTTTAGCTCAGCTGGTTAGAGCAGACGGCTCATAACCGTCCGGTCGTAGGTTCGAGTCCTACAAGGTCCACCATTGAACCTGAAATATGGAGGAATACCCAAGTCTGGCTGAAGGGATCGGTCTTGAAAACCGACAGGGGTGTCAAAGCCCGCGGGGGTTCGAATCCCTCTTCCTCTTCCATTATATCTTTGTTATTATCGCGGGGTGGAGCAGTTCGGTAGCTCGTCGGGCTCATAACCCGAAGGTCGCAGGTTCAAATCCTGTCCCCGCAACCATTTTTCACATGCGGATGTGGCGGAATTGGCAGACGCGCTAGACTTAGGATCTAGTGTCTTATGACGTGGGGGTTCAAGTCCCTTCATCCGCACCATTTTAGGAAGCGCCCGTAGCTCAATTGGATAGAGCGTTTGACTACGGATCAAAAGGTTAGGGGTTCGACTCCTCTCGGGCGCGCCATAAACGGGAAGTAGCTCATTTTGGTAGAGCCCAAGTCTGATAAGGGTGAGGTCGGTGGTTCAAGTCCACTTAGGCCTACTATTATTCCACAGTATTTCAATGGGAGATCCATACAGAGAAGTACCCAAGTGGCTCAAGGGGCTCCCCTGCTAAGGGAGTAGATCGTTAACGCGGTGCGAGGGTTCGAATCCCTTCTTCTCTGCCATTTTATAATTTTATCTGGTCCGTTAGCCAAGTGGTCAAGAAATTATCCTTTTAAAAAGGTAACACGGGTTCGAATCCCGGACGGGTCATTACAAAAAAGGCAGTTTGCTGATAAAGCAAGCTGTCTTTTTATTGGATAAGAGATATTGCTTTAATCCATTATGTAAAACTAATTTAAATGTTATTAGAATGAAGATAAAAAGCATTTGATAATAGTGCCGATAACTCGGAGTATGTCAACAGAGATATTTAATAAATTTCAACATTGTAGAAACGCTCCAGCTATAACCCAAAAAGAACAACCAAACAAAAAAGCACTCACCACAAGTGAGTGCTTTTCCATTAAATAAACAATCCAACCATAATACCTGTTAAAATCGATCCCATTGTAGCGACTAACAGCATTTTCAAGCCGAACTTTGCAACCCGTGAAGCTTGTTCGCCGTTGATTGCTTGGATCGTACCAAGAACGATACCAATTGAGCTAAAGTTTGCAAATGAGATTAAGTAAGCTGATACGATCCCGACCGTTTTTTCAGAAAGGTGAGGCATCATTTTTTGGAAGTCAAGCATGGCAACGAATTCGTTTGCTACTACTTTTGTTCCCATTACCCCGCCGGCTCTCATTAGTTCATCTGCCGGAATACCCATGATAAAGGCAATTGGGTAGAAGATATAGCCTAAAATGTCTTGAACAGTTAATCCAATTACGCCGTTTAATACGTAGTTCACTAATGCTAAAAGACCAACGTACGTTACAAGCATCGCTGCTACGATTAACGCAACGCGTCCGCCGTCTAGTGCTCCGTCACCGATTGCTTCAAACAGCGTGCCTTGCTTAGCAGGCGCTTTAATATCGACTTCGTTTTCATCTTCTACTTTTACAGGTGCAACGATAGAAGAAACGATTAAGCCAGAGAATACGTTTAGCGGAAGGGCAATTAATACGTATTCAGCCGGAATCATCTGCATGTATGCGCCTAGAATCGAACAAGAAACGGATACTAAAGATGTTGTTGTGACGATAAATAAACGGTTTGGTGCTAAACCTCCGATGTGGTTTTTCACCGCAATTAGCGCCGTTGTATCACCAAAAATCATTGCGTTCACGGCTGTGAAGCTTTCAATTTGGGGAAGTCCGGTAATTTTTGAAACAAGTCCTCCGATATATTTGATCCCAAAGGGTAAAATACGAGAGTAGTTTAAAATACTTAATAATGCTGAAACGAATACAATCATAACTAACGTTTGGATAAAGAAAATGCCTTTTCCTGCAAGATCTCCAAACACGAACGAAATTCCGTCGTTACCAAATGATAAGATCTTTGTAAATACACTCGTAATAAAGTCAAGCACCTTGCGACCAATCGATGTATTCATCATAAAAGCAGAGATAGCGAGCTGAATAACCAGCATAACTGCGATGCCTTTGTAGTTGATAAGTTTCCTGTCGTTTGACATGAGGAACGCAACTGCTAAGACAATTACAATTCCGATAATTCCCATTAAAATTGACATTTACTTTTCTCCTTACATGTACTCTATATTTATAAAAGAGGGACGTGCATAGAAATGACTATGTAAATCGGCCTCTATTTTATATAAAAATCAGGACTTTCACGCTAGTTTTAGTAAAAATGGACAAAATTTTTTAGGCCATTGTAAAAAATGACGTAATTGTAAAATAATATTTACTATGTGCTATTATGTAAAGAAACATGCAGAGCTGACATAATAACTTATATTTCGACAGCCTCTACTATCTTAAATCATTTCGAACAAAAGAAAAAGAGGAAATGAAGATATTTTTAATATAATTGTGAAATATTTTTTAAACTTTCATGATATTGCCAAGATTTTAGTGGAATACATGAAAAATAAGAGATCCATCTTTAAAATGTGGTAAAATATGACGTAATTAGTAAGGGAAAACGGGGAAGGGAGAGGTACAAATGAATGAACGCAAAATAATTCATTTAGCAACCGGAATGCCTGAACAAATGGCATATAGTCCTGACAAAGAAATGCGCACAGGCATCTGCAAAAAGCAAGTAGACGAAACGTTTTTAGCAAAAGAAGGGTTTCAAGGCGACGGCGTAGCGAATTTAAAGTATCACGGCGGGCCGGATCGTGCGGTGTGCGTGTATTCGTATGAACACTACAATAAATGGAACGAAGAGTTTGATACGGAGCTCCCAATGTCTGCGTTTGGAGAAAATCTTGTTGTAGCAGGCATGATTGAAAAAGACGTATGCATTGGAGACGTTTATCAAGTAGGAGACGCCGTTATTCAAGTGACGCAAGGTCGAAATCCATGCGACACGATTACAAAGAGAACGGGCGTTAAAGGGATTTTAAAACGAATGATTGAGACAAGCTATACGGGCTACCTTTGCCGCGTGCTGAAAGAAGGTACGATTACGCAAGATGCGGAAGTGAAATTGATTGAAGCTCATCCAAACCAAGTATCCGTTTGGTTTACGCTTGATTTATATTTCCATCGTTCAAAAGATGTAGAAGGGATGAAGCAGGCTTTAGAAGTAGCTGAGCTGGCTGAAGACTGGAAGCATAAATTTCAAACGCGTATTGAAAAGGCGCTTTCCGTCGCGCAGAGATAAAAAGTAAATGCCCTCTAATCGTTAGAACGTATCTAACGATTAGAGGGCATTTTTTTCTTAGAAGCGTCCGTATCCTAAGAAATGATCTTGGTAGTAAGAAACATCTAGGTCAGCTACAGCTACACCGTGTGAACCAGCATGAATCATTTGGCCGTTTCCGATGTAGATTCCCATGTGAGATGGGCCGCTTGTGTATGTGTTTTGGAAGAATACTAGATCTCCTGGTTGTGGAGACGAAATTTTTGTCGCCATGTTCCAGTAGTTGGCTACGCTTGTACGTGAAATGCTGTGACCGCTATGGTTGAACACGTATGCGATAAAGCCTGAGCAGTCAAATCCGCTTGGTGTGTTTCCTGCCCATTGGTAAGGTGATCCTACTAAACTACGTGCAACATTTACTGTGCTTCCAGAAGCCGTGCTTGTTGTTGGAGCAGGTGCTGGTGTGCTAGTTTCTTGTGCTGCAGATGTAGATGCTGTAGAAGTAGAAGGAGTTGATGTGCTTACACCTTTTACTTGGCTTGCGCTTGGTTTACCTGATGCAATTGTTACGTAGCTTGAGCTTTTTGAAATCCATTTGTTTGGTGCAATTTCAACTAAGCCGTTTGCTTCTTTTAAAATAGCAAACTCTTGACCTTGTGTTGCAGTTCCAACGACTGGAGATGAAAAGCTAGCTCCTTGACGAATATTTAACGCACTCACGTTTACGATGACTTTTTGATTAGTAGTAGTAGTTGCTTGTTGTTGAGGTAAGCTTGGCGTTACCTTTTCTTGTACGGGTGCTGGTGCAGCGCCTCCGTCATTAGCACTTGCTGAAGTTGTGCTAAATGTTAGGGCAGCGGGAACAAGTAATGCTGCTAACCCCATATTCATAACTGTACGATTTGCTTTCTTTAGCATGTTCTTTCTCCCTTTCCATAACTTGTTTTATTCACAAGTGTGAGTCTATCAATCCTGACAGGAAAAGTAAACATCTAATTCCAAATTACGACATTTTGTAACATAGTTTTAATATTAAAGGGCGATATAAGTAGAATTGTCACCTTCTCTGTAATAATTCTGACAATTTATCTAGGTAGAAATGTTTAGGAGATTCATAGATTTATTAGAAAATATGTAAGCTAAATGAAAAAGGGGAGCAGAAACCCAGCAGCTGAATGGCTTCATGGCTTTTAAGATGTATAAAAGCTATAGATAAAAAGTGATATTGTCACTAGCCATGCACTTTATTTTTTCTGGGTGAACACATAGAGAAGAAAGATACGCTGTCATAAAAGAAACTCAGTTACTATAACTGCTATACATAAATTACATCAAAAGCATCCAGTTGAAGTGAGTAAAAAAGAAGCGTAGTATACAAGGAGGAATGAACGCGTGAATCATTTACATTCATATATGTAGGAGTGGTTGTTGTATGAAACAGTCATCATCTTTTATTAATGGGATTCTTTTAGCTGCTCTTGTACTGATTTGGGGATTAACGTGGCCGATGTCGAAGCTGGCGCTTGGCTATTCATCGCCTATTTTGTTATCTGGACTGCGGTCATTAAGTGCGGGAATCATCTTATTAGCAGTCGCACTGCCAAGATATAAGCAGCTTCACTGGAAGCAGAACTGGCGTAAATATATGGTGTCAGGTCTATTTAATTCAATCTTATTCTACGGTCTGCAAACGATTGGACTTATGTTTATGCCAGCAGGGGTCTTCAGCGTTATTGTCTACTTGCAGCCGGTGCTCATCGGCATCATTGCATGGATGTGGATTGGAGAAAGCATGAACGCTGTGAAGATAGGGGGGTTGCTTCTTGGCTTTGTAGGTGTAGCTACCATCAGCACGGGAGAATTATCTGCTAATGCTTCAGCCGCTGGAATTCTTTTAGCTGTCCTTACGGCACTGAGCTGGGCGATTGGAACCGTTTATATCAAGCGTATTAGCGACAGTGTAGATGGTATTTGGCTTATTACCGTTCAAAGTCTTGTCGGCGGAGTGGTTATGACAGCAGCCGGAAGCGGAGTGGAAGGATGGTCTCATATGGTGTGGAATTCATCATCTATGCTGCTGCTTTTATTTTTAGCACTGTTTTCTGTTGCTGTTGCGTGGCTCATTTATTTTTATTTAATCAGTAAAGGAGAGGCCAGCAAAGTGGCGTCCTTTAATTTTCTTGTTCCGATTATTTCAATTGTCATCGGCACACTCTTTTTAGACGAACCGTTTACGTCGTCACTTCTTGTAGGGCTGGTGCTTATTATTATCAGTATTTATTTAGTGAATAAAAAAGCGAAGAATCAAAAGTTAAAGCCCTCTGATGGAGGAGACCAGGCAGCGTAAAGCTATCCATAAAAAAACCGTATTCGCAACTCGAATACGGTTTTTCGTTTATTCAGCAACTTCAGTTTCATTTGCTTTTAGCTTTTCATAAAATACGCCAAGCGAAGTCGTTACATACGGAACGAGCCATAATAACCCAATGCCAAGCGTGATGATACTTAAAATTCCCCAGCCGATAAAGCTTAAAACAAGTAAAAAGTAGGTCCACTTGTAGCCGCTCATTAATCGTCTGCTTTCAGTAATAGACTGGTTGACCGAATAATCTGGGTTATCCCGGAATACGTAGTAAGCCTGTGAATAGGCAAGGCTTTTGATGATGCCGGGAATAATTAATAAAATACTCCATAGCACGGTATAAATAATCGTTAGCAAGTAAAGTCCGAGGGTTCTAAAATATAATCCCGCACATGAAAACGAATCAAACACGTTTCCTACACGTACACTTTCTCCTCGCACCAGACGCAATAGTACCCAGTAGTAAGAGAAAAAGAGCGGTACGAGCAGCAGGGATACAATATTAGCTAAGGTAGACTGAGAGTATTCGGTTTCGGACCCGCTTGGAAATCCGTTAACAAGAAAGTCAATAAGTCCTGGAATACCGGCAGCAATTAAATACGTAACGAACGTAAGCAGTACGGCAAATCCCCAGCGGTTTTTCAGCGCTGCGAGTGCACCTTGCTTCACTTCTTTTATTCTCATAACTTGATGTCCCCCTCTAGGTGAGTTTATACAGAGAATTTAACCTGTACATTAGTCAATATATTAGCGATTTTTGAATATATGAATGCTTGCACTAATAAGTTGTGTAAAGATTTTTTAGAGTCTTGAAATTTGTGGAAAGTTCTTTAAAATGGAAGTATAAGGATATTTGGAGCAGAAGGAGGAATGAAAATGACGCTTGTGTATTTGCTGATTCTGGCAGTTGTTTATATCTTTCTGGATCTTGTCATGCGAAAAAAGCTCCATACAAAGATGAAAAAAAGCTATTGGAGAAGTTTTAAAGGAAGGCGTCCGCTGTTTGTCACAATTGAAATGGTGATGCTTGCTTCGTTTTTAGTGCTCATCTTCGTTATACCTCCAGCCTACACCTCGGTTTTTATGTTTCTTTTCCTTTTTCTCCTATACGTAATTCGAGGTTTCGAAGAATGGAAGTTTGAAAGAAAGAAAAAAGAGCACTACCACTCGTGGTTTGGTGCAACTTTTTTCTTATTTGGGACGTTTATATTACTGATGACGGATATGTAAAACAAGATTGAGACATAACGCGCTGTTGATTTCCGTGCAAGACTTCGCTTTCCGCGGGCGTCCGGTGAGCCTCCTCGTCGCGTGTGCTCCTGCGGGGTCTCACTTGTTCCGCTTTTCCCGCAGGAGTCTTCGTCTTGCCCTCCAATCAACCACTAGAAACACCTGCATATATGAAACAAGCCTACGTTCACCATACCCATGAAAAAATCTGAACGAATTGGATTCTCCATCAAGAATCAAGTTCGTTCGGATCTTCCTTTAATCAAACTACTTTTATACAAGCTTCTTTTTTTACGTAAAGTATTGAACGACTGTCCCTTTATTTTTCTCTACGTTAACACTGGCATACGCGCCGTTAATAAGCGTGAGCTGAGGAGGGAGGTGGCCGCAGTCAATGTCATAGATAACTGGAATATGTAAGTCAGAGGCAAGGTCATGATACACGTCTTCAGCGGTGTAGGAATCAACGGGCTTATTAGCGCTGCTTCTGCCGAATAAAATACCTGAGCAGTTATCAAACCAGCCCGCTAGCTTAAGCTGAAGAAGCGAGCGGCGAAGGTCAGCGGTCGTGAGTTCACAGTTGTCAAAGTACCAAATGACCGGCTCAGCAGGAATGTATTTTTCTCGAAACGTTTTTACATCTCCAAAAGGAGTTCCTACTAAGTGCCTGATCACGTCAATACATCCTCCGAGAAGACGCCCTTTGATGTGCACGTCGCTTAACTCCGTATGCTTCCAAGTGGTTTGTTCCGTTAAATGAAACACGCATGGTGACGGGTTGTCATGCTGCCATTCTTTTTGATAGCAATCAGAAGAAACTTGAGCCACACTTTCTCCTTTTTTGGTCGTCAGCACCTGCTGCCACATCGCAGTCGTTGGATCCCAGTGCTCTCCTCGCAAGTCCACAAAGTTGGTTCCATGAGCCGTTGCAATCCCGCTGTTAAGTGTAATAGCCAGCAAAAGAACGCTGGTGTCAGAATAGCCAAGCACCCATTTTGCTGTCCATTTTGTAAAGTCTAGATGTTCAAGAATTTCAATTAGCAGCTCGCCTCCCCAAGGAGGAATAATGATATCGATGTTTTCATCAGCAATCATGGCTTGGAGCTCATTTGCACGTTTTTTAGGAGAAGCGGATTTTGCTTTATGCTGCGTCCAAATGGTTTCTCCCGGTATAACAGAAAAGCCTTTTTGTTTCATGCGTTCACACGATAAAGAAAACATGGAATGAAGAGCTTGAGGTACACCAGAAGAAGGTGCGGTTATACCGATGGTTGGGTTAGATGTAAGAAAAGGATAGGTAATCATAGCGGCCTCCTTGAAAGGTTTTAGCTTATTTTATCAGCGAGAGAAATACGGAACAAGCTTATTTTTTATTTAATTTAGGAAGATTGATAGGTTTTGTAAAAAGAATCCGTATTAATAGATGTAAAAGCAAGCGGAAAGGAGCAATGTCATGGAAGATGACTGGATTGTTGCATGTATAACGCGAAAAAAAGAAAAAGGATTAGAGCTGTTAATCGATCAGTACGGAGGATTAGTTACCTCTATTGTTCGCAAGCATTTAGGCACGCTGAAAAGCTACGAAGAAGAGTGTGTAAACGACGTATTGTTAGCGGTGTGGCATCATATTGATCGCTTTGATCCGGAGAAAAATACGTTTAAAAATTGGGTTGCAGCTGTTGCTAAGTACAAAGCCATTGACTATCAGCGTAAATATATAAAAACGCAGCACGAATCGCTTAGCAAAGCGGGAGTGGGTGAAACATCAGAAGTTCATAACATTCAAACAAACGACGTGGAAGAACTTTTAGGTCACTTAAGCGAAGGAGACCGCGAGCTGTTTAAAGCGTATTACTTACAGGAAGTCGAGCTGAAGCAAATTGCTCAAAAGCAGCAGACTACCATCAGCAATTTATACAACCGGCTGTCGCGCGGACGCAAAAAGTTAAAAGCGATTTTCAAATAAGAAATAAGGAGGGACAAAGATGAAAAATCAATATGACTTATTAAACGGATCTTCTGTAGATTTTGATGAATATGAAGAAATTGAGCTAACGGCAAGCGAGAAAAAGCGTATGAAAAAACGTTTAAAACGTGACATAAAGCCGGCGCGGAAAAAAGCGCGTCCGCTGATTGCCGCTGCCGTGCTGCTGCTTGCTGTGACGCCTGTGATGATGCAAAACGAAACGGTATGGGCATCGGCTGTGCGAATCAGTCAGCAAATTGGCCAGCAAATCGAGCTGCTTATGAACAAGCCTGAAGGCAGCTTGAGCAGCTATAAAAAAACGGTAAATGAAACAGCAACGGACCAAGGCATTCAAGTGAAAGTAAATGAGCTGATGCTTGATGACGGACAGGTACTGCTTGGGTTAACGATTAGCGCAGATGAATTTAGAAGAACTGCACTAGGGCTTAATCGAAACGCGCCAATTCGTCCAGGAGAGCTGCGCGTGAAAATTGGCAACATGTCGTTTTTTGATTCGGCTTCCAGTATCAGAGAGGAATCAATCAAAAACAAAGACGGAAGCTGGAACTATCTGTACGCTTTAAAACTAACGCAAGCGGACACGAACGGAGACGGGAAAATCGATGTGGAAGGCTACAATGTGCTAGATCATATTGATCCAAATAAAAACTATCAAATCAGCGCGCAGTTCACAAGTCTAGAATTTGAAAAGAATCCTGCTCAGACGAAAAGCGGGAACTACCGGGATTCCTACGGAGAAATTAAAGGAAATTGGACGGTTCATACAAGCGTAAACGGCTCAAAAATTATTGCTGATACAAAAGTGTATCCGTTAAATAAAGAAATTCCGATTAATAAAAAAGGAATAGAAGGCGTATTGTCTATTAAAGAAGTTCGCGTATCGCCTGTTTCGATTAAGCTGCACTATACGTTTACATCGTCAACCGGAAGCATTCGAAACGGAACGAACGTGGGCGTAAAAATAAAAGACCAAAATGGAAGAGATCTTTCTGAAAGCGGCAGTGGAGGAGGAACAGACAGAGTGCTAGAAATGGACGAAGAGTACCGAAACGACAAAGGAGTGGTTATGCTGCGATTTGTTCCGTATGTAAGTGATTACGAAAACGACAGTTCAAAAGACTTAACCTCAGACGCCTTTAATTTGAAGGTAAACAACAAATAACAAAATAAAAACCAGATGCCTGCTTAGCGTGCATCTGGTTTTTTATTAGATATCCATTTTATTTAACAAGCGAAGAAACGTTTGTAATTCTTCATCCGTAAAATGGCTAAGCTTTTCACCATATTCTTTGGTGAGCACTTTTTCCATTTCTTCTGCAAACGCTTTTCCTTTATCCGTAATGGATAAGTAGACAACGCGGCGGTCTTTTTGACTGCGTACGCGCGTGACAAATTCTCTTTCCATGAGGCGGTCGCTGACGCACGTCATGCTGCTGTTTGAGATGTGCATATGCTCTGCAATCTCAGAAACGATATGATTGCCTTCTTTATACAGCAGGCGAAGCGCTAAAAATTCATTTAAAGGAATATATGATTTTAAAGTGGGGATAACCGATAGCTGCATTTTTTTCGTTTGGTTTCGCATCGTTGAAACCACATTTTGGATAAGTTGATCTCGTGTATTCATAGAGGTTGTATGCTCCTTTTTCCGTTCAAACAATTCTTTTTCTTCTATTGTACCATATTGATTGTACATAAAGAGAAGCGGCAGGTTTTTTAGTGGGAAAAAGAGAAGTAGTACATATCTGTTGCGATAGAAAGGGGCTTGAGTGATGGAAAAAGTAATTGAGTTTAAAACGACGCTGCTTCCTTTTGATGGAGCAAAAAAGCTTGTGAATGCAAATAATTCGGAAAGTGACTTATTATACAAGGAATATTATGATCTCGGAGACGGCAAGCAGATGTGTACGCTTGTGTTTGAACGCTATTTTTTCCGCACCGGCGGCAGAGGATCACTAACGATTATTTTAGAAAATGTATCGGGTCCAAACAAAGTAAAGTGTATTCCTTCAGGAAGCGCAGAAGGCATGTTGAATATTGATTGGGGAGCAAGCAAGGATTTTGTGCGATGGGTAGAAAACGCCCTCTCATCGTACACGTTAGAAGAACCGCAAAGATAAAGGCAAAGCTGGAGAAGGCAATAAGCTTTTTCAGCTTTTTTTGTGAAGCGAAGGGCGAGTAGAGAAATGAAAAGATGCAAAAGCTACTGTAGAAATAAGAACTTTATGTGGACAATAAGCATTTTTTCTCTTTTTACCGGATAAATGAGTATAATATGAAATTGCAGGAAGACTTCACATTTACATAACAAAGGAGAACAACATAATGAAAAAACTCAGCATCGTATTATTTGTTTTAATGATAGCTATAGTAGGCTGTTCAAAAGGAAATGATTCAAGTTCAAAAGAAGTAAAAGGAACGATTGAAGTACCGGAATCAATTCAAGCAAATGAACAAGTCAAGCTTAAAGTCTTTGTGACACAAGGAGATAAAAAAGTGGAAAACGCCGATGACGTACAGTTCCAAGTTGAAAAAGAAGGCTATATCAATCAAGAAATGACAAAAGCACCGCACGAAGGAAAAGGTGTATACAGCACGGACTATACGTTTAAAGAAGACGGCGAATATATGATTACCGCTCACGTGACGGTAGACGGTGACATGAAAATGTTTACGAAAAAAGTAGAGGTAGGTAAGTCTAAAGAGTAAAGCTTATAGTTGCAGAAGGGGCTTATATAGCCATGTAAAAGAGAATGCCTCGTGCATTCTCTTTTTTAGTAAGATGGCTTTAATCTAAGTAGTTCGATAGCTCAATCAAATTGTAATCAGGATCTCTAATATAAACAGAAACAATAGGGCCTACAGCACCTGTTCGTTTTACCGGTCCTTCTTCGATTTCTACATTATGTTTTTGTAAATGACTAATTACGCTTTCGATTTTTTCTTCTGTGATAAAACATAAATCAGCAGAGCCGGGAAGAGGATGCTTTGCTTTTGGCTCAAATTCATGGCCCGCTTGATGTAAGTTTATTTTTTGTTCACCAAAACGAAGCGCTATTCTTCCTTCTCCGAACGTTTCTTTTTTCATGCCTAAAATAACCGTATAAAAGTGAGTCGTTTTTTCAATGTCTTTTACCGTTAGCACAAAATGGTCTAATTTTTTAATCATGTCGTTTCCTCCTCACAATGTAAGCTTTCTTTCTCTGACGATAGGGTAAGTACTGGGTGAGCTTTGAGAAAATTTTCTATAAATAAGTATATCATTTGTAAAAAGGAGAATAGACAAAGACAGCTGTATGTCTATTTTTAGTTCAAAAGAGTGTTTTATAAATAGCTTGTTTTTTTAAATATTGTGGTTTTACACAATGCATTAAATATTTATGGGATTTTATGTTAATATTAGATGAGAAGTGGCATTTATTTTAGTAACTTGGTCTGAAAAGCTTGTTGATTAGATGGGTTAAAAATTTAAATACATATATGAATGGAGATGCTCGTATATCTATGGGGATACTTTCTTTAATCACTTTTGTTGTCTGGTTTGTAGCCATTCAAGAGTTTTTAAAACCTGAAAAGAATCAGAGTAACCGAAAAATAATGATGTTAACATCCGCAGGCTCCTTGCTGACGTTAGTTCTGACCATTTCACTTTTTCAAACGCTATAAAAATACCTCAAAAAGCAGTTTTCCTCGGCTATCAGCAGCGTAATGTAGGCAGCCCTGAGTTCTTCCATGGCTGTATAATTTGATTTTCTGCAATATCCGAAAAAATGATGGTAAAAGGGAAGGGGATTAGGAATAACCTTTCTTTTTTACTCTGCTTATTTTGCAGAAAAAAAGAAAAAGAAGCTTATGAACTGATGATTCGTAAGCTTCTTTTTTGTTTTATACGATTAGCTTATTTATAAACGCTGGACGGGATTTTAAACGTATGAATGCCGTTAGAATAAGGGCCGTACTCATACTCACCAAATATAATGGCAATGCCGCTACTTGTGTAGTAAAACTGATCTTCTTTTAAGTTTACAGACTTAAATTCATTAACCCAGAACTGAGCACCTTTTTTATTGCGAGCAATCATTTCATTACGAATATAGTTATTAACTTTATTCAACTTAGTGTTGTTGTTAATAATATCTTTCAAGCTAATTTGTCGAGCTTTCAATAAATCGTAATTATAAGTATCAATCCAAGCGTTGCCGTGAGCGCCGCCAGCGTACGCATCATTCGTAATAGCAACACTTAAAATATTATCTTGGTTGTAAGGTACAGAGTATGTCATATTACGAGAATAAGGACCTGGTGCCCAGCCGTTTTTACGGTCTTCCTTTTCCTGTTCTTTTAGCTCGTTGTGTTCTTTTTGTGCTTCTTTCGCAATGTTTAAAAATTTTCGATTATAGCTAGCTTCAAATGGTTTATTGATAAGGCCGGACACCTGCGGATAGCTAATGTTGCTTGCTAAAGATTTCTTCGTAACCGTTACTCCTAGTGCTTGAATTTTGTCACTAGGTGCTTTTTCATACTTAATACTTGATGACTTCTGAGCATAGGTACCCTTTGATACCCCATACAGACCACCAAATTTGCTGGACTCAGAATACACGCGGAATACTTGCCCTTTTGTCACTTTTCTAGCCGCTACTAACTTGTTGTTTTTAATGTTGTAAAGATTCGTGTTCTTTAAAACGGTAACGCGTCCTATTTGCCCTTTAACCAGTTCCTGATTCCCCCACACCACTTTTGCTTCTGCAACTGTTTGCGGAGCAAGCGGTGAGAATAACAAAGCCAAACCTAAAACAACTGCGCTAACTCTTTTGAACTTTTTCATAAAAGCCCCCTAAAGTGATTTTTTGAGGTTTTAAAGCTAATCAATACTTTATTTTCAAAAAAAACCCATTCACTAGTATAGCATATTTTTACAGTTTTTCACTTTTGTTAATTCGTGTTTACTAAATTATTTTTCGACTTGATTCCTCTTATTAAATGATTAAATAAAATAGCCGGCGCACTTTATGCCTTCAGTAGAAATAAGAAAAAACACAGTATTTTACCCTAGACTAAAAAAGTTTCCTGTGGTAAACTTTCGGTATCATGACAAGTAAAAACTGAAAATTTTAAATAAATGATGCTGACATGTTCATTTTTCTGCACCAGCAGAATACCTTATTAAAAATCAACGAGCATATTTTTTTTACCTTAAAAGTTGGTCTGGTGAAAAAAACATAACCTTAGGTAAAAAATGAGAAGGGACGAAAAATAGATGGCTAGTGTAAATAATTATCCATTGTCTACATTTACGACAGGTGAAACGGTACAGCTAGAGCGAATCGAAATCGAAGGTGCCTTAAAGCGACGCTTGTTAGATTTAGGATTTATTCCAGGAGCAATTATCAAAGTGCTTCAAAAAAGCCCGTTAGGAGATCCTGTTGCCTATCAAGTCAGTCATACAACGATTGGTCTCAGAAAAGAAGAGAGCTCAAAAATTTATGTAAAAAAAGTAGGTGACGACGGTGAGTAAGTATCGTATTGCATTAGCAGGAAATCCGAACACAGGAAAAAGTACGTTATTTAATAGCTTAACCGGTCTCAAGCAGCATACGGGAAACTGGACGGGGAAAACCGTAGCCAAAGCAGAAGGGACGTTTGAACATCACCAGCAGCTCTACACAATCGTCGATTTGCCTGGAACGTATTCACTTTATTCAAACTCAGCGGACGAAGAAGTAGCGCGTGACTATATTTTATTTGAAAGACCTGACGTTACGGTTGTGGTGGTCGATGCAACGGCGATGGAGCGAAATCTTAATTTAGCGCTGCAGGTAATGGAAATGACTGAAAACGTCGTGATTTGCGTGAACTTAATGGATGAAGCAAAGAAAAAAGGAATTGTGATTAATGAAAAAAAGCTCGCTGAATCGCTAGGCGTACCGGTTGTACCTATATCAGCACGCAATAAAAAAGGAATTACGAATTTGCTAGATGCTATTGAACAAGTCGTAAGCGGGCAGGTACAGCTAAATCCTTACCAGGTGCAGTACACAAAAGAAATTGAAGCGTCACTAAAGGAGCTAGAACCTCAAGTTGCTTCTATTGTGGGAAATCAATTTCCTCTCCGCTGGATTGCTTTACGGGTTCTTGATGGAGACACATCATTTTTAGAAACGATTCAGCAGCGTCAGCAGCAAGACACCAGTCACACAGAAAGGAGGAACAGCGCATATGGGAAATCCGTTAACTCCTGAAAACTCATTAGCCATGGAACAGCTAACACGCTATGCTCAGCAGGCAAAAGAAAAAGATCATCGTTCAAATATGGTCGCAAGCATTTACAAGTCGTCACAGCAAATATGTAAAAAATCAGTTGTGTACGAAGACCGCTCAAAGCTTCAGCGCACGGAGAAATTGGATAAAGTCTTCACTTCGCCGATCTGGGGATTTCCAATTATGCTTGGCATTTTATCGGTCATCTTTTATATCACCATAGCCGGCGCAAACGTTCCTTCCGGATTAATCGCACAAGGATTTGGCTGGGCGGAAGGGTATTTAACAGCTTTCTTTCAAATGATGCATGCGCCGGAATGGCTGCACGGAATTCTTGTATTAGGACTGTTTCGAGGTACAGGATGGGTCATTAGCGTGATGCTGCCTCCGATGGCCATCTTTTTCCCGGTGTTTGCGCTTTTAGAAAACTACGGCTACTTGCCTCGCGTCGCGTTTAATATGGATCGTCTGTTCAAACGAGCAGGCGCACACGGCAAGCAGTCACTGACGATGGCGATGGGATTTGGATGTAACGCCGCAGCGATTATGTCAACCCGTATTATTGAATCGCCGCGTGAACGTATGATGGCGATTTTAACAAATAACTTTGTTCCGTGTAACGGCAGATGGCCTACGCTGATTTTGTTAGCTTCTTTATTTATGGCAACAGGCTTTACAGGGAGTGCTAAAACATTCGTAACGGCGCTTGTGGTAGTCGGAACAGTGTTATTCGGAATTGTGGTGACGCTGTTCGTATCGTGGGCACTTTCTAAAACGGCGCTGCGCGGAGTACCAACACACTATACGCTAGAGCTTCCGCCTTACCGCAAGCCGAAATTTGTTGATACGATTGTGCGCGCGACGCTGGATAAATCACTGTTTGTGTTAAAACGCGCGATTATTGTTGCAGCACCCGCGGCGGTGTTAACGTGGGTATTGGCTAATATCTATATCGGTGACACAAGTATTTTAATGCACTTCGTTCAGTTTCTTGATCCGTTTGCCAAGACGCTGGGGCTAGACGGGTATATACTAGCTGCTTTTATCATTGGCTTGCCCGCTAATGAAATTGTTGTACCGGTTCTACTGATGGCGTATTTATCAACGGGCTCATTAATTGAAATTGAAGATGCAACTCGACTGAAACAAATTTTCCTTGACCACCACTGGACGTGGCTAACAGCTCTTAACATGATGTTGTTTTCGCTTCTGCATTTTCCGTGCGGAACGACGCTTGTGAATATTTATAAAGAAACCAAAAATGTCAAGTGGACGTTTCTTGCTTTTGCAATACCAACAGTGATTGCGATTGGCGTTACGTTTACGGTTGCTCAAGTGGTAAAAGCGTTTAACCTTATTTAAATATGATATAAAAGTGCAGGGTTTTAAAAAGAGCCCTGTATTTTTTATGAGTTGTTAATTAACTAGATTTTCAGTTTTATAATGTAAGATTGATTGATATTTTTTAGGAGAAATGGTAATTTGTATGATGTGTATTTGTTTTATGATACGCACACATGTAACTTCTGGGGGAGAACAACTATGGCGAAAAACAAGGCAGCAGAAACCATCTGCTGGCTGGGAATCCTTGCTCTCCTTATTCTCAGTATTGTAAATGTCGTTTATAAAGGTACAAAACAAACGCTTCTATTTACAAGAGATGAGCTGAAGTCTGGAGAAGTAAGCAAAAGCTGGGAATCATTTCGAAAAGAACAGCAGCTGTCAAAGAACAATGCAAAAATAGAAGATTTTCGTTTAACGCTCGATAGGAATCAAAACATATCTTCTATGCGGTTTACAGTAATAGATCCTTCTGATCATAATTCCTATACAACGTTACATTACAGCTCATGTTTTTCTTGTGAAGACAAAGGAGAGGATCGTTTAACGGTTACAAGTGACAAAGTTGATCGAAAGCCTGCTCAATATGACCGATTAATGACCGCAGATGAGTTTTTTTCGAAGGTAGAGGTTCTTAATAATCAGCATTTCTTTACAACTAGTCGCTATGTGTACACGCACCTTTATTCTTCCGGTGAGTACGAGAATACGAGTTATGACGGCCCTTACTTTATTTTAGAGGGAACGGAGTTAAAACAACTACAAACCTCTCATGCTTCGGACAAAGATTATCGTAATTACGGCAGCATACAAGTGATTGGCAGCAACAGTTCGGGAAGCTATCAGACAAGCGAGGGTACGACCAAAAGCGTCATCATCAGGTAAAAAGAAGCTGCAGTTTACACTAAGAGAGATTAGTAGAAAAAAGCGCGGATAACGTGCTAAAAGGAGGCTGACGGTGGGGATATTTTCTAATAAAATAGATTCAAAAAAAGCTAATAAGTATCAAACAAGGCTATACTCTTGTTTCACCATTCTCATCGTAGTGAATGTGATTAACAGCTGGTTTCTCGATTGGCTTTGGCTTTATATCACCACAAGTAGCGTTCTTGTTATACTCGTGATATTCCTGCTCAAAACACCTAAACGTGATTTAGATGAAGAGTGGAAGCAGCTAGAAATAGAGAAAGACGAGGCTTTTGAAAACAGAGTCAATTTGATGGTTATGAATGGCCGAAGTGATGTGCAGGCTATTAAATACATACGAAAAGAAAAAAATCTTGGTCTGCTTCATGCGAAGCAGTATCTTGACCGTATTAAAGAATCAAAGAAATAATAAAAGCGACCTTTGACAAGCAGAGGTCGCTTTTTGATAGGCTATTTACTTTTTCTCGCCAACCGTCACTTTTTTCGTAAACATTTTCATGTCGCCTTTTATCGTCACATGAGCGGTAATCGTATATTCGCCGTCGTCTTTGAACGTATAGTCCGTGCTGTATGCGCCGTTATCCTGATGTTTGGCATCGATCATTTCCTGGTTAATATAGCCTTCTTTTTCAACTTGAATCTGTACGGCGTCTGCATTTTCGATTTTTTTATCTCCTTGTGTAACGAGTACGTTAATAGATGTTTTTTCGTTTGCTTTAATAGTTTGCGGCACTTCAATTGTTCCTTTTACTTCCTGTGACTGTTGCTCATTTCCTTTTGAACAGCCGACCACGGCAATGACTAAAACGAGCAGCAGCATGCTAAGCTTTTTCATAAATATCTCCTTTTTTATCTTATATCCTATTAGTGAATACATTTCTCCATAAAACTTTATCACTGAAGTCACAAAATAAAATCATCCCAATGAGTGATTTTTATGAGTGTGACGGCAAGAAACTCGAACATTTTGTCACAAAAAATAGTTTACGATCGCAACACAACTTTACAGCATTCCGTCTTGAGCTTAGGATTAAACATAATAAGCTAGGAAAAGGAGAGAGAAATATGCTCATACTTTATGATGAGCTGTACGGGAAATTTGAAATAGACGGCGTTCTTTTAGAACTCATTCAAAGTGATCCCGTACAGCGTTTAAAAGGAATTTACCAAGGCGGAGCGAGCCGGTTTGTAAATGAAAACTGGAATACTACTCGATATGATCATTCCGTTGGTGCGATGATGCTTGTCAACAGATTAGGAGGCTCTTTGGAAGAGCAAATAGCGGCTTTATTACATGACGTTTCACATACGGCATTTTCTCATGTGATTGACTATGTTTTGGAACAAAAAGAAGAAAATTATCATGAAACGATTTACGAACAAATTGTGGCCCAGTCGTCTATTCCTCCTATTTTAAAGAGCGCCGGTTTAAACTGGCAAGATATCTTACTTGATGAAAGCCAATGGACGCTGCTCGAACAGAACGCTCCGCACTTATGCGCTGACCGCGTGGATTATACGCTGCGGGATTTGTACGTATGCGGGGAGATTACTTTACAAGAAGTGCATACATTTTTAGATCAGCTTGTCGTATTTAATGGACAAATGGCATGCAGTAATTTATCAGCGGCAGAATGGTTTGTGGATGCTTATTATAGAGAAGTAATTGGCTTTTTTATGAATCCGCTTAATATGTTTGGCAACTATCAGCTGACGAAAATTATCAAGCTCGCTTTGCAAAAAGATATTTTATCTATAGAAGAT
Organism: Priestia sp. 10L35; assembly: GCF_056395685.1. NCBI lineage: Bacteria > Bacillati > Bacillota > Bacilli > Caryophanales > Bacillaceae > Priestia > Priestia sp. 10L35. Next base: position 754,551 of record NZ_JBFTKA010000003.1, on the reverse strand, counting down.
TTTTTAAAGCAGGATGACGATGTGGTTCGGTTGCTGAAAAATGCTGGAGATAGCAGCATTGAAGGGGTGTTATCTGCTCTTTTTAACAGCAAAGTACAAAAAGGAACAGCGTCTTGTCATGATGTTCACCAAACGACAAAAATGCGCTGGGTTGATCCTCTTGTTATTGGTTCAGATGGGGCGGCTCCTGTATCTCAGTTATCACTTACCGCTAAAAGAGTAATAGAAGAAGCAAAACAAAAGATAGAAAAAGGAGTATATCTCAGCATTCAGGCTCCGTTATAAAGGGAATCATTACATAAAGAAAGGGATGCATAATAATGTGCATCCCTTTCTCTCATAAGAAGTTTTATAGACCTCTAAGGAAGCCTTCTCTTAACGAACTTCATCACGCTTCGCATTTAACTCTTTAATCGTTTCACCTTCAACTAATACAGGCTGATAGTAGGTTTCGGTTGGTAACTCTTTTTTGCCCTGCAGCTTTTTAATAATCCAATCCGCCGCGTCGTGTCCCATTTGTTCCTGCGGATGGGTTAAAGTTGTTAAATTAATCGTCGCATTTTTAGCGATGTACGAATTGTCTTGACCAATAATTGACAACTTGTCCGGAATAGAAATGCCAAGCTGTCTGCATACATTTACAACTTCTAATCCGACTTCATCGTTATAGCAGACAAGAGCCGTCATTTCGTCTTGATTTTCAGTAAGAAACGTCTTTAAATTAGCGTACAAATCAAGCTTTGTTTCGGTGTTAAAAGACAAAATATGCTCAGGCTGAAAGCGGAGCTTTGCTTCACCAAGCGCTTTTATGTAGCCTTTCATTCGGTACTTTCCTTGCAGGTCATCCATTTTTGCGATGAGTCCAATTTGTGTATGACCTTTTGAAATTAATTCATTTGTGGCAAGGTAGCTTGACTGAACGTCGTCTAGACAAAAAAACGGAACGTCCAATTCTTCGTAGTAGGCGTTAATCATCGTAAACGGAACGTCTTGTTCTTTGAATGATAAATAATACGAGATGTTTGGATTGTACAAATTACTTTTTGTAGGCTCAACAATTAGACCGTCTACTCCGTAGGAAAGCATCATTTCCAATGCTTTTTTTTCTTGTTCTACATCATTATTCGTGCTCGCCAGCAGCAGCGAATAATTATCTTTATTTAATCTGCTTTCAATTCCGCGAATAATAGAAGGGAAAATATAGTCGGAAATATACGTGGTAATTACGCCGATTGTTTTGTTGGCAGAAGCCCCGCTAGATTTGGATTGATACTGATTGCTCACATAGGTGCCAGAGCCTTTTTCACTTCTTAAAAAACCTTCATTCGACAGCTCTAAAATGGCTTTTCGAACCGTATGTCTGCTGACACCATACGTTTCTTGCATAACCGATTCAGTAGGGATTTGTTCGCCCATGCTGTAATCGCCTGAAAGAATTTTGCTTTTTATATCCTCAATAATCACCTGATATTTTGGCTTCATGTTTTCACTTCTTTCGTAGTTGTATACATTCAACTTTTTTTATGTATAAAATTTGTATGGACATATTTTATCATGAACGTGAATAAATGAAAAGATTTCCTTGATTTTTAATCGAAAGGAGAATGATTTAAGGGTTGGATACCGATTTTTTAAAAGTTTGAGAAGGGAATAGTATGGTGTTTTGAATATTTGTGTGCATATATAATTTTTATATTGACAAATGTACGTACAAATAAATATACTTAAGTTGTTAACAAATTCAAACAGCGTTACATAAAACGGAAAGCGCTTCCTTACTGCTATAGGTATCTTTATAGCTATCAGAAAGGAGATTAAACGTGAAAACAACTCAAGAAAGCATAAAACAAGCAATTGCTAAAGGGAAAACGTCCCTTGGAATTGAACTTGGATCTACTCGTATTAAAGCGGTGCTGATTGATGAAAACTTTGAAACGATCGCATCAGGCAGTTATGAATGGGAAAATCTCTTAGAAGACGGTTTTTGGACGTACAAATTACTCGATATTATTACAGGTCTGCAAAGTGCTTACCGTGAAATGAAGCAAGAAGTGGAACGAAGCTACGGGATCACGATTCGAACAGTTGGCTCCATCGGCGTTTCAGCTATGATGCACGGATATATGGCATTTGATAAAACGGGTGAGCTGCTTGTTCCGTTTCGAACGTGGCGTAATGCAACAACAAGCGCAGCAGCAAAAGAATTAACTGAACATTTCCAATTTAATATTCCTGAACGATGGAGCATTGCGCATCTGTATCAGGCAATCATCAATCAAGAAAAACATCTGCCGCGCATTGATTACATGACAACGCTAGCCGGCTATATTCACTGGCTGCTGACAGGCAGTAAGGCGCTTGGCATTGGAGATGCTTCAGGAATGTTTCCAATTGATGAACGCACGCAAAATTACAGTGAAGCGATGATGAAGCAGTTTGATGATCTCATTTCTCATAAAGGGTATCCGTGGCAACTATCAGATATTCTGCCTGCAGTCCATACTTCAGGCGAGCAAGCAGGTACATTAACAGCCATTGGGGCTAGTATTTTAGATCAATCAAAAAATTTGCAGCCGGGAATTCCATTTTGTCCTCCAGAAGGAGATGCGGGAACGGGAATGGTGGCGACAAACAGCGTAAGAAAACGCACGGGAAATGTTTCAGTAGGAACGTCTGTTTTTGCGATGATTGTACTAGATAAAAAGCTTTCAAACGTTTATCCGGAAATTGATTTGGTTACTACGCCAAACGGCAGTCCAGTTGGAATGGTCCATGCGAATAACTGCTCAAGCGACTTAAACGCCTGGCTCGGATTGTTTCGCGAATTTTCGGAGGCGATGGGACAAAAAGTAGAGTCGGATAAATTATTCGAAGTGATGTTAAATAAAGCGCTAGAAGCTGATCCTGATGGAGGAGGCTTGCTTAGCTACGGCTATTTCTCAGGTGAAAATATTACCGGAGTAGAAAGTGGACGTCCGCTATTTGTTCGTTCAGCAAAAAGTAATTTTAATCTAGCAAACTTTATGCGAACGCATCTTTTTACAGCTTTTGGCGCTTTAAAAATAGGGATGGATCTTTTAGTCAAAGAAGAAAACGTAAAGATTCACAGTATTTTAGCGCACGGAGGATTATTTAAAACGCCGGTAGTTGGTCAAAAAATGATGGCAGCGGCAATTAATACCCCGGTTTCCGTCATGGACACAGCTGGAGAAGGCGGCGCGTGGGGAATGGCTATTCTTTCTTCTTATATGCTTAATAAAAATGAGAATGAAAGTTTAGAAGATTTCTTGGATGATAAAGTCTTTAAAGAAGTAACCGCACAAGAAATTTATCCTGACGAACTCGATGTAAAAGGGTTTGAAGCATTTATTAAAAGATATAAAAAAGGGCTAGTGATTGAAAAAGTAGCTGCAGAGCACCACAGCGAAGAACGGGAGGAATTAGTGTGCTAGATAAATTAAAAGAAGAAGTATTTCAAGCAAACGTCGATTTGCCAAAACACGGACTGGTCAAGTATACGTGGGGAAATGTAAGTGCCATTGATCGAGACAGCGGTTTGTTTGTAATTAAACCAAGCGGCGTGACGTACGAGAAAATGACGGCGCAAGACATGGTAGTCGTTGATCTAGATGGTCACGTGGTAGAAGGTGAGCTTAATCCGTCATCTGATACGCTGACACATGCCGTACTCTATAAACATTACCCGCAAATCGGCGGTATTGCCCATACGCATTCAACCTGGGCGACCATTTGGGCTCAAGCAGGACTTGATGTGCAGGCAATGGGAACGACTCATGCCGATACCTTTTATGGTTCCGTACCGTGCGCGCGCTTTTTGACAGAAAAAGAAGTGAATGACGGATATGAAGTGGAAACCGGCAAGGTGATTATCGAAACATTTGAAGAGCGCGGCTTAGATGTGTTAGCGGTTCCTGGCATTTTACTTCAAGGGCACGGGCCGTTTACGTGGGGAAAAGATGCCAAAACGGCGGTAATGAACAGCGTCGTATTAGACGAAGTATCCAAAATGAACTTCTTTACACAAAAATTAAACGGGCTGGCTGAAGAGCTGCCGCAGCGTATATTAGACAAACATTATTTACGAAAACACGGACAAAATGCGTATTACGGGCAAGGACAGTAAAAGACTTACATACAGAAAAGGGGATTATCATGTTAAAAACAGCTCAAAAAGAATTTTGGTTTATTGTTGGTTCACAGCATCTTTACGGAAAAGAAGCGCTAGCAGAAGTAAAAGCACACGCGCAAACGATGACTGATGCTTTAAATGAAAGCGGTGTCTTGCCTTATCCGATTGTTCTGCAAGATTTAGCTGTGAATGCTGACACGATTACAAAGATGATGAAAGAAGTGAATTACCGAGATGAAGTTGCCGGCGTAATTACGTGGATGCATACGTTCTCGCCTGCAAAAATGTGGATTCGCGGTACCAAACTACTGCAAAAACCGCTGCTTCATTTAGCAACACAATTTAACGAAAGCATTCCTTGGGAAACGATTGATATGGACTTTATGAACTTGAATCAGTCCGCTCACGGTGATCGTGAATACGGTTTTATCAACGCGCGTTTGAACAAGCAAAATAAAATCGTAGTGGGCTACTGGGAGCGCCCCGAAGTACAGCAGCAAATTGCCCAGTGGATGGACGTAGCCGCTGCTTATAACGAAAGCTTCAACATTAAAGTTGCGCGTTTCGGTGACAATATGCGCAGCGTCGGCGTAACGGAAGGAGACAAAATTGAAGCGCAAATTCAATTTGGCTGGACGGTTGACTACTTCGGAATCGGTGACCTTGTTCAATATGTCAATGCCGTTACGGAAGAAGAAATCAATCATTTATTTGCTGAATATGCAGACGCGTATGAATTTGTCTACGGTGATTATTCTGCAGAAGACTGGGAGTCTAGTGTAAAAGTACAGGCAAGCTATGAAATTGCGATTAAACGTTTTCTAGATGAAGGCGGCTATAGCGCCTTTACCACTAACTTTGAAGATCTATACGGTATGAAACAGCTTCCAGGTCTAGCCGTACAGCGCTTGATGGCACAGGGCTACGGCTTTGCTGGTGAAGGAGACTGGAAAACAGCAGCGCTTGACCGCTTGCTTAAAGTAATGAGCCATAATCAGTCAACGGGCTTTATGGAAGACTACACGTATGAATTAGCACCCGGACGTGAGTCAGTGCTTCAATCACACATGCTTGAAGTAGACCCGACGCTAGCAGTAAACAAGCCAAAACTAATCGTTTCTCCGCTAGGTATCGGTAACCGCGAAGATCCGGCCCGCTTAGTGTTTGACGGTAAACAAGGAGAAGGCGTAGTGGTTTCCATGGCCGACTTCGGTACGCATTACAAGCTGTTAATTAACGAAGTATCGGCGTTTGAGCCGGAAGTTCCAGCTCCACATCTTCCGGTAGCGCGCGTGCTTTGGAACATTAAGCCAAACTTCCAAGACGGCGTTAAAGCGTGGATTGAAAACGGAGGAGGCCATCATACGGTACTTTCATTAAATTTAACGACCGATCAAATCGTGAGCTATGCAAAGCTTGTGGATCTAGAGTACGTCATTATTAAGTAAGCATCACTACTTCCGAGGGAGCGCTGCTTCCTTGGAAGTAAAAATATAGCGTTAGTAAAAGAACGCCGTTTTTAGAAATAAATGAAAGCGTTTTAAAATTGTGTGATAGGAAGCAAAACTAAGACAATACAAAGGGGATCTATAATCATGAGTAAAGTATCAAGTAAGTTTATCTTCTTCTTCGGCTCATTTGCCGGTATTTTATTCGGTTATGATATTGGGATTATTGCTGGTGCAGAAGGTCATATCCGTGAAGCGTTTCATTTGAGTCCGCTCTGGCTGGGGCTTGTGGTTTCGTCGCTAATGGGAGGAGCAATTATCGGTTCCATTTTAAGCGGATTATTAGGCGATAAGTTTGGAAGAAGAAAGTTAATTTTAATTTCGTCGATCATCTTTCTTTTAGGCTCCATCGGTTCCGCGATTGCACCAGAGGAAATTACGTTAACGATTGCGCGCGTCTTTTTAGGTACAGCAGTAGGAACGGCTTCTTCTTTAGTTCCTGCCTATATGTCAGAAATCGCACCTGCTCATATTCGCGGGAAGCTTTCAGGTTTAAATCAGCTAATGATTGTAATTGGATTATTATTAAGCTATATCGTAGCCTTTATTTTTGAGCCGGTTCCAAACAGCTGGCGACTCATGCTTGGCAGCGCCGGTATTTTTGCGATTGTATTATGCATCGGTATGATCAAGCTTCCAGAGTCGCCGCGCTACTTAATTAAAAATGGAATGCCAGATAAAGCGCGTGAAGTGTTGCGTACGCTTCGCCGCTCAACAGCTGAAGTAGAAGCTGAAGTGTCTGAAATTGAAAGCGTAGCTGTGCATGAACAATCAGGCATTAAGCAGCTGTTTCAGAAAAAGTTTCGTCTAGCTTTAATTATCGGCGTCGGAATGGCAACTTTTCAGCAGATTCAAGGCTCAAACTCAATTGTTTATTATGCAACAAGCATTGCACGTCAAGTTGGTTTAGCCCCGCAGGTAGCTGCTGGTTTTACGGTTATTGTTGGGGTAATCTTCGTCGTGACAACACTTATTTTTCTGCAGTTTGTCGATAGATTCAACCGCCGTACCATTCTTACGATTGGCGGCGCGGGTATGGCTCTTTCATTTTTCACACCGGCTATTCTAGGAGCATTAGGCGTTAATGAAGTCGTTGTTAACTGGGTTACGTTAATTGCTCTTTGCTGCTTTATCCTTTGCTATGCGTTTTCTTGGGCACCGCTTACGTGGATCATTGTAGGAGAAATTTTCCCGCTTTCTGTACGTGGAATCGGTGCTGGGATTTCATCTGCTTTTAACTGGACAGGATCGCTGGCAGTAGGGCTTGTGTTCCCAATTTTAGCTGATCAGTTTAGTTTGGGCGTTATCTTTTCAACGTTCGGGATCATTTGCATTCTCGGTTTATTCTTCATACGTTTTGTAGTTGTTGAAACAAAAGGACGTAGCCTAGAGCAAATTGAAACGGACATGGCAGCTCGGTCTGGAAGAAATTCTGTAAGTCCAGTTGAGCGTAATAAATATGTTTAATTGTCGTAAATGTTTTAAATGTAAGATGCTGAGATAAAAGTATTTTAGCTGAAGTGAAAAACGAACCACTAATCAAACACTTTGATTAGTGGTTCGTTTTTTTATGGTGAACGCAGGTTTCAGCTGTTTCGTTTCTTCTAGCAGTTGATTGGAGAGCAAGGCGAAGACTCCTGCGGGACAAGCGGAACAGATGAGACCCCCCAGGCGCACAAGCGACGAGGAGGCTCATCGGCCGCCCGCGGAAAGCAAAGCCTTGCACGGAAATCAACTGCGGGGTAACAAGCGGTTCAGCTCATGTCGGCCTTTGTTCGTCCCCAGCCTCTTTCTTATTAGTAGATACAGAGAGTTCATCTTTTACCCTGTCCTATTAGTGCCTAATAAAATGGAAAGATAGGTTAGCTTATCATAATGTAGACTTTAATAGATATTCATAACTAGCAATTTCTAAAACGAAAGCTAAATGTGCGTTCTGCTTACAAGAAGGTAGTGACCATCATCAACAAATTCTCATATAAATAAGTAAGCTTGTTTACTTTTAACTAAATTTATTTATTAATAGGGGGATTAACTAGTTGATGAATTTGACGCTTCATGAACGTTCTGAAAAGTTATTAAAGCAAAGAATTAAACAATTAAATCCGAGAGATCCATTTAACTTTGTTTTTATGGGAGACAGCAGAGGTGACGGACCAAACGATAATTGTTTCACGATGAGCGGTGAATTTGAGCTTGTGTTAAAAAAGGCGGTGGAATTGAACCCGCTGTTTATTATTCATGGGGGAGACACCGTCTATACAGGGAAAAAAGAGTATTTGGAGCACTTTGTTAAGGTTGTTGAAAAAATCGCCCCAAACATTCCTATGTTTGTATGCGTAGGGAATCATGATGAACTGTACCTTGATGAAAGCAATCTCGAAAACTTCAGAGCCACTATCGGAAAAGTACACTGGGTTATTGATATTCCTGTCTTTAACTTCCGGTGCATCGCATTAAATAATGTCATCAGTCCCAAAAATAAAATATATGGATTTACAGATAGAGAGCTTAATTATTTAGAGCAGCAGCTAGAGGATGCTCCTCGTAATACCGTTATAGCCATGCATGCGCAGCCAAATATCGGTCGGTGGACAAACCTTGAAGGGTTTCCTGTAACGACTCCTCAAAGTCAAGAGTTTTTTGATTTAATTCAAGAACACCGCGTGAAAAAAGTGTTAGTCAGCCACGTGCATGCGTATGACGAGCAGTTTATTAGAAAAAACAGAAACGGGTCGTTTACGCTTGGAAGAGGCACTGATTTTGTATTGTCAGGAGGCGCCGGCGCTCCCCTTGATTTTGAGCCGCCTTTAATTTTAAATAATTATAATTTTACGGAATTTTTTGTAAGCAGGTACGACATTTTAGGTCCTCTTCTTTGGAAGGATTTTGGACGACCTCGAAGAAATTGTTTGTAAAAACAAGAAAGTAGAAAGTTAGGTTCAAAAAAAGAGGCTGGAACAAAAGGGTTTTAGACGAAGTGAAACGAATCATCGATCAAGATGTGTGATTAGTGGTTCGTTTTTTTGTTAAGGCAAACGTAGGTTTCATGTGTATAGGTCTTTCTAGCAGGTGATTGAAGGACAAGGCGAGGACCCCTGCGGGAAAACCGTACATAACTCTTAACGAAACCTTGTAGCAGAAGGCTCAGTCAAACGTTATAATAGATAGTGAATAATGATATATTCTCTATATTTGTCATATATTTGTATTACATATGTAATTGAAGAAAAACATTCACTTGATATACTGTTTAATGACTTAACTTTATCTTAAAATTTACAGTGAACTGCCTGTTTATAGAGGCTTAGAAGATACACAGCAAATGGAGGAGCTATCATGGCAAACGAAAAGATGCAAGAAGGACTTAATCGTTTTATTAAGGAAGATTTAAATGACCTTTTAGGTAGACTGTTCCCTTTAATGGATCGGGAGTGTGCGGAAGAAAAGAGAATGCTTATCGAAACCGCGGTAGAGTACATCTATTCTTCAGGGTATCATCAAGGAGCAAAAGACTTGATCGAAACACATCGAAAAGATGATTACAAATTGTTAAGGCAAAAATTAGCGTCAGCACCTCCTGAAAACTGATTTTTTAAAATTTTTTTTGACAACGTAAATGTAAGGTGTTAAGATAACTCTAAATTCAAAACATTATAAACAATTAAAACTCTTATTGAGAGAGGCGGAGGGACTGGCCCTGTGAAGCCCGGCAACCATTTAACAATTTTGTTAAAAAGGTGCTACATCCTGCAAAGCGTACAGCTTTGAAAAATAAGAGAGGATTTCATAGATACTATGCCTCTCTATTCATGATATAGAGGCTTTTTATTTTATGTGAAGGTGTTTTGAATAAACAATTTCATAGAAATGCATCAGGTGCTGTGTAACGAATGTACGCAGCTTAAAAGGGAAGACCGGTGAAAAGCCGGCGCGGTCCCGCCACTGTAATGGGGAGCAACTTATTAACCACTGTTTCATTTTGAAATGGGAAGGGATAGGAAGCGATGAACCTAAGTCAGGAGACCTGCCTGTTGTATGCACTTAAGCTCTACGGGATATAGAGAGGAGTGAGGAATACGTGTTGAGAAAAACAGGCTATCTCAACTTTAGTTAAGTATGCGTATCATCTCTCTTTTTATTTCGAAAAGAGAGATTTTTTAGTTTACCGATAAAAAAATATACAGGGAGTGGAAAAAATGAGCAGTGTAAAAAGTTCGAACTTAGGTTATCCAAGAATTGGTGAAAAACGAGAATGGAAAAAAGCGCTTGAGCAGTTTTGGGCAGGAAAACTAGAGAAAGATATCTTTCTTCAAGAAATTGAAGCTCTTCGTCTAGCGCATCTAAAAAAACAGCGTGACGCAGGAATTGAATTGATTCCAGTCGGCGATTTTAGCTTATACGATCATGTGTTAGATACAGCTGTTATGTTTGGTTTGGTGCCAAAGCGCTTTGATTATGACGGGGGAGCGGTATCGCTTGAAACGTATTTTGAGATTGCGCGAGGAACAAAAGGTGCGGTAGCCTCTACGATGACAAAATGGTTTAACACAAATTATCACTATATTGTACCAGAGCTTGAGGAATGTACGCCGGCACTTGTAGAAAATCGCCCGCTTCAATTTTACAAAGAAGCAAAACAGAAGCTGAATATTGAAGGTAAGCCCGTGATTTTAGGTCCAGTAACATTTGTGAAGCTGTCAAAAGGATATAAAAAAAGTGAGTTTAAAGAAGTAGTTGAACAATTTGTTCCGCTTTATGCAACTATCTTAGCGGAGCTGCAAGCAGAAGGAGTAGAGTGGGTACAAATAGATGAGCCGGTTTTAGCTACAACGCTATCAAAAGAAGACCTGGCGCTTTACACAGAAGTCTATCAAACTTTGAAGGAAGCGGCACCGAATGTAAAAGTCATTTTGCAAACGTATTTTGACAGCGTTGATCACTACAAAGAAGTTGTGTCTCTTCCTGTTGAAGGAATCGGTTTAGACTTTGTGCATGACCGAGGCGAAAATCTCACTGCGCTTAATAAATATGGTTTTCCGACTGATAAAGTGCTGGCAGCAGGAGTGATTGACGGACGAAACATTTGGCGTGAAAATTTGGACGAACAGCTTTTAACAATCAGTGAAATTGAAGAAGCTGTATCAAAAGATCGTCTAATCCTGCAGCCTTCATCAAGTCTGCTACATGTTCCTGTCACGGTGAAAAATGAAGAGACGATTGATCCAGTATTGAAAAATGCGCTCTCTTTTGCAGATGAAAAGCTAAAGGAAATTACGCTGTTAACAAAAGCGGTGCAGCAAGGAAAAGAAGCAATAGAAGAAGAAATAAGCGTAAGCAAACAGGCAATTCAAGCATTAAATGGTTCATCTTTTCGAAATCATCAAGACGTGCAAAAAGAGCTGAAGCAGCTGCACAGCTATAAAGCAGAGCGACAAGCGCCGTTTGACGTACGTCAGCGCGTTCAGCAAGAAGCTTTTCAACTGCCGCTTCTTCCAACGACAACGATTGGAAGCTTTCCGCAAACAAAAGAAGTGCGAAAAGAGCGTCTAAAATGGCGTAAAGGCGAGTTAAGCGATGAAGCATATGAAGCGTACATTAACGAGGAAATAAAAAAATGGATTGAAATTCAAGAAAACATCGGCTTAGATGTCCTTGTGCACGGAGAGTTTGAGCGTACGGATATGGTCGAATACTTCGGTGAGAAATTAGGAGGCTTTCAGTTTACGAAGTTTGGCTGGGTGCAATCTTACGGTTCTCGCTGCGTGAAGCCGCCGCTTATTTACGGAGATGTATCGTATGAGCAGGCGATGACGATCAAAGAAACGGTCTACGCACAGTCTCTAACCAATAAGCCGGTTAAAGGAATGCTGACGGGTCCGATTACGATTTTAAACTGGTCGTTTGTGCGTGATGATATCCCGCGCTACGACGTCGCAAATCAAATTGCGCTTGCTCTTAGAAAAGAAGTAGAAGCACTTGAAAGTCAGGGCATTTCAATGATTCAAGTAGATGAACCGGCGCTGCGTGAAGGACTGCCGTTAAAACGAGAAAACTGGGACAGCTACTTAAATGCTGCGGTGTATGCGTTCAAGCTAGCGACGGTATCGGTGCAAAACGAGACGCAAATTCACACGCATATGTGCTATTCGGAATTCGAAGAAATTATTGATGCGATTAAAGCGCTTGATGCCGACGTGATTTCCATTGAAACATCTAAAAGCCACGGCGAATTAATTTATGCGTTTGAAAAACATACGTACAATCAAGGAATTGGACTTGGCGTATATGATATCCACAGCCCGCGCGTACCGAAGCTTGAAGAGCTTCAGCGAAACATTGACCGCGCTCTAAAGGTGCTTGATCCTGCATTATTTTGGATTAATCCCGACTGCGGCCTTAAAACAAGAGGAATCAGCGAGACGGTTGAAGCTTTAAAAGTGATGGTTACTTCAGCAAAACAAACAAGACAAAATTTATTACAAAATATTTAATAACAAGAAATTAAAGACCAAGCAGTGTAAACGCTACACTGCTTGGTCTTATGGGATTTTAAAAGGCCAAAAATATCCATTGACACTTCCCGTACATTTTTGTATCTTTTTAAAGGTGTTTTTAAAATCAGGGAGGTACAACATGAGTAACAACAGCACGCAGCACGTTAAAATTGTAACAGCGGATCCATCAGCGCTAGGTCTATTCGGACTTGCCATGGTGACACTTGTTGCATCGTTTCAAAAGCTTGGGGTAACCGATGGTGTTTCATTGGTATTGCCATGGGCGGTTTTTTTAGGCGGAATAGGACAGTTAATCGCGTCTATGCAAGATTTCAAACATAATAATACCTTCGGCGCAACTGCTTTTGGTGCCTTCGGATTATTTTGGCTAGGTGTAGCTATGACATGGCTTATTCAGCTTGGAGCATTTGGAGAAGCGCTCGCAAAAGAAGCGGATCCAAAGCAGCTCGCATTTGCTTTTGTCGGCTACTTGATTTTCAGCGTTTTTATGACAGTTGGAGCAATGGGCACTCATAAAGTATTATTTATTATTTTTGTGTTAATTGATTTCTTATTCATTGGATTATCGCTAAGTACATTCGGTGTGGCGTATGAGTACACGCACTTACTAGCAGCAGTGTCAGAGCTATTGATTGCTCTGTTTTCATTCTATGGATCTGCAGCGGCTGTATTAAATACTCACTATGGTCGAATTGTGCTTCCGGTGGGCAAGCCGTTTGGAGCATTTATCAAATAATCAAGATGTTAATTAAAAAGCGAAGTAGGGTTGAATTCTGTATGATGCAGAGGTCAATCCTTTTTTGTTTGGGCATTTTTATATATAGTAGAAAGAGATAGTTATATGTAATAGAAGCTTTTAGAGAAAAAAGAAAATACATAATGAAAGGAAACGTTCCAATGATTATAAGACAAGTGGAGGAAAAAGATTTAAACCAATTAATTACGTTAGAAAACAAAGGCTTTACACCTGAAGAAGCTGCCTCAAAAGATGCATTTATCACGCGGATTAACACTATTCCTGATACGTTTATCATCGCTCAAGAAAATGAAGAAATAATCGGATATGTGAACGGTCCCGTCATTTCAGCTCCGTTTATTACGGATGATTTGTTTGAAAAAACGATTTCGAACCCTGAGGCAGGCGGTCATCAAAGCATTTTAGGTATCGTTGTAAATCCAGAGCATCATCATAAAGGAATTGCGAGTATGCTGCTAAGAGAGTTTGAAAAGCAAGCGCAGGACAAACAGCGCTTAACGGTTACATTAACATGTAAAGAGGAATTGATTCCGTTTTACGAAAAAAACGGATATGTGAATCAAGGCGTTGCCGAGTCTCAGCATGCAGGCGTGCAGTGGTTTAATATGAGTAAGGAGCTTTAATGTTAACAAGGAAATAATGAAATAGAAAAGCACCAGCTTCCTTTAAGGAGTTTGTGCTTTTTTCATTGTGATGGTGAACATGTGTTTAATCTATTTCGTTGCTTCTAGCGGTTGATTGGAGGGCGAGGCGAAGACTCCTGCGGGAAAAGCGGTACAGGTGAGACCCCGCAGGAGCGAAAGCGACGAGGAGGCTCAGCGCCCGCCCGCGGAAAGCGAGACCTTGCACGGAAATCAACAGCGGTGTAACAAGCGATTTATACTCAATCATTTCTCTCATTTTTTCGTCTTTAGATTGGATCAATCTCGTTATGTTTCAATCTCTTTTTTAGGTAGGTAAGAGACATTGATTTGTCAAACATATTTGACAGTAACAAGAAAAATAATATAAGATATGGATGTAAAAAGTTTTTTACATTTTAGAGATGAGTGATGAATGGTGGAAAATCGAATTAAAGAACTGCGTAAAAGCAAGCGAATGTCTCAGGATGAACTGGCAAAAGTATGCGGCGTATCGAGACAAACAATTAATGCAATTGAAAACAATAAGTATGATCCAAGCTTAACGCTAGCTTTTCAGCTGGCTGAGGAGCTGGGAGCAACAGTAGATGAGCTGTTTTTATTTCATAAATCAGGATGAGTTAGTTAAAAAGAGAAGGTAATGTGAAGTAGTGATCTTACTAGTAGAAGTTTTGACATTTCTGTACTATAAGCTAAAATCACATATGTAAACAGTAGATCAATATTACTTCTATCACTTTATAAAAAAGAGATTTACAGAGCAACGGTGGTGAAAGGAATGAAAAATCGAGCTGCCGGAGTAGCTCTTACAAGTACGGGCATGTTACTGTTGATGGTAACGTTAGTACTTCCTGTTCCGGGAGTAACGTATAGTTTACTTGTAGGAAGCAGCATTGTACTAAAGGGCTGCGGAACAGGAGGAATAAAAAGGTGTATCACGTGAATGCAGCGCGATGTAGAAAAGGAGGTTCCTTTTGAAAAAAAGAACAATTATTATAGCTGCACTTTTATTTATCGTCGTATTTTATTTTACATATACCGGGAAAGCCTATCAGTTAAAAGACGTCATAAAAGTAGATGAAGCAAACGTTACGCGTATTGAAATAGATACGGACGAAGGAAAACGTGTAGTAGATGATAAAAAAGAGATAAAGCAAATCGTACATTCTTTGGCAAAAATAGAAGTAAAAAAAAGCAAGGAGCTCGACCCAAAGTTTGATCAGTCTTACTGGGTAAAAATCGTCGAAAACGGAAAAGATGCGTACGGTTTAACGATTTATGATGATGACTACATAAAAGCGTTTAGCTTTGAAGATAAAAAACAGGCGACATATACGATTGTTAAAGACCAAAAAGTAGATGTTAAAAAGCTGTTTTCAACTAAATAAACGTGTAAACCTACTAAAAAAGACAGCCTGCGCTGTCTTTTTTTATAAAAATAATAGATTGAAAATTTAGATTATTTTAAGCGGAATTAATCCTTGCCTATATAATTAATAAATGATTGAATTAGGTCAATATCCGGGTTAACTAATAGTGCTGGAAGAAGGCCAAATGTTAATAATACAAGAACGTTTGATCCAATAAAGATGCGAAGTGCTTTTTTGATTTTCATGATATTTCCTCCCTTTTTTATATTTTCGTATAAAAAGAGAAAAAAATCAATAGAAATGTGACGAAATTGTGAACTTTTTGTCTAATAGTCCCTGATAGATGATAAAAATTCCCTCTCTATACTAGATAAAGAGGGGATATAGCACGTCATAAAATATGTAGAAACATTAAAAATACATGTGCAAATTCTCAACAAATCGGTAAAGAAAATAGCATGAAAAACCGATTAAGATACATCCAGCCGCAATAGAAACCCATTTAATATAAAACTGATTCAGTACTTTTCTAGTTCCAGAGACAATCGTCATTAAGCCTAGGTCATGAATTAAAATCCCTGTTAATATTCCGGCAGCAATCAGCAGGAAATGAAAAGAATGAGAGGATTGAAGCGAATTGGTCAGCACCGTTCCAAACACGCTGAGCCAAAAAATGAGATTGCTAGGAGAAATCGCAACAAAGATCCCGTTCACATAAGAAGAGGCAAACGACTTTTTTACGTGTTCTCCAGGAGCTGTTATATCATGGTCAGCATGTTTAATGCTGTCATAGCCAATATAAAGTAAGAAAAGCGCTCCTATAAGCCACATGATAAGCTGTATAAAAGGAGCCGATAAAACAGAAGCCAGTCCAGAGTAAAGAAGCACAATTAATAATAAATCAACCGTCATCCCTCCGAGTCCGACAACCCATCCGTGAAGAAACCCGTTTTTTAAACCTTGTTTTGTCATTTCAATTGTCACCGTACCAACGGGAAGGGCAATCGAAAGACCGAGCAGCACATTTGTTAAAAATAACGTCACCAAAAACAAAACCTCTTTCAATCTCGTATCTACTATCGTTTTCCGTTTAAGTGGTCTTTCATTATATAAAAATATGTAATAAAATTCAATATTATGTATAAAAAAACATGTAGTGAATATAGAGGAGGAAGAAAGTAAATGAAATTAATTTGTGAATCGTTGGAAAAAGAAGACTACACGCAAGAACTTCCTGAAGTGAATTTTACATATCCTTTGATTCAACAAAAGGTACGTGAACTCAAAAGTGGGTTGCCTCATTCTTCACTAGCGTACATAAAAAAAGCGTATGAGTTTGTGAGAGACGAAGTTTCTCATTCATGGGATATTCAAAGCAGAATCATCACAAAAACGGCTTCAGAGACTTTAAAAGAAAAGGAAGGGATTTGTTACAGCAAGTGTAATCTATTAGCTGCTTTGCTGCGTGCAGAAGGGATTCCTGCAGGCTTTTGTTATCAAAGGCTGATACTTGGAGATACGATAGACACAGGCTACTGTATTCATGCCTTAAATGCAGTTTACATTAAAAGTGAAGATAGATGGATTCGATTGGACGCAAGAGGAAATAAAGAAGGAGTGCAGGCGGACTTTTCGCTAAAAAAAGAAAAAGTGGCTTTTCCAGCGAATTCTGCACGGGGGGAAGTGGACTATTCACTTATTTATACAAAACCTCATAAAAAAACGATGAACGTGTTGTATCAGTATGAAGACTGCCTGGATATGTATTTGCACTACTTGCCTACCGAGCTATAAAAAGAGGCTGGGACAAACGTATTTTAGTTGAAGGAAGATCCGAACGATGAATGGAGAACCTTAATAGAGAATTAAATTCGTTCGGATTTTTTATTGATAGTTTCATGTATGTGGCTGCTTCTAGCTGGTGATTGGAGGACAAGACGAAGACTCCTGCAGGAAAAGCGGAAGTGGTGAGACCCCGCAGGAGCGGAAGCTACGAGGAGGCTCAGCGGCCGCCCGCGGAAAGCGAAGTCTTGCACGGAAATCAGCAGCGGTGTAACAAGCAGTTCAGCTCATTTCTCCAATTTGTTCGTCTTTAACTGGAATTAGTATGCTATCTCTTCACCATTTTAAACGCTTTCCTGCACGGTGGCTGACGGTCTTTTAAACGCAGCAACAAACCACACAATATTCGTAATCAGCAACCCTAAACAAGAAATCATTATTCCTATAATTGAAGATAAACTTCCTGAGAAATCTTCTAATCCGAATAAAAACAGAGCTGGCATCAGTAATAGAGTACTAGCAGCGATTAAAAGGCCGATGCTGCAAAAAGCGGCCATCACAAATTTTAAGAAATGCATTCCCAAAATATAAAAAGCTAAAGGCAATAGGTATAAAAATAGAACCATGCCAAGAGATAACCACAGCCCAGTTGAGCCGAATGTATTAACGTTGGGGCCTGAATCTGCTAGAGGAGAAAGCGAACCAAGAACCAAAATGAAGCAGAAAAATAGGGCGGAAAGCAAAGTGGTGACTATCACACTATTTTTTGCTGTAGAATTACGCACTGTTTTTAACCTCCTTTCCAATCAATAAGTATATGGATTAATTTTACAATAAAAAAGTTTATAAATCACCAATTTTTTACAAAAACGTTCGATAGGCTGGATAATAATGAAGAGAAGCCGGGTTAAGATAATACACGTGTACATATTTTTTGTGTGGACCTGGATAGTGGGTTTCGTGCCAGTGTTGTGCCAGTATTGTTTGAATAGGGTGCGAATGAGGGGCTTCACCGTAATGTCCGTAGTAGAGGCTGCTGCCTGAATAAGGAGAATACATAAAATCACCTGCCTGTTTAAATGAATGTGTTACACGGTATGTTTTTGTATTGAGTAACGTTCTTGTAGAATGTAAAAAGGGCACAAATAGGTCGTTTGCTGTATAAATGCCTCATTCCAGTAAAAAAGACCTCTAAAAGCAAGAGGTCATAACCTAGGCATCTGTATGTTCTTCACTGAGGTTCCTTTGAAAATCCAAAAAACGAGTTCCTTGAAACGTCAGCATTCCTTCGTCGCCTTCTGCTAGCATGCCGTATTCACGGCCTGAAACAGTAAATTCAGAGCGGTCGGTGCTTTCAAACTGAAAGGTTACGTAGTAAGTTGTAGACGTGTGAGAGTGATGATGTTCGTGAGCGTGACCGCCATGGCGGTGGACGTTTGTCCGTTTGCCCGTAATTTTTGCTTTTACGGAGAGACGGGGAGACTGCTCATTTTTACTCCAAGTGCCGATTCCTTTAAAAATAGAAAATAGAAAAATACCAATAACAATAACAAAAAACAGCATCACCAACGCAGGCATTCCGTTAAATAACGCGTCGTCTGGAAAAAAAGCGCCTCCGCTTACGTCATCGGGCACATCACCTTCAAAAACAATGTCATCTCCGGACGGATCATCTTCAAATATCATTTCATCTTCAAACATTCGTATTCCCCCTTACTATAAATACGATTACTGAATGGAAAAAGTTTCATCTTTATAGTAGGCTTATGATAGGATAGCTAGTTACTATTCATACATATGAGTGAACAAGGAAAAGGAGAGATACACATGGGGAAATACAAAGTTGTTATGTCTGGAAAAACGTGGCCAAATGCTTACGAGAAGCTAGCGGAGCACTGCGATATTCAAATGTGGGAAGGAGAAGGAAAGATTCCACAAGAAACGCTGCGCGACTGGCTTCGTGACGCCGACGGCTTTTTTAATATCGGCCACATCACAGTGGACGAAGAGCTGTTAGAAGCAGCGCCGAATCTGCGCGTTATTTCTCAATCAGGCGTCGGGTATGACAGTGTAGACGTCGAAGCATGCACCAAAAAAGGGGTGCCGTTTAGTAATACGCCAAGCGTTCTAGTAGAAGCAACGGCAGACTTAACGTTTGGTCTCTTGCTGTCAGCAGCTCGCCGCATTCATGAAGGCTATGAAAAAGTGAAACAAGGAAACTGGGAAACGGTGTTTGGTGTTGATTTATTTGGAAAAACGCTTGGTATTGTTGGAATGGGCGATATCGGAAGCGCCGTTGCCAGACGAGCAAAGGCATCGGGCATGAACATCGTTTACCACAACCGAAGCCGCAAGCATGAAGCAGAAAAAGAGCTTGATGCCGTATACCTTTCATTTGAAGAGCTGCTTCACACAGCTGACTGTATCGTATGCTTAGTGCCGCTTTCAAATGAAAGCAAAGGCATGTTCGGAGAAGCCGAGTTTAAAGCTATGAAAAACAGCGCGTATTTTGTGAACGCAGCACGCGGGGGATTAGTGGATACGGAAGCACTGTACGAAGCGCTGAAAAATGAAGAAATTGCGTATGCCGCACTGGACGTAACAGACCCAGAGCCGCTTCCGGCAGATCATAAGCTCCTGCAGCTTTCAAATGTGCTGGTGACGCCGCATATTGGAAGTGCTACGTATGAAACGCGCAATCGCATGGCAGATTTAGCCGTCCAGAACCTGCTTTTAGGTCTTGAAAAAAAGCCTTTAGTGACGTGTGTGAATGAAGAAGTGAATTACAAGTAAGGAGAGATTTTTTGTTAAAAGCATTACAGCTTATTTTTTCAATTATTACTGTTGGACTGGCTCTTTATATCATGCTTACTCACAGTTACCAGTTCCTTTCGTTTTTAAATATACTTTTAGGTTTAACGATGCTAGTTTTAGGAGCAATCGAGTGGCAAAAAAGAAAGAAAACCAGCGCATGGCTGTTGTTTTTAGTTGCGCTGTTTAGCTGGTTTGTCGGTATTTATGGCATGATGATTTAAAAACGCTTGGCAAATGCCAAGCGTTTTTTTAATGTGCTTCCAGCTGTGCTTCTAACACTTTTTCAATAACGGAAGCTACTCCGTTTTCATCGTTTGTTAATGTAACGTCATCAGCTAGTGCTTTAATTTCCGCGTGCGCATTTGACATAGCGATTCCTTTTCCAGCCTTTTGCAGCATGGATACGTCGTTAAAGCTGTCTCCAATAGCAATGGTATCATGAAGAGAGCCGCCGAGCTCTTTTACAACGTATGTTAATGCGTTTCCTTTTGATGCGTCTTTGTGTTCAAGTTCGAAGTTATGATCAGCCGAAGATACAAGCGTCATGTCGTGCTGCTTGCTAAAGTGATCCCAGCCTTTTTGTCGTTTTTCATCATCAAATGAAAAAGCTAGTACGTTATAAAGCTCAGCGTTTGTATTTAAAATATCTTCATACGATGCAACAAAGGCAAACCCCGTTTGGCTGTACTGCTTAGCCGCTGCGTGATGAAGTCTTTCTTCATCCACATTTTTATTGGCGCTTTTTACTCGGTCAATTTCAATGGCCAGCAGTTCACGGCCCGAGTTTGGCGTATAAATTGCATGTTCAGCAAACACTTCATAGTAAAATTCGTTTGCATCCAGCCACTGAAGCGCTTCTTTGACGTGATGTGTATCAATCGGAACAGAATGTCTGAGCTGTCCGTTCGGGTCATGAATAGTCGCTCCGTTTGCGGCAATCACCCAAAGGTTTGAAAGCTCAGCTTTTTTTAAAATTTCCTGCACGTCGAAATAAGCGCGCCCTGTAGCAACCACGACTTCAATTCCTTGTTTTTGCGCTTTTTTAATTGCTTCTGCATTAATTGTGCTAATTTCACTGCTGCTATTTAAAAGAGTTCCATCTAAATCTGTAAAAATCATCTTCATAAACTATCTCTCCCTTTGACTATTATTCCTTGTTTTTGCGTGTTTTATCTTGTTTATCCTACAATAAACGAAAAAACACTGATAATCAAGCGTTTTTACATTGTTTTTACAAAAGAAACAAGTATAATAAAGTAAAAAGCAGAAAGAAAACAGGTGAACAAGCAATGTTAAAACAAGAAAGACGCAAACAAATTATGAATTTGCTTGAAAAAGAAGGGCGAATTGTGGCTACGACGCTTAGTCAAACGCTGAATGTTTCAGAAGATACAATCCGCAGAGATCTGCGGGAAATGGACGCGCTCGGTCTGCTGCAGCGCGTACACGGAGGAGCGCTTCCGCGTTCCACGTCTGCGGTTGAGTACAAAGAGCGAAAACGTGAATTGATGGATGTCAAGCATTCACTTGCCGTTGCGGCGCTTCCGTTAATTAAAGACGGGCAGGTGCTCTTGATGGACGGAAGTACAACAAATATTCAGCTCGTCAAAGCTTTTCCAAAGAATTTAAACGTCACGGTTATTACAAACAGTCCGTTAATTACCGTTGCACTAGCGGAGCATGACTTTGTAGAAGTTGTTTCTCTTGGAGGGACATTTCGAAAAGAATCGATGGTCACGGTAGGACAAAGCGTGGTTGATACATTAAAACAAATTCGAGCGGATCTCTGTTTTTTAGGCGTATACGCAATCGATCCTAAAATCGGCATGAGCATTCCTTTGCTTGAAGAAATGCACATTAAAAGCCAAATGATTAAAAGTGCGAGTGAAGTAGCGGCTATTGTAACAGCTAAAAAACTCAATACATCGTCAACGTACACGTTCAGCTCAGCAAACTCACTAGATTGGCTCATTACAGAAGAACATGTGAACGAAACCGTGTTAAATGCTTACCGCGAAATCGGCATTGAAGTAATCACAAATAAATAGTCGTTTTAGTAAGGAAGTATATGGTAATGTAGAGTAAAAAGGAGCTTGAGCGATGAGCGAACAAATAGATGTTACGCAGGAATTAGCGAAGCTTCAGCAAAGAGTCGAACACCTAGAGGAAAGAGTGGAAAAAGCAGAG
Source organism: Priestia sp. 10L35 (assembly GCF_056395685.1). NCBI lineage: Bacteria > Bacillati > Bacillota > Bacilli > Caryophanales > Bacillaceae > Priestia > Priestia sp. 10L35. The sequence continues at coordinate 732,824 of NZ_JBFTKA010000003.1, read as the reverse complement.
TCTAAGCAAGGTCCTTGGCGGTCATTATGGGAAGCCATACGATCGATTTTAATTGGACTATTCATTGTAGGGCCTGCAGCAGCAATCATTTTTGGCGTTTTAGCGGCACTAGCGGGAAAATGAAAAAGGTTGAGACATAACTAAATCAATATAATCTCAAGGCGAACAAATTGGATAGATGAGCTATTGTGTTCGCTTGTTACAGCGCTATTGATTTCCGTGCAAGACTTCGCTTTCCGCGGGCGGCTGGTGAGCCTCCTCGTCGCTTTCACTCCTGCGGGGTCTCACTTAGCCCGCTTTTCCCGCAGGAGTCTTCGTCTTGCCCTCCAATCAGCAGCTAGAAGCTGCTACATATATGAACGTTCACTATACTAATAAAAATCCGAACAAATTTGATTCTCAATCAAGAATCAAACTCGTTCGGATTTTCCTTTGACTAAAATACTTTTATCCCAGCCTCGGTTTATTATTATTTTTCTGAATCAGAGTGAAACTTCGTGCTGACAAAAATGATAATGGCTAACAAAATCACAATTGGCAGCCAAATAATTTCAAATTTATAAGCAGGCTCTGCAAGCGCGGCGATAACAGCGCCAAAGCAGTAAAGCACAAGAGACAGCGCGCGAAGAATAGCATCGATGTTAAACGTTTTGCGGTAGCGAGAACTGCGAAAACGTGCCGTTACGTCTTCAAAAAAGTTAGCAAGCGTCCCTGTCAATACAGTTGTGGAAATGCCGGCTACGCCAAGCTTTCGAGCCGCCGTTGTTTGAAGACCCATCGCTGAGCTTAATAAGAAAATAAATAAGTAAGTTAAGTGTAAAGAAGGAGAAAACGAAGATAAAAGTGCAAAAACAAGTAAAATTAATCCTTCTATTCCAAGCGCGATCGTTACGGCTTTAGGCCAAAACGTTTTTTCTTTGTTTCCAACTAAAATTGCAGCTCCTACAACTCCTATAATAAAGCCTCCTAAAGCTGTCAGAGAGTGAAAAACAGTTGTTTCAAGCGAGTTTCCGATTGCTAACCCGAGCAGCACGATGTTTCCGGTCATGTTTGCAGTAAAGATATGGCCAAGGCTTAAGTAGCCAATCACATCGACGATACCCGCTGTGACACAAAGAACCAGCAAAATAATGTTTCGATAAGTAGAATTCGTCACGGTAAGTCATCCTTTCTTTTTATACCAACTAAACAGTTTACCGTGAAGAAAAAAATCTGTCCAGAGAGTTGTCTTACAAATTTTTAAGCGTGTCCCATCCAAAAGCCACTTCAGATAGGGAGGTTCCCTCAATAACAACCTCAGCACGATCGATTCTTTTTCCGCCAAGCGCTTCGTAAAACTGACAGGCGCCGTTTTGTTCAAAAGCCCATGTGAGCATCGTATGTATATGTTGGTTTGCCGACTCTTGCGCTATTTTATGCATAAGCGCTTTTCCGATTCCTTTTCGCTGATGCTCTGCGAGTAAATACATGGCATACAGTTCTCCTTTATAGAAAGGATGCTTGCTGGTTCTTTCTTTGCCATAAGAAGCAAAGCCTACGATTTGACCGTTTTCTTCTGCAACAAAAATAGAATTTGATTCCAGCTGCTTTTTCCAGAGGGGCTTTCGCTTTTCAGCGCTCAAAGAATCTAAAAAAGAATCCGGAACAAGTCCTTTATAAGTTGATTTCCAGCTTTCTACGTGTACATTTGCAATGCCTGCTTCATCGCCAATTCTGCCTGGACGTATCATATGCTCACCTCATTTTTTCTATATTTTAACATAATTTTAAAACGGGCATCCCTGTTTTTTCATTTTTTTTGTATATATATAGTAGCTATTTTACATAACAAAGGAGATGATATAATGAGTAAATTATTATTAAAAGATCAGCCGTTAATTGTACTACCGGCGCTGGCAGTCAAAGTAGGAGTGAACGGAGCCCTGTTTCTTCAGCAGCTTCACTACTGGCTTGAAAAAAGCGTAAACGTGCAGGACGGATATACGTGGGTATACAACACCAATCAGCAGTGGCTGCAGCAGTTTCCATTTTGGTCGCTTTCAACGATTCAACGCATCATTTCAAAGCTTGAAAAAGAAGGCCTGATTGTAAAAGGAAAGTACAACCGCTCTAAATTTAACAACACGGTCTGGTACCGGATTGATTATAAGAAACTAGAAGAGCTTATGCCAAGCGATGAATTTGAAGAGCTCGAAGATGTCAATTTGACAGAAGGGGAAAGTCAAATTGAAGCAGCGGAGCCGGTCACAGTGAAGGCGTCATTAACAGAGACTACAGCAGAAAATACAAATCACATAAAAAGAGAAGAAGCCGCGCATGACGCTTACGTACAAACGTTAGAAGCCGCTTTTATTGCTAGAAGAAACCGAGGGATGTATCCTTCAGCCAGTGATTTAAAGCATATGTACGAAGTCGCAAAAAGCGAAATACCAATAGAAACGGCGCTATCAGGACTGCATGAAGCATTTGATCACTACGTGCCTAAATACAGCGGCGATACCATTCGAGCATTTGCCTATATCAAACAGCATCTTTTTTATAAGCATTATGTAACATCACAGCGCACGCTAGCGAGTCAGCAGACTGAAAAGCCGCTTTCCTACGCTACTAAAAAGCACGTTGTTCGCAAGGAATTGACGCCGGATTGGCTAAGAGAAAATGAAGAGCTAGAACCTTCAGCTCCTGCTTTTAAAAACGATGCCCACTTTGAAGAAGAAAAGAAAAAGCTTGCTGAAAGTCTTCGTGAGCTGGAGCAGGAATTAAAAAATAATTGAAAATACCCCCGGACTTTTATAAGATAAAAGATAGTAAACCTTTTGAATACGAAAGGTTTACTAGGTAAAAGAAAAGCGTCTCTTAAAGAAGGTGCGCCATAAACGTGATAAAATTTTTGTTTTTGCTGTTTATGCCAACAATCTTTGTTTTTTTCGGTTTGTGGCTTATCCAAAATGTGTTGGTAACATTTGTTTGCTTTTACGGCTGGATGTTTATGATTTTATATGCGAATAATAAAATTAACTTGAAGGTAGCGCTTACAAAAAAATCTCTGTATGTGGGAACTCTGAGCGGAGTTCTATGTGCCGCTGTGATAATTGGAAGCAGCCTGTTTTTTTCTGGTAAAATCTTTCATGTAGAAGATATGCAAGCGGTTTTGCAAATATGGGGATTTAGCGGATGGAAAGTTATCATTTTAGCCGTCATTTTGATTTTTATTAACCCTTATTTAGAAGAAATGTATTGGCGCGTATATATACAGAATAAAGTGAAGAAGCATCTATCCTTACCCGCTTCAACCATTGTTACATCAAGCTTTTATACGATTTATCACCTGTTTATTATTCTGCCCGTTTTTGCGTTTCCTTTTAATTGGATCTCGGCTGTAGGCGTTTTTTTAGCAGGTATAACGTGGGCGTGTATAAGGGAGCGATACGGTGCCGAAGCGGCAATTATTAGTCATGCGTTAGCGGACGCGGCGATTATGATTGTATACGGATTATATGTAAGATAGTGGTATTATGTCAAAAAACCATGAATCGTTATTCATTTATAACTTGTTTTCATGGTATAATAACAATAATAGTAAAATTTTATCAACACATTTGAATTGAAATAATGTATACTTGTAATACAAAGATTGAAGCGTTTACATAAATCGGAATACACATAGTTAATCTGGGTCCGATGAAAACTAAAAAAAGAGAGAGATAATTACTTGGAGGAGGAATAGAAGTATGTTTGTACCTATTGAGCGAAAAAAAGTATCTAGTCAAGTGCTTGATCAATTAAAAAAGATGATTAAAGAGAAAACGTTCCCGCCAGAGTCTCGTTTGCCGTCGGAACATGAGTTATCCAAAATGTTTGGAGTGAGCCGCGCACCAATTCGTGAAGCGCTAAGCGTTCTTTCTGCCAGCGGATTAATTGAATCACGACAAGGCGGAGGAAGCTACGTAAAACGTGTAAACTTAGTGGGTATGCTTGATCCAATGACGTTTGAAATGGTTGAAGCAGATCAGGTTCTTGAACTAATTGAAATGCGTATTATCATCGAGTCGCAGGCAGCAAGCTTAGCCGCGCTGCGCCGTACAGATGAAGAACTGATTGAAATTAAAGAATCGTTAGAAGCATTTAAAAAGACGGTTCACAACAGTGAAGAAATTGGACATGAAGCGGACTATCGCTTTCACCATGACATCGTGAAAGCAGCTCATAACTCATTCCTTCTTCATGCTGTAGAAGATTTAGGCCATTTGTATCGAAAAGCGCTTGCTTATTCGTTAAATAAAAGCCAAAAAGAAAATCGCAAGCAAACGGATGCCGACCATGAGCGTATTTTTGAAGCGATTAAAAATGGAGAGCCAGAAGAAGCAGCAGAAGCAGTTCGTGATCACTTAGAGCACGTTCGCCAAAAAGTAATGGTATCTCAATAATAAAAAAAACGACAACCCAAGGGGTTGTCGTTTTTTTTTATTAGTAAGACCATTCATTCATGTGAGGAAATAACACACGTTGAAAACGAAAATTCATGCTTAGACCGGTGCGGATGTGCCGGCTTTTTTTGTTTGCATAAGGGGAAAGTATCTAATTATACTCCTTAATAATCAGAAAATACAGTATTGTTAATAATTTTACGGCGTGGTATTTTATTAACAAATGTTACTTTTATTTACATATATATGTGAGTAAATATAACATTAAGAGGAAGGAGAGGGATAGGATGCTTTCATCAAGCGTCGGGTATTTGATTTTACTGATTTTTGGAGGAGGATTTACGGCCGTTACAATCATGATGCAGCGCCGTCAAGGAAAGGAAATGACGGCTGAGCAGTTTAGTACAGCCGGAAGAAATGTAGGCGTTGGACTGGCGAGTGCGTCCATTATCGCCGCGTGGACATGGGCTGCTACGTTAATGATGTCTTCTTCCACGGGCTATCAGTACGGAATTAGCGGACCGTATTGGTATGCAGCGGGAGCAAGCATCCAAATTTTGCTGTTTGCCATTGTCGCGATTAACCTGAAGAAAAAAGCACCGAATGCTCATACGTTTTTAGAATTTATTGCACAGCGTTTCGACGTGAAAAATCATCGTTTAATGCTTGGCTTTGCTCTTATGACAAATATTATTGTGACCGCCATGGTTATTTTAGGAGGAGCCATTGCTTTAAACTCTCTTACCGGGATGAATATTTTTATTGCTGCTTTTTTAATTCCTCTTACGTTTACCATCTACACCATGATTGGCGGTTTAAAAGCCTCATTTGTTGCTGATTATTTTAACACCGTTTTTATTTTCATTATTTTATTTATTTTTGCTGCTGCCGTTTATTATAAGTTCGGCATAACAAGCGTGTACGAAGGGCTGAAAAATCTGCCTTCGTCACAGCATATGCTTACGATGGCATCGGTGCCAGGTCTTTTGTTTGGGATGATTAATATTATCGGGAACTTCGGTACGGTCTTTGTGGATCAAGCATACTGGCAGCGTGCCATCGCAAGTAAAAATAGCGCTGCTTCAAAAGCGTATATTTACGGCGGAATTGCCTGGTTTTCGATTCCATTTGCCGTTGCCACTTTCCTAGGTGTAAGTGCGGCTGGGCTTGGAATTGCTGTAGATTCACCGGATTCTATCGCGCCCGTTATGGCGTCACACGTGCTTGGAAATCTAGGTTCTATTTTGTTTTTAACGATGCTGTTTATGGCGGTAATGTCGACAGGAGCAGCTGAATTAACGGCGATCACAAATATTATCGTAACGGACATTTACTTGCGATCTATCAATCCGAAAGCAAGCAGTAAAAAAATCTTAAGCACGTCGCGAAAAGTGACGCTTGGCTTTGGGCTGGCGATGGGTGTGTTTTCCATTTTACTGTTTTACTTAGGAATTAGCCTTGGGTTTGTGTATATGGCCATGGGTATTTTCGTCAGCGGAGCCGTTATTCCCGTTACGCTTGGACTGATGTGGAAAAAAGCGACGAATACAGGTGCATTTTACGGCGCGCTTTTAGGGATGATTGGCGGCGTTGTCGCATGGAACACATCTGCTTATTTAATTAACGGTCACATTGATGTAGAAGCCCTTGGCGGACTGTATCCAATGCTTATTGGAAATTCTACCGTTTTTATTATCAGCGGAATCATATCAATTGGACACGGCTTGCTTGCTAAAAAAGAATTTGACTTTGATGAACTAAAAGACAAATTCAAAAGCTTTGATGAACATGGAGATGAACCATTAAGGGAGGAAGTGGCGTATGGATCCACAACAACAGTTAAATAAAGACGCAAAGCTATGTGCGCGCTGGGCGCTGGGACTTACATTTTTGTTTGTCCTCTTGTTTCCAGGCGTGATGTTTTTAACGGGCTATCAATACACCCTTTCCTTTTTTAAAGGCTGGACGTATTTTGCGTTTGGCTGGCTGATTATCGCAGGAATTTGTATTATTGTGGGGCCTGTGGTGGAGTTTGTGAGGGAGAAGAAGGATAGTGCTTTAAAATAATAGATTTCATCAAAGAACAGCTTTTCTTTTGCAGAAAAGCTGTTCTTTCATTGATTACTTATATTGGTCTAGAATTCCTCTCCAACTTATACACCCACCGGTAATACTGCACCACCATCCAAAACAGCAGCGGATTTAGGAGGAGTGAATACCACCACGTCCACCATCCGTAATGAAAATAACCCCAAGGAGCAGGGAGAAGGGCCACTACTTCGTAAAGTAAAACAGCAACCGACCAAAGTAAAATATAGGCGGCTTTTTTTGTGAGTTTCCCCGCAAAAGGATAGTAGGTAAGAAAAAGCATGTTTACAGGCGGAATGAGAACGGTATAGGCAAAAATACCTTTCCAGTCTGTGCCTTGTGTAAAATACCAGTAGCCGTGAAATTTGAAATTAATGAAGACGTCAAAGATATGCTGAGCAGCAATGGTGAACATCCAAATGTGTACAATTTGATTTGTCGTGAAGCGCTTGTTTGTTTTAAAAGCAAGAACGTTAAATACTAAAATAGAAAGAATTAATCCAATCATATTGGTTCTCCTTTTGGCTTCTTGACTATATTGTATAATTTTAGGAGATCAAATCCAATAGAGAAATGGACATACTATGAATTTTCTGCGGTATTTTTTACAGGGACGGACTGTGTTTTTTTTCGATTTCTTAAAAATGCGATCACGAGTAAAAGAGCAGGAATGACAATTTGAAACGGAAGGTGTAAAGTGAACGGAATGATTTTTAACCCTTCATATACGTGTTCGAAATAGTTTTGAGCAAGGGACAATGAATAAAACAAAACGACTAAGCCAATTGGAAATACAAGCGGTGACGGGTTTTTAAGCTGAAACACGTGGGAAAGGCCCAGCACAGTGGCGTAGAAAAACAGACCTATTTTAAAGAAGCCGCCAGTGATTAAAGCCAGCATAAAAAACACATCAAGCCGTTCTAAAAAACCTGCGAATTGAATGCTTTGAACAGTGCTTAAAAGCGGAAAAGCAGATCTGGACGTTAGGGTAACTCCTAGTACACTTATATTCACAATCATAGTAATCATAAGGTTAATGCCGTTTAACGTAATTGCGCTGAATACAATGAATGCGGTCTTTTTTACATTTTTTGTATGAGGAAAAATCATGGCAAATACAATGACTTCGCCAAAAGGAAAATACAGCGTCTGGCTGTAGGCAACCCTCAGCACTAAAGAAATACCGTTTTCAAGCATTGGCTTTAGGCTTGAAAAATCAAGAAGGCCAGAAACGAAGATAAGAATAAAGCCAGCGACGGCGAGTATATAAATAAAGAAAAACAGCAGTTCCGCCGAACGTGCCATCACTTCAATTCCTTGGCGAACCGTATAGATAATTCCGAGCATCAGTAAAGCGTTCACTATAAACAGCGGCGTGTCAGGATAGACAAAGGTAAGAAGCATCGCGCCGAAATCGCGCAGTACCCGCGCCGCTCCGTTAGCAAAATATAATACGTAAAGAAAAGCCAGTATGCGTCCCGGCACTTTTCCAATAATTTTTTCAATGTACTCCGTCAGAGCTAAATCTGGATAATAGCGGTGCAAGCGATAATATATATAAATGAGTGCGTAGCTGCTGATCATATCAACTAAAATGGCAATCCAAGCATCTTGCTTAGCGTCCATCGCTAAGCCGACCAAAAAGGCGCTGCCAATCTCAAAGAGCGTAATTAACACAAGCAGCTGCCATCCGCTAATTCGAGCATTTTCCACTGCCTATCCGCCTCCTTTTCTACAGCTAGTATGCGCTTTTTAACGTGGAGCATATGCATCATGTAAGTAAAGAGTTGGAAAGGAAATAGGGATATTTTGTTAAAAAAAAAGGGCGCTAGCCGAAGATATAAGAGAGAAGTACGCAAAAGGAGAGAACGCGTTGGATTTATTTGAAGTTATATTAAGTATCCATATTGGACTGGGCATGATTTGTTTGCTTTCAGGAATGGTGTCTATGCTAGCGGCTAAGAAAAAAGGACGGCATACCAAATGGGGAGAAGTGTATCACGGTTCTTATGCAGCACTAGCTGCCACAGCTATCATGTTAGCGATTTGGAAATGGAACGAAATTGCTTATTTATTTTATATTGCCGTGTTTTCATACGGATTAGCGATTTATGGCTATGCAGCACGCAAGCGAAAATGGAAGAACTGGCTTCAGCATCATATTCGCGGTATGCTGGGGTCTTATATCGGAGCGGTTACCGCACTGCTTGTAAATGTTGGAGACAGTATTCCGCTGTTAAACAAGCTTCCGGCACTTTCTTATTGGTTTTTGCCGACGATTATTGGCAGTCCGCTTATTTACATAGTCGCAAGACGCTATAGAAAAAATGCTTCTGTTTCTAAAAAAATATCATACTAAGCAAAAAAGCCTTTTACCGAAAAGGCTTTTTTCTGTTGCGAACATTTGTGCTATGATAGAGAAGCAAGGAGGATGCAGCATGAAAGAAAATCATCAGTTTACCATACATACGAATAAAGAAAAGCTTGATATAGATGTCATCTACTCGTACCTTCATTATGAGTCATATTGGGCAAAAGGAATTCCGCTTCACCTTGTTCAAACGTCCATTGAACACTCCGTTTGTTTTGGCGTGTATGATGAGTGCGATAAACAAGTAGGATTCGGACGGATTATTTCTGATTTTGCCACGTTTGCTTATTTGGCGGATGTGTTTATTCTTCCGCACGCACGGGGCAACGGGCTTGGAAAAGCGCTGGTACAAGAAATGATTGGCTATCAGCCGATTCAACACGTACGAAAAATTTTATTGGCAACAAAAGATGCTCACGGTTTGTACAGTCAGTACGGATTTAAAGAAGTTAAAAATAAGCAGCTGTTTATGCAAATTTTTAAAAAAGGCATGTACGAGCGGGCGCTTTATTCAAAAGAAAATAAAATACTGCCTGGAAAAGAGGGATAAGTATGGCTGAAGAGTTACGTAAAAGCGTATTTAATGAAGAGTTGATTACGCACTTGAGCGACGCTTTTTCATGTGAAATGAGTTCATTTGATAAACAAGTATTTCATGAGCTGGTTTTTCAACAGGACTGGGAAGACTTAGGGCTGAAAGAGCGCATGAGAAGAATTACGCTTTCCATGCATGAAGTGCTGCCGGGGGATTATGAAGAAGCACTTCATATCCTTTATAAAGTGGCTCCAACGGTAGGAGGACTTCAAGGCACGATTTTTCCAGATTACGTTGAACTGTACGGATTGAACGATTGGAAAGCTTCAATAAAAGCACTCGCTTTTTTTACGCCGTTTTCCACATCAGAATTTGCGGTGCGTCCGTTTTTAATTCAAGATAAAAATCGAATGCTCCAGCAAATGATTGAATGGGCAGGAGATGAAAATCATCATATTCGCAGATTAGCAAGCGAAGGAAGCCGGCCTAGACTTCCGTGGGGACAATCAGTACCTGCGTTAAAGCAAGATCCGAAACAAACGCTGCCGATTTTAGAGCAGTTAAAATGCGATGAATCGCTCTATGTCCGAAAAAGCGTAGCCAATCATTTAAATGATATTTCTTACATAGAAAAAGACTGGATGCTTGATGTGGTGAAAAGCTGGTACGGAAAAGACGTTAAAACCGACTGGATCGTTAAACATGCGTGCCGTTCACTGCTGAAAAAAGGAGATCCTGAAGCTCTGTCTCTTTTTGGCTATGGAGATGATCCGGGCGTGACTGTCACAGAGCTTAGCGTACATCCGCATACTATTACAATCGGTGATAGCATTGACTTTTCTTTCCGATTATCGGTGAAAAAAAACATGCCCCTTCGCATAGAGTATGGAATTCATTACGTAAAAGCAAAAGGAAACCGCAGTCAAAAAGTGTTTATGCTAAAAAATGTTCAAGCCAAAGCAGGCCAAACGCTGACAGTCGCAAAAAAGCATGCGTTTAAAGATTTAAGTACAAGAAAACATTACACCGGTACGCATACGCTTTCTGTTATTGTAAACGGAGTGGTAAAAGCAGAAGCGGACTTTGTGATAGAGTAGCTCTTTCCTCATGGAGAGAGCTTTTTATGTTTTTATAGAGCTGATGAGGAAACTTAAGTCAATAGGTTGCTGCCTCTGTAATTATGTACAAAATCGACTGATAAACATCCATTTAAATTCCTTTTATGGTATGTTAATCCTTGAGGAGTGGTGAAGTGAAGAAATTTATGGTGGGCACATTGAGTGCTTTTTTGACAATGTCATTGGTAGCGTGCTCAAACTCTGCTAGTAAAGAAGAGAGCGGCTATAGCATTCAAAAAGTGAAAGTCAAGATAACAGATGACCCTGCTTTAATTGGAGGAATTGGTATAGAAGATAGCAAAGGAAAAATGGTCGACGTAAAACCAAAAGCGCTGTATTACGAGTTTAAAATGAAGCAGCAAGGCGAGCGTAAATTCTATCAAAATGATAAAGACGAAATAGAAGCTAAAATTATACCGAATGAAGATTTAAAGAAAGCATCTATCAATACAGTAGGTGTTAATGTATTTGATGAAGGGCATGAGCAGTTCGGTACAGGTACGGGAATTGAAGAGTTTGACTATATGAAAAAAGGAAAAGTCGATGTGCACTACGATCTGGGCGCGACTGTTAAAAACAAAGAAATGCCTATGGCTCCGTCCGGTCAGAAATTAAAAAAACTCCAAAAGGTGGCGAGGCATGGAAAACTCGTCATCACGAGAAACAACAAAGAAATCGGCCGATATGATTTAGAAACGCTAGAATCCGTAAAGAAATGAACATAAGAGAGATAGCTGCATGGACTATGAAACAGCTAGACTAGCGCAAAACAGGCTCGAGGAAATGCTAAGTTTTATAGCAGTTCATACATAAAAAAGAGGCTGGAACAAACGTATTTTAGCTGAAATGAAAAATGAACCATTGATCAACATGTTCCATTAGGGGTTCATTTTTTTTAGGGTGAACGTAGGTTTCATTTGTTTCCGTCTAGCTGTTGATTGGAGGGTAAGGCGAAGACTCCTGCGGGAAAAGCGGGACAGATGAGACCCCGCAGGAGCTTAAGCGACGAGGAGGCTCATCGGCCGCCCCGCGGAAAGCGAAGCCTTGCACGGAAATCAACAGCGGAGGAAAAGCGAGATCATTAAGCCTGATTGGTCGTCTTCATATTGAGTTGGTTTTGCTATGTCCCAATCTCTTTGTTATAAAACCGCACTCGTCTCCTACATTAAAATAGTCAAAAAGGTTCAGCTCCCTTATCTTGAAGTTATTTCCTTAAACGGTATAATTATTTATGTAACATTTTAAATATTTTAAAAATTTAAAATGTCTAACCAAGAGGATGGGGAGGAGTAAATGAATGAAAAAAACAGTAAAACGAACGGCCGTGCCGGCTCTTTTGTCGATTGGATTATTGCTGTCGCCGCTTGCGGTACAAGCTGAGATGCCTTATTACGGAAAAGACTATAGCCAGCCGGAAAAAATTAAAGCGCTTTATCCGGAAATAAAGGGGAATGAAGCAACGCCGGCATTTATGAAAGGACAAGACGCCTTTACGACTCAAGAAGAAATGATGAGCTATGTTCAAAAGCTTGCTCATAAAAGTCCATACGTAAAGCTGAAGATTATCGGTAAATCACAGCAAGGACGAGACATTCCGGCTCTGTATTTTTCAAAGGAAAAGAAATTTGCGGATGGAAAAACATCTAAAAAGCCAACGATTTGGCTTCAAAGTCAAATTCATGGTAATGAACCGGCAAGCGGCGAATCCGTACTCGCCGTTGCGACGCGTTTGACAGAAGACTTTGGAAAAGATGTGCTAAATAAAGTGAACATCGTCATTGTGCCGCGCATTAATCCAGACGGATCTTATGCATTCAAGCGTCAGCTAGCAAATAATTTAGATGGAAACCGCGACTACATAAAGCTTGAAAGCCCGGAAGTGCAGAGCGTACGAGCTGAATTTAACCGTTTTTCACCGGAAGTCGTCATCGACGCTCATGAATATACGCCTTACAGCAGCGGATTTAAAAATATCGGTAAAGAAGGCGTGTGGAAGTATCACGACATTTTACTGCAGTCAGGTCGAAACTTAAATATTCCGCAGAACATTCGCAACATGTCTGATGAGCTGTTTGTGAACAGCACACTTACAGCCATTGAAAAGCAAGGATATTCAGGAGAAGTATACTATACGTCTCAAGTGAATAAACAAGGGCAGCTTGAAGTGGAAGAAGGCTCAGTTGAACCGCGAATCGGCCGAAACTCACTAGGCTTGTATCCATCGTTTTCGTTTTTAGTCGAAAGCAGAGGGATCGGTATTGGACGAGAAGATTTTCCGCGGCGAGTGAGTGCCCAAATTGCTACGCAAGAAAAGCTGATTACGCAAACAGCCGCTCATGCGAAACAAATTAAAGCGCTGATTGCAAAAGAAAAAGCGGCGCTTGTCAAAAAAGGAAAAAATGCAAATGATCATGACCCGATTATTGTGAACAGCGAAAATAAAAAAATACCAAACTCGACGTTAGAAATGGTTGATGTGGAAAGCGCGTCTGTTAAAGACATTCCTGTGACGTACTACAGTGCAAAGAAAGCTACGCCGACGCTTGTCCGCGAACGTCCGACTGCTTATATTTTAAAGCCAGGACATGAAGAGTTAGCAGCGAAATTGCAGGGACAAGGAGTAAAAGGCTTCAAGTTAACGAAAGAAACGGCTCTTTCAGTAGAAGCGTATAGTGTCAGCAGCCGTATTGAAAATGAAGCCTACGAAAACAAACCAAACGTAGACGTGCAAACAATCGTCAAGCCAAAAACGGTGACGTTCCCAAAAGGAAGCTACGTCTTTTTAACATCTCAGCCGCAAAACAATTTATTGTCTCTATCACTTGAGCCGGAATCTGTGGACAGCTTCACAACGTTTGGGTATTTGCCTTCAGAGGTAGGGCAAGAACTTGATGTTTACCGGTTTACTCGTTCCATTGAAAAATCGCCTTTGCAAAAAGAATCCCGTAAATAATGAAAAAGCGTGGAGCTTGGCTTCACGCTTTTTATATTGAGATTTTTAAGAAGAAACCCACTCTCCGCCGTTTACATGCAGCGTCTGCCCCGTGACAAACCCTGAGTCGTCGCTTGCGAGGTACACGTAGGTTGGAGCAAGTTCAAGCGTCTGCCCTTGGCGCTCCATCGGATTGTCCACTTGCGTTACTTGATCAGCTGAAAAGCTTGCTGGAATGAGCGGTGTCCCAAATGCGTCCCGGCTCTCCGGCGTTCACGCGAATGCCGTCTTTAATCACGCTATTGGAAAGCGCACGAGTAAAGCCAACAATGGCTCCTTTAGGCCGTATAGTCAATTAACTGTTCATAGCCTTTATACGTCAAAATTGAAGCGGTATTAATAATGGATCTGCCGCTTTTAGGACCTCGTCCGCCTTTTTATGTAAACCCTCGCTATGAGAAGTATCTGCCTGTTTTATAGTACAAAGAGCCCTTCTTCATGAAGGGCTTTTAAATTGACCTTCTCTTTTATTTTCCTCGTGAGTGCTCACGTGATTCCTGGCGGTTTTTTCTTCTTCTAGATAGGAAATAAATAAAAAAGCCGATTAATACAAGAAACGTGATAAGCAAAATACTAGTAGGAAAGTAAAGAGAGCCTATCTGAATTCCCAAATAGTTTAACATCGTTAATAACTTCCTTTCTTGATAGACAATGGTTTATTTTACTAAATACCCTTATAAGCTAATAAAAAACGTTTCCGCTGTTCTAGTAGGGAATTGATTGACTCTGTGCGCCAACAACCACGATATGTCCTTGTTTCATTTCTTCTTTATACCGGTTTGCTTCTTGATTAGATAAGCCGAGAGAAGCCATCTTTGAAAGTAGCTCATCTTCTCTTGAGAGAAGCATGTTTACCGCTGTTTCAAAAATACCTTGCTCTGCCATTCTGTATTTTTTTGTATGTGTTGCGTCCGTTAAATTATGAGCCCATTCTTTATCGTAGGCCAGCAGGTAAATATCTTTGCTTGTAAATCCTTTTTTTAAAAAAGAATGGATGATGCAGGTTGCCTCCTCTTGGTTTTCTGCTATTTCAATGTGTTTCATATACCAACCAAACCTCCTAATAAAAGATATTTCTGAAATACATCTTCTACTCATTCTGTAGCCTTTGTTTCCAACTTTAAACTTGTTTTCTATGAATTTTCTAAGATAGTAAAAGAGAATAGAAATATCATAAATTTTTAAAAAAAGATGTTTGAACTTCAAAACAGAAGGCTAAACGTAGACTATACTAAAAAGTTCCATCAAAAATAGGAGGAGATTAAAATGAATTTACAAGATCAACAAACACAAGGTCAGCCCCAGCAAACGCAAGACCGCCAGCCGGGTATCGAAAGCGAGATGAATCCTCTCCCTATTTATGAGGATGACAATTACATTGGTACAGGAAAATTAAAAGGAAAAGTAGCGCTAGTTACCGGAGGAGACAGCGGAATTGGACGAGCTGTATCCATTGCTTATGCGAAAGAAGGAGCGGACGTAGCCATCGTTTACTTAAACGAACATAGCGACGCCGAGGAAACAAAAGCCCGCATTGAAGAAGAAGGTGTAAGATGTCTGCTGATTGCAGGAGACGTAGGAGACGAATCGTTCTGTAACGAAGCGGTAGAAAAAACAGTAAGTGAGCTTGGAAAGCTTGATATTCTTGTGAACAATGCAGGAGAGCAGCATCCAAAAGAAAGCATTAAAGAAATTACAAGTGAACAGCTTGAACGAACGTTCAAAACGAACTTTTATTCATACTTTTATTTTACGAAAAAAGCGCTTGATTACTTAGGAAAAGGCAGTGCGATCATTAATACAACGTCAATTAATCCTTACCGCGGAAATCCTCAGCTGATCGATTATACGGCGACAAAAGGTGCAATCAACGGCTTTACGCGCAGCATGGCGCAAGCGCTTGTCAAAGATGGCATTCGCGTTAATGCTGTAGCGCCGGGACCAATCTGGACACCGCTTATTCCGTCTACTTTCTCAGGTGATAAAGTAGGAGAATTCGGTACCGATACGCCGATGGGCAGACCTGGGCATCCTGTGGAGCACGTAGGCTGCTATGTACTGCTAGCTTCAAATGATTCATCTTATATGACCGGTCAAACGCTTCATGTCAACGGCGGAGATTTCATGAACACATAATTGCACCACCTATAGTAAAGGAGGAGAAAAGATGGGAGAACGCAAGAAAAGATCTATATCAAATGCACCTAAAAAAAGAGATGAAACGGAACAGCGTGTAACAGATCAAGACGAAACGTTATTTGAACGTTTCAAAGAAGAAGAAACCGTGGATCCTATGCCAATGGAAGACATAAGACTTGAACAAAAAGAAGAGAAAAATAAAACGAAAACGAAAGATGAATCAGGTTCTGAAAACATTCATCATAGAAAATAAAAAACAGCCTTCTCGGGCTGTTTTTTTGTTTGTATCCCTATATTAATGAGTGCTAGAAGCAATTACAATTTTTGAATCATCTTCTAATGCCTGAGCAAGATTCGATTTAATTCGTATATGATCAAATTTCAGTCCAAGCTGCATCGCAGTAGTAGCTAATTCAGGGCGAATGCCCGATAAAATTGATTTAACGCCGATTAAATCAAGCGCATTTATCAGCTGAAACAGCTCGTGTGCGACCATTGTATCAATCATCACAACTCCTGACAAATCAATATACAAATGAGCGATTTGCTTCTCTGCACACTGTTTTAACGTGCTTTCTAGGATCATTTTGGCTCTTGCCGTATCAATATCGCCGACTAACGGTAAAAGAGCAACGTCTTTTTTAATCACAATAACAGGTGAACTTAATTCATGAATCATTTCCTGCTGCGAGCGGAGGCGGTTTGATGCGTACTCCTGCGCTTCTGTGATGAATTTCAAAATAATAATATCAAATACCCTTACTACTTTTTCATTCCACACATCAATATGCTGCTGAGTGATGTCATCGTTAAGTTCTGCAAACCGTCGAATATACTCACAGTATTGTTTGCGGACGTTCATAAATTCTTTAATAATACTTTGAATGGGTGTTCTGATATGTTCTTGGTCTTTGGCAACTTTATTTAGCCACGTGTTAAAAGATTCAAAAAAGATTTTTTCATCTTCTATAAAGACGTTGCTAATATATAAATGAAATTCATAGTTTTGCGCTTTTAAGCGTTGAATGACATCGGGGTTACTAGAGGTATATACGCCTTCAGAAGACTTTTTGTCCAAAGATTCATACCATTCTTCCGTCATATTTGGTGCATTTTCTAGCAGATAAGAACGTAAAGCGATATCTTTCTTCACTGTTATTCTCCTCTCAAACTGATAAAGCATTGCGCATGTGAGCAACGTATTTATTATAGCACCTTTTTTATAAAGATGGATATGAAATGTATGTTTATTTTGCGTGATAGGTTTTAAATGATTGTATATAGGGAAAAATTCTAATAAAAGGGGAAAGAGGGAAAGTATGAATACCGTGACGAACGATCAATGGAAATGGTATCAGTTTGATTTAGAAGAAGCAGATGGAATAGCTGATATAATCAAAGACTATCAGTATCCAAGAGATGAATGGTTTTGCCAGCAGCTGCAAAAGAAAAATTCTAATCATATTCAAGTAGATGTCGTAGGGGGAAGTGAGCTCATTTATGGTTCACTAATTTATCATAAGAAGTCGTTTGATCAAAAAAATTACGATTCGTTTCATTTTTATATCACCGAGGAGTTTATTATAACGGCAGGAATTGATTTGGAAATCCTACAAGACACCCATCATGAACGAATGATTGAACGCATGAAGCAGTCTGCTAACACGGCAGAAAGCTTTTTTATTCTTTTAGGCGAAATTATGAAAAAGCACTTAAACGGGTTTGATCAGTTTGAAAGTCATTTCAGAGAGCTTCTGTGGGAAGTGCGCCATAATAATAACATTGACGTGTTAGATGACATTCATAAAGCCCGGTATGACCTGCTTATATGGACAAATTTAATTAGCTCTGTTCGAGAAGTCACAATGGGAATAGAAGAAGCATTTCATAAAAAAATTAACCAAACGGTCGAATATCAGCGGATGTGTAAAAAAATCGAAATCGGCTTAACGCTAATTGAACAATATCAAAAAGAATTTGACGCGTTAATTAAATTAGAAGAAGTTGTGTCTACTCATCGAGGAAATGAGATTATGAAAGCTTTAACGCTGCTGACAGCAATCAGTACGCCTTTAACGGCTTTTGGAGCTCTTTGGGGAATGAACTTTAAAGGGATGCCGGAGCTTGACTGGAAGTTTGGCTATGTCTACGCACTCATTTTAATTGTTCTTTCAACCGTGGCCATTTATCTCTATTTACGAATGAAAGGGTGGACGGGCGATCTGTTAAAAGGAAGAAAAAAGAATTCATTTTTTAAATAAGCTTCAAGAAAAAGCAGCCGCTTAATAAGCGGCTGCTTTGTTGCCTGTTATCCTCGCCTCCACGTCGTAGGCTCACCTGAACGAAGGCATCTTGGAAATAAATCGTTTTCTTTTAGCTTTACTTGATTGCCGTTTTCGTCGGTATAGCGACCGGTTTGCGGAACCAATTCTCCGGTTGAAAAGGCGTCATCTACAGGCTTCCACGTCGTTGATTCACGTGTATGTGGGCAAGGTGTAAAAAGATCATCTTTGTGAAAGAGTTTAATTTCACCTTCCGCACAAACGTAAGCGCCCGATTCTGGTACAGCTTCACTCGTTCGATAAATGTTCTGTACGGTCTTCACACGCATCCAACCTTTCTTTTTGGTTAGTTGTATTTTAGTGTTCCGGTCGTGGCGTCCATGTACGTACGGTCTTCTATAATATCCGAGTCGTCTAGCTTTCTAAAAGGAGCGCAGTAGCATACAACACCCGTCTCGATTTCAATTTCTTGAAATCCGTACGCACGGCAAAGGTATTCACCGACAGCGCTTGGAGCTGGATGCGTATCCAACTCATCTAATGCTTCATTAAACATCTCTAAAAATTCTTTTTTCGAAAATTTCTTCTCATGATGCAGTGTTACTGGATCTCCAGAATCTGTTCCTTGTGCTAACGCGTAAAAATACATCGTCCTCACTCCTTGCATATATATAGTCGAGCTTTTTCTGAATTGTAGAAACATTGATTGTTAGTAAGTAAATTCCCTTAAATAAAAGAAATAAACGCATTTGCTAGAAAACGGTTTCTTCATGAGCATTATCTCAAAGAGAATTCAGTGCTATCAGCGTTTGATAGCAAGCTGCCACAGGGTGATAATCGGCTTTAGGAGCGGGGCTTTTTTTCGAGCTGTAGCGTTCGTTTTGCTGATTTAACAGCTGATACCACCCTCCATATGTGTGATCGATAAAGTGTTTCTGACAGTAGGAGAACAGGGCGTCGTATGCTTTCCAATATCCGCTGTCTCCGGTTTTTACCCCAAGCAGTGAAGCCGCAGAAATGGCTTCGGCCATCACCCAGTAGTTTTTATCCCAATCAATGACCTCTTCTTGAGGAGACAGCGCAAAGTAAAGACCTCCGTACTTAGCATCCCAGCCTAGGTTCCAGCCCTTATCAAACAAATCTTTTGCACGTTCTGTCATCCAGTTTTCCGAACGGTGCCGATCAAGCCATAAAAGCAGCTTGCTCCATTCAAACTGATGTCCTGGTATAAAGCCGTACGGACGAAATTCATCTTTTGTATTGTTTTTATTGTAGTCCCAATCTGGCTGCCAGTCTGTATCATAGTGCTCCCAAACCATGCCGCCAGATCGTTCAGCAAGCTGCTGAGTAACGCCTTTTGCAAGCGTATACGCTCGGTCTAAGTATTTTTTATCTCTTGTTGCTTCAAAGGCAGAAAGCATCGCTTCACACATATGCATATTTGCATTTTGGCCGCGATATAAAGAAGAAGCCGACCACGATGCGTCCCATTCGTCTCGGTAAAAGCCGTGCGCATCTTCCCAAAAGTACTTTTCCATCACGTCATATACCTGTTCAATTGTTTCTTTTGCTTCTGAAATGCCGGCTTGATACGCGATGGAAGAAGCTAAAAGAGCAAAAGCATGCCCATATGCTTGTTTAGAATCATCTTTTACTTCTCCGTCATCGGCTATTTCAAAAAAATACCCGCCGTGCTCTCTATCATAATGGCTGTTTTGTAGAAAACGAATGCCGTGCTGAGCTGCTTCTTTGCACCAATCCGGTCCGTCTAAAAGAGCCCCTACACTGAAGATATAAATAAAGCGCGCCGTACTTACCAAGTGCTTTGAATGCGTGTTGTTGACGGTGCCGTCGTCGTAGTATTCATGGATATACCCACCGTTTTTCTTGTCAATACAAGCGGGATAGTAGAAATGAAGCGTATCAAAAATATGCTGTTTTAATGTGTGAGGTTCTCGAAACGCAGTTGAGGAAAAATCCGTTGCCGTGTTCATTTTATCACCATCTCAATCGTTGTTTTTAGTTGTTTTTTACCCTAAGCAGTTGGGCGTAAACGTAAGGGTTTTTTTGCTGTTTCTGCTCTATTATTCTATTTTTGTTGAAAATGTATCAGTTTGGAAACAAGTTTGAAATATTTTGATATACTTTTGATACGATTATCCGGTATTCTAAAAGTACGTGCTAGCTGGAACGAAGTAATGATAAGCCTCTAGACGTCGAATAAATTTACTTAATGTTGTTTAGTTAAGGTTGAGCTTAAACATCGGATCCTGTTTTCACTTAACCTATTAAACTAGCAGCATATATTTCTATTATATTTTGCAAATGAGGTATAAAAAATGACAGAAGTGAACAAACAAAGATTTTACAAAAAATTAGCGGTAACAGGTCTTGCTTTTACACTTGTAGGGGCAGGAACTCTAGGTCTTCATTCTTCACATTTTACGGGTGAGCCAACTGTAGCAAGCGCAGCGGCGGAAACATATACAACAACGGCGAATTTAAATATTCGAAGCGGCCCATCGACGTCCAACGCGATTATTGCAACGGTCAAACAAGGCACGCAGCTAACGGTAGTTGGACAAGCAGCAAGCGGCTGGCTGAAAGTAAACTATCAAGGCAAAACGGGTTACGTAAGCAGTGAGTATGTTAAAAAGTCAGCGAGTTCAACGACCAAAATCTATGTAACAACGGCAAATTTAAATATTCGAAGCGGTCCATCGACGTCCAACACGATTGTTGTAACGGTCAAACAAGGCGCGCAGCTAACGTCGACAGAACAAGCAGCGAACGGTTGGCTAAAAGTAAGCTATCAAGGCAAAACGGGCTATGTGAGCACGCAGTACGTAAAGGAATCAACGGGTTCTTCTGAACCGGCTCCAGCTCCGGCGGCTTCTGTCTATGTGGCAACGGCGAATTTAAATGTTCGAACAACTGCTTCAACATCTGGTGCTGTTATTGCAACACTTAAAGCCGGCACACAGCTCGACGTAACGGCTAAAGCAGCAAACGGCTGGCTGAAAATTACGTATCAAGGTAAGGTTGGCTATGTAAGCGGTCAATACGTACGAGCATTAGCTGGTATGAAAGTGGTTTCGAACCCTGAAAGCATACAAGTTGTTGTGAATAAACAAAACAAGCTTCCGGAAAACTACGTTCCGAAAGATTTAGTATATACAACGATTCCATTTACATTCAAAGAACAAACGGAAAAGAAAAAAATGCGCAGTGAAGCAGCCGCTGCTATTGCACAGTTATTTGCAGGTGCGAAAAAACAAGGCGTTACGCTTCTTGGCGTATCAGCTTACCGTTCACATGCAACGCAAAGCGCGCTTTTTAGTTCGTATGTTCAAAGAGACGGTTATGATAAAGCGGCAACTTATAGCGCATTGCCAGGCACGAGTGAACACGAAACGGGTCTTGGAATTGATGTAACAAAAGGAGACGGCACATGTGCTGCTCAAGACTGCTTTGGCGGAACTAAAGAAGCAACTTGGCTCGATGCCCACGCAGCAGAATACGGATTTATTATTCGTTATCCAAAAGGAAAAGATGCGGTGACCGGCTATAAATATGAACCGTGGCATTTGCGATATGTAGGCAAACCAGTGGCGCAGGCGATTAAGAGTAAAGGCATTACGCTTGAAGAATATTACGGAATTAAGTAGTTTAAAAAAGAAGCTAGAATAAAAGCAGTTTAGTTGAAGGAAGATCCGAACGCGTTTGATTCTTGATAGAGAATCAAACGCGTTCGGATTTTTTATTGTTTTGATGAAGGTAGGTTTCATATATGCAGGGACTTCTAAGTGCTGAATAGAGGGCAAGGCTCATCGGCCGCCAGCAAAAAAATTAACAGCGTTGGAACAAGTGATTCATACTAGCTGCTTTATCCCATTTGTTCGTTTTTAGATTGGATGGATGTAGGTATACCTCAATCTCTTTTATTTTTGTTCACCATGTTTACCCTTCTTGTGAAGGAGGGTAGGTAATGATACAAAAGAACTACTGTTTGTACATTTGAAGTTGTGTTTGTGTGTGAAAAGATCTAGTGTATATTTCATACAGAAGTGTAAAGTACAGGGGGCGTTCATCTGTGAAAAAACGAAGGAGATGCATCCTACCATGTTGAAAGATCATATGTTTGAATTTTATTTTGATCAAATGAATGAGCTGGTTTTTTTAGCGGAAGTAAAGAACCAACATCTTTATTATAAAAAAATGAATAAAGCGGCTGCTAAGCTTATACGGTGTCAAGGAGAAGCGGGCATGCGGCTAGAAAGCGTACTCCCTGAGCGGGTGTATCACTCCCTTTACCCTTACTATATGAAAGCGATGGAAACAAAAAAACCAGTTATCTACCATGACATAAATACCTTCTTAGATGAAGCTGAAGCGTTTGAAACAACGCTTACCCCAATTTTTGATGATGCCGACAATAGTACGCACCTATTAGTGATGAGTAAAAATATCCAGAAGTTAAAAAAAGAATTAGCCCAAAGCATGGAGCAGTATAAATCGCTTTTTATCAACCATGAAAACGCCATATGCATGATGGATTTAAGCGGTAAAATTGTTCAAGCAAATCCTACCTGTGAGCAAATGTTCGGCTACGATGCGCAGGAGATCATCAACAGTTCTTACAGGCAGCTTCTAGAAGAACTGAAGATTGACGCCCGTGCTTTGCCTTTTCATCACATCATATACGACCAAAGCTACAGCAAAGAAATCCAAGCGTGGCACAAAGAAAAAGGAAAGATTTATTTATATGTTACAAACGTGCCCATCATAGTGGAAAATGAATGGATTGGTATTTACTTGATTGCTCAGGACATTACAAAGGAAAAGACAGCTGAAATAAAGTTGGAAAACACGGTGAAAGATTTAGCAAACATGAAGTATGCCCTTGATGAGTCTGCTATCGTAAGCGTCCTGGATCCGTATGGAACGATTATGTATGTAAACGATATGTTCTGTACGATATTCGGCTATGAAAAAGAAGAGCTAATTGGACAATCATATGAACTGTTTGATGTAAGCTATGACCCTCGGATTCTTGAAAGTATTGGACAAGGAAAGGTTTGGAGAGGGCAAGTCAAAAGCATAACAAAAGAAGGCGTCATCGTGTAGAGCCATAAGACGATTGTTCCGCTGACCGATATTCATCATCGCATCTCAAGCTACGTGCTGATTCAAACCGATATTACTGCGCAAAAAAAGCTGGAAAATCAGCTGAAGTTTAAGGCGTTTCATGACAGTTTAACGGGGGTGCCGAATCGAATGATGCTGCAAAAACAAGTACAGGCTGCGATGGAGCAAAAAGAAAGGTTTGGCCTGCTGTTTTTAGACTGCGATAATTTTAAAGAAGTGAACGATCAATTTGGCCATGATATTGGCGATGCATTTTTAATTCAGTACGCACATCGTTTAACGTCTTGCATTCGCGCATGTGACGAAGTATATCGCCTTGGAGGCGATGAATTTGTTATCTTGCTTCGGCAGATTGAAAGGTGCGAGGAAATACAGCAAATCATGGAACGAATTCACGGAGAGCTTCAAAAAGAATGGAGTATTGAATCCTGCATCTTTACAGCTACATCGACCATTGGAGCCGCTTATTATCCAGAAAACGGAGAATCGTTTCAAGAGCTGTTAAAACAGGCGAATCAAGCGCTGTATGAAGGAAAACGACAGGGAAAAAATAACGTGAATTTCTATAAAAAAAACCAACCTGCAGCCGATTCTATAGATAAAGGAAGTATTGTCTAATATAGAAAGGGATAAACATGAATAAACATAAATTAATGGTTGTTTTATCAAGCGGAGCAGTAACGATTTCTCTGCTTATACATATCATTCATCGTATTTGGCCGATGGGTATGTCCGGCATGTCCATGGAACATAATTCAACGCCAGGCGAAGTGTCCATGATCTTTTTGATGCTTCCTATTCTTTTTCTTGGTGTACTGCTTGTGCTGTACGTTAAAAAGCATGAGCTAGTACCTGCGTTTGTGACACTAACGCTGACGTTTTCAAGTATCAGCACGGTTGTAGGGGGAGGAGGAATGGTCGAGTATCACTTTTCAATTTTTATGGTGATAGCTATTCTTTCCTACTATGAAAATGTAAAGCTGTTATTGTTAATGACGGGTATTTTTGTCATCGAGCATCTAGCTGGATTTTTCGTGCCATTTTTTACGCCGATTATTTTCGGAACGTCTTCTTATTCCTTTTCGATGCTTTGCCTTCACGCGGCTTATCTGCTTTTTACATCAGGGGCAACCGCTTGGCAAATTACTTCAAAGAAAAAATACACAGAACAGCTTCAGCAGGAAAAGGAACAAAAGCAGCATATCATTTATGACATGATGAAAAAACTGCATGAAACGAATGGGCAGGTAAGACAAACGGTTGACAACTTAAAGGGGAATTTAGAAGAATCAAAAACGGCTAGTCACCATACGTCTGCTTCAATGCAAGAGCTAGCCGCAGGAGCTGAGCAGCAGGTAATAATGGCTCAAAAAAGCAGTGAGTTTCTAGAAGAGATGACGCAAGGCGTAACCAAAATAGCTGAGGCTTCAGCGGCAGTCAGCGAAGCTTCTGATCAAACAGCAAATGAAGCCGTGCAGGGAAAAGAAAAAATTCAAGAAGCAATTCAACAAATTCATACAATCGATTCTTCTGTTCAGCATGCAGCTAGCGTTATTCATCAGTTAAAAGAACGTTCTGCGGAAATCAACGATATTATGAGTGTGATTTCAGGCATTGCTGCACAAACAAATCTACTGGCGCTAAATGCTGCAATTGAAGCAGCGCGCGCAGGCGAACATGGTAAAGGGTTTGCGGTCGTAGCAGCGGAAGTTCGCAAACTTGCCGAACAATCCAATCAGTCAGCTGAACAAGTAGCAAGGCTCATTCAGCATATTCAGCAAGAAACGTCTCAAGCCGTAGCATTCATTCAATCAGGAACAGCCGATGTAAAAAACGGTATTTTACTAGCCAACGAAGCGGAAAATGTTTTTAATCGAATCGCCGACGCATCTGCCTACGTTCACGAGCAAATTCAGCAAACGTCTGCTTCTGCTCAGCAAATAGCAGCCGGATCTACGCAGGTGCTCCATGCCGTCAGCGATATGACCGCTTTTGCCAATCAATCGGCTGCAAGCAGCAGGGGCATTTCTTCTGCTTCCGTGCGTCAGCTGCAATCGCTGCAGATCATTGGCCAGACGGCGGAATTTTTAAGTGGGTTAGTTGAAGAGCTTGGCAGCGTAACGGAAAAGTTAGCGAAGCAAGCGTGAGTGAGTCAGCAGACTACATAGAAGTACATGATTTTATACACTGGATTAATGCTATAAATCTACTAAAGAATTATGTACATACGAACGCTTAAAAAGTTTCTGCGGACCTTTAGACCACTAATGTTTATATAAATCCCCTCCTTTAGAAAAATGAAGCGATCTAAAAAGAGGGGATTGATGCTTTTGGCTAAAAGCTAGTGTTAGTTATTTGTTGGAGAAGGAAATCTAGCTGCTTCAAAATGTGAGCCATCTTCGGATGTGACGATTGTGCCAGCTATGCTGCTTTGAACAAAAACTTCAACGCGATCTCCAGCTTCTAAATTATAAATAGTAGACACGGATACCGCATTAACAAACGGTGTGTTTCCGCCAAAGAAATCGTTATCGATAGCGATAGCGGTTGTCCCATTTACACGTATTTCTATACGAGTTCTATAATCTAGCATTTGGTCGTTAGGAGAGAATCCAATTGTAGCAATGATGGAATATACGCCATCTTTTTGGGGGCGGAAGGTAGAAGTAATCGGGTTATATTCATTTGCTAAATCAAATTGTTCAGTTGGGAAAACTGCTTTTACAAACGTATTTGCAGGAACATTTTGAGGCATCGTTAAATTGAGCGCTCTAAATGCTGACTCCCGCGTGCTTCCTTTTTTGCCTTTATCTTCTTTATATTTAGAAGCCCAATCATGTGATTCCTCATAGAAATCTTCTTCGCGTTCATACATCCAAACTTGTGATTCTTCAGAGCTATCTTCTTCACGTCCATAAGCCCAGCCGCGTGCTTCCTCAGGGGCATCTTCTTGAAGCTGCTCTTTCTTATTGTTAAGGGAAGTCTCGCGAGATTTCTTCTTGTAAGGATAAGATTTTTCTACATAATATCTGTCATCTTTATCATTGTAATTGAAATAATACTTTTTTATAATAATCACCCTTTCTTTGCAGTACTCTATACTGTATTCACTCGTAGAGGAAATGTTTGGATACTTGTCCGACAACTTTAGAACTGTTTTTTTAAATAGCTAATAGTAACTAATTTTGAATGTAGAATTAGTTGCATTATACAAAAAAAACACCTCTTTCGAACAAAAGGCGAAGAGGTGTTTTTGGGTTCGAAAAGTATTTGATTTGACAGTCTACCCATAATCTGTATGTAAATGTCACTCTATCAGTCAACTGGGTGTACTTTTATAGCGCTGGGTCCTTTAGCTCCTTCTTGGATTTCAAACTCTACTTTTTGTCCTTCTGCCAGGTTTTTATATTCCTCACGGTCAATCGCATTGGAGTGAACGAACACTTCTTTTGATCCGTCTTCGGGTGTAATAAATCCAGATCCTTTTGATTCGTTGAAAGATTTAACGGTTCCTTTATGTTTGCTCATTGAAAAAGCCCCCTTATAAGTATAGAAATAAATTCATAGTAGTTTTTTACCCAAACGCTGAAATTTCAATCCTATTATGGCAGGTATACTGATTAGAAGAATAGGGGTAAAAGTAAATAGGGGGGGGCCTAACAATTTTTTTATTTCGGTTATATTTTTATATTGTATGTGATATAACTATTGTTATAAAATGTAATCGTTAATTCTGCTAACTAAAGGAGATAAAGAAAAAAATGAGGGATGAGTTGTTATATATAGGGAAGAAAATTATCGATAATAAGCAGGAATTAGCGATACAATTTTCTGATCTGATGGACTCTGAATATAAGCGGAAGCTGGTTTACCACGAAGAAAGCGAAGTTTTAAAATGGAGAGCAGAACTCATTGAGTATTTAGGCGAGTCGTTATTCGAGGAGCGCTCGGTCGTTTTAAAGAAAATCGTTCAGTGGGGGACAGATATAGGAAAAGTGGCTGTGGAAAACGGACTTTCTTTGAGCCAAACGTTAAAATCACTTGCGCTGTTTCGAACAGTGATATGGGGTGTTTTTACAGAAGAGCTGCAGCAGAAGCAGTTTGCTCCTATTACGATGCTTGATGTAAGTAAAAAAATTGATCCGATGCTTGATCAGCTTAATCATATATTTGTCGAAATCTACGAAGAACATAATACGGACACCATAAAACGCGCTTATGCAGCGCTAGAAGAATTATCAGTTCCCATCGTTCCTCTTTCTGAAGGAATCGCTGTGATGCCAATCGTTGGACAAATTGATACGCATCGTTCGCAGCTTATTATGGAAACGGCTTTAGAAAAAAGCGCTCAGCTGCAGCTGAGTTATTTAATATTTGATATTTCAGGTGTTCTTATCGTCGATACGATGGTAGCGGACAATATTTTTCAAATTGTAAAAGCCTTACAGCTTATCGGCACTAAAACGATGATTACCGGAATACGTCCGGAAATCGCGCAAACCGTTGTGGATTTAGGCGTGGATTTTGGAACAATCAAAACAAGAGCGACATTAGAAAAAGGTCTTGAAGAAATAGGCTTTAGTAAACTGCCAGAAAATCCGCAAAGAAAAAAAGACAAATGGCGTTATTAATAAATAAAAAAGCCCAGAGGCTGAGACAAAAATATTTTAGTTGAAGTTAAATCCGAACTATTAATCTGAGTGATGGTTCGGGTTTTTTTGGTGTTAGGGTGAACATAGGTTTCATGTATGTGGCTGCTTCTAGCTGGTGATTGAAGGGCTTATATTGCAAAAAAATTAAGGGAAAGTCACAGCGTCACATGTTACATTCCTTGTAAAAAGGGGTACTGGTAAAAAGAAGCATTCCAAGTGCTTTTCAATTACATTAGCCGTCTAAAATTAATTAATTGTCAATTTCGAATAACATAAATTATTTAAATACTTAGACAAACAAATGAGGAAAATATATACTTATTAGTGTTGTCACGAAAAGATAAAGGGGAGAAACAAGGATGGATATCAAACGTCAAAACGTTGATTTTGGTAACTCAATTTTTCAAACGCTAGTGGATGGTTATTACTATGAAATTCCTACAAACGTAGTAGAAATCACAAAAGATCAGGCAGAAGGTCATTTTCCTTCAAGTGTAAATGAACCGGAATTACTTCTTCAAAATTTACTGATTTCTACAACAATCGAAGGAGTAGAAAAGTATTATTTAGTAGGAGACGCAGCAGAGAAACACGTGCTAGGCAATATCCATATTAATAAGTTACATAATAAAACTGAATCCGATATTCCTTATGTGATGTTTTTAGCTTCAGTTGCTTATTACAACATACTTAAAGGAAAAGACAAAGAGGATAATCATGTGACGATTAATTATTTCTCGACTATGCTTCCGATTTGGCTGCTTAAGAAAACAAATAAATTCAGTGAAATGCAGCAGAAGATGGCCGAACGTTTTCAAGGAGAGCACACGGTTACGGTATTGACTCCTGGATTAGAAAAAACGCTCACTGTGAACATTGAAACGAGCAAATGCCGTATTGAAAGTGAAGTTGCTCGCTGGGCGATCAAAAAAGATTTTGAATTACAAGATAGAGAAGAAGCAAATGCATTCAAACATTTTGAAACGCTAATTGTAGATTTGGGCGGAGGCACGGTTGACCTTGCGCTTCTTCCTGCAGGACTTCAAGCTCCTAAAAGCAGAAATTCGCTGAAGTGTCTTACGGATATTTCATATTTGAAGCATATTGAAAAGCTAAGAAATGAAAAACTGCTTGAGTATTTTGATGATGTTCGTTCATTAGAAGAGTTTATTATTGCTAATATCCATAAAGCAAAAATGGAGCAAAGAGACGGCAATAGCGGGAAAAAAGTAGATCTCACGGAGCCTATTCACGCTTCGCTTAGAGAATACACGCAAATTTTATTAACGAAAATTGAAAATCTATTTTCATCGCCAAAAGATAAAGTCTATAAATATATTTATATTGGAGGACTGGCTCCTATCCTTCAACAGTTTATTGCAGAGCAGATTGATAACATGTACGGGGAAGAAATCAGAGAAGAAAATCATCTTTTCTTGCCGGAGACGCGCAAATTAAATTTATACGGTCTTGAAATTTTAAGCAGACATGAAACAAACGCAGTTCACGTTTAAAAAGGGGGAGCATATATGAGTCATCAAAACACTCGCCTTAAGGACGCACTAGATGATTGGTACGGTCAGCTAAGCTCCCAAATGGCTGCACCGTTTTACTTACTATCAAATGCGTTTCTGACAGCTGGCAATCTATCAGCAGATATGATGGGAGCAAGGGAAAAGACCGTAAGTAATAGAGATGAAGGTGCAAATTTCACAATCGACACTGCTGACATTCCGTCAGAAGTGTCTTCATTTCTGAAAGAAAAACAGCAGGCAAACGAGCTGCAGGACTATGTAGTAAGACTCATACAGCAAGACTTGCAAAAAAAGAGCAAAGAAAATGAAGTGGAGACGCTCGTTCATTCACTTCGAAAAGAGCTGTTGGGCGAAATTGACTTACTAAAAAAAGAAATGAATTCAAGTCTTGCTGCAAATCGTGAGGAGTATGAGGCCTCGCAGGCAAAGGACCTTCAGGATTATGTAGCGAAGCTTGTGGAACAAAACGGGCAGAAAGACAGCCGGGAAGACGAGTTTCAATCGTTAATTCATTCATTGAGAGCCGAGCTGTTAGGCGAAATTCATTTGCTTAAAAAAGAGCTGGGCTCTGCGTCAGCTCCTTCCTATAAGCAGCTGAAATCCATTAAAAATGAGGAAGAAGAAACATTTAAAGAAGGTCAATTAATTAAAAGTGAAAAAGTGACCGGAACCATTCAAGAAGATATCGATGTAGATTTCTAAACAGAAAGTAGAGGCGTAATATGCCTCTACTTTTATTATTTTTCTATTAAACATGAGGACGGAACAAAAGTGTTTTAGGTGAAGAAAGGTCCGAACGAGTTTGATTCTTGAGTGTGAATCCAACTTGTTCGGCTTTTTATTGGTATGCTGAATGTAGGTTTCATGTGTTTAAATGCTTCTAGCTGTTGATTGGAGGGCAAGGCGAAGACTCCTGCGGGAAAAGCGGAACAGGTGAGACCCCGCAGGAGCGCAAGCGACGAGGAGGCTCATCGACCGCCCGGGGAAAGCGAAGCCTTGCACGGAAATTAACAGCGGTCCAATGTAAAAGCTTTAGCGTATAAATCATAAAGCTCTTTTGTTTCTTTTTAGCATTTTTCGGACGTATAAGCAAAGATCGAATGTAACAATAGTGAAGATACTGCATTTTATCATAAACCAAAATAACGATTCGTTTATGCCAAATCCGCCAATGGAAGCTTTTAGTTCATTTAGCTGCCTAAGAATTAAATTTATGTCGTTTTCATAGGCCACAGTAAAAGATTTAATCACAAGCATGGTCATAATGACTGCTTCTACCGATGTATATAGAATTTTTCTTGCTAGTTTAAGAGAAGGATGTACGTTTGATTTGGGAATTTTATAAAATAATTTCATCGCCTGTTTGCCTTTCAGTTATTTTAAGTTGTTTAAAAAGATTGGGTTCATTCTATAATTCTTTCCTTGGCTATAAAATCCTGTATGTATAGCAAGTTTAAAAAAAGCCCTCTAGAAAAGGTCATACACCGATTTTCTAGAGGGCTTTTTTAGTCAACATCCGTCTATTCATTTAGTATTGATTCTGAAAAAGCGTTCCAATCCTGCATAACGCTCTGCTTATTTTTAATGTTCTTCAGCCAGAGCGTTTGCTTTTGTCACATGAACCGTACCAAATGGGTGGTTTGGCGGAGCGTATATGGAGTAAAGCTTTAGCGGAGTGGTACCCGTATTGGTGACATCATGCCACGTTCCGGCAGGAATAAATATCGCATCGTCATCGTAGACTTTTCGTTTAAAGGTTAGATTGTTTTTACTTTTGCCCATTTGAACAACGCCTTGCCCTTGTTCAATGCGCAGGAATTGATCAACGTTAGGGTGGATTTCTAAGCCGATATCTTCACCGGGCTTAAGACTCATTAGCGTCACTTGTAAATGTGTTCCCGTCCATAAAGCAGTGCGGTACGTATTGTTTTGCTTTGATGCTTCATTAATGTTAATAACAAACGGCCTTGGTCCGTAGTCCTTTAATTTACCGTTTCTTTGCTGAAACTGTTCGCTAGTGTGATAGTGATTCGGCACATAATAACTATATGGCTGCCAGCCGTAATACACTGGAGTCTGCCACTGATGGTAATAAGGTGTATAGTGCATACTCATTCTCCTTTTCTCGTTTAATTTTTCTTTTCATCCTATGCTTTTGTCAAAACGGTTGATACCATTTGCCTTTTTGTCCGCGGTCTTTATGCACTTATTTTTTACTGAAATCATGTGATTAATGATTTATCTGAGCTCTTTGATTGTTTTGGGGTGGTTAAAAAATAATTTCATCACTTTAATACGATAATTCAGTAAAAAATATATCGTATGAAAACGTTTTATTTGATATAATTTTAGAAGATGAAAATTATTTTAAAGGGTGACGTTCATTGAAAGAAAAAAAACTTCAAGAATTAACTGAACATCTTAATAATTTATTCAACAATTTAATTCATGGATCTATCACAGAAGGTGAATTTAATGAGCTGTCCGAAGAGCTTTACAGAAAGCAAACTAGGCTGCGCTATGAGATAGAGTGTGAGAAAGGTTCGTATTATAGAGAATATTTTAGAGGCTAAGGCTTTGTATTAGACTGTTTTATAAGAAATAAGAAAAGGCCTCCATTTAGGAGGCCTTTTCTTAACTTCTCACAGAAAGTGGAGTGATACTTTCTATTTCAATAAGTATATTAGTATATTTACTTCATAAAAAATACAACTGTTGAAGGTCTAAAACTCGTTATTCACCCCCAAAAACCTGTATGATAGGTTTAAGATTACCGCATATGAGATATATGTATAGTAAAAAGGGGTGATGAGCTGTGAAGTGGTATAAAGGAGTTGTCATGCAAGTCTTAATGACAGAAATCGAAACAGCAAGAGAGCACATGGTTATGTTAGGACTTACAGAAGGTCTTACAAGTCGTAATACAGTTCGAATCAGTCAAACCCTTGATTATTTATTAAATGAACTAAGTAAAGTGATGGCCGCAGATTAATCGTATTTTATATAAAAATGAAAAGAGCTGCTGACTTCACGGCAGCTCTTTATAAGTTGCCTTAACGTTTATTTTAATGTTTATGATACTATTTATACAGTTACCTCATAGTAAAGAAAATAGTGGAATCTATTATATATATTGTATAGTAGAAACCTAGAAAAAGAGTTGAAAGCACCCGTAAAAAGGGAAGCTTAGATACATAAAGCAAACGCCGCACTAAGAATGGCGATGGAGGGTATAGTGGAATGGAATATCATATTAAAGAGGCCGCTGCAAAGGTAGGGCTGCCTCCGCATACGCTTCGATACTACGAACAGCAAGGGCTTTTACCTTTTATAAAAAGAGATGAGAACAGAAATCGTATTTTTAGTGAGTCCGATATCGAGTGGTTAGAATTTATTATTTGCTTACGAAAAACGGATATTGCCCTTTTAGAATTACGTAAAATTGTTGAATTAACACAAGAAGGCGATGATACAATCGGTTTGCGCAAGCAGATATTTAAAAAGCATAGAGAGAAAATGATGGAAAAACAAAGAGAGCTGGACGCAGCTTTTAGAAAAGTGGAAACGAAAATTGATTACTATGATAAATTAGAACAAAAGTATCAGGAAGAGCTTTCATCTAAAGCCTAATTTATCGGTTGTTTTTCGTATTTTATAAAGAAATAAAAAGCGGGCAGCTCATCCAATTAGCTGCCCGCTTTTTTCTAAATTTACAGTGTAGAAATGTCAATAACAAATCGATAGCGAACGTCGCTGCGAAGAACGCGCTCGTACGCTTCATCTACTTGCTTAGCATCGATAACTTCAATCATAGGAGCAACGCCGTGTTCAGCCGCAAAATCAAGCATTTCTTGTGTTTCACGAATGCCGCCTACAAGTGAACCAGCAATGCTGCGACGTCCCGTGATAAGTGAGAATACGCTGTATTGATCTGGGTTAGCCGGTGCGCCAACGTTAACAAGCGTTCCATCTACGCGAAGTAATGATAAATATTGATCCACGTTCAGGTTAGCCGATACTGTGTTTAAGATAAGGTCAAAGCGACCCGCTAATTCAGTGAATGTCGTCTCATCACTTGTTGCAAAATAATGATCTGCGCCAAAGCTTAGAGCTTCTTCTTTTTTATTGTTAGAACGGCTCAATACCGTCACTTCAGCACCCATTGCATGTGCAAATTGAATCGCTACATGTCCAAGACCGCCCATTCCCACGATCGCCACTTTTTTGCCAGGGCCAGCATTCCAGTGCTTTAACGGAGAAAATGTTGTAATACCTGCACATAGAAGGGGACTTGCTGCATCCATACTTAACTTATCAGGAATACGAACAACGAATCCTTCTTTTACGACGATTTTTTGGCTGTAGCCGCCGTATGTAGGATTTCCGTCATAATCCAACGAATTATACGTTTGAACAACGCCTTTTGTACAGTATTGCTCGTCACCGTTCACACAGTACTCGCACTCTCCGCAAGAGTCAACGAAACATCCCACGCCAACGCGATCGCCAACCTTGTATTTTGTTACGCTTTCTCCAACCGCTTCAACTACTCCTGCGATTTCATGACCAGGAACCATCGGGAACATTCCGCCGCCCCACTCATCAAATGCACTATGAATATCAGAGTGACAGATACCGCTAAACTTAATAT
The DNA here is from genome assembly GCF_056395685.1 of Priestia sp. 10L35. NCBI lineage: Bacteria > Bacillati > Bacillota > Bacilli > Caryophanales > Bacillaceae > Priestia > Priestia sp. 10L35. The sequence goes on along the minus strand of NZ_JBFTKA010000003.1, from coordinate 698,886 downwards.
CAATTAAAACGTCGTCTGCTCGCAGTTCTCTGCGTTCAATTGTCGTGTTCTCGAATTTTGCCTTTGCATGCGGCGCACTTAGAACACGTGATGTTGTTGTATGTTGATGATTATTACACATAAGTAAAAACACAATCCTTTCGTATTAAACATAACCAGTTGCTAGCACAATGGCATTCACTGACTACGCTTGATGTATTTAAAAGCTACAACACTAGCTTAAACGTTAAAGTCGACTTTAAAGCAAGAGTTTTTTTAAAAAATTTTGCTTTCTATGATTTTATGAAAAAAGGAGAGTAAGGAATAGTGTAGCAGCTTTTTATCTATGTTTAGTTAAAAGAAATTCTTCAAGGGTGCGAACGGCGGCGTGTTCATCGATTCCACCTGTCAGTAAGGTAATTTCATCTCCTTCTTTAACAGCTAGCTCCATAACCTTCATTATGCATTTGGCATTCGCAGATTTTCCGTCTTTCGCAAGAAGAATGTTACTTTTAAAAGAGAAAGCTTTATGTACAAATAAAGCTGTATGTCTAGCCTGAAGTCCGCCGGGGAGTTGCACCATAATCCTTTTAATCAGCATAGTATTTCTCCTTTTTTGTTTTTTAAAGCTATAAAACTAGCTTAAACGTTAAAGTCTACTTTAAGGCAAGAGGTAATTTGGATAAAAGAGTCATTTATGAATGTATGGGGAGCAGCAATCGTTTCTACTAGTCATTTAAATGATGGTAACTAAAAGAAAATACGGTACACATGTTCAGGAAGGTTAAATAAATAAGCACTTATGTTTAAAGGAATTTCCGCGTTCTAACCAGAAAAATAATATATATCATTTTCTGGAGGAATACGATGAAAGAGATAAAAAGGTTAGAACCGCTGCAAGCAGCTACACAATTCATTTTTAAACATTACCCTCATTGCCAAGGTGCATTACTCGCCGGAAGCGTAGTGAGAGGCGAAGCTACACATACGTCCGACCTTGATATTGTTATTTTTGATGACAATTTCACCTCTTCTTTTAGGGAGTCACTCATTGAATTTGGATGGGCAATTGAAGTTTTTGGTCATAGTCTGACTTCATACCAAGCCTTTTTTAAAAGCGACTGTAAGAGGGCTAGACCGTCACTCCCAAGAATGATTTCCGAGGGAATTATTTTAGTGGATAAAGGAACGATGCAGGCTATAAAAAAAGAAGCTGCACAATTACTAGAAAAAGGTCCGGAAAAATGGCCGGAAGAGACGATTAGATTAAAAAGATATTTTATAAGTGATGCCTTAGATGATTTAATCGGTTCTTCAAATACAGGTGAATCACTTTTTATTGCTAACACGCTCGCTTACATAACTCATGAATTTGTATTAAGAACGAACGGTCATTGGATCGGGGATTCTAAATGGATTGTACGGTCTTTGAATAACTACAATAAAAGCTTTAGTAAAGAGTTTGTGGAGGCATTCGAAATCTTTTATAAAACAGGGAGTAAAGTTAAAATAATTCAACTAGTCGATAAAGTGTTAGCACCCCATGGAGGCCGGCTGTTTGAAGGGTTTTCCTTGGGGAAAGAATGATAAAATCAGTAGCAGAGAGCTTGTTATAACCCCACTACTATTTCTTGCTAGTAGTGGAGTTGTTTTTTAGAAATATTTACGTATGCTTAAAGAGTTTGTCCGTTATCGATCGTAAACACTTGGCCGGTCACGGACTCTTGTTTTAACTGAAACAGAATAGCATCTGCGATATCTTCGGGAGAAGAAATGCGCTGAAGAGGTAAATTTCCCGCAAGCTGATACATTTTGTCTTCGTTGCCAGACCACCACCTTGTGTCGACTGCACCAGGAGAGATGCAGTTTACTCGAATATGTGGTGCCAGTGCAATCGCTAACGATTTCGTCATCGTATGAATTGCTGCTTTTGTCGCTGCATAGGGAATAGACGAGCCGATTCCAGTTGTACCCGCAACGCTTCCTACATTAACAATCGCCCCTGACTTTTGCTTTTTCATATGTGGAACGGCTGCTTTTACACAGTGAAACATACCTTTTACGTTTACATCATATAAAGAGTTCCATATGTCATCCGTTGCAGACTCTAAGTCATTCATGGGGATTTGAGCTGTAATACTAGCGTTATTCACTAATCCATCTAACCGTTCGAATTGTGCAATGGTTTGATCAATCATATTATTAACTTCGTGCTCACTGGCTACGTTCGCTTGAAAAGCAAACGCAATGCCTCCTTTTTCAGCAATCTCCTCCACAACTTTTTTCGCTTCTGTTTCTGAGGAACTGTAGTTTATCACAAGTTTTGCCTCTCTATCTGCTAACTTTAAAGCCGTTGCTTTGCCTATACCAGTGCCGCCGCCCGTAATAATAAATACTTTATTTTTAAAATTGTTCACTTCTATAAACCTTCCTTTCTCTTAACATCTTTTATTATATCTTCGATCAGAAAAAGGATATAATAGGTAATACTAAGAGCGGTATCATTTAAAATGATAGCAACGGAGGAATTGAAATTGGAAAGCCAAGACTTACGAATTTTCAAATGTGTGGCAGAAACAAAATCACTATCAAAAGCTGCGGAGGTATTAGGATATGTTCAACCGCATATTAGCCAGCGGATTAAAAATCTAGAGGAAGAATTAGACACCAAATTATTGATACGTACGAATCGAGGAGTTACGTTAACAAACGAAGGGGAAGCTTTGTTTGACTACGCACAGCGTATTTTACGTTTAATGGAGGAAGCTAAAGCAGAAGTTAATCCGAATAAGTTTAAAAGATCCTTGATTATTGGTGCCTCGCAGACGATTTCCGCTATTAAAATTCCTTCTTTATTCTCATCTTTTCTGAAAGAACAACAAAATATTGAAGTTAAAATAAAAACAGATAGAAAACAAGTCTTACAAGAAATGCTCTCGTACGGAGAAATTGACGGACTTTTTCTTAGCGGTATCTATAATGAGGCTCAGTTTGAAACGGTTTATCACTATGCAGAAAAAATGGTGCTTATTTCACCTCTATCCGCAGAGAGAGCAGAAACAGGTCAACTAACGTTACTCATTAATAGTGATGTAAACTGCATCTATAGAAACAGACTATTAGAGTTTTCAAAAGAACATCATATACATAAAGCCAATATTATGGAATTTGATTCATTAGAAGCTATTTTACAAGGCGTTCGTGATGGAATAGGCATGAGTGTAGTCCCGGCTAGCGTAGTAAATTCTCGTGGTGATATGAAAAGCATTGAATATCAAGAGCTTTCAGAAGACGTTCATATTGATTTTGTAGTAAAGAAAGGGAAGCAGCGCTCTCAAAGTCTTAAAAAGTTTATTCATTTTTTAGGGAGTCTATAGATTCTGTCCTGAGGTGGCGTGATGTCTTCTCTTTTCCAATACATTAAAAAGAACCCTTAATGCCTGAAATGCGCTTCAAGGGTTCTAGCTTTCTTATGTTCCAAAGATTATGCAGCTAATTTTCTACACTCATCCGCGCATTTCAAGCAAGCTTCCGCACATTTTTGACAGTGGTCATGATCGTGTTTCTTACACTCATTTCCACATTTTTCGCAAATTTCGGCGCAAACCCCAGCCAGTTCAGCAACGAAAGGAGTTCCTCTTTCTAGAGCTTGTTCCAAATATCCGCAAATATCTGCACATTCTCGATCAAAACGGATACAGTCCACCATCATACCCACATTTTCTTCTTTTAGACAAGCATCAAAACAATGGTTGCAGGCACTCATACAGTCATGCAGCGTTTGAATAACAGTTTGATAATTTTCGTTAGACATTGTAAAATTCCTCCTTATTTTTTCTTCTCTCTATTACATTAGACTATCGTTTGGTTTATTAAACATAATAAAAATGAGCAGGTGGTCTTTTATGTTTAAATATAGGGGTGGAGGGTATGTAGTTGATAGATAAATCTTAAAGGAGTGTAGTACATGAGCTGGCTAGAAATACTTTCTTATATAGCTATTGCAATTGGAATTATTCAATTTTTAGTTATTACAATCGACGTGATCAGGCATCCGCAGATGATGTTTGTGATGAATATTGTCTGGCCTATTACGGGTCTCTATTTTCCTGTCGCCGGGATATGGTTTTACTTTAAATTAGGGCGTAAAGATCGAAAAAAACACGATCACGCTCATCATTCCTCTGAACATATGCACGGTAACCATGAAGATCATCATGAGCACCATCATAGTGAAAAGCCTTTTTGGCAAAGTGTTTTTGTATCGACTACGCACTGCAGCAGCGGGTGCTCGATTGGAGATTTAATTGGTGCACCGATTGTATTTTTAACAGGATGGACGATTGCTGGAAGCGTACTTTTTGCGGATTACGTAGCGGAATTTATTCTTGCTTATATAGCGGGAATTGCTTTTCAATACTACGGCATGAGTATGAAAGATACTAGCTCAAAAGAGGAGTTGAAAAACGCTGTAAGAGCGGATACATGGTCGCTTATTGCCTTTGAAATCGGGATGTTCGGCTGGATGGCTTTATCACATTATGTCTTTTTTGCACAGGCACCCAAACCAGACAGCGCGGTCTTTTGGTTTATGATGCAAATCGCCATGATCATTGGCTTTTGTACAAGCTATCCAGCTAACTGGGTACTTGTTAAAAAAGGTGTAAAACATGCGATGTAGATTTTACTTGGGGCTGCTGCCGTTGATATCAGGTTTAAAGCTACAGGATGGGGCAGAATAGTATCAACTCCCAGTTTCCTGTGAAAAAGGAAATCATTTTAATTTAACAGGAGGAGATTTGATGTTTGATTACACGGTAAAAACACCGAAAAGCTTAGAAGAAGCGATTAGTTCTCTAGAAGAAAACTTAAAAAGCGAAGGGTTCGGTGTGTTGTGGAATTTCGATTTAACTGCAAAGCTACAGGAAAAAGGGCAGGACTTTCATACACCGTTTACAGTATTAGAAGTGTGCAATCCGAAAGAAGCTCAGCGAGTTCTATCGCAAAATCTCTTAGTAGGATACTTTCTGCCTTGTAAAATGGTTGTATATCAAGATGGAAGTGAAATAAAGATTGGCATGCCTAGGCCTACGGCGATGATTAATATGCTTCATAATGAAGAGCTTCAACGACTGGCAGAAGATATTGAAATAAGGCTAATCCACTGTATTGATCAATCGGTGTAAGTGTTACTCAGAGAAAAAATATCAAAACAAAAAGATACCTGAGGGGTATCTTTTTGTTTTTTAAACTTATTAAGATATGAGAAGTGGAAACGAAATTTTTAATACATGAATAATTTGCTTTCAGTTGCCTACTCTAAAAGCAAACTGTAGTAAAAAGGATGATATTATGAATTTTATCTGGCAATCTGCAATCTTAATTTTATCGGGAATATTATTACTAAGAATAGCGGGAAGAAAATCGATTGCACAAATGACGCTCGCTCAAACGGTCGTTATGCTTTCTCTAGGTACCATCATCGTGCAACCCATTGTTGAAAAAAGTATGCTAAAAGCGATTGGCGGGGCTGCTATCTTTGTTCTTGCTATTTTAGTTTTAGAGTATTTACAATTAAAGTTTAATGGGTTTGAAAAATTTCTGACAGGTAAGTCTAAAATCGTTATAAATAATGGTCAATTAGATACTAAGCAGCTTAAAAAATTACGTTTAACCGCCGATCAATTAGAAATGAGATTACGAAATGCAGGCATATCAACTATAAAAGATGTTAAAACTGCAACAATTGAACCAAATGGACAGCTAGGGTACGAACTTCAAGAAGATGCAAAACCATTGACTGTAGGTGATTTTAAACAGTTAATGGAATTATATATGCCATCCTTTTCTCAAACCAGCGTCCCTGTCCAAACTTTACATAACAAAGTGTGGTCTAACCCTTCTTCAGATATATTTGAAGAAATTAATCACGATTCTAAACCAAACCCTAAATACCTTCAGTGATACAGCCACTAAAAAAGACGGCTCTTTTCCCGGATAAAAGGCCGTCTTTTTTGCATGTGTTTTTACTGCTTCAGTTATCTAAGTAACGGTATAAAGTCGTCTTGCTTATACCTGTAGCTTCCGTTATTTGAGCAATCGTATAGTTTTTACTCCAGTACATGTCAAGCGCTCGATGGACGTTATAGTCAGGCTTTTTTGGACGGCCGCCGCTTTTTCCTTTTGATTTTGCTTCTTGAAGACCGGCTTTTGTGCGCTCGCTGATGACGTCATGCTGAAATTCTCCAATACGTTTAATGGTACTGAAAAAGGTTTTTCCTTGTGGCGTGGACGTATCAACGTCATCCAAAATGGATACAAAGTGAACGCCATTGTCAAAAAGATATTCAATTAATTCAATGAGGTGCCGAGTAGAGTCTGCAATACAGTAAAATTTATACACAACGACTGTATCGCCCGGCTGAAGCGAGGCTACCATCTCATCAAATTCTACTCTTTTCTTTATGGAGTTTGTTTTTTCTTGATAAATTTTATCGCAATTAAAAGGCTGCAATGCCTGTAACTGTTTGTCCACATTTTCATCTTCGCTGTATGGACGGGTATAACCAATAATCACTACACCATCTCCTGCACGGATTGTTTATTTATATTTACCTATTGTACCAAATTCCTTCCACCCATAACATTTCTTTTCAGTATAGAAAGGAGTGTAGTTCCGAAAAAGATCGTTTTTGGTACAAAAAATGATAGACATTTTGATTTAGGTCTGCTAGAGTTTTAGTTGTTAACAACGTCTCGGCTTCTATGAGAGTTGGAAGCCACTTATAAAAGAAAAGCGAGGTGTAATATGGATAAAGAGACCATTAAACTGATTCGAAAAAGCTACAATTTAAATCAGCGAAATTTTGCTAAAATGGTAAACTGCAGCTTTTCACTCATTGCATTAGTGGAAGTTGGGAAGAGAAGAATTACAGAGGACTTAGAGAATAAAGTGAAAGAAGCGTTTGGATTAAATGAGGAAAAAATAGAGGCGCTGATTTCTTCTTAATCATGTTCTAGTTAAAAACGTAGTGGAACTGTATATGAATGCAACTTTTCAGTAAAGCGGAACATAATAGAAATAAACAAACCGCCTTTACGCATTTTTATATATCCTAAGTACCATAAACGTTCTATTTTGGTTCTTTATTTTATCATTTCCGCTATTCGAAAGCTAGAAAAGTTGTTATAAATGCTTTTTAGTATAGAAAGAAAGGTGTTTTTGGTTATCATGTTCAATAAATTAAAAATGGAGTGGTTTGGCAACGTAAAAGGAGATATCCTTTCAGGTATTGTCGTAGCGCTTGCCCTCATTCCAGAAGCCATTGCTTTTTCCATTATTGCCGGGGTAGATCCCATGGTGGGCCTACACGCATCTTTTTGTATCGCAGTTGTGATGGCCTTTGTAGGAGGGCGTCCTGCCATGATTTCAGCAGCTACCGGTGCGATGGCTCTGCTGATGGTGACGCTAGTAAAAGAACATGGAATGGAGTATTTATGGGCAACGACTATTTTAACGGGTGTGATTCAACTCCTGTTTGGCATTTTTAAAATTGCTCGCTTTATGAAATTTATTCCTCGCTCCGTGATGGTTGGGTTTGTGAACGCATTAGCTATTTTAATTTTTATGGCACAAGTTCCGCACTTCGTAGGAATTTCAACAATGACCTATGTGTTTGTTGCGCTAACACTGGTCATTATTTACGTGTTACCGCGCTTTACAAAAGCGGTTCCTTCTCCATTAGTAGCCATTGTCGTTATGACAATTGTAGCTATTTTCGGAGGATTCAATTTGCGTACAGTAGGAGACTTGGGAGAGATTACAAAGTCACTGCCGATCTTTTCTATTCCTAACGTTCCTTGGAATATGGAAACACTGTCCATCATCTTTCCAACAGCGCTAGGGCTGTCTATTGTTGGATTAACAGAATCGCTGCTAACAGCATCGATTGTGGATGATATGACAGATACGTCTAGTAATAAAAATCAAGAAAGCAGAGGGCAAGGAATTGCGAATATCGTCGTTGGTTTCTTTGGCGGCATGGCCGGCTGTGCGATGATTGGTCAAACCGTTATTAATGTAAAATCAGGAGGACGCGGTCGTTTATCAACGTTCGTAGCGGGTCTATTTCTAATGTTTCTCATTTTGGTGCTCGGCGACTGGGTTGTCAAAATTCCAATGGCTGCACTAGCCGGGGTCATGATTATGGTATCGATCGGAACATTTGACTGGTCTTCACTTCGTACACTAACCAAAGTCCCTTTAACAGATACAGTCGTGATGCTTGTGACCGTGATTACCGTTGTAGCAACCCATGATTTATCAAAAGGAGTTATTGCTGGTGTTATTTTAAGCGCAGTTTTCTTTGCGGCTAAAATTTCAAAGCTAGACGTGTCAGCAAAAGAATCGGAGCACCAAACGGTTTACAAAGTAAAAGGTCAGCTGTTCTTTGCCTCTGTAGAAGACTTTGTAAACTCATTTTCGTTTACAGAAAAACAAGATCAAATTTTAATTGATTTTTCAGAAGCGCATATTTGGGATGACTCAGCCGTAGCGGCTATCGATAAAATCGTACTGAAGCTAAAAGAACAAACGTCTGCTGAGGTGAAGCTGACAGGTTTAAATGATGTAAGTGAAGAGTTGCTTCAAAGGTTAGCGACTTACAATAAGCCGAGCGCAAGAGCATCAGCTCATTGATAGGGGGACAATGAATGTATCAAAAAATCTTGTTAGCTGTAGATGGGTCGGAACATTCAAAAAGAGCCGCGGAGCATGCGATACAAGTTGCTTCTTTCATACCGCAATCACAAGTAGAAATTATTTCGGTTATTGACTTATCAAAAGCGAAAACCGAGATTTTACATGGAGAGCTGAAACAAAAAAGACAGCAAGCGCTCGAAGAAATAAAGAGTTGCTTTGAAAAGAAGCAGATAGCGTATCAGCTTAAAATAGAACGCGGCGATCCTGGGCCAACCATTGTAGACTACGCCAATAAAAACAACTTTAATCTTGTTGTAATAGGAAGCCGCGGCTTAAATTCTCTTCAAGAAATGGTGCTAGGCAGCGTCAGTCATAAAGTAGCTAAACGAGTACACTGTCCGGTTATGATTATTAAGTAAGTGAACGTAGGTATTGTGGGTACAAATCGTAGACGATTTGTACCTTTTTTGCGTTTGAATATAGCAGTTAACGTTTATAAATCATTACTAACATGTATGATACTTTTTATCGTATACACATACTCGTAATAATCTGCCAAGGACTTTTGGTTTTGAAAAAAGAAATAGTTTATATAAAAATAAAAGGAGGAGGTTGTATGAAGATTTCCCTTTCAAATTCTATAGAAAATGTTGAGTGGTCGAGAATGAAAGAAATTTATCACTCGGTAGGATGGACGAACCATAATGAAGAAAAAATTAAAAAAGTATTTCAATCAAGCAACGTAGTAGCTATCGCTTATGATGAAGATAATATAGCAGGGTTTGGGAGAGCTCTTTCAGACGGTGTGTTTAATGCTGCCATTTATGATGTTGTGGTTGACGAGCAGTATCAAAACAAAGCAATTGGACAGAAAGTTATAAAAAACTTACTTGCTCAGCTTGACGATATTTCCTGCGTTCATCTTGTTTCTACAGCAGGTAATGAAGAGTTTTATAGAAAAGCAGGATTTCGGAAAATGAAAACTGGAATGGCTCGTTATTTAAATCCTTCTTTAGCGGAAGAATATTTGGAATAAGTTATGTGTTAGATTGCAAACCAAGGGACATTTTAAAGTATGTACCGAATGAATAATAAAGAGGACATAGAAAATCTAACGTGTTCCCTTTTGAAGTGCAAACATTGCAAATCGCATCACACTTTTTGTTATCAATATCAATATAATTCTCAATCAAGTTCTCTAATTAAATAAATCAATAAAAGCAGAGAAGGGACAGCAATTAAGCTGTCTCTTCATTTTAATTTCAATACTTAATCCTCATGGTTGAAGGGATTTGTTGTCTTTTATTATTGATTGTCTTCCTCGCTTTTGTACTCCAAAATATCACCTGGCTGACAATCCAAAGTCTTGCATATTGCTTCTAATGTTGAAAAACGAACCGCTTTTGCTTTTCCATTTTTTAGGATGGAAAGATTCGCCATAGTAATTCCAACCCTCTCTGAAAGCTCCGTTACGCTCATTTTTCGTTTTGCTAACATCACATCAATATTAATAATAATTGCCATATCCTACACCTCAGACCGTTAAATCATTTTCTGATTTTATGTTAATCGCTTCTTGCAAAAGTCTTTGGAGAACAGCAGCAAAAACTGCGATAACCAACGAAGCAAAAGGAATGACCATTCCAACAAAAATGAGACCTGGGGCATCGTCTTTATCTGCCACGAGATAATAGATGGGCAAACCTAAGACATGCAAACTACAGATAGAAATGGCGCAGTATTTGATGCTCATTAAAATTCGAACAGATAATTCGGAGAAAGCAATGTTCTTGTCAATATAACTCAACAGTTTAACAGCTTGATAAAGGGCGAAGTAAAAAGGTAATGTTCCTCCATATAAAAGAATGAAAATTATATATTCTATGGAATGAATACCTAAGAACTCCGCTACCGCATCTGCCAGTTCAGGAACTAGAAATATGCACAAAGTGAGAACCAAAATTCCAATGAGAATAACTGCTATCTTCAAAAATAATGTGGTTGCTATCTTCATAAAAACACCTCTTCTATATTTCAAAATATTAATTGTTTTTTGTCTGTAAATCCATGACATTCTTTATAGGTTTTTGAAACACGTCCACAATGGCTGCGATGATACTTGTTGCCAAGATGCCCATTAGACCTAGAGATATTGGACCTGCTGCATCATCACCTGTGAATTGAGCATGCGCCCTTAAATAAACTATTGCTAACAAAATAAACAAAATGACAGTAAAAGTGCATTTTTTTATTACCTTCAAAGATTGAAGAGATAACTCAGAGAAAGCGTTATTCTTCTCGATATAGGTTAAAAGTTTAAAAGCTTGATAACACGCCAAAGAAAATGTAATACATATTCCATATGTACATACCAACAGTGGATATAACGAATAATCACCAGGACGCTCTATAGCATCTCTTCTGGCTGCCTCAGGCAACAAAAATATACATGCGGCAAGCACTGCAATTCCAATCAGAAAAATTATTACCTTTAAGAAAGTGGTAGAGCCTCGTTTAACATTCATAAAAAACACCTCACTAATGATAATACGAATTTAACATATGATTTATCGTTTTACAATAAAATATTATCGTTTTATATTATATTATTGTTGTTACTGAAATATCCTTTTAATTTTAAACAAAATAAAAAGCATTTCTTAATACAAAGAAATGTTCTTACTTTAGAAGGTTAAATTTATAAATTTTTCAACAAAACTTCCAAAATCAACAACGAAAGATATCAGACCCTACTTAAAATAAATAATATCTTTAAAACTCACTAAATAATTCACGGTTAAATTCAAATAATTATTTCCATAGTGGAGAAGTTTCATGCGAATTCCTGCTTGAATTTCAGGGGGAATAGCAAATATAGAAGTAATACAAGCAAATAAAAAACGTGAATTCATGTGTGACTTCATGCTAAAAATGCATGATGAAATTAAATTTTGCACCTTAGAAAAGAACCCGTTAATAAAAATCTATGTCCTTTTTTCTTTTTGATATTGAGACTATGGAATCTGTATATGTCTATTTAATAATATATGGTATTATTTTCTTTAGTCAGGAGGTATTTGAAATGAGTATTCCAAAGGAAAATAAGCCGATTTTACTGACAGTTATTTTACTGGCGGCTGCGTTTGTTGTATTTTTTGCAAATCGGCTGCTTCCCCAAAATTCAATTTTCCCAAGTGAAACCGGTGACTTGACCATTCTACTGTGGCTGTTTTTTGCGATAGATATTGGCTTTATTGTGGCATTAGTTTTAGGAGTTCGAACCAAAAAACCGAGCGTTGTGTGGTTTAGCATTATCGCAAACAGTATCTTTTTTGTTTTGCTTTCCGGCTTAATTTTTTTATTAGCAATTGCGAATGGCATTTCTGAACCGTAAGCTTATTATTTTTATTATAGATGAATGATAAGGTTCTAGAGAGGTTGATAGATTATGATGATAGGCGGTCCTTTATTGATTGCGCTGCTGCCAGGTGTACTTATAATCCTTGTAACTTGGCTGTTCAGAAAGATGAAGTGGAACAAAGTCATTAGAATGCTTCCTTCAATGCTAACCGTTATGGCTGCCGCCGTTCTTTTTTACATTGGCTATGTAGAAATAAGAGGTTTTGAAGGTGCGGGCTATTTGTTTTTATCTGTGTTTTTGCTTTTATTCGCGCTTGTATCCTATATTGTAGCTAAAAAGCCTGTACAATAATTTTTATAAACTTTATAAATTCTTTATAAATCCCTCCTATACTACGTGTAGGGGGGATTTAATATGAAAAATATCATTTTAGATGTAAAAAGCGTTTCGAAAAAAGTAAGACGTCGTCACTTAGTAAAAGAAGTATCGTTTCAAATTAAAGAAGGGGAAATATGCGGATTGCTAGGGCCAAACGGTGCTGGTAAAACGACCTTAATTCGTTTGTTGACGGGGTTGATTAAACCAACCGGGGGAGAAGTTTTTATTAATAACAAACATATTTTTTCACAAAGAAAAGAAGCGCTGCAAAGCGTTGGCGCAATTGTGGAGTCGCCCATCTTTTTTCCTTATATGACAGGAAAAGAAAACCTGACAAATTTAGCTCGCCTGCATTCATTTCCAACAAAGAAAGAAAGGCAGCAAAAAGTAAAAGAAGTGCTTGATATTGTGGGGCTAACCGGCAGAGAAAATGATAAAGTTCGAACGTATTCTCTTGGGATGAAGCAAAGGCTCGGAATTGCTCAAGCGCTTTTAGGCGACCCGGACTTATTAATACTGGATGAGCCAGCCAACGGCTTAGATCCAATGGGCGTACGTGAACTGCGCGAGCTTCTTTTCACCTTAAAACGCCACTATAACAAAACGATTTTGATTTCTAGTCATTTGCTGGATGAATTACAGCGAGTATGTGATCAAATTGTCGTGATGCGAGAAGGAGAGCTAATATGGGACGGCGCTTTAGACCAGTTAGCATCCGGTAAAAATCTGGAAGATGCATTTGTAGAGCTGGTGTCACAATGAAGAAGCTGTTAGTAGCGGAGTGGGAAAGACTTTGGAAACGAAAAGTGGCGTGGCTGACCTTTCTATTAGTGCCGGTGGTGCTGTTAGTTGCTTCTTCCTATCTCCAAAAAGAAAACGGAGCACTCACAGTCGACTTACCACAGTATACGTTTGCGGGAAACTTTCCTGTACTGAGCTTAGCCGAAATGTTATTTACCGTTTTTAATGCTATGTTCTTAGTTTTTATTACGCTCGTTGTTACCGGCGAATACCGGTCAGGACAGCTGCGAATGGTCATGATACGATCATATTCGTTTAAAGAAATCATCCTAGCAAAAGCCGCAGTGATTCTGCTGTTTAATGCACTGTTTTTTATTACGTATTTTTGTATGAGCTATGTGATAGGCTTTCTGATGTTTGAACATCCGCAAACCTACTTTGTGTTTTATCACAGTCATGCTTTCAGCATAAAAGAAGCGCTAGTATATAATCTTTCATTCTATGGATATGCCTACTTGACGACTATTGCGATATGCTGTGTGCTGTTTTTTATCTCTGTTATCAGCAAAACGACCACTACGGCTGTTGGAATTGGTGTTGCTTTTATACTAATCTCCTTGTCGTATCCAACTTTATTAACGGGATTTAGGCAGTGGATGAGTGAAGAGCTTTTTGGACAGCTTTTCTTTACTTCTGTACCGATGATTCAATGGCAGGGAATCACAGTCATGATGGCAGAGAAACCGCAATTTGTAGGCTGGAATTTCGGCGTGTTAGGTTTTTATGTTCTGTTTTTTAGCGGTTTAACGTATGTAGCGATTCGAAAAAAAGAATCATTTTTATAAAAGGAGAGAAGACATGATGACAGGACTTTTTATCAGTGAATTAGAGCGAACGTTTAAACGAAAGAAAACAGCGGCTGTATTAGCCGTGTACGCAGGGTTACTTGCTTTTATTTGGTTCTTTTTATTTCGAATGGGAGGCACTTCGTTTTTCGATGCAGATCATGACGTGAAAATTGATTCTTTAAATTCCGCGCCTTTGTTTCTTCGAGAACTGTCGTTTGTTATTACGTTTATTGTCATTCCTATGTTTGTTGCAGATAGTTTTAACGGCGAGTACACGTCCGGAGCTTTGCGCATGGTATTGATTCGACCGCATCATCGTGTAAAACTGTTTTTTGTAAAATGGGCCGTTCAATGTTTGTTAGTTTTTCTTATTCTTTGTATTACTTGGGTAGTGGGCACGTGTGTTGGGAAGCTAGCTATGCCTCACGTAAACGAAACAACGTTTTTAGGCGGACATACGCTAGGGACTTTAGGGGCGTTCCTATATTCGCTGAAATTTTACGGCATTTGTTTTTGCATCTTTATAGCGGTTATTAGTATCGGGAGTATCCTGAGTGTTCTTATGCCTAATTCCATTTTATCTTACGTAGCAACTATTGGTGCTTTAATTGGAAGTGTGTATGTGTCAGATAAACTAAGCTTCTTTTTCTCCGTAACCGATTCTGTTTTTCATGAATTAAGCAGGCCAAACTCTGAATTTTTAGTGAACCTATTATTTCCAATTTTGCTTATTAGCCTTATAATAAACCTATTCGTATGGAAAAAGAAAGAATGGGTAGGGTGAGCTGGAGATGAAGCAAACAATTTTACTAGTAGACGACGAAAAAGACATTATTTCGTTTATGAAAGATGCGCTGCAAGATGAAGGATATGAGGTGATGTTCGCTTACGAAGGTCAAGAAGCGTTAAAGAAGCTAAAAGTAAATCCAGACTTAATTGTGCTGGATGTGATGATGCCAGGCATGGACGGCTTTGCTCTTTGTGAATTGATCCGAAAAAGCATATCATGTCCCATCATCTTTTTAAGCGCCAAGCAAACGGAGCAGGACAGAGTAAAAGGACTATTAGTCGGTGGAGATGATTATTTAGTTAAGCCTTTTAGCATGAAAGAACTAAAAGCCCGGATTTACGCCCATCTGCGCCGGGAGCAAAGAATTAATAGTAACTCCTATAACAGGCTTCATTTTGGAGAGTTAACCATTGATTTAAACGGCTATCAAATTTTACATAACAATGAAGTGATTCCGTTTACTTCAAGAGAATTTGAGATTATTCATTTCCTCGCTCTTCATCCAGGTCAGGTTTTTACACGTGAGCAGCTGTATGAAAAAGTTTGGGGCTACGACGCGGAAGGGGATTCGTCTACGATTACAGAACACGTGAAAAAAATTAGAGCAAAACTATTAAAATATGACGAAACGCCTTACATTTCAACGGTTTGGGGAATTGGCTACAAATGGGTAAAATAAAAAAATGGATGAACCGGGCAACGTTAAAAGCGCAGTTTGTTTTATCTTTTCATTTGATTTTGCTGTATAGCCTGCTTGCGACACTTTTAACGTGGGGAATTGTCATCTCAGTGAACTGGTTTTTTATGCCCGGAGCACTGAATCCGGCGAATTATTATGAAAAGAAAATCCCAGAAATTATCCAGTTTGTGAACGAAAAGGAAGATGCGCTTCTTTCTAAAAGTGCTAAAAACCAAGTAGAATCGGTTATTCCGCTAGAAGGAATGGATTATCAAATTATGAATAAAGAAGGACAAATCGTGTATGGCTCCATGTCCACTTCATACATAAAAAATAAACGGGATCTTTATTCTCAGGTCAATACAAATATCCATTCAGGTAAATATATTATAAAAGTGTATCCGCTTTTTAATTCAAAAGACGAAGTAAACGGGGCCATTGCGCTGAGATATCAATTAAACATGGCTTCGACTAACCCAAATATTAAATGGATAGTTGCGCTTGTAACGTTTTTATCTCTAGCCAGTCCGTTTCTTTATTTTTATTTGTTTGCTTATTTATTTGGAAGACGATTTAGCAAAAAAATTGAACGGCCTTTTAACGAGCTGATGGCAGCCGCAAAGAATATTCAACATAATAATTTGGATTTTTCGCTGTCCGTGACTCAAGACGCCAAAGAATTAAGTCAGCTGCTTCATGCCTTTGAAGAAATGCGAAAAGAATTAAAGCAATCGCTAGCTAAACAGTGGCAGCTAGAAGAAGACCGTAAAGATATGACGGCTGCGATTGCGCATGATTTACGAACGCCTCTTACGATTATTCACGGTCATACCGAAATTTTAGTAGAAGGAAGCAAAAAGGACCCGGAGAGGCTTAATCGATATTTACATACGATCTACACGAATACACTTCGTTCTATTCAACTATTAAATCAGCTGCAAGAAGTATCAGTCATAGAAAATCCAGGCTTTTCCGTAAAGAGTGAGCCTATTGATATCAACACATTTGTTCATGAGAAAGCAGACGAGTTTCAGCTTTTATGTCAAAAAAAAGAGATTACATTTATATCTTCGATTAATGAAGTAGACGGATCAAATCAATTTTACGGAGATCCCCAGCGCATTTCTCAAGTGTTAGATAATATCATCACAAACTGTATTCGCTACACGCCTGAACGAGGAGAGATAGCTTGGAATACCGTGATTCATCACAACGAAGTAATCTTTGAAATACATGATACGGGTCCTGGGTTTACACTATCCAACAAAGAACAGCTGTTTAAAAAGTTTTACAGAGAAGATGCGTCGAGAACAAGCGGCCACGGAAACTTGGGGCTAGGTCTTTACATTGCTCATTCCATTGTGAAAAACCACGGGGGAAGCATCACGGCCGATAATAAGGAGACGGGAGGAGCAGTGTTTAAGATTGTTCTTCCAATGGGAAAGAAGTAAACGCGTAAAAAAAAGAACCCTCAAAAAAGAGAGTTCAAAAAAGGGTAAGTAAGAAAGAAATGTACATGTTCCTTTGGGGGACTGCATCTGTACAGTAAAATTTATACCCCATGTACACTTGTTGAAACGTTGAAAAATAATCTAATAATAGAAATGAATAGTTGATAATATGCTTTATAATTTATAAAAAAGACTGCAAAGCGGCTGTATACCGTATCCTGCAGTCTTTCTCTAGTTTATTTACTTAAAAATTCTCTCATAAATTCATTCACTTTTTCTGGCTGCTCATGCTGAGGCGCATGTCCCACACCGTCTAAGCGGTGAATCGTTACGTTTGGAACGTACTCTTCAATACCATCTAAATTACTGTTTTCAAACGCTTCGTCCGCATTTCCCCATACAATTAAAGTCGGAGACTGAAATACTTTATGCGGCAATGCTACGGGTTTATGAACACGCTCTTCAAATGGGTAAAGAGAAGACGCACGATAGTAGTTAAGCATGGATTTCATTGCATTTGGCTGATTCCAGGCCTCTACATATTTAGCTTCTTCTTCTTTAGTTAAATAGCCTTTTTTAATGCCGGGCTCCGTCAGCATATTTCTTAGCTTTTCACTATTATTGGCGAGTAGCTCATCTTGAGAATTTGGCTGTTGGAAAAAGCTCATATAGCTGCTTGCTTCTCGTTGAGCAGGATTTTCAGCAAGTTCTCTTATAAATGTGTAAGGGTGCGGTGCATCAAACATCACTAACTTTTTGACATACTGCGGATATGTATAAGCAAATGCCCATGCAACAGCGCCGCCCCAATCGTGTGCCACTAACACACATTCTTTTTCACCAAACGCTTCAATCAACTGTTTTACATCTTCCATGAGAAGGGGCATGCTGTAAGAAGAAATTTCTTCTGGCTTATCTGATAAGTTATAGCCTCGCATATCTACAGCTACCACGCGGTAATCTTTCGAAAACTCTTCTAACTGATGGTGCCACGTATACCAAAAGTAAGGGAATCCGTGTAAAAATAGCATAAGCTCGCCTTCACCTTTTGTCACGTAATGGAGGTTTACATTATTCACTTTTACATAACCGTCTTTAAACATGTTACTCATCCTTTCGCTTTTACTCTTTATTATAGAAAAACTTTACTCTTTATTAGTTGATGTATCAAATAATAAGGTTTCTTTACGCGATAAATGAGCTATAAAGCTCTTTTAAAACCCTTATTTTGGTTATTGTTTGTGAAATATAACCCCAGTCTTATTTTGAATAATCGTAATCTATTAGAAAAACTTGGAATTTTGAAGGTTATGTAATAAGATAGTATATGATAAATATTTCCATATATAGGAGGGGACATATGCAAAAAAAAATTCTACATACGGTGCTTTCACTTGCGGTAGGAGCAGGAGTGTTTGCTGTTGGCGGAGTTCCTACTCAAGCTAAGACTCAAGATCAAAATATAAGTAACACATACGCAATTGCTTTTAAAAATGGATTACCAGACAACTATCAAGAGATTATTCAAAAAGCTGGTGGGAAAGTCACTAAAGCTCTGCCGGAAGTAGGAGGAATAGAAGCTCAATCTGAACAGTCTTCTTTTCTTAACAATTTAAAAGGAAATTCTTCAATCGAAGCTGCTAACAGGGAAATTCCTCTAAGCTTGGAAAAAACAGCAGTTAGTCCTTATAACTATCAGTCTAGTATAATCAGCTCACAGAATTCAGAGAATTATTGGGACTCTCAATGGGATATTCAACGAGTGACAAATGATAGAAAATCTTATGAGCTAGAAACAGGCGGGTATAAAAATAAAGATGGTAGTACAACTCATAAAGCAGTGGTAGGAGTAATTGATACCGGTATTGATGAGTCTCATCCTGATTTAAAAGATAATATACTAGGCGGACGTAATCTTGTTCCAGCTGGAATGGACGAATCGGAAACAGGGGATCCTGCAGATATAAAAGATCGTAACGGACACGGTACGCACGTTGCTGGAATCATTGGTGCGAATGGAAAAGTAAAGGGAGTGGGACCGGAACTTGGAATACGTTCTTATCGCGTACTGTACTCAGAGCAAGCTCTAGGACTGCCATCTTGGATTATAGACGGAATTATTGCCGCAACCAATGATAAAGTAGATGTTATTAATATGTCTCTTCGTTTCTATAATAATAACAAGATGACTATTGAAGGAGAAAGTTATAAATCAATCGCTGAAACGCTGCTTTGGAAAAGAGCCATTCAGTATGCCGTGAAAAATGGAGTAACGGTAGTAGCCGGTAGCGGAAACGAAAGTTTAAATTTGGATAATAAAAAGGAAGTAAACGACTTTTTAAATACCTTGTATGAACCATATGGTATAAGTGTCAAAGGGCCAGCAACTGTCGTACCGGCACAAATGCCAGGAGTGATTAATGTTTCGGCTTCCACAAAATGGTCGACTCAGCAGCTTGCTTTCTACTCTAATTATGGAAACAGTGCCATTGACGTGGCGGCTCCAGGAGGGGATTTTGGAGAGAAATATGCCAAAACCAATGATCCTGCAGCGGCTGATCCAAGCAATTTAATTCTGAGTACATGGCCTACGTATTTAGGGACTTCCTATGAGTTAAACGCCGGTACTTCCATGGCAACTCCTCAAGTAGCTGGAATTGCGGGAGTTCTTAAAGCAGCTCACCCTGAGTATAAACCCGCTCAAGTAACAGCACGTATTAAGCAAACAGCTTTTGACTATGGCAAAAAAGGACACGACGCTTTATTTGGTTCAGGAGAAGCAAATGCCTATAGAGCGTTAAAAGATATAAAGAACTAGCGCTTGTAATAAATACAGTAAAAAAAGCCTTTCTAAAAATAATTTTTTAGAAAAGCTTTTTTAAAAATTCACCGGCCTTAGCAATTCCTAAATTAGATTCAAAGTCAGTAATGTATACACAGGCATTCGTATATTTATCATAGGAATCATAGCTAAAGTTTCTGCTTACATTATAATCTCCACTTATAGGTTGATAGAATTGAATCGATTTAATTTGATCGTTGAGAGATAAATTAAAATTATGAGTTGCTTTTTTTAATTGTTCGAGCTGCAGTTTTGTATAACTGTCACGATGTTTTTGGATTTCATCTTGCATGAGTTCTATTTTATATTTAGATAGGGTGTTAATATGATCAATTGCAGGCCCCATATCTTTTTTTATTTGTGCTTCAGAAGAATGGAAGTGTTTATCATCAAATGAATCTGACATGTTATGGCTTCCTTCCGAAGTCTTGGTTGCATCTATAACATCATACATGTTGTTCATGAGCGTAACTTCATAGATAGTCTTGCTTGAATTAAATCTTTTATAGGATTTTACATATTCTTTTTCTGTTAATGCAGCTACATCTCTTTTTAATTGCGCTATGCTTTTTTTTAGCTCACTATCACTTTGTGTTTCTACTTTTGACGTACTATTAATAGACGCAGACAGCAGGTTGAAATCGTTTTTATAGCTTTGAAACGTTTTATCTTCTATCTTTCCCTCTTTATTGATTAAGCGTTCAGACTCGTTTTGCAGAAATTTCAGCTCTATGGCCAGCTCTTTTTTTGCCTCGCTTCCATCTATGCTTGCATTGTTTGAACTTGTGTGACTGCATCCCATTAATCCAAGCGTCAAAGCTATCGTAATGGTCCCAGTTCTGATCTTGCTTATGTGCCTCATGTTGAAACTCCATTTCTATTTGTTTATTGCTTGCATATAAAAGACTATATCACATAAATGGAATATTTATCTTTATATACTATTAAATGTTACATTCCGTGTAGTTAAACTAAAAAAAGTATTATAATGGAATTTATAAAAATAGTGCTGAAAGAAGATAAATATAATAGAAAAAAATAACCATGTACTTATACTATTAATGTGACTTCTAAAGGAGGAAATCAATATGACTGGAATTGCCAAAACCCCCGAACCGCCTTATTATGCCGTTATTTTTGCTTCTGAAAGAACAGAAGGTGAGAAGGGTTATGGAATCATGGCAGACAAAATGGTGGAGCTTGCTTCTGCACAAAAAGGCTTTTTAGGAATAGAAAGTGCCAGGGACAAAGATTTAGGCATTACCATTTCATACTGGGATTCCTTAGAATCAATCAAAATATGGAAAGAACATTCAGCTCACCGCGCAGCACAGCACAAAGGGAAAACAGAATGGTATCAAACGTTTTCGCTTAGGGTTTGTAAAGTGGAAAGACATAGCTTTTTTGAGATGTAGGGCGTATATGGTTGATTGTTTTAAAAAAGGGAAGAAGCCGTTATGTTTTATGGCGTTATAGGTTTTATAGCCGTTTTTATCACTTTGTGTTCATTAGAAGCAAAGCTAAGAATGATTGTTAAACAAAATGATCGAGTGATTGAATTACTTGAGAAACAGAATAGAGAGTAAGAAAACGCTAATGAACTCAACGTTTATGATATCATCTCCTGACTTTAGTTACGGGAGATGTTTTATTTTAAGAGTGCATAAAAAAAACCTCAGTAGGAGGTCTAGTTATTACTTTTAAAAGCACTTATAATAAGCTCATCTACTGTCGGATGTCATCTAGAGGCTGTGTCAAAAGCTAATTATAAAGGGAGGCTATATTTATCGTTTAACCGGGAAAAATTAGCTGAACTTCGTAATTTCATACTAAGATTGTTCATTTAATCACCGTATTTTTTTCTGTACATGAGAAACGTTATTAAATATATAACTGAAATCATTGTCAGAAATATTAGCGGCGAAATGCCAATGCCATCATAAGAACTTTTCCCTTGAAAAGTCCGATAAATGGACTCTACAACATCTAAAATTAGTACACCAATAACGATCATAAATGAATACGATTGAGCCTTCGTGCTGATAAACTTCTTTCTTTCGTCACCTTTTCGCGAAGATGATGAAACAAAAATCAAAATTCCGCAAACTAACAGTATGAATGAATACACAATTTTAACCCAATCCATTTTAATCCTCCTTATAATAAATGTAAAAAGTATTTTACATTTATTATTGTATCATCAGTTCCAAAAATGTTAAACTCTTTTTACATTGTAAATTATTTGAATGGAAGAACCGCTATAAGAAAAGTAGATATTTTTAAAATGGTTTTATAAAACAAACTCACGTTACAAAGTGACTTAAGTCAACTTCACTGCTAAAATGGAAGTAACAGGAATTTTTGTGTTTCACCAACTAAAAGTGAGGTGGGTTGTTTGGTTCTTCATAAAAAAACAGTTTCTTTTGTTGCTCTTTTCTTGTTGTTATTAGTGATAAGCTCGAATTATGTGTTATATCATTCTTCTTTTGGACTTCAGTCGTTGCCTGGTGATTTCAACGGAGTAGTAGTAGGTTCTATTTTAGACTTAAGCCTTGTGGCTCCGCTCTTATTTCTAGCTTGGCAGCGTAAGTTCAGGCTAAAGTACTTTATTGTATTAATGGCTACAGGCCTTATTGCTGCGCGTTTTATCATTCCAAGTGAATACTTGGCTTCTTTTCAGTCGGTTATGTGGCTAGGAGTTGGCATAGAAGGACTACTTATTTTGTTTGAACTTTCACTGTTGTTTATGCTAGTTAAAAACGTACCGCCTATTTTAAGAAGGATCAAATCAAGCTCTTTGCCGCTTTTATTTTCTTTTTCGCGGGCTGTAAACGAAAAGTTCTCCAAACAAACTTTTATACACATCCTTTGTTCAGAAATGCTGATGTTTTACTATGCGTTTGGAACGTGGAAGAAGCAGCCGAATACTGAAGGGAATACGTTTACTCTGTATAAACGCTCTAGTTTTATTACGTTTCAAATTATGATTATTCATGCGATTGTCATTGAAACATTAGGGCTTCACTGGCTGCTGCACAATACGTCTATCATTCTTTCAGTCGTTTTACTGATCCTTAATATTTATAGCATTGTTTTCTTTTTAGGAGACATTCAAGCATTAAGGCTTAACCCTTTACGAGTGGAAGACGATCGTATATACATTTCGTTTGGCTTAGCTAAGCGTATGGAAATCTCTTTTAAAGATATTGAAGAAATAGCAGAAGACGCTCACATCCTCCAACAAAAAATCCCTAATACCACGATTGAATTTATCGCACGCGATTTTGCAAAAGTTTATCCTGATCTTTTACTAACATTAAAGTCTCCAATTGAAGCAACGCTTTTTATGGGAATCAAAAAGAAATACCAGCAGGTCGCCATTCGGGTAGATGATCCTCATGCGTTTAAAAAAATAGTCAAAGAACGTGTAGAGAAAGCTCAGAAGGGATTAATCTAAGATTCTAGAAAGCTAGGGCCTTATAGATATATAAGGTCTTTTTGCTAATGATCAGTTACTGGACATAAATAGTGAAGTGTTAGATGTATTTTAGTAAGATGGAAGTAATAGGTAATGTAGTAAAGGAGGATGAGGATAGGGTATGGGAATTTTTTTAGAGGAAAAGAGAAGTATTTAAACTCTGTGGAGTGGCTAGCTGAAAACTCAATCCAATTAAGA
Source organism: Priestia sp. 10L35 (assembly GCF_056395685.1). NCBI lineage: Bacteria > Bacillati > Bacillota > Bacilli > Caryophanales > Bacillaceae > Priestia > Priestia sp. 10L35. The sequence goes on along the minus strand of NZ_JBFTKA010000003.1, from coordinate 675,440 downwards.
GAACCAACTGAATGTATGCCTGAAGAGTTTGAATTTCTCCGTCATATAGTAAAAAATAAAAGAATTGTGTGGTTAGGAGAAAACGGTCACAACATAAGAGAACATAATATGATGAAGTCAAAAATAATAGAATTTCTACATAAAGAAATGAATTTTACCGTACTGGCATTTGAAAGTGGATTAGCGGAATGCTATAGCGCTAATGAGTTAAAAGAAGAGTTTACAGATGAAGACTTTTTAAAAAATGCAATTTATTCCCTATGGGCAACAAAAGAAAATCTGTCTTTGTTTCAGCTAATGAAAAAATCAGATTTAAGTTTAATAGGAATAGATATTAATCCCTCTTCTAATCCTGACCTTTTCTTGAAATTCGTTCAGCAGCTGAGTTCCGTAGTGTCTGAAGACATGATAGAAAAGATAGAATACATTGAAGCAGGCGTGTATAAATGGTATTACCAACTAGGGCAATATAAAGCGAGAAGAAAAAAAGTTCCAGCAGAAATGTTACGTGAGTTTGCAGAGTTTAAAGAAAAAGCAAGCGTAGTAATAGGAGATTTAGAAGCTTATCTACTTGAAGAATACGTTTTGCATCTTGAAAATCAAGAGCTTGTATGTAAAGTTAAAATAATTATTCGATGCCTGCAAAACCGTTTGTATTTTATCAATTATATTCACCATAATCACCGGACGTATAAAAAACTAAGAGAAAAGCGAATGAAGGAAAATTTAGAATGGATTTGTCAAGAACTGTACCCTAATGAAAAGATTATTATCTGGGCACATAACCTTCATATTTTCAAACAATATAAAACGTTTACAGGCTTTGAACCACTAGGAGCAATCGTTTCTAATGAAATAAAAGAACAGTCTTATTACTTAGGGTTATTTATGTATGAAGGTGAAATACATACGGACACGGGACAGCCATATAAAATAGAGAACCCGCCTAAAAAAAGTCTGGAGGACTATATGCATCAAGTGCAGTCACCAGCTTTATTTACAGATTTTTCACAGCTTGAAAAAACTTCAGGAAACAAGTGGATATTCACTAAAACTATCTTTTTAGAAAGTGGTACCATGCCAACTTTATTTGTACCGCGTGATCAGCTAGACGGTGCTTTACTTGTTGAGTCTGTTTCTCCGCCCGAGTATCTTAAACGCAATAAAAATAAATAAGAAAACGTAATAAACAAAGAGGGTATGCACATTGAAAATCTACAAATTCAGTAAAGAACATGGCAAAAAAGTAGAAAAATATCAGTCGCATTTAGCCACTTACGTAAAAATGGCACGAACAAATGAAGCAGCTACGATCGGCTATATGTATATAGAAGGAGAAGGAACAGTAGGATATCACGAAGCGCCTATACCTCAGCTATTTATCGTAGTCGAAGGTGAAGGATGGGTAACAGGAGAGAATCAAAAACGAATACCCATTAAACGTGGAGAAGCAGTACTGTGGGAAAAAGGAGAGTGGCATACGTCGGGAAGTGAAACCGGCATGACAGCCATTGTCATTCAATCGGAGGAGCTACATCCTGAAACATTTATGGAAAGAAAAAAGCACGCTTAGATAAGTTGTCTAGGCGTGCCACTTTTCTATAGGACTTTAAATTTTTTAAGGGCAAACTCAATCCCGTCTTCACCCGATTTCTTCGTGACAAAATCAGCGGCGTTTTTTAACTTATCAGATCCGTTGCCCATCGCAATTCCAAGGCCGGCTAATTCTATCATATCGATGTCATTTTCTCCGTCTCCGAATGCGATAGCCTCGGACTGATCAATGTTAAAATAGTCTAAGACCTTCAGGATAGCTACCGATTTTGTAATTTCTTCTTGAAGAACACTTACGGTAAAAGGATGCCATCTTTTAAATAGTAAATGAGGAAATCGCTGTGCATACTGCCCAACGGTTTTGTCATCACCATACAGACACATTAAATAAATATCTTCATCATAAATACGCTCATTAATTTGAGGATAATCACTGAGCGATAATGTTTCCTTCAGGGCTTTTAAAATATTATCATCTTTAATTCCATTCATGCTGAGCTCTTTTGTATAAAATGAAAGACCGTGATTTTGCGAGGCTGCGTATTCAAAGACTTCGCGCGCGACGTGCTTGTCCATGGACAGCTTATGAATGACTTCTTCATTATGTACAGTAAACGATCCGTTTGCGGTAATAAGCGTATCTATGCCTAATTCTTTAATTTCTTCACAGAGAGACAAAGGTCTGCCTGTTGCGGCAACAACTTTTATTCCTTTATCTTTTAAGCTTTTTACAATCTCTCGAGTTTTGGTGGAAATAATCCCGTTTTCGTGATGAGTAAGAGTTCCGTCCACGTCAAAGAATACGATTTTATAGCTCATAGTAATCTCCTTGCTTAAACAGCTTTATCTCTTTTTACATTTACAAATAATAGCGCACAAATTAAAATAGCAGCTACATATAAAAACGCAGAAACAACCGGGTTATGTAAAAAAGCAGTATGATTGTATGAAGAGTCATACAAATAAAGAGCGGCTAGAAATAGAAAAGACAGTAGTTTCTTCATGTTGTCACCTCCTGGTTTTATTATACATATTTTTCTTGTATTTGTATGTAATCTTAATAAGAGTGATAGAATAATAGTATTTTACATAAGCAAAGAGAAAGCGAAGTGACCAATATGACGATACATCATTATATAGGTTCTCCTTATGAATTGCCTACAGGAAGCTTTGGCACAAAAGAAACGCGGGTGCCTTTATCCGAAGTTTCTCCTTTTAATCAAAATCAAAAGAAAGATAAGCTAATTACAATTTACGAGAAAGAAGAAGATGCGTACGGTATTAGTATCAATCACTTAACCGACGGGTACAGTGACATAGAGCACGCATTCACCTTGCCATATATCTACGAAGTATCTTGTGATGCACATTCTAAATCAATAAGAGAGTTGTTTACTTATATTGAAGAACACCTGATAGAGGGCTGTCACATTGAATTATATTCTTGCTTGGACGGTGATGAAGCGGAAGAAAAAGATTCAAGTCTAGATACGTTTATTAACTTAAAAACGCTTTATTTTGGAAAGCATTATAAATTAGATAAAAAGAAGTACATCTATGAATTAGGAGAAATGTTTACATTTGAAGATAAACAATTTGTAGTGGTGGTTAAGTGAGTTGGTTAGCCTGTAACTTTTGGGTAAGAATTACAGGCTAACCAGTTTAAGCAGACTGATATTTATAAAAAAGGCTTGATATATGGAAGGCTTAAACCGACGTAAATAACAAATGACATAAGCAAGTAGCAGCCGATAACACTTCTTCTAACTGGTTTAGAAGCTTTTTTTAGCCAGCCCCAATGCTTATCATCATGGTCAAAGATGAAGTAATCCAAAATGACGGATAACGTGATAATAGCAGCAATCATTAATAGGCCCATATGTATCCTCGCTTTCAGTTTATGAAGTAATTTCCTATTTATAACAATATACCTTGTTATCCAATTAATTACAAATAGATAAAAGTACTATGAATGGTTTATTGTAACTACTATATTATGGTAAAATTCACAGAGTATAGCATTATAGTATGATGATTTTTTTAAGAAAGATGTGAAGAAGTTGGACGTAGTAAAAGAAGTAAAGCTATTAAAATATCAAATGAGTTTGATGAAACATATGATTAACGCTGAGGAACATCCTTTTTTTATGTTTGCGATTGATCATGAGTTTGAAGAAAATCAAGTTCAGGCATTTTTAAAAATACTAGGTGTGTTTAGCTGCCGAATAAAAGGTGAAGATATTTCCGTCTGGTATCAAGATGATCAGCTGTTTTCTCCATTTAACCTTGCGTTAGATAAACTATATGTGTCAGAACAACCAACTGTAGAAGAATTAAAATTGGTTGTTGCTAAGATCTTTTATCAGGAATTTGAATTAGAGTATTTATTGTGCAGTTTAAAGAAGCAGTTTATTCAAACTGAAGTTTGCGATTTTTTCTTGCAGTGTTTAAAACCAGGCTCGAAATAAATGATTTAAGAATGTGTTTAAACGTGAACGTTTCAAAGGTAGGGGAGGTTAGTTGAAATGGCACGAGTTATCAATTTTTGGTCATTTATCTTTACACTACTGTGCGTTGTGTTCTTTTTCATCGCTTTTTATTATTCAGCATTATTGAATATAAATTTTTGTCTAGCAATTATTCTATTTTTTATCGGCATCGCAGGTTTCTTTGGAATAAACAATTGGGCATCGGCTCTAAGAAGTATTCTAACAGTGGTAATTAGTGCTGGGTTAATTCTAGTGACAGGATTTATTATCTTCATCGGCAATCTTTTTTCATAGTAGGTACATAAAAGGTACGAAAAAAGGTTCTCGTTTAGAGAACCTTTTGTAAGCATCCTGCAGAAATAATCAAAATCGTAAGCCCGCTCAAAATTACCTCTCATCCTTTGGTGTAGCTGCTCTGTTCCCGTATCTCTTTTCAATAATTTTATACGTAACTCCAGTTAAAACGGACAGGGTTAGCACCTTTCCTATAAGGTTAAGACCATAGTTATATTTTAACGTATAGAAGAGGGCTAAATCGTTAGCCCTCTTTTAAGTAAGCTTGTTAAGTGACCAGCTGTTTTATAACTCAGTTATTTACATTCAAAAGAATAGTCATTGGTAATTGGATTATGTATTTCTACCATGGCTTCTCCGCCGTTATCATAACATCTTGAGGTCAAAGTTTGTATCTCTGTACTATTAAAATAGCTAGAACAGTTAAGCAACACAGAGATTACTAGTAGTAAAGTAAGTAAAACAATTATGATTTCTTTTATTTTGGATTCAACGATAGGTTTAATTTTTTATTCTCCTTTGAAATTTACATTAAAAGCTATAGGTCTAGTAACAATGAGTCACAGTTAACGTTTGAATTTTAAGAGCTTGATCTTCGGATAATCGAAAATCAAGCTTTTATTCTTTCGTATAAAAGTTTCAATAATCCTATCTAAACCCCAATTTTCTTACCTGTTTTAATTTACCTGTTTTATTCATAGCCAACCGTCGTTCCCGCAAACATAAACGTAATAATCCCTAATACAAAGAACAGCTGAGAAATTACGCCTACTATACTGCAAATCAGCCCGGCAATTGCGAGTCCTTTACCGCCTTGATTGGAAGCAGCTATTTCGTTTGATGCTTTTTTATAGAGGATAATGCCGATAATACCTGTAATAAACCCGATGATTGGAATAAAAATGGATAGGATACCTAGAGTTAGAGAAACAATAGAGTTGGTGTTTACTTGAGGTTTTGTATTAGTTTCCAATAGTTTCACTCCCTATAAATGATATTTTTTGATTATAACATAAAAAGGAATAATATCCTTTTTACTAATAAAAATAGAAATTTTTAGAATTATATGTGTCCCGGTATATTGTCTATACGTCATTTCATCAACCGTATAATGACAGCTACAAAAAGAAACTTATTTTTTGACTCCTATAAGAAAATCGATTTTGCGGGCTACCTTAGATTATATCTGCTTCATAAAACATTTAACCTAAATTAAGGAAAATAAGATATAATAATCCACAAGGATGTGAAAAAATGGAATTGTTTATACCGGATGCTTTTCTGTATTTATCATTTGCGATTATGACGGCATTCTTTGTGCATGCTGCTATTAAATTAGCGCATCATCTTTTTTGTGGCTTGACTTAGGACATGCAGATCCGTATTTTATTCTTCCAATCGCGGCGGCAGTTGCTACGTACTTACAGTCAAAAGTTATACAAAGTGATGTAGAAGGAATGAATCAATCGCACGCAGTGTTATCTCAAATTCTTTCGCCCCTTATGGTGCTTTCATTTAGAATATTTTCACCGTCTGGTCTCGTTTTATACTGGATGACGGGCAGTTTGTTTATGATTTTTCAGTCTCTTGTATTAAAGAAGTTTTTTCAAGAAAAGGCAGTGTTTGAAGTGGAATAAAGAAACTAAGAGGTTGCTCCATTGGGATTAGCCTTTTAATGAAAGGAGGGGGTACAGTGAAGAAATACATCATTTCATTCGGCGTAACATTTGGCACAATAGCACTTTTGTTTTTTATCGGAAACACATTTCATATTTCGTTACTGTCAGTTCAGTGGATTTATGTAAATGAACCGGAAAATTTTCAAATGGAAGCAAAAGGCGGTTTAATACCGGTAGCCCTTGGACTTATTCTTGGTTTTATAACCGACTGCGTATTAAGTGAAAAAGAAAAAAAGCAGGGTCATCAATTATAGTGAAGAAAAAAGGATCTTATATAGCAGATCCTTTTTTTATTTGTGCTTTCAATAAGTGAATATAATAGTACAGGCAGATGTTGTCATACATATTACGGTCATCAAAAACAAACGAAGGGGCAGCAAACCTTTATGTTATCATCGACTTTTTCTAGTTTACTAGCTATAATTGGTATTAAATAGTCATTTTTGTAAATAAAAGGTGATTTCGTGTGCCGTCAAAATGGCTAAATCAGTTACTTTCTATGATTACACCTAACTACTAATAGAGAAAGTGAAGTGAGCAAATGACAAATCTTTTAGAAGTTAGAAACATGGCAAAATCGTTTGGCCAAAATGAGGTTTTAAAAGATGTTTCATTTCATGTACCTCCTGGATCGATTGTGGGATTTATTGGTGATAACGGAGCGGGGAAATCTACGACGTTTAAAGCAGTATTAGGATTAATTTCGAGAGATAGCGGAACTGTAGAAATATTTGGTGAAGACAATTTGAATACAGATGCCGCGATTAAAGAAGATATTGGAGTCGTGTTTGATGCGATTAATCTGCCGGTTTCTTTGACCATAAAACAGCTAAACAACGTTTTTAAGAAACTATTTAATTCTTGGAAAGAAGCTGATTTTTACCGGTTGATTCATTCTTTTTCACTGCCGGAAGATAAAAAAATACATACGTTTTCACGCGGCATGTCGATGAAATTATCTCTAACGGTAGCGCTGTCTCATCGTGCTAAATTATTGCTGTTAGATGAAGCGACAGGAGGATTGGATCCTTCGTCTAGAGAGCAAATACTAGATGAATTAAAAGCATTTGTCAGCGATGGAAACAGCGGAATATTGCTTTCGTCTCACATTATGAGCGATGTCGAAAAAATAGCGAGCCACCTTGTTGTGATTAAAAACGGTGAGGTTTTATTAAATGAAGAAAAAGAGAAAGTTTTTCAGGAGTATGCAATTGCTGTTATGAATGAAGAACAGCTGAACTTACTTCCAGAAGATGTAATAGTGGCAAAAAGAACGTATGATACGTCTATCCGCGTATTAGTATCAGATAAGCATCAGCTGCCAGATGAAACTATAACTGAACCGATGTCTATGGAAGAACTAAGCGTGCTTTTAACGAGGAGTGAAACGTAAATGAGAGGTCTATTGTTAACGAACTACTACCTCATTCACCGAAGCTTTTTGACGTACACAGCGCTTGCGATAGTTATTTCTGCGGTCATCTTTTATTTTGCGGATCCTTCATTTTACCGTATTATAGCGATGTTAATTATTTTATTAATGGCAATGCCAGCGCTTGAAGTGATCAAATTAGAAAGTAAGACCGGCTATGACAAATACGTGCTTACTCTTCCGATTAGTCGAAAAAATATGGTGCAAAGTCACTATGTTTTTTATTTTTTAATTGTCGTCAGCGGAACCATCCTATCCTATGGTGTTTTTTCAATGTATTCGCTTATTTCCCAGAGTGCAGTAGAGGATATAATAAATATCGTTTCGTTTGGTACATTTATCGTACTTTTCGCTGGTGCAATTGCTTATCCGCTTCTTTACCTATTCGGAGCAGAGAAATCTGACGGAATAGTACTTGGAGGGGGCATGGGAGGCCTTTTCGTTGCGATTGCTTTACAGGGAGCTGTTGGCTATTTCGTCGAGATATTAGCGGCATCAAGCTTACCGGTTGCTTCTTCTTTGTATGTTCCTATCTTATATACTCTTTTTGGGATGGTAATGTATATTGCTTCTTACTTTATTGCGCTGTCTATCTACCGGAAGAGAGAATTTTAGTATGAATTGATTTTGAAGTAAAGACTACGAAGCGTTCTTTAAGGCTATTTATCAACAAATAATTCAAACAAAAAAACAGCTAGAACATTTGATAAACTAAGCAAACAAGATCTCAAAAATATAACGGATATGATTGGTGATCAAGCTTAAGTAATAAGCACTTTTACAAAAGTTAATTGTGTCCTTTATGCACATGTATTATAGTAAAAGATGCAGTTTTAAAATGAGAAAGGAGATTATATGGGGAATTTGTTTAAACAGGCTTCAAACGTATCAAAAAACGCTTTTATTGCTACACTGATTTTGTATATCATTATTGTAGCATCTTTTATTCCGTCAATTGTATTTGCGGGAGCTTTCTTTGCTATAGTAATTAAAATAGCAGCAGCACTTTTAATCTTAGTAACAATCCTTGGAATGATTTATTCGCTCTTCATTAAAGGCGGTCAAAAATTTCTTTTTTTCCTGTTACATGCCGCTTCTTTATTTATTGTTTTGTTTAGTATCTCTGCTTTTATGCTCGCTAAAAGCGCTGAGTTGACATAGTGAAGAGGAATTACATATGCACAAAAGCAGGAGAAATCCTGCTTTTTTTATTTTCGTATGATTTCAAGAGGACTCGTAAGTTCTGGAGAGGCACTGTTGACTATTTGGCTAAACTTGTTTAAGAAGAATATAAGAAGGAAAAGGAAGGAAAAGAAGATGTGATAATTTGGAAATGATCATAACCTTGGAAGCTGGGGGTTTTTCTAACTTTATCCTGTTATAAAAGAGGAGAGATTAATACAATGAAATGGTACAAGCACGCGCTCATTCCTTTAGCTATAGGCTTTTTAAGCTTCGTATGTTTTATGATTTATAGTAAAGCAGTAGAAAATACGAGTTTTCAGCTGAACCAGGCGCTGTTTATTTCAATTGGTATATGTATTGGTGCAGTCCCAGTCTCATTTTTTGTAGAGCATCAAAAGAACAAAGAAAATAAAAAGTTTCATAGCTAAGTTGTTTACGGAATGGCCCCTAGTTCTTTATTTTGTTGGAAAAGGTGGCGTATTTTATATCTGTCTAGTCCTCATGAACTAACCTATTGATATGTTAGTATTAGATGAAACAACTTTTTTAGGTGTTAAAGTCTGTAATCTATGAAATTCATGTAACTAAGCATCCCATGGATTCGAATGTAATTAAATCAACGGGGATGGTCCTGGAGTTCACTCGTTAATTCTTCTACACTGTCAAATTATGTTGATGGAACTCTGCACACATCTCGGCTGAATACTATTAAAGAGCTGAAAAGCCACTAATTACTATCAGTGGCCTAGAGAAATCCTTATTATCGCTGTTCTGATTCAACCAAAATTTTAACTTGGTTTTTTTCCTTAATCAGGCTTTCGAATCCTTCTTCAATTACATCGTCTAGAGCTATCTTTTTCGTTACTAACTTTTCGGCTGAGAAGTATCCTTTTTGCATAAGAGATAATACCGCTGGGAACACGTTACGATAGCCAATGATTCCTTTAACAGTTCGTTCTTTCATTACAATATCATTTGGTAGAATTTCTGCTCCTTTTTCCCATATGCTAACGATAATAGTTTCTCCACCAATTCCTGTAGATTGGATTGCTTGACGTAATACAATAGGTACGCCTGTTACTTCAAAAGATACATCTACGCCACCGTCAGTTAATCTACCAATTTCAGCTACCGTATCTTCAACTTCAGCAGGATTGATGATGATTGCTCCTAATTCTTCTGCTTTCGCTTGTCTTTCTGGAGATAATTCAACTGCATAAATATCGGTTGCACCTGCTGCTTTCAACGCTTCAATGACAAGAAGTCCAATGGGGCCACATCCAAATACAGCAACTTTGTCTCCTGCTTTCACTTTACTTGAACGTACTGCATAAAGAGCTACTGCCGCTGGTTCTACTAGAGCACCTTGTTCAAAAGATAAATCATCTGGAAGTTTGAATAAAAGTTCTTCGTCTACAGCAACATATTCACTAAGACCTCCACCGCCTCCGGCTAAACCTAAGAATCCCATTTGTTCATCTAGGTTATAAGCACCTTGGTGTCCATGTGTAGCAAAGATTGGCTCAACTACCACACGATCACCCACTTTATAACGAGTTACACCTTCTCCAATCTCTACTACTTCACCTGAGAATTCATGTCCAAGCGTCACTGGAGCAACCTCATTAGTGAGAGGGTGCGGTCTATCAACTGGAATAAAGATGGGACCGCCTAAGTATTCATGCAAATCACTACCGCAAATTCCACACCATTTAACTTTCATTTTTACCTGACCAGCCTGTACAACCGGTTCATTTATTTCTTCAAGACGAATATCTTTTTGATTATGCCATCTTAGCGCCTTCATATACTACATCTCCTTGTGTCATTTCTTTTACTATACCTATAAGTATACAATCAGATATCCTTATGGTAAATTTAGTTAATATTAACGATTGTTAAGTAATACTTAACTAAAAGAAAAAGAGGGCATTATGAATATTGAACAGTTAAAACATATGGTGGAAATAGATAAAACGGGTTCACTAAAAGAAGCAGCTAATAATCTGCATATTACGTTACCTGCACTAAGCCAATCTATAAAAAATTTAGAGAAAGAACTAAATATAATGATTTTTCATCGTTCTAGAAGAGGATCTATTCCAACTGAAGAAGGTCATAGGTTAATTGAAAAGGCCAATTCTGCTTTATTGAAAATTCAAGAATTTATGGATGAAGCAGAAGCGTATACAAATACAATGAATGGTGAAATAAAGATTGCAACCTACCCAGGACCAATGGAGATTCTCGTTCACTTAATAACAGAAATTAAAAGAGAATATCCGAACATAAAGGCTTCTGTCTATGAAAATAGCACCGAGTATATTATAGATAAAGTTCTAGAGGGGGAGGTAGATGTAGGTTTTATTACTTATACAGAAAAAGAAGAAACAAAGTATCGGAACTTGGTATTTAAAAAGTTATTAGATGGCCATATGGTAGCAGCAGTAAATAAGAAGTCGCCATTAGCCAAACAAACACTCATTACTGAAGAGATGTTGCTCAACCAGCCAATTGTTTTATATAACGATAAATATATTCAGGAATTTATGAAAGGTTTTAGTTCATTACCATTTGATATCTTGTTTACTACCAATAATGTAGATACAATTCGTAATACATTGGAAAATAATACGGCAATAAATATAGGATTTGACTACGCATTTAAAACAGATGCCGGCTTATCTAGAAGTGATCAATATGTAGTCGTTAACTTTGCTCCTCCGCATTACAAAACTTATTCTTTTGGCTACTTTTATAACGCTAATAATGGTCTTTCTAGAATAATAAGAGAATTCTTAAAGCGGATTCATAGAACTATAGTAAATAACGAATTATAAAGAATGAAGGTTAAAAAAGAATTATTTCAGAGAGAGGGAAATGTGTGAAACGTCATTTAACCTTAATTTTATCGTTATGTAGTAGTTTACTTGTTTTTTTATTGTCACTGTTTCAATGGGATTTAGATGATCGGATAGGGAAATACGTAAGTCCGTATATATGGTTATTCTTTGTCATTCCTTTCTTTTTACTACTAACGCTGTGGACAGGAATTTATCTGTTTAGCAGTAGAAAGTGGCTGCCTTTAGTCATTCAAGTGATAACCGTTGTGCTGTGGTTCTTCATTCCGTTTGAGCAGCTTAATTTAGACATAAACTTTAAACTCCATCAGCAGAAGAGAGAAGAAGTGGCAGCTAAAATACAAAAAGGTATCCTGAAACCGGATGAAGCCAACTACCCATCGTTCAATTTTTTACCCAATGAACCCGACCTCTCATCTCTAGTTGATTTACCGAAAGAGTACGTGAGCGTATCTAGAGGTCGAGATGAGGTCGCAGTAGAAACCAAAGGAGAGGCAACCTCCGTACTTTTCTTTACAAATCTTGGGCTCTTCGGCCATTTCTCAGGTTTTGTGTATGACCCAAACAACCGTAAACCTTCATCAGGCGATTTTGGTCTGAAGTTTGATGAAATAGAAAAGATACACAAGAACTGGTATTATATATCTTTTTAGGATTCCGACAACGTGTTTTATAGTAACTATGATATGTCAACACTAAACGAGACAACTTTTTTAAAGTGTTCAAGTTTGTGATCAATACGACTTATGCAACCAAGCGCCCTATGGATTCGAATATAGTTAAACCAATGGAGGTAGCGCTGTCGTCTATTCGACCTTAAAAATTCTCCCCAACTAAGTACAGTCTAGCCACATCGACTCTATAGCTACTATAGGGTCTAACTGTCTTGGCTGATATATAGAAATATAGGTTTCACCTAATTCCATCTAAAAAATAACTAAAAGAATAAATAACGCAAATTTTTAAGAAAATTTTAATAACTCGCTAAGAAACTTCTAATTTCCTCTTTATTTTTTTGTAAGTTGTCTCCTTTAAAATAAAAGTAATCGAGTAGCCCACCTTATTTTGAATGGTTGAAAGCTCAATAAGGTTGTATGACGAAAATACGAATGGGTAACCTCACTACTTAAAATGGAGGCTGATGTACACTTATGAATCTAGAGGTTTTTCGAAATTACTCCTTGCAGCATTTGAAGAAAGATATACTATCGGGTATTGTTGTTGGTATTATAGCTATACCTTTAGGGTTAGGATTTGCGATAGCTTCTGGAATATCGCCTGTTACAGGACTTTATACAACGATTGTAGCGGGCTTGCTAATTGCTATTTTAGGTGGATGTAGGTTTCAAATCGCGGGACCTACCGGTGCGTTTGTTCCTGTTTTATTAGGGATTGTGTTGCAATATGGCTATGAAAACTTATTAATTGCCGGCTTTATGTCCGGAATTCTCCTCATTATCTTTGCGCTATGTAAAGTAGGAGCTTTAATCAAGTATTTTCCGTCCTCTATTATTGTAGGATTTCAGTCGGGAATTGCGCTGATTATCTTTAGCGGGCAGATACCAAACTTCCTTGGGTTGCACGCGATTGACAAATTTCAGTTTTTTCATTTGAATATAAAAGAGATCTTTGGTAATTTACACTTCATCAACATCTATAGTATCGCTACAGCAGGATTGTGCTTAGCTACGATTTTAATTGTTCTTTACTTTTCACCTAAGTCGCTGGGAATGTCTTATTTACTTGGAATTATTGTATCAACGGGCTTGGCATCTTTTTTCTTTGCAAATCAGTTTGAAACCATTGGTTCCATTTACGGAGAGATACCTCGTCATTTCCCGGCGCCAGCGTTTCCAGATATAACAGTGGAGAGGGTGGTCACTCTTTTACCTTCTGCATTTGTCATTGCTATACTTGTAGGGTTACAATCTTTACTGACAGCTCGCGTTGCAGATGAAATGACAAAATCAAAGCACAGCAGCAAAAAAGAACTGATTGGCCAGGGAATCGTAAACATGGTAACGCCGATGTTTTCAGGTATTCCCGCAGCAGGAGAAATTGCAAGAACGGTTACCAATATTAAAAACGGCGCTTCCTCTCCAATTGCAGGAATCACGCACGCTATCTTTGTGTTGATTGTGCTGCTAGTGCTCGCTCCGTACGCTTCATACGTGGCGCTTGCCAGTCTCGCTCCAGTTTTGATGGTCGTAGCGTGGAATATAAGTAAAAAAGAACAGTTTGCAAAAGTGATAAAAGAAAGATCATTTCATTCGCTGGTTTTACTCACGACTTTTTTGTTAACGGTATTTACAAATTTGACAGTAGGAATAGCCGTTGGATTATGCCTGTGTGGTGTACACTTTATGGTGAAAAAGAGTCAAGAAAAACAAAAGCTATTAAGAAAAACTGGTTAATGTAAGCATATAAAATAATACGCGTAAAAACCCCCGCTGTAGGCTTAGACAGTGGGGGTTTTAGTAGTAATGAAAAAGACTATCTCAATTACTTTCCTTCAAACCAACAGCGGGCGTTATCAAAAAGCATGTGCTGAATCTGCTGTTCGGTTACGCCTTTTCTTTTTAATTCCGGCACCACTTCTTCTAACACAAAGCTCATTGACCATTTTGGAAAACGTTCTTCAATTACGCCTTCTGGAAACCAGTCCATTGTACAGCAGTAGTCTTGTGATAGAAACATGCGGTTTGAGTATCCTTGTTTGGCTAACTCAATGACCGTGTTATTTCTATTTTCAGTTGAACATTCTCTTGTCAAACCGTAGCGGTCCATTCCAATAAAAGCCCCTTGATTTAAAATGTTTGAAATATATTCAAGGTTATCCGTATCTCCCGTATGTCCAATCAGAATTTGATTCGGATTAGCGCCTTCATCCAGTAAGATATCAAGCTGCTTTAAGCTTGTGCCGCTTGCAGGGTGTGAATGGGTCATAATCGGCACGCCCGTTTTTTTATGAGCGCGTGCCACGGCACGCATTACTTTTTCTACATCGGCCGTTACGCCAGGTGCATCTGTAGCGCATTTTAGAAAGCCTGCTTTAATCGACGTGTTTTGAATGCCGACTTCGATATCTCGAACAAACAGATCTGCCATATAGTCAATGCTGTGAGTTTGAAAATGGGTAGGGATGTAGTTATACGTATAAATTCCCGTAGCTGCGATGATTTGAGTGTCCGTTTCACGGGCAATTTTTTCAATAAAACGAATATCTCGCCCTTGTTCCATCACCGTAGGATCACAGATGGTTTTGACTCCGAGCTTCTTTGCGCGATTTACTTGTTCGACTGCTTTTGCGATTTCTTGTTTTTCATTATATAAATGAGGAAACTGTGCGTGAACAGATTCAGAACGAACACGCATATGCTCATGGATTAACGTTAGCCCTAGTTCTGACGCGTTGACTGGGCCTGTTACAGAATTGATAAATGTCATAGTATGATTCCTTTCATAATCTACCTGTAAATCAAACAGTGGATGACCAGGTACATTTTTAATTTAATCTGTTTTATTTTTATATATAGACTACCGTTATAAAAAACACATATTGTATTATACAACATATTTATTGTCTTACACAACAGGCGGTACTTTTACTCCCTATGACAAAAAATCCTTCTTTCCAAGCAGAAAGAAGGACCATTCATATTGATGATTACCCAGCATTTACGCTGTAATTATCACCGTTTAATTTACGAAATTTTAGATAGCTGCCAACTCTCCAAATAACAATATATATAAAGGCTAGCGTCATCGTTAAGACCGCGAAGTCTATCGAATCTAACCCTTTAAAGTACTGGCTCAAAGCCATTCTTATGAAGATAATAGCAATAATCACATATTTAAAATTTTTATTTGGCTTTGAGTAAATGAAGCCGTCTTCTCTTACTTCATAGTCCGTTTGGCTAAGCATAATAAGTCCAAATATAACACCTAATACACCAGCAATCAGCATTTCCCAGTAGGGTGGTAAGTGAAAGGGCTGGCCCGGTATGTGCATCAGCTGACTTAGACTAAGTGAAAATGCAATCAATATGAAAAAAATAGGTGCTAATATACCAAGTCCATTCTTTTTAATGGGCTTATTTTTCTTTTTCATCTTTCTCCAAATAATGAGTCCAATAAGAGCCATAACAAATATATAAATAAGCAGCATTTCCATCGTTATTTTGCCTCCTTTTTTATTTCTACGTTCGTACAATCCACTATTTAGTATAAACAATAAAAGGATAGAGATAAAAGTGCATTCTTTCATTTTTTACACATGAGAATTCTCACTATTTTTTATTACCGTCGCTTCAGGCTTTGGTATACGCCTTATTAACTGTTTCTTTCTTTTTTACCACAATATGTTAGAATTGTAGGAAACGAGAAAACGTAGTGCAATCAGATTCTGTTTACACGCTGCTACAGTCATAGAGGTGAATGAGTTGAGGTTAGGAAATCAGCTAGAAAAATTAAGAGAAGAACAAAAGATGTCTCAGGAAGAGGTTGCTAAGCAAGTGGGGGTATCTGTACAAAACATACATAAGTGGGAAAATAATCAGAGCTATCCTGAGATCCAGCATCTTTTAAAGTTAGGGGACATCTATGGAACAACCATTGATGAATTTATTAAAAGTGATGTTGCATTACAAAGCAGAATAAATATTCGGGAAGAAGAAAAAGAAGACGACGATGAACTGCTTCACCCAGGTTTTTATATCGGAATAGGCATCATGTTTCTTGGTACTTTTCTTAGCCTGATTATCGGCAATCTTACAATCACGATGGTAACCAACATGGCTGGAATGCTAATTGCTTGTTTTTATAAAGGTATCTTAAAACTTTTGCGAGATATCAAAAAGGACTTTTACGAACAAGGGTAAAAGAACAAGCTGCGTAAGCTATCCTATGAAATAGTAGAAAAATAATGAGGTGTACTAGGTGAAAGAGTTAAATTTAAATTTTATGACCATATCTTTTTTATGTTTAGTAAGCTATTACTTATTTCGAGTGGGAGGATACGCTTTAGCCAGCAGATATATACACAAAACGCCTGAAGGAAGTGTTTCCAATTGGGTACTTAGTGTACTTGTTAGAGGCGGTAAAAAAATGGAGTTCAGTGATTATG
This sequence comes from Priestia sp. 10L35, assembly GCF_056395685.1. Classification (NCBI taxonomy): domain Bacteria; kingdom Bacillati; phylum Bacillota; class Bacilli; order Caryophanales; family Bacillaceae; genus Priestia; species Priestia sp. 10L35. Next base: position 658,821 of record NZ_JBFTKA010000003.1, on the reverse strand, counting down.
TCACGTGGGCAGGGTTTTGTGTATTTTTGTACCTTGTGTAGTTACATTAAAAAAGTAAGGAACTACCTTCTTATTTTAAAAGGAAAAAGCGTTGCTTCACATGGCCTTTGAGCTCAAATGATAAAAGGATGAAAACATATAAAATCCTTAAAACGAATAGTATAGGTTATCAATGAAGCCTAAAGCAGAAAGGTGGCGTAGTGATGATCAAGTCAAAGCTTTTGTGGAAAGTTATTGGCCTAGAAATCTTAGTTATCTTTTGGTTTGTGGTAAACGGTGCATACGTGAGCATGACGCATCCTGCTACACATTATCTTCAGTTTTTAGGAATCGTCCCTTTGGCGATTGGAATAGCATTTTATCTAACAAAAACAAAAAAGTGGCCGCATTTTTTCTCCTTTCAACAAAACATGTCGTTTAGAACGAGAATCCTGTTTCTTTCTCCGCTTCTTTTGTATTTGCTTATTATCCTCATTGGCAACAAAGGTGTACACGGAAGTTCCATTGCTGATCTTGTTCTTATTTTGCTTACCCAAACTCTAGTCATAGCATTTGTAGAAGAGATGGTATTTAGAGGATTTATCCTTAATCTGCTGTCAGCAAAAAGCTATAAAGTGGCGGTTCTTCTATCATCGTTTCTATTTGCCTTTACGCACAGTTTGAATATACTAAGCGGTCAATCGGTAGCAAATACAATTTTTCAAATTTTATTTGCATTTGTTATTGGGTTGGTGCTGGCTTTGCTGATCGTTAACGGTCAATCGATTGGAATTACGATTGCATTCCACGGCTTAAATAATTTTCTCCAGTTTACAAGCCCTGTCGACGCTAACGATTCTTTCCTTGTTAATTACGCGCTGCTTCTATTTTTAAGCGGATATGCCTTTTATTTATGGAATCGAAAATCTACTTTATCAGTTTCTCAACATCAGATTAGTAGCTAATCAAAAGAGACTGTAACAACAGTATTTTAGTTAAAGAAAAATCTGAACGATGAATGGAGATTCTTTATGGAGAATCAAACTCGTTCGGATTTTTTGTTGTTGTGATGAACGTAGGTTTCGTTTATGTGGGTAGGTGCTTCTAGTGATTGATTGGAGGGCAAGGCGAAGCCTTGCACGGAAATCAACAGCGGTGTAGCAAGTGACCTATACTAGCTCCTTTCTCCAATTTGCTCGCCTGTAGATTGAATTGCTTTAGTTGTGTCTCACTCTCTTTTTAGAGTTCCGAAGCAGGTATTAATCTCTCCAAAACTGAATAACTCTTATGACTAATAATGCTGCTAAATTTAATTGGTTGAGATCTTATTAAACGCAAAAGGGGAGAAAGATATGTTTGAAGAAAAGGTAGGTATTATTACGGGTGGAACGTCGGGGATTGGTTTAGCAACAGCGGAATTACTCGCAAAAGAGGGCATGCATGTTGTGATCGCTTCTAGAAATAGTGAAAAAGGAGAAGAAGCTCTTTCTGGATTAAGAAAGTGGTCTCCTCGATCTCTTTTTATCAAAACCGATGTAACGAATAGTCAAGATGTTAAAAACCTTGTTAGCCAAACATACTCTACATTTGGAAAAATTGACGTGGGCTTTAACAATGCGGCTAACACTGAGGCTTCCTCTAGTGCTACACATGAATTCAAAGAAGAGGACTTTAATCATTTAATTAACGTTACGTTAAAAAGTGTATGGCTTTGTATGAAGTATCAGCTGCAGGTAATGACCAAACAAAACAGCGGTGTAATTGTAAATACATCATCAATGGACGCGATTTTATGCTCAGCGGGGACTGGCGTATATGCGGCTGGAAAAAGCGGTGTGATCGCTTTAACGAAGTCAGTTGCTCAAGAATATGGCCATCAACATATAAGAATTAACTCTTTTTGCCCAGGCGCATTTCGTACGCCTATGTTAGAAGAAAAATTTTCAAATCTATCTTCAGGTGAAAAAGCAAAGCTCAATGAATCCTATCAAAAGCTAAACGCGCTAGGCAGAATTGGTGAGCCGCTTGAAGCGGCAAAAGCAGTAAAGTGGCTTCTTTCGGATGACGCATCTTTTGTTACGGGTCAAAATATTATTGTAGATGGTGGAATTGGGTTTAGGTTTGAGTAAGATTAATGAAATAAAAAGGTATTTAAGGGGGTGTTTATGTCTTTTATTCTAACTAATTGTATGGCCATTAGTATCGTATTTACGGTCTTCCTTTTTATAAGTATTGCGTTTAACAAAAGAATAGTTGCCCTTGTTATTTCCTTTGTTACGGTGTTGTTCGGTTTATTTTTACTTCTTTACGCTTTTGCCAAAATAAGCGGATTTGATGCTTTAGACATTCAAATAAAAGGTTTGATGATTATCGGAGAAGGTTTGATCTTACTCGTTATTACAAGTGCATTCATCTCCGTCCAAGAGGCAAAAAAGAAAACGCTGTAAAGCCAGAAATAAAATAGCTGCTAAAGGCGGTGATGAAATGGCAATTGGAGTTGCGTTAACGGTTTTAGTAGTAGGTCTGATGTTTGCAAGCGGACTAAGCCAAGGGAAAGGAGCTAAAAGAAAATATATAGTGTGGGGAACAACAACCATATTGATCATAGCTCCGTTCTTTTCATGGGTCGTTTCGATTTTGTTTGCGATTAGCCAGGAAGAAGGTTTTGCGGGAGTTGCATTAATGATGTTATTGTTTCCGTTTTTCTTTTTAATAGGACTTGTTACGCTGTTAATAGGAATCTTTAAGAAAGAAAGTATGAATAAATCTGTTTAGGAACAGGGAGAGAACTATCAAAAGTTCATATCCGCAGATGAGGTAATGATGGGTAAATCTAAAAAAGTAATATAAACAAAGTGGAAAGAAGCCTAAAAACCCTACTATAACAGGGGTTTTTAGGCTTTTATTAATATTCAATAAAATGATGGGTAAATCATACCTTACAATTCTGATAAAAATAATATAAATTATAATATATATAGGGTAGTATGTTTACAGAATTTAAAGGAGTGTGTATGATGCCGTTCAGTTATGTTTCTCACTTATATTGTCCTAAATGTAAAAGAGAATATAGTCCAAAAGAAAAACATCAATTATGTGAATGTGGCTCACCTTTATTAGTAGCGTATGATTTAGAGAGACTGAAAGACAATCTAAGTCCAGGAGATGTCAAAAGTAGAGAACCGAATCTATGGAGATATCATGAATTGCTTCCAGTAGAAGATCCAGAAAACGTCGTTTCCTTAGGAGAAGGGATGACTCCGCTTATAAAAATGCCTAAGCTAGGTAAAGAAATGGACATTCCAAACTTATATATGAAAGATGAAGGCATTATTCCAACGGGATCATTTAAAGCTAGAGGCGCCGCTGTAGGGGTGTCAAAAGCAAAAGAACTGGGCGTTGAACAGTTAGCGATGCCTACAAATGGGAACGCCGGAGCCGCTTGGTCGCTTTATTCGTCACGCGCTGACATAAAAGCAACTGTTGTGATGCCAAAAGATGCGCCTGTTATTACACGAAATGAGTGTGCTGTCGCTGGCGCTGACCTTTACTTAGTAGATGGACTCATCAGCGATGCCGGTAAAATTGTCGGTGAAGCTATTAAAGCCTGGGGTCTTTATGACGCTTCTACGCTTAAAGAGCCGTACCGAATTGAAGGTAAAAAAACAATGGGCCTGGAAATTGCTGAACAGTTTTCTTGGAATCTTCCTGATGTGATTTTATATCCAACAGGAGGAGGGGTTGGTTTAATCGGCATCTATAAAGCGTTAAATGAATTAAAAGAGCTTGGCTGGATTAAAGGTGATCTTCCTCGTTTAGTTGCGGTACAAGCTGAAAACTGTGCGCCTATTGTAAAAGCATGGAATGAAAGAAAACAAGAATCTGAATTTTGGCCGGATTCTTCAACCATTGCCTTTGGTATTAACGTACCAAAAGCAATTGGAGACTTCTTAGTTTTAGAAGCCGTATACAATACAAATGGATGTGCGATTGCGGTGGATGAAGATAAGATTGTGGAAGAACAAAAAAAGGTTGCGCAGCTTGAAGGTTCGTTTATTTGTCCTGAAGGCGCAGCTACATTTCTAGCTGCACGCCGTTTGCGAGAAGAAGGATGGATCAAAGAAAATGAAACGGTTGTTGCTTTAAATACAGGGCTTGGAGTTAAATATCCAAACACAGTAGATATTGAAGTCCCTGTTTTAGAGCGAAATGGCAGCCTTACTAAAAAATAAAGCGAGTAAAAAAATAGATCTTCTTCTAAGCGAAGGTCTATTTTTTTATGTTAACGCAGATAAAACGTTTACCAAATGTAAAAAAATGTAATAATTGTGAATCTTTATATTCAAAACTATACGGGTGTATTTAGGTTTAAAGTTCGTCATATGGGGTATCTAAGAGAAGAAAGAGAGTATCTTTCTATCCGGAAAACAGCGTGGTGAGGGAGTAGAGCTGGCATATTACGCAAGTTGAAGAATATGCCAAAAGTAACACTGTAAACCAGCTTGCTTTTACAGTAGAAAACTTACTTGAAGCCACGAACGATTATACGGAGAAAGGAGTTGAATTTTTATCCCTCGACCCCCAGCCAACTCTTAAAGTTTTATTCTATGGACCGAATCATCCATTGCTTCACTTGTTAGAACGAGCTTTATATTTATTTTTAAGGCTACATAATTTTTGTAATAGAAACAGTGTATCTATTACAAAATAAAGCTTATATCTAATGGGTTGTAACAATAATTGTCAGATAACCTGAGTGGAAATTGATACCAATAAAAGTGTAAACCAGATGCGCTCTCTTTAACGACAAGTTACTATTTTAGCGACTGTAATTCCATCGAAAACGATCCCTATTTTAGGCGAAAATCGTTTTTTAAATAGCAATGAATTGTACGTTGAAATAAAAAAAGTTTATTTTGGTTTTAATTCATTTATTTGTTAGCGTTCCTTCCTCAGCATTTTTTGGCTTCAATCCCTTTAGCCATAACCTTTTTTAATATTTAACATCACATGAATAGTTTTTGTTTTTTACTTAAAAATAAAGAGAGTTACAACACATTTAAGTGTGAAATACAGTAAGTCAAATTTGACTTTACTACTCAGTCTTGTATAATCGTATACCGCGGAGGTGACGTAATGAAATGAAGTTTAATAAGAAAAAAATTAACGTCGTAGATATTGACAAAGCTAAAAAAAGCGTCTTTGCTACAGGAGTAGGAAACGCGATGGAATGGTTTGACTTTGGCTTGTATTCATATTTAGCCGTAATTATTAGTCAAAACTTTTTTAGTGCAGTTGAAAATGATCAGCTCAAATTAGTGTTCACATTTGCCACATTTGCGATTGCCTTTTTAATGCGTCCATTAGGCGGTGTTATATTCGGTAGAATTGGGGACAAGTTAGGAAGGAAAGTCGTTTTAACCACTACCATTATTTTAATGGCCTTTTCCACATTACTCATTGGGTTGTTACCTACATATGATCAAATCGGTATATGGGCACCCATCCTTTTATTAATTGCACGAATCATTCAAGGTTTTTCAACTGGTGGTGAATATGCTGGTGCGATGGTGTATATTGCAGAATCGTCTCCAGATAACAAGCGAAATGTGCTTGGAAGTGGACTAGAAATCGGTACACTTGTTGGTTATATTCTTGCTTCACTGCTAGCTAGCTTACTATTTTTTATTTTGTCGGATAAACAAATGGCCTCATGGGGCTGGAGAATTCCCTTCTTATTAGGATTGCCTTTAGGACTTATTGGTTTTTATTTACGAAGAAGTTTAGGGGAAACACCTATTTTTGAAAATGAACTTTCCAACGAAGACGAAGTTGAAGAAGAAAGCTTCCTCTCTATTTTAAAAAATCACAAAAAAGATGTGTTTGTTTGTTTCGTAGCCGTGGCTTTCTTTAACATTACAAACTATATGCTATTATCGTACATGCCTTCTTATTTGAATGAAATTATTGGTTTATCAAACACAGTTGGTACGGTATTAATTACGGCAGTTATGATTTTAATGGTGCCGCTTGCTCTTATGTTTGGAAAACTGAGCGACAAAATCGGAAACAAGAAAGTTTTCTTAATCGGTTTAGGCGGATTGAGCTTACTGTCAGCCTTTTCGTTCTATTTAATTAACTTAAATGGTTTAGTCTTTGTTTCAATCGGTATTCTTATTCTAGGTATCTTCCTTGCTACATATGAAGGAACAATGCCAGGGACGCTGCCAACAATGTTCTACACAGATATTCGCTACCGAACATTAGCGATCACGTTTAATGTTTCAGTGTCTATCTTTGGAGGAACGACGCCGTTAGTTGCGACATGGTTAGTTCATGCAACAGGCAATCACTTGGCTCCAGCGTTTTATTTAACCATCGTGAGCATCATCGGATTTTTCGTGATTTTATTCTTGTTTGCGAACACAGCAGGAAAATCACTCAAAGGTTCATACCCAACGGTTGCTTCTAAATCTGAATACAATGAAGCGGTTGAAAATCCAAAAGATTCATTATGGTGGAATACAGAGCAAACAGAAAAATAAAGTAAATAAACAGCAGGTGCTACATTAACTGCTGCGCAAAATATGAACACTTAAAAAGAGCCTTCTCCTTGTAACGCATAGAGAAGGCTCTTTTTATGATTCAATCATTTATCCCATTCCCTGTATTTGCTATCTTTGATTCTGTATGTTACGATTAAGTTAATTATTTTTGTTCGGTATAAGATTGAGAGAAGAGAAATCTCTTCCATAGAATTTTTTATCTTAAGATAGTATGGTTGGACAAGGGTAGTAATACAAGCGTGGAGTATTCCACACCAGGAGGCACTATTATGGAACAAGGTACAGTGAAATGGTTTAATGCAGACAAAGGCTTCGGCTTTATCGAAATTGAAGGCGGAGACGATGTATTCGTACATTTCAGCTCTATTCAAGGTGAAGGCTTTAAATCACTAGAAGAAGGTCAAAAAGTGACGTTTGATATCGAACAAGGCCAACGTGGAGCACAAGCTGCTAACGTTCATAAAGTAGCATAATTAAAACTAAAAAAGACTCCACATAGGGGTCTTTTTGCTTTGGATTTTAATAATTTAAAAAGATTACTTAAAAAATAAGTAGAGACATTTGTGACAGAATGCTATTAATGAAGGTTTACCTATATGTAAAATGTCGTGTCGCAAAAAAAGAGAAAAACCCCCCTTATGGTTATAGAACTGTATGCTTTAGGAGTACACATACGCCTGAAGGTATCAAAAATAACTAACCTTCGCTGGATTAGCCTTAAGAGATGCACATTATATTTCCCGATAAATAAAGTTAAAAATTTGATTATTTTTGATAGGAGAGAGGATGAGGGATATGAGTATAAGCTTATTTTCCAATGGAGAAATTGTAAATATAAAAGCATCTAATGAAAGAGTGATTATCTTAAAAAGCCATTATGTGAAAAACATGAAAAGATATTCTTATACAGTGGATAAATATCCAAGTACGTTTTTCTTTGAAGAAGAATTAATGAAACATGAATAAATATTGATTTATAGTTTGGATTTTGTCTATACTATGCTATACTGAATTTACCATTTGTATTACCGATTACTATTTTTGTATTAATAAGCCCTATTCCTCAGTGGATAGGGTTTTATTATGACATTTTCAAGGAAATGAAAAAGACAGACTCCAAGGAGTCTGTCTTTTTATATTTATGATGGATTACGCTTTTTGAACGTTAGAAGCTTGAGGGCCGCGTTGACCTTGTTCTACATCAAATGTAACTGCTTGACCTTCGTCTAAAGATTTGAAGCCTTCGCTTTGGATTGCTGAGAAATGTACAAATACATCGTCTCCGTTTTCGCGTTCGATGAATCCAAAACCTTTTTCTGCGTTAAACCATTTTACTTTACCTTGTTCCATAATTGTTGCCTCCTAGTGTGACACGCACACATTGTGTTACTATCCTTGCTCAAATCTATAGACGAAAGTTATGTAACTTATCAATCTTTACCGAACAAAAATAATTCTTCTTAAACTTAACAGAAATAGGGACTTATTGCAAGGATAGAGTCTGTACAGCTAGAATTTCTCTTTTCTCTATGTTTGCACTATGTGAGCTGAAAAACGATACGTAAGCCTCCTTAGTTCAAATAAAGAGAACGTTTGTGGTAAACTTAAATAGTAAAAAACATCTAAAAGTGAGGAATTATATGAACACAACTAAAAAACATCACAGGCCTAAGCGGCTAAAAATTGCTTTCCGAGCATTAATGGTTATTATCGGAGGAATTATTGCAGCTTACGGCTTAGAAACTGTCTTAATTCCAAACCATGTTTCAGATGGAGGGGTAACAGGGATTAGCATCGTCGCTTCAAACCTATTTGGCTTGCCACTTGGGGTTCTCATCGCCGTTATCAACATTCCTTTTGTATGGTTAGGATATCAACAAATTGGGAAAAGCTTTGCCATATTTTCCATCCTCGGAATTGTCTCATTAGCTGTCGGTACTAGCCTCATGCATCACACTCCAGCAATTATTGAAGGAGATACACTACTCGTAACCGTTGTTGGCGGTATTATCCTTGGGTTTGGAATGGGAATTGCACTTCGTAACGGCGGGGCCTTAGATGGCATCGATATGCTGGCCGTGCTGCTTTCTCGAAAACTGCCGTTTGGAACAAGTGATCTTATTTTATTCTTAAATGCATTTGTATTTATTTTCGTTTCATTAGTATTTGGTCTGCAAGGCGCGATTCTTTCTGCAATTGCATACTTTATTGCATCCAAAGTTATTCACATCGTAGAAGTAGGGTTAAGCGGATCGAAAACCTTCCAGATTATCACTTCTCAGCCTGCGTTAATGGTAGAGACAATACGTGATCGTTTAGGTCGAAGCGCTACATACAAAGAAGCTTACGGCGGTTATTCTCATGAAAAATTCAAGGAAATCACATGCGTAATCAACCGCTTGGAAGAAAGCAAAATGAAAGAAATTATCAACGAAATTGACCCGACGGCTTTTGTTACGGTATATGACGTAGCGGAAGTTAAAGGCGGTAATTTCAGAAAGAATAACATTCACTAAGTTCACAAATCAATACATTTGTACGAACACTCTGCAATAATCCACTTTTAGGTTGGGGTGTAGAGATCAGAAAAGCAGCGTGATGTTTTACATCCGCTGCTTTTTTATATCGTAAAATCCATTTAGTACAAGGCGCCCGTTGTACAGCTAACTTGCTTAGGGGCGGGTTTTAAAACCGGATATGCTGAAATAGTGAAACGGTCAGAATTAGAGTGGATAAGGTATCAGCAGATATTAATGTGATGATTTTTCTCGTCATCCAACAAATTCAACAGAAAAAATCTCTGAACATAAAAGAACAGAGATTCAACAGAATGATGACTCTTATATAATACAAAGGATGACTTTTCCTGTCTCAGAAAGGTCATCTTTATCGTACCACCACAAAGGATCTGGCGCTGTGCGTTTTCTCACAGCGGGGGAAGAAAAAATCTGCTATGGTATAGAGGTCGGAGTAAACTTTCTTAATTATGTGCGCTTCTTTCATATGTATCGAACCTGCTGACTGAGATCAGCAGGTTTTTTTAAGTTACCAGCTAGCTGTCATCTTTAAGGGGGCAAGATCGGTTAATCTTTATAGACAAATAGACTTTATACCATTTTACCTATACGTAAAATAGGTTAAAATAAAGAGGTGAGGCATGGAGAGAAAAGAGTTAAATAAGAGGTGCGTAACATTATAATCACAATTTATCTTACAGGATTATAACGGTGATTATATTAAATGGTGAACGTTGAAAGGGGATACATAGTTTTGAACACAAAATATCTAGATTTACTTGCACAAAAGTATGATACGGAAGAAAAAGTGGTAACCGAAATTATTAACCTTGAAGCTATTCTTCATCTGCCAAAGGGGACCGAACATTTTGTCAGTGATTTACACGGCGAATATCAAGCCTTTCAGCACGTGCTGCGAAACGGTTCGGGAAATGTAAAAGAGAAAATTAAAGACCTTTTTAAAAATGTATTATCTGACAAAGAAATCAATGAATTTGCGACATTAGTGTATTATCCTGAAGAAAAATTACCGTTAATTAAAGCGCAGTTTCGAAACAAAAAGGAACTCTATCAATGGTATACAGAAATCATTGATCGTATGCTTAATCTCATTTCGTACGCTTCTTCTAAATACACGCGTTCTAAACTGCGTAAAGCATTGCCAAATCAATTTGTGTACATTATTGAAGAGCTGCTATATAAAACGGATGAATTTACAAATAAAGAACAGTACTATACAAAGATTGTTCAGCAGATTATTTCTCTAGGACAAGCCGATAAGCTTATTATAGGGCTTGCTTATACGACGCAAAGATTGGTTGTGGACCACCTGCACGTAGTAGGGGATATTTATGACCGTGGACCTGAACCGGATAAAATTATGGATACGCTGATTAACTATCACTCCGTTGATATTCAGTGGGGAAATCACGATGTGCTATGGCTAGGGGCTTTTGCGGGTTCGAAAGTGTGTCTTGCCAATATTATTCGTATCTGCGCGAGATACGACAATCTAGATATTATTGAAGACGTATATGGCATTAACCTGAGACCGCTGCTTAACCTGGCGGAGAAATATTATGATGATAATCCCGCTTTTAGACCAAAAGTAAGCTCAAGTGATAAACTATCCGATCACGAGCGACTACAAATTACGAAAATTCATCAGGCCATTGCGATGATTCAATTCAAGCTTGAAAGTCCGATTATAAAAAGACGTCCTTTCTTTAATATGTCAGAAAGGCTGTTGCTTGAAAAAATTGATTATGATAAAAATGAAATTACGATATACGGAAACACGTATCAGCTAGAAAACAGCTGCTTTGCAACGATTAACCCGGCGCAGCCTGATCAGCTATTAGAAGAAGAAGAGCAGGTGATGGAAAGACTGCTGCTTTCTGTGCAGCATTCGGAAAAGCTGGCGAGACATATGAAGTTTCTGATGAAAAAAGGCAGCCTTTATTTGAAATACAACGGAAACTTATTAATACACGGCTGCATTCCTTTAGATGAACAAGGAAACATGGAAAAGATGACGATAGAAGATAAAACGTATGCAGGCCGTAACTTGCTTGATGTGTTTGAACATTATTTACAAGAGGCTTTTGCACATCCTGAAGAAACGGATGATTTGGCAACAGATATGGTCTGGTATCTATGGACAGGAGAATATTCATCACTCTTTGGGAAACGTGCAATGACGACGTTTGAAAGATATTTTATAAGTGATAAAACAACGCATAAAGAGAAGAAGAATCCATACTACTATTTACGGGAAAATGAGGAAGTCTGCCGAAACATCCTGGAAGAATTTAAATTAAATCCTGATCATGGTCATATTATCAATGGGCATACGCCAGTCAAAGAAATTGAAGGAGAAAACCCGGTCAAAGCAAATGGAAAGATGATTGTTATTGACGGCGGTTTTTCAAAAGCGTATCAGTCCACAACAGGGATTGCTGGATATACATTATTATATAATTCTTACGGCATGCAGCTAGTCGCTCACAAACACTTTAATTCAAAAGAAGAGATTTTATTAGAAGGAACGGACGTCTTATCCGTAAAGCGATTGGTTGACAAAGAACTAGAAAGAAAAATGGTTTTAGAAACAAATGTCGGAGAAGAATTGTTAAAAGAAATTTCTATTTTAAAAGATTTAAGAAAATATCGCTATAGTTAAAGATAAAAAAAGAGCAGTGTGCCTCTGGGGCTCCTGCTCTTTTCTTATTTAGTGGTACTACACCGTCATTTCCCAGCTCGACATTGCCAGCCAGTTCTCTTGTTCACGATAATCGGGCATAATTTTCCCGACAAGACGCCAAAACGACCGGTCGTGATTCATGTGAACCATGTGGCACATTTCATGAACGATTACGTAATCAATGACGTGCTGCGGTGCCATTGCCAGCCGCCAGTTAAAGGTTAGCTGACGCTTGGAATCACACGTGCCCCACGCTTTTTTGCTATCCGAAATCGAAATCGAGCGCGGCTTTGTTTTAAAATGTTTTTGATAGGAGGAGATACTCTTGGTTACTAGCGCTTTACATTGTTGATAGTAAAAGCGTTTGAGCGCTTGTTTTATCGCTTCATCGTCGTGCTGATTGACATAAATCTGAAGCGTGTTCGCTTTAAACACTACAGAATCCTTTGTAATGGTCGAATCGTGATGAATCTGTATCGGATAGTTTTTTCCTACATACAAAAAGCGTTCTCCGTGTTCATAGACTTTTTTCTTTGGTCCATGCGTTCTATCTTTCATTTCGTTTATTTTTTGCTGAATCAATGCCCAGTTGTTCTCTAATAACATCCGTACTTGTTCAGTAGACGTTCCTTTGGGAGCAAGGACTTCGACCGTTCCGTATCCGTCTACTTTAATCGCAAAAGAACTTCGATTTTTATATCGTATTTCATAATGGATACTCTGATTTGAAAAAGTGTGTATCATTTTATCCTCTATATTGTACGGTTAAGCCTCTTAGGAATTTTCGTGCAAAATTCTCTTTGCACGGTTTGTAATTTTTGTGGCCTTTTTTTCGTAATAAAGCACCTAATTCTGCTTTAGATACACGTATGCCACCGTCGTCGAATACTTCTAACATCTCTTCACTGGTTAGGGACAAAGCAATTTTTACTTTCTTTAATAAGACGTTATACATATTTTGATTGCTTTGAACCGGCGCTGGAGGTGCTTGCCCTGGTTTAGGGTCTTGTTCTCCTCTTTTAAAGGTAATAAAACCGTTTAAAAAAGAATCTAACATATTGTTACTGCACGTGATGTGTTCGTCCTCATGAACTGCATCCTCGTCTTCTTCGTCCGGCGTTCTCGTAAGGATCTTTAATACGTCTTCTTTTGTTACGTCTACTCCGCCAAGATTAAAGATCTCTACCATTTCTGTATTTTTTAAATCCAAGGCATATCGTAATCTAATTAAAATATCGTTATTATCCATTCTTGCTCCTCCTATAACTTGCTTACTGTATGTAAAAATCATGACTGCCACAATCTGAACGAACTTGGTCAATATCAGTACAATTATAGTAACAGGTTCCGCTGGAATTCTAGGTTATTCCATTCATTTCTACAAACATATAACTTCTCATATTTATCAGCCTTCGTCAACTCTTGAAAAAGAACGATTTGCTCATATTATGCCCGAACAGACTCTTTACCATAACAAAAATTAGGCGCCGCAGTCTGCTAAAGGAAGCAGAAGCAGCTTTATTTTTTTAAGAACGGATAGGACAATTTGTGAAGTTGCCGGATCCCTTTGTGCTGCTAGAATGATATATCTTACTAAATAAATAGTTTTACGTATTTATTAAGTATGTAATTAGGAGTATGATAGTAGTAAAAAAAGAAAGAGGTCAACAGATGAATTCAACATACTCACCAAGAGAATCAACCAAAATCAAAGCTTTATCTATGCATGCACTTTTTATCGCACTGACGTTTGTAGCGACAATGTTTATCAACATCAAGCTTCCAATCATGGGTAACGGAGGCCTCATCCATTTAGGCAACGTTCCTCTTTTTATAGCAGCCTTTATTTACGGCAAAAAGACAGGAGCCATCGCCGGGGCTTTTGGAATGGGGTTATTCGACCTCATCTCCGGCTGGACAGCATGGGCGCCGTTTACGTTTATTATCGTAGGGGCAATGGGCTTTTTAGCAGGTCTTATCTCAGAAAAAGCACCTGGTAAAAGAGCACTTGTGAACACACTGGCAGTTGCTGCTGCGCTGATTGTAAAAATCGTAGGCTACTATTTTGCCGAAGTGATTCTTTATCATAATTGGATCCTTCCGCTTGGCTCTATACCGGGGAATGTGATGCAAGTTGTTATCGCTGGCATCATCGTCGTTCCGCTTGTAGGACGCTTAAAGAACAGAGCTGTACAGATTTAATCGCTTAATTGTAAGTCGTTTTACCATTATCCTATCCTTAAGTGATATACTTGATAGATATTCATCAAGTGAAAGGAGCGGAAAACACCATGAAATATTTAAAATCACAGATGAAGCAGCTCATTAAAGACAATCAGGAACTGCAAGGTAAGCTGAATGGACTGATGAAAGAGCACAGCCTTGAAAAAAACTTTGCTCTTAAAGCTCTGTACCATGCAGAAGTGGCTGAAGGCGGGAAATATCAGCTTGCCTATCAAGCATTAGACGCACCGAAAAAGTAATGGCCTTGTTGCTCATTCGTATATTTCTTCATTATAAAAAGGCAGCCGAATCGCATATTTGGCTGTCTTTTTTAGCAAGTAGAATAACATAGCATTATGTTGGCTTTTGCACAACTTCTTTCTAACTGCTTAAATCTTGATAAATAGGGTATTAAAAAATAAATGCTACCGATCGTTCTAATTATATAAGAAAAGAGGAAAATAGCGATGACCGTATCTGTTTTAGAACAAGCAAAAGTAGAGTTACCGAATGGAGAAACAGTAAATTACCGAATGAAAAAAGGCGGAAAAGAGGTACTTTTGTTAATTCACGGAAACATGAACTCTTCCCTTAACTGGGATGTGTTAATGAATGAACTTCCAGAACATATCACAGCTTATGCGATCGATTTAAGAGGATTTGGAGACTCCACTTATCATACACCTATCCACACAATCAAAGACTTATCAGATGATGTCAAACTGTTTGCGGATGCTTTAAAGTTGTCTGCTTTTACAATAAGCGGGTGGTCATTAGGAGGAGCAGTTGCTATGCAATATGTGATTGATCATCCGAATGATGCCAAAAATTTAATTCTCTTAAGCTCCGTCAACATTAAAGGCTACCCCATTCCAAGAAGAACGTTCCTAGAACTGCCTATTCCTAACAACTTTATACAAACCAAAGAAGAAGTAAAAGAAGCATTTAGAATGGTAGAAAACGCAAAAGAAACAAAAAACACATGGTTTTTAAAAATGATGCTGCGTCAATTTTTATATACAAAAAATAAGCCGTCTGCTGATCAATTTGAAACATATTTAGAAGGAACGATCAAGCAGCGAAATTTAATTGATATCAATTACGCACTCATGAGATTTAATATTTCAAACGATTTTAATGGTGTTGTGGAAGGGTCAGGAGAGGTGGAAAAAATTACGATCCCTACTATGGTTATTCAAGGCGATGAAGATAAGATGGTTTCCACAAGAGATGCATCTGACATCGCGAAAGGCATAGGGGAAAATGCGACGTTAAAAATTATGAAAGGCGTAGGCCACTGCCCGTTGCTGGATGATTTAAGCAGTTTAATGGACTTATACAATGCTAATTTAAGCAGGGCTTAGAAAAAGTGAGATTTTTGCTGCTAACAGAAGTTTTATTATTGCTAGATGCAGCATGTTCTAAATTAACAATGAGAAAAGCCCTCTATTTTTTGAGAAGGCAGACAACTAGTAAGAAAACAATCAAAAAAACGTAAGGTCTTTTGAAGATGCTTACGTTTTTTATTGATGACACTTATCAAATTTAATGCTGTTTTTCAAAATAAAGAAACAGATTGGTAATCCATTTTGATAGCAGTATCACACCCAGATAAAATACAAATAAATAACCGTAAGTAGCCCATTCATGCAGCTGAAAAAAGCCAATCCCTGTTAATAGCGGTTTGAAAATAAAAGCAAAAAACAAACAAAGAACAGTTGCATATACATAGTAATTTTTATGATGGTTAATTGTCCATTGATAAAGAAGCATAAAAGAGACAGGAATAAGCGAAGCATCTAGGCTAAAGCTTACGGGTATGATTGTGTTGATTTGGTAAGGATACGTCCACAGCCCGTTATAAACTCCAGCGGTGTCACTATAGTGAAACCAAACGTGCACGTTAAATCCATAAAACCCTAAGTGAAAGGCTTTTTTTCGATCAATAAAAAAATAGAGAATGACTAAAGGTAAAATGAAAGCCCCCAAGGTAACCCAAAACTGCCAAGAGCCTGGAGTGGAGTATTGCTGCCAGTATTCAGCCCACGTTTTGGCTAGATTTTCTTGTATGCTATGTATCTTTTTTAGATATTCCTGTTGGTTTGCTGTCAATGTAATCCATCCTTTTAAGTAAGAAAAATTTCGTTACTTTTAAAATGCCCTTTTCTTAAGTTTTGGATACCTTTCCCTGTTGAGTTGTTTGTATTTTTCTGCACGTAAAACGACGTACGTATTTGGAGTGATCTGCATACTTACGTCAGTTTTGCTGCTCGGAGAGGCCATTTATCAGCTCATCATCTAAAAATAAAAAGCAGTTACAACGACTGATTTTTTCCATTTTTATGAAACTTTTAGCGCGGTTTTTACGTATAAAAGGTATCAATAAAATAGTAGAAAAAGGAGAGGTTTTTTTGTCTGAAGAAAAGAAAAAGACAGATTATCTAGGAATGGGGTTAGGGATGGGCGTTGCGATGGGGGCTTCTCTCGGTATGCTTATGGATAATATTGGGTTCGGCATTGCGGTCGGCACGGCCTTAGGTGTTGCATTTGGAACGGCAATAAATCAAAGGAACAAAAAGGAATAAAGTTTTGAAAGAAGGAGTTCAGAATGAAGTATTTTGACGAAGCAAAAGAACTATGGTTAAACTATGTCCCGAGAAATGGGCAGTCGGATATCGTAGAAGGAGAAGTCATCCGGGCCATTGAAAAGCTTCGCTGTGAAGCTCAAGGCAACGGAAATGCCAATTGGGACGGCGGATTTAAGATGCTGGTGCTATATATACTAGACGTATTGAATGATCCGGACGTATTCAGCACAGCTATGTTAGCCGAAATAAAAGCCGATGTTCACACCTTGCTCACTTCGACAGAAGATCCGTATTTAGAAGACGACGTATACGATCGTTTGACGGACTGCGTCATTGAGTGGCATATAGCCAAAGGCGGACCTATCAAACGAGAAAAAAATCCTCAATTGTATAGATAAACGTGAGAAAGGAGCTGTTTTAAACAAGCTCTTCTTTTTTTGAGTTTCTGAAGCTTTATTTAACAAACATGTATCTAATTACATTATGTGCTAAATAAATACATATAAAAAAGCAGCGGTTTACATCGCAGCAGTGTAGCATAAGCTTCTTAAAAAATCCATTCATAGATGGTTAAATGTTTGCTGACCTCCATAAAAAGTTCATAACTGACGCTGTTGCAAACACGTATAGTATTATATCTTTTACTAAATAAGAGATAAAGGAGAAGCGCCGATGTATATTCCAAAGTATTTTAAAGTGAATGAGGAACAAATAATGTATGAATTTATTGAAGACAATGGATTTGCCACTTTGTTTTCGTATCATAATGAAAAGCCTTATGCTACTCATTTGCCCCTGATGTTAAACCGGAAAGAAAAAGCTTTATATGGACATTTTGCTCGTCCGAATCTGCAGTGGAAAGATGCTGAAAATCAAGAAATTTTGGTTGTGTTTCAAGGGCCTCACTGTTATATTTCACCGTCTTGGTATGAAACGAATCAAGCTGTACCAACATGGAATTATGAAGCTGTTCACGTGTATGGCACCATGAAAGTGATTGAAGCACCAACAGAACTGCTTGGGCTGCTGAGGAAGATGGTGGAGAAATATGAAAGCCCGAGCAGTACATATACACTAAATGACGTTGATCCTGCTTATATGAATGGTTTAAGTAAAGGAATCATTGGGTTTAAAATCGACATCAGCAAAATAGAAGGCAAACAAAAGATAAGTCAAAATCATTCAGTCGAAAGACAGCAGTTAGTCATAGAAAAATTAGAGCAGACGTCTCGTGAAAATGAAACAAAAATTGCGGAGCTGATGAAGCAAAATGTGCAGCGCGTGCTTAAAAAGTAACCGCTGTTGGAAAAGATCAGCAGTTTGTTAAAGGGAAGATAAAGAGAAACTAACTATGTGTTTAGTTTCTTTTTTATGTTCACAACATTTTCTTGTTATTGACAAACAGGCTGTATATCCTTTAAAATTATCTTTAATTAAAGATAATTAAATTAAAGATAATTTTAGTGGAAATTAAAAAATTTATATATTATGAAAAGAGGCGGAGCAGATGGAATTGTTAGGGTTGCATCATGTATCTATTTTGACGGGGAAAGCTGAGAAAAACTATCAGTTTTTCACCAAAGTTTTAGGCATGCGATTAGTAAAAAAAACGGTGAATCAAGATAACACTCAGTCTTACCACTTGTTTTATGCAGATGGAGAAGGGACGCCAGGAACGGAAGTAACGTTTTTTGATATTCCGGGACTTGCAAGAACGCATCAAGGTGCATCTGACATTTCGACTGTTTCGCTTCGCGTTAAAAGTACGGATTCTTTACACTTTTGGAAAAATCGCTTTGAGCAGTACGGAGTGGAATATGAAGAAATAGCTAAACGAGCTAATCGTGATACGTTAGCATTTAAAGATTATGAAGGTACACGTTTGCTTCTTGTTGCGGACAACGGTGAAAAAGGGGTAAGAGCAGGTGTGCCTTGGAAGTGCGAAGACATTCCATTAGAACATGCGATTATCGGCTTAGGACCGGTCACGCTAACGGTGGGTACGCCAGAACCAACTGTTGACGTACTGACAAATATTATGGGATTTCGCTACGTGGGTTCTTATCCATCTCTTGCAGGAGATCATAGAGATATTTTGGTTTATGCAACAGGTGAAGGCGGAAGCGGAGCCGAAGTTCATATTGAAACGAGACCTGATTTGCCGAAAGTTCGCTTAGGGCGCGGTGGCGTTCATCACGTTGCATTCCGTGTTCCAAATGAAGAAGAATACAATAAGTGGGCAGCTCGATTAAATGAAAACAGCCTGCCGAATTCCGGTAAAGTAGAACGATACTATTTCAAAGCACTTTATTTCAGAGAACCAAACGGCATTTTATTTGAATTATCAACGGACACACCTGGATTTGCGACCGATGAACCGCTTGAAACGATGGGCCAAACATTAGCCCTGCCGCCATTTTTAGAGCCGAAGCGCAAAGAAATCGAAGAAAAGCTGAGACCGCTAGATTTGGATGAAACGCTATAGAATTCTGAAGGTGCCTACCGCCTATTAAGACATGAAAAAACTCCAGTATTTATACTGGAGTTTTTTAGGTTAACACTCATCGTGCCAGAAACCGCAACCACATGCACCAATAATAATGAGTAAAATAAACAGTACGATGATAATGGCAAAACCATTACATCCGTGGTGAGGAACGCCATATCCACATTCAGGAACCATATATCCATAGTCCGGCATTGAATACCCGCAGTGTGGAATCATGTGCTCATAAGCAGGAGCTGTATAGGCGTGGTGAGCCATAGCAGGTGAGAATGGCATATTTTCATTAGAACTAAAAGGTGCGTTTACGTTATTATGCATTTTGATATCTTCCCTTCATTTATAAAACTTTTATAAAGCTTTGATAACTTATTCATATGTTCCAAGGTCCTTATATGAAGCTTATTCACAGCCCAATTATGGTTGATTAACTATATTTTATGGTGAATGGAAATGAAGCAGTGAGTTTTACGATGCTTGTGGTCTTATAAGTTATGTCAGAAGGGAAGGGGGTTACCTGTTTTTGATTGTATACTGCTGTTTATAGAACGGGTTATGAGGAACGTTTTGATTTTCTTAATTCTATATCGTATACGTACCCAAGCTTTCGATGGTTCATAACGTCTTCAGGGGTTGTATTCCAAGGGTACATCGGATCTCTAAAGTTTTGACCAAATGGCCCGTTTTTCATCGGCTGATAGTTTTGATTACGATGAACAATTTGCCATACAGCCCAAATACGATCCACATTTGCGTGGTGTAAAAAGAAGACAGGATCATTCGGAGCAGTAGGTACAACGCCCATCTGTCCGCCAACCCAACGGTGTACGCGATTGTGAAGCTGCGGCCCGTTAATAAATCCTTCAAGCTGATTACGAAAGCTGTTTTGGCTGGTCATATCCCAAGGCGGCGTATCATACTGAGTTATTTTTAAAGCATTGAGAACATCATCTCGAGTAGGGAGTGTAGGTGCCTCTTTCGTTGCTCCAAAATTACGTTTTAGCCCGCCGGAAGGATTTCCTTGTTCATCGATCGTCGTCCAGCGCCCAGCTGCAAACGGACCGGTGTCGACGATAAAATCTTTTTTAGGATTTCCGTTTCCGCCCATAAAATCTGCACTCCAAATTTTTGATTGTGATGGATCTTGCATCTGTGCATCCGTTTCCCATTCCCAATAAGGAAGGGTTACTTCTGAATTGATTGACTGAAGGTCATGCTCGAATCGTAAAAGGTATTCACGATGCCATGGCAAAAAAGCAGAACTCATATGTGCTGCATTTCGATCGCTGCCCGGAGGCGTATGAAATTTACCCGCTGCACCATGCCACGCTATATAGCGGTCATATATCCCTTTTTCCTTTAGTATTAGCACGGTACGAACAAAATCTCTTTTTTCCATGTCGGTAAGATGTAATACGTTTTTTCTAACTCTGTACTTGTTACTCATTTGTAACCTCTTTCTAAAAAAAGAAGCAAGGGGCTGTTTCTTTTTTATATTTAGAATATGTCCAAGAGGTAAAAGTGCTACTGTAAATTTACAGAGACTTTTTTAAAGGTGTAAATCATAAATAGAGGTAAAATAAAAAAAGCAGGCATGCGCCTGCTTTTATTAACTGCATTATTATTAATGACCAATTGGATACATGGTCGTTACGCTGTAGTCGTAGTCTTTGCCTCTGTAGTCAGTATATACAACTCTAACTTCTTGGTTTAAAGAACTAATATACTTTTCTTTAACGTAGTTGCCAGATTTATTGTTGGTGCCGTCTTCGCCTTCGTTGATGACTTCTTCAGCAACAGACATCGCTTGTTTTTCATTTAAATACTTGCTGAATTGGCTTTTACCTTGATAATTGTTAACGCCTGGTTTTTGCATATGCGCGACAATGTGGCAATATCCATATTTATCATTTCCTTCTTGTAAGACAAGTTCTTTGCCGGTAAATAATCTGTCGCTTTGAGTCTCTGCAGAGCATTGGTTGCTTGATGTAGTGTCCGGTGTGCTACTCGATGTACTGCTTGAATTTTCATGCTGCTGAATGAGGGAAATGGGCGAATTGTTGGTAAATACAGCGATGAGGGCAATAACAAGTGCCACAATAGTGTATAGTATTTTGCTGTTTTTAAAAAAATCCATTCCTTTATGCGTCTCCTTTTTGAATCAACGTTAAAATCAAATCGACTTTCTTTTCTAGCTGATCAATTAAGTTTTGTTTTACTTGTTCTGATTGTAATAAAGCGCTTCTTAGTTCGTCCATATCTTTTTGCATATACGCACGGTTTTCTTTTTCTTGCTGCAGCTCCTTTTGAAGAGCGTGTATCGTGGACAGCAATTCTTTATCTTGGTTCATTTCTGCGTTCACCGCCTCTGTGTTGATAAAAAGCAACTTATGCCCACTATATAAAATACCACTACCTCCGCTGTAAATCGACTATTTGGATAGGAAATGAGTCCTCCCGGGTAAGGTTTTAGCAGGATATTGCTAGTTGAGAGGAGAATAGTATGGTTTACCGTAGATAGATAAGCTGCGCAGAAAAGAGGGAAGAAAATGTTTCCAGAATTAGAGACAAAACGGCTGATATTAAGAAAAATTGTAGAAGATGATGCCGGTGAGATTTTAAAATGCTTTTCTGATGAAGAGGTTCTGCGCTATTACGGGCAAAAACCTTTAGAATCGATCAACCAAGTGAAGGAGATCATTAAGAATTTTTCTAAAGGATACGAAGAAAAACAATTGATTAAATGGGGGATTCAGCTAAAAGGAAAAGAAAAGCTGATTGGAACAATAGGGTTTCAAGAGTGGTCTTCTGAGCATAAGAAAGCAAAAGTAAGCTATGCTCTTTTTCCGGAGTATTGGAACAAAGGATACGCAACAGAAGCCGTTCATGAAGCGATTTCTTATGGCTTCAACGAACTTCAATACAATCGTATAGGAGCGATTGTATTTACGCAAAATAGTGGATCTATCGCCTTGTTGAGCAAATTAGGATTTAAAAAGGAAGGGACGCTAAGAGAGTACCTGTTCCAAAACGGCATCCCGTTTGATACATATGTTTATTCGCTGCTGCGCGGGGACGCAAAGCTATAATGGCAAGCATAAAAAAAAGGAACACGGGGAGATGTTCCTTTTTTTATGCTTATATTTGTTATTAGAACGTACGTGCAGCTTCTTTAGCGCGAGCAATGCCGTCTTCTTTAATTTCTTGTGCTTTATCTGGCATTGCAGCCTGTCCTTCTACAAATAGGCTTCCGATAGAAGGAACGCCGAAGAAGTTCATCATAATGCGCATATAGCGGTGACCCATCTCTAATTCACCAGCAGGGCCGCGAGAGTAGATACCGCCGTTTGCTTGAATATGATACGCTTTTTTATCTGTTAATAGACCTACAGAACCTTCTGCTGTATATTTGAATGATTTTCCAGCTACTGCTACAGCATCTAAGTATGCTTTCATCACTGGTGGGAATGAGAAGTTCCACATTGGTGTAACAAATACATATTTGTCCGCTTGAGCAAATTGGTCACTTAACTCGTTTAAACGAGCAACTTTGCGCTGTTCTTCAGGAGTAAGCGCGTCAAATTCTGCGCCGCTTCCAAGTTTGCCCCATCCGCTGAATACATCGCCGTCGATGTGAGGGATATGTTCTTGATATAAATTAACGTGAACAATCTCATCCGTTGGGTTCACTTCTTTATACTCATTAATAAATGCGTCTCCCGCAGCCATACTGAATGATTGCGTAGCATCGTTAGGGTTTGCTGTAATATATAATACTTTTGCCATAATTCTTTTCACCTTTCTGTCTTCAATATATAAATGTTGTTTCATGAATTAAAGATAATATGTTCGAAAACATCTACTACGTTATTAATAGTAACTTACGTAACAAATTTAGTCAAAGGTTTTTTATTGGGTTTTATCATATTCACAAACGTTTTTAAGAATATTACGCTTTTGGGTTTTGTAGCTAAACCCTTTAAAAACAAAGGTTTTTTTCATTTTAAAGCGTTATTTTAAACGTTATTCATTTAGAGGAACTATCTTTTTTGAACGTAGATAATTAAAAAATAAAAAAGAAAAATCGTGTATTTTTGCTTCGTGCGTTATTAATAGTAACAAAAAATAACAGCGTTTTATCTTTCCTTTAAATCTATTTTCAGCGTAAAACGAGCAGGAAGGTGATCATTATTTCAAGGGAAATATAAGGGAGGGAAGAGAAAAGAAAAAGACCTCGATCTGCTTCGAGGTCTTTTTCTTTTCTCTTGAATTTAAAACGTTTTGGCCATTGAATGGGCTTTTTGGAGTGCTTTTTCTTTAATTTGCGGAATTTGATCCGGGAATTTTACTTGCCCTTCGATAATAATGCTTTCAAACGCTTCGATTCCAAAGAAGTCCATCATAATTTCTAAATAGCGGTGGCCCATTTCTCTTGCCATTTCAGGGCCTTCTGAATACACGTCTCCGCGAGATTGAATGTGAATCGCTTTTTTTCCTTTAAGCAATCCCTGAGCGCCTTCTTTTGTATATGTAAAGGTTTTACCTGACACGGTAATCGCATCAATGTACGTTTTCATAATCGCAGGAACAGAGAAATTCCACATTGGCGTGACAAAAATATATTTGTCAGCGAGTACGAACTGTCCGCCTAGTTCGGCTAATCGTCCCACTTTTAATCGTTCATCCGTTGATAAATCCTGGATGGAAGAGTGAGAACGAAGCTTTTTCCAGCCGTTAAATACGTCTGCATCTAAGTATGGAATATCTGCTTGATATAAATCTAAATGAACCACATCATCTTCTGGATGTGTTTGCTTATATACGTCTATAAATTCTTTCCCCACAGCCATGCTAAGTGATTCGTCTTCAGCTAAAGGGTGTGCAGTAATATAGAGAACATTTGCCATGATGCTCATCCTTTCTATGGAGTAGTTTTAGTAACTGACATTAATCTTGGACCCAGCTTTCTGCCCACTGGCTAATCGGCCCTAATATTTTGCCTAGCTCTGTTCCTTTTTGAGTCAGCGAATATTCAGAACGAATAGGGCGGTCGGGAATAACATTTCGGACAACGATGCCGTGGTCTTCAAGCTCTTTAATCCGTTCTGTCAAAAGCCTTCTGCTTAAGGCTGGTATACTTTCATTTAATTCACTAAAGCGTTTAGGACCGCTCATAAGTACATAAATGATTAATCCTGTCCACTTCTTGCCAATCAGTTCGAAACTTTTTTCTACTTTAGGTTGAATATCTTTTGGTTCGTCCATATTACGTATCCTCCTTCAAACAATATGGATGAAAAATAACTTATGCATTTATTGTAACAGAAAAAGCATAAAAACATGTGGAAACTTTGGGTGAAGCAGGGTGAAATGAATAATTTCACTAGTATTTGTACCTTGCTTTTCACTTTTTGAAAATCTTTCACACATAGGCTTGTTACAGCATACGATGTACGAATTCATTTTAAGAAAAGGTGGTATGGCCATGGCAGGAGTTATTAACATCTGTAACACAAGAATTAATGGTATGGCGAGGAACGGATCGATGAATTTTGGAGAAGTTCTTCACAACGGACACACAGCGGATGTTAAATCTGTTGGAATCAACTCAACATACGGAGACATTTCAGCTGCTTGTGCGCGAATGAAAAATACGAATTTGGATCAGGATGTATTTGATCAAACTGAATTGGCGAATGTTGATAACTCGTATGGCAATCAGATATAAAGGTGTGCTGCTTATAACAAATGAAGTTGTAAGCAGCTTTTTAGCTTGTCTTTTTCTTACGCGCATACTGGACAAGCTTCTGATCTTTTCCATTCTCATACATATAAAACTAATTCCTTTATCTTAACAGCAATAAAATGGTAAGGTATGACATGTGCAAGAAAGAGGCGAGACTATAAAAGGAGGCGCTATAAGAACAGTGTAGGGATGCGTCATCTATGTGAACCTAATAAAAATTGGTAAATAGTGAATCTTTTTTGCCCATGGCTCGTATTAGTAAATAGAGTAATTATTTTGATGAGGAAAAGAGGTAGTACATTGAAAAACAAAGGTTTGATCGCTACGATCATTGTGTTAGTGCTTGTTGTAATTTACGGAGTGAGCTCTTACAATAGTCTCGTTAGCGCACAGGAAGATGTAGATAATAAATTTTCCCAAATAGATAATCAACTAAAAAGAAGATCTGATTTAATTCCGAACTTAGTGGAAACGGTCAAAGGCTATGCTAAGCATGAGCAGGAAGCAATTGATTCAGTCACTCAGGCAAGAGCACAGCTAGCGGGAGCTAAAACTCCTGAAGACAAAGCTGATGCTAATCAACAGTTAAGCGGCGCATTAAACCGCCTGCTCGTAGTGGTTGAAAAATATCCGGATTTAAAAGCGAATGAAAACTTCAGAAGCTTAATGGACAGTTTAGAAGGAACGGAAAATCGACTCGCTGTAGCGCGTAAAGACTATAACGATGAAGTTGCAAAATACAATAAATCAGTTAAGAGATTTCCTAAAAGCATGTTAGCGGGTACGTTCGGCTTTGAAAAAAAGCCATATTTTGAAGTAACAAATGAAGAAAAAGAAGCGCCGAAAGTTGATTTTGGGAGCGATAAGTGATGAAATTTCTTGCTTCGTTTGCTTTATTATTGTCTCTTTTATGTAATACGGTAAGCGTTGCTTTTGCTGCACCTGATATTCCAAATGGGGTAGGCGATATTTACGTTCAAGATTTTGCCCATCTATTAAACGATCAGGAAAAAGCTGAAATAAATCAAATGGGCAGAAAATTGGATGATGAAACGAAAGCTCAAGTAGCGATTCTTACCGTGAATTCATTAGGTGATGCGGATATAGAAGAGTACGCGAATGAAGCTTTTCGAAAGTACAAACTCGGTGATAAAAAGCTGAACAATGGCGTTCTTATTTTACTCGCTAAAAAAGAACGAAAAATTCGAATCGAAGTAGGATACGGGTTAGAAGGAGCTATCACCGATATCAAATCGGGAGAAATTTTAGATTCTTATGCTATTCCTAACTTAAAAAATGGCAAATACGATACGGCGCTAGAAAGCACATACAAAGCTGTTTATAACCAAGTCGTGAAAGAGTATGATTTAGGAACAGACTTTGAACAAAAAGTGCCAAAAGCATCTCCGTCTTCCGATAGCGGTGTTCATTTCTCAACCCTTCAAACGCTGCTGATTGCAGCTGTTATTGTGGGCTTTCTTATTCTCGACTTCGTCTTTTTTAAAGGAGCGATTACACAATTTCTGCTAAACTTCCTTGTGATGTTTGGAGGAAGAGGCGGTGGCGGTGGCAACGGCGGCAGCGGTCCTCGCGGAGGGGGAGGCGGCAGCTCTGGAGGCGGTGGAGCGAGCCGAGGCTGGTAAAACGATAAGAGTAAAAAGAGGCTGGGATAAAAGTAGGTTAGTTGAAGGAAGATCCGAACGAGATGGATTCTTAGTTGAGAATCCATCTCGTTCGGATTTTTTATTTGTATGGTGAACATAGCTTTTATATATTCATTCAACTCATGTATCCTATTTGTGCATCTTTAGATTAAATTAATGAGGTATGTGTCAATTTCATTTTTGCTTTGTGTACCTATATTTTAAAAAATAGATTTTTTTCCATTGTATAAGCATAACCAAAAAAAATTAGGGAACTAAGAAAAAAGTTAGAGATTTACAAATAAAAAGGAGAGTTTTGTATGAATACATTTAGATGGATAGCGGCAAGGAAGCAGCTCTCTCCTCGTGCTTTTAAAGATGAGCTAAATAGCCAAATATGGTTTAGTCCCTTAATTTATGCTCTTTTTTCTGTCCTTTTAGCTGCATTGACGCTGTTTCTGGACTATTATTGCAAAGTAGGAGAGAAGGTTCCTTCATTTTTTTCAATCAACATGGATTTAACCAATACGTTAGTGAGTACGATTATGCCCGGAATTTTATCGATTACGACCTTTACCTTTAATTTAATGCTTGTTGTGTTTACATCATTTGCAGCTCAGTTTTCTCCTCGCGTGTTAAAAAACTTTGCTTCTTCGAAATCGACTCAGCGAATTCTCGGGATTTTTATGGGGAGTTTCTTATATACACTTTTTGTCTTTCTCTTTTTAAACAGTTCACAAGTAGATGGCTACTTTGCTATCCCATTTGCGACCACGGCGCTATCAATTTTTAGTGCAGGCACGTTTGTCTACTTTATTAATCATTCCGTTAAATGGCTGCAAGTTAATCATATGACTCAATCGATGAAGACGGAATCTATAAAAGCTATTGAAACGACGATACGTGAAGAGCTAGAGGTTCATCGAACGCAATCTGCTCATAACGAACCATTTTCCTTTCCTGAAGGAGATAAAAATCCAGTATATATTCAAACATCCGGCTATATTCAGACCGTTAATTACAGCCGATTAATTCACTATGCCAAAGAGCATAACTTAGTGATCAAAATGGAGAGGGAAGTAGGGGACTACGTACTCGACGGAACGATATTGTTTTATTATTGGAACCGAGATTTTACAGAGCAGGATGAAATCGATCAAACTATTTTTCATCGATATGTTCATATAGGAAAATCTCAAACCGATATTCAAGACACAACTCATATTATTACCAAGTTTGTCGAGATGGCGATTAAATCATTAGGAAGTGATGACTTCAAAACGGCGATTAACTCCATTCACCAAATTAGCGATATTCTTCGGAAAATTTGTGATGTTAGTCAGTTTTCTTCGTATTTAGTTGATGACAGCGGCGTTGTACGAATGGTCATTCCTGATAAAAAATTTGAAGACTTTTTGTATGATGGATTTGCTAATATCCGGCACTATGCTAGACGTAATATTATCATTACAATGGAGCTGCTTAAAACGCTTGGAAATCTCGCCGAGGCCATTGGGCCAGCTTATTACGACGACATTTGGGAGTTTGCCGTCTACACGTCTCAAGGCTTTGAAGAAGAATATTTATTTGTTCAAGATAAAAAATATTTTTTGCATATTCTTTATGATTTAGCTATTTCTACAGAAAAGGAAGAGCAATATGAACAGATAACTAAACAAATGAAGAAGTAAAAAAGCCGAAGTCAACGCGTGACTTCGGCTTTTCTTTTTAATTATTTATTTGAACGTTTTAAGATGCTTTTAGCGTGTGAAAATGTATCAAAGCTTGCTTTTCCGTGATACGCACCCATTCCGCTGTCACCAACGCCGCCAAATGGAAGATAGTGAGACGTCATATGATTAATCGTATCATTGATAGAACCGCCGCCGAATGACACGCTATTTAAGATGTGATCTTGGACTGCTTCATCTTCAGAGAAAAGATAAAGTGCTAATGGTTTTGGACGTTTTACGATTGCTTCAATTACTTCTGAGATTTCATCGTATACGATGACTGGAAGAATTGGCCCAAAGATTTCATCTTGCATCACATTGTCTTCCAATGAGATGTTGTCAAGAACAGTTGGCTCAATAAACAGACGAGAACGATCCGTTTTGCCTCCAAAAACAATATCTCCGTTTGTTAAGAAGCTGCTAAGGCGATCAAAATGCTTTTCGCTCACTACGTGAGGGAAGTCTAGGTTTTGTGAAACATCTTCGCCGTACGTGTTTGTTACGACTTGTTTTAGGTTAGCTAGCAGCTCGTCTTTTACATTTCGCTGAACAAGAATGTAGTCTGGCGCTACGCAAGTTTGGCCAGCATTTGCAAATTTACCGCGCGCAATGCGTTTTGCTGCTTCTTCAATATTTGCATCTTCGTGTACAATTGTAGGACTTTTTCCGCCTAGCTCTAGCGTAACAGGTGTTAAATGTTTAGCAGCCGCTTCTGCCACAATTTTGCCGACCATTGTACTTCCTGTAAAGAAGATGTAATCAAAGTTTTCTTTTAGTAAAGCCGTGCTTGTTTCCACTTCACCTTCGACTACCGTCAAGTATTCTTCAGGGAAGTTTTCATTAAACATCTTAGCAAGAAGGCTTGACGTATGAGGTGTTAATTCAGAAGGCTTTAACACCACGCAGTTACCTGCAGCAATCGCGCCTACTACTGGTGATACAGCAAGTTGGAACGGATAGTTCCAAGGTGCAATCACTAGAGCTAAACCGTACGGATCTTGATAAATATAGCTTTTTGCTCCGGCGTGAGTAGATGGTGTTTCTACTTCTTTTGGCGCTGCCCATTCTGCAAGATTTTCAACTGCAAAGTCGATTTCGCTTAGCACAAGACCAACTTCTGCACGTTTTGCTTCAAATTCTGGTTTGTTAAGGTCAGCTTTTACTGCTTTTAAAATGTCGTCTTCATGACGTACAACAAGTTCTCTTAATTTCTTTAGCGTTTCGATACGGAACCCAACGTCTTTTGTTTTACCGCTATTAAAGAATGAAAGCTGTTTTTCTGTAAGTTCTTGATAGTTATTCATCAGAAAATCTCCTTTTACTTCACATTTTTAACTCTTTATTCAATGAACAGAAATAGCTGCTGCTTATTTCCAAGTTGTAACCGTATTGACCGGTAAACGGTAAGAAGCATGGCCTTCGCTCGCTGCTTTACCGATTGAGATAAGCATAATTGGAAGATAACGTTCTTTATCTAAACCGAATTCTTCTGCGATTAAGTGTTTTTCGTATCCGCCGATTGGATTTGTATCATATCCGTGAGCGCGAGCAACAAGCATAAGCTGCATAGATACAAGACCTGAATCAATTAGCACGATGTCTTTCATATCTGCTTTTGGCATGTTTTCGTAAATCGGCTTAAAGAAATTTAGCTGCTGTTCTTTAATGTCCTGAGGCATATAGCCAAGCTCTACTGCTTTTCCGAAAATTTCGTCTGCATATTCGACGTTGTTCATGTCACCAAACACGGCAATAACAGCTGAAGATGTATGAACTTGTTCACTGTTAAATTTCGCAAGTTTAGCTAATTTTTCTTTGCCTTCCGGCGTTTCAATTACAACAAAGCGCCACGGCTGCATATTAACAGAAGAAGGAGCACGCATAGCTTCTGTAAGAATTTCTTCCATTTCCTCACGGCTGATTTTTACTGAAGGATCATATTTTTTAATTGAACGGCGTTTTAAAGCAATTTCGTTAAAATCTTTTATAGTCATAGTCATTATTCCTTTCTTTTTAGGCGTTAAACTTATTTATTGTCATTCCCATATTTTTGATTGTGGACAATTGTTTGACATATCAATAATTGATACATCAACAATATAATACATTGATTTAAGAATTGCAAGGGAAAAAGTTTAAACTTTTGAAGTGGGGTTAGTTGGAAGTGTGAAGTTATATTCTACTGGGAACAAATATGAAGAAAGTGAGAGATAAAAATAAATTATAAAAGTGATCAAACAAAAAGTTTGACTACTTTATTTCTCTTAGTTACGATAAGTAACGAAAAGAGACAAAAGTGAATTTGTTACTTTTTAAATGAATGACAGTTTGAGAAAGAAGAGATAGAGAAATGTTTATTCTCTTTTTAAAACCTAAACTGTATTTGTAATTAGTACAGTATAACAAGACATATCACGCAGGAAAAGTAGGAGGACTTCAAGATGTATACAGATTTAAAAGATAAAGTAGTAGTTGTAACAGGCGGATCAAAAGGATTGGGGCGCGCAATGGCCGTTCGTTTTGGTCAAGAGCAGTCAAAAGTGGTTGTAAACTACCGCAGCAATGAAGATGAAGCGCTAGAAGTGAAAAAAGAAATTGAACAAGCTGGCGGTCAAGCAATTATTGTTCGAGGCGACGTAACAAAAGAAGAAGATGTTGTGAACCTTGTAGAGACAGCTGTTAAAGAGTTTGGCACATTAGACGTTATGGTTAATAATGCTGGTGTTGAAAACCCGGTTCCTTCACATGAATTATCATTAGAAAACTGGAATCAAGTAATCGATACAAACTTAACAGGCGCGTTTTTAGGAAGCCGCGAAGCGATTAAATATTTTGTTGAAAATGACATTAAAGGAAACGTTATTAACATGTCCAGCGTTCACGAAATGATTCCTTGGCCACTATTTGTTCACTATGCAGCAAGTAAAGGCGGTATGAAGCTAATGACGGAAACATTGGCTCTTGAATATGCGCCAAAAGGTATCCGCGTAAATAACATTGGACCAGGCGCGATCGATACGCCAATCAACGCTGAAAAATTCGCAGATCCGGAACAGCGTGCAGACGTAGAAAGCATGATTCCAATGGGCTACATCGGCAATCCGGAAGAAATTGCATCAGTTGCAGCATTCTTAGCATCGTCACAAGCAAGCTACGTAACAGGTATTACACTATTTGCTGATGGCGGTATGACAAAATATCCTTCTTTCCAAGCGGGAAGAGGTTAATAGGTAGAACTGAATGAAAAAGACCTCGGAATATTCCGGGGTCTTTTTCGTATTGTCATAAATGTACGGCGTATTTACCAAATATTGAAACTTTTATTGAAGTATTACGTATATAAGCTAACGACGAATAAAGGACGTGTTGATATGCTACAGGAAACGATTCAACAAAAAGTAGATCAGTATAGAGGTTTTTATATCAGCTTAAAAAATGAACTCAAATGGAAAGTGGCAGATCCGAAGCAGTTTATGGCTATCGCTTCTATGTATGCAGTGAAAGGCAAATCGCTTCAGCTTCAGCCTTATATTGAGTTAAGTGACTATATTAAAAATCAAGTAGGAATGTTTTCTACATTAAAATCATCGCAGCGATTTACGATTGCAGCCATGCTGGATACCCGCTATGAGAATCCAAAAGAAACGTTTTATGAATTTCTGGATGTATATGATCAATTGGTACATGGCGGGTTTACTAGAGGCGCATTTACGTATATCGCGGCTTCCGCTATGCTGTCGAATGAGTCAAGTCGAAGCCATAAAGAAATGGTTCGAAGGTCAGTAGAAATTTATCAAGGCATGAAAAAAAAGCATCTCTTCCTTACATCAAATGGTGATGTACCTCTTGCCGTTTTATTAGCTGAAACGAGCGAGTCTGTTGATGATTTGATGCATGAAATTGAACACTTCTATACCACATTGGGGCAGCATGGATTTAAAAGAGGGAATGACCTTCAATTTTTAAGTCATATTCTCGCAATCGATAAAAACTTACATGGGGATACACTTATTGAAAGATGCCTAGCAGTAAAAGAAATCTCTGAATCGGCAGGTATGAAAGTAAAAGCAATGCATTACCCGGTTCTTGGCTTATTAGCACTGTTTGAAAAACCGGAAGCTGAAATTGAAATTATTTATGACGTGGTGAAACAGTTAAATACAGACAAACTTTTCAAGTGGCAGAAAGACATCAATGTTATGCTGGCGGTTAATCTGGTTATCAGTGAAAAGCTAAAGGATTCTAGACTGGTCGAAACAGGTATCTATACAACGATTGAAACGATTATTCAAGCCCAGCAAGCCGCTATGCTAGCGGTTATTGCGAGCACTTCAGCGGTTGCTACTACGACTACTACTTGATAAATGAAACGACTATTAAAAGAGGCTGGGACATAACTACATGAATCTAACCTAAAGATGAACCAATGGAATAAATGAGCTGAACCGCTTATAATACCGCGGTTGATTTCCGTGCAAGACTTCGCTTTCCGCCGGCGGCCGCTGAGCCTCCTTGTCACTTACGCTCCTGCGGGGTCTCACCTGTTCCGCTTTTCCCGCAGGAGTCTTCGCCTTGCCCTCCAATCAACCGCTAGAAGTACCCATATACATGAAACCTACGTTCACCATACCGATGAAAAAATCCGAACGAAGTTGATTCTCCATCAAGAATCTTGATTCCTCGTTCGGATTTACATTCAACTAGAATACTTTTATCTCAGCTTTTCTCTTAAAAAGTATAAACCTCGCCATCATCTGGAACAAAGACGTGAGATGTCATGTCTTTTTCTTTGATAAAGCCTTTTAATTCTTCTCTTGATAGCGTCCAGTGATTTACAGCTTCCATATGGACAGAAATAATCGTAGCACGAGGGGCCGCTTTAAAAACTTCGTAAATATCTTCTTTCCCCATCACAAGAGAACCGCCTTCTAAAAATTGATTATCTCCGCCGTTTACGACAATGACATCCGGTTGATATGTGTTGATTTCTTCTCCAACAGCGGAATACCATACCGTATCTCCAGCTATATAAAGCGTTTTTTCATTCTTATATTTAAAAACAACACCGCATACTAAACCAGTACGCTTTAAAATTTCTCCTCTTCCGTGCTCGCCTTTTGTTTTGATTAATTCAACGCCTTCAAAAACCGTGTTTTGCGTAAGTACTTCTACATTTTTAAAACCAGCTTCTTTTACTGCTGCGGCATCTTCTTCATTTTGAACGAACATTTTGATATTGTTTGGCAACGCCTGTTTAGCGGCATCGTCAAAATGGTCTAAATGGAGGTGAGTGACAATAACCGCATCTACATCAGCAATAATTTCTTCAACGGATATCGGTAAGTTCACTAAAGGGTTGTTTTGATCTTGTCTGATCGAATTTGGAAAAGGAGGGTACGTACCTTTTTCTGCTAACATAGGATCAATTAAAAACGTTTTTCCTCCGTATTCAACAATTAGAGTAGCGTTACGAATATGTGTAATCTTCATCTGTATCTCTCCTTTTTTTGATCTACATATAGTTTATAGGATGCTCTAGTTGCAAATACATAGATAAAATCAAGTCTTTTACCACTTTCACTTGATAAATGAAAGAATAGTAATCAAAAGCAAAAAGAACCGAAACAGTGCTGTTTAGGTTCTTTTTAGGGTTTCTTTTATCTCTTTATATATACGTACTTGGTTGCGGCCATGTTGTTTGGCAGCGTACAGGGCGATATCTGCTTTATTCAACAGCTCATCTAACGTTTCATTTTCTTGTTTTTTCGCTTGTGCTACTCCAAGACTCAGCGTAACAGAAATGGTTTTTTTATTAATCAGTAAGGGCTGAGTCTCGACGTGACGGCGAATTTGGTTGGCAAGCGTTTCGCCTTCGGATATAGTATAGCCCTTTAGCGCGAGTACAAATTCTTCACCGCCGTACCGAGCAAAAAGGGCTCCTTGCGGTAATACGGACTGACAGGCTTTTACGACATGTACAAGCACCTGATCGCCGGTATAATGACCATACGTATCGTTCACTTTTTTAAAATAATCAATATCAAGTAAAAGAAGCGTAAAAGAAGATGCAGACTTTTTTGCTTCATCGAATGCTTGCTTGCTGTGTTGAAAAAATGCTCTGCGATTATAAATTTGCGTCAGCTCATCGTAATAAGCTTGATTTTCAAGCTTTAGCTGAAGTCTTTTTAGCTCTGTGATATCTGTAAAAATAAGCAGCAAGCCGTGACTGTTGTTAGCATACTGCAAAGGAGAGGTGCGAACTTGATACGTATACTGAGATTGATCCCCAGAAAAAAGCTGCAGCTCTTGACTGCTGTTTTTATTTTCGAATGTAAAAGGAAATGAACTGCCCGATAGAGTGAACCAAATATCAGCAAACCGTTTTCCAAACATCGCTTTTTTCAGCTGCGGAAACATGTTCTTCGACGCTAAGTTAAATTCAATTAATCTGTAAGCTTCATCAAGCACGATAACACCGTCATTGATGCTGTTAAATATCGCATCTTTCGCAACGGGCATGACTGTAAACATACGCGATGAGTTAATGGACCATAAATATAAAAAAGAAGAAACCCATAAAACCATCGGAACTGGATCAATTCCCTGCGGCGTAAAGCCCATTAAATAGACAAAAGCTGTGACAATAGGGACTAATTGCCCGACCATTAATGCAATTAACTGCAGGCGGTAAGCTTTGGCTGTTTCTTTCCAGCGGTAAACGGCAAGCAACAAAGCAACGAACATAGACGAAAAGATGAACATGCCGTGAATCGTGTACCATGGTCCAATTTCTTGATGAATGTAAGGAGCACCTAAAACTGGGTCAATTTCAAACACTCGGTAATGAAGGTGATGCCAGTCATTTGTTGCGACCATGATCAAACTAATAAAAGGAATGATAAAAAGCGCAAAAATATGTTTTTTCCTTACCTTTATGCCGACATACTGCATAACAAACAGCAGTCCTGCAGGAGGTGAAAAAGGCATGCCCACGTATTGAATAACGGTCCAAAATTTCATTTCCTCAAGGTTAACGGATAGTAAGCTAAAGGCCGCACCTATACAATAAATAGCGGTGAAACCTGTATGAAGAATAAATAAATGCGCAATATTGCTGTAGTGGTGACGCTTAATAAATACGTAAAAACACAAGTATAAATTAAGAACACCAGACGTACAGATAAGCGTTATATAAGCGGTTAAATCTAAATTCACAATTGTATCCCTCATTAAGAAAGCATTTTTAGTTAAATGTAGCACAGTTGAAATAAAATGTGGATGTTTTATTAGGGATTTAGTAGCAGCGAAGGAAGTAGATGGATAGTCTATAAGAATTGTTTCTCTTTCACTAGTAAATTATTAAAGATTCAGTATTTTATATATTGACATCGCTTTCATAGTAGAATATAATTTCAGTAATAACTTAAAACTGGATTGTTACTGATTCGATCAGGCATTACCTGTGTTAAAAATACGTGATGTGTTCATGTGTTTTTAAGATGGGATTTTTACGTTTGTTCTGATGTGGGGGAAGCATCTATGAAATTTGTTAAAGTATTTAATAATAACGTAGCATTGGTCAAAGACTCCTCTAATGTAGAAT
Organism: Priestia sp. 10L35; assembly: GCF_056395685.1. Lineage (NCBI taxonomy): Bacteria > Bacillati > Bacillota > Bacilli > Caryophanales > Bacillaceae > Priestia > Priestia sp. 10L35. The sequence goes on along the minus strand of NZ_JBFTKA010000003.1, from coordinate 623,017 downwards.
GGGTCATCATGGGAACAGGCGTCGGTTTCCAAAAGAAAAAAGGTGATCCAGTTGATAAGGCTGTCATTCGACGAAAGTTTGTGGCGGAGTCGTCCAATATTCGTCGACCGCTGGCTCAAATTCTAGAGAGCATCAAACCAGAAATTCTCGAGGTTTCTGTAGAGTTAATCAAGCAAGCAGAAAAAGAAATAGGTGAGCCTTTTCGCACCAATATTCACTTGACTCTTGCGGATCACTTGAATTTTGCGATTGAGCGAAGCCATAATGGCCTTGAATACGCGCAGCCAAGCCGCTGGGAAGTCAAGAAGCTTTATCCGAAAGAGTATAATGCTGCGGTTAACGCGATTCGACTAGTGTATGACCGGCTTGATGTGCTGCTTCCTAAAAGTGAAGAAACGTTTCTCACCTATCATTTTGTAAACGCACAGAATGTACAAGCAAAAGTGGAAGAAACGATGAAGATGACTGAAGTGATTAATCGAATTATTGATGTTGTTCAATATCATTTTCAGCTAAAACTTGATGAAGAATCCATGAACTATTCTCGTTTTGTCACACATCTACGATTTTTTGTTTTGCGTCAGCTGGATCAGAACCCACATGTTTCTCCTGAAGTTGATGCTACGCTGCTTGATGTTGTAAAAACAAAGTATGAAAAAGCATATAAAGCTGTTGAAAAAGTGGCTAATTTGCTTCATAAACAGCATGGCTGGCCTTTAACTTCAGACGAAAAGCTTTACTTAACGCTACACATTTGGCGTGTAACGAATCTTGTAGAAACTGAATAAACATTCTTCATTGGAGGATTGTTACTGACTCGATCAGGCATTACCCAAGCAGACATTTGCATGTTACAAACATGCGGTGATCTGTTTGGGTTTTTTTATTGAAAAAAGGAGGGATATAAATGACTTCATATAAAGAAACGGCTAAACAAGTAGTAGATAAAATCGGTGGAGCACAGAATGTTAACCAGTCTTGGCACTGCGTGACAAGACTTCGCTTTAATCTTCATAACAAGAATAAGGTGCAGGTGGAGGAAATTAAGCAAATAAAAGGAGTGATGGGTGCTCAATTTTCCGGGGATCAGTTTCAAGTCATTATTGGAAACAGAGTTGCTGAAGTTTTTGAAGAAGTTGAACCATTGCTGGGCAGTGGAAGAGCTACCGAGGAGAAAAGCAGCCAAAAACAAGGCGTTGTTTCACTTCTAATGGATAGTATTTCAGGAATTTTCACTCCTATCTTACCAGCTCTTATTGGTGCGGGTATGCTAAAAGCTTTTATCGCTTTATTTGCTACGCTAGGATGGCTGAGCATAGAAAGTGATACGTACGCAGTGCTGAATGCAATTGGGGACGGAGTCTTTTACTTTCTGCCATTTTTCTTAGCTGTTTCAGCAGCTCGCAAGTTTAAAACAAATGAATACTTAGCCCTTGCTTTAGCAGCTGCCATGCTGTATCCGACCTTTGTAGATGCAGCGAGAGGCATTACGAAAATAAAAGAATTCACGTTATTTGGAATCGATTTTATATCCATTCCAGTCGTGAACTACACGTCTAGTGTAATACCGATTATTTTAGGTGTACTTTTATTGAAATATATATACAAATTTGTTCGTTCATGGATGCCGGCTACCGTTACGGTCATGTTTTCACCACTGATTGCACTTCTAATCGCTGCACCTATTACGCTATGGTTAATCGGTCCGCTTGGAACGTATATGGGAGACGGATTAGCAAGTATATTCTCATGGATGTTTGAAACAGCGGGTCCGCTGGCAGGGCTTTTACTGGCAGGGCTTATGCCTCTTATTATTATGACAGGTATGCACTATGCAATAGGTCCAATTGCGATACAAAACCTAAAAGTGTATGGGTTTGACAATGTTTTGATGCCGATGATGTATATCAGCAACCTTGCTCAAGGAGGAGCGGCTTTTGGAGTAGCGTTGAAGACAAAAAATAAAGATTTAAAACAAGTTGCGTTTTCATCAGCTATTTCAGCTGTTATCGGAATTACAGAGCCTGCCATGTACGGAGTAAACATGAAGTTGAAAAAGCCTTTTTATTACGCTATTGCCTCTAGTGCACTGCTCGGTGGCTTTGCCGGGTGGTATGGGTTTAAAGCATTTACATTAGGAGGATTAGTCGGAATCTTTGCTATTCCTACGTTTGCAGATCCAAGCGGAGCAGCAGGCAATTTGATTGTCGCTGTGGCGCTGCTGGCAGGGGCCGTTATTTTACCAGCCGTCTTGGTCCTTACTCTTGGGTTTAAAGATATTGCTTCAGAAGAACCAGAAAAAAATACAATAAAACTTGAAGAACATCCTGTCAAAGAAGAAGCACCACTGCAAAATGTTTCTCTAGCAGTAGAGGAGAAAAAAAGTGGTAAAACAAAAAGCGTATTCTCTCCGTTGCACGGTGAACTTGTACCGCTGCATCAAGTGTCAGATCCAACATTTGCTCAAGAAATTATGGGCAAAGGAATTGCGATTAAACCTAGTGAAAACCGCGTAGTCTCGCCTATCGCTGGAACGATTATGGTGCTGCCTGATTCTCAACACGCAATTGGCATTAAAGGAGAGGACGAAGCCGAAATTTTAATTCATATTGGAATTGATACCGTTTCTTTAAAAGGAGAGCATTTTAAAGCACTTGTAAAAGAAAAAGATTATGTAAATGCAGGGCAGCCGCTCATTGAATTTGACCGACATGCGATTGCAGAAGCTGGATTTGAAACTGTTACGATGGTTATCATCACAAACACAGCGGAGTATTTAGATGTGCTGCCTGTCAATGAAACAGGTCCAATTTTTGAAGGGGAACAGCTACTTTCTGTAGTCAAATAAATGCTATTTTTAATAAAAATATGAGAAAAGGACGTGGGGACTATGTTAACAAATGATACTGTATTTAAAAAGGGATTTTTATGGGGAGGAGCAACAGCTGCTAATCAAATTGAAGGAGCTTATGACGTTGATGGAAAAGGGCTGTCTACTGCAGATATGATTCGATTTGTCCCAAAAGACGAGCGAACTGGTTATTCAATGGATGTAAAAGCAGATTATATTGAAGATGTGCTTAACAACAAAGTAAACGATCGTTTTCCAAAGCGTACGGCCATCGACTTTTATCATCGCTATAAAGAAGATATCGCACTGTTCGCAGAAATGGGGTTTAAAACGCTTCGCATTTCGATCAACTGGGCGAGAATTTTTCCAAATGGAGATGACGTGAATCCAAACGAAGCAGGGTTGCAATTTTACGATAACCTATTTGATGAAATGTTAAAGTACGGAATTGAGCCGCTAGTGACCCTTTCGCATTATGAAACGCCGCTTGAGCTTACCCGTAAATACAACGGCTGGTACAGCCGCAAGCTAATTGGCTTTTATACACGCTACGCGGAAACGGTATTTACACGCTATAAAAACAAAGTCAAATATTGGCTCACGTTTAACGAAATCAATGTGATTACGCATAGCCCTTATACAGGCGGCGGTATTTTAGTTGAAAATGTTCCAAATCAGTCAGCGGAGCAAATTGCGTATCAAGGGGCGCATCATCAGTTTGTTGCGAGTGCACTTGCCACTAAGTTAGCTCACGAGATTATTCCTGATGTAAAAGTAGGATGTATGCTTGCGCGTATGACAACGTATCCTGTGACGAATCATCCGGATGATATTTTACTAGCTCAGCATAAAAATGACTTGAACTTATTTTTTACAGATGTTCAAGTTCGCGGAGAATATCCAAAGGTAATGGAACGTTACTTTAAAGAAAACAACATTCAAATCGTAAAAGAAGTAGGGGATGACGAGATTATCAAACAATATCCCGTTGACTTTATTTCATTTAGCTACTATATGTCTCTTTCTGTCACAACTCAAAGTGAAGAAGAAAATGTCCTAGGAAATATGATTGCAGGAAGTGTAAAAAACCCTCATCTTCAAACGTCTGATTGGGGATGGCAAATCGATCCGAAAGGACTGCGCTATACGTTACAAGATTTTCATAACCGCTACGGCAAACCGCTGTTTATCGTTGAAAATGGGTTAGGAGCTCATGACAAAGTAGAAGAAGATGGCTCAATTCATGATCCGTATCGTGTAGATTACTTAAGACAGCATATTGAACAGATGAAAGAAGCGGTCAAAGATGGTGTAGACTTAATGGGTTATACCGCGTGGGGACCTATTGATTTAATCAGTGTATCAACAAACGAAATGTCAAAACGATACGGCTTTATTTACGTAGATCAAGATGATGAAGGAAATGGTACGCTTGAACGATCTAAAAAAGATTCTTTTTACTGGTATAAGCAAGTGATCCAGACAAATGGAGAAGATTTATCTTCAACTACAAAAGTCAAAGTTTCTCAGTAAAAAACACATGCCTGAAAACACGCGATGTTCCTTCATCTGCGTGTCTTCAGGCATATTTGTATTTACAGTCTATTTAAGTTTACCGTTTTACAAAGAAGCTACCTGCATTTTTTTCTGTCTAAAAAAGACCCAATCCTTAAAGCCGATTTCTTTAAGGCGCTTTTTTACTAGTTCAAAGTCGTCGCCAATGCGCTCCGGGTCATGGGCATCGGAACCAAATGTAATGCGTACCCCGTAGTGCAGGGCTCTTTCCAAAATATCATCTGCAGGATACCAGCCTCCGCAGTCTTTGGTTTTGCCTGATGTATTCACTTCTATGGCAATGTCATGTGCTGAAATCACTTTTAGCGTTTGATCAATAACAGCTGTCTGAATAGAAGAAAAAGAAGGATAGAATCCTTTCATGGCATCAATATGTCCAAGAATCTGAAACATTCTGCTCCGGGCAGATTCTTCGATCAATTGATAATACGTTTCTTTCGTGCGCTGCTTTTCTTGCTGAGAAAGGCCTTCCCAGCGCGTTTTATGAAAGATGCTGACTTCATCAACTTGATGGACAGAGCCGATTATGTAGTCAAACGGATATTTTTCATAGTAGCTACGATATATCTCCGCATGCTCGGGAAAGAAATCAGACTCTACGCCTAACAGCACTTCAATTTTTTCTTTATAGTCTTCTTTTAGTTTCAAAATCTCAGCTACATATCCGGAGAATGCGCTTTTTCCCATCGCAATGTGAGGATGCGGCTGGTCTTCTTCGCTCCCAAAATAAGGAGAATGATCCGAAATCCCAATGATATCAAAGCCTTTATCAATAGATGCCTCTATATAATCTCGAATCGTTCCGCGAGCATGTCCGCATCGGTCGTGATGGGTATGAAAATCAAATTTTAAATCAGCGTTCATTTTTCATCACCTCTGTTACCTTTTTATGTAGTGTATAAAATATTCTACAAAGAAACAAAGTATCCCCCGTAGAAATGGATGAAGAGAATATTTCTTGGCTTGCTGGTGAGTCATCTACTAAAAAGATTGTACAGAAAGAGGTTATTTTATTTAATTTGCTGCAAAAATTGACATGGAATCCATACCAAAAGTTACATTTGATTCGGCAAGCTAAAACGCATATACTACTCATACACGATCTGAAATAACGTTCAGGTAATCGCTGCATCATTTGATGTAGAGGAAAGTCCATGCTCGCACGGTGCTGAGATGTCCGTAGTGTTCGTGCCTAGTGAAAAAATAAGCTAGGGCAGCTTGGCTTATAGCTTAGCTGACGGCGGGAAAAACCACCTAAGTCTTCGGATATGGTCGAGTATCCCTGAAAGTGCCACAGTGACGAAGCTTTGCTGGAAACAGCAAAGGTGGAACGCGGTAAACCCCACGAGCGAGAAACCCAAACAATGGTAGGGGAACTGTCTCTAAGGAATCAAACGGAGAGACGGACGGTTACATGTGTAATCGTAGATAGATGATTACCGCCTGAGTACGAGAGTAAAATCGTTTGCAGTACAAAGGTACAAAACATGGCTTATCGAACGTTGTTGAAACAGAGACTGACTATAAAATACGTAACCCAAACAAACCAGTGAGGTTTGTTTTTTTATTTGTTCTTTTTTAAAATTATAGCGCAAATGCGTTGATGGAGTGCTTGAATTTTCCTTATCGTAGCAAGAGGAATTAAGGTATATGTAAATACATATTAACTAAATTGCTGTATAGTTTACTTGTACTCACTAAACATGGGGAAAGGGAGAATATTCATGATTAAGAAAATGGAACATACAGCCATTATTGTTGGAGATATGGATGAAACGATTCACTACTACTCGGATATGTTTGGCTTTAAAGTTCGCCTTAAAGGCTCTACCGAAAAAAGAGAGATGGCTTTTTTGTATCTTGAAGAACAGCCGGGAATTGAAATTGAGCTCATTCGAGATATTGATCCGATTGGCAAGTATAACAAAAGCGGGATTGTTAACCACCTTGCCTTTACGGTAGAGGATATAAATAAGGCGATTCAACATTATAAGAGCAAAGGAATTGAATTTTTATCATCTGAGCCTCAGCCAACGCTTGAAGGCGGCCGTATGATTTTATTTCACGGACCTAATGATGAGTTGCTGCAGTTAGTAGAACGAGTTAAACTCTAAAAAAGGTTACTTTAAGGGGTACATACAAGAAAATATGTGTTTTACGTTCTCAAAAAAGACCTTTCTTTTATGGTGATAGAAAGGTCTTTTTGATGTGTAGTTACTATGATAGATCAAGTATCTTTTTAATAATTTTCTTTAACATTGGCAGCGCGTCTTGTCTTTATTGAGCTTTTTAAAAGAAAACCAGAAAGGATAAAAGCAATTAGTAAAAAAACAATAATCATACAAATCAAGCCTTTCCAGCCAAACATTGACCAAAAGACTCCTCCTAGCGTTCCGCCTACGCTTGAACCCGTGTAATATAGAAACAAATAAAGTGAAGAAGCCTGAGCTTTATTTGTTAAAGCGCGCTGACCTACCCAGCTGCTGGCAATCGAATGGCTGCCGAAAAACCCAAACGTAAACAAGCCCAAGCCAGCTACTTTAGCAAGTAAAGCAGGATCTAACGTTAAAACGACACCAGCTAGCGTAATCGAAAGGTTGATCATAAGTATTTTTTGTTTTCCGTAGCGGTCTACCAGCCTGCCGGTCCACATCGAACTAAACATTCCGATAATAAGAATTAAAAAGATCCAGCTGACAATCGTTTGGCTTAAGGAATAAGGGGTAGCGGTTAGTACATAACCGATATAGTTAAATAAGGCGACGTTGCTGCCTAACAGCAAAAAGCCTAAGCCGTATAAACAAACTAATCCTGGATCTTTAAGATGATCAAGCAGCGATTTCCCTAGCTTTCCAACCTCTAATTTACGAGATTGAAAGTGCTGTGAAGGAGGCAGGCTAATCCAAAAGATAACGGTCGCTGCTATACTTATAATACCAATTCCTGCTATTGCACCGTGCCAGCCGAAATACTCACTAAGCGTGCCGGAGATCACTCTTCCGCCAACGGCGCCAATTGCATTGCCGCTTATGTAGAGGCCCATTGCTGAACCTAGGCTTTTTGCTTCGATTTCTTCTCCTAAATAAGCCATTGCCACTGAAGGCAGCCCGGCTAGCGTAATTCCTAGCATTGTTCGAAAAAACAATAGAACGTGAAAAGTAGGACTACATGCAGTCAATAGGCATAACACAGAAGCAGCAAGCATGGAATAGACCATAACAGGCTTTCTTCCCCATACTTCCGATAACGAACCGAAAATAAGCATACTAATAGCCAAAGCTATGGTTGTAACGGAAAGCGATAGGCTAGAAGTCGTCGGAGAAATATGAAATTCTTTTGTGAACGCCAGCATTAAAGGCTGAGCGCAGTATAAAATCGCAAACGTATTAAACCCTGCTGCAAAAAATGCAAAGCTCGTTTTGCGAAAAACGGGCGTTCCTTTCTTTATGTAACTCATAGAGCAACCAGCTTACGCTTTCTCAGATGTACGATACGTTTCATAACAAATCCTTCTTTCTGCTAGAAAATGATGATCATAAAATTTTGTAGGAGCTGTATACAGCAGTCGTTAAAAGAAACTAAAAACATCCTCGAGTATGTTTCCATTTTTTATCGTAACACCAGCTATTTATAATGTATAATTCATTATAATCATATTTTTCATACATCTATGTAATGAATAGAACGGTTAATAAGGAGATGGTACAAAGTGGAGTGGCAGCAGTTTAAATATTTTCAAACGCTTGCACGTACGCAGCATATGACGCGCGCCGCAGAAGAGCTGTTAATTACGCAGCCTGCGCTCAGTCGTTCAATTGCTCGTTTTGAAGAGGAAGTAGGAGCGCCGCTATTTGACCGGCAAGGACGTTCCATTATATTAAATCAATATGGTAAAGTTTTTTTAAAGCGTGTAGATAACATAATGAAAGAATTTGATAAAGGACAGGAGGAAATTCAAGCGCTGCTAGATCCTGAAAAAGGGCAGGTGTCACTTGGATTTTTACATACGCTCAGCACAGATTTGATTCCAGATTTAATCGCTTCGTTTCGCAGTTTGTATCCTAAGGTGAATTTTCAGCTGAGGCAGAGCCCTTCTCACGTTCTTCTTGAGCAGCTGCAGCTGGGCGAACTAGATCTTTGTTTGATTGCGCCTATGGAAGAGAAATCGATCATCAAGTGGCAGCACCTTTGGAGTGAAGAGCTGTTTGTGATTGTGCCAAAAAATCATCGGTACGCTCGCTGTGAGAGTATCTCACTAGAAGAAATTGCTGAAGAATCATTTATTCACTTAAAAGAAGGCTTTTCTCTTCGTCTTACGTTTGAGCAGTTATTTGAAGAGACAGGGGTAAAGCCTCACATTATGTTTGAAGGAGAGGAAGCTGATACCGTAGCGGGACTTGTAGGAGCCGGCTTAGGAATTTCTATCCTTCCAGATTTACACGGAATAGATCAAAGCAAAATAGTGAAAATTCCATTAGCTAAAGCCAATTGCCACCGAGTAATTGGACTAGCATGGATTGAAGGAAGATATCTATCACCGGCTGTTAAGCAGTTTAGAAACTTTGTTTTACATAAATTTAATGACCAGAAATAAAGGTGTTTCGTAGCCTAGACTTGTTTACAAACTTAGTCCTTTTTTCTTTTAAATAACCTTTTTAAAATCGATCTCTTTTTACCTACTACGCTGCTTTCTTTTGAAGCTTCTACTAATTCTGAAATGGCCTGCTGTTCACGCAAGCTTTTACGCAAAGATTGAATAAGCTGCTTATCTTTTTCCTGAAGAATTTGTTTTGTATCAGGCTCTTGTTGGGGTGAAGGCTGTACCGGCTGTTCGGGAGGTGTCGGCTGCTGGTCAGCTGCTTCTGCTGTGTTCTCTGTGTTCTCTTTGTCTTCGGCTTCTTCTAGAGACACGGCAGCTTGATCCTCGCTTGTAGTTAAAGAGAATTCTTTTTGCAGCGCTTCATTGATTTCTTCTGCTTGACAGCCCTCATCATAAAGCTGCTTAATTTTCAGTAAAACGGTCGCAGCCGCAGCTTCATATTGTTTTGGTCGATGATCCTCTTTTTGTATAAAGAAATATTGGAATTTATCTATATATCTTCTAATCGTTGAAGTAGGAATACTCGTTTCTTCAGATAACTCTTTTACACTAAGCCATTTTGTCATTTTCTCACCACTTTTTAAATGATTACTTATTCGTCAGCATCAATTTGAAATTGTACTAGTATCTACTGTTTATCTTATCATGTAACGCTTCTACGTACCTTGCTGTGTTGGTTTCTGTAACGTTTTTATAATCACAGTGTCATAAATGAGGTATAAGCTGCCACTCGCACAAAGATTTGTTAGTTGAAGAATAGGAAATAATCAGTAAGCATTTGTTTGGAGTATGTTGAACAATGATGAGCGTACTTCTTATTATTATCTTATAATGTTGCTGAAGAAAAATCGAGTGATTACTTCACTGTTTAATGATTATGGTAATGTTGTACTAAAGAATAAAAGGAGGGGCAGCATGAGTTTTACAGAACGAGCAGTAGCACTTATTAAACAAATACCATCCGGGAAAGTAATGACATACGGACAAATTGCCGGCCTGGCTGGTAGTCCGCGAGGTGCAAGGCAAGTTGTACGAGTACTGCATTCGATGAGTAAGAAACATAATCTCCCCTGGCACAGAGTCATTAATTCTAAAGGAGAAATTGGGTTTAAAGACGAAGAAATGTACGTTGTTCAAAAACTTTCACTTGAAGCGGAAGGAATACTCGTTTCTTCGGATGGAAAGCTTGATCTTAAAGTCTATCTCTATGAACCTGACGTGTATAAATAACAAAAAAGCTATCTGAAATAGATAGCTTTTTTTGTTATTTATGTTTTTCAAAAGCGAGCTTTAATCCAAAACCAATTAAAACGACTCCTGTTGCTTTATCCATAAAGCGCTGAACGCTAGGTGTTGTGAGCCATTTTCGTAAGTAGTTAATAAAAAAGACGAATACGAAAAACCACGTGATAGCAAGAAACGTATACGTTATGCCCATAAGAAGAAGTTGAAGCGTTACATTTTGATCACTTTGGACAAATTGAGGTAAAAAAGTTAAGAAAAACACCGCCACTTTTGGATTAAGGACGTTTGAGACAAGACCTTGACGAAAAGCAGACGTTTCTTTTGACTTCTCTTCTTTTACAGGAGAAGCTGTATCGCTTTTTTTAGAAAATAAAGAAGAGATCCCTAAGTACATTAAGTAAAGGGCTCCTGCATATTTTACCACTTCAAATGCCAGAGCTGACTGAAGAAGAAGAGCAGATAAGCCAAACGCGGCGGCGAGCGTATGAACTAAAGAGCCGCTTGCCAATCCTAACGCCATTTTATAGCCGCCCGTTTGTCCATCTGCCATCGTTCGTTTGGTGATAAGAGCCGTATCAATACCGGGACTCATAATAACAAACAATGTAAGAACTAAAAAGGTCAAGATGTCATTCATTTTTTTCTTCCTCCTTGCTGTGATAAAATACAACTACATTTTATTTATTAAATATAATTTAACATATTTCACTAGGTTTATTAAGTCTAATTTAATAAAATTAAATATAATTAAACATCTTTTACGGAGGAATCATCATGGAAAACATAGATATTGGAAAAAAAGTAGAGAAATTTCGAAAAGCAAAGGGGCTAAGCAGTCGAGAATTAGCCAAATTAGCGGAGATTACGCCGTCTATGTTAAGTCAAATTGAACGGGGATTAGCTAATCCGTCCATTTCAACGCTTAAAATTTTAGCTAAATGCCTCGATGTTCCTACTTTCAGTTTTTTACTTGAAGAAATACACACCTCTCATTTAGTCGTACGGTCGAACGAGCGTAAAACGATGAAAGTAAAAGAGTTAACGTATTCGCTAGTATCACCAGACTTTACGGGAAATCTAGCTACGGCGATTATGGAAGTACCGCCGATGAAGTCTTCATCAGAATCTCCTTTAGCGCATAAAGGGGAGGAAGTGGCATATGTCTTAGAAGGAAAAATTAAGGTGTATTTGGAAGAGGAAGTATACGTGCTAGAAAAAGGAGACAGCGTCAAAATCCCTTCGCATCTGAAGCACAAATGGGACAATCCGTTTGAGGAGAAAGCGGTGATTTTATTCTCAGTTACACCGCCTGTTTTTTAAAATACTTACGGTTTTCATACTGCTCATCTTCAGTGTTAGCCACTTTTATTATATAAATGTGATAAAGCTATCATGTTCGTGGGGATAAACAATTGATAAAATAGCATTGTTGGGAATCTCTACCTAAGAGAATACATACTAAATACTTTTTTGAAAGGTGTTGAAGGGTAATGAAGACATGGAAAGAGATGTTTCGTACTTCAAAGCTTAAAAAAATGATGCCTGTACTCGCTCTGTCGTGCGCGGCGGCTGTAAGCTTTTCAAGCAGCGAGGTACATGCTGAAACGGTAAAATGTCAAAGACAAGAAACTAAGAGTGATCGAGAGTTTGCTAAGCTTGAAGAAAAATATGATGCGAATCTTGGCGTTTTTGCATTAGATACGGGTACCAATAAAACGGTAACGTATCATCCAGATGAGCGTTTTGCTTATGCGTCTACTCATAAAGCTCTTGCTGTCGGTGCACTTTTACAGCAGAAGTCAATCGAAGATCTCAATGAACGAATCTTTTATACGCGCGATGACCTTGTAAACTATAATCCCATTACAGAAAAGCACGTGGATACAGGCATGACTCTTCGGGAACTTGCGGATGCATCGCTTCGCTACAGCGACAATACGGCAGGGAACTTAATTCTGCAGCAGCTGGGCGGACCGGATGGATTTAAAGAAGCTTTAGAAAAAATAGGAGACGATGTGACGCTGCCTGAGCGCTTTGAACCGGATTTAAATGAAGTGAATCCAGGAGAAACCCACGATACAAGTACACCGAGAGCGCTCGCTACAAGTCTTCAAAAATATGTACTTGGACAGGCACTTCCTGAAGACAAACGTGCACTTTTAACAGATTGGATGAAGCGAAACACAACAGGGGATGCGTTAATACGAGCGGGCGTGCCGAAAAGCTGGGAAGTAGCCGATAAGACAGGCGCAGGCTCATACGCGACGCGAAATGATATTGCTATCCTTTGGCCGCCAAAAGGAGATCCAATTGTTCTTGCGATCCTTTCCAATCGTGCGGAAAAAGATGCGGAGTATAATGATAAACTAATTGCAGAAGCGGCTAAACAAGCGGTGAAGACTCTTAAAGTTACTCGTAAATAAAATTGGATAATAGTAGTTTAAATGTAAAAAAAAGATTGAAAAGATCGATAGAACATTCTATTATTAATTAGAAAAAATATAGGAAGGAAGTATCTCTTATGAAAAAGATTTTTCCAATTGTTCTATCTTTCGGTTTATTAACGAGCGTATCTTTTAGCACAGTTTCAAACGTAGATGCGGCAGCTAAATCTTACAAAAACTGTACGGAATTAAACAAAGACTACAAAGGCGGCGTAGCTCGTGCGGCTAATGTAACAAATAAAGGCGGCAAAACAAAGTACAAACCGTATGTGTCAAAATCACTGTATGATGCCAATACAAAGCTAGATCGAGATAAAGACTACATTGCCTGTGAAAAATAAATACTAGCTGACTCCTCCAAGCGCTTATTGTAAGCGCTTGGATTTTTTATTATCATCAACTCCTGTATGTTGCGAGTTGAGGTCAAAAATTAGTCAAACCGCACAAAATAATATCAGAAAATTCACAAAAATAATAATGAACTTGCGCTGGAATTCGTATACACTATGTACATGTTAAGTTAACTTACATACGATGTTAGAAGTTAGAGTGGAAACATCATACAAAAGGAGTTGAGTGTATAGTGTCTACAAATGCAACAAGTTCCGTTATAGAAGAGGTGCATTCTCATCAAGATGCAGGTCTTGAGCCGTCACTGAAGCCAAAAGCGGAAAGTGATCGAAAGCTAACTCCGATGTCTTATATGTTTATGTGGATTGGAGACGGCGTTAATTTAGGAAATATGACGCTTGGCGCAAGCTTAGTAGTAGCAGGTACTGCGGTATTAAATCTTTTTCAAACGTTTGTGGCAGCGATTATTGCCATTGGTATTATTTCTACTTTTTTTGTGTTAAACGATCGAATTGGCTATAAGACGGGCATACCGTATGTGATGCAGCTTCGAATGTCTTTTGGAATAAAAGGATCCGTCATATCGTCTCTTTTACGAGGTATTCCAGCTATCATTTGGTATGGTTTCCAAAGCTGGACAGGCGGTACCGCTTTAAACGAAATCGGGAAAATTGTGAGTAAAGGGTCTTTTGACAATCTTGTTCTTTGCTTTATTATCATTCAGCTGCTGCAAATCGTGCTTTCCCTGTACAGCTTCCACGCGGTTAAATGGGTAGAGATGCTTGCTTCAATCATCATATTGCTTGGCCTTGTTTACGTATTTGGTGTTCTTTTAACTTCTCATATTGAGGTAGTAGGGGAGAAGTGGGTACATACAAAAGGTTCATGGGGACTTCCGTTCTTTTCTTTCATTATGATGTTCATGGGGAATTATGCAGCGATTTTTCTAAGCGCAGCCGATTACTCTAGAGAACTGAAGCCAGGAATTAGCGACACAAAGCGTGGGTTCTTATACTTTACACCAATTCTAGTAGCCTATGGATTCGTTCTTACAATCGGGGCAATGCTTGCTTCTGCTACGGGTATTTCCAATCCAGTTAAAGCGTTCGCGGTTGTAGTGGATAATTCGTATATCACCGTCGCTGTATCGGCTTTTATTGTGATTGGCGTTATTGCCGTAAACATGGTGGCGAACATTATTCCACCTACGTATGTGATTACGCTGCTGACAAAAGCAAATTATAAAGTGGCGGTGACCATTACTGGACTCCTTGCCTTTTGCTCGTTCCCTTGGGTGCTTGTTCAAGATTCGTCAGCTGCAGGTCTTGGGCTGTTCATTTTGATTTACTCTGCTTTTTTAGGTCCAATTGTTTCTATTTTACTGGTTGATTACTATATTTTACGAAAACAAAGAGTAAACGTAGAAGAATTGTATCAAGAAAAAGGGCCGTTTTCCGGCTACAATCCATGCGCCATGCTTGCGATGCTCATCGGCGCAGGTGCTGCGTTTATCGAAGTCGATTTAGGCTGGATTATAGGAGTGGTAGTTGCAGGAGTTGCGTATATTCTTTTAACGAAATTTGCTTTTAAACATTCAAAATTTAAAAAAGGAACCATCTTTGAATACTAACATTCCATCGATAAAAGCCTTTGCTTGCTGCAAAGGCTTTTATCGCGTCAGATTAAATCTCTTTGTCTAGTTTCCTAAAAAGTGGGTAAAGTAAAGAAGAGAAAAAAGTTACCTCTATTGTGAGTTGCTTTTACAGGAGCGCATCTAATGTATCGCATCAATCATAGCTTAAAGGAGAGGGTAGAGTATGTATGAATTTAGAGTGTATACTCTTCGGGATGGAAGCGAAAAGGTCATCAAAACGCTGAAACATGAATCGTTTGCTGATGAAATTCAACGAGCGGGAATTAAGCAAACGGAAATTGCGCAAACACAGTTAGTAGATAAACCGAGATAACGTATTTGCCTTTATTTTTACACGTTTTAAAAAAGCCGGATTCCTATGTTTTTACGCAGGAGTCCGGCTTTTTCTAATTTCTTATAGTTCTTCACCATTTGTTTCAATTACATGTTTGTACCAGTTAAAGGAATCTTTTTTGTAGCGCTTCATTGATCCGTTTCCTTCGTTGTCACGGTCGACATAAATCATGCCGTATCGCTTTTTCATTTCGCCTGTTGTAAAGGAAACAATATCAATAATTCCCCATGGCGTATAGCCCATTAAATCAACACCATCGTACATCACAGCTTTTTCTAACGCTTCGATGTGCGATTTTAAATATTCAATTCGTGATGCGTCATGAATGGATCCGTCTTCTTCAACCGTATCAATGGCACCAAATCCGTTTTCTACGATGAACAGCGGAATTTGATAGCGGTCGTAGAAGCGGTTTAACGTATAGCGCAAGCCCGTTGGATCAATTGACCAGCCCCAATCGCTTGATTTGATATAAGGATTTGCTACGCCGTTTGGCAATCCGCCGTTTACGATATCGCCCGTGTTATCAGCTTCAACGTCGCTTTTAACCGTTGTGGACATGTAATAGCTGAACCCTAAATAATCAACTTTTCCGTTTCGTAAAATTTCTTCGTCGCCTTCTTCAAACGGAATATGATAGCCTTCTCGTTCGAATTCTTTTAACGCATAGCTTGGGTAATAGCCGCGAACTTGAACGTCAGGGAAGAAGTAGCGCTGTCTCATTGTTTCTTCTGCTAACATCACATCTTCAGGATTTGAAGAATAAGGATAGATTGGCACATGTGAAACCATCGCTCCGATTTGGAAATTCGGATTAATTTCTTTTCCTTTTGATACGGCAAGAGCGCTTGCAAGCAGTTCATGATGTCCTGCTTGATACATCACTTCTTTTGCGTTTTCACCCGGCTTTACAGAAACACCTGAGTTCGTCCATAAGAATAGCGGGTTGTGTACGTCCATTTTGTTGTTAATTTCATTAAACGTCATCCAGTACGTGACTTTGTCTTTATAGCGGTCGAAACAAACTTCAGCGAACTTCACAAAGCAGTCCACCGTTTTTCGACTTCTAAATCCGCCGTATTCTCGAGCTAAATGCAGGGGCATTTCAAAGTGAGACAGCGTAATAACCGGTTCAATTCCGTGCTTTAACAGTTCATCAAATACATCGTCGTAGAATTTTAGTCCTTCTTCGTTTGGCTCAGCTTCATCGCCTTTAGGGAAAATACGGCTCCAGCCAATCGACGTACGCAAACATTTTAAGCCCATTTCTGCAAACAGCGCGATATCTTCTTTGTAGCGGTGGTAAAAATCAATCGCTTCGTGATTCGGATAAAATTTATCTTCTTCCACTGTTTCAGTGATTTGTCGCGCTACACCGTGCGCTCCTGCAGTCATAACGTCTACTACGCTCGGTCCTTTTCCGCCTTGGTTCCATCCACCTTCAAATTGATGAGCTGCTAATGCGCCGCCCCATAAAAAATTCTTTGGCATCTTTGTCATTGTTAGTTCCTCCTTATTTCACTACGGTAAATAATGTTTGATTCAGCCCGCTATTTTCAATATCTTCAACAATCACTTCTCGATAAGCGCTTAAATTGGTGATAATAACCGGCGTGATTGTTAACCTCTTTGTTGATTATACGCTTTCAGTATAATTGTATCGATACAATTTATCAATACCCTAATAAAATAATAATTAATGAATAATTAAAGTTTATGGTATGGAGTTAGATTATGGTATAATCGTGTTATTCTTGAGACAAATTCAGTAAAGAGGTATAGCTATGATCAAATACCAACAAATTGCAATTGAAATTGAAACCTATATTGAAGACCATAAGCTTCAGCAAGGAGATAAGCTGCCGGTATTAGAAACGCTGATGGCGCAGTTTAAGGCAAGCAAAAGTACGGTAACAAAAGCTCTAGATCTGCTTGAGAAAAAAGGCGTGGTTTTTCAAGTAAGAGGAAGCGGCATTTTTGTCCGTCGCCATAAACGAACAGGCTATATTGGCTTGCTTTCCAATCAAGGATTTACGAGTGAACTTGAAGATTTTCAGCTAACGTCGGAAGTGATTGAGTTAGATGTACGAAAGCCGACGCAAGAAGCCGCGTTAAATTTAAACATAGAAGAAAATAGTGACGTCTATTATGTAAAAAGAGTACGGTATATCAACGGCCAGACGCTTTGTCTAGAAGAATCGTTTTATAATAAATCCATCGTTACGTACTTGAATAACGAAATTGTTTCTCAGTCTATTTTTCATTACATTAAAGAAGGACTTGGCTTAAAAATCGGGTTTTCTGATCTATATCTTCACGTTGGCAAGCTGAACAAAGAAGAAGCCACGTACTTAGGGTTAAAAGAAGGGGATCCTAAATTGTTTATTGAAACGCTTTTTCACTTAGCCAACGGCCAGCCGTTTGACTTTTCAAAAGTAACGTACAACTACGAACAATCTCAGTTCTTTTTACAAGCAACTAGTCATGTTTTATAAAAAAAGTGTCTGTCTCTCAATTAGTAAGGAACGAGAGGCAGGCACTTTATTTCATTTTTTCGATAAAAATATGAAATAAGATAATGATTGTAATAAATAGGAAATTACTATACGATAAAATGGTTACAGGGTTTATAAAGATAAGGAAATGAGGTGCGAAGTTGAAAAAGATGCTGAGTTATCTTATTCCCATGCTTTTTATGTTCGGTTTGCTTTCCATGAATTTATTTCAGCCGACTAAAGGCGATTTTATCGCTGTAGGTGCGATATCGATTCTTGCAGGTGCTGTGATTGGTTTTATAATGAACATAAGCTGTGCAGTATTAAAAACAGTCAAAAGTAAGATGGAATAAACTGATTAGAGGTGGTGGAGGTTTTGAGTGAAAGTATCATTATTCAGCCATATGCTAGCAAGTATCAACAGCAAGTAGTGGATTTAATTCTTCATATTCAGCAGCAAGAATACCAAATTCCAATAACGGAAAAAGATCAGCCTGATTTGTTTGAAATCGAAAGCTTTTATCAACATGGAAACGGAAACTTCTGGGTTGCTGTTTGCAACGAAAGAGTAGTAGGAAGCGTAGCTTTAATAGACATTGGCAGCCGTCAAGTAGCGCTGCGGAAAATGTTTGTAGCAAAGTCTTATAGAGGAGCAACCTTGAAAACAGCTCACCGATTATTGCATACAGCCATCGCGTGGGCAAAAGAGAGAGAAGTGGAAAGAATATATTTAGGAACCACGTTACAATATAGAGCTGCTCATCGATTTTATGAGAAAAATGGGTTTCAACATATAGAGAAAGAAAAGCTGCCTGAGAATTTCCCGGTGATGAACGTAGATAAAAAGTTTTATACATATAAGGTATAAAGTGAGCCGCTAGGTTAAGGAATCTAGCGGCTTTTACTTTGGCAATGTCTCTTGATAATGAACTCTTTTTTTAAGTAGCAAATTGTCTAACTGAGCAATTAAAATCCCCGCAACCACAATAACAGAACCAATCAGTTCTTTAAGCGTAAACAGCTCATGCAAAAAGAGAACGGCAAACAGCGCAGCAAAAATAGGCTCTGTTGCAAAAATAAGTCCTGTGTGAGTAGGAGTTGTATAGCGCTGCGCAATAGCTTGACAAATGAATCCAATCGCGCTGCAAAGAACGCCAAGACCTAATATTGCAATCCATGATGATAAAGTAGTTGGGATGCTAGGGTGTTCAAATAAAAAGCTACAAGTCAGTGCAAATAATCCAGCAAACCCTAGCTGTAAAATGCCGAGAGCAATTGGGTTTTCGTTTTTCGTAAACGTGCCGGTCAGCGTGATATGAATGGCATAACATAGCGCCGTTCCAATGCAAAGTAAATCACCAGCATTCATATGAAAGGAGTGCTTTAAAGTTAAAACACCTATACCGGTTAGGGTAGTGATAACGCCAAGCCCAATCGGCCAAGAAGGAAGCTTCTTCACTAAAAAGCAGTTAAGCAATGGAACAAAAATGACCGTTAAACTGACAAGAAATCCGGCATTTGAAGCAGACGTCATGCTGACGCCAAACGTGACAAATGCAAAAACGGAAAACAGTAAAAAGCCTAAAATAGCGGATGATAAAATCGTTTTGCGCGTGATTTGCCGTAAAGGCTTATGAAAAAACAGCCCGGCAATGAAAAAAGCAATCAAACATCTAAGCGCAATAATGGTAAATGATCCGAGTGAACTCAGCCCCATTTTCATAAATACGTACGACATACCCCAAAATACGTTTACCCCAATCATCATCATATTTGCTCGTGTGCGGTAACTCACGTTCAACCCTCCATTGTTTATCATGTACTCACAGTATACAAAGGAATTTGATATTAATAAAATGAATCTTTATAATGATGAACATGAATTAAATTCATGTTGAGGCGGGGTAAAATGAGCTTAGTAAAATACGAAATTTTAAACAAAGTAGCGGAATTGCAAAGCTTTACAAAAGCGGCAGATGCGATGGCGCTCACGCAGTCAGCGGTCAGTCATGCCCTTACAAACCTTGAATCGGAATTTGGCTTTCCGCTTGTAAATCGAAACAGGGCGGGGATTACCTTAACAACAGAAGGCGAAACGATGCTGCTTGCTATTCGGAAAGTGCTGCAAGAAAATGAAAAAGTTCATCAAGAAGCAGCCAGCCTATTGGGTCTTGCAAAAGGAACGATTAAAATCGGTATTTTTAAAAGCGTGTCAACCAAATGGCTTCCTGAAATTATTCGGCTGATGGAGAAAAACTACCCTGACATTCAAATTCAGCTCAAGGAAGGCGACTACCTTGAAATTGAACAGTGGCTGCTGAGCGGAGAAATAGACTGCGGCTTTATCAACATTACGCATTCAAGTCAATTTCATATTATTTCTTTAAAAAAAGACCGGCTGCTGTGCGTCGTATCGAATCAAAGTGCTCTATACCATCAGAAAACCGTTTCTTTTGAAGATCTAGAGAAAGAACCGTTTATTATGCCGACATACGGCGGTTATCATGATATTAAGCAACTGTTTGAGGAACGTGGCATTCAGCCTGACATTCGTTTTGAATTAATGGATGAAAGTGCTATTTTATCGATGGTTACGCATCACTTAGGAATTAGCATTTTACCTGAAATGCTTTTGGATTCGATCCCGCAAGAGTTGCGTGCGATTCCGTTTCAAGTAGACAGCTACCGTTCAATTGGTCTAGCTACTCGTTATCATCTTTCACCTGCAGCCAAAAAATTTGCTGAAACAACGCAAGCATGGCTGCAGGATTCGGATAAGTAGGAGATTATTTATAGAGCAAAATCGGTTAATTCATAAGACTCTTAGGAACTAAGCGCATCTTTGTGCTATAATAAAGCTATACAATTACCTATTAGTCATCATTGATGACTAATTTTTTTTGGAGGATAATATGGAAGATTTATTACAATTAAAGAACAAGAACTTTGTTATTATGGGAGTTGCCAACGACAGAAGTATTGCTTGGGGTGTTGCAAAAGCCCTTCATCAAGTAGGAGCAAACTTAATTTTTACATACCGTAAAGAACGTTCACTAGGAAAATTGAACAAGCTGTTAGAAAAAAATGAAATTCAAGCGACATTAATTGCAGAATGTGATGTAAACAGCGACGAAAGCATTGAAGCAGCTTTCAAAAAAATCGGAGAAGAAGCAGGCACAGTTCACGGAGTGATTCACTCTGTTGCGTTTGCTCACTCAGAAGATTTAAACGGTGAGTTCATCAATACATCAAGAAGCGGATATGCATTTGCTCAAGATACAAGCGCTTATTCATTTATCGCCGTAGCGAAAGCAGCAAAACCTCTTATGACAGAAGGCGGTTCTCTTGTAGCGATGAGCTATCTTGGTGCAGAGCGCGCAGTTGAAGGCTATAACGTAATGGGCGTAGCAAAAGCAGCGCTTGAGTCTTCAGTAAAATACTTAGCATTAGACTTAGGAAAAGACAATATCCGCGTAAATGCTATTTCAGCAGGCCCAATTCGTACACTTGCAGCGAAAGGCATTTCTGACTTTAACCAAATTCTTCACCATGTTGAAGAAAAAGCACCTCTTAAGCGTAACGTAACGCAAGCAGAAGTTGGCGACATGACGGTTGTATTACTGAGCCACCTTTCACGCGGCGTAACGGGAGAAATCGTACACGTGGACGCTGGTTATAATATTGTAGGTTAATTCCAAAACACCTTCTCGAATGAGAAGGTGTTTTTTTGTAGAAAACTGAGAAATCTATCGTTTCCTATTCTGTTTCTATTAAAATTATCAGTCAAAAGACAAGCATCCAAGCATTTTTCTTGCGAATGAATAAAATAGATAGACACAAAGAAAGGATGATTACGATTAAAAAAGATGGCGTATATTCCCTTGTTGCTACAATTGGATTTCTTCCTAACGATACGACTGTCGATTATCGAGCGCGCGTAGAAATTCGTGTCAATGGCACGGCGGTTATCGCGATTGATAACGATTTCTTTGGAGGAAACACTATATTTGTTAACGTAGTATCGGTCTCTACTATTTACAATTTAGAAAAAGGAGATCGAGTTGAAGTCTTCGCGGAAAGTAATGTTGACGGCACAATTGTCACAACAGAAAATGTGTCGCATTTCGAAGCAGCAAGATTTCCATCTCCTTCCGAATAAAAGGCTACATGCATCTTTTGGTGTATAGAAGTCGAGAAAAACAAGTTTAATACAAGCAGGCAAAAGAAGCAGATTTCTTATAAGGAACCTGCTTCTTTTACTTATATTTATTTAAACATTTCTTTTGG
This sequence comes from Priestia sp. 10L35, assembly GCF_056395685.1. Taxonomy (NCBI): domain Bacteria; kingdom Bacillati; phylum Bacillota; class Bacilli; order Caryophanales; family Bacillaceae; genus Priestia; species Priestia sp. 10L35. Next base: position 601,181 of record NZ_JBFTKA010000003.1, on the reverse strand, counting down.
ATTTTTCTCAGCCTTTTTCATAGGAAGGTAAACAAATACGTGTAAAGAAAGGCTAATCACGGCAGTAATATTAGTAATAAGGCTAATAATAAGAAATATCCATTCTATACTTCCAGATAAGTTTGCGCTTCTGCTTATAAGTGAAGAGCTTACTCCTATAAGTGAGACCCTCATTAATAAAGGTAAGAAATATATAATTTAATTCATAATTAATCAAACGCCTATATTTTAAAATAGATAAGCTCTAAATCCTAAAAAGAACATATGATGTGGCAAAGGAAAAGGAGTTGACGAAATATGCATCAAGGACAGCAACATTATATTCCATGGGAACAATGGCATCATCAGCATCCTCAAGGCACGTGGAATCAATGGCATCAGCAACATCCTCATGTACCGTGGGAGCAGTGGCATAAACAGTATCCGCACGGCACATGGAATCAATGGCATCAACAACATCCATACACACCATGGAATCAGTGGCATCATCAGTATCCGCACGGTACGTGGAATCAGTGGCATCAGCAAAATCCATATGTGCCATGGAATCAGTGGCACCAGCAGCATCCACACAGTTCGTGGAATCAATGGCATAATATTTATCATCAAAGCTAATCAGCTTTTTACCATAAAAGGTCCGGTTCTCCTTGGGAACTGGATCTTTTGTGTATAGACGTGAATGATGCAGTAAGCTTGATTTTCAAAGCTGTATACGAGCGACGATGATGAAGAATATGTTTGGTCAATAGGGTAGGGGGTACATATATAAAGCGAGTTAAAGACCAACATTCATAATGCCTAAGCTGTATAAAATGGACTAGTTCGAGGTAAAGCAACTATGTAAATGAGCAAAATTAAATATAATTTTCTCGCTTGACAATATACCTATAGGGGTATAATATAGAGCATGTAAACAACATTAATTCAATAGCAAGGCGGTGATTGTTATGCTCTATATAGCAGTGTTGTTGCTTGCTATTTTATTTATTGCATACAGACGTTATTATCCCGTTAAAGGAATACAGTGCATACGTGAATCTGAAGCAAAAGAACTTGGGCGAACGGTTGTAGATATTCGTCATTACCATGAAGTTCGCGATTCTATTGGTATAGTTATTCCGTATGCGTATCTAAAACGCTTTTATTCACAAATTCCACAGGGCAGTGTTCATCTGATTGCCGGAGATAGAGTGGAGTTAAATTTGGGCGTAAGGTTCTTACGAAAAAAAGGTTTTGAAGTACGCAGCTATGAGTTAGCAGCATGTAAGTGTAAAAGTAAAGGAAAGAAAGGGGTATTTGATTATGGAGTATAACCAACAGGTGAAAAATCGCCTGCGCCGAATTGAAGGGCAGCTAAAAGGCGTGCTTAGCATGATGGAGCAAGGAAAAGACTGCCGAGACGTCGTGACTCAATTATCTGCTGCAAGAAGTGCCATTGATCGCACAATGGGAGTTATTGTGAGCAGCAATCTTGAACAGTGCGTCAGAGAGAGCCTGCAGCATGGAGAGCCAACCGAAGGGTTAGTGCAAGAAGCTGTACAGCTGTTAGTGAAAAGTCGTTAATCATTGTCACCTTATTTAAGGTTGACGAATATCATTATTTAATATAATATACCCTTACAGGTATATGTATATAAAAGGAGAGATAGCTACTATGAAAATTGATCAAGTTTTAGATGCAAAAGGATTAGCGTGTCCAATGCCAATCGTAAAAACAAAAAAAGCAATGGATACTTTAACAACAGGCCAAGTATTAGAAGTGCAAACGACAGATAAAGGTGCTAAAAGTGACTTAACCGCGTGGGCAAAATCAACAGGACACGAGCTCATTGATTTTAAAGAAGAAGGGAGCACATTTATCTTTTACATTCAAAAAGGATAATTTTTTTAGAATTAAATATACCCCATAGGGTAATAGGAGGAACAACATGACTGAACAAAAGAAACGAACAACAATCGTATTATTTAGCGGTGATTATGATAAAGCGATGGCAGCTTATATTATTGCCAACGGAGCGGCTGCTTATGACCATGAAGTGACGATATTCCATACGTTTTGGGGATTGAATGCGCTTCGTAAAGAAGAAATGGTGTCGGTGAAAAAAGGATTTTTAGAAAAGATGTTTGGCAAAATGATGCCGCGCGGTGCGGATAAAATGGGCTTATCTAAAATGAACTTTGCAGGTATGGGACCTAAAATGATTAAAAACGTAATGAAAAAGCATAATGCTCTAACGCTGCCGCAGCTTATCGAAATGGCACAAGAACAAGATGTGAAGCTAGTGGCTTGTACGATGACGATGGATCTTCTAGGGTTACAGGAAAAAGAACTGTTAGATAATATTGAATATGCGGGCGTAGCGGCGTATTTAGCTGACGCAGAAGACGGAAACGTAAACTTATTCATCTAAAAGATAACTCAATGAAGCGAGGGTTAATATGATTATCAATGCGCTTATTATCGTCTTTCTTTTGTGGTTTTTGTATCAGCGTTTTGCACCAGTAAAAGGAATACAGCAAATATCGACGATGGAATTAAAAGCAGAGTTAAAAAATAAACATAAACAGTTTATCGATGTGCGAACACCGCATGAATTTCGGACTAAACACATTAAAGGATTTCGAAACATTCCTTTATCAGAACTGCCTGCGCAAACAGGCCAGCTTTCAAAAGACAGAGAAGTAGTCGTTATTTGTCAAAGCGGAATGAGAAGTATGAAAGCAAGTAAGCTTTTGAAAAAGCAAGGTTTTACATCTATCACCAACATTAAAGGCGGCATGAATACGTGGAGATAAATCAAGAAGGAGGAGACGTAGCGTGAAGACAATAGCAGCACAAGAAGTAGAACAATTAGTACAGAACCAAAAACAAATTCACATTTTAGACGTGCGTGAAGTAGAGGAAGTAAAAACAGGTAAAATTCCAAACGCGTTAAATATCCCGCTTCCTTTATTAGAATTCCGTATGCATGAGTTAGACAAAACAAACCACTACATTGTTGTCTGTCGTTCTGGAGGCAGAAGCGGTATGGCAGCTCGTTTTCTTGAACAGCAAGGCTACAATGTAACGAATATGACAGGCGGAATGATGGAATGGAAAGGGGAAACGGTCTAATTTTTTTAGATAAAAATATACCCCTACTAGTATTTAAACCAAGGAGGAAAAAGAAATGATGCAAGCAAACTTCGTATTAGATGCAAAAGGGTTAGCATGCCCAATGCCAATCGTAAGAACAAAGAAGAAAATGAATGAATTAGAAGCAGGTCAAGTACTAGAAATTCAAGCAACGGATAAAGGCTCTACGGCTGACTTACAAGCGTGGGCAAAAAGCACAGGTCATGAGTATTTAGGTACCGAGGCAGCAGGTGACGTTCTTCACCACTTTCTTCGTAAAGGCGGCGCTGAAGAAAACGTAACGCCAATTCCTGAAATTTCATTAGAAGAATTTGCGAAAAAAGTAGAGAATGATGAACATCTTCATATTTTAGACGTTCGTGAAGTAGAAGAATACGATGAAGCTCATATTCCAGGCGTAGTTCATATTCCGCTTGGTGAAGTAGAAAAACGTTCGAATGAGCTAAATAAAGAGAATGAAATTTACATTATTTGCCACTCCGGAAGACGAAGTGAAATGGCAGGGCAAACGATGAAAAAGCAAGGGTTTAAAAACTTAATTAATGTGGTTCCTGGTATGCGTGACTGGACAGGTAAAACAGAGTAAATAACCAAATAAAGGAGGAACTAAATATGAGTTCAAAAGTAGCAATTATCGCAGCAAACGGTGGATTATTTGATGCATATAAAGTATTTAACATTGCCACTGCGGCGGCAGCAAGCGATCAAGAAGTATCGATTTTCTTTACATTTGAAGGGTTAAATCTTATTCATAAAGAGGGACATAAACAATTAACTATGCCTGCAGGGAAAGAGCATTTCGCTGAAGGTTTTCAAAAAGCAAATGTTCCGTCTATTCCGGAGCTTGTTGAAATGGCGCAAGAAATGGGTGTTAAATTCATTGGCTGTCAAATGACAATGGATGTAATGGGATTAACAAAAGAAGATTTTGTAGACGGTATTGAAGTAGGCGGAGCAGTTACGTTTTTAGATTTCGCCAAAGATGCAAATGTGTCATTAACCTTTTAATTTTAACGAATGACTATAACTGAAAAAATACTATAGGAGGTATTTTAATATGACAGTACATGTACTTACTGCAAAAGAAGTTACATCTAAAATTATCAATAAAGAAGCGTTATTTATCTTGGACGTTCGTAACGAAAGTGATTTTAGCGATTGGAAAATTGAAGGTCATCAATTTCAGCATTTAAATGTTCCATACTTCGATCTTTTAGACGGAGTAGAAGAAATCTTAGAAAAAATCCCTTCTGATAAAGAAGTATTAGTTGTCTGCGCCAAAGAAGGTTCATCCGTGATGGTAGCTGACATGCTTTCAGAAGAGGGGCTTACCGTATCGTACCTTAAAGGCGGTATGAAAGCGTGGAGTGAATATTTAGAGCCTGTTAAAGTCGGAGATTTAAAAGACGGCGGAGAGATCTATCAGTTTGTTCGTATCGGTAAAGGATGCTTATCTTATATGATCGTATCAAACGGTGAAGCGGCTATTATTGATGCGACGCGTATGGCGGATGTGTATATTAACTTTGCCAAAGAACTTGGTGTCACTGTTAAGCATGTGTTTGATACGCACCTTCATGCAGATCACATTTCAGGAGGAAGAGTTATTGCTGAAGCAACAAATGCAGCGTACTGGCTGCCTCCAAAAGATGCAGAAGAAGTGATTTTTGACTACAAGGCGTTAGAAGAAGGCAGTGATGTCGTGATTGGTAACACAATGATTACGATTCAGCCTCTTTATTCACCGGGTCATACGATTGGATCAACTTCTTTTATCGTAGACGATCAATACTTACTTTCAGGTGATATTTTGTTCATCGATTCAATTGGACGTCCTGATTTAGCTGGTATGGCTGAAGACTGGGTAGGCGATCTGCGCGAGACGCTTTATAAACGCTATAAAGCATTATCAGATGAGTTAATCGTATTGCCAGCTCATTTTATGATTATTGATGAGCTAAATGATAACGGCAGCGTAGCTGAAAAGTTAGGTACTTTGTTTGCGAAAAATCATGGATTAAACATCAAAGACGAAGCAGAGTTCAGACACTTAGTAACAGATAATTTACCGCCGCAGCCAAATGCATATCAAGAAATCCGTGAAACCAATATGGGGAAAGTAAGTCCAGATGAAGAAAAACAGCGTGAAATGGAAATTGGACCAAACCGCTGTGCGATTCGCTAAGTAAAAAGTTCAGCTTAAACAAAGGAGAGAGAGAAATGGAATCAACTAAAGTACTAGATGCAAAAGGGCTGGCATGTCCAATGCCGATTGTTAAAACAAAAAAAGCAATGAATGAACTTGAAGCAGGTCAAGTGTTAGAAATTCATGCAACGGATAAAGGGGCAAAAAACGATCTTGCAGCCTGGGCAAAATCTGGCGGTCACGAGCTTCTTCATACAGAAGAAGGCGACGTTTTTAAGTTTTGGATTAAAAAAGGATAAGAAATAATGGACGAAAAGGGTATCTCTTGTAAAAGGTACCCTTTCCTTATATGAAACGGAGCGACTATAGATGGATCTTATATTTATCATCACGCTTTTTCTTATTGGATTTATTGGGTCGTTTATTTCCGGTATGGTCGGTATTGGCGGGTCTGTTATTAATTATCCGATGCTGTTATATATTCCTCCATTAGTAGGAGTAGGAGCATTAACGGCTCATCAAGTCTCAGGTGCAGGAGCTGTTCAAGTGTTCTTTGCGACAATAGGCGGCGTATGGGCGTATCGAAAAAGCGGATTTTTAAACAAATCATTAATTTTATATATGGGCAGCAATATTCTAATCGGCAGCATGCTTGGAAGCTACAGCTCACATTATATGAATGAACAAGGATTAAATGTTGTATATGGAGTTTTAGCTCTTATTGCGGTTGTTATGATGTTTATTCCAAAGAAAAATTTAGATGAGATAAAAGAAGGCGAACTTCAATTCAATAAAGGGTTAGCTTCTATTTTATCACTGCTTATCGGAGCCGTAGCAGGCGTGTTAGGAGCAGGAGGAGCCTTTATTTTAGTTCCTGTGATGCTCGTAGTGCTTAAAATCCCAACTCGAATTACCATCGCAACTTCACTAGCCGTTACCTTTATTTCTTCCATTGGTTCGACGGTTGGAAAGCTGATAACGCATCAAATCCCATTTATACCTGCACTTATTTTAGTGGCGGCAAGCCTGATTGCCTCTCCAATCGGTGCAAAAGCGGGGCAGAAAATGAATACAAAAGTGCTTCAGTGGATCCTTGCCGGTTTAATTTTAACAACGGCAATTAAGATTTGGTGGGGGCTGCTATAAAAAAGCTAAAGCTATGGGTTCCCATAGCTTTAGCTTTTTTTATAGCACTTCATGACTTTCCACAAACGCTTCAAGCGCAGGGTGAAATTCTTTTTGATAGTGGTTCGACGGACATACTTTTACAACAGTAGAGCGAAGCGCATTGGATTTTGATGTATTTAACACTTGCTTGCATTTAGGGCATCGTTCATTAAACAGCAAATGAAGCCATTTCACTTTTCATCACTCCTGTACTAAAACCTTTAAATCTTATCGAGTTAATAAGGATTATAAAGGGTTTTGCACGGTAGGTCAATGAAAAGGGAAGAGATCTTACAAAATAGTTTACTAAGATAAATATATTTGCATAAAAAATTAAGAATTTATAGAATTTATTGTTTATTTATTTGATTTTTATGTTATCCTTTTTAACATACATTAAATACAAGGCCATATTTATCGTACGACCTTTGATTTGTATTACAAATAGTGAATAAGAAAAATATGTACGGAAAGGAGAATGTGACATCAAGAAGAAATGAAGAGTCAGAGAGCAAGCAGATGCTGGTTGTCTATTAAAAAGGCATCTTCCAAGGCTTAAAAGAAGCCTGAGCTCATAGGGAAGGCTTTTGTTTTAATTTTTCTGACTATTCGAATAATTAACTCGTTATTAAAAGTTTAAAATCTAGAAAAGGAATGATCATCAATGAAAGATAAATTTGCCCAACGAGCTAGTCTTGTAAAATCCTCTGAAACGCGTGAAATCTTAAAAGTAACGGAACGACCAGAAGTCATTTCGTTTGCAGGAGGACTTCCAGCACCGGAGCTATTTCCCGTTGAAGCAATGAACGATGCGTGCCGCGCCGTATTAAATGAAGACGGAGCCGCTTCGCTTCAATATAGTACAACAGAGGGGTATATCCCTTTACGAGAAGCAATTTCTAAACGAATGCAGGACATCGGCATTGAGTCCACGGTTTCGAACATTTTAATTACGTCCGGATCTCAGCAGGCAATCGATCTGACCGGAAGACTGTTTCTTAATGACGGAGACGTGGTAATCTGTGAAAGCCCAACGTACCTAGCAGCCATTAACGTATTTAAATCCTACAATGCGACGTTTGTAGAAGTAGACATGGACGAAGACGGAATGATTATGGAAGAGCTAGAGAAAAAGCTTCAGGAAAATCCACAGGCTAAATTTATTTATACGATTCCTGATTTTCAAAATCCTACAGGGCGCACCTTAACGCGAGAAAGACGTCAGCGAATGATCGAACTTGCGAACGCATACGAAGTGCTGATTGTAGAAGATAATCCGTACGGAGGAGTCCGATTTGCAGGAGAAGCGCTGCCCCCGGTTAAGCATTTTGATACAGAAAACAGAGTGATTTACATCAGCACATTCTCTAAAATTTTTGCACCAGGTCTTCGAATCGGCTGGGTATGTGCAGACGAAGCTTTCATTGATAAGTACGTAGCGTTTAAGCAAGTGGCTGACTTGCATACGGACAGCTTTGCTCAGCGCGTAACGGCTAAGTACATGGAGCTTTATGATATCGAAGAGCACATTCAAAAAATTAAAGCCGTATACAAAGAGCGATGTACCCAAATGCTATCGTGCATCGAAGAATTTTTCCCGGAGAATTTGTCTTACAGTAAGCCAGAAGGCGGATTGTTTATTTGGGTGGAACTGCCCCAAGGAATCGATTCAGCACATATCTTTTCAGAATGTCTAAAAAATAACGTAGCCTGTGTGCCTGGAACGCCATTCTTTCCAAACGGCACAAGAAACAATGCGCTGCGCTTGAATTATTCTAATATGTCTGCTGAACAAATCGTTGAAGGCATGAAGCGTATGGGAGACGTATTGCATCGTGAATTGACAAGGGAAACGACTGTTTTATAAAAGTAATGGAAAAATCAAATAAAGCGATTTTATTAATTCATGAAATATACGGTGTGAATGATCATATGAAGTTTATGAAAGAGAAATTGTCTAAGTTAGAGGCAGATATTATCTGCCCTAACTTATTATCTAAAGACGCTCCTTATAGTTATGAAGAAGAAGGAATGGCTTATCAAAACTTTGTTCAAAACATTGGTATTGATGAGGGTTCAAGACAAATTACTAACATGTTAATTCAACTAAAACAAGAATATGAAGAAGTAGGAGTTATAGGCTTCAGTGTAGGAGCGACAATGTCGTGGCTATGCAGTGAAAGCAATTTGTGTAACTTTGTGATTGGCTGTTACGGATCACGCATTAGAGATTATGTAAATAGAAGTCCTGTTTGCCCAACTCTTCTTATTTTTCCTGCTGAAGAGCAAACATTTGATGTAGACTCTTTAATAAATTCATTAGAGCAAAAAAGAGAGCCGCTTTTGGAAATTAAAAAGTTTTATGGCGTTCATGGTTTTATGAATCCTTTTTCACAAACCTTTAATAAAGAATCAGCAGACCAAGCCTTGCAAACAATAAGTGATTTTCTCGAAAAACAATTAGCTGATCACTAGCTATGTATTCTGAAAGTGATACCTTACAATAAGCAGAAACTGACTCTTTTCCAGTACATATACATGTATTAACATTTTCTTTAGACGTATCGAAAAGGAGCGAGGTTATGCTACAGTCAGGTGAGCTTGTAGGAACAGCGGTAAAGCTAGTGCCGCTTGGGAAAATGCATGAGCAAGGACTCTATGAAGCTGCAAAACCGAAAGAAATTTGGGAGCATCTCCCCGTAAAAGTTCATAGTCTAAGTGATATGAAACGGCTGATTGAAAGTGCTTTAGAAGCAAAGCAAGAGGGAAGAGAGCTGCCTTTTGCTGTGTTTGATATAGAGTCACGTTCAATTGTAGGAAGCACGAGATTTTTAGATATATCACTTCCCAACAAAAGCGTAGAAATAGGTTGGACGTGGTACCATCCGTCCGTGTGGCGCACCCGGGTTAATACGGAGTGTAAGTATTTATTGTTAAAATACTGTTTTGAAGAGCTGAAGCTTCACCGCGTTCAATTCAAAACGGATGTGCGAAACAATAGGTCCAGAGCTGCTATTAAACGGTTAGGGGCTACCCAGGAAGGCATCAGCAGAAAACATATGGTTTTACCTGATGGATACGTACGAGATTCGGTTATCTTCAGTATAATTGACGACGAGTGGCCGTTTGTCAAAAAGCGACTAGAAGGTTTTTTACATGCAGCCAGTCAAGGAAATAAAGAAAATGCCAGCAATTAATGGCATTTAAAGATAAAAAGCACAAGCTCTAGCTTGTGCCTTTTGATCGTTAAAGAGCTTCTTTAATAATTTTTTTATAGTAAAGAACAGATAAAATACCAAAAATAGAGTAGAGGACCGTATAGATAATCATGACGATAATCATTGGTGTCCAAAGCTCTGTTCCAAACAAGAACCAGCCAGACTGTACGGCAAAATAGCTGTGAAGCAAGCCTAGGGTTAACGGGATGCCGAAGTTAAAAAGCTGCTTAATCATTATGCCAGTTAGTAAGTCTTTTTCGGTAAAGCCTAATTTTCTAAGAATCGTATAGTTTGGCTTTTCATCTTCACTTTCATCCATTTGTTTGAAGTAAAGAATGCACCCTGATGTGATTAAAAAGGCTAGTCCAAGGAAAGCGACAATGAACATAATTAGACCCATATTCTGCTTTTGGCTTTTTACCGTTTCGATACGCGCATCATTGAAGGTATGATTGCCCAATTTCATTTCTTTGAAAATCTCATTTGCTTTTGGTAAGTCATTTTCTTGTGATATATCTATCCCTGTGTACACAGAAGATTCTCTTTGAATAGAAGGATCCACGTCTTGTTCCAGTTCATTAAACACGGAATCGGCTACAATCATAGTAGGCATACCGCTTGTAAAATAGGTAGATAAGAGAAATTTTCGATTTAAACCTATATACTTTTGCGGAATGACTTTTTTCTTTCCTTTTAGCTCAATTTCCCCGGAATCTTTAAATGAATTTACTCGTTGAAGCATATCATTATAGCCGGTAAACAAAGTTTCATTTTGAGCTACATTTACACCACTAACAGATTTTTCGCTAACAACCGAAAAAACCATAGCGGACGAGTCTACCATCGGGCCTTCCAAATTATTTTCTAAGATGTTTTTTACGTTTGCTTTTACTTGGGTGACGTCGATCTTTTTTTCCGTGTAGGCTATTTTCTTTCGATTCAGCGCGGCTTTAAACGAAGCTGCATCTTTTGTATTATTGATAGAAAAATCGTTAGGCACATAATCTTCGGCCGACTTTTCAGCAGAATAATAAGAGATGTAGCTCAAGCACAATAGACCAATAGCCAGAGCAGATACGGTTGTAATAACCGTCAGCAACAGTGCATTTGATTTCATGCGAAACATAATGGAAGAAAGAGATAATACATTGTTAATCGATAAATAGCCTTTTTTGCTTTTTCGCATGAGATTTAATAAAAAGCGAACTGAGCCTTTATAAAACAAATAGGTTCCGATGATAACCGAAGCTAAAATGGATACCATTGCGATAGACAAAGCATTCATGCTTGTAAAAGATCCGTCAAACAATTTAGCAGAAATATAGTAGCCGGAAGCAATAAAGATCATGCCAAGAATTCCAATAATAATTTCAAGAATACTGATTTTTTTTGTTTTGCTTTCTGTTGATGACGTAATGCGGAATAGTGCTAAAATGGTCTGTCTTTTAATAAAAAGATAGTTCATCGTCATAATTAACAAATAGATGACTCCGAATACAATCAGCGTTTGAATCAAGGCTTCTTCTGAAAAGTGAAGCTTGGCAATGCCTTTGGTGTCCGTAATTTTAAATAAAATCATAATGATTACTTTAGAAAACGAAAATCCAATTAAAATGCCGACAATCAGCGAGCTAAAGTACAACATAAAATTTTCAACGGTCAAAATACGGAAAATTTTTGTTTTGGTCATGCCAATTAGCTGAAATAAGCCAATTTCTTTACTGCGCCGCTTAATAAAAATCGTATTTGCATATAATAGAAAGATAGAAACAATAGCTACAAGTAAAACAGAAGCGGCCCGAACCGCTGCGCCTCCTTTAATTGAACCTTTGGTTGCATCAAGAGCGGGGTCATACTGCAGCGTGACAAAAGCAAAATATAAAGCTGCGCTGAAAATTAGTGCAAAAACGTATAAATAATAGTTTTTTACATTCTTTTTGAAGTTGCGGAAAATCAGCTGATTAATGTTCATGTTGAACTCCGCCTAGCACGCCTTGCGTTTTCATAATATCGTCAAAAAAGGCTTTTTGCGTTTGATCGCCTTTGTACAGCTGCGTATAAATTTGTCCGTCTTTTATAAAAATGACTTTGCTGCAATAGCTGGCTGCCACTGGGTCATGCGTTACCATCACAATACTTGCGCTTCTTTTGTCATTAAGCTCGGTCAGTTTGTTTAGCAAATCGCTGGCCGCTTTTGAATCAAGAGCACCTGTGGGTTCATCAGCAAAAATCATGCTTGGCTCATGAATAAAGGCTCTTGCAGCGGAAGTACGCTGTTTTTGTCCCCCGGAAATTTCACTTGGATATTTGTCTTTCAGCTCATAGATGCCGAGCTGTTTGGCAAGCGCATCAAATTTTTTGTGAGCTACTGCTGAAGGAGTTTTTGCAACGGAAAGAGGCAAGAGGATATTTTCTTTTACTGTCAGCGTATCGAGCAAGTTATAGTCTTGAAAAATAAAGCCTAAATGCGTTTTTCGGAAGTTTGCTAACTGCTTTTCTTTCATTCTGCTAATTTCATTTCCTTCGATTTTGATGGTTCCTCCGTTGATTTTGTCAATGGAGGAAAGCACGTTCAGAAGAGTCGTCTTGCCTGATCCTGAAGCGCCCATAATTCCTACAAATTCTCCTTTCATAATCGTAATGTCTACGCCTTTTAATACTTCTTGTCTATTAAATTTATTTCCGTAGCTTTTATGAATATTAGTTGCTTCTAATATGTTCATATGTACTCACTCCTTTGATCTGATACGTTTATTATAGAAAAAGGGCTTTAGCTTTTCCTTTGATTCACCGAACAAATAACGAAAGCATGTGACATTTTTGTCACATGCTTTTCATATCCACAAAATCATTTGATTTAGGAAAGGCAAGTGTAAACGTTGTGCCTTCATTAAGGGCAGACTGCACGCCAATGTGAATAGAAAGAGCGTGCGCAGCTTTTTGAGCGAGATATAAGCCCATGCCTGTAGCGCGGCTGTCTTCATGCTGCGTAGTTGAGGTGAAACCTTTCTCAAAAATGCGCGGCATATCTTGAGGAGAAATGCCCCGTCCGTTATCTTTTACCTCGATGTATACTTGACCGCGGTGCTCGTAGCTTCTAATCATCACATCAGATTCTTCACTGTACTTGACTGCGTTTGTTAACAGCTGTCTCATAATAAACGAAAGCCACTTTGCGTCACACAGTACACGTTCTGCCTGTAGGTCCACATCAAACCCAATATTTTTTTGCATGCACCAAGCTTGCAGCGTTTTGATTTCAGTGAAAATAAGGGACTCTAAATCAAGATGTTCAATATACATATCATTTTCGATAAAGAAAATGCGCTTTTGATGCAGCTGTTGATCAAGCAAAAAGTGAATGCGTAGCCACTCGAACTTCAAGTTTGCTTTAACTTCTCGATTTTCTAAGCGTTCAATTATTAAATGCATCGCAGTTAACGGCGTTTTAATTTCGTGAATCCAAGCTAACAGTTCATCTTTTTCCTGCGTCACGTGCAGCAGAGTTTGCACACCATCTTTTTTCGCTTGTTCTAATTGTTGCATCAGGTTTCGCTGAACAATCTTTTCAAACGGACGCAGTGGATGAGAAAGAGTAGAAGAATCAAAGAAGTCTTCTTCATCTTTTAGTTTTTGATAAAATTTCGTTTCTTTCTGATAGCGGAAGACGCAGAAAATAAGAAAGATAATTGATGATAAAAACACGATATAGAGAATCGAAGACAGAGGAATGGATTCATCAATATACGCGATAAAAAGCATAAAAAAATGCATGATGAAAAAGAAAAAGATCCAGCTTAAACGCTCGCGAATAAAGAGTTTAATCATAGCGTTCCTCTTCAATGGCTACGTAGCCTTGGCCGACTTTTGTTTCAATAAAAGCTCCAAGTCCAATTTCATCTAATTTTTTTCGCAGGCGATTGACGTTTACCGTCAGCGTATTGTCACTGATAAACCGTTTATCTTCCCACAAACTATTAATCAGTTCATCTCGGCTTACAATCATATTCTTTTTTTGTATTAAACATTTTAAAATAAAGATTTCATTTTTGGTTAAATCGATAGCTGTAGATCCTGCTGATACTTTATTTTTTTCATAATCAATCGTAGCTCCTTGCCACGAAAGAAGGTTTACTTGTTCAACGCTGTAATTATACACGCGGCGGAGAAGGGCCTGTATTTTTGCTACAAGCACATCAAAATGAAACGGCTTTTGCACAAAGTCGTCTGCGCCAAACTGCATAGACATTACCATATCAGAAGGATGATCACGTGAAGATAGAAAAATGATAGGGATTTTTGAGTGAGAACGAATCATTCTGCACCAGTGAAATCCGTCATACTTCGGCAGCTGAATATCCATAATAACTAAATCAGGTTTTACCTCGCTAAACTCCTGCATAACGTTACTGAAATCACGGATGCCGTAAACATCATAAGACCATTGCTCCAACCGTTCTTTCAGTTCGTTAAACAGCGTTACATCGTCTTCAATTAAAAGAAGTTTAAACAATAACACGTACCACGCTTTCTGTTTTTATACTTATTTTATAGCAATATCCTTTTATTTACCATATGTGATAGTAGATTCACCAGCGTTCTTTATAAAATGTGAAAGAATAGCTTTCGACGAGCATAGTTTATAAACATATATTGAACTCTAGTGAAAAAAGGAGAGCTGTTATGAAAGCGATGTGCGTAAAATAGGAAATGTAGCTATAGTTTTAAAGAAATAAAAGCACATATTTAAAAAGCTAATTTGACTTACCTGGATAGTAGGTATAACATGCAGATAAGTCAACTAAACATCTATTAAAAACCGATCGACCAGACGACTGGAGATGCTTTGAACAATCAAAGCATCTCTTTTTATTTGTCATAAAAAGGAGGAAGTATATGTTGAGTGAAAAAAGAAAGCTAAAGCTAGGAGCAAATATTAAAGGCCTTGGAAGTACGACGGATGGATGGAGACATTCGGACGCAGAGCCTGATGCAAGCATTAACATTGAGTTTTATAAGAAACAAGCGCGCATATTGGAAAAAGGACTGTTCAGCTTTATCTTTATTGCGGACGGATTAGCCATATCTGAAAAGTCTATTCCTCACTTTTTAAATCGTTTTGAGCCCATTACGCTGCTGTCAGCTCTCGCTGCTTCTACGAGTCACATCGGACTGGTTGGGACGGTTTCAACAAGTTTCAGTGAGCCTTTTACAATCGCTCGTCAGCTGATGTCTCTTGATCATATAAGCGGCGGGAGAGCGGGGTGGAACGTAGTTACTTCTCCGCAAGAAGGGGCAGCGCGCAATCACAGGAGAGGGTATCTTCCTCTTCACAGCGAACGATACGAAATTGCAAAAGAGCATCTCGACGTAGTAAAAGGACTGTGGGATTCATGGGAAGACGATGCTTTTATCTACAAAAAAGAAACCGGTCAGTTTTTTGATCCAAAGAGAATGCATACGCTTGGATTTAAAGGCAAGCATTTTCAAGTTCAAGGGCCGTTAAATATTGCTCGTTCAAAGCAGGGACATCCGGTTGTGTTTCAAGCAGGTTCGTCAGAAAGAGGAAAAGGATTCGGAGCAGAGAATGCCGATGCGATTTATACAAATGCACATACACTAGAAGAAGCGCAGGCATTCTATCAAGATATGAAAAACAGAGCAAGAAATCACGGGAGAAATCCCGAGGAGCTTCTCATTTTTCCAAGTATTGATTTAATTATAGGAGATAGCGAGGAAGATGTCGAAAGAAGATATGGAGAGCTTGCTGCGCTAATTCCAATTGATCACGCCATTACATATTTAGCTCGTTTTTTTGATGACTACGACTTTCAGCAATTTGACCTAGACGCCCCGTTTCCAGAGTTAGGGGATATCGGAGCAAATGCCTTTCAAAGTACGACAAATAAAATTAAACAAGCGGCGGCTGCTCGAAAGTTAACGTTAAGACAAGTGGCGCTTGAAACAATTTTGCCGCGTTCGCCGTTTTCAGGAACACCTGAACACGTAGCGGATGAAATGCAAAAATGGCATGAGCAGGAAGCAGCGGATGGATTTGTACTTCGTCCGTTTATGAGCGATACGTTTCATCAATTTGTGGAAAAAGTAGTGCCTATCTTACAAGAGCGTGGGCTTTACGACACTTCATATGAAAGCAGTACGCTGCGAGGAAATTTGAACCTTTCCGTTCCAGCCAATCAATATAGTCAAACAAAGGAGGAGTATGTGTATGACAGTCAAATTAATCAGTGACTACAGCGTCATAGAAAGCTTAAAAAAGCAGGTAATTGAGTGGAGAAGGCATTTTCATCGCTACCCTGAATTATCGTTTCAAGAACATCGAACGTCTCAGTTTGTTGAAGATACGCTTCGTTCGTTTGGAAGCTTTATTATTACTCGTCCTACACCAACAAGCGTGGTGGCTAGATTAATAGGAAAAGAGCAGGGGAAAGTGGTTGCGATTCGAGCGGATATGGACGCGCTGCCGATTGAAGAAGAAAACACGTTTGCATTTGCCTCGGTTCATAAAGGCGTGATGCATGCATGCGGACATGACGGTCACACGGCTATTTTATTAGGAGTAGCTTCCGTTCTTTCTCAGTTAGGAAATGAATTTAAAGGAGAAATTCGCTTGATTTTTCAACACGCAGAAGAGCTGCTGCCCGGGGGAGCGCAGGAACTTGTGAAAGAAGGCGTGATGGAAGGGGTGGATTATGTAATTGGTACGCATTTGAATTCTGGTCTTCCCGTCGGAGAAATCGGCGTGCTTGCAGGTCCTATGATGGCTTCGCCTGACACGTTTAATATATCGATTAAAGGAAAAGGAGGACACGCCGCAGCGCCTCACGAAGCAGTTGATGCCATTGTGGTAGGAACGCAGATTGTGACCAACCTCCAAACCATTGTTTCAAGAACGACCAATCCAATTGATAAATTAGTCGTATCAGTTACACAGTTCCATGGAGGAACTACGCACAACGTACTTCCTGATAAAGTGGAGCTGAACGGTACCGTTCGCAGCTTTGACGCGGCGCTGCGAGAAAAAGTTCCGGCACAAATTGACCGTATGGTAAAAGGACTAACAGAAGCCTACGGTGCAGAGTACACCTTCACATATGAAAAAGGCTATCATCCCGTCATTAATTCTGAAGAAATTACGCGTTTAATTGAAGAAACAGCTATCGAAGAATATGGAGAAGAACGTGTAAAGACGCTGTCCCCTAAAATGGGAGGAGAAGATTTTTCAGCTTATCTGCAGGAAACGGAAGGAGCATTTTTTAACATCGGAGCACGAAATGAAGAACAAGGCATTGTATACCCTCATCATCATCCGAAGTTTACGGTAGATGAAGCCTCGCTTGAAATTGGAGTAAAGATGTTTTTGCGCATAACAGAAAAGCTATTGGCTCGTTAAAAAAGAACAAGAACCTATTTGGTTCTTGTTCTTTTTTATGTATTTTTACTTCGTATCTTTATAATTCGTCGCAAATCCTGCTGCAATTAAACCAATCAAACCCAGCACTCCTACAATAACGGTTATGACCATTACATTCACCTCAATCGCTCTTAATAATACGCTTTCATTTGTTTAATTTTACCATAAGTCTTCATATGAAAGAAGCTTTTCTTTTAAAGGCTCTAGCTTTTTAAATTTTTGATCATAGCTTTGCCGTTTTAACATGTCATTAGTAATTATCAAGGCATCTTCTTTACGCCCTGCATACAAGTAGGCTTCAATGACTTCGTCAAATCCTTCTGAGTAAGGGAATTTTTCATATTTGGCTAGCTTAAATGAGGCGTCGTAGTGTTTCGTTGCTTGTTCATACTGCTTTAGTTTCAAAAGCATACGCCCGTTTGCTAAATGTAAATCAGCTCGCTCTAAATCGGTAAGGGTATGGAGTTCGATCCCTTGGTTGCGTATATCAAGAGCATCTTCATATCGCTTTTTTTCTTCTAGCTCAAACGCTTTCTCATAAAAATGGTCAAACTTCGTTAGCGGTCTTCTTGATTTATAGAACTTATAAATGCCGTATAGAATTAAAAGCAGTAACCAAAGCAACTCGTTCAGCTCTCTTTCTTTATGTATAATATTTATATTAAAGGAAATTAAATTCAATTGATAGATTTATGAAAGACGCTTGGAGGAATACGATGGTCATCAGCCAGCAAATTTACTATGTAAAAGGACTTCAGTACATCATTCGTTCAGCTGACACCAGCGATGCACACGAACTGTCTCACCTTAGAGTTCAGCTAGACGGAGAAACGGAAAACTTAGATCGTGAACCAGGAGAAGGGTATATGGACGAATCCGATTTTGAAAAACTTATTCAACGTGACACAGAAAGTAAACGAAACTTATTTTTAGTAGCAAGTGTACATAATGAAATTGTCGGGTTTTCAAGATGCGAAGGTCATGACTTGAAACGATTTGCCCACAAAGTAGAGTTTGGCGTATGCATCGCAAAAGAATGGTGGGGATATGGAATTGGCAAAGAGCTTTTACAGCAGTCCATACGATGGGCAGATAGCGCGGGCATGAAGAAAATAACGCTGAATGTGCTAGAGACCAATAAACAAGCGATTGATTTATATACAAAATTCGGGTTTGAAATGGAAGGAGTATTAAAAAATGACAAGATGCTGTCTGACGGCAAGTACTATAGTACGGTTGTAATGGGCAGGTTTAATGAATAAGAGAACAAGGCGCTGATAAAACAGCGCCTTGTTTCTTTACTTTTGTGTTTCACGAACCCATTTGACAATATCATCAATGACATAAGAAGGAATGTTGGCTGAAACAGCATATTCATCGGGCGTGCTTTTTTTACCAGTTCCTTCTGTGAAAAAGTGGTTGAGCTTTGGATAAAGCTTAAAAGAAGTGTTGGAACGCTGAGATAAGCTTTGTTTCCAGCCTTCAAAATCTTCGGTCGTTACTTGATAATCACGTGCTCCTTGTAAAAGAAGCAGAGGCGTGTCCTGAGATTTTGCGACTTCTGCAGGGTGCCAGTGAGCTACGTCATACCAAAAATAAGGCGTGCCAAGCAGAAATTCTTTTGGCGGCTGAGCTGGTGAAAAGCTTGGGTCTTGTAAAATGGCAAACTGCTGCTGGAAAAAAGCAAGCTGCTCTTTCGGAAGCTGATTCAGCGATACAAGATAGGCAAATTGTTCAAGCATTAACTCTGGAAGTGTGCGGCTCGGTGCAGCAAGTAAAATAGAGGCGCGCACGCTTTTATCCGGCGTGTGATTTAAAATCCTGGGCATCATCATGCCGCCTTGACTGTGTCCTAGTATAAAAATATTGCGGCTGTCGATGCCTTTTTGTTTCGCCATTGCTTCCACTGCGAGTACGGCATCATCCGTTGTTTCATCGTCGACGTTTATTTTATTTTCACCGGACATTTTAGCTGTATGTTCGTATGTACGCTTGTTGTAGCGTAAAACGGCGATTCCTTGAGAAGCCAGTCCAGAAGCCAGATCTCGAAACGGCTTTAAGCTCATAAACGTTTCATCTTGATCAGAAGGTCCTGATCCGTGAACGAATATGACAACGGGTACATTTTGATGTTTTGAACGTGTTGGAAGAGTAAGCGTTGCTGGAAGTTCGTAAGGTGCTTTGCCGATTGAAAGCTGTTTTTCACTGTAGTTCTTAGGGGTGTCATAAGGCGGTGTGGAAAACGAAAACTGGCGCTCCTCCGGTACGATTCGCCAATCATCAATTTGACGATTTTGACTAAATCGAACGGTTAAAGTAGCTGATACGTGTTCAAATTCAATTGGGATTTCTATATTTCGATGAACCGTATTGACTTCACCTTGTACAGCTGTCCCAATCTTTTTTACAGCACCAAGCTGAGCCGTTAGAGCTGACCACCATGTTTTTAGGTTGTCTTCACTCATTTTTAACTGCAGGCTGCGGGAAAAATGGCGCTTAGCTTCTTTGGTTTTGCCGTTGGCGACATTCGTTAAAAATGCGTTTGCTCGTTTGACTTCAACTTTTGCTGAGTGATGAGCAGCATTTGCCGCTGCTTCAGCTTGAACAGGTGAAGTGGACATAGGAAGTACTTGAAGCCCGAGTGCTAAAGAAACAGCGAGTGGAAGGGCAGCTTTTACTTTTTTCATACATCATCCTCCTTGGCGATTCTTCTACTCTATCAGTATACCAATTTTAGGTAAAAGGAGTCATGTCATTCTAAGATAAAAAAAGCCGATGCGTTATGAATATGGTAAAATAAAGGAGTTATATTATTCTGAAAATTAAAATATCTAAAAAAGGAGGCGCTTTTATGACCTATGATCCGCATTATCATCCATATCCATCTTACCGAGTTCCCGTTTATGCAAAAAAAGGAATGGTATCTACATCTCAGCCGCTCGCAGCGCAGGCAGGCCTTGATATTTTAAAAAAAGGAGGCAATGCCATTGATGCAGCAATCGCCACAGCAGCGAGCCTTACTGTATTAGAGCCTGCGTCAAATGGAATCGGAGGAGACGCGTTTGCGCTTGTTTGGACAAATAATCAGCTGTATGGACTAAACGCTAGCGGACCTTCTCCGCGGTCTATTTCCATTGATGCGCTAAAGGAAAAAGGATACAGAGATATTCCTAAGTACGGAATGATTCCCGTTACGGTTCCCGGGGCTCCGGCATCTTGGGCTGCTTTATCGAAGCGATTTGGCAAACTGCCTCTTTCTCAAGTACTGCAGCCTGCTATTCAGTACGCCAAAGAAGGATTTCCGCTAGCGCCTACTCTCGCGAAACAATGGAAACAAGCGTACGATACGTTCAAACGACTACATACAAGCGGAGAATTTGAGTCATGGTTTCAAACGTTTGCCCCAAATGGACAAGCACCAAAAGCAGGAGAAATGTGGTCATCCATCCATCACGCCCATACGCTTCAGCTCATTGGCGAAACAGATGCAGAAGCGTTTTATAAAGGTGAGCTTGCGGATCGTATTGATGCATTCAGCAAAAAATATAGCGGCTTTTTATCCAAGGAAGATTTGGCTGCTTATGAGCCTGAGTGGGTGAACCCGATTTCCGCTCACTACCGTGGATATGATGTGTGGGAAATTCCTCCGAACGGTCAGGGGCTTATTGCGTTAATGGCATTAAATATCGTCAAAGGCTTTGAGCTTCAAGAAAAAGATGCCGTGAATACGTATCATAAACAAATAGAAGCGATAAAGCTTGCGTTTGCGGACGGAGAAAAATACATTACGGAAGAAGCAAAAATGAGCGTGTCTGTTAGTGAGCTGCTGTCTGATACATATGCAGGCTATCGCCGCAGTCTTATAAAAGAACATGCTCTTCAGCCTGAAGCGGGAGAACCTGTCGGAAGCGGAACGGTGTATTTAGCAACGGCTGATGAAGAAGGAAACATGGTTTCGCTTATTCAAAGTAATTATATGGGCTTTGGTTCTGGAATCGTTGTGCCAGAAACGGGAATTGCCTTGCAAAACCGCGGCCATAATTTTTCAATGGACCCTAATCACGATAACTGCCTTGCTCCTAATAAAAAAACGTTTCATACCATTATTCCAGGCTTTCTCACTAAAAATAAGGAGCCCGTAGGACCGTTCGGCGTGATGGGAGGTTTTATGCAGCCGCAGGGACATATGCAAGTTGTCATGAATACGATTGACTTTCAGCTTCATCCTCAAGCCGCTTTAGACGCGCCAAGATGGCAGTGGAAAAAAGATAAAACGGTGCTTATTGAGCCGGCTTTTCCATCCCACGTGGCACAAGCGCTTGAACGAAAAGGACATAAAATTGAAGTAGCCGTGGATTCAATGGCATTTGGGCGCGGACAGATTATTTGGAGAGATCCTGAAAGCGGCGTGCTATGCGGAGGAAGTGAATCACGAACGGATGGATTTGTAGCTGGATGGTAACGTTAAAAAAAACACAATAGGTGGAGGAAGAAGCCCGTACTGATTAAAGTTGGGCTTTTTTCATGTCTCAACCACATGTATAAATCTCTTCAAAGAACTTAAAACTAAAACAAACATTTACGTATGTATGGATAGCGTGAACTTAGGGGTTATGTACGGAAAATTTACATTAGACGCTGCTGCGTATCTTTATAAATTAATATAAGCAATAATTGAGCGTGGTGAGAACAGCCGTCTCAAGCTGCCAATTGACATGAGGGTAGGCTAACAACACTTGGTGAAAGGAGCGAAAAGGTGATGAGAAATAAAAAGTTTGAAGTGAAATTTTTACGTGTAATGCTACTTATCGCCCTGGGAATTCTCCCTTTTTTATTTAGAAAACCACCGATTAAAGACTGGCTGCTGGCCTATGTATTTAACGCCTTAACAAATGGTATTATTGATAAATTTATTGTAACTCACGGCCTTCTTCGATATCCAACTCGCTTATTGAAAAAACAGTTTAGAATTAACGTGTTGTTCGACTTTTTGCTGTATCCTATGATATCCGTCATGATTAATCAAGCTACGTATTACGATAAAGGGTTAAAAGTTTTATATAAAATTGTGCTTTTTACGATTCCAATGTTTTTTATTGAATTATGGGCTGAAAAACGAACGAAGCTCATCGAGTGGAAAACAGGCTGGATGTGGTATCACACTTTTACTAGCGTAACGTTAAAATCGTATCTTAACCGAATGCTGATTGGATGGATTCGAAAAATTGAAAAGAAGCAGGAAGAAACAAAAATACAATAG
This sequence comes from Priestia sp. 10L35, assembly GCF_056395685.1. NCBI lineage: Bacteria > Bacillati > Bacillota > Bacilli > Caryophanales > Bacillaceae > Priestia > Priestia sp. 10L35. Next base: position 578,819 of record NZ_JBFTKA010000003.1, on the reverse strand, counting down.
CAGAGATTCTAAAAACGACGTTAGAGAGGTGAACAAAGGTGCATATTTCTATCCTTCTATGGCTGATTTTTCAAAATATCCAAAAGAAAACATGGAAAAAAATTCACGAGCTTTATGCTGGGGGATTATACGTGAGCTTTTTTAATATTCTCTACTACTTTTTATGTAATGATAAATTGCTTTGGGATTTTAAATCTTCCCACCTTTCACTAAAAGGACTGCGCGTGCTGCATCTTATATTCATTACCCCTCTTATGATTGGGTCGTTCTTAGCTACTTATCCGCCTACACTGGCTAAGCAGGTGAAATATATTACAAAATGGGTATGTACAGCTTCCTTTGTAGAATGGATTGGACTCAGGTGTAAAGCCATTACCTTTAGGCACGGCTGGCATTTAGGGTGGTCAGCACTTATTTACGTAATGATGCTTATCTTCTCGAGATGGTTTCAAAAAAAGCCTTTTGCGGTCTTACTGCTCTCGGTTTTAGCAACAGTGGTTCTCAGCGTTATCTTTAAAGTTCCCGTGAGCAAACGGATGCTAAAACATCCGCTGAAACGAATATTGACGCGGCCTTTGAAAGATCATGTGACTCAAGCTGTTGCGAATAAAGTAAAGCGAAAATGCCTGCTTCTCAAGCTGTTCTCGTAAGTTCCTGCTCTCTGTGAAGAGCAGGTTTTTTAGCTTACTGGAGGAATAATGTCGGTCAGCAGCAGAATGAAAAAAATCAGGCCCACTCCCGTAAAGCTTAAAGAAGCAAGAAAATAAGCCGTCCAGCGCAAACGAAACGGATTGTGTTCGATATTGGCCCCAGACATTAACCTCATGGAATGAGTTTTATAGTGAGAATGAGCGCTGTTGCTTCCGCTGCTTGAAAACCAAAAAGTCAAAACTGAAAACAAAAGTCCGCTAAAAAACATAAGCTCAATAAAGCGGATAGACAAAAAGGATGAGCACGCATAGGTTAATCCAGCTTCCATAAGCAGTGTAATAACAAAAATAAGCTGAGTTCTTTTCAAAAAATCCTCCCCCTTTTTCTCTGTGTCTACTTTTTATTATACAATAATTTACATGTATAAAAAGTCTTAAAAATGCTTTTATTATGATATAATGGTAATAAATGTATGGTTGAAAAAGTATTCAAAACCCGCACGCATCACGATATAAGCTCTTTTATAATGATGAGATTTACTATATACGCTGTGCTTAGCTTCAAGTGCGCAGAATGAAAGCGAGGAGTATGTATGGAGGTAGGAGAGACTGTGATTGCGATATTAGCAGCGGGAGCACTGCTATTATACGGCACGTTAGAGCTTTGGTTTGCGCCTCGTAATGCTTCTTTTTTTAAAGGGTGGAAGCAAAAACTGGCCGTCATTTTACCGTTATATGCGGTTACATTCGGCATATGGTTCGCGTTTTTTTCGTAATACAAAGTCTTAAAAAAAGGAGGAATGAAAAATGGAAATCAATTCATACCTCATTCGGTTTTCATGTATGCTGATGCTGATGTTTGGAGGATTATTTATTATACGGTATGTAAAAACAGGTGACTTTTATTTAGATCAGCTTCTTGTCTTTGGAGCGGGTTTTGTTCTGTTTATCGGCTCACTTATTTGGAAAAGAAAACATCAGCAGCAAGGAAATAGAAAAGCTTGTTAATCTCATGAAATTGTGACAGTATAAAACAGATAAAAAATGTAATCTCGTGATCATACCATTGGTTACGAGCTGCTGCTGGAGGAAAAGAAAATGAATGTACCTAATTGCCCAAGCTGTCAATCACAGTATACATATGAAGATGGAAACCTGTTCGTCTGCCCGGAGTGTGGGCATGAATGGGGACAAGATGAAAAAACAGAAAGCACGGAAGAACAGCTGACTGTAAAAGATGCAAACGGGAACCTTTTAAAAGACGGAGATTCAGTTACCGTCATCAAAGACTTAAAAGTAAAAGGAAGCTCATCGGTTGTCAAAATCGGAACAAAAGTAAAAAGCATTCGTTTAGTAGAAGGCGATCATAACATCGACTGCAAAATTGACGGATTTGGAGCCATGAGCTTAAAATCTCAGTTTGTTAAAAAAGCATAAGAATTAAAAAAGCCAGGATGAAGAACAACTTCACTCTGGCTTTTTTCTATGTGTTTTAACTGATAAAGCGAAATATATAGACCAATTTGTCTATTTTAGAAGGAATCTAGCTAAATGTCCCGAACTTACTTAAAGTGTCTCAGAATTTGGATATTAATGGAATGAATGTCCGTTTCATGAAGACAAAAGGGAGGGAGAAATGTGAAAAAGTTTTTAGCGTTTCAAATTTTAATTGCATTAGTAATCGGAGCTGTTATCGGGCACTTTTTCCCGGACTTTGGAATGGCTTTAAGACCGGTAGGAGACGGGTTTATCCGGCTCATTAAAATGATTGTGGTGCCGATTGTCTTTTCAACCATCGTCATAGGTGCTGCGGGAAGCGGCAGTATGAAACAAATGGGGAGTCTAGGGTTAAAGACGATTATTTGGTTTGAAATCATTACTACCATCGTATTAGCAATCGGTCTGCTGTTAGTGAATTTGCTAAAGCCCGGAGTAGGCCTCGATCTTTCTCATCTTGTAAAAAAAGATATCGGTGAATTGTCTCAGTACACCGACAAAGTCGTAGACTTTAAACAAATGATTTTAAACATCATTCCAACGAATATCGTAGATGTGATGGCAAAAAATGATTTGCTGGCCGTAATTTTCTTTGCTATTTTATTCGGTGTTGCCGCTTCAGGAGTCGGTAAAGCATCCGAACCTGCAATGAAATTTTTTGAATCTACGGCTAAAATTATGTTTAAATTAACGCAAATTGTTATGGTCACAGCGCCTCTTGGTGTACTAGCGCTAATGGCTGCATCTGTAGGGCAATACGGCATTGCACTTTTGCTTCCAATGCTAAAGCTAATTGGAACCGTCTTTTTAGGTCTTTTTATTATTTTATTTGTTTTATTTCCGCTTGTTGGGTTTTTGTTCAAATTCAACTACTTTGAAGTATTCAAAATGATTTGGGACTTGTTTCTTATTGCCTTTTCAACAACAAGTACGGAAACGGTGCTGCCACAGCTGATGGAGCGGATGGAAAAGTACGGATGTCCTAAACGAGTTGTGTCGTTCGTTATTCCGTCGGGCCTGTCATTAAACTGTGATGGCTCCACGCTGTATTTATCCGTTTCATGCGTCTTTTTAGCGCAGGCTTTTAACATCGATATGCCATTAACTCAGCAATTATTTATGATGCTTATACTGGTGATGACAAGTAAAGGAATTGCGGCTGTCCCGTCAGGTTCACTTGTTGTTCTTTTAGCAACAGCCAACGCAGTAGGTCTGCCGGCTGAAGGAGTGGCAATTATTGCAGGAGTAGACCGCATCATGGATATGGCCAGAACAGGAGTCAACGTTCCAGGCCACGCGATCGCCTGTATCGTCGTCTCAAAATGGGAAAAAGTATTCCGCACCCAAACGCCGATCCCGCCTGCATCTCACACGGAATCTCTATAAAACCAACCCCCGCTTTAGCTCATAAAGCGGGGGTTTTTTGTTAAATCTCTAAATATTTATTAACGATGTAGACTAGAGTAATTTGTCATATTCAGCCCTATTCAAAAAAAGAGGACGCGCCGCTTAAGTCTAAAAAAATGCCCTGTGACTGTTTTTTGGTCACAGGGCATTTTTTAGATGAATGTTCACAAAATGTTCACTTACGAAGAAGGAAGATAAAAAGCTATACTAAGCCAAGTAAAAAAGATGAAAAGGATGAGGAATGTGCCAACAACTAAAAAAGAGAGTATGTATTTTGGAATGATGATGTGCGGAGGAATGGTGCTTGTAATGACGGTGTATAACATGTTAATGAATGATGTCATCGGGCATATCACCCTTGCAGAAGGTATTTTGAACTTGGTTATCACGTTTGTAGTCGCAATGGCTGTCGAAACTTTTTTCGTTGGTCCCGTAGCAAAAAAAGTAGCATTTTCACTGCCGTTTGATAAGTCTAAACAGTTAAAAGTCGTGTTGATTTTGTCATCATGTATGGTTATTGGAATGGTGCTTTCCATGTCTGTATATGGATTAATTACGATGTCACTTACGAAAGGCCTGCAAGGAGAGCCGCTTCTTTCAAGCTATGCATTTATCGTGATGAAAAACTTTATCGTAGCCTACCCGCTTCAGCTTCTTATTATGGGACCTTTAGTTCGTTTATTGTTTATGAAATTTGTGAAAAAGAATCCGGCAGCGGCTTAAGTCAAAACCCTAAGAACGCCTATTTTCTTAGGGTTTTGTTATGCAAAGCTGCTTGGTAAGAAGAGAAGAAAATTCACGTAAAGCCGCCGATACAAAGGCATCTTTTCGCGTAATAAAAAAAGTGGGAACCTTTCTATATGGCTGCGGCAGCGGAGTTAACGTTAATGAATGGTCGTGATGAGATACAATGGATTTCATCATTACAGCTACGCCCATACCAGCTTTTACACACCCAATAATCGCTTCAATCGTACCAAATTCTAATATCCGTTTTGGAAACACGCTTTCTTTTGTCAACAGCATTTCTAACGTATGTCGATATGCGCATCCGCTGCTGAATGCTAATAAATTCATATCGTTTAGGCTGTAAAGAGAAGGAAGAGGGTGGCGGCTCACAAGTACAAGCTCTTCATCTTGAGTAAATAAAGAGTTTAGATCAGGATGTTCACAGCTGCCTGCAACAAATGCGCCTTCAAGTTTTCGGGTTAAAACCAGGTGAATAAGAACATCGGTTGTATGTGTTTCTAAAATGAAGTCTACATCCGGGTAGGCAGTGCAATAAGTAGAAAGCAAAGGCGGTAGCCGAAGAGCCGCGGTAGATTCAGTTGCACCTATTTTTAAAGGCCCTATCGGCGTGTGCGCACTGCTTTGAACAGTTATAGTGGCTTCATTGGTTAAACGAAGAATTTCTTCAGCATAACGAAGCAAAAGCTCTCCGCTAGAAGTTAACGTTACGCCTTTACCGCTTCGTTCAAATAGCTGTGTGCCGAGTTCAGCTTCTAGCTGCTGAATTCGCATCGTCACATTCGACTGCACGTAGCTTAAGCTTTTGGCTGCCTTTGAAATATTTTTTTCTTCTGCTACCGTTGTAAAAACAAGCAAATCTTTTATATCCATAAAATCTCCTCCTTCAGCTATCATTTTTATTGATGACTTTTATCTTTATTACTTATTTTACATGATACCATTCCTTCTCTACACTGAAAGTAGAGGTGGAGGAGAGAAAATGAGCAGACAAAAAGCTTCTTATAAGTGGATGATTTTATTTGTTGCCACTCTTTCTCAGGCATGTGCAACGTTTGTCACCTACGGGGCGGGGCCATTGGCCGCGTTTTGGCAAAGACTATATGATTTATCGCAGTTTCAAACAGGACTGCTCGTATCAGCTGTTCAAATTGGTCCGATTTTTTCCATGCTGCTTTTTGGAAACTGGATGGATCGTTATGGAGAAAGGTGGCTTGTAGGAGGAGGATCTATTTTGCTGGGGGTAAGCATGCTTTTTGCCTATAGCGCTGATCATTATTTGTATCTAACAGGCGTACTTCTCGCAGCAGGCGTGTGGTATGGAACAGCACAGCCAGGAGGAAGCAAAGCAGTGGTGAAGTGGTTTCCTTCTCATCATAGAGGCCTTGCCATGGGGATTCGGCAAACGGGGATACCGATTGGAGGTGCTGTCGCTTCAGCAGCATTACCCCTGCTGTTTCATCAATACGGCTGGCATGGGGCGGTTCTCGTACAGGCAGCGGCAGCTATCGGAGGAGGCATTCTTTTTTTTGTATTCTACCGAGAGCAATCATCATCGTCAGAAAAAAAGGAAACATTTACGCTTCGTCATAAAATCAAGCGCATTTCTCAAGATAAAACGCTTTATCCGCTGTTTTTTGTAGGTGTTTCAATGATTTCTCTTCAAATGATTATCGTTGCGCACTTTATGAGCTATTTAACGAAAGCCATAAAGATGGATTTTGCTTCAGCTGGCATCCTGCTGAGCATCACACTGTTAGGCGGAATGGTGGGGAGAATTGTTTTAGCTTGGGTAAGTGATTATGTGTATAACGGAAATCGAAGAACTCCTTTGCAAGTGACGGTTTGGATGGCTGCAGGACTAATAATAACTATTTCTTATATTGGATTTACTTTGCCTTTTTGGCTACTAACTGCAGTTTGTTTTAGCCTCGGTTTTTTTGCAATTGGCTGGTTTAGTTTGTTTATCGTGCTAATAGCAGAAAAAGCGGATGATCGTTTTATTGGTTTAACGGTAAGCATTGCGTTAACGCTCAATCAATTTGCCATCGTGCTCGCACCGATTTGGTTTGGGCTCCTTGTGGATTGGCTCCGGAGTTACACGTTGGCTTTTAGTACGGTTGCATGCTTCATTGCTTGTGGAGGAATATGGTTAAAAAAAGAGCGAGTTCATTCATTTTTAAATAAAAACGTCACTAAATAAAAAGTGATTTAGGGCTATTTATTTAAGAATAGAGAAGACCTCTTATCCTCTAAAACGTTTCAAAGCCATGCTCCCGGGTACACACAACATTAATGAGGAGGAGATAGTATGGAAGCAAAAGCAAAGAATGTTGTGGGGGTATACGAAACGGAACAAGAAGCAATTCAAGCTGTAGAGAGTTTGAAAAAAGAAGGGTATACATCAGAAGAAATATCTATCATCGGCAAACATAAAAAGACCAAAAAAGTTCAGAAAGAAACGAATACAAAAGCAGAAGGGGCAGCAACTGGAGCACTTACCGGAGGTACGCTAGGGAGCTTGACCGGAATATTAGCAGGTGCCGGGGCTCTTGCCATACCGGGAATAGGTCCAATTGTGGCGGCTGGTCCGATTGTAGCTACATTAACAGGTGCGGCAGCTGGTGCGAGCGTAGGAGGTCTGTCTGGTATTTTAGTAAGTATGGGAATTCCAAAACAGCAGGCCGAACAATATAATGATTCAGTCAAAGAAGGCAGCTTGCTTGTTTTAGTAGACAAAGAAGACTCAGATCATGATGGAAACCCGAAAGCTCCTTTAACCGGAATGATTTTATAGAACGTAAGATACGTAGGAGAAATCTGTCGCAGTGCGGCAGTTTTTTTTATGCGCTGGTTTTATTTAAGTGAACTTTATTGACAATAATATTCCATAATAGTTAAAAATATCAAAACATGTCATGGTGTATAAAATAATAATATGCCTTAAATTATAATGTAATATTATTGTAACAATAATGTATTTATTGTTTTATTTTGGGATCGAAATCTTGATGAAAGCTTTAATAGAAGGATTTACGTGCAAGTTCCATCCAATAATTAACTGTTAATTATTATACGTAGTAGAATAATTTTCTAATTTATTTTCAGAAATTACTTTTTAGCAAATTATTCATGTTTGAAAGAGGGCTAAAAAGTATATTTCAAAAGTATGTTTACTTAAAAAGTTAAGCAGGTTGATTAGTAGCATCATTCATTTAGTTAAATTTCGAAAGGAGCTGCTAAAATGAGTATTCAAAAAAGTACAGATAGTTCTAGTTTAGCAGAAGTGATTGATCGAATTCTCGACAAAGGAATTGTCATCGATGCTTTTGCCCGAGTATCACTCGTAGGAATTGAAATCTTAACGATTGAAGCACGAGTCGTTATTGCAAGTGTCGATACGTGGCTTCGCTACGCAGAAGCCGTCGGGTTATTAACGGACAAAGTAGAGGAAGAAGGGCTGCCTGGCCGAACAGAAGAGCGAGGTGCAGGGCTTAGCTTTTAAGTCTTTTAATCGTAAGAAAATTCATTAAATAAATAATAATAAGAGAAAAGAGGATGAAACATGTCAACAACTGATAACAATGTGCAAAATGAAAAACAAGAAAATCAGCAGCAGGAAGAAAAAACGCAAAATTCTTTAAATCTTGCTATTTTAGGAGGCGTAGTAGGAGCGGGAATTGGACTTCTTTCAAGTCCTCAAACGAGTAAAAAAGTACTCAGCCGCTTAGGACAATCAGAAATTGTACGTGCGACAGGACAAGAGTTAAGAAGAAACGCACAGGATATTCTAACGCAGCAAGCGATGGGAGCATTAAGACAGACGGCTACAGGCTATCTTGAAAAAGACAATTTAAGCAAGCTGCTGGCACCTAAAAAGAAAAAAGAAGATGCATCAAATGAACAGGGAAATTCGCAGGAAGAAGTCAGCCAAAGCGCAGAAATGGAAACGTCTCAGTACGAAGAGCTAAAAGAAGAAAATAAAAATATGAACGACCAGCTGCAGCGCATTGAAGAGATGCTAAACAAACTCATGGACGCGAAGAAGTAAGATATCCGTCCTTAAGGGGAATTTCATGGATAAAAAAGATGTGGAGAAAGCAGCCTTAAAAGCAGGAAAAAAGATCATCGATCATACGCCTGAACCTGTTAAGGAAAAGGTAGAAGAAAAGGTTAAAGAAAAAGCGAAAGAAAAATTTGTCGAAAAAACTGAAGGGAAACTGCAGGAAAAAGCAAATGAAGCGTCAGAAAAACTGCAGGAAACAAAAGAAAAAAATGCCCAAAAGGTACACGGCAAAGGGGAAGACGCAAAAGAAAAGCTCCAAGACGTCTTACTATCAGTAAAAGATAAGCTTAGCGATGTGAAAGAAGCTGGAGAAAACTTTCAAGAAAAAGTTTCTTCTTCAGACGATAAAGAGAAGTCAAAAAATAAGCGGAAAATAAAAGGCGCAAATCAGATTAAAAAAGCAACGGATATTAAAAGCTCTACTAAGATTAAAAGTTCCAATGATATTAAATCATCTACAGATTTAAAAACAATGGGATCATAAGCGAAAGGAGAAATGAGATATGTCTATTCAAAAAAGTACTAATAGTTCAAGTTTAGCAGAAGTCATTGACCGTATTTTAGATAAAGGAATTGTTATTGATGCTTTTGCAAGAGTTTCTGTTGTAGGAATTGAGATTTTAACGATTGAAGCACGAGTGGTTATTGCCAGTGTTGATACATGGTTACGCTATGCAGAAGCAGTAGGGCTTCTTCGTGACGACGTAGAAGAAAACGGTCTTCCTGAACGTTCAAATTCAAGTGAAGGACAGCCGCGTTTTAGTATTTAATATGAAGTGATATGGAACCTTCCTTTTTTGAGGGTGGTTCCAGCTTTTAGATTTAACTATTGGAGGCTACTAAAAATGGAAATTAAAAAAATTATGCAAGCCGTGAACGACTTTTTCGGTGAACACGTAGCTCCTCCTCATAAAATTACCTCGGTGGAAGCTACTGAAGATGAAGGCTGGAGAGTTATTGTTGAAGTCATTGAAGAACGAGAATACATGAAAAAATACGCCAAAGATGAAATGCTCGGAACGTACGAGTGCTTTTTAAATAAAGAAAAAGAAGTCATTTCATTCAAACGACTCGACGTCAGATATAGAAGCGCCATTGGCATTGAAGCATAGACGATAAGATGGCAGGAGGAACGTAAAAATGACCGTCTTAACAGACAAAAGGAAAAAAGGCAGTGGAGCTTTTATACAAGATGACGAGACAAAAGAGGTTCTTTCAAGAGCGCTGAGCTATTTAAAATCCGGCTATTCCATTCATTTTACAGGTCCTGCCGGCGGAGGCAAAACCTCTTTAGCGCGAGCGCTTGCTAAAAAGAGAAAGCGTCCTGTAATGCTGATGCACGGGAATCACGAGCTCAACAATAAAGATTTAATTGGCGATTTTACGGGATACACGAGCAAAAAAGTAATCGACCAATATGTTCGTTCTGTCTATAAAAAAGATGAACAAGTGAGTGAAAACTGGCAGGATGGCCGATTGCTTGAAGCTGTAAAAAATGGCTATACGCTGATTTACGACGAATTTACTCGGTCTAAGCCTGCAACGAATAATATCTTTCTATCAATATTAGAAGAAGGCGTGCTTCCGCTGTATGGAGTGAAAATGACCGATCCTTTTGTGCGCGTGCATCCCGATTTTCGCGTCATCTTCACAAGCAATCCAGCTGAGTATGCCGGCGTATATGATACGCAAGATGCGCTTCTTGACAGGTTAATTACCATGTTTATTGATTATAAAGACATCGACAGAGAGACAGCGATTTTAACGGAGAAAACGGACGTAGAAGAAGACGAAGCGCGCACAATTGTAACGCTTGTAGCAAACGTGCGAAACCGCTCTGGAGACGAAAACAGCAGCGGACTTAGCCTTCGGGCTTCGCTTATGATCGCTACTCTCGCCACGCAGCAAGACATTGCTATCGATGGAAATGACGAAGATTTTCAAACGTTATGTATCGATATTTTGCATCATCCGCTTACCAAATGTTTGGATGAAGAAAATGCAAAAAGCAAAGCCGAAAAAATCATTTTAGAAGAATGTAAGAATATAGACACGGAAGAAAAGTAAAGGAGCTTGAAAACATGAGTGAAACAAACGAAACAGGTATTTATATTTTTAGCGCCATTCAAACGGATAAAGACGAAGAATTTGGCGCCGTGGAAGTAGAAGGAACAAAAGCTGAAACATTTTTGATTCGCTACAAAGACGCAGCTATGGTAGCAGCTGAAGTACCGATGAAAATTTATCATCCTAATCGCCAAAATTTATTAATGCATCAAAACGCAGTAGCAGCAATTATGGACAAAAATGATACGGTTATTCCGATCAGCTTTGGGAATGTATTCAAATCAAAAGAAGATGTAAAAGTTCTTTTGGAAAACCTTTATCCGCAGTTTGAAAAACTGTTTCCAGCGATCAAAGGAAAAATTGAAGTCGGTTTAAAAGTAATTGGGAAAAAAGAATGGCTTGAGAAAAAAGTAAATGAAAATCCTGAACTTGAAAAAGTATCAGCCTCCGTAAAAGGAAAATCAGAAGCAGCCGGTTATTATGAGCGTATTCAACTTGGGGGAATGGCTCAAAAGATGTTTACTTCCCTGCAAAAAGAAGTCAAGACAGATGTGTTTTCACCGCTTGAAGAAGCAGCGGAAGCAGCAAAAGCAAATGAGCCAACGGGCGAAACGATGCTTTTAAACGCATCTTTCTTAATTAACCGAGAAGATGAAGCGAAGTTTGATGAAAAAGTGAATGAAGCGCATGAAAACTGGAAAGACAAAGCCGATTTTCATTACAGCGGTCCATGGCCTGCTTATAATTTTGTGAACATTCGCCTAAAAGTAGAAGAGAAATAACGTGCTTCACAAATTAGTAACCGCCCCTATTAACCTTGTAGTGAAAATCGGCGAAAAAGTACAGGAAGAAGCTGATAAACAGCTATATGACCTTCCGACGATTCAGCAAAAACTCATTCAGCTTCAAATGATGTTTGAGCTTGGTGAAATTCCCGAAGAAGCGTTTCAAGAAAAAGAAGATGAATTGTTAATGAGGTACGAAATTGCGAAGCGCAGAGAAATTGAACAATGGGAAGAGCTAACAAAAAAAAGAAATGAGGAATCCTAGATGGGAGAATTACTGTATTTATACGGTCTAATTCCAACAAAAGAAGCAGCAGCCATAGAGCCGTTTCCATCTTATAAAGGGTTTGACGGAGAACACTCACTGCACCCAATTGCGTTTGATCAGGTGACGGCTGTAGTTTCTAAACTGGATGCTGACACCTATTCAGAAAAAGTGATTCAAGAAAAAATGGAGCAGGATATGAGCTGGCTGCAGGAAAAAGCATTTCATCATCACGAGACGGTAGCCGCTTTGTACGAAGAATTTACGATCATTCCATTAAAATTTTGTACCATTTATAAAGGTGAAGAAAGTCTGCAGGCAGCGATTGAGCTTAACAAAGAAAAGATAGAGAATTCACTGACGCTGCTTCAAGGAAATGAAGAGTGGAACTTGAAGATTTACTGTGATGATACGGAGCTAAAAAAAGGAATCAGCGAAACGAATGAAAGCGTGAAAGCGAAAAAAGAAGAAATTAGTCACTTATCACCAGGAAGACAGTTTTTTGAAAAGAAAAAAATAGATCAGCTGATTGAAAGAGAATTAGAACTTCACAAAAATAAAGTGTGTGAAGAGATACATGACAAGCTTAAAGAGTTATCGCTTTATGACTCTGTTAAAAAGAATTGGAGCAAGGACGTAACGGGCGCAGCTGAACAGATGGCGTGGAACAGCGTGTTTCTTCTCCCGTCTCTGCAGATCACTAAGTTTGTAACCGAAATAGAAGAGCTTCAGCAAAAGCTTGAAAATAAAGGCTGGAAATTTGAAGTGACGGGACCATGGCCGCCCTATCATTTCTCGAGCTTTGCGTAAAGTGAGGAATTAACATTATGTCTCTTAAACAATCCATGGAGAATAAAGATATTGCTCTTATTGATATTTTAGATGTCATTTTAGATAAAGGAGTCGCCATTAAAGGAGACTTAATCATTTCCATAGCCGGCGTCGATTTAGTGTATTTGGATTTGCGGGTGCTTATTTCTTCGGTTGAAACCCTGGTTCAAGCAAAAGAAGGAAATCGCAAACCAATCACTTCTGAACAATTTGATAAACAAAAGGAGGAATTAATGGATGCAACCGGTCAGCCAAGCAAATGGACGAATCCACTTGGATCCTGATCAAGCTGAACAAGGCTTAGCGCAGCTTGTGATGACAGTTATTGAGCTATTGAGGCAAATCGTTGAACGTCATGCCATGAGGCGGGTGGAGGGTGGAACGTTGACGGACGAACAAATTGAAAACTTAGGAATTGCACTAATGAACTTAGAAGAAAAAATGGACGAGTTGAAAGAGGTGTTCGGTCTGGATGCAGAAGATTTAAATATTGATCTTGGACCGCTAGGCAGCCTGCTTTAAGCGGTCAGTAGGAGGAACAGTATGGCAGTCGAACATAATATGCAGTCAAGTACGATTGTAGATGTGCTCGAAAAGATTTTGGATAAAGGAGTCGTCATAGCGGGGGACATCACCGTAGGAATTGCAGATGTCGAGCTATTAACGATAAAGATCCGCTTGATTGTGGCTTCGGTTGATAAAGCAAAAGAAATCGGCATGGACTGGTGGGAAAATGATCCCTATCTCAGTTCAAAAGGAGCCAATAACAAAGCGCTCGAAGAAGAAAATAAAATGCTGCATGAGCGGTTAAAAACGCTTGAAGAAAAAATAGAAACGAAACGTTAAAAACTGTACGCTACTTAAAAAATGGAGGGATTTACAATGGCAACTGAAACAAAATTAGATAACACACAGGCAGAAAACAAGGAAAATAAAAATACGGAAAACGGTTCAAAAGAAAAGAACGGTTCAAAAGCAAGCAAAACAACAAGCAGCGGGCCAATCAAACGAGCGGTAGCAGGAGGCATCATCGGTGCAACGATTGGATATGTATCGACTCCTGAAAATCGAAAAAGTCTCCTTGACCGCATTGATACAGACGAATTAAAAAGCAAAGCATCTGATTTAGGAACAAAGGTAAAAGAAAAATCAAAAAGCAGTGTGGCCAGCCTGAAAACATCTGCGGGAAGCTTGTTTAAAAAAGATAAAGATAAAGATAAATCAAAAGATGATGAAGAAAACGTAAATTCTTCTAGTAGCGAAACAGAAGACGATAACGTTCAAGAGTACGACGAGTTAAAAGAAGAAAATCAAACTCTTCAAGATCGCTTATCACAGCTTGAAGAAAAAATGAACATGCTTGTTGAGCTTAGCCTCAATAAAAATCAAGACGAAGAAGCGGAAGATACAGATTCCGACGAAGAAGAGAACGATGAAAACGAAGAAAACGAGCAGGACGACGAAAACGAAGAAGAAACATCTAAGCCTCGTAAAAAGGATAAAAAAGAAGCTGAGCAAGAAGAGGAAGAAGAAAGTGAAAGTGAAAGTGAAAGTGACGAAGACAGCGAGGAAGAAGAGGAAGATTCTCGCTCAAACAAAAAAAATAAAAAAGTAAAATCAGAAGAAGAAGACGAAGATGAAAGCGAAGAAGAAAAAAAGGAAGCGAAACCAAAAAAGTCAACAGCTAAAAAATCAAAAAATACAAAAGCAAAGAAAAACACGGACGAAGAAGATGATGAAGCAACATCTCTTTCTAGTGAAGACGATACAACAGCCTAAGACGTAAAGGAGGAAAGAAAGACATGAGTACAGGCCCTTCTTTTTCAACTAAAGACAGTACGCTTGAATACTTTGTGAAAGCTTCTAATAAACACGGCTTTTCACTTGATATTTCATTAAATGTAAACGGCGCTGTGATTTCCGGTACCATGATTTCAGCAAAAGAATACTTTGATTACTTAAGCGAAACGTTTGAAGAAGGCAGTGAAGTGGCTCAGGCGCTAAGCGAACAATTCTCTTTAGCAAGCGAAGCGAGCGAATCAAACGGAGAAGCAGAAGCCCATTTTATTCATTTAAAAAATACAAAGATTTACTGTGGAGACAGTAAATCTACTCCTTCTAAAGGAAAGATCTTTTGGAGAGGGAAAATAGCAGAAGTAGACGGGTTTTTCTTAGGAAAGATTTCTGATGCAAAATCAACGAGTAAAAAGAGTTCATAAAAAACGGCGGGGTGATTGCCCTGCCGTTTTTTAGTGATGTGATGACATGTGCAGCTTCTTTTTTCGATACATGAGGGGAGTCATCTTCATTTCTTTTCGAAACTGATTAATAAAATAGCTTGTACTATTAAACCCTACTTGATAAGCGACGTCCGTCACATTTGCTTCTGCTTGCTGCAGCATAACTAAGCTTTGCTGAATTCGATAGTTTAATACATAGGTCAAAGGCGATTTTTTTAACATTTTCTTAAAATATCGACAGCATTCAGAACGGCTCAATTGTCCGGATTTGGCAATATCATCAAGCGTAATCTTTTCAGCAAAGTGCAAATGAATCCAATTGAGCATTTGCTTCATCCGCTGATTTTTGATCATTTCTTTTTCATTGTATTTCAGCTGCAAACCGTTAAGAATTAAATTTTTCCAAAGTATGCTGAGTTCAGAGGCAATCTCTATTTCATAGTGGTGCGGCTGCTTATGAATCCATGTGTGTATCTTATGTATAGACTCTAACACGTTGTTTCCCCAGGCTTGCTTTGGACTGATGAATAAATGTGATAGATTCGTTGCATGAATGTAGGGATAAACGTAATTTGTAAAAAGCTCTTGCGGCACAAGAAAATGAGGAGAAACATTTAAACAAATGTACACGCAGCCGGATTTGTTTATATCTTCAGTCATATGAAGACATCCGCTGTTAATAAACAGTCCGTAGCCTTGTTTTACAATCACTGTTTTTTCATTTATTTGAAAAGACGCATCACCTTTTATAACCAATACAAATTGAAGTTCATCATGCCAGTGAAGAGGGATGTAGCCGTTTATGTGATCACTGATCGTCGTTTGATAACATGCTACTGGCAGCTCAACGGTGCGATGGGTCGTTAGCTCTTTTAAGTTTTCATCAATTTTAAAATGGGCTGCTGGCATACATGTTCACCTCAATATATTTATATTTTTTAATGCAATATGCGTATTTTCTGCCCCGTTTTTCACTTATTATAACACTATTCTTATAATAAAAGTGAGGGATGGAAGATGAACGATCTCAGCCGAAAAAAAGGGTTCTTCTTTGTAACAACTGGAGCTATATGTTGGGGGATGGGAGGGACGGTTGCTCAAAAGCTTTTTCAAGAATTTGAAATCAGTGTAGACTGGCTTGTTTCAGTACGGCTGCTCATTGCGGGTTTTTTGCTGCTAATGATTTCATGTATAAAAAATAATCATTCTCACGTATTTGGAGTATGGAAGAACCGAAAGGCAGCTCTTCAGCTCGTCGTTTTTGCCATATTTGGTATGCTCGCCGTTCAGTATACATATATGGCTTCTATTAAGCATGGAAATGCAGCAGTAGCTACGCTGCTGCAGTATTTATCACCGGTGATGATTATCATTTATTTGCTTTTGCGCAAGCAGTCTATATTTACGCGACAAGACGTCATCACTGTTTTGCTAGCACTGGGGGGCTGCTTTTTTTTATTAACAAACGGCTCTATTTCTCAGCTGTCTGTTCCTGTATCTGCCGTTGTTTGGGGAGTGCTGTCAGGTGTAGCAGCAGCATTTTATACGCTGTATGCCGTGCCGCTGATCAAAAAGTACAGTTCGCTTGTCATCGTTGGCTGGTCAATGGTAATTGGGGGAAGCGTAATGAGCTTTATTCATCCTCCTTGGGAAGCGTCAAGCTTATCACCAATAACCTGGGGATATATTTTATTTGTCATTATTTTTGGCACGATGCTTGCTTTTTGGTTTTATGTAGAAAGCCTGCAAAGTCTTTTACCTAAAGAAACGAGTTTGCTTGGAAGTTTAGAGCCTCTAGCTGCTGTTATTACAACCGTTGTTTGGCTGAAAGAGCCTTTTGGTTTTTATCAATGGATAGGCACAGCTTGTATTATTGGATTAGTTTTATTACTCACACGAACGAAACAAGCATCTTCTAAGACGACACTTTCAGCATAAATAGGGGCTTGCTAAAAGAAGAAGCAAACCAATGTCACTTTTCCGCCGAATCTGTAGAAACTCGTTTGACTTTTAAAATCTTTACATATTGAATAAACACTCTTTCTTTTGTAGAGACATTTAATTTAGCAAGTCTTGATGCGTCATCTCGGTTTTTAGCAGATTCTATCACAAAAGTTCCTTTGATTTTGGCTTCATCTTTTAGAACGGAATACTGTATTTCAAATCGTTTTGCTTTCGTTTTCTGCATAGTGATTGATAAGCTCCTTTGCCTGGTAAATTGATGTATTGCTATGAAATAAGCTTCGATAAAAAGGAATAAAAGAACGTAACATATACTACTAAATGAAATGCAGAGCGGCAGTGACTTTTATCACACCACAACCTAGTATTTCATCTTTTTACCAAAAAAGATAGGGTGTTTTACCGTCGCTGCTTATAAAAACTTTTATTCTTTCTGCTTGACCTAGAGTTAACTCTATGGTTTATCTTGTAGTAGTATCATTTCAAGGAGGGGCTTTATATGAAGTATCATACAATTGCTAATACTGACTTACACGTATCAAATTTGATTATGGGAAATATGCGTTTAACAGAGCTTTCTTTACAAGAAGCAGAGAAGCTAATCCGCACAGCGATGGAAGAAGAAATTAACTTTTTTGACCATGCTGATATTTACGGTCCTGATTATGTGGGACAATGCGAAGAGTATTTTGCAAACGCTATACAAATGAATTCAAGTCTTCGTGAGAAAATGGTGATTCAAAGTAAATGCGGCATTAACGCAGCGAAAAATTACTATGACTTTTCAAAGAAGCATATCATAGACTCTGTTAACGGCAGCTTAGAGCGCTTAAAAACAGATTACTTAGATCTTTTATTACTTCATCGCCCAGATCCGCTAATGGATCCTGAAGAAGTAGCAGAAGCGTTTAATGAGCTTCAAAGCAGCGGAAAGGTACGTCACTTCGGTGTGTCGAACCACAACCCAGCGCAAATTCAGCTGCTTGAAAAATATATCAACCAAAAGCTTGTCGTAAACCAAGTGCAGTTCAGCATTGCACATACGCCAATTATAGACTCTGGTATTTCTTTAAATATGGGCATCGACCAAGCTGTGAACCGCGACAGCAGCGTGCTTGAATATTGCCGTTTAAATGATATAACGCTTCAAGCGTGGTCGCCATTCCAAAACGGATTTTTCGAAGGACCTTTCTTAGGCGACAAAGAGAAATTTGGAAAGCTAAACGAAGTGATTGATCGCATCGCAAGTAAGTATAGCGTGACGAATACAGCGATTGCCGTTGCGTGGATCACAACTCATCCTGCAAATATTCAAGTGGTGCTTGGTACTACAAATATTCAGCGTATGAAAGATGCAAGTAAAGGTTCAGAAATCAAGTTAACGCGCGAAGAGTGGTACGATATTTATAAAGCCGCTGGCAACATGGTGCCTTAAGCGCTGCAGTTCTTAAAATAAAGCAGGTAACTCCGTTCGAATATGGAACGGAGTTACCTGCGTTTTACGATAAGTAACTACTGGTTAAGCTAGAAAAAGATTTAGCAGCAGCTCAATTATTTTTGTGACGCCAAGACCTAACAAAAAGGCAATAAAACCGCCAATTACAATGGTAAGCATCATGTGAGCAGTATTCATCGTATTCATCCTTTCAGGTTTAAATATATGTTGCTTGCTGCTTGTACAAAAAGTCTGCAGCATAAAGAGCTCAATGAAGAAGACTATAAAAGAATAAATCCTCGAGATAACTAGAGGTCAAGACAAACTCATCATGTTTTTCTGAGAAGTTTAAGGTGTAGGAGGAAGCAGTATGACGTATACCATTTCACAAGTGGCAAAAAAATTGAACGTGACAATTTATACCATTCGCTATTATGATAAAGAAGGGCTTTTTCCATTTTTAGATCGTACAGCGTCAGGGAATCGTATTTTTAAAGAACAAGATATTGAATGGATTGATTTAATCTGCTGTTTAAAAAGCACAGGTATGCAAATCAAGGACATTCGGACGCTTATTGAAAACTGTACGCTTGAAAATGCCGTGCTTGATAAAAGCCTGCAAATGCTGATGGATCATAAAAAAGCGGTACAAAAAGAAATCGAAGAAATCCATCACAAGCTTGAGACGATTGATTATAAAATTAAGCACCTGCCGGAAATGTACGAGCGAATTGTTAACAAGCCTTCAAACTAAATAAAAAAGGAAGCGTAAAAATGATCGAAAAAGTAGTACCTCTCACTGCGGAGAATATGCAGCAGTGCATTAACTTGTATATGAATGTATTTACAAAAACACCTTGGAATGAGCCGTGGACAGAGAAATCTGCTAGAGAAAGGCTGACTGATTTACTGAACACACCTAAATTTATGGGCTATTTATTTTATGACCAAGGAGAGTTGATTGGAATGATTGCAGGTCACGCGAAAAAATCATACAGTAGTATGACCTTTTACGTGGCCGAGCTTTGCGTCAGCGCAAGCGCGCAGGGAAAAGGGTACGGTTCAGCTATCTTAAGCCGGTTTGAGAACGAACTTCAAAAACACGAGATTAACAGCTTGTATCTCTTGACGGCGACTGGAGGAGCTGCACAGGCTTTTTATGAAAGAAACGGCTATAGTGTCAATGATCAGCGCGTTGTCTTGAAAAAAACGTTTGTTTAATGTTTAGCACCTACATAGAGCAGGAAGAGAGTTGCAGAGTGACTCTCTTTTTAATTAATCTTTTTATCTATTAATATGTAGAAGAAAAGGAAGTATGAACAAGAAAAATAAGGTGATGGGAAGAAGCAGACAAGAAACGGCAGATTAAAAAGATCTATTTTTTTTATAATAGTTAGCCTTATTATGACCTGGTTGATAAGCACATTTAAAAACAGTGCCCATTATGTGGACACTGCTTTTTCATAATAAAGTGGAAAGCTAGCTTTTGGTAAAAAAATTAGCGGAAATGAAGCTGTTCATCACTATTTCTAATGATTAGCAACCGCCAAATCCTCCCCAGCAAGCACAGCCGATGATGATTAATAAAATGAATAATACGATGATTAAAGCAAAGCCACTGCCAAATCCGCAGCCGCCACCGCCGTAACCGCCATAACCACAGCCACCATAGAAGCCCATATATTTCACCTCCAAGTTCTGAGTACATTTTTAACATATGCCTGAAATGCAAAAATGCTCCAAAAATATCCAACGATTTCAATGAAAATAAAAAAAGATAAGAAAATAAGATGGACACGGTACTTTTTTTCACTTTCTACATAGGATGAATCATCCCAAGATCTCATATATGAGCCCCCATGTTATAACAAAGCAGGCTAATACCACTTCCTCCTTAGCCTGCGTACATAATGAAGGAGAAGCCGAAGAATTTTTTCTTCGGCTTCTTATTTTTTACTATGAAATAAACACGTTAGTACTTTCCCTATACCATTCTAAGTCAGGGTCCGCTTCTTTTTGTATGTATTAGGTACTAAAGAGAAATCAAGCTCATTTTCATATAAACCTAGTAATTTTCTTTTTTTCGTAATTCTTTTCCCTTATTTTCAGCATAACCAAGATATTTGCCCAAGACAGCGAATAGGTAAATGCATATTCATGGGTGAAAGCAAAAACAAAAAACGGAGGTTTCTCTTATGAATTCAGAAATGCATTTTTTTCCTACTATGTATTCTCAAGATCATCATCAATTTCAACACACAGATGAAAGGTTTATTGGCAGACCGTTTGGCTTTGGCAGACCGTTTGGTTTCGGACGCCCGTTTGGCTTTGGCTTTGGCAGACCATTCGGCTTTGGCTTTGGAGGTCCATTTTTAGGAGGGTTAGCAGGAGGGCTAGTAGCAGGTTCACTGTTATCACCATATGGCTTTGGCGGCTACGGTTACGGTGGTTATCCTTATGGTGGCTTTGGCGGTTACGGCTATGGCTTCGGCGGCTGCTGTTAAACGTAAATAAAAGAAAAATCTCAGAAGAAATATTTTTCACATCATTCTTTTCTATAAAGAAATCTGTTTTGGAACGTAAGGCTTTATATCCATCCACAGTTAATCAGAGCGTGCACCCCACTTAATATAAAAAACCATCTGGTGAATTTCCAGGTGGTTTTTGATTTTTACATAGGGAAGAAATAAAAAATAGCGGCAGAAAGAGATAAAGAAAAGATGTTAGAATCGTGCTTTTTGTTCTTTACATTACAGTAAGAAACGCTTACTATGTGAGAAAATGGAAATGTTAATGAAGCATTCTTTTTACATAACTTTCTGTGAGAAGTAAAAGAGGGAGAGACATAACATGATCGAAAGTCATACTATTTATTTACGCCCGTTAACTGTCAGCGATGCGCACGACAGCCTTCGATTGCAAAAGGACAATCGCGGCTTTTTTGAACAGTTTTCTATGATTCGAGAGCATTCTTTTTATACGTTAGAGAGCCAAGTAGAAAAAATTCAGCGTCACGAAGAGAATAGAAAAAACGATGAAGAATACTATTTTGGTCTTTTTCAAAAAGAGAATAATAAGCTGATTGGCACCATTAGTCTTTTTCAAGTGCTGCGCGGATCTTTACAAAGCGCGTTTATCGGCTATTTCCTAGATCAGCATCATAATGGAAAAGGGTACGCAACAGAAGCCGTAAAAGCACTTGTTGACTATGCGTTTGAAGAGCTGCATCTTCACCGCATTGAAGCCGGCGTTATGCCACGTAATTTGCCTTCTCAGCGCGTATTAGAAAAAGCAGGTTTTCATAGGGAAGGAATTGCTAGAAAAAATGTAAATATTAATGGCATATGGGAAGACCATCAAGTCTTGGCTATTCTTAACCCCAATGATGAAATAGAAGAAATAAACGAGTTCTTAAAATTTTGATATACGTTTTTACATTTAAAATTTATAATGAGAATAAGAGAATAGAACAGTCTATATTTAAATAGTAGGTGACTAAGGTAATGGAAGAGAGGAACATCAATGAAAAAGCCGTTTGGGATGTATTGCAGATGGCTAGCGAAGTAGTCGGAAGCAGGACGCTGTTTGTAGGGATTTTCGACGAACAATTTTCAGTTATGAAAGCCTTTAATAAAGAAGGGGGAAGCCTTGTAGAGGATGGACTGACGCTACCGTTAGAGCTTGCGGTATGCAACTTAGTTACGTGTAATGAACCCCTTGTTATTCCCAATACAAAACGCGATGTTAGAACGTCTAATTTAGCCATCATTGATGGTGCCCGGGTAGGTTCTTATTTAGGAACACCGATTGTGCTAGAAGACGGGAGAATGTTTGGTACCTTATGTGCGGTCGATCCGGATCCTTATCAGTTTAGCGAAAGTGAAATTCAAGGGTTAAACCGGCTGGCTGGTATTTTGTCTCATATTATTTATAAAAATCAAGCGGCTGTTTTGCCGAAAATTGAAGAGAAAATTCTGCAGCTTGATAAACTGGCGCTCGTAGGGCAGCTAGCAGCAGGATTAGCGCATGAGATTCGAAACCCAATGCAGTCGGTGCGTGGCTTTATTCAATTTTTATTTAATGAAAATGAACAGGCAGAGCCTTTTCAAAAAATTGTTCTTGATGAACTGGACCGCATGAATGAACTTATTAACAACTTCTTGCTTGTCACGCAGCCAACAGCGCCTAAAAAAGAAATCGTATCGATTGTAGAAGTTATTCATGATACCGTTGCTTTCTTGAAAAGTGAAGCTGCGCTATATAATGTCGAAATGAACGTAAGAATAGAAGGAGCCATTCCCCTTGTATCAATCGATCCTGCTCAAATGAGACAAGTGTTTATGAATCTTTTGAAAAACGCCATTGAAGCAATGGAGAAAAAGAAACGCGGGGAAGTAAATCTTATTATCAAAGAATGGGAAGATTGGGCTCTTATTGACATTCAAGATACCGGTTCTGGGATTCCGCTATCCATTATTAATAAAGTAGGAAATCCATTTTTCTCAACAAAAGATGGAACAGGCATGGGGTTAGGGCTTTCTATTTGTAAAACGATCATCAACGAGCATAACGGTAAGCTTGCGATTGAAAGTGATGAGAACGGGACAGTGGTGACGGTTAAGCTGCCTTTGACGCTTTAAGATAAAACAAAAAAGAAAGGAGAGCAAGCACTCATCCTTTCTTTTTTGCTGACCTTTTTAATATGCTGAACTGTCTTCAATCCAGTATTCATAGTCTTCCGCATCTTTTTTATTTAACTTTTTGCCGTTGATGTAAATTTTGTCCCACTCGTAAATTTGTTTATCCAAATAAACGTTAAACACAATGCGCACATGCTCTTTTTCTGTATAATCGTAGCCGGTAAATTGTACAACGTGATGACGGCCTTCTTGCTTGATGTAGGTCCATTTTGGATGATCGTTGTACGTTTCAAGCGTAATTGCTTCGTCGCCGTAGCGAACTACATCTTTAATATTCGTTTTTGTTGGTAAAAATGATAATCCCGCTCCGACTCCAAAAGTAATCACAAGCGCTAAGATGCTTAAACCAATAGCAATTCCGATGTGAGTGCCGCCTTTTATTTGCAGATAAGCTTCTTTCCGCTGCTCCGGCTGAGCTCCGGCTCGAGCTAACACGTTTTTAACGTGCTTATAATACCAGCGGTTGGCACATAGCCCTGTAATAAGTGAAGCACCGCCGAACACAATTGCATCGGACCACTCTGGTATGTCTACAAAGCACAAAAGGGAAAACCAAATTACCTCAATAAGCGTTAAAATAAAAAAGTGCTTATACATTTTTCGGTATGCAAACCAAGCGCTTGTCAGAAAAAAGGCTGCCCAGTTCCACGTGTTGTTTTTAGCTGGATTAGCTGTTTTTCCCCACTTCAAATCATAATAGGACGTATTTGTTCGAACTACTTTATGCTCTTCTTCAAAAGACATGAGTTCATCTACTGCTTGTTCTTCCATTTAAAACACCTTTCATTGGTTATAATCTATCATCTAAAATAACTCTATTATTATACATTATTTCTAGTATTTTTCTATTCTTCCTTAAATTATTTTTAAAGTAAGAATATTTACGCTGTTGGTTTTTTAACGGGAACTTTCATAAAAAAGAAGAATATGGTAGATTTGAAGAAAAAGGAGCTCCTTGAACATGAATCATTTAAAGAAAGCCCTGTACCAATCGTGGTCAATTCATTCAAGCACAAAGTGGACGGCTGACAATCCTTCTAAGGGACAGTGCGGCGTGACAGCTCTTGTCGTTCAAGATATTAAAGGAGGATATATTTTAAAAACTCCGTGTAAAGAAGGATGGCATTTTTATAATCAGCTTGATGAACAGCGCTATGACTTTACACAAGAACAATTTCCTGAGTCTCTCCAATATGCAGACATTTTATCCAGTCGGGAAGAAGCGTTTATGGATACCAATAAGGAGCAATATGAGGCTTTAAAGAAAAACGTAATGACCTATTTTATACATGAAAATTTGCTTTAGAAAGGAACACATAAATGAAAAGTATTCAGTATTCCATTGTTGATGTATTTGCACAGAGAAAATATACGGGAAATCAGCTCGCTGTTTTTAAAGACGCAGGAAGACTTTCAGATAAAGAGATGCAGCAAATGGCTAAAGAAATTAATTTTTCTGAAACGACGTTTATCACGTCTTCTTCTGCAAAAGGAGAATATAACGTGCGGATTTTTACGCCTAATGAAGAAGTACCGTTTGCAGGACATCCGACGCTCGGAACCGCTCATGTTATCCGAGAAGAACTAGAAGAAAAAGATACAGAGGAACTTATTCTTCATTATAAAGCAGGTCCTACGCCCGTTACATATGATGAACAAAAAGATGTGCTGTGGATGACACAAGGTCAGCCGACGTTTGGGAAAGTGTTAGATAAAAAGCAAGTTGCGGATGTGTTAAACCTTGATGAAGCTTATATCGATATGCGTTTTCCCGTTCAAGAAGTATCCACCGGTCTGCCGGTCATCCTTGTCCCGTTAACATCATTAGAAGCAGCTAAAGAGATACATGTAGACAAAGAAAAATATTTCAAACTGATAGAAAATACAGAAGCGAAAGCGATTATGGTCTTTTCGCCGGAAACCTATCACCAAGATCATCAGCTAAACGTACGAGACTTTGCCGACTACTACGGCGTTCCAGAAGATGCAGCAACCGGCAGCGCCAACGGCTGTTTAGCAGCATATTTAGTTAAATACCGTTATTTTAATCAGCAAGCTATTGACATACGTGTAGAACAAGGATACGAAATAGGAAGACCTTCACGGCTTTATGTAAAAGCTAGTTATGATGGAGAAGCTTTTCACATTCAAGTAGGCGGAAAAGTAGAGATGATTGCGCGCGGTGAATGGATTTTGTAACAAGCCGTTCATCTGCTGTTCACAATAAGTTCTTATCCTAATAAAAACGCAATAGGACCACCGCGTTTGGTTACACTAGTAAACAGATAGATACTGAAAGAATAAGTGATGGCGGCCAAAAGGCCGCCATTTTAAATGGTTGATAAAAGGAGTGGCAGAAAAAATGATTCACATTTTACTGGCGGATGACGATGAGCATATGCGGCAATTAGTTCGTCACTATTTGCAGCTTGAAGGCTATATGGTACATGAAGCAAAAGACGGCGAGGAAGCTTCGGGTCTGCTTGCTAAGCAGCACATTCATTTAGCGGTTGTCGATATTATGATGCCTCATAAAGACGGATATGAAGTTTGCGAAGAAATACGCAGCTATTATGATTTTCCCATTATTTTATTAACAGCAAAAGATCAGCTCGAAGACAAAGAAAAAGGCTTTTTAGCAGGAACGGATGACTATGTTACAAAGCCGTTTGAACCAAAAGAATTGATTTTCCGAATCAAAGCACTGCTTCGCCGATACGAAGTGGTAAATGAAAAGATGATCGTGCTGAACAGCACCTCTATCGACCGAAAAAGCTATGAAGTGCACTGCAGCGGCCGACTGTTAATTCTTCCAATGAAAGAATTTGAATTATTAGCTCAGCTCGCGAGCTATCCAGGAAGAATTTTCACAAGAGAAGAATTAATTCATCTGATATGGGGAGCGGATTTTAACGGAGATAACCGCACAATCGATGTACACGTGAAAAGGCTGCGCGAAAGGTTTGAACATACCGATGATTTTGTCATTACGACGGTTCGAGGCGTCGGCTATAAGCTTGAGGTGAGGGCAAAATGAAGACGCTCTATTTGCGGATTGTTCTGACGACCATTGCTGTAATGGTATTTAGCAGTCTCCTAGCGTTTATTTTAGCAAACGTTTATTATCAGTACAGCTTAAAACCTTATAACGATCAAAAGCTTACGCGTATGGCAAAAGACATTGCGAGCTTTTACGAAAGCAATAGGGGCGTGGATCAACAAGCTTATTTACAGCATATTAGTAAATTGGGCTATCAAATATATGTGGTGGACAGGAGCGGACATGAGACGTTTTACGGACGGGAATTTAGAAATCAGCGCTTAGAAAAGAGTGCTGTCAAACAAGTACTGGACGGAAAAATGTATCACGGAATTGCAAACTTTCCTTCACAGGTGTTTGTGACGGGATTTTTTGATAATGTGTTAGCCAATAGCATCGGCGTGCCGTTAAAAGGAGAAAGTAACAAGCAGCAAGCGCTGTTTATTCGCCCTGATATTCAGCTGCAGTTCGGGGAAATGCGCATTTTTTTCTCGGTCATTTTACTGCTGATGATTGTATTAAGTATTTTATTTGTACTTATTAGTACGCGTTATTTAGTAAAGCCAATTGTCAAGCTAACGGAAGCGACAAAACAAGTGGCAAAAGGAAAATACAACGTCGAGCTGTACGTAAAGCGCCGAGACGAAATCGGCGCGCTTGCTTCACATTTTTCCGAGATGGCTAAAAGTTTAGAGCAGCTTGAAGAGATGCGCCAAGAATTTGTATCCAACGTGTCACATGAAATTCAGTCTCCGCTGGCGTCCATTCAAGGATTTTCGAAAACGCTCCGTTCTGCTAATCTTTCAGATGAACAGAGAAATGAGTACCTGTCTATTATTGAAGAAGAAAGCCGGCGCATGTCGTCACTCAGCAAACAGCTGCTTACGCTTGCTTCACTTGATAAAGAAAGTGAGCATATCGAAAAAAGTACGTTTGATGTTGCAGCTCAAATCAAGCAAGTGCTGTTTATGACGGAGTGGAGCTGGCGTGAAAAAGAGCTGGCTATTGAAATGGATCTTCCTTCAACGATGATTTCAGGCGATCAAAAACTGCTTCATCAAGTGTGGACAAATTTGATTACAAACAGCGTAAAGTTTACGGAAGAAGGAGGAACGCTCTCTCTTCGCGTTGGCATGGAAGACACGCATTGCCACGTGGAATTTCAAGATACGGGAATCGGTATGTCAAAAGAAAGCCTCCCGCATATTTTTAATCGTTTTTATAAAGAAGATAAAGCAAGAAGCCGGACGGAAGGAAGCAGCGGTCTTGGCTTAGCGATTGTAAAGCAAATTGTCGAAATGCACGGAGGTTCCATTCACGTTGAAAGCGAAAAAGGAAAAGGCAGCACCTTTCACGTTTATCTTCCGAAAATGTAATGAGCCGTTCATCTTCCATTCATTTTCTATTTTTATACTTTAAATAGAATTAAAAAAGGAGATGAAAGAAACATGTTTTTGGCTTTACGTGAATTGAAACATGCGAAGCTGCGCTACTTACTCATTGGCGTGATTATGGTGTTAATTGTATGGCTTGTGCTTTTTGTATCAGGCTTAGCAAAGGGGCTTTCCTCTGACAATGCTTCAGCTGTTCAAGAAATGAAAGGAAATTACGTTGTGCTTCAAAAAGAAGCGGATCAACGCCTGACGCGCTCTGTTTTATCCATAAACAAAACAGAAGATATTCAACAGCTAAGCGGCAAGAAAAATGCTGAGCCGCTTGGTGTGATGATGACAGCAATTATAAATGAAGGAAAAGCAAAAAAAATAGACGCCTTGTTTTTTGCCATAAGCACAAGCGGCTTTTTAGCTCCGAACGTAACAGAAGGGAAGATGATTACGGACGATGCGAAACATGAAGCCGTGGCGGACTCTTCGCTAAAAGAAGAAGGAGTAAAGCTAGGTGATATGATAAAAGATACGGCTTCAGGAAAAAGCTTTAGAATTGTTGGTTTTACAAAAAATCAGTCGTTTAGTCACGCGCCTGTTATTCATATTAATTTTACAGAGTGGAAGACAATTGAAAGCACAGGTGCCTTTAATGCAGTGGTGTTAAACATGAACGATAAAAAAGCACATGCTCTTCAAAAAAAGAAGTCGGACATTGATGTGATTAGTAAAGATGAAGCGTTAAAAGGAATTCCTGGCTATCAAGAAGAACAAGGCTCGCTTTTAATGATGGTCGTGTTTCTGTTTATCATTGGCGCTTTTGTATTAGCCGTTTTTTTCTACGTGATGACGCTTCAAAAAATGAATCAGTTTGGGGTGTTAAAAGCGATAGGAGCAAAAACAAGTTATTTAGCGCGAACGATTTTATCTCAAGTGGTTGTGTTAACTTTATGCAGTCTCGCTATTAGTATTGGACTGACGTACGGAGTAGCTGCCATTTTGCCTGATTCGATGCCATTTTACTTGGATTTATCGCTAATCGCCGGCTGTTCGGCGCTGTTTGTAGCTGTTTCTGTACTGAGTTCATTATTGTCGCTGTATCGCGTAGCAAAAGTAGATGCGGTTGAAGCGATTGGGAGGGCTGTTTAATGAGTGAAGAAAAATTAGTTTTAGAGAGTGTTAGCAAGTCATTTGGAGACGGAGAAAACGCTGTAGTCGTGTTAAATGACCTATCGCTGCGTGTAAAAGCAGGAGAGCTTGTGGCGATTGTCGGTCCTTCTGGTTCCGGGAAAAGTACCTTTTTATCCATTGCAGGCGCGCTGCTTTCGCCGTCTAGCGGACGTGTGATTATTGACGGAGACGAGATTAATAAAATGTCTCCATCACAAATGAACAGCATTCGCCTGAAGAAAATTGGCTTTATCTTTCAAGCAGCTAATTTAATTCCGTATTTAACGGTTCGCGATCAGCTGCTGCTTGTAACGGAACTAGAAGGAAATCGAGACAAAGACGCCAAAAACAGAGCGGATGATTTGCTTGAAAAGCTAGGGCTTGCTCATCGCAAGCATCACTATCCTGAAAGTCTATCGGGCGGAGAACGCCAGCGGGCAGCGATTGCAAGAGCGTGGATGAATAACCCTGAAATTATCT
Organism: Priestia sp. 10L35; assembly: GCF_056395685.1. Classification (NCBI taxonomy): domain Bacteria; kingdom Bacillati; phylum Bacillota; class Bacilli; order Caryophanales; family Bacillaceae; genus Priestia; species Priestia sp. 10L35. The sequence goes on along the minus strand of NZ_JBFTKA010000003.1, from coordinate 550,092 downwards.
TTGCAGATGAACCGACGGCAAGCTTGGATTCAGAGCGAGGAAGAGCAGTCGTGCAAATGCTCGCAGATGAAGTAAAGCTAAGGGGCAAATCAGCTGTAATGGTTACGCATGACCAAAGAATGCTGGATTTATGTGACCGCGTTGTGTGGATGGAAGATGGAAAATTAGTAGAATCAAACAGCGTGCAAGTTTAAAAAAGTGCTGCTCTTGACAAGAGCAGCACTTTTTTTGCGTTCTTCATTGTGCATATATTTGTCGTCTCGATTTGGAGCTTCCATACGTTTGCTTCTTTATTAGTAGATGGGTTAGTTATTCATATTCCACTTCTTTAAAAAGCGTGTAGCCAAAATAAAACAACGCTATTTAGGAAGGAAGAAAATAAGAAACAGGAAATGAAAAGGCAATGAAGAAATAGTAAAAAGGTGATGAAACGATGAGAAAAGGAGTGAAAGCAATGATTAAAAAAGTCGGTCAAATTATGGTGTATGTAAACGATCAAGATCAAGCGGTAAAGTTTTGGACAGAAAAAATGGGATTTCAAGTTATGTCTGAACAAAATAATGAAGAAGGCATGAAGTGGATTGAGCTAGCGCCGGTAGCGGGTGCTGAAACAACTATTATCCTTCATAACAAACAGCTAATAGCAAAAATGCAGCCAGAGTTAAATGTCGGGACTCCTTCGCTGCTGTTTTTTACAGAGAATGTGGATGAACTATACGGAGATTTAACAGCTAAAGGCGTAACAGTGGGAGAAATCGTATCCATGCCTTCAGGAAAAGTCTTTAACTTTTCAGACAGTGAAGATAACTATTTTGCAGTTATGGAAACCGTGAGTAATAAATAGAAGAAAAACAAAAAACACCGGGAGCATATACATTCTTCTCGGTGTTTTACAGGCAAAACAGGAGGAATTACTCTTGATTATCATTAGTGAAATTAAATTCAGTTAGCTTATTTCGCCCGTACTTTCCTGCGATTTGTCCTTCTTGATTAGCATTTTGCCCGCCGTTTTTGGCAATCTGTCCACCTTGAGATGCGTTTTGTCCACCGTTTATAGCAATTTGTCCGCCTTCATATGCAATATTTGTATAATAATTAATGGTTACACAGCATGTTTTTTTCTTGCGCGGACGCTTTTTAAAAGAATAATCGCTTTCTACATAATATTTGTCATCTGCTGAATTGTAGTAGCAATAATATTTTTTTATAGGATTCACTCCTTTCATCATAACTACTATATTTTATTCGTTATGCAAAGGTGTGCTTGTACACACGTGTATTAATATTCGTTTTATTTCTACAGAACGTAATAAGCTATTTTATAAGTCAAGGAGTGATGCTTCTCATGATAAAACTAATAGGAGAAAAAGTGTCGTTAAGAGAAGCGACACAGGAAAACGTTAATGAACTTTATTACTGGAAGTACGAAGAAAAAAACCAAGAAGCAAAAAAGTGGAATGCTCCGTACATACCAGAACGAAGACTCACGAAAGAAAAGTATATAAACTCATGGAAAAAAGAATATGAGCTTTTTCCGTCAGTTCCTCGAATACTTGCGATTATTATTAATGAAAAAACGGTGGGGACCGTGAGCTGCTATTGGGTGGACAAGCATACAAACTGGCTGGAAACCGGAATTGTCATTTACGACCCAGACTATTGGAGCGGAGGATACGGAACGGAAGCTTACCGCATGTGGATTGATTTTTTATTTGAATCTACACATTTACATAGACTCGGTATGTCCACATGGTCAGGCAATATCAGAATGATCAAAACAGCGGCAAAAATAGGTATGAAAGAAGAAGCAAGAGTCAGAGAAGCACGTATCGTAAACGGTGAATATGTTGATAGCATCAAAATGGGAGTGCTGCGAAGGGAATGGAACAAAAAGGTGCAGCAGGAGCTCTAATACCCTGTGTACTATGTTTTCCTGTAAACGTTTGTTTTTTATCCATAATTGAACTAAGCAGTTTAGTTTGATATATCCTAATACGGGGAATAGAGGGGAGATGGGGACGTGTAAGATTTTTATATAATTTAAAACTTCTTCTTTCATGAACGGAAGAAGTTTTTCTTATGTGAAATCATGTCATATGTCAAATCTAGCATGTATAAGATAGAAAAGAGGCAATATAGCCGTACTCTCTCCTACTACAAAAAAGTTAGAAACAAACTGTGTGTATCTTTATGAAAGAATGCACTTATGGCAGAGAGAATGATGGTTGCGATGGAGGTAACTAGATGAACGTTGATGGAGAAAATAAAGTTCCTCATTTTTATTCACTGCGGTCTGTTTCGCAAAAATTATTTGAGGTTATTACCAAACAGCTGAATGTCCGCACAACGTACGTAACTAGAAAAGGAGAAACAGCGATGACGGTCCTCAGCTCATATAACGAGAAGGAAGAAATTATTCCTGAAGGATACAGCGTTGAATACGGAGGTACATACTGCCGCTTAATCATTATGAATGACGGAGACGTTATGCATACGGCAAATCTGATGAAGGATGCCGTTACCAGACAGCTAGAAGTAACGGATCAATTGCAGGTAAAAGGTTTTTTAGGTGTTACATTAAAAGATTTAAAAGGAAATGTATTTGGAACACTCTGTGTAATGGACAAGGAAGAAAAAGAATTTTCAGGAGAAGATATTGCTTTTTTACAATCAATGGCAGGTATCTTATCTCATATGATCGATCTGGATGAAACACGATATCAGATGGGGTTTTTAAGTGTCCCAATCATTCCGATTACAGAAGGTGTTTCGATTCTTTCTCTTCAAGGTATTATTGATAAAGAGCGTGCGGATCAGATTATGACAGATGTGCTTCACGATGCAGCTCATAATGAAATAGATTACTTTATCATTGATTTATCGAAGCTGCTTCTGAGAGAAAAAGAGTTTCCGAATTTCTTCTTAAAAATGATTACAGCACTTCAGCTCATGGGTGCTCAAGCAGTTATAACAGGTGTAACGCCGACATTTGCGAAAGAGCAAATTAAAAATCATGATTTGAAAAACTTACAGTTAAAAGTCGTGAAAAATATTCAACAAGCTCTTCAATGTGTGGGGTATAACTTAATCAAAACATGAAGCAAGCCTTAGCTCTATGAGCCAAGGCTTATTTTTGTGTATGTATATAACAAGCTGGTATGATCAGAAGCTGTGAAAGCATCAAATGCAGCATAAAGTGAATATAGATAAAGAATATAACTTTATTGAAGCCTTGCGTGATGATCATTACGCATCTTTTGACGGTGTAAGAAATAGCCGCGGGAGAGGCCTGCGTATGGCTGATGATCTTTTTTGTGGTATGCAAAAACATCATGGGGGGAAATACATGCGAGTAAACTTCAAAAGGTCCGCACAAGCGGGTGTGAATATGAAAAAGAAACAGCCGAGAACACTTCAGTCCACGTTAAACACAATAGGGATACTTATGTTTATTGGAATTTTGATCAGGTGGTGGACCGTGCCGTTTGCCGTTAGTAAGGATCTCCGAATTTACTATAATCAAGATTTTCAAATGACATTGAATGAGTGTAAAGAGTTTCTTGCGTTCGTTTTATGCGCAGCAAGCGTGTATTTTAGTTTAGTAAACGTCTACTTTTTAGGAAAAACAGGTAAAAAACTAGTCTATACCGTTCTTGTTTTACTGGCTGTTTTTAACCTCTATATGATGCTTGCACTTCTTGCTGTAGCCACGCATTAAAGGCGTGCGTGCAGCTTAAAAGAAAGAGGTCAAACTTCCTTTCTCTTTTAAAGTGCTTTGCGATTTTTTTATGCGAAAAACAGATAGAACTTCAAACATCTTCATTAGTTGAGCTTTCATAGCACTTCCACCTTTTGATATTTTTCACCTGACACACATGTAAATAGTATGTATGTTTTTACTTTCATACAACTCTATCAAATCCATTAAAACAGTTTTATTTTTTAAATTCAACCGAAAAGTATTTTCATTATTTTTCCATAAACTAAACGAGATAAGCTGCTATAAGGTTTAAACCAAAAAAGAAAATTGAAATGATTTTTTACGAGTTTAATATCTTGACGAAAAAATATTTCAGGAATAAGATAGGTTACATAAAGTAACGAGTGAAAGAAAAGTTACTTTTAAAAGATTATATTTTTCCTAACAGGAGGAAGAGATATGGAAGCGATGACTTTTGTTTTATTCGGTTCAACAGGTGATTTAGCGAAACGCAAAATTTATCCTGCACTCTATAATTTATTTGTAGACGGGAAAATCCCTAAATCAATTTCTGTTGTGGGACTAGGCAGAAGGGAGATGTCCGATGCTGATTTTCAGAAAAAAGTAAAAGAATCTATTCATACTTTTTCACGTCGCATCGAAAAAGATTCATCTCTTATGGAGCATTTTCTTTCAGCTTTTCGCTACAGCCAATTGGATGCAACGAATGCTGAAGACTATAAAAGTGTGTTAAATCTAGTAGAAGCACGAGAAGCAGAACTAAATATTCCAAGCAACCGAATGTTTTATCTCTCCGTTGCACCAGAATTTTTCGGTACGATCGCCGAGCATATTAAAAACAGTGGCTTAGGTGCTACAAAAAGTTGGAAACGGTTAATTATTGAAAAACCATTTGGTCATGATCTACAGTCAGCTCGTCAATTAAACGAAAACTTAAGCAAAGCGTTTAAAGAAGAAGAGATTTACCGCATTGACCACTATCTTGGCAAGTCGATGGTGCAAAATTTAGAAGCGCTGGAATTCGCTAATCCTATTCTTCAATCATTATGGAATAACGAACATATTGCGAATATACAAATTACAGCAAGTGAAACGGTCGGTGTAGAGGAAAGAGCAAGCTATTATGACCATTCAGGAGCCATTCGAGATATGGTTCAAAATCACATGCTGCAAATGCTGATGATGACGGCTATGCACTTACCTGCTCGCATTAGCGCTGATGATATTCGAAACGAAAAAATAAATGTGTTAAAAGCGCTTCGTCCGCTTGTAAAAGAAGATATGGATCTAGACGTTGTTCGCGGTCAATATGAGGCCGGAAAAATAAAAGGGTCTTCAGTGGAGAGCTACGTAAATGAGCCCGGCGTATCACCATCTTCTCAGACGGACACGTTTTTAGCAGCCAGACTATATATCGATAATTCGCTTTGGAAAGGCGTTCCTTTCTACATTCGTACAGGGAAAAGAATGGCGGAAAAAGCGACGCGAATTGTTATTGAATTCAAAGACTCGTTAAAAGAGTTGTACTTAGACAAAGGAGAAACAACATCTCCAAATCTGTTGATCATTGAAATTAACCCGCATGAAAATATTACGCTGCAGTTGAACAGTAAAAACCCATTTAATCATGGTCATATTGAGCCTGTACAAATTAATTTTTCAGGCCAGCAAGAAGGAGCACCTGAAGCATATGAACGCCTTATTGCAGATGCATGCGCCGGAGATTCTACATTTTTTGCTCATTGGAAAGAAGTAGAGCTAGCTTGGGAATGGGTTCAGCCGCTTCTTGAAGCGTTTGAGGAAAATACAGTGCCGCTTTATAAATATGCAGCTGGTTCACACGGCCCTGATGCATCACATGCACTTTTAGAAAAAGACGGTTTTAAATGGTGGCTGGATGAAGAAACAGCGCGCCGATCACGCGAAGTACAGCCAGTTTAATACAAACAAAGCGAAAGAAGGATGACACATGAGTACCAACATAGACACACTTGCAGTTAATACGATTCGCACCCTGTCAATCGATGCGGTGAACGCAGCCAATTCAGGCCACCCCGGGCTTCCAATGGGAGCGGCTCCGATGACCTATGCGCTATGGGCGAATCACTTACAGCATAATCCGGCAAATTCAAGCTGGTTTAACCGAGATCGTTTTATCTTATCAGCCGGTCATGGCTCAAGCTTGCTGTATAGCATGCTTCATCTAAGCGGATACAATGTATCAATAGAAGATTTAAAAAGCTTTCGCAAGCTAAACAGTAAAACACCGGGACATCCTGAATTTGGCCATACGGACGGCGTGGAAGCCACAACAGGTCCTTTAGGTCAAGGAATTGCAAATGCAGTCGGAATGGCAATGGCAGAAGCTCATTTAGCGGCAAAATTTAACCAGTCAAAATTCCTAGTCATTGATCACTATACGTATACGTTAGTAGGCGATGGTGACTTGATGGAAGGCATTTCTTATGAAGCGATGTCCATGGCTGGCCATATGAAGCTTGGCAAACTTATCGCTTTATATGACTCCAACGATATTTCGTTAGACGGGGAATTAAATCTTTCGTTTAGTGAAAATATCCAAAAAAGAGCGGAATCTGCAAACTGGCAGTATTTGCGTGTAGAAGATGGAAATAACGTAGATGAAGTCACAAAAGCCATCGAAAAAGCGAAGCAGAACACCGAGCAGCCAACGCTTATTGAAGTGAGAACAATTATTGGCTACGGAAGTCCAAAAGTAGCGGGAACAAATAAAGCACACGGTAATCCGCTTGGAGAAGAAGAAGCAAAAGCAACAAAACAAGCCTACGGCTGGAAAGCTGAAGAAAACTTCTATGTTCCAGAAGAAGTAAAAGCCCATTTTGAAAAGCTAGAAGAAAAAGGGATGAAAGCAGAAGCAGAGTGGAACGAGCTGTTTGCTTCTTACCAAAAAGAATACCCTATGCTCGCTGATGAATTAGAGCGTGCTATCACAGGCGAAGCGTTAATTGAAGTGAATGATATTTTAACATTCTCATCAGAAAAAGCGATTTCGACTCGTGTTGCAAGCGGAGAAGCTATTAATTATTTCACTAAATCTGTGCCATCTATTTTTGGAGGCAGCGCTGATTTATCGCATTCCACGATGACGGACATTAAAGAAGAAGGCCCTTACGCACCAGGATATTTCGGAAATCGAAATATTTATTTCGGCGTACGTGAACATGCAATGGGAGCGGCCGGAAATGGAATGGCCCTTCACGGCGGTGTGAAGCCGTTTGTCAGCACATTCTTTGTTTTTAATGATTACTTGCGTCCAGCGATTCGTTTGGCTGCACTGCAAAAGCTGCCGGTCACGTATGTGTTTACTCATGATTCCATAGCAGTAGGAGAAGATGGACCGACTCATGAGCCCGTTGAACATTTAGCTTCTCTTCGTGCAATTCCAGGGCTTACCGTAATCCGTCCGTCTGATGCAAACGAAACAGCTAGCGCTTGGGCTTATGCGCTTCAGCAAGCGGAAGGTCCTGTAGCCTTAGTGCTTAGCCGTCAAAACTTGCCTGTGTTTGAAGAAACAAAACAAAATATCAACGACCTAGCTAAAGGAGCTTACGTATTAACCGAAACAAACGATAAGCCGGAGCTGATTTTTATCGCTACAGGTTCTGAAGTAGCACTAGCGGTCAGTGCTAAAACTCAGCTAGAGCGTGAAGGTATATTTGTACGTGTTGTAGCAATGCCTAGCTGGGAGCTGTTTAACAAGCAGTCAAAAGAGTATCAAGAGCGCATCTTGCCTGAATCTGTTTCAAAACGAATCTCTCTAGAAATGGGAATTTCACTTGGCTGGGAACGCTTTGTAGGACCAAAAGGAAAAGTGTTAGCTATTGACACATTCGGTGCTTCAGGAACCGGAGCTGATGTGATGAAGCTGTTTGGATTTACAGAAGAAAACGTAGTGGCACAAGCAAAAGAATTGCTAAAGGCTTAAATAAGAAGATAAATAGAAGGAGCTGTTCACATGAAAGTAGGATTAGTTGGTTTAGGGAAAATGGGGATTAACTTAGGACAAAACTTATTGGATCAGCGTCATAACGTTGTAGCATTTGACGTAAATTCAAACGCAGTGGAACAAATGAAAGAGTACGGTGCTTCAGGAGTATCAAGCTTGCAGGAGCTTGTTCAGTCACTAGAAACACCAAGAGTTGTATGGCTGATGGTTCCTCATACGGTTGTTGATTCTGTTATTAGTGAAGTGAAGCCTCTTTTAGCTGAAGGAGATATCGTAATTGAAGCCGGAAACTCTCATTACAAAGAGTCTATTCGACGCTATAACGAGTTAAAAGAAAACAAAATCCGCTTTATGGACGTTGGAACATCTGGCGGAATAGAAGGCGCTCGTAACGGAGCTTGTTATATGATTGGCGGAGATCGTGAAGCGTGGGAAATTGTTGAACCTATCTTCCGCGATACAGCAGTAGAAAACGGATATCTATACGCTGGTGAAGCAGGCAGCGGCCACTTTTTAAAAATGGTTCATAACGGCATTGAATACGGCATGATGGCTGCAATCGGAGAAGGATTTGAAGTTCTTGAAAAAAGCCAATTTAACTATGATTACGAAAAAGTAGCGAGAGTATGGAACAATGGATCTGTTATTCGTTCATGGCTAATGGAATTAACAGAAAATGCATTCTCTAAAGATGCTAAGCTAGATGACATCAAAGGAGTTATGAACTCTTCTGGTGAAGGGAAATGGACGGTAGAAACCGCTCTAGACCTTCAAACAGCTACGCCGGTTATTGCAATGTCTTTACTGATGCGCTATCGCTCGCTTGAAGATGATACCTTTACAGGAAAGGTAGTTTCCGCACTTCGAAATGAGTTTGGCGGTCATGCTGTGGAAAAGAAATAACAAGTGAAATAGTGGGTATAGTAAAAAAAACTAATGGAGGAATGAAAAAATGAAATTTTTTATTGATACTGCAAACCTTGACGATATTAAAAAAGCATACAAAGTGGGCGTTTTATCTGGCGTCACAACAAACCCTTCTCTTGTTGCAAAAGAAGGCGTAAAGTTTGAAGATCGTATTGAAGAAATTTTAAAAACTGTTCCAGAAGTAGAATCCGTTTCAGCAGAAGTGACGCCGGATGCCGAAACAGCGGAAGACATGATTGCGCAAGCAGAAGAACTAATTAAAATTAATGGCGGGGATCAAAATATTACGATTAAGCTTCCAATGACAATCGCTGGATTAGAAGCGACTCGCTACCTTGCTAAAAAAGGTGTAAAAACAAACGTAACGCTTATTTTCACTGTGAACCAAGCGCTTTTAGCAGCTCGTGCAGGTGCAACATATGTATCTCCATTCCTTGGTCGCCTTGATGATATTTCAGAAGACGGCGTACAGCTTGTGGCTAAAATTGCCGAGTTGTTCCGCATTCAAAATATTGACTCTCAAATCATTGCGGCTTCTGTAAGACATCCGGATCACGTTACACGCGTAGCCCTTGCCGGAGCTCATATTGCAACGATTCCATATTCAGTAATCGAGCAGCTTGTTAAACATCCTTTAACCGAACAAGGAATCGAAAAATTTGCGGCTGATTGGAAAAATGCTGTTCAAAATTAAGTAAAAGATAAAGAACGTGCGCATTCTAGAAAAAGAATGCACCCGTTCTCTCATAATATCCTTAAAGAGGTAAACACCATGAATACAGTAGATGCTAAGATGATTAAAACCCAATACGGTTCAGAGGTTTATGTAGATGATGTAGAACATATTAACTTTAAAAGCCTTCATGCGCCGAAAGTTAACCAGCCGCTCTATCGCATTGAATTTGAAATTGGCTACTTTTTATTAAAAGAACACAGATATTACGAGTACGAAAAAAACTATTTTTGGCTTGCAGTAAGCGAAGATTTTAGTAAGCTAATTATTCAAGAACCTGATATGGAAAGCTTATTTGGAGCTAAAAGCGAAGAAGAAAGAAAGGCGACAAAAGAGCTTTTAAGTCAGTGGCTCATTCATACAGAGGCTTATAAAAAGCAATTAAATCAGCATATTAATGACTGCAAGAAAAGTAATAAGACAAATGAGAGCATAACGGCTGTTTTAGAAAAGCTGCTGAATATTTCAGCAGCAGACATTGAACAAGCCCCGATTGAGAAATTAGCTGCCTCACGATCAGTTTAACTTAAAAAAGTAGGTAGGCATTCATAGCTGTACTTGAAAAAGATGCTTCGTTTAAAACGCGAAGCATCTTTTTTTCAGTTTCAACTATTTAACTCTTTAAAATTCCTATGTTAAAACGACTCTATTACTTATTTTGCTAAAGCCCGCGTTACTTGAATAACTTATACCAGTATAAAGTGGTTCCAATAGTAGGGTTATATGACTGCTTTAGTGTGTCAACTCCACCTAGTATGAATCCTTGTTTTACATAAAATCTGCATGCACCAAGATTATCATCTTGTGCTTCCAAGGACATTCCTATAAGTTTTCTTTGTTTTGCCCACTCTTCTGCTTTATTTAAGAGAAACTTTCCAACTCCCCTGCCTCTATAGTCTTTTTTAGTAGCAATGTTTTCAATATAACAGAAGCGATTCCAATCCTTAATGATTCTAATCTGTCCTATGCAAGTATTATTCATATAAGCTAAAAACAAAGCTTTATCCTCTCGGTTTATATATTGGCTCCAATCAAGTTTGTCATCTGGAAAACGTGTTTCTCTAGCTTCATCAAAAAGAACTTCTTTATAAGACCACCTTCCTGATTGTAAACTGGGGACAACTCTGCCATATAGCTTAAAATAATCATTTGTCATATTGATATCCTCTATTAAGTCATTATTTAATGGAGAAATAATGAGTTTACTTTCACTACCCAATAGTACACACTTCCTTTTATGATGTTTTGAAAATATTTTATTTAAGGATAAGTAAATCCTATCTTATTCAATATGACTGCCCGTTAGCTGAATAAGCCTTTCTTTATACAATACTATAAAAAGGAAATTTTCCCTTGCTATAATTAAAAGCAGCAATCCTTACAAAAAGCACCTTAGGAAAATAAAGGATAGTAATAAAAACGACATAATTGTCGTTTTTACATTGACGAATCAATTCCAGGAGGTTACATTATATTAAAACGACAACATTGTCGTTTTAATATAAGGAGGCTGAAATGATGCTTATTACGATGTTAACAACAGGAACGCGGGGAGACACCCAGCCTTTTATGGCTTTAGGATTAGAGCTAAAAAAGAAAGGATACCGTGTACGAATTGCGGCTTCAGAAGCTTATCAAAACTTCATAAAATCGTATGGATTCGAATATGCCATGCTTCGAGGAGATGTTTCTAAAATTATAGAGAGCGGAGCAGCAGACGACGCGATTAATGCAGACAATCCTCTCAAATTTTTTTCAAGCTTAAAAAATGAAAAGATGATGGGTATGATGATGAATATACAAGAAGATTTGCACAAAGCATGCAAAGGAGCCGATGCAATTGTATATCATCCAGGTGCGGCAATTGGTTACTTTGCTGCTAAAGAGATGAATATACCAAGCATTCTAGCCAGCCCTTTTCCAATGACACCAACAAAAGACTATCCAGCTTTAATTTTTTATGATCGACCACGATTTGGAAAAATATATAATAAGCTGACGCATCGTATTTTTGAATGGGGATTTTGGAAAGTAGTAAATGGTCCTTTAAAAAAATATTGGGTTCAGCAGCACGGAACAGGACCTAACGATTTTTCATGTCCATATCCAAAGCAGCGTACAGCAGCTAACCCAACCATTATTTCGTCAAGTCCCACTGTATTTTCCGTATCTAAAGATTGGCCTGAACACGTTCATTCCTACGGAAATTGGTTTATGGACAGTGACCATAGCTATCAGCCGGAAGAGAAGCTGGAAAGGTTTTTAAAGGCTGGAGAACCGCCAGTTTATATTGGATTTGGAAGTGTTGGTGATAAAAAAAACGCAGGCGAAACGACTGCTTTAGTGATTAAAGCCTTAAAACTTGCCGGGAAACGAGGTATCATCAATACAGGAGGAAGCGGAATGAATCACACAGAAGAGATAGCAGAAGACATTTTATTTGTAAAAGATATTCCTCATGAGTGGCTGTTTCCTAAAATGTCTGCCGTTGTTCATCATGGAGGAGCAGGAACAACAGCCGAAGGCCTCCGAGCTGGTGTTCCAAGTATTATTGTTCCTTATGGAAATGACCAATTCGCTTGGGGAAGAAAAATTCACGAGCTAGGAGCTGGAGCAAAAGCCATTCCGAGAAAAGAATTGACGGCTGAAAAATTATCCGCAGCCATTTCCTGTACGCAAGTTAATGAAATTCGATCCAGAGCACAAGAAATCGGAAAACAAATCCGAGCTGAAAAAGGAGCTGAAAAAGCAGCTCAGGTGATTATTGATGCACTCGAGACATTCGAAAATAAATAAAAAAGTAAGCGAGCGTGAAAAAATGCCAAAAGTAAGGGAAGGATACGCTGAAAAAAAGAAGCAAGAGATTTTAGAAGCAGCCAAAAGAGTATGCAAGAGCAAACCGGTGCATGATGTAGCCATGCGAGATATCGTTTTGGAAGCTGGAATGAGTCAGGGAGGCGTGTACAAATATTTTTCAAACCTTGATGAAGTATTTGTTGGACTTCTTAATCAAGAAAGCGTCAGCTATAAAGTAAAAGATAAAATTGAAGCCCTACTTCAGACAAAAAAAGATTCCTTTGAAATGCTGCATGATTTTATTATGTATATTGGAGAGCATATCCAAGAATCGATGACAGCAGGAGGAGAAATTTACTTTGAACTAGTAGCGTTGTATTCAAAAGACCCTCAGCGTTTTATGAAAATTGAAGATCAGCTAGTTGAAGTCTCTAACCTTAAATATATTCAAAAAAAGCTTCACGACTTTATTACGCAGCAAATAGAAGTAAAGAATTTCTCTCCGGCTGTACCAACAGATGATCTGCTAGCTTTTATGGCTACAGCGATCAACGGAATTACACAAAATCCAGCGCCGGTTTACAACGTCGATGAAAAGAAACAAGTTGCTGAGGCGGCAAACGTAGAACGGCATGTCAATACGCTTTCAATAGCCGTTCGAAAGCTATTAGGAGAATAAGTACAGCTGTAATATTAAAATGTATCTTATAACATTGCTAGCAGCGTTAAGTATATTTTTTTAAAAGGTTTTTTCACTTCTCCGTCTCCTTTGAATAGTTTTGCAAAAATTAAGCATAATACGACTGCAAACTATATTTAAGGAGATGGAAAAAATGAAAAAAGGGCTTATCATTGCTTCTTCAGTTCTTTTTCTTTCCGGCTTAGCTGCATGTGGAGGAAATAAAGACAATAACGCAATGGACAATACTCAAAATGACTTACGCAACACTTCTACAAACGATGGAGTTAATAACAATATCCCAATGGATAACACTGATCAGCCGACAAAGTCAGTTGAAGCAGCACAAAATGTAGAAGATATGAAGGAAGTTGACGATGCATATGTGCTTCGCGATAATAATAACGCGTATGTAACGGTAGACCTAGCTGGAAATGACGCAGCGGACAACAATGATAACGGCAAGGTGAACACCGTAACGTATAACGGCGATACTTATCATGAAGTTTCAACTGATTTTGAGCAAAAAATTGCAGACCGCGTAAGAGAAGCAGATAGTAAAATCGACAAAGTATACGTGGCGTTTGTAAACACGGGCTTAGATAATATGAACAACAACAATAACGTACCTGGCGTAGATAAAAATGACAAGATGTATCGAGATGATGAAAAAGACAACAACCGTGATCCAGAAGATATTGTAGAAGATCCAAAAGATATGATGGATCGTAACAACAAAGATCAATAACATCAAAAAGGCCTCTGAATCATCAGAGGCCTTTGGTTCATTAACTAAGTTCAAGTAAAGAAATAAAAATCGGAAGAACACAGCAAGAAACGGCTGAAATAAAATCAAGCTCGTTCTGTTTTTTTGCAGAAAGCGTGAACTCCATCAAAATAATTGTCAGGATACTCATGAAAAGCGTTGCATAAAAAAGAAAATCGCGCTGACTTTCCACTAAAAACAACACCGCATTTAAAATCAAAATAACGGCATAAAGAAACTTAAGCAGCAAGTGAAGCTGCATGCTGAATTTATTCTCTTGTTTGTAGCGCAAGATATAAACAAAAAAGAAAATAAATAAAGTTAATTGCCATGAGGCAGGGAGTAGCTGCTGCCATAGATTGTCCAAGAAACTCATTCCTCCTATAAAACGATGATGCATATATGTAACACACACGTTTTTATTTTAAAAGTGAAGAGTATCTTTAGGCAAGAGCAATTTTTCATTTTTTATAGACTTTTAATATAAAAAAAGAAAGGTCATCACGACCATTCTTTTTACTTCACTTCAATTAAAACCTTCGTACCGTCAGGAAACTCGTCTACTTGATGGGAGATCCAAGACCCGGCGCCTCGGTTGTCTGAAGGCTTTACATATTCAATATCAGCACCGCTTCCGCCTTCTTCACAAAAGGCCATCGGAAACTCATCTCGGTCATAGCCGCTTTTAGTCGGAATGCCTTTTAAAGACTCACGGCGGTTTTCCTCAGCCCCGTCTCGGTCAATTGTACAAACAGCCGATTTTCCTTTATCGATTGCATGTTGAATGTGCGCTGCAGTTTCAGGGTAACGATCAGCAGGGAAGGTAATTACTTCATCGTAGGAGGTATTCGTTGAAGAGTTCTGCTCTAACGGATTTCCTTCAATCATAACAATAACGGCTAATACTAAAATTAAAATACCAGAAACAATTTTTTTCAATCTGTAAAACTCCTTTATAAAACGTTTATCACTTTTATTTTAAAGTAATAAGAAAAAAATGTAAAAACATATAATGGAACTAGTCAAAATTCATAAGAAAAATATAAGCTCACGTACAGTCGCTGAACGTGAGCTTATGTCTAATGATGAGAGTGATGATGATGCGTTTCGTTTTCAGCTGGCTGCAGTGAACGTAATTCTTCTTTCGATAATTCGCCTACTGCGACTTGCTGAGTAGGAAGGATGTGTTCACCGCGCGCGTTAATATCCGTTTTAATATAGTAAATACCATCTTCCTTAAAGGTTGCTTTGGCTTTATACATACTGCCGTCATAATGCGCTTTTATTATTTCAACTTTACCGGGAGCATCTTTTTTCCACACTTTAAACTGAACGCTTTTGGCATCATCCACCGTTTTATTTTCTTGCATTACGTGCACTTCTAGTACCTGTGTGCTCCGTGGTTTTATAGTTTCAGGAAGCATCACATGCGCAGACAGAGGCTTTGGCTGCTTGTAGAGCTTGTCTGCGTTACTGTTTACAGAGCACGCGGAAAGTAAAATCGTACTAAGTATGACCAATCCGGGTATTTTCCATTTGTTCATTGTTACTGCACCTCACATCGTTTCATGCATCATGCGTTTAAAAACCGCTTCAATGCTGGAATTCGTTTGATGACAAAGAAATCTAAAAGCCACACGATAACTAAGGACAGTCCGACTAAAGGAAAGACGAGACCAAACACCACGATTATACACGTCACAATGCGCATTGCATTTCCTTCAGGAACTTTAGGAGCGCCTATGTTTTTAGCTGGTTTTCGTTTCCACCACAGTAAGGCTCCGCTGATAGCAATACCAGCAATTCCGATACAAACAATGAGGCCCATAAGCTGATTTATAAACCCAAACTGTGTACCTTTATGAAGCGTAATACCAAGTGCAATCAATTTTCCCATAAATCCATAGTTGTCGTACCGATAATCGGCTAACACAGCGCCGGTGTATTGATCAAGGTGAATGGTTGCTTCATCCTGAGCTCTTGGTGAAAAAACAGAGAGCGTATACACGCCTTGAGGTTCTTGCGGAATAGAAATGGTATAACCGTCGTGCATATGCTGTTCTTTTGCAATATCTACAATGTCATCAAGCGATACTTTTGTATATTGCGAAGCTGTGGAGTTTGGAACTTCTAACGTTTCAGCTCCCCAAGGCACGTCCGCTACATCTTTTGTTTGCACGGTTGAAGTAGGTGCACTGCCTACCCAAATAGACGGAGGGTACCCAACACCTGCGTTTGTGGCGATTTGCTGAAACGCATTGCCCCACAGTCCTGACCACGGAAGGCCCGTTAGTACGAGAAAAAGCATACCAGCTGAAATCCAAAAGGCCGGTACCGCATGAAGGTCTCGTGCAAACACGTTTTTACCTTTTGAAAAACGAGGAATCAGCACACCTTTTATTTTGTCTTTTTTGCGCGGCCACCATAAAAAAGCACCGGTTACAATTAAGACAATCGCCCAGCAGGCCGCAAGTTCTACGATACGATCACCCGCTGTTCCTGCCATTAGCTCTCCGTGAAATTCTTCAATTTGATTCATTAAGCGACTCGAATCATCCAGTTTTCCTACAATGTGACCATTGTGAGGATTAACAAAAATCGTATATGTATGGTCTTTTAATGAGATTCCTACTTCTGAAGAACGAGTGGAGCGCTCACTGGGCTTATACGTCAACACGTCAGCGCCTGGATACTTTTCCTTTACAGCCTGCACTTGTGCTGAAGGGGATGTAGACTGTGATTGAGCTTGAACATGATACAAGTCGTGGTACAGTCTTTCTTCAATTTGAGGCTTGAACAAATACACGCCTCCAGTAACAGCTAATATAAGAAGAAACGGAGTAAACACTAAGCCCGCATAAAAGTGCCAGCGCCATATGGCTTTGTATAGGCCTTGAGAACGCGCCGTGCTTTTTTTAGTTGTACTTGTTGTTTCTTCGCGCTTTTCCTGCATCATTTTTTCCTCCTTTTTACTAACGAACGTGCTTTCATTATAGAAGGAAAGGGAGAATTAGCCATCACTCCTGAGAGTGATTGTTGGGACTTATAAGAGGAAGCTGCTAATAAAAAAACAGCTCGTGAAAGCTGTTAGTTCATTAAGCCGTTTTGAAACGCATAGCTTGTCAGCTGCACGCGATTTTCTAAATGAAGCTTGCTTAAAATATTTTTCAAATGGCTTTTTACTGTGTGTTCAGAAATAAATAACTGCGCGGAGATATCGCGGTTCGACAGTCCTTTAGCCACTAATTGAAGTACTTCAAGCTCTCGTGCAGAAAGGGGAGTGTCGGTTTTTTTTATCGATGTTTCTTGCGGAAACTCTTTTAAAATTTGAAACGCAATTTCTTTTGACATAGGAACTTCATCTAAAGCGAACGCACGCAAATAGCTGTACCACACTTCAGACTGCAGGTTTTTTAACAAATAGCCCTGTGCGCCTTTTTTCAGCGCATCAAATAAATCCGTAATATCGTCTGAAACCGTGATAACCACAATTTTAACGTACGGAAACCGAAGCTTAATTTGTTTTGTCGCTTCCAACCCGTCCATCACAGGCATTCCAATGTCCATTAGTACGATATCAGGCATTAATTTTCCGGTCAGTTCAATGGCTTCTTGCCCGTTGGTTCCTTCGCCAACAATAATAAAATCTTCATATTCTTCTAAAATATCGCGAATGCCTTCTCTCGCATGAGCATGATCATCTACAATCAAAATACGAAACGGCTGCATTTACATAATCCCCTTTTTAATGCTAACAATGGTTTGGTTCTGTTTTCGCTCAATGGAAAAGTCCCAGTTCATGTCCTTCGCACGATCTTTCATAATTTGCAAACCAAGACCGGACTTGAGAGAGTCGGACGTAAAACCTGTACCGAAATCTGTAATTTCACAAATCCATCCCCCGGCCGTTTCAGTGGCTGTAATCCAGATTTTATTCGTTTTTGCATGTTTGATTACATTCATAGCCGCTTCCTTTACACAAGCAAACAGCTCGTTTTTTTCTTTCCTCGACAGCGTTGTTTCTGACAGTCTCCAATCTAGGTTTACATCTAGTAAATGAGTATGTGTTAAATCATCGACGTATTGATGAATGCTTTCGGTCCAGCTTTCGGAAGAGTCAGACGGAGAGTGCTTTAAATTCGTAATCGCTTGACGCGTATCGTCATGGACATGCTGAAGAGTTTGTTTCATCCGGATAAAGTCAGGATCCTGTTCTAATTTATTTTTTCTTCCGAACTTGTTCATTTTAACAGATAGGAGAAACAGCGACTGTGCAATGCCGTCATGCAGTTCACGAGCTAATTTTTCACGTTCAATAAGTGCTGCTTTCTTTTCTTTTTCTTGTCTTAGTTCCTCTTGCATTTTTTCTAAAATAGAAAATAAATAGCGGACAAATACAAGCGTTACAAAAAAGACAAGGAGCGGAGAAAGCACATTTCCCATATCCATTGAGATGTAAGGGAGCAAAAAGGCATGACGAACGTACTCCCAAAGCGCGATGGTCAGAGTTGGAAGAAGCAAAATCAGCCATTTAATTTGTCTATATTTCACGGTATCCCTTCTTTCGTCCATAAAATGTGTCTATATTTTATCATTTGAGCGGAAAATTACTAGAGGAAAGAAGAGAAATCACTCTTAAGAGTGATTGGTACCACCCCTAGCTGAACGGATAAAAGTAGTGGAAAAAAGTCTCATCTGCAATATCATACAAGAAAAATTTTTGAGTGAAAGGTATGCTTAAAAAGCTTAGTATGTGACAAGGAGGGGTCATTGATGACAAAAGAAATTCGCACGGCGCACGTTGACGCCGATTTACATATTGAAGCTTATCGTTTTAAAGGGATTATGCAAAAGTTTCCTGCTCATTTTCACGAGTATTATGTGATTGGATTTATTGAAGAAGGTCAGCGTCATTTAATTTGCCAAGGCAAAGAATACATCATTAATCCAGGAGATTTGCTGCTGTTTAATCCGTATGATGTCCATAGCTGTGAACAAATAGACGGCAAAACGCTTGATTATCGCTGTATTAACGTGACGCCAGAAGTGATGAAAAAAGCTGTTTTTGACATTAACGGCAGTGAAAGTCTTCCACGTTTTAACAGCAGCGTGGTGCAAAGAAGTGATGCTGTCTCTAGTTTAAAAGAGCTTCATTTACAAATTTCAAATGGTGAACGGGAGTTTAAGAAAGAAGAGTTATTTTTATATTTGCTGGAAGAACTCATGCAGGATCATTCAAATCTTTCTTTTCTTTCGTCAGACGTTGACACGTCCCATGAAATCACAACAATCTGCAGCTATTTGGAAGACAACTATACAAACAAGATCACGCTGGATGAGTTAAGTCAGCTAATTGGATGGAGCAAATACCGGCTGCTGCGCTCTTTTACAAAGCAAAAAGGAATCTCTCCATACAGCTACTTGGAAACAATTCGAATCAATCAGGCTAAAAAGCTGCTAGAGCAAGAAAAAAAACCGATTGACGTATCTTTTTTAACTGGCTTCAGTGATCAAAGTCATTTGACTAAATTTTTTAAAAGTCAGGTTGGGCTAACGCCAAAACAATACATGAAAATATTTGAAAGTGAAAAGAAAACAGGATGCTAGTAATAGCTTAGAAGGGAGAGAAGAGCTGTGGATCATTTAGCTGCTTACATGCTGATGGCGCTGGTTATGTCGATGATACCTGGTGCTGATACAATTCTTATCATGAAAAATACGCTTCATCACGGAGCAAAAGCAGGACGTTTTACTATACTTGGCATGGCTACAGGCCTCACGTTTTGGACGTTAATTGCTGTGCTTGGCTTGTCTGTTGCTATTGCGCAGTCGGTGTATCTGTTTAACACGATTAAATACATAGGGGCAGCGTACTTATTTTACTTAGGCATCAGAATATTTCTGACCAAAAATACGCTCTCATTAGAGGGCATTTCAGAAGAAACAAAAACTGTAAAGTCTTCATCTAGTCGCTGCTATAGAGAATCATATATGCAAGGGGCTCTTAGTAATTTTCTTAATCCTAAAACGGTATTAGTTTATATTACGTTTATGCCACAGTTTATTAACTTGGATGCACACACAAATCAACAGCTGCTGATACTCGGTTTTATTCTGACGCTTATAGCGGTAGGGTGGTTTTTAATCTTGGTGTATGTAATAGATTACGTGAAAAAATGGTTTAAAAAACCGGTGTTTCAAAAAGCCTTTCAACGATGCAGTGGCGTGCTGCTGATTGGTTTTGGAATAAGAACAATAGTGTAATCGTAGTTAGTAAGCAAAAAAGCCTTATTGAAAAATAAGGCTTTTTTTACGTTTAAAAACACGTAAACGAAACAATTTGTCGTGTATCCACACCGAAAATGGTCCAAAAACGTCCGTTCCATCTAAATCCTGCAACCGATCGCGGGCCTACAAAAATAGGAAAATACCAGAAGCTAGAGCCGTTTCTAAGCCATATGAACGTGTTGCGGAATAGACATAGAGAAATGGCTCCTGGGTCAACGGCAAATGGAGTTGCCGTTTGTTGAGCCGGAATAAATGCCGGCGGAGGGGAAGTTGGGGCTTGCTCCGGGCTAGGTGTAGGTAAACCGCCTGGTGGTCTAGGTGGACCGGGTGGGAGTTGAGGTCCAGGAAATCTTGTCAGGTACAAATAAAAATCCATGTAGTTAATGTCCATTTTTTAATCACCTCTATTTTTTATCACTATTTTATAAAGTATGAGAAAGCTGCCTAAAGGGATTGGGCAATTACAGCGTTTTTTACATAGGTCTTTTTTATGAAGAAAAGTTTGGTTCCTAAGTCGGAAATAAATTCCTTCATGAACTCGATAAAAGCTGAATAGGATAAAACAGAGTGTGTTTTTAGAGGAGGACTTTTCATGGATAACAATCCGAAAAAGATGTTTACACCGGTTAAGACCTATCAACCTTTCCACAGTATCTATGATCCTTGCCGGCCGATAGGAGTTAAATATTATTCTACGCCGCCTCAATTATACATGGGATTTCAGCCGCCGAATCTGCAGCAGTTTTCACCGAAAGAAGCGCTAAAAAAAGGAACGCTGTGGCCGGCTTTTTGGGACTACTATGAAAATCCATACAAAGATAAGAAGAGGGATGAAGAATGAAAAATCTACCTCCGGAGTACTATCAGGATTTAGAAGAAATACAGGCGATTGATTTTGCACTAGTAGAATTAACGCTGTATTTAGATACCCATCCAAATGACCAGCAGGCTATGCAGCAGTTTAACGAATACGCGCAGCAGGCTATGCAGTTAAAAAGAACCTTTGAAACAAAGTACGGGCCGCTTCAGCAATATGGAAACAGCTATACCGACGGAAAGTGGAGCTGGGGAACAAGCCCTTGGCCATGGCAAATATAAGCAGATAAAGGCGGGAGCTATATGTGGGTGTATGAAAAGAAATTGCAGTATCCAGTGAAAGTAAGCACGTGTAATCCAACGCTTGCCAAATATTTAATGGAACAATACGGGGGAGCGGACGGAGAGCTTGCAGCAGCACTTCGTTATTTGAATCAGCGCTATACAATTCCCGATAAAGTTGTTGGACTGCTAAACGATATTGGAACAGAAGAGTTTGCTCATCTTGAAATGATTGCTACAATGATTTATAAGCTAACAAAAGATGCAACGCCGGAGCAGCTGAAGGCAGCGGGATTAGCAGAACACTATGTGAACCATGATAGTGCACTTTATTACAATAATGCTGCTGGGGTTCCGTTTACAGCTACTTATATACAGGCAAAAGGCGATCCGATTGCAGATCTTTATGAAGACATAGCTGCAGAAGAAAAAGCAAGAGCTACATATCAATGGTTAATTGATATATCAGATGATCCTGATTTAAACGATAGCTTACGATTTTTACGAGAAAGAGAGATTGTTCACTCACAGCGGTTCCGCGAGGCCGTGGAGATTTTAAAAGATGACAGAGACAGGAAGAAAATCTTTTAACGAGCAAAAGGAACATCCCTCTTAGTACAGGAGGGATGTTTTTTATTATGGCAGCGTCGATTATACGCTAGAACTGCAGTGACAAGAAACAACCTTTAATTTCCCTTCAACATCTTTCCAAACTCGCGTATAGCTGTATTCGCCTCCGATCGATTCACCGGTTGCCAGTGCCCCATTCAACGCTATTTTTGTAATCGTAACGGCAAGTTCTTGAAACAGTTTAACTTCTTGTTCCAACACTTCCATGCCCGCTATATCAAGACTTTTTGAACGATGAACATTTATATCTTCTTCTTTTGACAACCATTGCCCAAGGTGATTCACAAAAATAAGCTCATCTGAAAGTAATTCTTCTAATAGCTCTATGTTATTAGAAAGCATGGCTGAGCGAAGCATTTCTTCGTATTCTATAACTCTTGCTTGATTCATTTTTAATCCTCCTTTACGCCTTGTGTAACTCTTTTCTATTTCCACGTTGCTTTTCCTTTAAACTTCTGTCCTTAATAAGTTGTGCTAAATTATGCTAATAGAGGGGATAAGTGGACTAATTTTCTGTAAGCACTAAAGATTCTGAAAGACTCGGTTAATTACCTTTAAATGGTAGAAAGTTAGAGTGAAAGAACCTTTTCTTTCCACTTTTCTAGTTATCTTTTTACTATTAAGATGCAGTTTTTTATACTTGTAATTGTAGAGGAATGAACGTTCATTCCGCTTTTGGAAAGAGGTGATAAAGTGGAATCTACTCCAACAAAACAAAAAGCGATTTTTTCTGCTTCGCTTCTGCTGTTTGCAGAAAGAGGGTTTGATGCAACCACGATGCCAATGATTGCAGAAAATGCCAAAGTAGGAGCAGGAACAATTTATCGCTACTTTAAAAATAAAGAAAGCCTTGTAAATGAATTATTTCAACAGCACGTAAACGAGTTTTTACAGTGCATTGAAAGCGGTCTGGCAAACGAAAGAGATGGATACCGAGATGGGTTTCATCATATCTTTGAAGGTATGGTGACATTTACTAAAAATCATCCTCGTGCTCTTGGATTTATTAAAACTCATAGCCAAGGAGCTTTTTTAACGGAAGAGAGCCGCTTCGCATATCAAAAGCTGGTGGAATTTGTTTGCACGTTCTTCAGAGAAGGACAAAAGCAAGGTGTGATTAGAAATCTTCCTGAAAATGCGCTAATTGCTATTTTATTTGGAAGTTTCATGGAAGTATATGAAATGATTGAAAATGACTACTTATCTTTAACTAATGAACTTCTTACTGGTGTAGAAGAGAGTCTGTGGGCAGCACTTAGCAGACAATCATGAAACTTAACAAGTGAAAGAGGGATAACATGACAATTAAAGAAATGCCTCAGCCAAAAACGTTTGGAGAGCTTAAAAATTTACCGTTATTAAACACAGATAAACCGGTTCAAGCTTTGATGAAAATTGCGGATGAATTAGGAGAAATCTTTAAATTCGAGGCGCCTGGCCGTGTAACGCGTTACTTATCAAGTCAGCGTCTAATTAAAGAAGCATGCGATGAATCACGTTTTGATAAAAACTTAAGTCAAGCGCTTAAATTTGTACGTGATTTTGCAGGAGACGGGTTATTTACAAGCTGGACGCACGAAAAAAATTGGAAAAAAGCGCATAATATCTTACTTCCAAGCTTCAGTCAGCAGGCAATGAAAGGCTATCATGCGATGATGGTCGATATCGCCGTGCAGCTTGTTCAAAAATGGGAGCGTCTAAATGCAGATGAGCATATTGAAGTACCGGAAGATATGACGCGTTTAACGCTTGATACAATCGGTCTTTGCGGCTTTAACTATCGCTTTAACAGCTTTTACCGAGATCAGCCGCATCCGTTTATTACGAGTATGGTCCGTGCACTGGATGAATCGATGAACAAGCTGCAGCGAGCAAATCCAGATGACCCAGCTTATGATGAAAACAAGCGCCAGTTTCAAGAAGATGTTCAAGTAATGAACAACCTAGTAGATAAAATTATTGCAGATCGCAAAGCAAGCGGTGAACAAAGCGATGATTTGTTAACGCATATGCTAAACGGAAAAGATCCAGAAACAGGTGAGCCGCTTGATGACGAGAACATTCGCTATCAAATTATTACATTCTTAATTGCGGGACACGAAACAACAAGCGGTCTTTTATCATTTGCGCTGTATTTCTTAGTGAAAAATCCACATGTATTACAAAAAGCAGCAGAAGAAGCAGCACGAGTTCTAGTAGATCCTGTTCCAAGCTACAAACAAGTCAAACAGCTTAAATATGTGGGCATGGTCTTAAACGAAGCGCTGCGCTTATGGCCAACGGCTCCTGCGTTTTCCCTATATGCAAAAGAAGATACGGTGCTTGGAGGAGAATATCCTTTAGAAAAAGGCGACGAACTAATGGTTCTGATTCCTCAGCTTCACCGTGATAAAACAATTTGGGGAGACGATATGGAAGAGTTCCGTCCAGAGCGTTTTGAAAATCCAAGTGCGATTCCGCAGCATGCGTTTAAACCGTTTGGAAACGGTCAGCGTGCGTGTATCGGTCAGCAGTTCGCTCTTCATGAAGCAACGCTTGTACTTGGTATGATGCTAAAACACTTTGACTTTGAAGATCATACAAACTACGAGCTGGATATTAAAGAAACTTTAACGTTAAAACCTGAAGGCTTTGTGGTAAAAGCAAAATCGAAAAAAATTCCGCTTGGCGGTATTCCTTCACCTAGCACTGAACAGTCTGCTAAAAAAGTACGCAAAAAGACAGAAAACGCTCATAATACGCCGCTGCTTGTGCTATACGGTTCAAATATGGGAACAGCTGAAGGAACGGCGCGTGATTTAGCAGATATTGCAATGAGCAAAGGATTCGCACCACAGGTCGCTACCCTTGATTCGCACGCCGGAAATCTTCCCCGCGAAGGAGCTGTATTAATTGTAACGGCGTCTTATAACGGACACCCGCCTGATAACGCAAAGCAATTTGTCGACTGGTTAGACCAAGCGTCTGCTGATGAAGTAAAAGGCGTTCGCTACTCCGTATTTGGATGCGGTGATAAAAACTGGGCGACAACGTATCAAAAAGTGCCTGCTTTTATCGATGAAACGCTTGCCGCTAAAGGGGCAGAAAACATCGCTGACCGCGGTGAAGCAGATGCAAGCGACGACTTTGAAGGCACATATGAAGAATGGCGTGAACATATGTGGAGTGATGTAGCAGCCTACTTTAACCTCGACATTGAAAACAGTGAAGATAATAAATCTACACTTTCACTTCAATTCGTCGACAGCGCCGCGGATATGCCGCTTGCGAAAATGCACGGTGCGTTTTCAGCGAACGTCGTAGCAAGCAAAGAACTTCAACAGCCAGGCAGTGCACGAAGCACGCGTCATCTTGAAATTGAACTTCCAAAAGAAGCTTCTTATCAAGAAGGAGATCATTTAGGCGTTATTCCTCGCAACTATGAAGGAATAGTAAACCGTGTAACAGCAAGGTTCGGTCTAGATGCATCACAGCAAATCCGTCTGGAAGCAGAAGAAGAAAAATTAGCTCATTTGCCACTCGCTAAAACAGTATCAGTAGAAGAGCTTCTGCAATACGTGGAGCTTCAAGATCCTGTTACGCGCACGCAGCTTCGCGCAATGGCTGCTAAAACGGTCTGCCCGCCGCATAAAGTAGAGCTTGAAGCCTTGCTTGAAAAGCAAGCCTACAAAGAACAAGTGCTGGCAAAACGTTTAACAATGCTTGAACTGCTTGAAAAATACCCGGCGTGTGAAATGGAGTTCAGCGAATTTATCGCCCTTCTGCCAAGCATACGCCCGCGCTATTACTCAATTTCTTCATCACCTCGTGTCGATGAAAAACAAGCAAGCATCACGGTCAGCGTTGTCTCAGGAGAAGCGTGGAGCGGATATGGAGAATATAAAGGAATTGCGTCGAACTATCTTGCCGAGCTGCAAGAAGGAGATACGATTACGTGCTTTATTTCCACACCGCAGTCAGGATTTACGCTGCCAAAAGACCCTGAAACGCCGCTTATCATGGTCGGACCGGGAACAGGCGTCGCGCCGTTTAGAGGTTTCGTGCAGGCTCGCAAACAGCTAAAAGAACAAGGACAGTCGCTTGGAGAAGCGCATTTATACTTCGGCTGCCGTTCACCTCATGAAGACTATCTGTACCAAGAAGAGCTTGAAAACGCCCAAAATGAAGGCATCATTACGCTTCATACCGCTTTTTCTCGCGTGCCAAATCAGCCGAAAACATACGTTCAGCACGTGATGGAACAAGACGGCAAGAAATTGATTGAACTTCTTGATCAAGGAGCGCACTTCTATATTTGCGGAGACGGAGGCCAAATGGCACCTGAAGTTGAAGCAACGCTTATGAAAAGCTATGCTGACGTTCACCAAGTGAGTGAAGCAGACGCTCGCTTATGGCTGCAGCAGCTAGAAGAAAAAGGCCGATACGCAAAAGACGTGTGG
This sequence comes from Priestia sp. 10L35, assembly GCF_056395685.1. Lineage (NCBI taxonomy): Bacteria > Bacillati > Bacillota > Bacilli > Caryophanales > Bacillaceae > Priestia > Priestia sp. 10L35. The sequence continues at coordinate 524,030 of NZ_JBFTKA010000003.1, read as the reverse complement.
GCTGGGTAAATTAAAAAGAGGCTAGGATAAAAGTAGTTTAGTTGGTTGAAGGAAGATCCGAACGATGAATCGTTCGGATCTTTTTATTGGTAGAGTGAACGTAGATTTCATCTATTTAGTGACTTGTAGCGGTTGATCGGAGTGCAAGGCGAAGTCTTGCAAGAAAATCAACCCCGGTGCCTAAAGCAATTTATACGAGTTCATTTCTCCCGTTTATTCGTCTTTTGTCCCCACTTCATTTTTATAGCGTCTTAACGTTTCTTCTGCGTGACAGCAGATTTTTTCAATTAGCTTCTGAGGTTCTTCAATAAAAGCATGAGCCCCTAAGGTATAGAAAAAAGAAGCCATGTAATTTATTTCATTTCCATCAGTTATTGTATCGATATAGCCATTCCCATCACGCGCCACCTTCACATGATTTTCAAGCCACGGAACGCCTTTACACTGACGAACGCCTTCGTGTGTCAAGGTTACTTTTAACGAAATCGGCTGTGAGTTTACCGGTTCTGTTTCAAGCCATTCCTTTAACGTAAGAGACATATTTTCGTCTTTTTCTAAAACTTTTAACGAGTGAATACGATCCGCTCGAAATAATAACACTTTTTGCTTATTGAAGGAATAAGCAGGACAGTACCATAAACCGTTATGAGCATAAATTCCAAGGGGTTTGACTTCTTTTCTTGTTTGACCCGCCTTTGAATCATAAAGAAATTCAATATATTTTCCTGCAAGGCTTGCTTCTAAAAGCTCTTTTAAATAAGGAGTGTCAAGGTTTCTTTTAGGATTCCAAAACGCAATATGAGCACTCATTTTATCTACTTTTTTCTTTGTTTCCTCAGACAGGTACACATAAAATTTTTGAAGAGCCGCATGAATTCCTGCATCAAACGGAAGGTCATGATAATACTGCAGAGCTTGATAAGCAAAAAAGATAGAAATAGCTTCTTCTTCCGTAAACAAAATGGGAGGGAGAATACGATTTTTTAGCACTCTGTAACCGCCGCTCCGCCCTTTTTCATTGTAAAGAGGCAGCCCTAATTCACTTAAGTCCAGTAAATAGCGCTGGACGGTCCGCACGGAAAGACCAAATTCCTCCGCTAGTTCTTTTGCCGTAAACGTTCTTTTTGTATTAATAAACATGAGCATATCAACAAGCCGTCTAGACTTAGCCATTTATTTTCACCTTTTTCTTTTAATATGACAAAAAGTGTCGTATTAAGATGATATCATACAGAAACAGTAAAGTTGAAAGGAGAAAAGGGAATGAAGAAAAAAATCGTCGTATATATTGCGGCAAGCTTAGACGGATATATTGCAAGAGAAAACGGAGAGATTGACTGGCTGGAAAGCGTAGAAGGAGAGGGAGACAACGGCTACGAAGCGTTTTATCAAACGTGTGATGCGGTTGTTATGGGAAAAGCTACGTACGACCACGTGCTGAAGCTCACACCTGAGTTTCCGTATCTCGGTAAAAAATGCTACGTGTTTAGCCGCTCAGCTCAAGGAAAAGATCAATATGTCGAGTTTATAAACGAAAGCGTGGCGTTATTTCTCAACAACCTCAGTCAAGAAACTAAAAAAATATGGCTGGTGGGAGGCGCTGATATTCTCGCTGATTTCTTAACAGCAAAGAGGGTGGATGAATTTATTATATCGGTCATTCCCGTTTTGCTTGGGGCTGGTATTCCGCTGTTTAAACGAGGAATTCCCGAAATGAACTTGAAGCTTACCGATATAAAACAGTACGGGCAAATTGCTCAGCTTTATTATGAAAAAGAATAAGCTTTTCGTAATAAAAACTCTTTCTGCAGTGTCAGTGTGCTCATCGTGTATTTAACATCCAGCTATTGTTATTTTAGGGACAGTGACATCAAGAGCGTCCTTTTTTCATAGTATATTTTTGGGGTGAAAAAATGCCAAGAGTAAATTATCGAGATTCAGACGTTGCTTTAATGGCAAGGATGATGAGAGCAGAAGCTGAAGGCGAAGGAAAACAAGGAATGCTGTATGTTGGAAATGTCATTGTAAATCGTCTTAAAGCAAACTGTTTAGATTTCAAGAATTTAAGATCCGTTCCGCAAGTTATTTATCAGGTGCAGGGAGGCAACTATTCGTTCGAAGCTGTTCAAAAAGGAAACGTATTTTATCAAAGAGCAAGAGGTGTTGAAAAAAGGTTAGCCAAAAAGAATTTGGATTATTGGAGAGAACACCCGGGGAAATATGCACTGTGGTACTTTAATCCATCCGCTCCATGCCCTCCAACCTGGTACGGTCAACCCGCTTCTGGTCAATACAAAAATCACTGTTACTACGAGCCAAAGCCTGGAACATGCGCTAGCGTTTATAACGGATAGATAGCTTAGAAAATATGCTGCATTCTGAAAGTCTGGCCTCAAATCCAAACCTTTAGCTGCAGGTGACAAGGTAGTCGTTCTTCATATAATAAGAGAAAGCCCTCTTTTAATAAAGGGGGCTTTTGCTAATTGATGCATTTCTCATTTTGCTTCAAATTTTATGTTTTTACCAGCAGCAAATTCGGATTGATCCTTCGCTTTTGTATCCTTTACCACCCAGGACGTCTTTACCTTAGCTGCTGATAAAATTTCTTTAATTTGCTTATCGTTTAAGCCTTTCATATAAAGGACAAATTCTCTTGTATAGATGTTTTTATTTTCTTGCTCTTCATCTGCACCGTTGCCAAACCAATATCTTATTTGCTGATCGTCTTTGATGTTATTAAAAGCTTCTTTATAGTTAGGTAGCTTAACTTGAATATTCGACAGGTAATCCGTGCCGCGTAAGGTAAGGGTCATATGTACTTTGTGAAAATCTTTTTTTGAAGGGCTTGTTAACCCTGATGTTCCAACTTCACTAAATTCTTTTTTCGTCAGCGGTTTAACTGTAGTAGAAACAGAAACTTTTGGATCAGAATTATTTGTCACAACGTCTTCGGTACTGCAGGCACCTAAAATGAACAGCGTTAAAAGAGTATAGACTACTCCAAATGCTCTTTTCTTCATGCTCGTTCTCCTTTGTAATTGATAGATAATGGTACTCATTCGCTATGTTCATTGTATTTACCTCCATTTGTTTCAATGTCATGATTAATGAAGAAAAGTATAGAAACATTAAAAAGAGAAATGCCGAAGCATTTCTCTTTTGGTTCTATGAATCTGGATTAAGCGAAGTATGCGTATACTCGGGCATACGCTCTTCTTTTTCCGTTAGCTGAGTATCGGGGCTTTGCTGCTCTTGTGAAATAGGAGACAGCGTAGATTTTTGTTCAGGATTCATGTTTGTTATTCCTCCTTATATAAAGTGAGCTGTTAATCAAGCGAAAGCAAATCATCTTGAATTCGCTGCGTTAAAGATGCCACTTGCTGCGTTAAACTGTCATTTTCCGCCTGGAGTTTTTGATAAGACTGATTTGCTTTTGAACATAGGTAAGGGTCTGTTTCCCACCAGTCCATGCCAATTTCTCTTGCTTTATCAATAGAAGCGACAAGCAGCCGGATTTTGATTGTTAAGAGTTCAACATCAGCAATTTGCACTTTAATATCTCCAGCAATAACAAGACCTTTATCTAATACTTTTTCCAATACTTCTACAATGGTGCCCAGATGCCCGTTATGTTCCACCGCCATTTTTTCACTCCTTGTTATAGCACTTTTCCTAGGGGACCTAGATCAATATTTAAATCTTCATTTGTAAAGTTAAACACTGATTTTAGCTCCTCCATTTTGTTCTCTAACTTCATCAACGCCACGCCCAGGTCTTCGATTTGAGCGTCCGTCAGGTTTCCGCTGTCGACTCGGCGAATCGCATGTTTTTCAATGAGCTGCCGCAGTAATTCAATGACGGTTAAAACAAGCTGCGCTAGGCCTTGTTCAGCATTTTCCGCACTCAGCTCAATGCGGCCGTTTCGTTTGAGGTTATTTTCCATTTCTCAACGCCTCCGTTTCCTGTTCAAGCTGCTGAGAAGAAATGATTTGACGATCATGAGAGCCTATCAGCGTTTCTACAGAAGAAATCAATACCCGCAAATCAAGATAGACTAAATCAATTCCGGCAATTGAAATCAATAAATCACCTTTAATGGCAATTCCTTTATCGAGGATCACATCTAATATATCAATGAGGGCGATGTCCTTTTGCTCCAGCGTTTGTTTTCGCAGCGATGTCATCCCGCATCTTTCTCCGAGCGCAGAGTGTCGATATGATAAGCAGGCCATGGTCCCGTTACTTCGATGTTCAGTCCCATTTCACTATAAAACGTTTGCTTGTCGCTAATGGCTTTTAAAAATGATTCTACATTGTTCTTTGAAAGAAGGTAGATGCTGTTCCAGCACATGCTGTAGCTCTCGCCGGTTATTTTTTGACTCCAGTTATTTTTGATTGTGTGGTAAGCGGCGTAGCGGCTTATCTCACTGTGCAAGTGATCACAAAGCGAAAGCTGTTCTTTTTCTGTCTCTTCTTCGATCAGCCTTTCTATCTTTTTACGTTCAAAAAACTGCCTGCCTGGAGGCAGCGTATTTATTTCTTCTTTTTTCTTTTGGATCGTTTCATTGTTCGTTAGCAGATAGTTCTTTAAAGAATTCGTATGGGCATACACTTTTATATTCCATTCTTCAGATCTTTTTAAAAGCTGAAGAGAAGAGAGGGTTTTTTCTTTGTTATCAGCAATACTTTTTTGACAGCTATCCTTGCTTTTGTAGACCGTACAAAATTTCATGGGAAGAAGCGTGTAGTGACTTTGTAAGAAAAGAAGAATCTCATGGTGATGCATGGCTTTGTCCTGCAGCCATTTCATATCGTGCTCGATCTTTTCTTTCAGCATTTCTTCCGAATACTCATCGCTTGGCAAGTCGCATACAAATGCGGTAATGTCATCAAAGCAAAGAGCATAGATAGGGTTGTTCTGATCCATACCTTCAAGTGAAGGAAAGGGCATTTCATTAGCTTCTTCGGTTGGAACTAGACCATATAAATAAATGAGCTTTTCCATCTTTTAACCTCACTTTTGTTTCTTCGTCATTGATTCCCATCTTTTTAATTCATATTCTTTTGCTGCTTCATACCTCAGCAGCAGTTCTTTTTCTTTTTCCATATATGCATCTTCTGGTATTTCTCCAAGCTCATACATCATTTGAAGATGAACGATTTTTTGCTGAATAAAAGAGACATCGTAAAGTTCTTTATCCGCTTCTTCCTTGATTTTCTGTCCGACTTTTACAATGAGCGTAACAGGAGACAGCAGCAGTTTATGAATCATACATTCTCTTCTACCTTTAGTTGAATATTAATAAAGTTATAAGCAGCCCACGGTCCGGAATATTTAAAATCGGCTTTGTGCTTCCATTTTTCATACAGGTCATTTACACGTTCATCAAACGCTGCTTCTTTTTCTCGGTCAATTAAAAAAGAAGCGTTCAAAAGCATTGTTTCGACAATAGGAGGATTGAGTCTCGACGCTTCAGCTATCGGTTCTAAATGTTGATACAGCTCTTTTTTACAGTCGTGCTGAAGCTTTAAAAAGAATTTCTGAGCTGTTTCTCCGTGCGCAATTTGTTTATAAAAATCAGCACTGGCAGAACGCGGGTTTCGTACTTGCTGCAAAGAAGAATCTTGATTCACTTTTTGTTTCAGCCAGTCCGGTTTCCCAATTACTTTTAGTCCGACTTCTATTTTTCCTTTTAACTGTGGGAAAAGAGAGGCGAACTGTGGATATAAGTTTTCTAACAGCATTTCAACATCTTGTTGACTATGAAACACGTTGCCAAAGCTGATTGGAATGACCGAATCATGCTCATTCATTACTTTGGAAATCACCTGCTGGTGCGCTGTGACGTTCTCTTTTGTAGGATGATAAATTTTAAGAGGAAAGGCAGCAGCCACTATAGCTGCATCTCGGTAATGAATGGTAAAAGTAGCTCTTTCTTGCTGATCAATCGTGACGCTGCCAAACGTATGCGCCTCGGTGGCGGGAATACTGCAAAAAATATAAATGCCCGTTTCTTCACTCATTGATTTCTGTTTCATTCCTTTCCATTAAAATAATCAGCTTACTTCTCTGCTGGAGAGCTTCGATAGCGCAGGCTGGTGCGTGAAAAAGACGTAATGTTGTGCTGCTTATTGACCAGCACTTCATAGATACCAAGCAGTTCATCTTTTGCATAGCGCCTCATATACTCCTGTTCTTCAAATGCTTCAAGTGTTATTTTCCATCCTCCATTTTGAATCGATTCATACGAAATAATTCGGTGAGGAGGAGCAACGTGTTCTTTAAAAAAATCAGTCACGGATTCCATAATTTCGGCTACTTTCACTTCTCTAACCCACCTTTATGAGTTTATAAATCTAAATCTTGTAAAAGGTTTAGCTGTTCAAGTTTTTTTCCGCCGTTATTCGAAGAAAGAAAATCTTCTCTTTCATTATGAAGCAGCCGAACTGCCTCGGCATACCTCAGCCATGTGTCCACACTGGCAATAACGATTCGAGCTTCGATGGTAATTAATTCAATACCAATAACGGAAATACGAGCGAATACGTCAATTACCACGCCTTTATCTAAGATGCGGTCAACTACTTCAGCTAGACTAGAACAATCGTTTGATTTGTTAATCGTCATGATGAAATTCCTCTCATGTTGCATAGTAAAATATATACGTTTGCTAATCTTGCTATTAATGTGTGTGATATTGTAAAAAATATACAAATAAAACGTGCATAAATTAAAAAATAGTATAAAATACCATGATTATTTTTGTTTTAATACGGGTAGAGTTAAGTACATTACTTTTATCCATTGATGAATGAAAACACATACATAAAAAACAAAGGGAGTGGAGAAAGATGAGAAAAGAAGAGCAGCCGGTATTATCTGATTTTATTGAAAAGGACCAATTTGAGTTAAATTCATATTTAACCTCTTTACTTGAAACGACAAGTGAAAAGAAAGAAAATCAAAGTTGATGAATTGAAAACATAAAGGGCTACTTTCCATGTGGAAAGTAGTTTTTTCATTTGCGAACTTGATATACTTATTGGACAACGAGGTGAGAAAGATGAACAAAAGAGACGTGGTTTCGAGAAGTATTTTAACAAAAGCGACCGGCTTTTTAGCATCTGGTTATACTCATAGTTTAAATCCGTATGCCGGATGTGCATTTTCCTGCAAATTTTGCTACGTGCGAGAGCTGCCAATTCAGCGTTTTAAAGAGATGGAGTGGGGGACATGGCTAGAGCTTAAAGTCAACGCAGCTGAAGTCTATCAAAAAGAAATACAAAAACTGCGAAAAAAAGAGCAGCCGGTACGCATATTTATGTCTTCAGCGACAGATCCCTATCAGCCTGCTGAGCGCAAAGCAGGCATCACACGTGCCCTTTTAGAAACGATGATCAATCATCCCCCTGATTTTTTATTGATTCAAACAAGGTCGCCACTTGTGACGAGGGATATTGATTTGTTTTTACAGCTTCAAAAAGTATGTGATCTTCGCGTATCGATGACTGTTGAAACGGACCGAGAAGATGTAAAACAAATTTTTTCTCCTTATGCTCCGGGGATGAAACTTCGTATGAACGCGTTAAAAAAAGTAAAAGAAAGCGGAATTTCAACGCAAGTAACCATTGCTCCAATGCTTCCTTTCACACCTGAATTTCCTGAAAAAATAGAAGGAATGATGGACCGAATTTGCATTGATACCTTGTACTTAGGAGACGGTTCCTTAGGTAAAACGTCTAAAAGGCTAGGAATGCCGGAATTATTTGAGAAGTACGGTTTCCTAGACTGGTATGACAAAGACATTCATATCAAAGCCATTCGTTATTTTGAAAAATTTTATCCTTCTTCGATGATTTATCTTTCTCAAGAGGGATTTGCCCCGTAAAAAAAGAAGGGCTAGAAGAGCCCTTCTTTTTTATATTAGTTTTTATACGTATCAAACATGTTCGTGTCGTCAGGTACGTTTTCTAAATAGCTGATTTTCCCGTTTTCATCTAGCTTAGCAATATCTTTTCCCGTTTGAGTAAAGACGCTGCCAGATGCACGTTTTCCGCATACTGCCCAAGGCGTTTCAAACTTATCTGTACCTTCAACTGCTTTCCAGCCTTCGAACATATGCTTAATATCAGCATTTTCTTTAAACACCATTTTTACAAACAGCTTCCAGTTTTCAATGCCTTGCTTTTCGTGGCCGTTTAAGACAAATACGATATCGGCTGAAAAAAGCCCCACTAATTCTTCAAATGCTTGTTCGCTTGTACGTGATTGATCGAATAAATCAAAATATCTATTTAAGTTTTCCATGATGATCTCCTTTGGGTGCTACAGCACCATTTTTTCTTCTACTGTTGCTTTTAGCATGTCCAGGTTTTCTTTCGGACATTTTTTGTTAATTTCATTTGTGAGCGTAGCAATGGTTTGCCGTTTTAAGATAGACTGCCACGAAGATTCGGCTTCTTCCATTAAATCGGATAATAAGCAAATGTCTTTGTCTTTTAAGTTAAGCATGTCGTGAAAAATACCGCTTGATGAGTAAAGAGACTGCTTACCTTCAATGGCTACGTATACGTCATAAATACGAATTTCTTCCGGCGTTTTCTTTAAGCGAAATCCACCTTTGCTACCAGGAACGGAAGCAAGTAAATCAGCGCTAACCAGTTTGCGAAGAAGCTTTTGAAAATACGTAGGCGAGCCCCCGAGCTGAGTGCTGATGACATCTCCTGGCAACACAGCTTTTTCAGGTAAAAACGTAAGTAGCAAAATGGCATACACCGATTGCTCAACGCCTGTTTTCATATGCAAAAACATCATCTCCTGCTTTATGTGTACAACGTGGATAATGATTATCCATGTTTAGATTATCATACCGCTTATGAAGCAAAAAGTAAAGCAGTTACTTAATATACGCGCGATATTCGTGTATACTGTGAAAGAAGCAGCAACAAAATACGGAGATGAGAGAATGACAACTATTGCAGATATCGCTCGGCTTGCAGGAGTAGCAAAAAGCACTGTATCCCGCTACCTTAACGGAGGGTCTGTGAGCGATGCGACGAAACGAAAAATCGAAGAGATTATTAAAGAAACAAACTATAGCCCAAATGCGTTTGCCCAAAGCTTAAAAGCAAAAAAAACAAACATCATTGGTGTAATTGTTCCGCGCATGGGTTCTTTTGCGACTTCCCGCACATTAGATGGTATTGACCAAGAACTTAGAGACCACCACTATCAAATGATTATTTCCAATTCTAATCAAGATTTAGAAAGAGAAATCGAAAATATCTATACGCTGGCTAAGCAGAAGGTAGCAGGTATTATTCTTCTTGCCGTTCAAATCACAAAAGCTCATTTGGATGCTTTCCGCACAATTTCAATTCCCGTTTTGCTAATTGGACAGCAGCATGAAGAAGTCCACAGTTTAATTCACCAAGACTACGAGGCGGCATGCGACATTGGAAGGTACATAGGAGAAAAGGGGCATAAAAAAATCGCTTTTTTAGGCGTAACCGAAAAAGACATAGCTGTAGGTGTAAAGCGAAAAGAAGGTGTAAAGGAAGGTCTTAAAGACAGAGATTGCGAGATCCGCTGTTATCAAACAAGCTTTAACATGAGCGATGCAATCGGGGCCGCTACGGCTGTGATGAAAGAATTTAATCCGTCCATCATTGTATGTGCGACCGATAACATTGCACTTGGCACGTTAAAGGCAGCTTATTTAAACGGACTTCGCGTTCCGGAAGATGTATCCATTACCGGCTTTGGAGGCTACGAAATTACGGGTGTGATTCATCCTAGCTTAACAACCGTAAAATATTACTATAAAGAAGCGGGACAAATGGGGGCACAGCGAATTATTAAGCTAGTCAACGGAGAAGAAGTTGAAAAGCTTACACTTTCTAACTATGAATTGATTGAAAGAGAAAGCGTTGACAACCGCTTTGTATAAAAAAACGATTTTTTAACTATATCAAAGAAGGAGGTGACCATAGTCACCTCCTTCTTTGATTAATGCTTCACGACTTTTGTTGTCGCTCCGCTGCTAACATTCCCCGCAACATCTTTGGCCGTCACGGTAAGAGTAGTGCCTGCTTTCTGCGCTGGTATTTTTACAGAGTACGTTCCTTTAGAAGAAGCCTTGGCAGATCCAAGCGATTTACTGCCCGCTTTGACTGTTACAGTAGAAGAAGCCTCCGCTTTTCCCGTAACCACTTTATCATTATCATCGACTTTATTGACAGTTGGCTTATTAGGCGCTACGACATCGGCTACTTTCGTGGAAACGCTTGGACTTACGTTTCCGGCGCTGTCTTTAGCCGTTACGGTAAGAGTTGTTCCGGCTTTTTGAACACTTATATTAACAGAAAATGTGCCTTTAGAAGACGTTTTGGCAGATCCGAGCGTTTTGCTGCCAGCCTTAACTGTTACAGTAGAAGAAGCCTCCGCTTTTCCCGTAACCACTTTATCATTATTACCGACTTTGTTTACGGCTGGTTTATCTGGAGCGACGTTGTCTACGAATGCTGTGCTCAGAGCATATAGATCATCCACGGTATTATCGTCGTAATCATCAAACTCATAATCAGTGGCACCTATGTAATATGTTCCTGATTTATTTACCTGATAGACTTGAACTTCGACTCCATCGCTATAGTCTGAGCCTTGGTAGATTAAATTCTTGTTATCTTTAAAGTCTTTTTCAGCTGCTGTAAAGGCAAGGTCAATTGCTGGAGAATTGGTCGTCCCAGCTACAAGCAGTGCGCCTTTAGCAGGGACATTCACTTTATAAAAATCAACGTCATACATAGGAAGCATTTGTCCGATGATTGTTTTTTCATTTGGCAAACTATTAGCTTTGTTAAAATCATTATTTGGCTCTTTTTCAAACAGTGGATCATCGTTTGCAGAGGAGCTGTTCATTTGTTTTGAATTCTGAGATGAAGAAAGAGAAGGAGCTTTTTCTAAGGAATGAGTTGCATCGCTTTTTAAATCATTAAGTACACGTTGATTTAGATTCTTTTTTTGAAGAGGCTTGTCCATATGCTGGTCTATTAGTTTTTTTGAAACACTTTCACTTTTATTGGTATCTGCTTGAACAGACTGAACGGATAGTGTTGATGCTAATAAACCAGCAGAAACTAGGGATATTATACCTTTTTTATTCATATTTTTATGTTCCTCCTTTAAAATATAAGACTATAGAACTGAATCTATCATACTATAAGAAAGCGAATACAACTACAGGTTTTTATATTCATTTTTCGACATCCTTTCTAGAAAAGCGACAGTAATTTTACTAAATTGAAAGTGAATAAAAAAACGATTGACAGAATGTAGGAGATGCTATAGTATAAGTGGTGTAAATACAAACAAATAATTGAACGTATCTCCTAAAGGGGAGTAGCTTTAACAGCAAAGTCGTCATTACAGAGATTATCTCTCGGCTTTGTTGGCGACATTATGTTGTTAGCAAGACCTTTACCGCTTATTTGGTAAGGGTCTTTTTTGTATTCAATTATAAAAAAGGAGGAAAAGGCTCAGACATTTAGAGGAGAAACGTTACATAAAAAGAGAAGGTGGAGGTAACTATGGAGGAACTAATTGGGGTATCAGTGCAAGGTTTGCTGCAAATTATTTTTCTTGATTTAATTTTAAGCGGGGATAACGCAATTGTTATTGCAATGGCGGCTCGTAACGTACCAAAAGATTTACAAAAAAGAGCGATTTTAATTGGAACAGGCGGCGCGATTGGTCTTCGATTATTATTTGCGGCTATTATTGTCCCTTTATTGAAAATACCATTAATCGGAGCGGTCGGCGGTTTGATGCTAGTGTGGATTGCATATAAATTATTAGCGGACAATCACGATCACGGCGACAATCCTCAAGGTGGAGCAACGGTATGGAGCGCGGTTAAAACGATCATTATCGCAGATGCGGTCATGTCATTAGATAACGTATTAGCTCTAGCAGGTGTAGCTCACGAATTTGTCCCGATTATGATTGGTGTATTAATTTCAATTCCGATTATTATTTGGGGAAGCAGCTTTATTATGAAAGCAATGGAAAAATTTCCGATTATCATTTACGCTGGAGCGGCGATGCTTGCATGGTCTGCTGGAAAAATGATTGTTGAAGATAAAATTATCGGCGGGTTTGTTCCAAGCACAGCTTTACATCTCGCTGTTCAAGTTATCTTAACTATTGCAGTTGTAGGCATTGGGTACATGAAAAACAAAAAAATGAAAAAAGAACAAGCCCACGCAGCTTAAAAAAAGAGCGTACGGATGATCCGTACGCTCTTTTTTTATGATTCGGGGTAGTGCATAAGCAAAAAAAAGCTTGCTTCTTCTTCAGAAGAATTGATATAGCTGTGAGAGGTATTTCCTGAAAAATGCAGAGCATCTCCCGAGACTAATTCATGTTCTTCATTTTCAAAACGAACCGTTAATTCGCCTTCTTTAATAAGTAAGTATTCATCTCCTAAATGAGTTTTCGCTTCGTGCACGCATCCAGGCTTTAATGTGACGATGTAAATTTCAAACTTTTTTTCCGGATGATAAGGAAAAAAAGAATATACTAAGTAATCACCTTTGTTGTCCATGATGGGATCTAGCTGTTTTATGCTTACTTTCTGCACATCCGGGGTGTCTTCTTTCATAAATACAGAAAAAGAGACTTGAAGGCCGTTGGCGATTTTCCAAAGCGTGGTAACCGTGGGACTGGATTTACCCTTTTCAATTTGTGCAAGCATTGCTTTACTAACACCGGTTAATTCGGAAACTTGATCAAGCGTCAAATTTCGATTTTTTCGTAATTTAACAAGATTTTTAGCAATAATATCTTGAATCGCGTCCATTGTTGTACTCCTTTAATTATTATAAAGATAGTATAACATACCGTTGTTTAATATAACGTATAGATGTATAATATAGCAGAAAAGGAGGGAGTACGGTGATTGCAGAAAAAGCAGTACAGCAAAGAGAAAAAGTGAACTTAACGTTCAGACAAGGGGCTAAGGATTGTATCCCTACGCTACTCGGTTACATAAGCATAGGGCTTGCTGCTGGGATCGTTGGAGTATCCTCTCATCTTTCCGTTATGGAAGTTGCTTTATTATCAGCGCTCGTGTATGCAGGAGCAGCGCAGTTTATTATTTGTGCACTGATGGTTGCAAACAGCTCGATTTCAGCTATTATTCTCACAACATTTATTGTAAACTTACGACACTTTCTTTTGAGCGCTACGGTCGCGCCTGAATTTACAAAATATTCGTTATTAAAAAACGTCGGAATTGGAGCCCTTCTAACGGACGAATCATTTGGTGTGTCTTCAAGTAAAATTGCAAAAGGTGAGCCAATTAATGACCGCTGGATGAACGGATTAAATATAACGGCTTACGTCAGCTGGATTATCGCCTGTACGACAGGAGCTATTTTTGGCCATATGCTATCTAACCCGGAAGCCTTTGGGTTTGATTTTGCCTTAACAGCTATGTTTTTAGCTCTGCTTGTTTTACAAATCGAAAGCGTGTTACCTTCAAAGCTTAATCATTACTTACGTTTAATTCTTTATATGGCAATTATTATGATTGTGCTGTCTTTTTTCGTACCTTCACATGTGGCCGTATTGATTTCAACGATTATTGTAGCGACAATTGGGGTGGTGACGGATAAATGAGCATCCACTACCCAACACTCATCGTTATTTTAGGGTGTGCCCTTGTTACCGTAGTTCCTCGCATTGTTCCGTTTTTAGTTGTACGTAACATCGCGCTGCCAGAACCCGTATTAAAATGGCTATCCTATATTCCTATTTGTATTTTAACCGCACTTGTTGTAGAAAACTTTATCATTCAAGTAGATGACAGCGTAAAGATTAACTGGCCCGTCATTATCGTAGTCATTCCAACCTTACTGATTGCCCTGAAAACAAAAAGTTTATCCATCACCGTTATTAGCGGAGTTGGAATGATGGCGCTGCTTCGTTTTTTTCTTTTGTCATGAAAGCTCAAGTTATGCTCTTGAGCTTTTTTACTGTCTCCTTTACGCACGCTTTTTCATATAGTATGATAAGAGTGTAAATTAGAAGCCAATGAAAACTAAAATATAGATGAGGTGCTTTTATGAGCGGAGTAGTATCTAAATAGGAACAATTGAATGAAATAAATTAAATAAGCAAGACGGGTATTTTTTGGAGAATGAAGGTACCCTTTATTTGCTTATGGATTTATTTCACTGCCTATGAAGATACCTACAATGCTTTATAAAGGGTTCGGCATTTGTCGCGAAAGAGGCCTCTGTTTTTACAGAGCTTTCTTTTGTGATATGTGTTTAGACACCTTATGAACGCAAAAAGCTGTGGGATCACCACAGCTTTTTTTGTTTATCTTTTTCATTGCCTTCTAATAAATAGGTATCTTCATATGTGATGACAAATCATAGTGAGGAGAAAAACCATGAATACGATGACATTTGAAAAATTGCAGTATCAGGAATTAAAAGAAATCGTAAAATCTCACTGCGTAAGTGAGCTGGGAAAACAATTAATGGATAAACTTCAGCCGAGCACATCTCTTAAAACAGTAAAAAACCGACTTAAAGAAACAACGGAAGCACGAAGACTTCTAGATGCTGAGAAATCACTTCCGCTATCAGGTGTCTCAGGTATAGGAAGAGTCATCGAAAAGCTTGAAAAAGGCATGACTTTAGAGCCCGAAGAGCTAATACGCGTATCCGATTTTTTAAAAGGCTGCAGAAAAGTAAAACAATATATGGTGGATAAAGAATTTTTTGCTTCGCTCTTAAGTTCCTATGCACATTCGATGAAAGAACTGACAGGTATAGAAGAGGAAATTAATTTTGCGATCAAAGCCGGAAAAGTAGACGCTGCGGCAAGCAAAGAGCTCAAGCGTATCAGAAGACATATAGAAGGAACGGAAGCGAAGATTTCAGAACAGCTTGCGAAATTTTTACGAAACGGGAAAAACAAAGAGTATATTCAAGACTTCTTCATCAGTAAAAAAGGAGACCGCTATACGATTCCGATCAAGGCATCCTATAAAAATCATGTTGGAGGAACGATTGTTGAAACATCTTCTAAAGGGTCAACAGTGTTCATAGAGCCGGCATCTATTACAAAGCTGAATGCGGAACTAGCGATTTTGAAAGCAGAAGAAGAGGTAGAAGAATATCAAATTTTAGCGTTTTTAACAGGTTTAGTGTTAGAGAAGCTAGCTGATATTCATATTAATTTAGAGCTAATTAGCCAATACGACATGGTGTTTGCCAAAGCAAAATACAGTAAACAGGCAGATGGAATCGAACCTAAAATTAATGATTATGGATATATTCATTTAAAAGGCGCATATCACCCGCTGTTAACTGGTAAAATTGTTCCGCTTCACTTCGAAATTGGCGAGAATTATCGAAGCTTAATTATTACCGGACCTAACGCAGGAGGAAAAACCGTTGTCTTAAAAACGATTGGGCTACTGACACTCGCTACAATGTTAGGATTTCATATTACAGCTGATGAAGGAACAGAAATTGCATTGTTTGAACATATTTTTGTCGATATCGGCGACAACCAAAGTATTGAAAATGCGCTGAGCACCTTTTCCTCACACATGAAAAATATATCGGCTATTTTGCAAAAAGCAACGAACAATACGCTGCTCCTATTCGATGAAATTGGCAGCGGCACCGAACCGAATGAGGGAGCTGCACTTGCGATTGCGATTTTAGAAAAGTTTTATCATATGGGCTGCATAACGGTCGCGACTACGCATTACGGAGAAATTAAGCGTTTCTCAGAAATTCATCCTGACTTTATGAATGCCGCGATGCAGTTCAACAGTAAAACATTAGAACCGCTGTATCAGCTGTTAATTGGCACATCTGGAGAAAGCAATGCGCTTTGGATTTCAAAGAAGATGAAGGTAGAAGAAGAGATTTTACAAAAAGCAAAGTTCTATATGCAAAGCAAATCGTATGATACAGAAGTCGTCAGAGAAAATAAAATAAAAAAACCAACTATTTTGAAGGAAAAGAAAAAAGACCGTGTTGAATACCAAATGGGAGATCGAGTCAAACTGTTAGATTATGAAAATCATGCGATTGTGTATAAGTCTAAAGACAACACAAACAATATAGTCGTACTCTATCAGAATGAGTTAATTGAAGTAAACATTAAGCGAGTAGCTCTTGAAATCAAAGCTGCTGAATTATATCCCGAAGGCTATGACCTCGATTCGTTATTTATTAGCTATAAAGATCGAAAAGAGCAGCATGATCTGCAGCGAGGATCAAAAAAAGCATTGCGGAAAATTGAAAAAGATATACGCGAAAATAGATAAAGCAGAAGCCCAGCACTTATAAGAAAGTGCTGGGTTTTGTTTTTATGCAGCTTCTCAAAAATACATAGCGCCCTTTTGTTAATGACTTAAAAGATAAGGAGGTTTCCTTTAGCTATATTAGTAATCTATAGGTATAAAAAACATCTTTCACCTCTCTAATATACCTGAGAGATGCGTTTAATAAATTATTCATTTGTCGGAACGGGAAGACTCTTGAGGGTTGTAAAACAAAAAGCCATTTTTTTCGCAAAATGTAAAGGAGGCTCGACAGATTGAATATGAAGATACATAAGGACCGGTTCTGTAAAAAGCCAATGGTTATGCAAAGCGCTTACGATAAGACCTTGCCGCGCAGCAGCTTCTGTAAAACGGGGGATTTCTTCTTGTAAAATAGCAATCTCAGCCAAGTTTAACGCGTTTCCCTGTGCGTCTATCGCTTCAAATGATACGCCAACAGGAACGACAGAGCTGCTTTTCCGCCCTTGAACATGAGCTTGAAAGCTTCTTTTAAGAGACACTGAGCATCCTGTTGGACTAACTTTGCTTTTAGCGTTTAAAATCTGGCCAAACTGCTGACAAATTTCATTTGTAGTATACATATAAGCTCCTGCCTTTCTTCTAGACTCTTAGTAAGCTTTATGACATCAGAGCTTCACTTATGCAAACAGTGTTCTTATAAAAAAATCCCCTTCACGTTGAAGAGGATTTTTTTATTATTCAGCATGCGATGAGCGTTCATTTAACAAATTTTCATAAAAACGGGCAAGTGAAGCAGAAAGGTATGGAATAGACCATAAAAAGCCGATTCCTAGTGTAATAATACTTAATAAAAACCAGCCAAGAAAGCTTAGTAGCAGCAGGAAGTACTGTCCTTTATAACCATTCATCAACCTGCGGCTTTCTGTAATCGCTTGATTCATCGAGTAAGTAGGATTGTCTTTACAAATATAGTACGTTTGTGAATATGCCAGTGCTTTGATAATTCCAGGAATCAGTAAAAGCAGTGACCACAGCATCACATAAAGAGTCATCAGTACATAAATTCCTAGTGACTTTACATAAAGACCGAAGTCTTGGAATGTTTTAAACAAATGTCCCAATCGGACAGATTCACCTCGCGCCAAACCTAAAAATGCCCAGTAGTTCGCCATGAGAAGAGGCGAAAAGACAATAGCAAAGGCAGTTGAAATCCATGACGCCGAATCAGATTCATCTTTCATCCAATTGTCATAGCCGCCGCTTGCCACAATTTCAAATGGAATAGGCAGAAGCGTATATACTCCGTACGTCACCACCGTCAGTAAAATCGCAAGTCCCCAGCGATTCTTTAAAGAAGCTTTAGCTTCTCTTTTAATCGTACCGATGTTCATGTTGTTCCTCCTTTAATGTTGCAAAACAGTATCTTTTTGCTCGTATTAACGTGTAAACCATGCACAATTGTTAATTTTGTATGAAATGAAAATAATAGTCAATAGGTTCTGAGATGAAAAGCAAAGCTCCTGCGGAAAATTTTCACTAGACAGATAGAAATCGCTAAATAGGTACAATCTGCTTTTGAAGAAAGAGGAGGTGCAAAAGCACTGTGTGAGATGCTTTATTTTAGTATGAAGTGAAACTCTCATGGACAGACTTTCTAAGATAGGAGGGATTTCTATGTTTGAAATGATCAAAATGATGCAACAAGTCTTAAATGAAAAGGAATTTTCTTATTGGGTTCATCAAGATCTTTTTAGTTTTCAATGGTGGCTCATAGTGGTGATAAACGCTCTTTTTTTGCTGCTTTTTTACTTTTTTATTGATAGACAGCGCCTCTTTTTTATGCTTCTCGTTTTTTTATCAGCTTTGACATAGTCGGTTTGGTAGATGAATTCGGGAAATTTTTTAACCTGTGGTGCTATCCTCACCAGATGCTTCCGTTTACAGATCGCTTCAATACGGTTGACTTTGCTATTATTCCGGTAAGTATCGCACTCATCTACCAATTTTTTAGCAAATGGAAATTTTTCTTCATCGCACATGCCGTTAATTCTGCCATTATTGCTTTTATAGGTATTCCGCTATTTAGAGCGCTGCATTTATATGAATTGCTGAACTGGCCAATTTTTTATTCTTTTCTCACAGTATTTATCATAGGAATTGTGGTGAAAATCATTAGCGATTGGATGGCAGGTAAGAATAGACGCTATAGAATCAGCTGAACAAACCATACTTATATCTATACGGGATATGAGTATGGTTTGTTTGTATGAAAATAACGCGTTATTTCTTTATAATAGGCGTAAGAGGAGATGAATAAAAAATGGAGAACGCTACCCAAATATTTTATGAATTAGAATGCATGCACTTAAAATCAGAAGTACGAACCTCTGCTAAAGAGCTTTCAAACATTCTTGCAGATGATTACGTGGAGTTTGGCAGTTCGGGCACGGGATGGAAACGAAAAGATTACAATAACAATCATGTACTCTCGCCAGATGTATTCGAAATCTCTCATTTTCATATAGACGTATTGTCTCCTGACTGTGTATTAACTACCTATCATCTTATGAACCATACGGCAGAAAAAAAGACGCTTCGCAGTTCTATTTGGCGAAAAAGAGAAGAAAAGTGGCGTTTGTTTTTCCATCAAGGCACAGTGACAAACGGTGATCAATAAATAAGATTATTCGGTTATTATTATACTTTCCCTCTATTTGATGCTATGATGAAAGTATATTTTGACGTAAGGGATGTTTTGAGATGAGCAAAAATAACGTAAAAAAAGAAGTGTTTTCATGGATTAAGTCCATTGTTATTGCATTGGTTATTGTAGTGGGAGTTCGCCATTTTTTATTTGCGCCAACTACAGTTCACGGGGAATCGATGTATCCAACGTTTGAAGATTCAAACCGCGTTATTTTAAATAAAATCAGTGATGTTGATCGCTTTGATATGATTGTATTTCATGCACCGGATGCAGATGAAAATTATATTAAACGTGTCATTGGACTGCCAGGAGATACGGTAGAAATGAAAAACGACGTTCTATATATTAACGGTAAAGCTTATAAAGAGCCGTATTTAAAAGAATCTAAAAAATCTCTTGCACCTAATGAAAAATTCACGGAAGATTTTACGCTTCAAACGCTGCCTGCAACTGATGGCAAAGTGAAGGTACCGAAAAATTCACTGTTTGTAATGGGGGACAACCGTCCTGTAAGTCATGATGGACGAGCATTTGGCTTCATTCCACAAAAATCAGTTATCGGAAAAGTGCAGTTTCGCTACTATCCATTAAATGAAGTAGGCGAACCGAAATAAAAAAAGGAAAAAAGGCTGGCGGAATTTAATTCGCCAGCCTTTTTTATTGGGTTAAAAGAACTGATTTTAAAAAACGATTTGCTTTATGCAAGTTAAACATCTTCTAAGAAATCAGTAAATTAGACCTTGTTTTTTTCTTTGTTTAGGAAATCATAAGGGTGTTTAAAAAGGGACTTCTAGGTGCCTATGTTACTTCAAAGTAAGAGATAGTACTGATAGGTAAGTAGTTTTTATGGGTATACAGATATATGAAGATAAAGAAACAAGGATTTTGGAAAGGAGCAGGTCAGCATGAAAAACGTATTAATCATTAATGGACACGAGTATTGTAAAAAATCAAAAGGAGAGTTAAATCAAACGATTTTTAACGAAATGCAGCATTTACTCGCTGATCAATTTGACATTAAAACAACGGTGGTTGATAAAGGCTACGAAGTAGAAGAAGAAATTGAAAAGTGGCTATGGGCTGATGTTGTGATTATGCAGACGCCTATTTACTGGTTCAGCATTCCCGGAAAGTTTAAGCAATATATTGATCGCGTGTATATGGATAACATTTTCTTTAAAGGCTCCAATCAATACGGGCGAGGCGGCTTATTAACGGGGAAAAAATACATGTTTTCTCTCACGTGGAATGCGCCGGAAGCTATTTTCGACAATGACGAAGCTTTCTATGAAGGAAAAAGTTTAGACGAAGCCATTATGCATTTGCATAAAATGAATCAGTACGTCGGTATGAGTCCATTTCCAACTTACTCTATTCATGACGTAGTCAAACATCCAAACATTGATCACTACAAGCATAAATTAGAAAATCATGTAGCAGAAGTATTTGGAATAGGAGAGCATCAATAAAAATCGATACTACAAAAAACCTGACTGAACAGTCGGGTTTTTTTATTCACTGTGACGCAAAAATCGTAGTCAAAAACAGTTTTTCTTTTTCTTTCTGATCACTAGCGAAATGTCTACAATGGTAAGGAAGAGTTAACCATCAAGTTGCACAATAACTCGACCAGAAGTGGTAATGAAAGCGTAAACATTTTAGTGGGGATCAGTGATAGAATAAATTTAAGCAAGGGGGGAGCAATTGATGCATCTAGATGAAAGGAGCAATTTAATTTTAAAAAGAGTAGTTAGTAATCCAGGTATTTCTAATATGGAATTAGAGAGAAAATATCATCTTTCACGGAGGCAGATTAGCTACAGCTTTACAAAAATTAATGACTGGTTAAAGAGTAACAACTATCCAAAAATTCAGCGAACGAACGGGGGGAATTTTATTATTGATCCTCTTCTAATGGAACTGTTTGCTGAAAAAGTCGAACACTCTGCTGGAAGCTATATTCCGTCTGAAAAAGAAAGAGCTCAATTAGTTTTGCTGATGCTATTAAGCAGCGAAGAAGAATTATCTTTACTTCATTTCTCGAGCTCGCTATCAGTGAGTAAGAATACGATATTAAGAGATATGAAATACACACAAAAACTTGTAAATGATTATAATCTTGAAATTGTTTATTCACGAATGTATGGATACGACATAGTCGGAAGTGAATGGAATAAAAGAAAGCTGCTTATTGAAGTACTGCGGACCGTCTATGACATGTATCAAGGTGAGACGTATATTCAGATGTATACAGGAATTTCAAAGGAAGAAATTCAGAAGTTAAAAGGGCAAATGGAAAAAGTAGAAAAGCGTTTAGCCCTTCAATTTATCGATCAAAAAATAAAACTTCTTCCATATACAATAGCTATTTTGTTAAAAAGAATTAAAAAAGGAAACTTAATTAAAGATCCTTATCATATTGACTATGAAGAATTATCGGATACAAAAGAGTTTGAAGCTGCTGAAATTTTAATTGAAGAAGCTGCTTGTATCCCCAAGGAAGAACGGTTATTTATTACACTACAGCTGCTTACATCTAATGTTCTATCTTCTCAATTTTTAAGAGATGAAGAAACTCTTGAACTAAAATCTTCACTGAAGGATAGTCTTGCATTATTTGAGAAAAAAGCATGTATTACTTTTAAAGAAAAAGAAAAGCTGCTTCAAAAATTAGTGCTGCACATGAAACCCGCTTACTACCGTATTAAATACCAGCTAACTACTAACTATTCAATAATTAAAAAAGTAAGTGAAGAATTTGAAGCCATTCACTATATTGTAAAAGATTCATTAAAGCCTTTTGAAACTTATATTGGCTGCCCTATTCCTGAAAGCGAAGTAATGTTCATTACCGTTTTTATTGGTGGACATTTAATTAACAGTGGCGAAACGATACAGCTGAAAAAGAGAGCGGTTGTTGTTTGTCCTAACGGGGTATCCATTTCACATTTGATGGAGCACACGCTGCGCGATTTATTTCCAGAGTTTTATTTCTACGAAGCTCTTTCAATTCGAGAATTTGAGCAATCAAAAGCAGAATTTGATATGGTATTTTCTCCTGTTCCTGTCCAGACTTCTAAGCATTTATTTATTGTGGAACAATTTATTTCAGATTTTCAAAAGCTGCAGCTTCGGCAGAGAGTCATTCAAACCATATTCGGTTTAAATACATCCGTTGTAAACATTGAACAGTTAATAAGTGTCATTGAAAAATACGCAAAAGTTGATCAAAAGCCTCAACTTCAAAAAGCGCTGCAAGATTATTTTTCTCTCCAAGTATTAAACGAAACAAGTGAAAATCAAGAATACAGTTTAGCAGATTTAATTACACCCGAAACAATTGTGCTGCGCGATCAAGTGGAAAGCTGGAAGGAAGCTATTTCAATAGCCGCTTCCCCGCTTTTACATAAAGGTATTATTACTGAAGCTTATATTGATAAAATGCAGGAACAGTATCCGTCTATATCTCCACATATTGTACTAAGACTTAATGTTGCAATACCTCACGCAAGCCCTGAGGATGGTGTTCAAGCAGTAGGCATGAGCTTACTTAAGTTAAAAGAAGGCTTATTGTGCGGAGAGCAAAAAGTTCATTTTATTGTTGTTATCGCAGCTATTGATAAAAAGAAACATTTAAACGCTATGCTGCAGCTGATGAAGTTAGCGGAAATGAACGGGGTAATAAATGAGATGAAACGGCTAAATGAAAAATACAAAATCTATGAAATAATTAAAACGCACTCTATCTAATCATGGTACAGAATGTATAGCAAGGAGGATACAATCGTGACATTACAGCCTTTTTTAAAAGAAGAGTTATTGAAGTTAAATAGTATATGTAAAGATCAAGCAGATATCTTTGAAATGGTGTACAAAGAGGCATTTGGCAAAGGGTATGTCGGTGAAAACTTTTTGACAAAAATTAAAGAAAGAGAAGCATCTTTTCCGACGGGGCTCCAAATAGGCGATTACAGTGTAGCAATCCCTCATACAGATCCAGAGCACGTTTTTGAACAATTTATTAGTGTGATTACCTTACAAAAACCTGTATCGTTTTATTTAATGGATGATAATACAAAAAAAGTGGATGTGCGCATTGTGCTTCTATTAGGTTTAAACCAGCCTCACACCCAGTTAACAGTACTTCAGGAGCTGATGCAAACAATTCAAGATCAGCAAAAAATAGAGCAATTATTACAGGCTCAAAATCAAAGGGATGTTCAAGCTATTTTTAACGGAGTTGAAAAAATTAGTACAAAAGGGGAGAAGTAAAATGAAAAAGTATACGGTATTAGTAGCGTGCGGAGCGGGAATTGCAACATCAACAGTGGTGTGTGAACGAGTAGAAAATTTATTAAAAGATAACGGCATTAACGCGGAAGTTGTGCAATGTAAAATTGCCGAAGTAGCTTCCCGCCAAGAAGGAGCGGATTTAATTGTATCGACAACAATTTTACCCACAAAGTACAGCATTCCAGCATTAAGCGCAACCTCCTATATCACAGGGATTGGCATGGAAGCACTGGACCAAAAAATAATAGATGCCTTAAATAAAACCTTTGCTAATTAATTAGTCAGAAAATTAAAAATAATAAATCAGGAGCTGAACAAAATGAAAAAATATACGGTATTAGTAGCATGCGGAGCGGGAATTGCAACATCAACAGTGGTGTGTGAACGAGTAGAAAATTTATTAAAAGACAATGGCATTAACGCGGAAGTTGTGCAATGTAAAATTGCCGAAGTAGCTTCTCGCCAAGAAGGAGCGGATTTAATTGTATCGACAACGATTTTACCTACAAAGTACAGCATTCCGGCATTAAGCGCAACCTCCTATATCACAGGGATTGGCATGGAAGCACTAGATCAAAAAATTCTGACGCATTTACAAGCATAGGGATCACGCGTTGCCTCCATTTTAGGAAATGACAAAAGAAAAATGAGGGATGGATATGGATAAACTTCTATCAGGTGTGCAAGCAGTATTAAATCTAGGACCTACAGTTATTTTACCAATTGCCATTTTTATCTTAGGCCTGTTATTTAAAACAGGAGCAAAAAAAGCGTTTAAATCCGGAATTACAATAGGAATTGGTTTTGTCGGCATCAACTTAGTTATTGATTTACTTGTAAAAAACTTAGGACCAGCAGCACAAGCAATGGTTGAACGATTTGGATTAAATCTAACTGTTATCGATACGGGATGGCCTTCTGCCGCTGCAATATCTTGGGCATCTCCCGTTGCAGCTATACTAATTCCTGTTTGCTTGTTTGTAAATATTATTTTGCTTTTGTTAAAACTGACTAAAACGCTTGATATTGATATTTGGAACTATTGGCACTTTATCGCTGCTGGCGCAACAGGATACGTTGTCACAGGAAGCTGGTGGTTTGCAATATTGTGTACCGTTCTGTATGAAATTGCTGTTTTATTTGTAGCAGATAAGACAGCGCCAATGGTTCAAAAATTTTACGGGTTAGAAGGAATTTCTCTTCCTACGGGCTCTACAGCTGCATTTGGACCAATTGGTATTTTGGTAGGTATGGGTGTATCAAGGATTCCAGGGATTAAAAGGTTGAACGCAGATCCCGAATCTATTCAAAAACGTTTTGGTATTTTCGGTGAACCAATGATGATGGGTTTAATCTTAGGGTGTGTAATCGGTATATTAGCAGGCTATGATCTTGGTAAAGTTTTTCAAGTAGGTATTTCAATGGGAGCGGTTATGCTTTTGATGCCTAGAATGGTTAAAATCTTAATGGAAGGACTTATTCCAATTTCTGAAGCAGCTCGTTCTTTTCTTCAAAAACGATATGGTAATCGTGAAATATATATTGGATTAGATGCGGCTCTTGCAGTAGGACATCCATCCGTTATGGCTACAGCACTGTTACTTGTCCCTATTACATTACTTTTAGCTGTCATTCTACCTGGAAATAAAGTATTGCCGTTTGGGGATTTGGCAACCATTCCTTTCTATGTAGCTTTTGTTGTGGGCTCATTAAGAGGGAATATTATACACTCTCTTATTTCGGGCACTGTTATGGTAGCGCTATCACTTTATATGGCAACGAATTTTGCAGATGTGCATACACAAATGTTATCAGGAGCTCAGTTTTCTATGCCAGAAGGTGCAACACAAATTTCAAGTTTAGACATGGGAGGAAACTTATTTAACTGGCTTATTCTTAAATTCTCTCAGCTGTGGGCTTCTATTTTTTAAAATAGGCATAAACAGGAGGTAAGACAATGAAAGCAGCTGTGCTACATGAAAAAAATAAAATCATTTATCAAGATATTGGGATTGATTCCTGCCGAGCGAATGAAGTCAAAATAAAAGTAATGGCAGCAGGAATATGCGGATCGGATACACACAAAATGACAAGCAGATGGAAGTATCCGCTACCTGCCATTATGGGACATGAATTTGCTGGGTATATCGTTGAAAAAGGGGGAAAAGTAGTAGATTTGAACGTTGGAGACAGAGTAGCTGCTATTCCGTTTAAACCGTGCAGCACATGTGAATATTGCCAAAAAGGGCAGTATTCACTATGCGAAAACTACGGAATGATTGGTGCGCAATCATTTGGCGGATTTGCTCAGTATGTCAATATTCCAGCTTCAAATGTTATACAAGTAGGAGAGATGGACTTTGAAGAAGCAGCTATGATAGAACCTTTAGCAGTAGCGCTTCATGGAGTACTTAATATTCATCCGCAAATAGGAGACACTGCAGCAGTCTTTGGAGCAGGAGTCATTGGCATGCTGACGATTCAATGGTTGAAAATTGCGGGTGTAAAAGAAATCATCGCCATCGACATTTCTAGTGAAAAGCTGACAGAAGCGAGGGCCATGGGTTGTGAAAAAGTGATTCATGCCCGTTATGAAAATGTCCTTGAAAAAATCAATGAATATACAAAAGGAAGAGGAGTGGATCTTGCACTCGAATGTGCAGGTTCCACTGTCACTCAAGAGCAGTGCCTGCTTGTTACTTGTAAAAAAGGGAAGGTTGGATATTTAGGTATTGCTTATTCAGATGTGTGTTTATCTGAAGCAGCATTTGAGAGTATTTTTAGAAAAGAGCTTACATTGCAAGGTTTCTGGAACTCTTATTCTGCACCGTTTCCCGGGAAAGAGTGGAAAACAAGCGTTGACTTTATTTTAAATGGAAAGATTAGATTAAAAGAATTAATTTCTCATCGATTTAAGTTAGAAGACACGCAAAAAGCATTTAATATGATTATTAATCGAGAAGAAGCTTATGGAAAAGTGTTAATAATTCCAAATAAGGAGTGAAAAAATGAAGGCAGTCATGAAGGTAGAGCCAGGCTACGATAAGATGCTGTTAAAAACAATCCCTGAATTAGGAGTTCAGAAAAACCAAGTGAAGATTAAAGTAGCGTATACCGGAATATGCGGTACGGATATTCACACGTTTACAGGTCAATATAAAAATTCCCAGACGCCGGTTGTGCTTGGGCATGAGTTTTCCGGTATAGTCGTTGAAGTAGGGGAAGATGTAACAAAAGTAAAAGTTGGCGATAGAGTAACCAGTGAAACAACATTTGTGACGTGCGGAGAGTGTGATTATTGCTTAGAAAAAGACTATAATCTGTGCGCTCATCGAAAAGGGATAGGCACACAAATAAACGGCAGCTTTGCTGAATATGTTATTTCGCGTGAGGAAAGTGTCCATGTGCTGCCAGATACAGTCGACCTAAAAGCAGCTGCTTTAACTGAGCCTCTAGCTTGCTGCGTTCATGCAGCTTTAGAAAAAACGATTGTTAAAAAAGAAGATAAAGTATTAATTTTTGGTCCAGGTCCCATTGGTTTACTGCAAGCACAAGTTGTAAAAGCACAAGGAGCGTTTGTTATATTAGCAGGTATAACAAAAGATCAGAAGCGTTTAGAGTTAGCTAAGTCTTTAGGAATCGACGTAACTGTAGATATCCAAAAAGAAAGCTTAGAAGAAATTGTGCTGACCTATACAAAGGGATACGGTGTTGACAAGTTATTTGAGTGTTCAGGTGCTGTCCAGGCGTTAAACCAAGGGTTGCCTCTGGTTAAGAAAAAAGGAACGTTTGTACAAGTAGGAATTTTCTCCGAAAAATTAAACCTTTTAGATCAAGAATCTATCATCCAAAGAGAAATTACATATATTGGAACGCGTTCTCAGAAACCAAGTTCTTGGCATATTGCTTTAAAACTTCTTGAGGAAAAGAAAATTAATACAGAGAAAATGATCACTAAAATTGTACCTCTTGATTATTGGCGTCAAGGATTCGAAGCCGTTCTATCAGGTAATGAAATAAAAGTGCTTGTTCAGTCGTAGAAACGAACTATATAAATAATGTAAATCAGGGAGGGAGGAAGTGTGAAAGATACCCAAATGGAAGCAGGTTTATATTGTAACAGTTGCAAAGAAGAGCTTCCTCACCACGTTTATTATATTAACGGCAAAATTGTACGCGTAGAGTGTCAAGAATGTAGGCGTACAATGGTATTTAAAGTTGATGTTTTGAAAGAGTTCTATAAAGAGGTCTACAAGCGTGTCTTTACTAAACCTAACCGAGTATCAAAAGAATATAAAAAAGATATAAATAGATTTTTAACTGGAATTCCGATAAGGTTAGTGAGCAAGCCTTATCGTCTAATGAAAGATTTTAATGAATCCATGCATACTATTCACCGTTACAAAAAACGAACTGCTAGAAAATAAAGGGCCGGTTGCCTGTTGTTATAGCTGGTGCATCAATGCATTTTTTCTAGCTACATAAAAAAGCAGCTTTCTATACATGTATAGAAAGCTGCTTTTTTACGTGACAGTTTCAAACTTCAGGGTGTGAGGTGGGATAGTTTTTGTTTACCCGTCTATATCTAAATAAAACAATCTAAATGATAATGAAGTAGAAATTATTTATTCCGTTTGTTTATAAATTGTTTAAATATAAGAAGAAGCAGTTTAGCTTTGGAAAATAAGGGAAGAAGTATACTAACTTGCCTGTGTATATTTAGAAAAGGAGGGATAAAGATGTCGTTAGCTCATTTTGATGATATTTCAGAAATTTGCTATGCATGTGAAAAACAGCCTCTTGGGAAAAGACAAAAACGCATTGGCGTATGGACGGAAAAAGAAATGAGAAAGCCTGTTGAAGAGAGAGTAGAAAATCAGAAGGTGGTCGCCCTTTCTCGTTAATGTAAAAAAGCCTTTAGCTCATCTAAAGGCTTTTTTACATATTGGCGTTTGGACATGTGTGAAGGGTCATAGAAGCAATCGTTATAAATCTTCTAGTCTTTGAACTTTTTTGCCTTCTATTTTATGCTGTTCCATTGTTTCTTTTAACTCTTTGTTCGCCGTTGTCATCGTTGTTTCATTTGTTACGCCCATAAATGACCAGCCGTGAGATTCAAGCCAGTACTTGAATTCCCGCAAAAACTCTTCCTGCGTTCCTCCCGTATGATAAAAAGCTCCTTGAATTGTAATAGCCGGTTTCTCCGTGTTATACGTCACATACATTTTATTTGCACACATCCGAATAGACCTCCTCTATTAATAAACAAACGTAAATTGACAAAGAAGCGCTGAATCATCCCTCAATAGTTACACTATTTCTCTATTTGACTGCTGTTTTCCTTTTTATCTCTGCGATTAATCATAATAAAATCAAGTTTTTTACAGAAAGAGGAATGTAAGTAAACACATAAAAAGCTCGTTTCGCAATCAAACCGTCATATTTCTACATATTCTTTAAGGGTCATGTAAAAGTTGTAACATAATGAATGGCACTGTAAGAAACTTAATCCAATTAGAACAAATGTTACTGTTTTTTTTAATGAAAAGGCGAATCTATGTGCTAAGGTAATAACAGGTTCAAATTTTAGGAGGTAGTTTTTGTGAGTAAAAAACGTGTAAAAAAATGGGCAGTTGCTTCTGCAGCGTCTGTAGCATTTCTAGCAAGTCAAGGAACAGCATCAGCAGCAGCTTCGCACAAAGTCGTAAAAGGAGATACCTTGTGGGGGCTTGGCCAACAAAATGGGGTTACGGTAGATGAGCTAAAAGGTGCTAATAACCGCCAAAACGACATGATTTACGTTGGAGAAACATTAACGATTCCTGACCAGGGACAAGCACAACCTGCCGCTAGTCCGGCAACATCTGTACATACAGTAGCACAAGGCGAAACGTTATATCATATTGCAACACAAAACGGCATGACTGTGGATCAGTTAAAAGCTGTTAACGGTTTACAAAGTGATATCATTACCATCGGACAAACGTTAAAACTTCAAGGAGAAGCACCGGCGCCGGCACAAACTGCTCCGTCTACATCGGTTTCTGCACAAGATCAAGATTTACTAGCAAGATTAGTAGAGGCAGAAGCAAAAGGTGAGCCGTACCAAGGAAAAGTAGCGGTAGCAATTGTGGTATTAAACCGTGTAGCTTCACCGGAATTTCCAAATAACATTCACGACGTTATTTATCAGCAGCTAGGAAACGGCGTATATCAATTTTCACCAGTAGCAAACGGCGCAATTAATCAGCCTGCATCAGAAGAATCAAAACAAGCGGTAAGCGAAGCATTATCAAACCCGCATGAAAACGATGCGCTGTTTTTCTATAATCCGAAAATCGCTGAAAGCCAATGGGTTGCAACGCAGCAAGTAACGGCAGTTATCGGAAACCATGTATTTGCAAAATAAGTAGATTTCTTTCAAATATAAACATATATTTCATATATATGTAATGTTGATACAGAGAGACTGCCACAAAAGTATTTTGCTTAAAGTTAAATCTGAACCATTAATCGTTATTAATGGTTCGGATTTTTTTGTTGTTATGGTAAACGCAGATTTCATATATGTAGTGGTTTCTAGCTGTTAATTGGAGGGCAAGGCGAAGACTCCTGCGAAAAAAGCGGAAAGCGAGAAGCCTTGCACGGAAATCAAGATCGGCGTACCAAGCGATCCATACGAGTTAATGTATCTAATTTATTCATCTTTAGATTAATACAGTTATGTCTCAATCCTCTTTTAGATGAAGAAAGAAATAGCTATTTTTTAAGTCTAATTGAACCTTAAAATACCTTAACAGATCCATCTGTTAAGGTATTTTTTTGCTTAAATTTTGAGAAAACCATTGATTATTTAGAGAATAATGATATGATAAAGAAAGTCAATTGATAATGATAATCATTTACATGTGATGAAGGAGGAGATAACTAGACTTATAGAGGGAAGAAAGGAGTAAGGAAAGTTGAAGTTTTATCAGTTAATTCTTGTGTTTGCTGTACTAGCAGTTTCGTCTCTTTTTATAGGCGTACAAGATCTGTCAGCGACGGATCTCTTTCATTTAACAAAAGAAGAAAGTCAAACGCTGTTTTTTAGTCGTTTTCCTAGGCTTTTGAGCATTATTATGGCAGGAATGAGCCTTAGTATTTGCGGATTAATTATGCAGCAAATTACGCGAAATAAGTTTGTATCTCCAACAACGGCAGGAACGATGGACTGGGCAAGACTTGGTGTGTTGATTTCTCTACTAGTATTTGCTTCAGCAAGTCCTCTATTAAAAATGAGCATTGCTTTCATTTTCTCACTGGCGGGCAATCTATTGTTTATGAGAATACTAGACAGAATTAAATTTAACGATACGATTTATATTCCACTAGTCGGTTTAATGCTCGGCAGTATCGTAAGTTCCTTAGCTACCTTCATCGCCTACAAATACGATTTGATTCAAAACCTTTCTTCATGGCTGCAAGGCGACTTTTCGCTAGTAGTCAAAGGGAGATATGAACTTTTATACCTGAGTATACCGCTCGTAATAATTGCTTATCTTTACGCAGATAAGTTCACGGTTGCTGGTATGGGAGAAAGCTTTTCAATCAATTTAGGCGTGAAATACAAACAAATCGTAAACATTGGATTAGTCATTGTTTCGCTTATTACGTCGATTACGATTTTGACCGTTGGCATGCTGCCTTTTTTAGGATTAATCATTCCAAATATCGTATCGATTTACCGTGGAGATCATTTGCGAAAAAGCCTGCCTCATACAGCGCTGCTTGGAGCTGTGTTCGTACTGGCGTGCGATATTTTAGGCAGAGTCATTATTTTCCCTTATGAAATCTCTATTGGGCTAATGGTCGGTGTAATAGGAAGTGCGATCTTTCTTTTTATGCTGATAAGGAGAGGTCGTTATGCATAACAAACATAAAATCATCATTCTCGCCGCGCTGGCCGTTTTATCAGTGGCACTGTTTATCAGCTACGATTTAGGCTACTGGCAGTACACGCTGCCGCGAAGAATTGAAAAAGTTGTTGCGATTGTTTTAACCGGAGGAGCCATTGCTTTTTCATCCGTTATCTTTCAAACAATTACTAATAATCGAATTCTAACTCCTAGTATTCTAGGACTGGATTCACTGTATTTATTTCTGCAAACGTTTATTGTGTACATCTTTGGCTCGACGAATATTGTCATCATGAACAAAAATCTTAACTTTCTTCTTTGCGTTTCGCTGATGATTATCTTTTCGGTCTTGCTTTACATACTGATGTTCAAAAAAGCCGGTAAGAATATTTTCTTTATTTTACTGGTTGGAATTGTGTTCGGCACGTTATTTAAAAGCATGTCTTCATTTATGGAAATGCTGATCGATCCGAATGAATTTCAAGTTGTACAAGATAAATCATTTGCAAGCTTTAACAATGTTAATACCGATTTGCTATACATAGCAGCCGTCATATTTATCCTGCTTGGCATTTACGTGTGGCGCTTTACATCCATTTTTGATGTCCTGTCGCTTGGAAGAGAACATGCGGTAAATTTAGGTATTGATTATGACGGGCTCGTCAAAAAAATGCTGATTGTGATCGCCATTTTTGTCTCAGTGGCTACAGCGTTAGTTGGGCCGATTACCTTTCTTGGACTGCTTGTTGTGAACCTTGCGAGAGAGCTGTTCAAAACGTACAAGCACACCTATTTAATGATGGGATCACTGCTGCTTAGTGTTATAGCTCTCGTCGGAGGAGAATTTATCGTTGAAAAAGTGTTCACCTTCAGCACCACGCTGAGCGTCATCATTGACTTTGCCGGCGGAATTTACTTTATTTATTTGCTGCTAAAGGAGAATAAATCATGGTAGAAGTAACAAATGTCAGTAAAACATACGGAGAAAAAACCGTTTTAGAAAAAACATCCGTCGTGATTCCAAAAGGGAAAATCACGTCATTTATCGGTCCAAACGGAGCGGGGAAAAGTACGCTGCTTTCAATTATGAGCCGTCTCATTAAAGCCGACTCAGGATCAATATCAATAGAAGGAAAAAATATAGAGAATATTGACAGCTCAGATTTAGCCAAAAAAATGAGCATTTTAAAACAGTCCAATCAGCTGAATATCAGGCTTAGCGTACGTGAACTCGTCAATTTTGGAAGGTTTCCTTATTCAAAAGGCCGGTTAACAAAAAGTGATGAACAAGCGGTTAATCAGGCGCTAAGTTATATGAAGCTTGAAAGTATTCAAGACAAATACTTGGATGAACTGAGCGGGGGACAGTGTCAGCGGGCCTTTATCGCTATGGTCATCGCACAGGACACGGAGTATATTTTCTTAGATGAACCGCTCAATAACTTAGATATGAAGCATTCTGTTGAAATTATGAAGCTGTTGAAACGTCTCGTAGAAGACTTAGGCAAAACGATTGTAATTGTCATTCACGATATTAATTTTGCGTCTGTTTATTCGGATTATATTGTGGCACTTAAAAACGGTGAAGTAATCTGTGAAGGCCCAACAGAAACCATCATTCAAACGTCTGTATTAAAGGATATATACGATATGGATATTCCAATCGAAACGGTTAACGGACAGCGTATTTGCGTGTATTTTTCATAAAATTTATTCATGAGGTGACGAAAGTGAAAAAAGTGTTAGTAATGTTTGCAGCAGTCTTAACTGCGATTGTTGTAGCCGCTTGCGGTAATCAAGGAGCAAAAGAAACAACAGGTGGAGAAAGTAAGCAAAAAGAGACGGTAACAGTAACCGATCAGTTCAATAAAGACGGAATTAAAATTAAGAAAAACCCTAAAAAAGTTGTAGTATTCAGCATGGGTGCACTTGATACACTAGATAAACTAGGGGTTGAAGTGGCGGGCTTGCCAAAACAAGCGATTCCTGAGTATTTATCAAAGTATCAAGATGATAAGTATGCGAATGTAGGTGGCTTAAAAGAACCTGATTTCGAAAAAATTGCAGAATTAAAGCCAGACTTAATTATTATTCAAGGCCGCCAAGCAGATTCATTTGATGAATTTTCAAAAATTGCGCCGACGATCTATATCGATACAGACAACCAGCACTATGTGAAGTCATTTAAAGAAAACACAAAAGTACTAGGACAAATTTTTAATAAAGAAGATCAAGCGAAAAAAGAGCTAGCAGCAATTGATAAGCAAATTGCAGATTTGAAAAAACAAGCGGACAAACTAGATAAAAAAGCGCTTGTAATGATGGCAAATGACAGCAAAATGACAGCGTTTGGTCCGGGTTCTAAATACGGATTAATCCACGACGTATTCGGTATTAAAGCAGCAGACGACAGTTTAGATCCATCCGCTAAGCACGGTCAAAGCATTTCATACGAATATTTAGTTAAGCAAAATCCAGACTACTTATTCGTCGTTGACCGCGGTGCAGCGATTGGTGAAAAATCATCCGCTAAACAAATTGTTGAAAATGAGTACGTAAAAGAAGTCAATGCGGTGAAAAACAATCACGTTGTGTATCTGGATCCAGGCCTTTGGTATTTATCTGGAGGAGGCCTTGAGTCAATGGCTGGCATGATTAAAGAAATCAAAGCAGGGATAGAGAAGTAATAGAGAAAAGACAGACTGAGACAAAAGTATTTTAGTTGAAAGTAAATCCGAATGATTAATCAAATCATTCGGATTTTTTTATTGTTGTGGAAAGAATATAGGTTTCATATCTGTAGCTGCTTCTAGCTGTTGATTGAAGTGATTAGTTATATCTCACTCTCATTTTTTGGTGAACATTTTTCTGTCTGGCAGTGGTTTTAACTATAAAACGTTATAAACTGAACGAATACTAAAGAGCAAAGCGCAGGTATTTTCTTCTCTTTAGGTGTCTTTCTACTTATTAAATTAAGTTTATTAATAGGTGATTTTATCCATTTTCGTTCCAGAAGGAAAAAGATACAAGTTTAGTGATTAATTGAATAGCGAGAGGGAACGGAAAAAAGAGGAAAGAATCTCTAAAAGGAATTTAGTATATTAAAGGAGGAGTTAACATGTTTCGTCATCAAAAAGAACTGCAATTTGAAGTCAAAGTAGATCGCCCCGATCCGATGCTTGCTCGTCAGATTCAAGAAGTACTAGGTGGACAATTCGGTGAAATGACGGTAATGATGCAATACCTCTTTCAAGGATTTAACTGTCGAGGAGAAGAGAAATATAAAGATATGCTGATGGATATAGGTACAGAAGAAATTGGACACGTAGAGATGCTTTGTTCACTTATTAGTCAATTACTTGATGGAGCATCTCCAGAAGATCAAGCAGAAGCTGCGAAAGATCCTGCAACAGCAGCTATCATGGGAGGAATTAATCCTCAGCATTTATTAGTGAGCGGGCTTGGTGGTTTGCCTACTAATTCAAATGGAGTTCCATGGAACGGTTCATATATCGTAGCAAGCGGCAATTTATTAGCAGACATGCGTTCGAACTTGCATGCAGAAAGCCAAGGTAGACTTCAAGTAGCTAGGTTATACCATATGACAAAAGATGAAGGTGTACGCGCGACATTCCGCAAAATGCTAGCGCGTGATCGCTATCACCAGTATCAGTGGATGGAAGCTATAAACGAACTAGAAGAAAAAAATGGAGTAGTTGTTCCTGCATCTTTCCCTCCCGAGGCTGAAAAAGAATCACAGCCAGAAGCTTATGAGTTTTGGAACCTCTCAGAAGGCGCTGAATCAGAAGAGGGACCGTGGGCTACTGGAAGTGCCCCAGACGGAAGCGGTGAATATGTATACATCAAAGACCCTGTAGCAAAAGGACAGGTTCCCAATCCGGAAATTCCTGATACTTCGTTGCATCATGATTTAACTCGTAAAAAAGTTTCCTCTAAATAAAAGAAAGAAAGGCCCTCGATATGTGCGAGAGGTCTTTTTTTTGACTATAACAAAGGGTGTTATCCACGCGTTTCAGTCAAGTTACCTTTTAATATCTAGAATAAAAAAGCCGCATAGGGAAAAAGTAGGTATGTGCATATGTTAGTTTAAGAAAACAATCAAGCAATGTCAGTAAAAGGAGTGTCTGATATGTATTATTACAAAGAAGGATTAATCAATGGTATTAAACCGGATAAGCCCGATCCTGCGGCCGCGAAGGTACTGCAAGAAGCCTTAGGCGGGCAGTTTGGTGAAATGCGGACGATGATGCAATATTTCTTTCAAAGCTCTAACTTCAGAGGAAAAGAGACGCAGTATCGCGATTTAATGAAAGGTGTTTTTTTAGAAGAAATTGCTCATGTAGAACTCGTTCAAAATACCATTAATGCATTGTTAGATGAATCTGGCGGAGCCGGGGTAGGAAGTCAAGGTTCAGATCAGGCTCCTCTTGATGAAACTGTAAAACATGCTAATCCTCATCACTATATCATGGGCGCTCAAAGCTCACTGCCAGTAGATGCGGGCGGAAATCCATGGAACGGCTCGTGGGTTTATAATCACGGAAATCTAGTGGCTGATTTGCTCAATAACGTTGTATTAGAATCAACCGGCGTTTTACAAAAAACAAGAATATACGAAATGAGTTCTAACCAAACGTTAAGAGAAACGCTAGGTTTCTTAATCGTTCGAGATAATGCTCATCAAAATGCGTTTGCAAAAGCTCTTGAAACATTAGGCGTGGACTGGGGAAAACTATTCCCTGTACCAAATTATGATATTAACAAATACCCTGAATGCAGAAAATTTGTCGAGATGGGGTATCATAACACGCAATTTGATTTTAGATTAGATCCGCATCGAATGGGAGAAATATTTCAAGGGCAGACGCCAAGCAGAAATGGCGGAGACTTGAACGTAACACCTCCACCGGAAGCTTTTCCAGTCCCTCATTTATCTGAAATGCCAAATGAGCATGCTCCAGGTTTAGGAGATATGAACGCATAAAAGTATGTGAGTTGAATTTAATTAAACAAAGCTGAAATAAATAAAAAACATTGACTGAGAGCTAGTAGTCAATGTTTTTTTATTTGCTTTAGCGAAATTCTTTCATTTGTCTAGCGCAAAGCACATCTCGCCATTCCTGTAAGCGCATGATAAAGGGCTTTTTTACATCTGTTTGTGAATTTATTTGTTTTTTACAAGAAGAAAAGGGAATACTTTCTTTAATCGCTTGTGATAGAAAGCTAATAAGGGGTATGCTGCTATGAGTAACCAAAAAGATGAATTTTTATTTAAACGAGAGCTCTATCGCTTAGTACAAGAATACAAACGCTGCAAAGTTGAAGAAATTAGACCGGCAATTAAAAAGGATATTCTTCTTTTGAAGAAGGTTATAAATAACTAAAATAGATAAACACCGGCAAAAAAGCTCATGTTAGTTAATAAATGAGCTTTTTTTGCTGCTTTCAACTTGTTCAAACGAATTAGTATGTCTATAAATAGTCTCAGGAAGATGATGGACCATGTTAAACAGAGCTAACGCAGTTGTTTCTGGTTCTTCATAACGATAAATGATATCGTTTTCAATATCGCAGATTTGAAAACTGTTTAATTGTTTTGAATAACTTAGTGTAAACCTATTGGCAAGAGTATGAGTAATGTCGCTATCTCTATAATTTACTAAATTTGCTATCATGTGCTTAATTTCAGTTAGGTTCATCCACCAAGTCACCCTTTCATGTTATTGAAGTTATCATACCATGTACAGGTAGTTTGAATGTTTTTTTTTACAATTTGTAACAACAATTTTCAAAATGAAACATAAAGGTAATAAAAAGTTAAAACGAGCAGCTTAACGCAAGCTGAACATTTCCTATGAGGGGGTAGGATTTTCTTTGCAGTAGGTCAATTCCAACTTTTTATCTGCGATTTCTTTTAGCCCAATACGAATCATACTGAATACTAAAATCCATAATATAACCGTTAAAATTGTATGTCCAGCGGGCAACATACCTAGTATAGGTGAGTCCCAAAGAGCGTGCATAAAAACGACAAACAAAAATACACCGAGAAATTTTGGTTTTATCAACATGCTCCACTGAAATTTCTTATTTCCTTGGACGATACAGACGGCAGCTCCAGTCAAGGCAGCCCAAGCCACATGTCCTCCAGGAGCAAAAATACTGCGCCAAAGTATTGTAGAATAAAGCATGTGAAAGCTGCCTGAAAGAAGTGCTCTTAAAGCATAGCCAGCGGTTTCAAAAGCAGCAAAACCAGCTCCTATTGCAGCTCCTAAGAGGAGTCCGTTAAGGATATATCTATATTTAAGATTGCGCACAAAATAAATAACCGCGATAACTTTAGCCAGTTCCTCGCATATTCCAATCACGATCACGTTTGTGTTATTTCCAAGAATATCATAAAACACAAGTGCTAATAAAAGTGAAAGGATTCCGCCAATAAAAACGACATAAACAATTTTGTAAATAGCAATATTCTGCGGAGCGTTCATTTCCCAAAAGAAAATAAGCGTAGTAAATGGCACTGCAAAAGCACCGACTACAATAAGACCGGGTATGAAGTTGATGTTTTCGAACAAGCTTACCCCTAGATATAGCCCTAAGTATGCGACAAGCGCAATAAGAAAGACTCTTGCAAAAAGCCAAGGCTTTGGCCATGTATTTACAACTTCTTCTATTTTGGGAGTCGTAAGCCCTGTTCCTACAATAAAAAGCCGTTCAGCTTCCATTTCACTGTGCTGTCGGAAGACTCGAGAGAATATATTTCGAAATTTAGGTTCAACCGAACGTTCATTTCTTGGGATTTTATCAACACGATGGGCAAACAAGTAGAATATGCTGTAGTTTTCGTCGTGTTCCACGATTTCATGGCCGCAATTTAAGCAGAATTTTACCCCTTCCCGATTAGAATAAGCGCAATGGGGGCATTTCATTTATCTTCCTCCTTTTTCTAGATACAAATCGTTTGACGCTTGTCTTAGGACATCTTCTACATATATTATGTGAACTGATGAAAAAAGCATAAGAGGGTTTGATAGGTAATTTGCTTAAATAATGGAATGGTATGTGTATAAAAGACAGAAGCTATTGCTAAAAGAGACCTCATGAAACAAAAAAAGGCTGTGTCGTAAGCCGAACATTCGACTTACAGCACAGCCCTTTATATGATTGAAAATCTGGATTTAAGCCTGTTTTCTTTACAATGCTACTACGCAATAAAAAAGCTTCCTGAAATAAAAACGATGACACCAATGACCATCATTAATGTTTCGCGGTCTTTTTTTCCTGGTTTTTTATTAGCAGGAAGCAGCGATTTTGAAAGAGGCTTGGCAAAAATGATGACAAGCATGCAAACAGCAGCAAAGATGCCAAGCGCCACCTGAAAATTACCTTCAATAAAGACGCATGCCATTAAAAGTATAAGACTTATTTTTAGAAAAATTTTTGATAGGTTCACTATCAACACTCCTTTAGAACACTTAATACGAAAGACTTAGTGATTTTTTTATATGCCTGTTGTTTTCTACGGCTTGAAGAAGAAAGTGAGCGACGTCAGAACGGCTGATGTTGCGTCCGTTTTCTGGTATGCTAGCTTCTCCTATACGATAATACGTAGTTAATGGACCGCTCGTTAAACCCATTGGCCGAGCAACAGTCCAGTCGAGCCCGCTTACCTTCAAGAGCTTCACGGCTTCGTGATGATCGCGAAGCACATTTTTTAAAATACGCTGAGCAAGCCAGCCCGTCATGCCTGGAATTTCTCCGTCGATTCCGGCAGAAGCCGTGTAGGCGATACGCTGAATTCCGTTTTCATTCATACATTGAATCAGCAGATTTGTCGTTTCTACTAAAAGGGTAGAATGCCCTAGATTTTCGGTTCCAAGACAAGAAATTACTGCATCACACCCTCGCATGGCCTGACACACTTCATAATAATCAAGCACGTCGCCTTGTATGATGTGTACGTTCGCATGCGTTATCTTAAGCTTAGATGGATTTCGCACAAATGCTTTTACATAATGTCCGTTTTTAATCGCTTGCTTTATTAATTCCTGTCCGGTCCTGCCGCTTGCGCCAATCAAAAAAATGTTCATACGATCAACCCTTTCGTTTCAATGTAGGTAGTAAAAACGAAATTTTCTTTTACCATAACACATTTTTCTCGATTTAGCTTGTCAAAACATAAAAGCTGCTTACGAGATTCACCAAAGTAAGAGGTATCCTCTGTTCTTTTTTAAAACTTATGTCATAGACTGTCTAGAAAACAAAGAAATGTACGAACGGTTTATAAAGGTGTTTAATGCTATAGAAGCGAAAGGGTATTATAGGAATAAGGGACGAACAGAAGGGGCGATGCACTATGAAAAAATCGGTAAGCCGAGCACGTATCATCATAGTACTAATAGGTTTTCCGCTCATCTTTTTCATTATGGCGCTTGTGACGGGTGAGTGGCGATATATGACTTGGACCATTCCGCCTGCACTGATGTCATGTTGGACGGCACTCTTTGTATTAAGGAAGCAAGAAGAAAGATAACAGGAAATTTGAACTATTGCATCGAATTTATAGAAAAAGTATAAAATGATAGAAAGCTATAGTAAGAAAATTTAATGAAGGACGGTGTGAAGATGAACGGACAACAGTTATTGTATGGGTTGCTTACGTCTAAAGGCGATATCCTAAGAGCTGCTTATGTGTTATGTGACCACCGCATTTATACGGAAATGTCAGCACAGTATCAGCAAACGGAGCATACGGATTTTCAAGCGTCATTGATAGAAGAAATGAAATTGCTTGAAAAACAGCCTGAAGTAGACATGCATCTGCATATTTTGCTTGAAATGGCGAAGTTTTTTGAACTTCCTGTTTCCCATGCTACAACAAATGGCGAGCTGTACGAGTTAAGCGATAACATTGGAAATTTGCTTGTATCTAAATACAATGAGCTGTTTTCAATTGCACGCTGTCATACGCTGGAAGACGTAATGCGCCATCAAATCCGACTGTTCTTTCATCTAATTGATTCGCAATACATGATTGCTACAAATCGTCAGCAAGCTGTGTTTCAGCAGCAGCTGATGAATTGGATTGAACAGCTGCCCCCCATGTATCAGGAAAGAATGATTGATGCATTAGGAGAATATCAGCAGGAAGCACTTGTGAAACTGCTGCAAAAAAAAGGGACAATTGAACTGTACAAACAGCTTCCTCCGCACGCATACCCTGCTATTTCAGACCTTATGGCAACCGTAATGAGTATCTTTATTCCCGTTAATTACCCGCCAGCACTGCTATTTAGTATGAATGCGCCGCTGTTTTTAATGGCGAGCTTTGAAAGTCATGAAATTATTGCAAAACGCAAAGAAGCTGGAACTTTTTTGCCGCTGTTATTGGTAGTTGTTCAGCTGATGTGGACGTACAAGCTTGAGCATCAGGATGAGCTGTTGAATTATCAGTCTCTGCTGATCAAGTGGTCATCTGTACACACAGCGTATCAAGATTATATGAAAAAGAAAGAGCAGTCACTGTTTGACCGTGAACGGTTAGACAGCTTTATTTATAAAACAGAGCAGTATGTTAAGCAGCTCCGAGCTACGGAGAAAAAGACGGTGAAGCAAATTGAAACGCTCAAAACAGCCATTCGCCATCAGCTTGATGAAATGGAGCTCACATCGTTAAACGGAGGGCTTGTGCTTCAAAAAATGATTGAAGAGCATGAATCATTAAAACAAGATGTAGAAGAACTGCAGCGCAAGCTTTCGATTAAAGGTGATTTCTTCTCTAAAGTAAGACTGACGTTCCGTTCTGCAGAACGAGCCGTCAAAAGCAAAGTGAAAGAAGTAGAGCGTAAAAAAGTGCTTATGCAAATGACGGACTTTATTTTAGCAAATCGCTTGCCCGTATGCGTGGATATTCAAAATGAAATTTATGATTATCAAGACGAGCTGACGACGACTATTTTTCAAATTAATCAGCAGGTCGAGCTGCTTGAAGAAACAAAACAAAGCCGTCAGCTAGCCGATGCAAAAGTACGCCGCTATGATCAAGAAATAAAGCGATTTGAACGTAATTACTATGGCTTAAAAGAAGGAACCGTTGAAGAGATGGCACAGTGAAACTGGGACAAACATATTTTATCCGAACGAGTTTGATTCTCCATCAAGAATCAAACTCGTTCGGATTTTTTTATGGTGATCGTGAACATAGGTTTTATATATGTAGCTGCTTCTAGCTGTTGATAGGAGAGCAAAGCCCTGCACGGAAATTAACAGCGATGTCTCAAGCGATCCATACGAACTCATTCACTCCATCTGTCTGTCTTTAGATTGGCGTAATTTAGTTATGTCTCAATCTTATTCTCTGTCTGTAGGAGCGGACAGCTGATCTTTATACTCATCTACATAGAGCATGCCGTTTGTTGACACAACTGCATACAGCACTTGGTTCAACTGAAGCTGACGATTTGAAAGCTCAAGGTTGATCCACTGTTCGGTATAGTGAGATGTTAAGTTTTTATGAATAATTTCTCCGTCCATGATGAGTTCTACCGGTAAACTCATTTCTTTAAACGGCTTAGACAAAACGTCCTGTTTGGCAATGTTTTGATAAGCAGTTTTCTTTAATACTGACAGTTTTCCGCTTACTTCTAAAACAGCAAATTCTACTTCAGCAATGTTGAACGTTCCTAGTTCTCGTAAATGCTGATTCAAGTCGTCAATAGAATATTTGACTTTTTTCATATTTGCTTCAAGAAGCTTTCCTTTTTCCATAATAACCGTCGGGCGTCCTGTAATCCATTTTCGCAAGCGCCTGCTTTTTAGAGCTGTTGATGCTAAAAGAAAATGAATGGCTACAAGAAAAAAAAAAGAAGCGAACATCGGCAGAAATTTTAATTTTAAATCAAATCCCATATTTGCGATGAACGACCCAATAATGATGGACATCGCAAATGTAAAATGATTATTATGCGTGTTAATTTGTTTTCCAATCAGGAAAGTTGTAATGCTTAAGATAATGAAAGAAACAAAGGTTCTAAGAAGGGACATGAGAATGTCTTCCATAGGTTGTGATGTCACCTGCTTTCTCATAAATAGAAAGAGTATCTATCTCTATAGCGTTATCCATTTAAAGGATCGTTATACAAGAAAAAACACCAAGAAGAAGTGCGGATAATGCGTTCACATTCGGCTGCTTAAAAAGGGGTGGAAAGGCTGTAGGTAAGGGATCAAAGCAAACAAAAAGAATGTGCAAATTCCTTTGAAATTTTTTGGAGGATTTGTTACAATAAAGGTGCTTATTTTTGTTCGGTAAGGATAGTTCGAAGTGTTCGTCTTGACTTATTGTAAGAGCAGGAATAGAGTAATACACAATGTGTGGATTGTCACACAAGGAGGAAAAGAGATATGTTACAAGGTAAAGTAAAATGGTTCAACGCTGAAAAAGGTTTCGGTTTCATCGAAGTAGAAGGACAAGACGATGTATTCGTTCATTTCTCTGCTATCCAAGGCGAAGGTTTCAAAACTTTAGAAGAAGGTCAAGAAGTTACATTTGAAATCGTTGAAGGCAACCGTGGACCACAAGCTGCTAACGTTCAAAAGTAATTTTTTTTATAAAGTTTAAGCCGATCAGCAGAACGTTTCTCTGGTCGTTCGTTAAACTAAACTGGGAGAAGGCCCCTTTTATAAAAGGGGTCTTTTCTTGTTCGCTTTTTACACCTTGTTGACGATTTCTTTGATTTTGTAGAAGTATTCAAATATGAAAAAAACTAGTCACGCAGTATAAAAAAAGCGTATAATGAAATGATGAAAATAGGAATTGTAGAGCAGAAAGGATTTTAAAACGTATGAACAACCAACTTCAAGAAACGATGGTCGATTCACGTCGTACATTCGCCATTATTTCTCACCCGGATGCCGGGAAAACAACGTTAACAGAAAAAATGCTGTTACTGGGCGGAATGATTCGTTCAGCCGGAACGGTTAAAGGAAAAAAATCAGGCAAGTTTGCTACATCTGACTGGATGGAAATCGAAAAACAACGTGGAATTTCGGTTACATCAAGTGTTATGCAGTTTGAGTATAAAGATCACTTTATTAACATCTTGGATACACCAGGACACGAAGACTTCAGTGAGGATACGTATCGTACCTTAACGGCTGTAGACAGTGCGGTCATGGTTATTGACGGAACGAAAGGGATTGAAGCACAAACGCTTAAACTTTTTAAAGTTTGTCGTATGCGTGGTATTCCTATTCTAACATTTATCAATAAATTAGACCGTGAAGGAAAAGAGCCGCTTGAGCTGCTTGAAGA
The DNA here is from genome assembly GCF_056395685.1 of Priestia sp. 10L35. NCBI lineage: Bacteria > Bacillati > Bacillota > Bacilli > Caryophanales > Bacillaceae > Priestia > Priestia sp. 10L35. The sequence goes on along the minus strand of NZ_JBFTKA010000003.1, from coordinate 480,461 downwards.
AATTGAAGATGTACTTGGTATTGAATCATACCCTGTAACGTGGCCAATTGGCATGGGGAAACGATTCCAAGGAACGTATGACCGTTTTTCAAAACAAATTGAAGTATACCAAGGAAACAAAGAGTCATATTTTGCAGACTTTGACGGTGAAAATATCGACGATGAAATTAAAAAACACGTCGATGAAATGTATTTACCAGGCTTAGTGGATGATTTATCTCTATTAGACGAAGCAGGTAATGATTTTTCAATTGAAAAAGTAAAGCAAGGCCTATTAACACCTGTTTTCTTCGGAAGTGCGATTGCAAACTTTGGTGTACAGTCTTTCTTTAATTCATTTTTACAATTAACATCACCGCCGCAGCCTCGTGAATCAACGAATGGCACCGTTCAGCCTACGGATGAAAACTTCTCAGGTTTCATCTTTAAAATTCAAGCGAACATGAACCCAGCTCACCGCGACCGCATTGCGTTCGTACGCGTATGTTCAGGGAAATTCGAGCGTGGAATGAACGTGACGTTAGCAAGAACGAACCGTAAAATGAAGCTAGCGCAGTCTCATCAGTTCTTGGCATCAAGCCGTGAAACAGTAGATACAGCGTATCCAGGGGATATCATTGGCTTGTATGACTCGGGTACGTATCAGATTGGCGATACCATTGTAGGAGAGGGAAAAGTATTCGAATTTGATGCTCTTCCAAAGTTCCCGCCTGAACTGTTTGTAAAAGTTCGTGCGAAAAATGCAATGAAATCTAAGCACTTTGAAAAAGGGATTAATCAGCTTGTACAAGAAGGAGCCGTACAGCTTTACCGTACGCCGTTCTTTGGAGATTATATTTTAGGAGCAGTCGGTGAACTTCAGTTCCAAGTGTTTGAACACCGTATGAAAGGCGAGTACAACGTCGATCTTGAATTCACGCGCATGTCTCATAACATTGCAAAATGGGTAGACAAATCAACAATTGAAGATCGCATGCTAGATTCTCGCGTGATGCTAGTAGAAGATCGTGATAAACATGCCGTTCTTATGTTTGAAAACGATTTTGTATGGCGTTTGTTCCAGGACAAATATCCATCTGTTAAATTCCTAGACCCGTTTAATCTATAAAAGAGTATAAAAAAAGGAAAACGATACATACTACTTTCATAAGTAGACAGTCGATTTTCCTCCTTTGCTTAAGAGTCAGTATTTACTGGCTCTTTTTTTAGTGAGCCACTGATTTTAAATTTAAAAGAATGACTCCTGCAATGATTAATACGATGCCAAATACCATCGTGAGACTGCCGCTTTCTTTCCAAATAACTACGCCAATCACAGCTGTCACAGCAGTTCCTACACCAGACCAGATGGCATACGCAACGCTGAGTGGAATGTGCTGAAGCGATGTGGAAAGCGCATAGAAAGCCAGACCAAACCCTAATAAAACACCAAGACTAGGCCAAAATTTTGTAAATCCGTTTGATGCTTTTAACATAGATGTGCCGAATAACTCTGAACTAATAGCAATCGCTAAAAATAAATAGGCTTTCATCGAAAACCCTCCTCTGTTAATTTCCGAAGTTGTTGTTGAATCTGTTTTTGCATGTCTGGATCCACGGGTGCGAGCCCAAACATTTGACTGAACCATAATCCGTCAGCTGCTAGGCGCACAATGGTAGCAAGGACTGGATCAATGTCGTCTTGTTCAATGTGCTGCTGCCACTTTTCGTATTGCTTTTGAAAGTGCTGCAGGAGTTCAGGATTGGTTGCAATACCTGCAAGTAACCCCGCGCTCATCACTTGTTCACGCTGAAGGTCATGAAGCGTCTCAGCGAGATAAGCCCGGCTCCATTTGCCAGGAGAATTGTCATGTTCAACTTGTACGTTTAGTCCGTCATCATATTTCTTTGTGACTGAATACAGCATTTGCTTAATCAATTCATCTTTTGAAGAGAAGTGATACAACAAACCGCCTTTACTGACGCCGGCTTCTTTTGCTACTTTTTCAAGCGTCAAATTTCCAACGCCGTCACGCTGTACAACCTGCGTAGCTGCAAGCAATATATCATCAAATGTAGACACACGAATTTCCTCCTTTTTGATTTTCCCTAGAATACTTTACCGTCTGGACGGTTTGTTTGGCAATACTTTTATTTCGAATTTCAAAAAAAATTTTTGTGCACACTAAAATATAAAGTATAAAAACAAAAATAAACGAGTAAACAAAGGGTTAATACCTTTACTATATGAAGAAAAAGAAAAAATAAAGCCTGGGTATATGAAAGATAAAAGAAAGGTGTGAAGAAACGGATGAGGGATGTGTATCAAAGTTTTCAAGAACTATCACAGTGTGAACGAGCGGGAATTGATTACGAAATAGAATGTGTCGTTCGCCGGAGAGAAATTGTCGTGCTTGCTATTCACGGAGGAACGATGGAAATTGGGACAGAAGAAGTAGCAGAAAAAATAGCAGAAAAGCTGAACGCAACGGTGTACGTATTTAAAACGCTGAAAACAGAAAATCCGTTTGAATTGCATGTTACGTCTGCAAACTACGATGAAGAAATGGCGCGTCATCTCGTTAAAAAATCAGAGGTCACGATTTCTCTTCACGGTGCCTACAGCGACGTCTGCACGACTTATATCGGAGGAAGAGACGAAAAGTTAGAAAAAGCGGTGCGTCATGCACTCTCAGGTTTTCCGATCAGTGAAACGCCCGTGCATTTAAAAGGCGTTTCACCTCGAAATATCGCAAACGGCAATCAGCGCCACAAAGGACTGCAACTTGAAATAACCACTCCGCAGTATGAACAATTATTACAGAACAATCAGCTGTTTAACGAGTATGTGAATGCGGTAGTATCGGCTGTGAACTCAGTGATGTAAAGATAAATTCAACAGCTTCCTGTATATTGGCTGCAATAAAGGCTGCTTGCACGTCAGCCCATTTTTCCCGTACATGTAACGTGTCGTGCCCAGCTCCTGTTAACACTAAAATACATTGTGCTCCTGCTGCATGGGCCGCTACGAGGTCTTTCCACCGGTCGCCAATCACGATGCAATTAGCCAAATTTAAGCTGTGCTCCTCGGCTGCTTTTAACAGCATGCCCGGCCTTGGTTTGCGGCACGAACAATTGTCTGAATCTTCATGAGGACAAAGGTAAACATCATCAAATCCAAAAGCTAAAAGCTCAGAGATAAACTGTGATTTCTTTACCTTTCCTTTTGTAATATCGGGCTGATTCGTAAAGGAAAACAGCGGAATGTTTTGTTTCTTTATGTCTATAATCGCTTGCTTTGCTTGGGGGAACAGCTGAAAATCACCTGGATATTGTATTTCATTACTGCCTCCAATCGTTCCGTCTCGGTCTAAAAATATTGCTTCAATCATATTCTTCACCTCTTTTTCTATCATAATATAAAACAGGATTAATTTGGTAAAAACTTTGTTTTTTGAAAAAAATCAAAGAAATATGACTGTCTTTTTACTTCTCATCATATGGATAAGTTAAATAGAAGTGGTGAGGAGGGGAAGACAAGTGAACGAAGAATCGTTTTATTCACCATTTATAAGCGAAGACGGAAAGAAAAAAACAATTGGAGAAATTGAGTTTTCAGATGTGCAGCGCATGATGAAAAAACATTTAGAAGAAGGCTATCAGCTTGAGTTCAAGCGCGAAGTAAGCTCAACGGTCAAACGGAAAATCCCAAATATCATCGCTTCGTTTGCCAATGAAAAAGGAGGGTGGCTTATTTTTGGCGTAGATGAAGACGACCATTCCATTAACCTGCTCGAGCGCAAAGAATATGAGCTGTTTATTAATAATATGCTTAAAGATGTCACCAATCCCATTCCTCGTATCGTTACGCGTTTTTTATCACCTGAAGATCACCCCGGGCAAGGTGTTTTTGTTATTTGGATTCCCGAAGGCCCAAACCCTCCGTACATGTCTTACGGGAAAATTTACAGAAGAATTGGAAGCGGCACATCTCCCGTTACGGAAATCGATGATCGCTATCATTTAGATCGACTCTATCAAAAATCCGAGGATCAAACGCAGCGAATAGAGGAATTTTGCACAAAAGAACTGTCTATCTATAACAGAAAATGGCCGATGCACGGGAAAAGCTATATTCATTACGGGATGTGTAATATGTACGTGCTGCCACTATATGATTTGCATTTAGTTGAACAAATGGAAGAAGAACGGTTAAAGCAATATATTTTAAGCAAGTCTAGCGAGCCAAAATACTATCGTTTGGACGAGGAGAGTACGGTGATGCTGCATACACCGTTTGTTAAAGCCTCTTATTCAGCGGAATCTATCATTTTTCGAAGCACAGATGTGATTGATGCGTATGATAAAACAATTGCGTGGGAGCAGTTTTATAACGGATCAGCTAAGTTTCATATTCCTATTCCGTACATGGAAGAATCAAAACCAATTCATGACGTATTAAAGTCAAGTATTTCAAGCTACATCGATGAGACGATTTTTGAGCAGTTTCAATATATAAACGGACCCTTTTTTCTCACATCTTTAATCAGCTGCATCGGCGGATACATTGATTGTATGATGGAATTAAAAGCAGAGCTGGAAGATATGATTATTGTGATTGACTTAGAGAACGTTCGAAACGATGTGCTTTACTTTCCGCATGAGCAATTTCAAACATTTCTAGAAGAAGAAGGGCTCGTCTTTTCAGATAAAAAGCAATATCGATTTAATCGATCATTTAAAACAACAAAATTAGGAGGGAATCTGGAGCTTCTTGCCTACGTTGATTATATCGTGACAGCGTTTGGCCTTTCAAAAAACCAGTCCATTGACTTTCTTAAACACTCATTAAATCAAGGATAAAATATACAATTTTTTGACAATAACTAAAAAAATGACAAAAGTGAAAAAAAGTATGATAATATCTTTCGTAAGTAATGAGCAAGTAAAGAAGAGAAAGGGGACTCTTTTTTACGGATGCCGTTGCTAGGTAGGGTTAAACATAAGGGGAGAAAAGGCAATGAAAAAAGCGACATCCATACTTCTAATTGTCCTAGCACTGGCTGGGTTAGGAGGAGTATGCGCTGCTTATTACCATTTGGAGCAGCAAAAGCAAACGGAAGAAATGACGTATGAACAGAAGTACATAACCGTAAGAAATGCATGAAAAAACCAGCCGATCGGCTGGTTTTTTTGGGGTTTCAAGTCATAGTAAGTAAAATAAAGATTTTGCTTGTTCAGTTTTTTTAAATAACTCCAATGATGTATAGACGCAAAATAGAAAGCCAACGCTTGAAAAAACAAAAAACAAGCGGAGAAAAGGGCGTTTTCTTTGAATGCGAAAGTACGTAAAAACAACGAGTGAACATACAAGCAGTACGCTCATAGCAGCAAATCGAATCGCGAGGTCTGCTAAATCATCAACCGTACGCTGAAACAATTTTAGCGTTTCATCGTTCAAATCAGTCTCAGGAATGTTCGTTTTGTCTTGCTGATTTAACACCCCTACATCCCATTTTTCTCGACTATAATCATGAGAAACCGTGTAGTAAAACGGACCAAGCTTTTTTTCATCTGCACCGTCGTCAGCAAGTGCTGAAGCTGGGTGCATGAATGCTAGAACAAAAAATAAAAAGCTCCACTTTCTCATTACCAAAGCCTCTTTCTAACTCAGACTATCTCCCATTATAAACCAAAAATTTTTATGTTTCCATCATCCCTCTTTCCTATTTCCATTTCTATATATAAAGTGAAAGGGGGAATAAAAGATGGCAGAAAAAATTCAGCATTCAAGCCAGCTTCGCTTAGTATTAGAACAAGGAATAAAAGAGGATGGAAAACCCGATTTAAAGACAAAATCCTATATGAACATTCAGCCTGGAAGTTCTGCAGATGCACTCATTACAGCAAGTGAAACCATTGCCAGCCTGCAGTCACTGCCGCTTGTTGAAATCAACGAAGTTGTCACGTTTTCACTTTTAAAATAAGAAAAGAGGTAGAGTATGAAAACTTTAACGATGCAGTTTTTGAATGAGTCACAAAAAGCAGTAAGCCTATCGATTGAATCACCTAAAGATACGTTAGACGCGGTAGCCATTACAGCAGCAATGAACGCGCTGATCGCAAGCGATGTCTTTACTTCAAGCGGCGGAGCACTCGTTTCCAGAAAAGGCGCTCAAATCGTCGAGCGAAATGTAACCGAATTTACGATTTAAAAATGAAAGTCCTTCCACTTCGGTGCGAAGGGCTTTTTTAAAAGGAGAGAGGAAGATGACAGAGTGGTTTACGCTTGTCTCAGACGTTGGTTTTCCCGTTGTGGTGACGCTTTATTTACTTCACCGAATTGAAGCCAAGCTCGATACAGTTGTGCTATCCATTCAGCATTTAACCGATGAAGTAAAAAAGTGATTATGACAATTGTAAGGCAGTTGTCATGGAAAAGTTGACGGATTTGACACCTCACACTACAATTGGTAGTGTGAGGTGTCGAATATGAAAATTGAAAAATTCAAATTTAACGAAACCGGCCTTAATCGCTTTTTTGGCCCGCTTGAAGCAAAAATTATGACGGCTTTATGGAACGGAAGTGAAATGTCCATTAAAGATGTGCAGCACGTGCTTGAGAAAGAAAAAGCAGTGAACTTCAACACCGTTATGACCGTTATGAATCGATTGGTGGAAAAAGGCGTGTTGCAAAAGCGTTTAAAAGGACGTACGTCGATGTATCAGCCGATTCTCTCTAAAGAGGAATTTATCGACGCTCAGTCGAAAGAGTTAACGCACGAATTGATCGACGAATTTGGCTCGCTTGCTGTTACTCATATGCTTGATGCGTTAGAAGAAGTTGATGATTCACTGTTAAGCATGCTCGAATCAAAAGTCAAACAGTTAAAAAAGGATGAATAATCAATGAATCAAGGAATACTAAAGCGTTCTAAGCTTATTTTTAACCTGTGCTTTTTTATTGCCGTGACGTTGCTTATGCAAATGGGCATGTATGTGCTGCATTTGCTGTTTGGATGGAATTTATCGTTTAACTTAATTTTACTTTGTAACAAAGTAGCCCACTTTTTCGGCTTGTTTTTTATTGAATACATGCTGAATGCGGTTATTTTTCATACGATGTTTGTACTGTTCATTAAAGCTGTAAAGCAAGTGATTCAAATGCGGAAAGTCCGTAAAATGATTGCGAAGCTGCGAAATGAAACAACAACGGCTCACCTGCAAAAAGCGTACGGAAAGAATTTAACAGTTTTAACAACAGATCAGCCCATTGCATTAACAATGGGATTGTTTACACCGCACATCGTTCTGTCTACAGGGTTGCTCTCGGTGCTTGATGAAAATGAACTAGAAGCTGTTATTTACCACGAGCAGTCACATGTTGCAAATAAAGATCCGCTCAAAACATTTTTACTAAGCACGCTTGCTTCTGCATTATGGTATATTCCGTTTATTAAATGGAGCCATAAACGTTTCAAAGTCATGCGTGAAGTGCTGGCTGATCAAGATGCCATTGTGAAAAATGGCACGTCTGCTCACATCGGCAGCGCCCTTTTAAAAATGGTTAAAACGGGACAGACAAGTCTTTCGTGTGCGCACGTATCGTTTGCTGATACGTCGGTTAATTATCGCATTCAATATATTTTAAATCCGGAAACGAAAATGCCGATGCAGCCTCCTGTTATTTTAACGCTGACGTCGCTATACGTGTTTTTTATTTTGTGTGCGCTAATTTTTACCGCTCTAACAGCTTTGTAAGTTTGTAAGAGAGAAAGAAAAGAAGGAGATGAGATTGTGTCAAAAGCAAAGAAAAAGAAAAAAGTAACGCCCAATCAGCAAACGTCCTCGAGCAAGTGGATTTTTTGGGTGATTGGAATTATTGCGGTCTGTATTTTAGGGTTAATCGTCCTTTCTAATATGTCAAAGGGCGGAGGAGATGAAAAGGCCGCTCTTACATATGATAATCAGCCGTATCTTGGAAAAGAGTCAGCTCCGGTAGAAGTGGTAGAGTTTGGAGATTACAAATGTCCGGCTTGTAAAAACTTCACGGAATCCTTTTTCCCGCTGATTCAAAAAGATTATGTAGATACAGGCAAAGTCAAATTCTACTTTATGAACTATGCGTTTATCAACAATGACTCATCTCGTGCAGCAGAGTTTGCCGAGACGGTATATAAAGAGCTTGGGAACGATACATTTTGGAAATTCCATGAACTTCTTTATAAAAAGCAAAACGCAGCGGATGAAAAGAAAGATGTCTTAACGGAATCTTACTTAGAAGATACGCTGAAAGAAGTATCTAGCGATGCCGATGCGAAAAAAGTAGCGAGTGCTTTTAAAGATGGAAAAGGAAAAGATGCGTTTGATCAAGATATGAAGACAGCCAATAACTTAGGCATCACAGGTACACCAACCATTTATGTAGGCGGCAAAAAATTCGAAGGAAAAACAATCGATGACTTTGATCAAATGGTCAAAGATGCGGCTAAGGAGAACAAATAATGAACAAGTCTTTGGTCTTCGGGTGGATTACAGCGCTTATCGCGATGCTTGGAAGCTTGACGTTTAGTGAAGTTCTTCACTTTATTCCGTGTGAACTTTGCTGGTATCAGCGAATTTTAATGTATCCGCTCGCGATTGTGCTAGGTGTAGCCGTGTATCGGAATGATACGTTCATCTACAAATACGTCCTGCCGTTTTCAGTGATTGGTATGGCGCTTTCAGGCTATCATTATTGCCTGCAGAAGATACCGGCTCTTAAAGCATTTGAAACGTGTACAAGTGGTGTTCCTTGCTCAGGTCAATATATTAACTGGCTTGGATTTATCACCATTCCTTTTTTAGCGTTTATTGCGTTTACTGTCATTACAATTATGATGCTTGTTCTTCGCAAGCAGGCGAAAAAAGCTTAACCTCCGGGTTAAGCTTTTTTGTATGGAAACAAAAAAAGTCCCGCTTCCAAGAAGCGGGTGCAAATAGGGTACATCTATGAAAAATGATGAAATTGTTTTGACAAGAACAGTATATAAAAGAAAAGTGAAAAAACGGTGAAAAGAGAAAAGCTTTTTTTAAAAAAAGGTGAAAATATGCTTTTCTTACAAAAAAAGCCCCGCTCACAAAAAGCGGGGAATAAATAGGGGTCATTTATGAAAAATGATGAAATTGCTTTGACAAACTTAGTATACAAAAGAAAAGTGAAAAAACGGTGAAAAGATGGAAGCTTTTAGAAAAAATAAAAAAAGACCTGCTCTGGGGAAGCAGGTCTTCACAAAGGAGTAAAACTATGAAAAAAATATGCTAATTGGCTTCGCAAGTACTATCCTATACCTTTATGGTGAAAAAATGGTGAAAAGAGAAACGGGATATAAAAAAGACCTGCTTTGGGGAAACAGGTCATTAGAAAGGGAGTAAAACTATGAAAAAATATGCTAATTGGCTTCGCAAGTACTATCCTATACCTTTATGGTGAAAAAATGATGAAAAGAGAAGCGGAATATAAAAAAAGACCTGCTCTGGGGAAGCAGATCTTCAAAAGGAGTAAAACTATGAAAAAAATATGCTAATTGGCTTCGCAAGTACTATCCTATACCTTTATGGTGAAAAAATGGTGAAAAGAGAAGCGGAATATAAAAAAGACCTGCTCTGGGGAAACAGGTCATTAGAAAGGGAGTAAAACTATGAAAAAATATGCTAATTGGCTTCGCAAATACTATCCTATACCTTTATGATGAAAAGATAGTGAAAACGATATTAGGATATAGCTCCTATTTTTCCATATTATAGATTCATTTCTCTTTAATAGGGTATACGTTCATTAGAATCGATATAAACTTAAAGAGCTGCCAGGGAGGTATATATATGGAAAAGAAACACGAAGCAACTGCAAATCAGCGCGTGGTTCATCGCACTCGAAATAGCTGGTCAGGCTTTTTGTTTGGCGTAGGGTTAGTTGCTTTTATTGATGAAGCAGTGTTTCATCAGCTGCTTCATTGGCATCATTTTTATGATAAATCCACAACGGCCGCTGGTTTAGTGTCGGACGGTTTGTTTCATGCATTCAGCTGGTTCGCTACAATTGCATCACTTTTTATGGTGGCAGATCTAAGGCGCCGAGGCGGCTGGTGGGTGAAAAGGTGGATAGGAGGAGTATTGCTTGGAGCCGGGGCGTTTCAGCTTTATGACGGGACCGTGCAGCATAAGCTTATGGGACTTCATCAAATCCGGTACGGAGTGAAGATTGCACCTTACGACATTACGTGGAATGTACTTGCATGTTTGATGCTGCTTATTGGCATCATTTTAACATGGTTTACACGTAAACAAGGTGCACATCATGATTAAATATGAAGTATTGTCTCAGCTTTTATTAGCCCTGCCTTTTGTCGCTGCCTTTTTTTTATACATGTGGGCTGTAGCTTCTTCGAATGCAACGTATAGAAAATGGTCATTATATAGGACGTCCAGCTGGACACTTGGTATTTTATGCGCCATATCTTCTGTAGCCGGACCGCTCGCAGCCCGTGCTCATATGGACTTTGCTGCGCATATGACGGGGCATTTGCTTTTAGGTATGCTAGCTCCGCTTTTAATGGCGTTAGGAGCACCTCTTACGCTGCTGCTTCGCACGCTTCCGGTTCATGCAGCCAGAAAAGTGTCAAAACTTTTAAAAGGACGATTTGTTCGGTTCATCAGCAGTCCGGTGACAGCTTCTGTTCTTAACGTAGGAGGACTTTGGATTCTTTATACAACAAGTCTGTATGGCATGATGCATCACTCTTTTTTCGTGCATGTCGCTGTACATATTCACGTGTTTTTAGCCGGCTATTTATTCACCGTATCGATGATTTCAATTGATCCTTCGCCGCATCAAAAAACTTTTACGCACCGGGCATCCGTATTGGTTCTTGCTCTTGCTGCTCACGGTATTTTATCAAAATATGTGTACGCTCACCCGCCTATGCACGTATCGGCGGAAGGGGCGCAGCAAGGGGCTATGCTGATGTATTACGGAGGCGATTTAATCGACTTATGTTTAATTGTGCTTCTTTGTTATGAATGGTTTAAACAGGTTCAAAAAGTATCTCTTACATAAAAAACGCGCAGAAAGCATGGTGCTTTCTGCGCGTTTTTTTAGTGAATGTTTCGTTTTTTAAAGCGTCCGCCGCGGACTTCGGTAATATCTGCAACGGCTAAAAAGGCAGTAGGATCAAAATCTTCAACAATGGTTTTTAGCTTTGATTCTTCAAGGCGCGTGATGATGCAGAAAATCACTTTTTTATCATCGCCCGTATAAGCACCTTCACCGTGCAAATAGGTAACGCCTCGACCTAGACGCGCATTAATCGCATCGCCAATTTCGTCGGAATATTCGCTAATAATCCAAGCGGATTTTGATTCTTCCAATCCTTCTACAACCGTATCAATGGCTTTAGCTGCAATGATGTACGCAAGGATGGAATACATGGCGCGGTCCCACGTGAACACAAATCCCGCTGCTCCTAAAATGAAGAAGTTGAAAAACATCACAATTTCTCCCACGGAAAACGGAATTTTTTTACTGATTAAAATGGCAAGTATCTCCGTACCGTCAAGCGCTCCGCCGTAGCGAATTACGAGTCCAATTCCAATGCCGAGAATAATCCCTCCAAAAACGGTAGCAAGAAGAACGTCTGCGGTAAACGCGGGGACTTCATGAAACATAGAAGTTAAGATGGATACAACCAGTATGCCAAAAATAGTGGAAAGGGCAAATGTTTTCCCCATTTGCTTGTACCCAATAAATACAAACGGAAGATTTAGTACAAAAAGAAAGATTCCTAGATTTACGCCAGTAAGGTGCGAAAGCATGATGGAAATACCGGTAATTCCTCCGTCGACAACGTGGTTCGGAACGAGGAAAATTTCAAGTCCTGTGGCCATGAGCAGCGCACCGATCGCAATGGCGATGGCCCTTCCAAATACCTGTCCCTTGGACAGCTTTCGGTGCTGAATTTTCGCTTTTTCGAGTTCTGTCATTTGCATGTCTCCTTTGATGCCCCATATGTATTTCTCACTTTAGAAAAGTGAAACTATCTTTAATTATACCTTACTATGCACAATTAGTGGGGATAGACGGCTTAATCACTTGTTTCATCATGTAAAAAAAGCCTGCTTCAGAGTCATAAGCAGGCTTTTTAAGGAGTAAAACGATGAAAAAAGATAGTTGGCTTCACGGCTTTAACTATATAGAAACTTGATGAAAAAACAGTGAAAACGCCGGCATGTGCGGTAAGAAAACCGGGGATACTAGTTAAAAAAGCCAAAAGGAGATGACGAAATGAGCGTGTGGATGATGTATAATCACTTGATGCATTCGCAAACCTTTTTAAGCAGCGTATTAATTAGCGGTATTCTTCTTGTCAGCGGAGGATTTGTGTACGGCAGAATAATGAGTAAAAAGTGAACCTAATATTGCCACGGATAGGTTGTTAATGGAAGATGATCAATATCTGCTTGGTTAATGTTATACTTGCTCCATAAGCATAGCGTGGAGGTGTCAGCATGAGCAAGCATCATGATCTAACAGCATCATACGGAGAATCGTTAGTGACGTGTGAACATCAGTTTGAAGCTAGCTATTACTATCATCAAGTGCGCGAACAGTGCATGAATCACATTCATGAAATAAGCAAAGCGGTAGATGAATTCATCGTTGATTTTACAGATGAAAGTTTGAAAATATTAGAGCTTCTTTACTATGATCTAGAAGACAGCAACTGCTTTGACTATTTTTCGATGACAAAAGAAGAATTCGAAGAGTGTATGGGCGTATACTTTGGTGAAGTGGTTACGTCTACTATTGATGAAGCGCACTGGGTTGTGAAAGAATATCCGCTTATGGAAAACAAGTATGTGACCGGAATTGAAAAAGGGAATCTTTCACTCATGTTTCCTCACGGATTTTTTAACCATAAAGAGCGTCATCCAGAGTGCGTTTTTACTCTTTATCATTTATATAAACAGCTGCAAAAATAGGAAAAAGGTGAACGTAAGTTCACCTTTTTTATTGTCCCAGCTTTATGGGAATATAAATATCCATTTCATATGTATCACTATATAAATTGCTGTGTATAGCTGTATTTACAATTTCAAGAGCAGGACCTTCAATCATGCTGTAAGGAGAGTTCGGCAGCCATTCATTCCAGATGCTGTTGTACGTCGACCCGAGCGATGTAATGGGACCTCTGTGTTTAAACTGCAGGTATGTAAACGAAGGAAACGTATGAACGCTCATACCGTTTGGAATAAAAGCTGTATCAGCCACTTCTGTCCCTGCAATATAAAAATAATTTTCTTTTTTCGGAGCCATGCAAATGCCTGTAACCATATGAGGTTCTTTTGAAGAGCTAATCATTTCTTTTTCTTTAAGTATTTGCTTCAAAAGATTCTCTTTTTGATACTCTCCGTTTTTTGCTATGCCTATCACTGAAAATCCTTCTTTATATACAACTTTACCTTGCATAATCCACCTCGAATTTTTCAAGCTCTAGCTTTTATTCTATCAATCATAAATTACTTTACCGTGATTGTAACATAATCTTAAGTAGATATCGATGCAGAAAATGGAACATGATCAAAGCTTCAAACACGTGCTTGAGATACTCTAATTATTACATAAAAACAGCGCCGGAATTCGCACGCTGTTTTTATTAATGCAACACTTTATTTATATAACGTTTACGAAGAGTAAATCCGGGAAACTCCTTAATATAAGTCAAAATGGTAGCTAAACCAGTAGTCGTCCTGCACATTCTTTGTGTTTGAAGCGACAATATGCTCATGACCTTGTTCGTCTGTGGCAATCCAGTTGTAGTTGATATCCATTTTAATCGGATACATATTGCCTTTTTTAAACAAAATAACGGGGGGAGTTACTTCAACAAACTCGTTTAGTTTTTTAACAACATCTTCTTTACAGCGAATTAGCTCCATGTCTTTTTCTCCTTCGGTGTTATTGCACAATCATATTTTTTGCGTTGTGCACAATATATAATTTAAAATAACAAAGGTAAGTTTAGCACATTTTACAAAAAACAGAGAAATAAAAAGGAGCGATATCGATGAATGAACAAATTTTATTAGCAGAACGCCCAAAGGGAATGCCAACAAAAGATACGTTTAAATACGAAAAAATTGAAATGCCTACAGCGAAAGAAGGCGAGGTACTTGTTCAAACACTGTACCTTTCTGTTGATCCGTATATGAGAGGACGCATGAACGATACAAAATCATATGTTCCTCCATTTGAGCTAAACGCACCGCTTGCAGGCGGCATTGTAGCACGCGTAACGGAATCAAAATCAGATCGTTTTAAAGAAGGCGATATCGTGACGGGTATGCTTCCTTGGAAACGCTATTCAGCTGCAGAAGCAAAAAACTTACAGAAAGTTGATCCAGAGCTAGCGCCAATTACAACGGCTATCGGCGTTCTTGGTATGCCTGGTCTCACAGCTTACTTTGGACTGCTTGAAATCGGTCAGCCAAAAGAAGGCGAAACAGTAGTCGTTTCCGGTGCAGCAGGTGCTGTTGGATCTGTTGTTGGTCAAATCGCTAAAATTAAAGGCGCACGTGTTGTTGGCATCGCAGGTTCTGAAGATAAAATTGCTTATTTAAAAGATGAGCTCGGATTTGATGAAGTGATTAATTATAAAAAAGGAAATGTAAAAGAAGCGTTGAAAGAAGCGTGTCCTAATGGCGTTGATGTTTACTTTGAAAACGTCGGTGGAGAGATTTCAGATGCAGTTGTTAGCTTATTAAATAAATTTGCGCGCATTCCGCTTTGCGGCCAAATTTCACTGTATAACTTAGAAAAACAAGATGTTGGACCGCGTGTTCAAACACCTTTATTAATTAACAGTGCGTTAATGAAAGGCTTTATCGTAGCCGACTATGCAGACAAATTCCCTGAAGGCATTAAGCAGTTAGGGGAATGGGTGCAGCAAGGAAAAATCAAGTACAGCGAAAACGTTGTAGAAGGTTTTGAAAATGTACCTGAAGCGTTCCTTGGTTTATTTGAAGGAGCAAACTTAGGAAAACAGCTTGTAAAAGTAGCAGAATAAGCGTAAAAAACCGTGCGGGATCATTCCCGCACGGTTTTTTTACATAGTTGAAGCCGTTTGTTGTTTCGCTTCTTCTTCCATATGTTCACCAGTTCGTTCGATTGGCGAGCGTTTGTGATAGCGTCCAAGCAGTCCTGTCATGATGAAGATACCGATTAACGAATAAAGAACTTGAACTACGCCGAATACCACTGTTGCAGAGCCTACAATCAACACATCTGTCAAAAGCATTGTTTTACCTGGATTAATGCCAAAACGTTTATCAAGAAACACACATAGCATGTTGATTCCGCCAAGAGAAGAGCCGTGGCGAAACAAAAAGATCAGTCCAATGCCGACAATAATGCCGCCCGCAATCGCAGCTACAAGCGGATGCGGAAGCGCAAACGAAAAGTTGGCAGCTAATAAATCAGACATCACTGACATCAGGCTAACGCTGATAAAGCTTTTTATCGTAAATTGCAGCCCAATTTGCGTAAGAGCCATAAAATAAAATGGTAAATTGATGATAAAGAACAATACCCCAAATGAAATACCGGTTAAATGCTGCAGGACGATTCCAAGTCCTGCTGTTCCGCCAATAACGAGGTTAGAAGCGGTTAAAAATTGAATCCCTATGGCAACGCACAAACAGCCAAAGGTAATCCATCCCCATTGTTTTACGTGATTCATATCTCCATCCCCTTTT
This sequence comes from Priestia sp. 10L35, assembly GCF_056395685.1. Classification (NCBI taxonomy): domain Bacteria; kingdom Bacillati; phylum Bacillota; class Bacilli; order Caryophanales; family Bacillaceae; genus Priestia; species Priestia sp. 10L35. The sequence continues at coordinate 464,693 of NZ_JBFTKA010000003.1, read as the reverse complement.
GTATATTTATACAATACTTTCAATAGAAAACACCGTCTTTTAATTCACAAAATCTATTTTACTATATATCTTTTCAAAAAAAAGCACTTTTGTGAGAGAATCTAACACAAGATTAAAAGTTAGATAATTCAGATTTATTAAGTTTTTTTGAAGCGAATGAGCGATAAACCAATATGTTTCTAAAAAAAGATTACAAAGAAAGAATGAGAAAAACGGATTTTGGAAAATGTATAAACAAATATTTGGATAATGGTTAAAAAAAGGGAGAAAAAATAGTTAAAACGAACAATTTTAACTAAAATTAAAATATAATTCGTATTTTTATTGATTTTTTGTTTGATTGAGGTAATATATAACATTATTAGCATAAAAATATGTAGAGATGGAAGTGGATGCGAAATGAATAAGAAATTATCAGCGTTGACAGGGGTGGCTGTACTTGCTTTTTCATTGACGGCATGTGCTCCTCAGCAGGAAAAAGAAGTGTCTGCTGAGAAAAAAGAACCCGCTCAACACCTAGCTGATCAGCAAATCATGGCCGATGCTTGGTACCAAACATCCGGCGAAATGAAAGCTTTGTATTACCAAGGCTATAATACTGGAAAGCTTCGTTTAGATGAGGCGCTTGCAAAAAGTACCGATAAAAAGCCTGCCATTATTTTGGATTTAGATGAGACCGTGCTTGATAATAGCCCATTTCAAGCTTCAGCAATCAAAACCGGAAAAGGATTTCCTTATAAATGGGATGAGTGGGTGCAAGCAGCAAAAGCGAAAGCAGTACCAGGTGCTGTTGATTTCTTGACGTATGCGGATCAAAAAGGTGTAGATATTTACTATATTTCGGGCCGTACAACTTCTCAGCTTGAGGCAACAATTAAAAACCTAAAGAATTTACATATTCCTCAAGCAACCAAAGACCATGTGCTATTAACGGGTCCAAAAGATGAAGGAAAAGAAACGCGCCGTCAAAAAGTAGCGACGAATCATAATGTAGTCCTGCTGTTTGGTGATAACTTATCTGATTTTAGCGGCTTTGATAAAAAGTCCATTACTGATCGAAATAAGCTTGTAGAAGAGCAAAAAGAAACGTTTGGCCAAAAGCTAATCGTATTTCCAAATCCAATGTATGGAGATTGGGAAGGAGCTATTTATAACTACGACTACTCAATTTCGGACAAACAAAAAGATAAGCTTCGCCGCGAACAGCTTCAGTATTTCAACTAAAAAAGAGAGGCTGGGACAAAAGGTTTTTAACCCAAGTGAAAAACGAACAATCGATCAGCATGTGATCAACCGTTCGTTTTTTTTGTTATGGTGAATATAGTTTCATCTGTCTTGTTCCTTCTAGCAGGTGATTGGAGGGCAAGGTGAAGACTCCTGCGGGAAAAGCGGAACAGGTGAGACCCCGCAGAAGCGCAAGCGACGAGGAGGCTCAGCGGCCGCCTGCGGAAAGCGAAGCCTTGCACGGAAATCAGCTGCGGTGTCATAAGCGGTTCAGTTCATGTATCTCATTTGTTCGTCTTTAGGTTGGATAGCTTGTCCAAATGATCCTGCTTTTTAAGAAAGAAGCCAAGGAGCATAAGGAACTTGCTTCCACTCGTGTTTTAACATGCCATAAATCACAAGGTCATGGTAGTGATCATATAGGTATTCACCTTCTCTGCAAATGCCTTCTTCTGTAAAACCTAGACGCGCAGGGATGGCTTTACTTTTTTCGTTATTAACGCCGCAGCGTATTTCGACTCGATGAAGGTTTAACGTATTAAATGCATAATTCAGGCATCCGTGTACGGCTCTTGTCATAATACCTTTTCCTTGAAAATCATGTCCAATCCAATAGCCGAGACTTGTACTTTTGTTTCCCCAATTAATTCCGTGAAAACCAATCATCCCGGCGATTTCTCCGTAGTACCGAATGATGGCCTGGAATCCTTGGTTATTATAATATTGAGCTCTCCATTCAGGGATGAGTTCATCGTAGTCAGCAATACTTTGCATGCTATCTACCCATGGGAGCCATTCTTTTAGGTAAGGTCTTGACTCGTTAATAAGAGAAAGCAAGGGGAAAGCGTCAGTTGATTCAATCAAATGCAAACTAACTTCGTCATCAATTTTGTATTCAAACATACGAAAGCCTCCTGTGATGATGGGCCTGCTGAGATAAGCGTAGCGTGTAGGCAGTTCTAACATCTAGTTTTTCTTTATTCTACCACAAGTAACAAAGAGGAGAGCGAGGAAGTTTAGGCTAAAAGTAAATAACGCATAAAGTCGATAGGATTTTAATGATTAAAAAAATTAATAATTGAAAGCACTTTTATCAATATTTTTACAGAAAAGAAGCATATACAGTGATACAATGGAAGAAGCGATAAGGCGTGGTAAGTATACATACTTTATAACAAACATGATATTGGATTGATAAAAGCAGGTGGTAAAAACATGGATGTACAACTATTAATAACGGTATTTGCACTCGGGTTTTTCGGGTCATTTTTAGCAGGTATGCTTGGAATTGGAGGATCAGTTGTTTTGTACCCGCTGCTGCTATTTGTTCCGCCTCTTGTAGGAGTGGGAATGTTCAGCGCGCACGAAGTAGCTGGTATAGGAGCCGTACAGTCGCTGTTTGCGTCTGTTTCAGGAGCTCTTGCTTACAAAAAGAGCGGCTATTTGAATAAACCGTTAATTTTATATATGGGTATCAGCGTCTTAGTTGGCAGTCTCATTGGTTCAACGCTATCAAACTCGTTTTCAGAAGGAATGATCAATTTCATTTACGGCGTGATGGCAACAATTGCTGCAGGATTAATGTTTATGCCCAAAAAAAATAATCCAGCGGCCGATTCATTCGAAGTGACGTTTTCAAAACCTTTGGCAGCAGCTCTGGCGTTTTTAGTTGGAATTTGCGGGGGGATTGTCGGAGCAGGAGGCGCATTTTTACTTGTTCCTATTATGATTACCGTGTTAAAAATTCCTGTGCGCGTAACGATTGCAAGCTCATTAGCCGTGACGTTTATTTCGTCTATGGGAACAACATTCGGTAAAGTAATGACGCATCAAGTCCTTTTGCTTCCGGCGCTTATGATTATTGGAGCAAGCTTACTAGCAGCTCCAATCGGCGCTTTTGTTGGGCAAAAGACGAAGGTAGCGTCGCTGCAAGTTATCTTAGCGATCGTTATTACGGCGACTTCGCTGAAAATATGGTTTGATTTACTAATGAAATCTATTCATTAAAAAAAGCTGCCTTTTTAAGGACAGCTTTTTTATTTTGGTGTTGATGACACAAGGTGAGCGACTAAAATATAGCGTTCAGGTGCTGAACCAACGTAATTAAACGGATAACAGGTGCTGACGGTTAAAGTGGCTCTAGGCTTTGGTACAATAACAGTCCGGTCATCCGCATCAACGATTCGTACTTTGTTCACTTTGTATGTGAAGGTGCCTGCTGCCGTGTCCACCACGAGCGAATCGCCTTCACCCACGTCGCCAAGCTTACGAAAGACCGTATCGCGATGTCCTGATAGAACAGAATTGTCGTTTTGACCAGGCAGCACGCTTCCCGCAAAATGACCCACGCCTTTTTCTAATTCATCTTCGTTCGTACCGTGATAGATCGGCAGCTTAGCGTTTAATTTAGGAATATATAATTCTCCCATTAAATCACCGATTTTTGGCTGCTTTGGGTAAGACACATTTGACACTTTCGGCTTTTTTTCCGGGCTAGCAGTACGAGAGTGTACCGTTTTTTTAGCTTCAACAGCAGAAGCTTCAGCAGAAGAGTCCCCTGTTGAAGCGTCCTTGCTTTTAGAAACTGAAGCTGCGGCTGGTTCTTCTGTATCCATTGTTTTAAATGCCAAATAGCCTCTTGCAAATTTATAGGCGTTTGTGGTCGTAAACCAAAGACCAAAGCAAATGACGGCGGCTAAAAGGGAAAGAACAATCAACCGCTTTTTGCGATTGATTGTTCTTCTTGTTTTTCTTGGTTCCATTTTATGCACGTCTCACTTTGCGGAAAAGAACAAAGCCAGCTGCTACAAGTACTAATCCAATTAATGTATTTGTTGCATAATTAGAAGCCGTTTCAGGAAGTTTTCCGCCTTTAACGGTTTTTTGTACAGCGCCATTCGTTTGTTTCTTCACCGGTTCTTGTTTCTTTTCTACTGCTGGTTTTTGCGCTTGAGCTGGTTTTGCTACAGCTTCAGCAGATTTTTCTACTTCTTTTCCTGTGTCTGTGATGATATCAGAATTAAACATATCGCCTGTGATCACCATGTCTGCTAAAAATTTACCGTCTGTTGTATAAAGAGAAATTTTTAGACTTGCATTTTTTAATTCTTCTAAGTTGATTAAATCAGTAAGAGAAAGCGGTCTTTCATTTCCGCCTTGTACAAGTGCGAACTTAGCGTCTAAATGGAAGATTGATAGCATTTCTTTATAAATAGACATTAATTCAGCGATTTGATCAGCAGATAATTCTGTTGCTGTATCAAAATCTTCGAATGCCGCTAAGCGCTCGCCTAATTGATCTAAGCGGTTAAGCGTTGCTTCATTTGAAAGCTCATCTTCTAACGATGTAAAATGTGCTTCAATTCGATTTAATTCTTCTGAAGTTAAGCCTAATTCAGACTGCATAAACGATAGTAAGCCGCTTAAATCTTCTTCGCTTAATAATTCATCATCGTAAGAAGCGTCTTCTTCATCATATGACTCATCATCTTCATACCAGTCGTCGCCCTCTAGATAGAAGCCAACATCCTCGTATAAATCATCTAGGTACACATAGTCGTCTAAGCTTTGACCGTTCTCTTTTAACAACGCATTTAAGCTTGTTTTGTCTAAGTCAAAATCTGCATACACATCTTGCACGTTATGTAAGTCAGCTGCAATTGGTTCACCTAAAAAATCTTCTAAATCTGCGATTGTATCGTAGTTTTCAAGACTATCGTCATACAGTGAAAGTGAATATTCAACGTCGTCTTTGGTTACTTCAAAGCCTCGCGTTTGGCTTACTGATTTTAAATACTTGTTGAAATCTGCGTCAAATGTTGACGCTGCTGCGAATGAAGACGTTGGAAATACGCCAACAAACAGCAGAAATGATAATAGTATTGCCCCCAGTTTTTTCATCAATTTTCTCCTTTTTTTACGTTTTCTACAAGATTATATAGGAAGAGTTATAAATTTACAATATATACTTATATTATATATACCTTGAATATAGTGGTAATTTAAGGAATTTATAGAACTATATATTTTGAGAACACCGTACGAAAGGGAGTGGAAAGCCCTAGATAGAAAAAGGAGGAAATAAAGAAAAAGGTTTATAATTTTTTTTACAGAGGCAGAAATATAAAAAAGTATCAAAAAAGAACAGCACTTAGAAGCTGTTCTTTTTGAAATGATATGTAAGCCTTAGCATAGATAGTTGAAATTCGATACCGTTCCGCTTTAGAAAAAGGTGGTTACGAGTTATGATTTTAGTAAGGATAGTGAAGAAAAGTGAGAGCGCGGTTTTGTCAGCTCTATTTTGATTCCTTTTAGCCTTAAACGTTCTACAAACTGTTTGCGTTTTTTTCGCTTTTCATGCGGGGATTGATTCATATTTGCCTCATCCTCCATATTTAGTCAAGTAGCTAACATATCATTATCATAATCAAAAGATGACGGTTACACAATAAACATTCTCAAATATTCACAAAGATTTAAAATTTGTTACATTGATAGTGTACATGTACCCCATTCTCTTTTTTTATAACATCTCAATGTCCTGTTTTTAAATTGAAGTTTTGTAAATCCTGTCGCAGGCTAAAAAAAGCGCTGACTTTTATATTTTGATTCACTGTGCTTAAAAGCTATACTAGTAGTGCGTATAGAAAAGAGTAAACCGAATTTTTACATCTCATCTATTCGTATACAAAAAAGAAAGAGGGATTTTGATGAAAACAGAACAGCAGTATTTTGAAGAAGGAAAATCAATCCAAACATATATGAACGACATGAGTACATTAAAAGAGGAAAGTTTAGCTGTTTATGAACAATTTCTGCTTCCTAAAGATGGACTGGCTGACAAATTAAAGGCTCACAAGCTTCATTTCTTAGCGATTACTGAAGATTGGTGCGGAGATGCGATGATGATTAACCCAATCATTCGTAAAGTAGCTGAAGCTGCCGGTATCGATGTGCGCGTTGCACTGCGAGATGCAGACACCGAATTAATTGACCGTCACTTAACAAACGGAGGACGTGCCATTCCGATTATTTTAATTTTTAATAATGAAGGGACGTTACTTGGGAAGTGGGGCCCCCGTGCTCCCGAAGTTCAGCAAATCGTCGATGAGCTTCGTGCCACGCTTCCTTCAAAAGAAGATCCTTCGTTTGAAGAAAAACAAAAAGAAGTCTTTTCTTCGTTACGAACAAGATATAAAGAAGAACCGGCTCTTTGGTCTTATGTTTATAACAGCTTTAAAGAAACGGTATTAGCTGTTGTGAAATAACTTAAAAAAGCAGGATAAAATGAAGCGCTCATTTTATCCTGCTTTTTTTCTGGTTATTGCAACAAGATCGTTTGTATATCACTTTAAGGGAAAGGCAGCTCTTATGAATGTTAGTGTTCAAAACGCGTACTTTTAATTAAAAAAACGCACAAAATTCTAAAAATAAAAATATTTTTTATTCAAAACGCGTACTTTTTAACTTGATGATGATATAATAACAAATAATAAATGAAGAAAGGGGGCGCGTAAATGAATGGAAAAGCTTTTGGTTAGTATTTTTAAGCAGCATTTTTAAAGTTCAAAATGAATTTTATTTTTTAAATTTAATGAAAGCGCTTAATAACTCACTTCTCAGAAAATATAGAAGAAAGGTGTTAGATACATGAATAACTTACATAGAAAAATGGGAACGTTTTCTCTCATGATGGTTGGCCTTGGATCTATTATTGGATCAGGATGGCTGTTTGGAGCATGGAGAGCTGCTCAAATTGCAGGCCCCGCAGCAATTGCTTCTTGGATTATTGGAATGGTTGTTATTTTATTTATAGCTCTTTCTTACAGTGAACTAGGATCGATGTTTCCAGAAGCAGGAGGAATGGTTAAATATACGCAATACTCGCACGGCTCATTTCTTGGCTTTATTGCGGCTTGGGCAAACTGGATTGCAATCGTATCGGTTATTCCTGTTGAAGCCGTTGCTTCTGTTCAGTATATGAGTTCATGGCCGTGGGAGTGGGCGAAATGGACAGGCAGTTTAGTAGAAAACGGGATTCTTACCGGAAAAGGCTTGGCTATTGCTACAGGACTATTAATCATTTATTTTCTTCTAAATTATTGGACCGTAGGCTTATTTTCGAAAGCTAATTCACTTATTACTGTTTTTAAGATTGTAATTCCAGGGCTTACAATTGGTGCTCTTTTATTCGCAGGGTTTCACGGAGGAAACTTCTCCTCTGCAGGAGGCGTTGCTCCAAATGGATGGGCAAGCGTTTTGACAGCTGTTGCTACGTCTGGGATTGTGTTTGCTTTTAACGGTTTTCAAAGCCCTATTAATATGGCGGGAGAAGCGAAAAATCCAGGTCGCTCTATTCCGATTGCGGTAGTAGGATCCATTTTAATTGCGACCGTGATCTACGTATTGCTTCAAATTGCGTTTATTGGAGCGGTAAATCCTTCAGAAATCGTAAAAGGATGGAGTCATCTTAACTTTAATTCGCCGTTTGCCGATTTAGCGATTGCGTTAAATATTAACTGGCTTGTTATTGTTTTATATGCCGATGCGTTTGTATCGCCATCAGGAACAGGTATTACGTATACAGCTACCACGTCACGCATGATTTATGGTATGGAAAAAAATAAATACTTGCCGAATATATTGGGAAGAGTTCATCCGCTTTACGGAGTTCCGCGTCAAGCCATGTTTTTTAATCTATTTGTCTCATTCATCTTTTTATTTTTATTTAGAGGCTGGGGGATATTAGCCGAAATTATTTCTGTAGCTACATTAATTTCATATCTTACCGGTCCTATTACCGCTATGACGTTAAGAAAAACGGGAACCGATCTTTATAGACCTTTACGTATAAAAGGGTTAAACGTAATAGCGCCTCTTGGATTTATTTTTGCTTCACTTACTCTTTACTGGGCAAGATGGCCGTTAACTGGACAGGTATTATTTATTATTTTAATTGGTTTGCCAATTTATTTTTATTACCAAGCAAAATCAAAATGGAAAGGCTTTGGTCAAAACTTCCGAGCTGGCGTTTGGATGATTGTCTACTTATTATGTATGATGACAATCTCTTGGATAGGAAGTGAAAAGTTCGGGGGACTCAATATTATTAAATACGGCTGGGATATGGGTCTTATTGCAATTGTTGCACTATTCTTTTATGCTTGGGCACTTAAAAGCGGATACAAAACCGAGTATTTAAAAGAAGCAATCGATGTTAATAATGAAATGAAAGCAGCAGAAGCACAGACTGCCTCAGCTAAAGAACAGATCATAGAAAAACAAATTAAATAAGTAGTAAAAATGAAGCTGGGAAAAAAGTATTTCAGTTGAAGTCAAATGCGAACTATTAATTATTTTTTGATTGGTAGTTCGTGTTTTTTTGTTGTTATGTTGAATATAGATTTTATGTGTATAGTTGGTTCTAGCAGTTGATTGGAGGGTAAGGCGAAGACTCCTGCGGGAAAAGCGGCATAGGTGAGACCCCGCAGAAGCGCAAGCGACGAGGAGGCTCACCTATGCCCGCGGAAAGCGAAGCCTTGCACGGAAATTAACAGCGGTGTAACAGCAGTCCAGCTTATGTATCCCATTTGTTTGTCTTTAGATTAGATTGATTTAGTTATGTCCCAGCCTCTTCTTTTGTGGATGAATTTTATTTTTTTGAATACTAGATAGTAAAAAATGCTATAATGGTGGGCAAAATCATGCAGGGGGAGAACGACTTATGGATATCGTATCAATCACTTCTTTTTTAGGCGTAGCCGCTTTGCTTACGGTTATGCCTGGACCTGATAACTTATTTGTTTTAGCACAAAGCATATCAAACGGTAGATATGCAGGAATCTCGACTTCATTAGGGCTTTGTACGGGCTTGCTTGGTCATATAGCTGCAGCAACATTGGGTCTATCGGCTGTTATCTATCAATCGGCTTTAGCGTTTGCTATTGTAAAATACGCTGGAGCAGCTTATTTATTATATCTGGCTTATAAGACGTTTACAGCAAAAGATTCCGCTCTCGCTGTTGAAAACAAAGAAGCCGTTGAGTACAAGGTGCTATATAAAAAAGGAGTGATTATGAATCTGCTGAATCCAAAAGTTTCGCTTTTTTTTCTTGCTCTTTTACCTCAGTTTGTTAATCATTCAACCGGACACGCCACACAGCAAATGCTCGTTTACGGCGCCGTATTTTTAGTTCAAGCGCTGATTATTTTTACGTTAATTAGTCTATTTGCAGGGAAAGTAGGGGAGTTTTTGCGAAAATCTCCGGCGCTGTCTAAGCGGCTTAATCTCGTGCAAGGCTCTATCTTTACGCTTATTGGCTTAAAAATTGCTTTTAGTGAGAAATAGCAGAAGATAAGATGTCGAACCTGCTTTTTATCTGCATTAAAAGGCGTGGACGTTAGTTAAAGGAAGATCCGAGGGATAAATCCAATTCGCTCGGATTTTTTATGTCTATGGTAAAAGTAAGTTTCATGTATGCAGTTGCTTCTAGCTGATGATTGGAGGGCAAAACGAAGCCTTGCACGGAAATCAACAGCGGTGTAACAAGCAGTCCAGCTTATGTATCCTATTTGTTCATCTTTATTTTGTGCTTTAAAACAGCGGAGAATACCTAGCGAAATCCTGCTTTCTTGTGTGAATTTTTTTGAATGTTTTAAGGGGACGAACCCTTCTTGTCCAATCACATATATATATAGAATGAGAGATAAATTATCAGGCAAAGCCGGTGTTAATCACAAGTTCTTTTATATTATGATTGAAAGGAAAGGTTCACATGAAAAAAGTATGGCTAGATGCAGGACACGGCGGTACAGATTCAGGAGCTTTAGGAAATAATTTGCGTGAAAAAGATATTACGCTGCAGCTTGTACTACACGCGCGGGCGTATTTAGAACATAACTATTCCGTAGATGTTCAAGTAACTCGTTCAACCGATGTGTTTGTTTCATTATCAGATCGAGCGAACCGGGCTAATGCATGGGGAGCGGATATTTTTGTTTCTATGCATATCAATGCTGGCAGCGGTACTGGATTTGAAACGTATCGGTATCCATCACAAGAGGGAAGTCAATCTTATCTTTTACAAAAAGAGCTGCACACGGAAATTTTAACAATCATGCAGAAATTTGGAACGATTGCAGATCGCGGTTTAAAAACGGCTAATTACGCTGTACTGCGTGAAACAAATATGCCAGCTGTTTTAACAGAAAACTTGTTTATCGATACGACAGCCGACGCTGAAAAATTAAAAAACGCTACGTTTCTTCGGGAAGTGGGAGAAGCGCACGCGCGTGGAATTGCTAAGTATTTAAATTTATCTTCTAATGGAGTTACATTCTATACCATTCAATCTGGAGATACATTTTATAGCATTGCAAAGAAGTATAATATCACCGTTCAGCAGCTGCAGGATGCAAACCCTGGCGTAGATCCTGCAAAACTGCAAATTGGTCAGCAAATTGTTCTTCCTGTCGCTACGTATACTGTACAAGCAGGAGATACGTTTTATAGCATTGCGAAAAAATATAGCATGACCGTTCAGCAGCTGCAGGATGCAAATCCTGGTGTGGATCCTGCAAAATTACAAATTGGCCAGCAAATTATCATTCCAGCTGTTTAATATCTGCAAATAAAAAAGATGACACGCTGCCGTGTCATCTTTTTTATTTATTGAACTAATCTTACAAGCATATGGGCAAGGTGATGCTGCTGTTCTTTGTCTCCAACCTTCCACAGTTCGTGAAGCAGGTTTTCCTCTCGATTGCGCGGCTCTTCATGTTTGGCAAGGTAATCAGCTACTTTTTGAGCTGTTTTAGCAAGCTGTTCTTCATTCATCCCTAACTTTTCGCCTTTTGAGACCTTGTCCCCTAGATAACTTTTGAATCCTTCGAAGCTAGAGAGAATATCCTCTTTTTTCTCCTCGCTCATAGAATTAATTGCTCCTTCAACTTTTGCTGAATGATTTGTTTCTACAGAATTACTCATAGTTTTTTTTTTCTCTCATGGTTATATTTGGGTGTTAGAAAGCATATTCCCTGAGGATTCAGTACATAAACGTCCAAATGTGTTATTTTTACATTATGGCGTTTTACAAGGACTTAAAAAGGTGAGGTAAACCGAGATTTTATCAACCAATAATAAAATTAGTAAAAGACTTTGAATAAAGAAATCAAAGTCTTTTACTAATTTTTATTTTATACTGAAGCATCATACCTCGGGCGTAGGAGTAGGCGGGGCATAGCCTTCCTTATATTTATCATCGATTTCTTGGCGAATGTCTTCGATGCTTTTGCCTTTGCTGTAGTCTACTACAGCTTGAGCCGCTATTTCTAAACAGACGCTGCATTTTGTTCCGTGATCATCCCACGTCACTGCGCCGTTTTCTTTGTTTTCGAAGATAAAACAGTCGTAGTTGTTTTGATGATTAGCTTCTTCTCCACATCCGCAGTAGCAAGGAATATTTTCTAGTAAGGTTTGATGCTTAGCAGCGGCTGCATAAATAAGCTGCATGTCTTCGGACTTGTCACTTAGAAAAGAGGGAAGAGTTTCACTATTTTTTGTTTCTTCTCGTTTATCACCTAATGTGTGCTGCTGATGTTCTTCATGTTGTGTTGCTTCTGTATGTTTGCTCCCTGAACTTTCTTTACTTTCGTTTCCGCAGCCGGAGACCATGCTTGCTGCAAGGACAACTGTTATGACCTTTGATTTTATCATCAAAATGTTCATCCTTTCTTCAATTAAAGCTAGACAATAATATGTACATCCATCATGTGAAAAAGGCATCATTCGTCTTTGAAGTCATTCATCAACTTTCTGCAAACTAATTTTCCGATACATACCTTTCAACATGACGCTTGAATTCTCCTTCAAGATAAGCTGATCCCGGCTTGCTTCAAACACATGTTCAAAAGAGAGTCCAATATCCGTTCCTAGTAATTTTACGAAGGGGCGGAATATTTTTTTAGGAAAAGCCGCTGATTTCTTTTTAGTTTCAAATTTATCAAAAATCAGGATAGTTCCCTTAGGCTTTGCTACTCTTGTCATTTCTTTTAAAGCTTGCTCCGCATCAGGTACTACGCTAAGAATTAAGCTTGCTACAACTACATCAAACGAAAAAGAGTCGAATGTTAGCTGCTGAGCGTCCATTTGGTGGAAGGTTATAGATGGATTTTTGTATTTATTTTTTGCTTTTTGAAGCATTTCACTGGAATAGTCGATGGCTGTTACATTTACTTCATGAGGAATAAAAGCTAAATCTGCACCCGTTCCAACACCTACAAATAAAATGCGCTGTTCAGATGAAAAGTGGACGTCTTGAAAGACTTTTTTTCTGGCTCGATAAAACATCCCGTTATTAAAAAACGCATCGTAAAAAGGAGCCCAACACTTATAAATAAATTGATTCCAGCGGTTATTCACGTAAACCCTCCTAGAAAATAAGCTTTCCAACGCCTGCTGGAAAGCTTACGGATTACATTTAATTTTTCATTTTGAGTAAGCGAAGACTGTTTAAAATAACAAGTAGCGCTGCTCCTGTATCGCTTAAGACGGCAATCCACAGAGTAAGCCACCCTGGAAAGATAAAAGCTAAGGCAATGATTTTAACAATAATAGAAAACCAAATGTTTTGTTTGATGACAGCTAACGCTTTGCGGCTTAGCTTCATCGTATGAGGAAGCTTTTCTAAATTGTCTGCCATGAGAACAATATCAGCTGTTTCCATAGCCGTATCAGTACCAGCACCGCCCATTGCAATTCCAAGATCAGCAGTAGCTAGAGCAGGGGCATCATTAATCCCATCTCCAACCATAGCCGTTTGATAGCCTTCATCTTGAAGCTGCTGTATGGCTTTCACTTTATCTTCAGGCATCAAATCGGCGAAATAGCGGTCTATCCGAGACTGAGAAGCAATCATTTTAGCTGTTCCTTCGTTATCACCAGTCAACATCACACTTTGCTGCATACCGTTTTGTTTGAGGCTTTCTAAAGCAGATACGGTTGTATGTCTGATGGTATCAGCTACGCTAATAATACCTAGAACACTTTTAGCTGTTCCGATAATAATAATCGTTTTACCTTCGTTTTGAAGCTTTTCAATATGAGACCAGCAGTCGGATAGAGGTGTTTCTAAATCTGAGAATAATTTTGCATTACCTGCGTAATAAACCGTTTCTTGAATTGTTGCCTGCACGCCTTTTCCTGTAAGGATTTTAAAATTTGATCCTTGTAAAGAACCGATTTTTTTCTCCGCTGCATACTCCACGATAGCACGGGCAATGGGGTGATTCGAATAGTCTTCAAGCGTTTTTGTTATCGCTAAAAGCTGATTTTCTTCAGCAGCAAGGGAAACAACCTCTGAAACGGCTGGTTTGCCTTCTGTTAGCGTGCCTGTTTTATCAAAAGCAATTGCATTGATTGCACCAGCTTTTTCTAAAAACGTCCCGCCTTTAATGAGCACGCCATTTTTCGCCGCGTTTCCAATCGCAGATACAATGGCGACGGGAGTAGAAATGACTAGCGCACATGGACAAGCCACAACTAATAATTCAAGCCCCTTGTAAAACCACTCACTCCATGCACCATCAAACAGGGGAGGGATGACCATAATGAATAAAGCTAAAATAAAGACGATAGGCGTGTAAATGGTTGCAAATTTATCAACAAATGCTTGAGTAGGCGCTTTTTTCTCCTGTGCTTCTTCCACTAAATGAATAATTTTAGAAATCGTCGTATCTTCCACTAGCTTTGTTACCTTAATTTCTAACGATCCGCTTTCGTTAATGGTGCCTGCATAAACCGTATCACCGATTACTTTATCAACTGGAATAGATTCGCCTGTAATAGGAGCTTGGTTGATACTGGATTCGCCGTTTATAATTTCACCATCTAGCGGAATTCGGTCTCCTGGCTTTACGACAATCGTAGTGCCGATTGAAATATCTTCCGCTGCTTTTTTAATCAGCTGGCCGTTTTCTTTCACCCATGCTTCAGAAGGAGCTAAGTCCATCAAACCTCGTATCGAGTTTCTTGTTTGTTCAATCGACCTTGTTTGCAGAGCAACACCTAAAGCAAATAGCCAAACGACCGTAGCACCTTCAAGCCATTCCCCAATAACAGCTGCTCCAAGTGCTGCAACGGTCATTAAAACATTCATGTCTAAAGAACGGCTTTTAATTCCGTAATAAGCACTTTTAGCCGGCTTATATCCGCTGACAATCATGGCAATAGCGTAGAGTACAGTTGTCATATAAGAAGCAATTCCTGTATGAGAACCGATAAAACCTAATGCGATGAAAATACCCGAAAAAACAATCGGTCCATTTTGCCCTTTATGGTGCCGCGACTCAGCAGACTGCCTGCTGCTGGTTACTAAAGTAGCGGTATACCCAGCTTTAGATACTTCTTTAATAATGTCATCGGCTTCGTTATCGTGCTCAATTTGTGCTTTTCCCGTTGAAAAGTTAACGCGTACATCTTTGACAGCAGGAACTGTTTTTAAATGATTCACAATCGTGTTCGCACAAGCCGCGCAGTCCATTCCTTCAATCAAATACGTTTTCATTTTTTTATTTGATTGGATAGCCTCAATGTTAAACCCTAGTTTTTCTACGGAGCTTGGAATGAGTGACAGAGCTGACTCACTTGCCGCCGCTACCTGGAGCTTTCCTGTATTATAGTTGAGGGTTACGTGTTGAATATCGTTTAATGTTTTTAAACTTTTTTCAATCGTCGCGGCGCAGGAAGGGCAATCCATTCCATATACGCGGTATTCAGCCGTTTCTTCTATGTCACTGTCGCCCGGTACTATATCGTGATCACTGCAGCAAGAATGCTGGCCTTTATCGGTCGTTAACGCAATCGTATCTGAACAGCAGCTGTGACTGTGTTCATGACTCTTTGTGCCACAGGAAGAAGGCTCTTCAGTAGAAGCGGAGAAGCAGGTCTTGCTTTCAATTTCTGTTGAAGAAGATCCGCTGCAGCAGCTTCCGGTATGCTGATGATTTTTTTTATCTTCGTGTTTCATTGTGTCCCACTCCCTATACGGTAAAAAAAACTTAAATGGTTACGTCTTCTTTTTTAGCAAACATGATATCAATTACTTGTTTAATATGTGCATCCCTTAAAGAATAAAAAGCTAACTTTCCTTCTTTGCGATAATTGGCAATTCCTATATTACGCAGCAGTCTTAAGTGATGAGAAGCAGTCGCAACTGTAGAGCCTACAATATTGGCTACGTCACATACACATAATTCCTCGCCTTTATACAGAGCCAAGACAATTTTAAGCCTCGTTTCATCTCCTAACGCTTTGAACAAGGCAGAAACCCCTTGAACAGCTTCGGCATCGATGGCAGGCTTAATACGATTTACTTTTTCTTCATTAAAACAATAAATATCACAGCGGTCTTTTGGCATGATTTCCTCCTTCATTCAAACATTCAAATGATTGTTTGTTTATAATATATGTCAATTTTTAAAAATGTTCAAACATTTATTGAGTATTCGGAATTTTTTTCTGAGCAAAACATAAATATAGGAAGAATAAATATGGAAAGTATGCCTATTAGTGTATGTACTCTGTACTAAATGGTGCGGGCGAAAAGAGAATGACTTTACATGCAGAACAAAACAAAAAGCCACCCCTATAGGTAGCCTTTTAATGATTTTAAAAATGATAGAAATAATGAAATATAGCTTAGACTTTGTTTACTTAATTAGCGTTTTAATCGGTTAAATAATAAATCTGCTGCATTATTTAACACCTTGTCCGACTCTTTTAATCGTTTGTCCGAGTTTTCTAAATAGGATTGAGCAGATAATACAACATCTAACGGATCCTTGACATTCTTCTTTTCGGTACATACTAAATGTCCTACACCATTTTTCCAATGAATCGTGCATTTAAAATTCACAAATGTATCATCGGTCGTTCTCAAACGCAAATGCCTGATGATGGGGTTAGATGAGGAGTGCTGTGACAGCATCCACATTGCTTGTTTCCGATCGTCTTTATGAATAATGCTCCACAGACTGGAGACTGAAGAAAAATAAGAATGTGCTTGACTAGAAAAATGAAGGATTTCACCTTCTTGATTTAATTGAAAGTAAGGAACGGGGATCCATTTAAGTATGTTACTTTCCATCATGCACCTCTCCCAACTTAAGTAATCCCTTTTACCATATCACAATTACCTAATATTTGTATGGTTTTTATTATTTTCCCCATGCTTTTCCCCGTTTTAAGCTGTAAAAGCTAAAGAATTATTCAGTTTAAAACACTTGAAAAAAGAACATGTGTTCGATAAACTAAAAATTAAAGGAGCGAATTCTATGCGACAGCTACTTCAAGAAAGCTACTCTTCAAGACGACCTGTTGAAATTATTTATATGGACGATAAAGGATGTTTGACACAGCGATTTATTATTGTGTATAAAATTTATCCTCAGAGCGTAAAAGCTTGGTGCTTACTAAGGAACGAGAAGCGAACGTTTAAAATAGAGAATATCCTTTCATGCGGATTCAGCAATAAAAGGAAAAGCAGTTTTAGGCAGAAAGCTCACTCAATTTAAGAGGGGCTTTTTCATATCATTTCCTCTTATGGCGTGTGAGTTATTTTCATACACTATATCCACCAGAAAGGGGAATGAACATGACATTAAACCAAGGAAATAAAACTAAACACATCGCTAAAGGAAGAACGGAAAAAGATGATATGACAATGCAGGGTGAGAAAAAACAGCATGAAGCACAAAGTACCTCTTTGTCTCATAATAATTGTCGGGCAAACCTTGACGGAGATTAATCTAAAAAAGGAAAGCTTTCGTTTCCAAAGCTTTCCTTTTTAGTGTATATCGCATTTTTAAGTTAACTCGTATTTTTCTGAGCCAATCATAATATAGTCTCTCGTTCGATATATGAATTTTACGGATTCCTCATAAACTTCATACGAGTAATTTTCTAAAACATTGTTTTTTTGATTAATATATTGCATAAAAACGTTTTGAAAATAACCGTTCTCCACAAAAAGCTCACCGGTTTTGCACAGCTTTTCATGTGCTTCTTCCAGCCATTTTGCAATCTGACTGTCGCTGTTAGTAAATGTAAGGATGTGTGTATATTGATCTGATAAATCTGTCATATCCTCTTTATCCTGGTCAAAATAAAACACTTTTTCTTTTTTTGACTGCAGCCTTTGTTTATGCAAAGTGATATTTTTTAATAGTTCTTTTTCAACGTCTTCTTCGGGACTTATATAGATGGGGCATGTGCCTGCTACCTCACCTTGATCTGTAAATAATACAACATAGTACAAATCAAACATCATATCTCTCCCTTCACGTGTTCATACTATCCTATCTCGCATCCTTCATTTTTAGAATCATTTTTCTGACGTTTGTGCAACATTGGTTCTAATGTATTACTCATAAGCGAACCTCAGTTTTAACTGGAAAGAAAAGGGGAAGTGAAAATAAAAATTCTGCGTTTCTTCATTATAATAAGAAAAAACGATCTGTTTACTAGTATTTAAATCTTTCGAAAAATCAAAATAAATAAGGATTGATTTCGTCACTTTATTGTGGTTTCATAATAAAGTGTAAAAAGACCATTTTTCTTACAGAGAGAAATGAGATAGAGTGCTTCTGTGTTGATTCTTTCTTTTGAATATAGTATACATACAGGGGTATAGAAATTAATTGGGAGGAAAACATGGCGATACTATATATGAGCATAGGTATTTTACTTTTATTAATTTGTTACAGTTTTTATAAACGCTATGTGCCGGTGCAGGGAATAAAGAAAGTGACGACCGTCGACTGTGCTTCTACAACAATTTCGTATGTAGATGTTCGTCATTTTCATGAAATGAAACAAACCCCCTGTCAAAAAGCAATCCATATTCCGCTTCCTTATTTAGAGAGACAGCATGCAGAAATTCCATATAAAGAAGTGGTCGTAATTGTTCCTGACAGCATTTCCCGAAATTTAAGCATTCGGCAGCTCAAAAAGCATGGGTATCAGGTCAAGGGATACATGTGTGCGGAAAGATGTGTGTAATAAAAAGAACAGCAAATGACCCTTTATAGGGTTTACTTTTGGAAAGCTGTGATATATAAGCTGAAAGATACCTGTGTCAAAACGGGTATCTTTTTTTGTTATGAAGATGAGAAGGGGGCAGGGATCGGTTTCTTTTGGTTCAACAGCTACTGAGTCTTTTAGCGTATTTTTATGACAAAAGGTTTGAAAAATCCCTTTTGTGGTAAAAAAAAACGTAGTTCTCCTAGTGCATAGACAGAGGTTTAATAGGAAGTTATAATTTAGGCAATTACATAAAAGGGGAGTAAGCTAAGGAAGGTGAATAGATGTGCGAAAGATAAAGCGGTTGCTATTTCTGTTCATTTGTATAGCGGTTGTAATTGTTGCGTATGAGATGATTCGATATCCAATTGAAAACAATGCTGCAAGTGTGCAGCAGCATTTGCGAAATTGGGAGCATAAAGAAAGTATTGATGGTTCTGCAAAGATTACGCTGCAAGATTTTAAACGGGTTGATCACTCTAATACATACATAGCCTTATTCTCCATACCTGGTGATAAAGAAGGAATGGCCGTATTGAAGCAAGGATGGAACAAACGCCTGCGTATTGAAGTCAGTACCAAAATGAGCAATTTAGTGGATTATGATGATATCCATACAAATAAAGGGACATATGCGCTGTTTACAGGAACAAATAGAAGTAAACAAATTGAGCGAGTAAAGGCGGCTTTGGTGCACGATACATATACAATTGATGCTGCGGTCCCAAAAAGTGATTATTTTGTGCTGTATGAAAAAATACCGAGTCATATTAAACATCCGTTTCCAGCAACGACAACGCTGCTGGATAAAGCAGGGGATGATATCACAGTTAAAGAATTTATGGATCAAGAGCTGCGTGAATAACACGCAGCTTTTTTCTATAAAAAAAAGCTTTTTAAAAAAATTCACGTTTTGTTCATATTTTCGAAAGAAAGAATTTTAAGCAAAAAAAACAAATATTTGCTATAAAGTAAAGGGGAATTAACGGGCAAAATAAGTTTCATACAGGGCGTCACATTTTCTTTGAAAATTTGTCACAAAATATTCAATTATGTCGATGTGTATTGATATATCAATGTTGAAGCAAACATACAAAGCTAATTTTGCAGTTATTCCTAAAGAAATAGTTAAGAAATGGGAGCTGAATCCTTTTATTTACATTTATTCATACCAAATTATGTGATAGAATATCGCAAGGTTGAAGCACTCTAACCCCATTGGTACAGTCACTATATTAGAATATTTTTAATATAAAAAAATAAAGCAAAAGGGACGAAAAAAATGTCACTTTGTATTACAATAGTAGTGGCCTACAAATAAGGGGGAAGAGAGTCTGTATAAAAATGTCGTTATCTAGCGAAAGATAGCGCATTTTGAATGTTCATCAATATAGGCTTCGCATCATGTGTTGTTAGAAAGGAGAGTTTTAAGTGAAACCAAAAAAAGGATTTTGGAAGCTAGTAGGTTTACTATCTGCGCTTTCACTAGTATTTTTGAGCGGTTGTTCAAAGCTTGCTGTATTGAACCCGCAAGGTCCTGTTGCAAAAACGCAATCTGATTTAATCATTTGGTCTATGTGGATGATGTTGATCGTGGTTGTTGTCGTATTTGCTATTTTTATATTTGTTCTTGTCAAATATCGTGAAAAACCTGAAAACATGGACTATGAGCCACCTGAGCAAGAAGGTAACTTAAAGATGGAGGTTATTTGGACAGCATTCCCAATCATCATCTTAATTCTATTAGCAGTGCCAACTGTTAAAGCGATCTATTCTGCAGAAGAAGTACCGGCAGAATCAAAGGATAAAGATCCAATCGTGATTCACGTTACATCTGCAAACTGGAAATGGATTTTCAGTTATCCGGAACAAAATATCGAGACGGTTAACTACGTAAACATTCCAGCGGATACGCCAGTGAAATTTGAGTTAACAGCTCAAGGGCCTATGAACTCATTCTGGGTACCAGAACTTGGCGGACAAAAATATTCGATGAACAACATGTCAATGCCATTATACTTAGAAGCTGATAAGCCTGGTTCTTATATGGGACGTAGTGCTAACTTCTCTGGTGAACATTTCACTCAAATGCAGTTCGAAGTTCAAGCTCAAACGGACAAAGACTTTAAAGAGTGGGTTAGTGACGTAAAAGGTACAGCTGGTAAATTGACTGAAAAGAAATATGATCAAATCCTAAGCCCAGGCGTTGTTGGTCGTCAAACTTACAACGGTACACATTTAAAATGGATTGACCATGCAAAAGATGTATACATTCCTGGCAAAGAGCTAGAACGTGGTACAGGACATGATCACAGCAAGATGAAAGAAGACGAAAAAACGAGTAATGAAGAAATGGAAAACATGGATCACTCAAATCATGAATAACATTCATTTATTACACTAAATAACGTAATGATTGGGGGAAGACATAATGAAGCTAGATGAATTTTTCGTCACTGGCGAACCTATGATTTACGCTGCTGATGCAGCAATCGCTATGACGGTCATCGGTATCGTTTTTGTCTTAACATATTTCAAGAAATGGAAATGGTTATGGACAGAATGGTTAACAACAGTTGACCATAAAAGACTCGGTGTCATGTACATCCTTTCAGCTGTATTAATGCTTTTCCGCGGCGGAATCGATGGAATCATGATGCGTATGCAGCTTGCATTCCCGGGTATGAACATTTTAGATGAACATCACTACAACGGAGTCTTCACGGCTCACGGTGTTATCATGATCTTATTCATGGCAATGCCATTTATTATCGGACTAATGAACGTAATCGTTCCATTACAAATTGGTGCGCGTGACGTAGCATATCCGTTCTTAAACGCAATTAGTTTCTGGACATTCTTTATGGGAGCAATGCTATTTAACCTTTCTTTCGTAATCGGAGGAGCTCCTGATGCAGGTTGGACAAGTTACTTCCCGCTTGCAGGTAAAGAATTCAGTGAAGGTATCGGAAATAACTTCTATGCCGTTTCACTACAGATTGCTGGTGCTGGTACATTAATGACTGGTATCAACTTCTTTGTAACAATCTTAAAAATGCGTGCCCCTGGCATGACAATGATGAAAATGCCAATGTTTACTTGGTCAATCTTCATCACATCAATTATTATTATTTTCGCGTTCCCTGTATTAACAGTAGCGCTTGCACTTATGACACTTGACCGTGTATTCGGAACAGCCTTCTTTACAATGGCTAACGGCGGTCTTCCAATGATGTGGGCTAACTTATTCTGGATTTGGGGTCACCCTGAAGTATATATCGTTATTTTACCGGTATTCGGTGTCTTCTCAGAAGTTATCAGTACACATTCTCGTAAGAACTTATTCGGTTATAAAGCAATGGTTGTATCAATGGTCGGTATCGCATTCTTAAGTTACCTTGTATGGGTGCATCACTTCTTTACAATGGGTAACTCACCGTCAGTTAACTCGTTCTTCTCAATTACAACGATGTTAATCGCCGTACCAACCGGAGTTAAAATCTTTAACTGGCTCTTTACAATGTATAAAGGCCGTATCAAATTTACGACTGCGATGCTTTGGTCATTAGCGTTTATTCCAAACTTCGTAATCGGTGGGGTAACAGGGGTTATGCTTGCGATGGCATCAGCCGATTATCAATATCATAACAGTTACTTCCTAATCGCTCACTTCCACTATGTATTAATCTCTGGTACAGTGTTTGGCTGTTTCGCAGGTTTATACTTCTGGTATCCAAAGATTTTCGGTCACACGTTGAACGAAAAATTAGGAAAAATTTCATTCTGGATTTTTGTTGTTGGATTTAACGTATGTTTCTTCCCACAATTCTTCCTAGGTTTAGACGGTATGACTCGTCGTATGCAAACTTATGCAGACAACCTTGGCTGGAACGGATTAAACTTAGTTTCAACAATCGGTGCATTCTTAATGGGTCTTGGCTTCTTCGTATTAGTAGTTAACTTATTATACAGTGCATGGAAAAACAAACGCGACACTGCAAACGATCCTTGGGATGGTCGTACACTTGAGTGGTGGACTAAATCACCAGTTCAAGCTTACAACTTTGCAGTAATTCCTCATGTGAAAGAAATGGATGCATTTTGGCACATGAAAAAACGTAATGAAACAGAAATTAAAGCAGAAGACTTAAAACCAATTCACTTACCAAGCAACTCTGGTGTGCCGTTTATCTCAGGTATTTTCTGGTTTATCGGTGGATTTGGCTTAGTATTTGAATGGATTCCAATGGCAATCGTTGGATTAGCAGGTATTTTTGCTTGTATGCTTGCTCGTTCATTTGATTATGATCCAGGCTTCTATGTAAAAGTAGATGAAATCAAGAAGGTTGAAGGAATTACAGGGGGTGACAAATAATGGCAGGACATTTAGATAAATCATTGCCGTTAGAATACCAAGAAGAACAAAGTCGCCTGAATATCCTTGGATTCTGGATTTTCTTAGGTGCCGAGATCGCGTTGTTCTCTACGCTGTTCGTAACGTACTTAACGTACCATACGCGTACAGCGGGTGGCCCTACTGCAGAAGAACTGTTCGTTGTTAAAGATTTTATGATCGAAACGCTGTTACTACTATTCAGTAGTTTCACGATGGGAATTGCCATCTTTAAAATGCGTAATAATGATTTAAAAGGACTTTTAGTTTGGTTCGTGATTACGCTTGTCCTTGGTGGAGGATTCCTTTTCTACGAAATTCGTGAGTTTTACATGTACGCAGTTCACGAAGGTGCAACAATGCAAACAAGTGCCTTCTTATCAGGGTTCTTTACACTACTTGGAACGCACGGTCTTCACGTAACAGTCGGTGTATTCTGGGCAATCAGTATTATTATTCAATTAGTAAGACGAGGATTAACACCAGTTACTGCTCGTAAAGTATTTATTATCGGTTTATACTGGCATTTCCTTGATGTTGTATGGATCTTCATCTTCACGCTTGTATACTTGAACGGATTGGTGGGATAAGACATGGAAAATAAACAAGGCCAAAAAGCAGGTTTTCCGCTTAGTCATGTATTTGGGCTTATCCTTTCACTAGCCTTAACATTCGCAGCGCTTGGTTTAGTAGTGCTAGCTGATCTATCAAGAAGCATTACGATGACTCTTATCATGATCCTAGCGTTATTACAAGCAGCAATGCAGCTAGTAATGTTCATGCACATGACTGAAAGTGAAAATGGTAAAGTACAGGTTGCAAATATTCTTTACAGTTTCTTTATTGCACTTTGTATCGTTGTTGGTACACTGTGGATTCTTGCAGCTCACTTTAACCATTAAAAATAAAACCACTTACTTCGGTAAGTGGTTTATTTTTTTTCATTCAGTTTATATTTCAACGTTTGATATTCTCCCGTGGGAACTTTTTTTACCACTTTTCCTTTATCATCTCTATAAACATTTACTTGTTCGTACACTTCAATTCGGTATCCGCCTCTTTTTTCTGTTTTAACATGAACTTCTTTGACCGACATGTTTAATTGTTCCGCCTCGTCTTCATCTGCAGAGGTTTCAACAGCTCCTCCATCAAGTGAAAGGTGAGATAAGCTGTTAAACGACTGCTGGGAATTGTTATCAACATAGCTTGTCACGACTAAAATGCCGGCAAAAAACAATACTAAAAAAAGCGTCCGGACTTTCATCTTCATCTTAAAACACCCCCGTAAACTGACAAACCAGCACGACTGCACCTAATATCCAAACGTAAATTGCAAACGTTTTTAATGAATGATGCTTTAAATAATTGATCATCCATTTTACCGCTACATAACCAAATAAAGCAGATGAAAGGGTGGCGACGAATAAAAAGAAAACGGAAAGCTGCTCGACTTCACCTGTGACTACATCTTTTAACTGAAGTAACACCGCTCCGCAAATGGCGGGAGTCGACAATAAAAATGAAAAGTAAGCGGCTGTTTCACGGTCTAATTTTCGCATTAACGCAGCTACCATGGTTAAACCAGATCGAGATACAGCAGGGAATATCGCAGCTGCTTGAAACGAGCCGATAAAAAAGGCATCTCCGTATGAAATATGATCCATTTTTTTATAGCCATTTTTTACGGAATCACCAAACCATAACAGCAGTCCTGTCGCAAGAAATTCCCAGCCGATCGTTAAGCCAGATTTAGAAATACTGTCAAAATAGTCTTTGAACAAAAGACCAATCGCAACTGCAGGGATCGTTCCTATCACCAAAAGCCCTGTAAGCTTGCTAAAAGGATGACGAATAATATGCCATAGCTCACGCTTATAAAAGACAAATACAGCAAGCAGAGTGCCCATATGCAGCATCGTATCTAGATACAATCCTGCATCGTCTAAGCCAAATAAGTGGCGCCCTAAATACAAATGTCCCGTGCTGCTTATCGGTAAAAACTCTGTAAGCCCTTGAATGATTCCCAAAATAAATGCTTCAAACCACGACATCTTATCACCTCATACAGCGTGTCCTTATTAGTAGTGTATAGAGGAAGTTCTGAGAACATGACAAAAACATGGAAGTATAGGCATTCATTTAGTGAAATAAATACATAAAAATAGGTCATAGTATAAGAAGAGACGACCATTCTTATCTCCATCTCATCCACAATGAATGGAAAGAGGTGCTAAAAATGATACGAAAATGGGTGGCTGTATGCGTCGTATTCGCTGCTTTTATTTTTCCGCAGGCAGTAAGTGCTGAACAGCCAAAAGTAGAGATATTTCAAATTGAAACGGGCAGAGTCGTTCGTTCAACGCTCAAACCTCCAAATGTTCAAAAAGAAGCTGAAAAAAGTATTGCGTCCATTACTGGTTTATATAAAAAGGCAAGTCCGCTTCCTAAAAAAGGCTATCTTGTTAAAGTACCTCTTGATCCAGCCGTAAAAATTGAAAATAGTGCGGTCAACACGCTGGCAAGTGAAGTTATTTTTGTTCTTGAGCCGAATCAAAAGCCAATCATGATGGTATTTGACAATGAAAATAGAACCTATTTTTTTGAATTCACTCATGATTTAACTCTTCTCAGAAAAGCATTACAGCTATAAGTCATCGAAATGATGGCTTTTTTTTACATAGACAGTTGACAGTTTATTATGATAAATGTAATATATTTAGAAAAGTCAGAAATAATAAGGGGGAGAATTATGTGATAGCTCTACGACCGTTCTCCAAAAAAGACTTTAAACAGCTAATGGATTGGATTCCCTCCGAGTCATTTATGGTGCAATGGAGCGGCTCTAGCTTTTCTTTTCCGCTGACTCCTAGACAGTTAAAACACTACATTCGATATGCTAATGAAGATGGTGCTTCTACCTATGCTTTTTCCGTCATAGATGAAAATGAACAGCTTATTGGACATATTTCTCTTGCTCATATTGATTATTATCATAAAACAGGAAGAATTGGCCGAGTGCTGCTTGGTGAAAAGTATAGAGGAAAAGGGCTTTGCTCGCACATGTTTGAAAAAGTGTTAGCTTTTGGTTTTGAAGAACTGGGTCTTCACCGAATTTCGCTCGGCGTCTTTGATTTTAACGAGCGAGCGATTCAGTCCTATGAACGAATTGGCTTTACACGCGAAGGCCTTCTTCGAGATGTCCGGCTTGTAGATGGACAGTACTGGAGCTTAATTGAAATGAGTATGTTAGAAAGTGAATGGGCACAGCGTGATGTGCATCAAAAATCAAGCTAAAATCTACTAGTGAAAAGCCAGCTTCTCAACAAGCAGGCTTTTTTGACGTATGCTTAAATTTCTCTAAAAAGGTATAAATTTTCATTCATTAAGGCATATAGAGAGTAAGTGACGTGTAAAGGAGACCGGATGAATGAAAAAATACAAAATAGGGATCTTAGCGGCATGTATTTTGCTTTTAGGAACCGCTGGATTTGGAATTGCCTATCAACAGCAAACATCTGCTAAAGAGCAGCCTCACTCGTTTAATGTACTAGTTATGGGCGTAGATGAAAGGCCAGGAGATACAGGCCGCTCAGATGTATTAATGGTGGTCAACTTAGATACGAGCCACAATAAAGCAAAAGTTATGCCGATCCCCAGAGATACGCGCGTGCACATTGATGGAAAAGGAACGGATGAGAAAATTAATCATGCTTATCGATACGGAGGCATTCCTTTAACCGTGCGCACGGTTGAGAACTTCTTAGATGTCGATGTCGATTATTATGTGAAAGTAAATATGGAAGGCTTTAAAGATGTAGTAGATGAACTTGGCGGAGTATACGTTAAGAACCCGTTTCCTTTTGTGTTTGATTCATTTATCTTTCCTGAAGGAGAAAATGCGTTGAACGGCGAAAAAGCTCTTGCCTATGTGCGGATGAGACACGAAGATCCAAAAGGAGATTTAGGTAGAAATAATCGCCAGCGCCAAGTAGTGGAAGCTCTATTAGATAAAGGAATGAACATGTCAACGGTGAAAAACATTCCAAGTCTCCTCACGCTTGTAAAGAAGCATATTCGAACGAATATTGATGTCAGCGATGCATTTACGATGTATAACGTTATTAAGAAGGGCCGGCCTGATTTCGAAACGGTAACCGTAAAAGGAGAAGGACAAATGGTAGATGGTACATGGTATTATGTTGTCAAACCATCTGAAAAAAAACAGCTGAGCGCTATGTTTCAACAAACTCATTAATAAGAAAGAGGACTGAAGAAATTCAGCCCTCTTTTTATTCACCAATTTCTTCTTGACGCTGCAAGCAGGAAATTTGTTTTTTCTCTGGATGGACACCAAATGTATAGCCCCACGTTTGCAATTTATCTAGAATGATTTCGTCTTTTTTAAAGCCAAAGATCATCACTACATCTTGGTTTTCATCTAAAAGCAAATACTTTTCATCTTTGCGCCACATCGTTAAGTTTGACGCATAGAAAAGATTCCAGCCGTTATTCATGCGATGACCGGTTGCTTGGTTTTTATAGTTGACAATCATATTTCTTCCTCCATTAGTGAATCTTTCTAAAAGTAGAACTTCAAAGAATATTATAAACGTTCTATTCCTAGAAATCTATTATTTATCCTGTTGAGGGAAAATCGCCGTGATGTTTATAAAATACATGTGATAAAAGATTTAGTATATAGGGATATATTTGGATAAAACGAGAATTAATAAGTAAGAAAACGGAGAAAAGAAGGGTCTAAAAGCGTATATAATTGAAAAAATTATAAGTTATCTAGCTTTAAAGACTTAAAAACACGCTTTTCAGACCATGGATATGCTTTTTCAAATTTCTACCTACAAGAAAGAAGGCAGAGGCGCGAAATGTGTAGGTGAATCTAAATGAGTTTACGGTAAACATGAGGCCCCAAAACGTGGTACACGCTAGAAAAGGGGGAAATTCAACGATGTCAAAAAAAGCGCTATGGATTAAAAATGCTTCGCAAGTTGTAACGGCCAAAGAAAATAAAGGTCCTTTAGCTGGAAAAGAAATGAGAAACTTAACGGTGATTGAAAATGGCTCAGTCTGGATAGAAGGAGACCAAATTGTGACCGTAGGTACAACAAAAGAGCTAGAACAAAAATATGAAAGGGAAAGAAATGACGCAACGATTATTGATGCTTCGCATAAAATTGTGACTCCGGGTCTGATTGATCCCCATACACACGCTGTGTACGCTGGCTCGCGTGAAGAAGAATTTTATAGGCGGTTTGAAAGGCCAACTTCTTACTTGGATTTATTAGAAGAAGGTGGAGGTATTCACTCCACTGTCGTTCAAACACAAGAAGAGTATGCGTACCGGATTTATCAGCAGAGCTATGAGCGTCTTACGTCTTTTCTAGCTCACGGAGTCACAACTATAGAAGTGAAAAGCGGGTATGGCTTAGAACTAGAAACAGAACTAAAGCAGCTGCAAATCGCTAAAATGCTGAATGATACGCACGCAGTTGATGTAGTAAGTACCTTTTTAGGCGCACACGTCGTACCTCTTGTATATAAAAAAGATACGCAGAAATACGTCAATTTACTTATTCACGAAATGATTCCTCAAATTTCTTCTTATAAGCTTGCAGCATTTAATGATGCTGTATGTCTTCCAAATGCTTTTTCATTCAAACAATGTCAAGAAATACTAGAAGCCGGGAAAAGCCATGGCATGCTTCCTAAAATACATGCCGACCCCTTTGAATACTGCAGAGGAGCGGAGCTCGCAGCAGAGGTAGGAGCGATATCAGCAGATTATCTTTTGTATGCTTCTGATGAAGGATTAAAGAAACTGGCTGAAAAACGGATCGTAGCGACACTTTTACCGGGGAATTCCTTATTTGTTGGAATGAAATGGCCAGATGCTAGAAAAATGATCGATTTAGGCGTTCCGGTTACTCTTTCTACAGACTGCAATCCAGGTTCATCTCCAACGACTTCACAGCAATTTGTGATGAACCTGGCATGTATGAATATGAACATGAGTCCTGAAGAAGTGCTTGTAGCCACAACTATTAACGCAGCTCATGCTATTAATCAAGGAGATAAGATTGGGAGCATTGAAGTCGGAAAACAGGCTGACTTAGCGATTTTTAATGTCTCTAGTTATCGAACCCTTCAATATCAGTATGGCTTAAATCATATTGACTGCGTAGTAAAAAAAGGAGAAGTAGTTGTAGAAAACGGAAAAGTTTTGTAAAAGAAGTTTATAGAAAAAGAGAAAAGGGTAAAGAATAGAGAATTTGTCACACATGCAAAGGCAGGGAATTTAGATATGATTACAAAACAAAATGTTATTCCATTACTAAAAGAAGCTTGCCCATCTTTTGAGCCAAGCGAAGAAGTGGACCTCAACGATAAAGACGAGCTGCAGCATGAATTAAGCCGTGTTGCAGGTCATTTAATCTCTCTTGAATATAACGGCCAGCTCCAGCGTGAACCGGACGTATTTGAAGCGATTGAACAGCTGTATATAGAAGGTGAAGCTGATGTGAAAGAAGCTGTTACAACGGGACTCTTTCAAGCAATGCATGAAATGATTATAGATCAGCAAATTAGCCCAGAAGAAATTGGAATGCTATTAAAACCTCACTCACTGAAGTGGTGGAAAACGATTGACCATTTTAGCGAAAACAGTGGTGAACAGTAAGGAAAAAGAACGTCATGGAGACATGATGTCCGTGACGTTCTTTTCTTTTACTGTTCTTTTTTCAGCTGTCTCTCTAAAATAAAAGGGCCGAACGGAATAACCGACATAAGAAACGCAAATAAAGAGCGGCCGATTGACCATTTATGCGCGAATTTTACATGAACGACTGCAAGAGCGTACAGCACAAAAAGTGCACCGTGTGCTGCGCCTACAACTGATACAGCTTCTGGTATGCCTGCTGCATATTTTAGCGGCATAGCAATGCCAAGCAGCAGTAAAAATGAAATTCCTTCTAAAATTCCTACTAAACGCAGGCGACCGATTGGTGATGTAAGAACCATGTTTTCTCCTCCCGTAACGACGGAATAAATTTCTGTATCAATGACAAAAATGTACCATAGCGAGCTCTTCATATACAAGCATCATTTGTATCTGTCACAAAAAAGTCGAAAACGCTTTAATTTGCTCTATAGAAGTGTTTTGTTTAAAAAACTGACATACTCTTGTGATGCAAGGGATAAAAGAGCACACTACGTGTTGACAAGTTATTTTAATTATTTTATATGTATAGTATCGAAAACGTATGAGAGGATTTTTTACCATGACAAACCGAAAACAGCAGAGAGAGAAAATTTTAGATGCTGCTTTTGAAGTGTTCGGATCCAAAGGCTACTATGAAGCAAAAATGATTGATATTGCTAAACTAGCAGGTGTATCTAAAGGAACGCTTTACTTGTACTTTTCGTCTAAAGAGTCGCTTTATATCGCTGTGAACAATCGTTCGTTTGATGAGTTTTTGTATCATGCAAAGCGAAGAACGGATGAATGCCAAACGTTTCATGAAAAGCTGTATTCAATTGCGAAGCATCATCTGCTCTTTTTTTACGAAACTAAAAAATATCCCGACTCTTTTTGGCAAGCCCCACACCAAATGCCAGAAATGATGGGTCGTCTTCATCAATTTTTTGAGGATTATCACGGGCTTGTTGCTAAATTGATTGAAGAGCAGAAAATAAAAAATGCTTTTTTACACTCAAAAGCGTTTTGCAGCATGTTAAATGGGTATAGGATGGATATCGTTTCCGATGATGATATAACAGAAGAAGATATCATGAACTATGCGGAGTTCATTGTGAACTTATACATTGAAGGCTGCTACTTTGAGACCTAAAAATGACTCGTCGGTACTGGTTGATAATGGAGGGATATGATGGATACCAGCAGCACAATGATTAATTTTTCATATTTTCAAGAACAAATCGTTACCAAGGTTAACACAGACAATACCCTGCCGTTTTCTCTTGGATTTAGTAAAGGTGGACTTGTGGCAGAATGTCCATGGAGACTAAAAAACAAACGCAGCATCTTGCTTGGTCAAGCGGACTGGAAATCGCTACATTCTGCCGAGCAGCGTCAGCAAGTCGAAGCGCTGCTGCTTGGCCAGCACATTATTTCTATACAGTGGTATGAAGATATCGGTATACTTCGAATTACATTTTCTAATGGGTATGCGCTAGATATGTTTCACGACAGCTCGTTTTTTGAAGGTTGGGATTTATATGGTCAAGATGGCTTTTCCTTTATCTCGCTTCCAGGGGGAGCGTGTGACCATCAAATTTCAGTTTGTATAGACAGTTCATCAGCACATGAAAGGAGGTGAGTTTTTTTGTGAAAAACTGACCCGTGGGTACTCTAAAATTGTTGAAAAATTAAGACGGGTCTGCAGCTATTAAAAGATGAAGGCTTCTCAAATAACTTAGTTACGTAATGGAGGAAAAAGATGAATTTTTTGACGAGATTTAGTTTAAAAAATGCGGTAGCTGTGTTTATTATTTCATTTTTACTTATTTTAGCGGGGCTATATTCATTTTCAAAACTAAAAATTGATTTACTGCCGAATATCGAATTTCCGCAGCTGTCCATTGAAGCAACGTATCCCGGGGCTTCTCCTGATGACGTAAATGAAAACGTCACGTCGAAAATCGAAGACCAAGTGAAAGGAATTGAAGGAATTAAAAGCGTACAAAGCGTATCGTATGAAAACGTTGGCATTATTAATTTAGAATTCCCGTTTAATACGGATTTAGATAAAGTTGAACAGCAAATTAACTCGTCGATAAAAGAATTAGATTTACCAGAGTCATCAAATGTAGACGTAAACCGTTTTTCATTTGGTTCATTCCCGATTTTCAACATTTCACTGTTTGCGAAAGATGATGCAAATCTTGAAAAAGTATTAAACGATGAAGTGATTCCTGAATTGAATAAAATTCAAGGTATTAACTCCGTCTCAGTTGGCGGCGTGAAAGAGGACCTTTTACAAATTACGGTCGATAAAGAAAAAGCAGCTCAAGCTGGCTTAACGCTTGATGGGATGAAAGAACAAATTAATCAAAAAGCTGTTTCATTCCCAGCAGGAACATTAAACGGAAAAGAGCTTCAAATTCCAGTGCGAGTAGAAGAAAAAGTTGCGACGATCGATGCATTAAAGAAAATCCAGCTGAAATCTACGATGAATCCTGAAGCAAAGCCTGTGAAGCTTGGCGATATTGCCAAAGTCGAAGCCGTAACAGACCAAGGCGAATATACGCGTTATGACGGCAAAGATGCACTGTCGATGGCCATCACAAAAAAACAAGATGCTAATACGGTTGAAGTGGCGAGCGAAACGATGAAAATTTTGAAAAAATATGACGATCAGTTAGACTACGCAATCGGCTTTGATTCAGCTGACGGCATTGAAAAGTCTGTTGAAACATTAGTACGCGAAGGATTGCTCGGAGCATTATTTGCATCACTTGCCGTGCTGATTTTCTTGCGTAACTTCCGCGCTACGATCATTGCGATTATATCGATTCCATTATCGCTGTTAGTATCAGCTATTTTCTTAAACCAGCTTGATATTTCACTTAACATTATGACACTAGGCGGAATGGCTGTAGCCGTTGGGCGCGTAGTGGATGACAGTATTGTTGTGATTGAAAATATTTTTAGACGCGTTCGCCGTTCAGAAGAAGGCATGAGCAACGAGCTTGTCGAATCGTCCACAAAAGAGATTTTAAAAGCCATTACCTCGTCTACCATTACAACGGTTGTCGTATTCTTGCCAATCGGCTTTGTAGGAGGAATTACAGGAGAGTTCTTCTTGCCGTTCGCCTTAACAGTTGTTTTTTCACTGTTAGCATCTCTTCTTGTAGCGATTACAATCGTGCCGATTTTAGCAAAGTTTGCGTTTAAAAAAGTACCGCCTGAAGAAAAAGAAGGAAAGCTGCAGCGCGGATATGCAAAAGCGATTGCATGGTCGCTTAATCATAAAATCAAAATTTTAATTTTATCCTTTATTTTACTGTTTGGCTCATTTGCGCTTGTTCCTTCACTTGGCTTTACGTTTATTCCAAATGAAGAACAAAAGATGCTTCAGGCCAACGTTCAATTACCAGCATCTACATCACTTGAAAAAACAAACGATGTATCTTTAAAAATTGAAAAGATGTTTGCGGATCAAAATGAAATTTCCGATGTGACTACGGAAGTTGGATCACGCGACTTTTCAACAGGTGTAAAACGCCCGAACCAAGTTGGCTATTTCTTGAACGTAAAAGAAGGCGTGAATGTTGATACGTTTATTGATAAAGTTCAAAAGAAAATGGAAAGCATCACGAAAGAAGAATCACCGAAAGCAACAGTTAATGTACAAGAAGCATCAACAGGAGGGCCTCCTACAAATAATAACGTAACGGTTGATTTATATTCTTCTAATTTAGATGACTTGCAAAAGGCAGCTAAGCAAGTGGAAAACCACTTAAACAAAGACAAACGTCTTAAATATGTAACAAATAACTTCTCAGATAAGCAAAAGCAGCTTGTAGTAGAAGTAGATCCTGATAAAGCCGCAGAGTATGGAGTATCTGGATTTCAGCTGCTTGGTACAATCTCCGACCAAACCAAACCAGTATCTGTTGGAGACTTAAAATTAGATAATACAAAACGAGCGGTTCAGCTTTCATACGATAAAGACCTTAGTTCAGTAAAAGAAATTAAAGATCTTCAAGTATTTACAGAACGAGGACCTGTGTTAGTAAAAGATATTGCTGACGTTCGTACAATTGATACGTTCACTTCTATTCAAAAGCTTGACGGCAAAGTATTTGCGCGAGTGGAAGCAGACATTAAAGGCGATGATGTTCAAGCTGTGACCAAAGATGTTGTAGATGGAGTGAAAAAGTTAGACTTGCCAAAAGATGTGAGCTTGGACGGTGGAGGCGGAAGCGACGAGACAGTGGAAGTCTTCCAATCTCTAGGTCTAGCTATTTTAACAGCAATCGGCCTTGTGTATTTAACGATGCTCGTTACGTTTGGAAAAGCGCGTATTCCATTTATCATTTTATCGTCACTCATTTTTGTGCCAATCGGTTCGTTAGTTGGTCTAGTCCTTGCAAAAGAACCGCTGTCTGTCAGCGTCATGATTGGATTCTTAATGCTGATTGGAATTGTTACAACAAACGCGATTGTGCTTGTAGATCGAATTACCCAAAATCGTGAACAAAAAGGCATGACGATCCGCGAATCCCTTATTGAAGCTGGGAAAACGCGCTTGCGTCCAATTTTAATGACGGCATTTGCTACCATTGCTGCATTAATTCCGCTGGCGCTTACTACATCAAGCGGAACGCTGATTTCAAAAGGCTTAGCTATCACGGTAATCGGAGGGCTTGCGTCATCTACCCTTCTTACCTTAATTATTATTCCAGTGGTATACGAACTCTTCTTCGCAAAGCAAGTGAAAAGAGAAAAACAGCTGGAAAAAGAAACGACATAAGAACTATTTTCTAATAGAGGAAAATATGACCATAGACTATATGTTATAATAAAAGTACGTTTTAACCCCTTATATTATAGAAAAAGAAGCGGCGCTTTCGAGCGCCGCTTCTTTTTTATGTAAAATCATTATTTACAAAAAATGATTAAATGTCTTGTATGGAGGGAAAGAGTGTTAACAGGAAGCTTTACTATATCATCGTAGAGTTATCTAAAAAACATACAAAGTACAGGAGTGTCGTTTTCGTGAGTTCAACAAAGAAAGTTGTATTTATCAGTTCCATTATTTTAAATGTCCTTTTCCTAGGTGTTTTTGCTTTTTATGCTACAAGCAGCAGCGCAATGAAAAATCCGCTGTCATCTAAGGATTCATCTAAGCAAAGCTATAGAGATAATCCTTATTACATTGAACGGACCACTTTGTTTAAGCAATTAAGTATTCCTAAAGAGTCGATCGTATTTCTCGGTGATAGCATTACCCAGCGCTCTGAATGGAGCGAACTTTTTCATAATAAGCAGATTGTCAATCGAGGCGTAGCCGATGATACAACAGAAGGGGTATTGCATCGTCTAAAAAGTATTACAGATGCTAAGCCAAAAAAGATTTTCTTAATGATTGGCATTAACGATTTAAACGAGCAAAAATCTGTAAAAAAAACCAAAGCCAATTATACTGAAATTCTTGAACGTATTCATAAAGAATCACCGAATACAAAAGTCTACATTCAAAGTGTACTGCCCGTGAACAATAAAAAATGCGGCGACGCAGTGGACAATAAAGATGTTATCGCATTAAATAACTATTTAGAGCGTCTAGCTAAGAAACACAAAGATTCTTACATTGATCTGTATTCGAAAGTATCTACACATAATCAGTTAAAAAGTAATTTCACGGTTGATGGTCTTCATTTAAAAGGCCAAGGCTATGCTATTTGGAAACAAGAGGTTCAGGCATACGTAAACCAATAAAAAAAGCGCTCCGGAAGGAGCGCTTTTTTTAGATAAGCTCTGGTAAATGTTTTTTAGCATCGTATTCGACAAGAGACTCGCCGTTTTTAATGCGCTGTAAATAATCAGGATTTGAAATCAGCGGGCGGCCAATAGCAGCTACGTCGATCCAGCCGGCTTGAAGCGCTTTTTCAGCTGATTCAGGCGTTAAGTCACCTACACCGATAATCGGTCCATCCCAGTACTTACGCGTAATTTCATAAAGATTTTGACCGTTTTGAACATCTTCATAAAAATCCAGCATAGACGGATGGATGATCTCAATTCCTGTTTCTTTAAATGCTTCTGTATACGTTTGAATAGCTTTTTCAGTATCATCCCAGCGGTAGTCTGGTTTATCAAGCTTATGAGGAGAGAAGCGAATCACAACGCGCTCTTTTCCAATGGCGTCGATAACAGCGGAAATCACTTCTTTCATAAACGTTAATCGCTGTGCAAGGTCGCCTCCGTATTCATCAGTGCGTTTATTAGACCAGTCTGAATTAAACTGATCGATCAAATAGCCGTGAGCACCGTGAATTTCAACGCCGTCAAATCCTGCTTCAATGGCATTTTTAGCGGCTTGGGCATACTGTCCCACAACTTCTTTAATATCTTCTTTCGACATTTCTTCAGGCTCTTCATAGGGCTTGCGGAAACGCGGCACTTGGCCTTGTGCTGCAATAGCGGAAGGGGCCTGAGGCTTATGCCCATTGATTAACCCGGAATGACTCAAGCGGCCAACGTGCCAAATTTGAGCAATAATCGTGCCGCCTTCTTCATGAACAGCTTCTGTGACAGGCTTCCATGAATCAATTTGTTCTTGGGTATAGATACCCGGAACGCCAGGATTTCCTTTTGCGCGTTCGCTGATAACAATTCCTTCACTAATAATTAAGCCAATACCATCCTTTGCGCGGCGGCGGTAATAGTCTACAACGTCTTGACCGACTACGCCTGTCTTTGGATCAGCAAAGCATCTTGTCATCGGTGCCATTGCTGTACGAGTGTGTAAATCAAATGCTTCAATGTTTGTTGGTTGGAATAGTTTTTCAAATTTACTCATTTTATATTCAGCTCCTTAAGAGGAAAGTATAGCTGCGAACGTTTTGCAGCGGGTTCAGTTTATTGTAACAGGGGATTTGTTTTATCTTCAAACATTTCGACTTCCGAAAAAAGTTCAAAAAAAAAGCCGGCTGTCTTTACAGCCAACTTTTACAACATTAATGCTGTTTGTTAGGAAGTTTTTTCTCAGGATGCCCAGTAGCTTGACCCTGCTTATTTTTGCGCTGCTTTTCTTGATTATCGTTCAGCTTTTGAACAAATTCATTTGTGTTTTCCATATTATCTAAACCTCCTTTATGAGCTTTCCCTGTTACTATAACCCATTGCACTCAAAAACATGACGCCAATCCGCTAAAAGCCGCTCCATATATACACCGGTATATAGAAATTAATAGGAAAATCGTGTATACTGTTGTAAAAATAATGTTAATGTTTCGTGAGTTTATAATTTCTTATTCATTCATGAACAAGAAAAGGTGTTACGCAATGAGTGATTTTTTTAGCGGGAAAGAAATGTCGTTTATTTTAATTTTGACATTCAGCGTGTACATATTTGTCTGGAATGTGCCCCTTCAGGCGACAAATGCCATGATGATCTACTTTATCCTGCTGTTTTTGTATACAGTCAGTAAGCTGCTTTTTTCTCCTCAGTTCCGACAATTTCCGCTTGTTAAGGTGCTATTGGCCATTTTATTCGTTCTTATGCTGGCTGAAATAATCGTTGCTTACAGCACTCATAGCATAAAGATTACAGATTCAAATCATATTTTCGATTATTTCAGTCATATGGATTTGTATTCATAGTATGTATAGCAAAAAAATGATTTACGACGAAATCCTCTCTGAGTTCTGGCTGTGCTTTTTTATATTTTTTACACATTGCTTGCACAAAGAAAGAGAAAGAGTACGTTCTTTGACCAAAAGATCAGGGGAATGCCAAATTTCTTTGAATAGCTCTGTTAAGATGCTTTCGCAAGCATGTGGATCTTTTACTGCTGAATAGACAAGACGATACAAAAGCGATTCATATCGATTGTAAAGCTGATGAAGTGCTTCTTTCTTTCGGATTTTTATCTCTTGAATGAGTAAAAGATCATTGTTCATAACCGAGCCCCTTCGAAAATCAATTATAGTTCATTGTACCCTTGTTAAGATGAGTATAAACACCTAAAAAGGAGAGGCTTATGAGCTACGTAGTATCAAAAAAACAAGGCAAAATATTCAACGAGATATCAAAGAAGAAAACTTGGGGAAAGTGAGAGACCGCCTGCAAGCATTGCTCATTACGTATCCAAATGGGCTGATAAACTTATTGTAGCTGGATGTGCATTGATTTTCCTTACAGTCGTCAGTTTGCTAATCATTGGCATATATACAGTTTGTACATGGCTGTTTTTATAAAGAAAAGGTGCACATCTGTGCACCTTTTCTTTATGAATGCTGTTTTATTAAGTAATTGACAATTTTTTTAGCTGCTGCAGCCGGTCCAGATGCCTGCTGGAAACTTGCGTTGATTTCTTTAATTCCTTTTTTATAGCGATCGTCGCGGACAACTTCTTCAACTGCACTCCTTAAAAGAGAAGCATTTACCGTTTCTTTTGCTAAGCGATACCCGGCGTTTAGTTCCACGAGCCTTTGAGCGACGAGAGGCTGATCTTTCCCATGAGGTAAAACGACTAACGGTACGTTAAAATGAATACTTTCATTTACGCTGTTCATACCTCCGTGCGTGATAAAAACATCAGCTTCTTTTAACACGTCAAGCTGGGGAACATAGGGCGAAATAAGAAAATGCTCTGGTGCTTTTTTTATTTTTTTAAAATCAGCTCGGTCTCCTGCTGCAATCACAACTTTTCCTTCAAAGTCGCTAAATGCGTCGATGCAAAGGTTGAAAAAGCCTTCTACATCATGAAGCACCGTTCCCATTGAAATATAAAGAACTTTTTCGTTCTTTAGCTTTTCTAGCGGAAAATCGTGAGAGCCGTGACGCTTTGGAAAGCTTGGCCCAATAAATAAAAAAGAGTCATCAAAATGTTCATGAAGCGGCTGAAAAAAGCGGCTTGTATATACGACCGTTAATTCGCCTTCATTGTTCATAAATTGAAGCAGATTTTTAGGTTCTACCCCAAACTGATTTTTTAGCAAGCTGAGCCCGTACTGAGCTTTTTCGTCAGGTTTAAATGGAACGTCTGAATCGGGATGCAGAGGCATCATTGCTAAGCGTTCTTTTGGCATTAAAAAAGAAGCGGATGATACAATCCCGGGAATCCGCAAATAATCACGGACTAATTCGCCTGCTCCAAACTTGTCGTAAAACACAAAGTCAAAGTCAATTTTTTTTGATAACGTATGAACAAGCTTAAGCGTATCTAAAGACGTTTGGATGTGGATATTTAAAAAAGCGTTGATTCCTTGAGGAGTTTCAGGCTTGATGGATACACCGCTTAAGAAGTCCCGGTGAGTGTGTACGATAGCTCCGGCGTTTTCAAGACGCTCTTTAAAACGCTCGGTCGTAATGTAATGAACGGTATCACCTCGGTCTGAAAAAGCTTTTACCATTCCAAGCGTTGGGTTTACGTGACCTTCAGCGGGAAAATTGATCATTAAAATGTTTGCCATTTTTTCACTTCACTTTCGGTAAGATTTCTTCAAGCGTAATCAAATATAAGGAAGTTGACAACTAATTTGGCTAGCTCATTTATCTTTTCAAACCCTATCTTTGTGTGTAAAATGTGAAAAAATATAACTTTTTTCCTAAAAAATAACATCATTAAGCGGAGATTATGGTAGAATTTTGAGAGCACTAGAGAGAAAGAATCATTTTTGGAGGTTACTATTTTGAGTACGTTATCAACAAATTCAGAACCGGTTTTAAAGCCTAAAAAGAAAAAAGAGTTTACTTACTTCACGCTGCTTCTATTTATCGTGTTGGGCTTTGGTCTGCAGATTATAGCTGGAATTGGAGTAGCTATTTACGATGAAGTTACGGGGTCAAATATGACGGGAATTTTATTAGAAGGACCATATGCTCTGCTGGTAGACGCGGCGTTTTTTCTAGGTGTTGCCGTGCTGTACAGGCCTGTGCGCAGATTTTTAAAGCCTATGTGGAACTTCTCAGTATTAAAAGAAAGAAAAACGTATGTATATATTGTAGTAGGCTTTTTAATTGTAGCCGCGGTGCAGTACGTGATGCTTTCATTTTTAAACGTAGAAAGCGCAGATCAGCAGCAAAAGGATTTAAATCAAGGCAGTTTTAATCAAACGCTGCTTTCGAGCTGGATATTTTTTATAAGTGTAGCAGTTATCACGCCTATTAAAGAAGAACTGCTTTACAGAGGTGTTTTATGTGGTTTCTTAACCAAACGCCATCACGTGCTTGTGGGCGTTTTCGTTTCCGCTCTTGTATTCGGCCTTTTACATATTGGCTTTCCGATTACAGCTACCGTCATGGGACTTGTCTTTGCCATTATTTATTATCGAACAAAATCTATTTTCCCATCTATGATTTTACATATGCTGTGGAATGGATTAGTGAGCATAACTGTGTTCTTTTAAAAGCCGCTTAAGCGGCTTTTTTATTTGGATAAAGACGCAGAATGCTTTACGCGAATTTTCCCAACTATTAATAATCCAAGAGGGTAAAATAGTCCAAATAGCAGACTGTACGGAATCCACGTATCTCTGTCCCACGTTTGTTCATATGGAATGCTTGGATACACGATAAGTGAAAATGTAACGGCAATAATGCCTAGCGGAAGAGTTAAAACTCGGTAGTTTTTTAATTCAAGAATTTGAGCGAGTCCAGAAACGGTCGCATAATAGTAGAGAGATGTTTTAAAATAAAGAGATAAAAACCACATAATAGCCATAATTACTTCAATGTTTTTTAGAAAATCCGCAACTTCAATCCGTCTTGCAAGCTCATAGCTTGGATATAAAGCAATACGTGTATACGTATTTCCAAGTACAAGAATGCCAAGCAATAAAATAATAATCATAATGCCTCCGCCGATTAAGCTTCCCGTAAAAAAAGCCCGGTTCCGCTGGTCTGGTTCCGCTACGTGAGCAGGGAAAACGGTTAGCAATACAATAAAAGTGAGAGACGTAATGCTTGTAAATACCAGAATAGATCTGATAATAGGCTTAACGCCTACCTCTAACAAAGGCTGCAAATTCTCATAATGAATTTGAGGGAAGATCGAAAAAACTAAGATTAAGAACGGAATAACAAACCATGGAAAGAGAATTTCAGCACAGCGGGCAATCGTTTCAATGCCAAGCCGAACGCCGACAATCACAATTCCCATAAACAAAATATGAACAGCAAGCATAGGTGTTTGAATAATAATGCGAGTTGTTAGAAACGAGCCCACGTAAAACAAAACTTGACTGCAAAAAAGAAGAGTAGAAGCGACAAATAAAAGAGAGACAAACTTTCCTAGCCACTTTCCTAAAATGGCTTCGTTTAGTTCTATCAGGGTTTTATTCGGATAAAGGCTAGAGAGTTTGATATACATCCATACAAGTAAAACGCCTACACCTACGCCTAAAATAGCTGGAATCCATGCCTCTTGTTTAGAATCAGCGGTTAAGCTTCCAGGCACGACTAAAATAGTATCGCCTAAACTATAAAAAATGACGAGTATTCGAAACTGTGCTGCGGATAATTTCATCTGACGATGCAAGTTGTTCACTTCCTTTTACTTCAACAGACTGAACAAAAAATCACTAAAAGGTTTTAATAAAAAAGCAATGCCGTCCCCGGGGTTGGGGATTTCCACACCGCCGTATTTTAAACTAACAATCAAAATACTTACTGTGAACAAACTCCAAAACATTCGCTTTTCTTTTTTACTGTTCACTTTTTTTAAATAAGGTATTTCTACTAAACAAACAGCTGCACAAAGTAAAAAAATCCCTAAAAATATAAGCATGTATCAACCTCAATTAGTAACCCTTTAAAAATGATGAAGGGATGTTAAAGACGCCTGTGTTTCAAAGATAGTATGATCCAAAAAGGTTTCATTTATGAAAAGTAAGACTAAAGGCAGGACAAAACCGTGTTATAATGACCAAGTTGAGCGTTATAATAGAAAAAACATCATGATTACAAACAAGTAGATACATAACAAGGTAAGGATGGGAGAGAGATA
Organism: Priestia sp. 10L35; assembly: GCF_056395685.1. Taxonomy (NCBI): domain Bacteria; kingdom Bacillati; phylum Bacillota; class Bacilli; order Caryophanales; family Bacillaceae; genus Priestia; species Priestia sp. 10L35. The sequence continues at coordinate 423,282 of NZ_JBFTKA010000003.1, read as the reverse complement.
TATGGCAGATGAGCTCAAAAAAATGCTAGATGACAAAGAAAAGGTGCAGCTTATTATCGCCGCTGTTGTCATGCTTGGAGGCCTGGTCGTTTTGTTAAAAAGTGTTGCAACAGGGCAGGCCATGGGTCAAAAATGGCTCGAAAGTCAAGGGAACGCAGACACGGATCTGTATCTTGAAACGATAAAAAGCTACATACACCTGTATCAAATTGTGGGTGGCGTCATGTTTGGAGGAGGCCTTCTCACGTTACTTCGTGCTAAACTAAAGAAATAAAGCGTCAGCAAAATAAAAGATCATAGTCCAAAAGAAGTGTCATATCTTTTTAATAACTTAAAAAATAGTGAAAAGGAGTTATGTATGAATAATGAAGAAAATACACCGGCTTATCATCTGTTTATGATGATAGGAGCGCTTGCTATGCTGATTTTTGGTGTTGTCGGTTTCTTTATTCAGTATCCTGCTACGTTAAGTTTTGTGATGTGTATTGGCGGAAGTATCATATTTTTGCTGCATTTATTTGAATATATGAAACCTAAAAATGAACTATAGCATCTTCAAACGAGGAAATCTAGAAGCAAAGGAAGATGAGAAATGCGGAAACACCGTACGTATGAAACGCTAGTTGATCTTTATCAAAAAAGCGCCAAAATTCATTATGAAATCGATTATCGAGATAAAAAATCTGTAAAAAAAGGCAATCGAGCTGCAGAAGATATGAAAAAAATTGCGCAGCTCATTCATTTATACTATCCAGGCATGCTGTTTGAATTTGCAACACTGCTGACGAATCCTACTTATCGAATTGATTTATGGGCTGCACATCATATTTTAGAAATCATGAGCTATTCACCAATGCTTGAGGACAATGCGCTTTCCGTCATTGAACGCTACGCCGATGAAAATGATTTTACAGCTTTAGGAAATCGCATGTGGTTAGATCAGTGGAGAGAAAAACAGCGATAAAACTCGGCTAAGCAAACAAGAATAACCAAAAGGAAGATAGGTATATGAGTTTACGTACATTAAAGAACGGTATAGGCGTCAGCATTCGAGAAGCAGCACCAAAAGACGCAGAGAAAATGATTGCTTTTTACAACCGGGTAGGAGGAGAAAGTGATTTTCTTTCATTTGGAGAAGGTGAGTTTCTTACACCCCTTTCAGAGTACGAACTGTTTTTAGCTTCTGTAAAACAAGAGCAAAATGCTCTTATAATTGTGGCTGAAAAAGAAGAGAAAATCATTAGTATCGCATCCATCACCTCGTCTCAAAACCCGCGTAATGAGCATGTGGGAACCCTCGGTATTGTAGTAGAGAAATCTTATAGCGGGCTAGGGTTAGGCAGACAGCTAATGATTGAGCTGATTGAATGGGCACGTACGAATAAACAAACAAACAAAATCGAACTTGTGACGCGAGAAGATAACCAAAGAGCTATTTCTTTATACAGGGAGCTAGGGTTTCAAACAGAAGGATTAAAAGAAAAAGACACCTATATAAATGGCGTGTACTATAATACAATGCTTATGGGTCTTCACTTATAAAAAGAGGCTGGGCAAAAGTATATTAAGTGAATGAAAATCCGAACGATGAATCGTTCGGATTTTTTCATTGTGGTGATGAACATAAGCTTCATATAGGCAGGTGCTTCTAGCGGTTTTGGAGGCTCAGCGGCGCCCGCGGAACGCGAAGCCTTGGACGGAAATCAACAGCGGCGGAACAAGCAGGTCAGATCATATATGCCAGTTGTTCGTCTTTAGATTGAATTGATTTAGTTATATCTCATTGTCTTTTTGTTTATTGTTTTTAGCGTCTGCAAATACACTCATCGCCTCGTTCATAAATTTGGCTAATCCTTTTCCGTAGCGGTCAATGGTAGTTGTAAATCGCTCATCTTGCACATACATTTCTCCGAGACCTTTAAAGGCTTCTAATGAATACGTTCCAAAGTTCTCATTTAAAAATTTATACCATTTCCCAATAGCTTTTTGAACTTCTGTAGAGGATGGTGACAGATCACGAAGCGAAGCTAGGTGAGTGTAGATACTTTCCCATTCGTTTGACATGTGCTGCTGTTCTTCTTGTGAGAAGCTTTGTACTTTTTCATTCGCTTCATCTACCCGCTGGTTTCCCCAGCGCTTCCGTGCTTCTTCTTCGTATGGGTTATGCGAAAAATCCAGTCCTTTAAATCGCTCTTTTTCGTTCATTTCAATCGCTCCTTCTTCATATTGAATCGTTTTATTAATGGTTACAATCATTTGATCGAGCCGACTGCGTTTTTCAATCAGCATGTTTTTTTGCAGTATCAATGCTTCTGTGCGATTAAACGTCGGGTCTGTTATAATCTCGTGAATTTGTTTTAAAGGGAAGCCAAGTTCTTTAAAAAATAATATTTGTTGAAGCATATCGAGATTAGCCGCTGAATAAAGCCGATAGCCGGATTCACTAACGGCATCAGGTTTTAATAGCCCGATTTCGTCATAGTGATGCAGCGTGCGGACGCTGATTCCTACTAAGTCAGCAACTTCTTTTGTTTTTCTGTTCATTCTTTCATCTCCCTTCTGAAATCTACTATAAAATATAACGCAGCGTAAGGGTCAATACTAAAAAAGAAATAATTGACTTTTAGTTTATACGCATTTATATTTAATTAGCATTAACTATTTATGACATGAAATAAATAAGCAAGCCTGGAGGAATAGATGTGACAAAAAGCAATCAGTATCTTGGAGAGATTCGTTCATCGCTTCAAGTGCTATTTGAAAAAATGCAGCCCGAAATGATGGAGAGCCTAAATGAGCATGAGATGACTCCTACGCAATTATTTGTTCTTTCTTATTTAAAGAAAGTAGGGAGCAGTAAGGTTTCTCAAATTGCAGAACTCATGGATGTCAAACCGAGCGCCGTGACTCTTTTAGTGGATCGTCTCGAACAGCACAATTTTGTTGTAAGAGAACATAATAAAGAGGACAGACGAGTCGTTGATATTACCTTAACGGAATTTGGGTATCGCAAGCTTGAAGATGTGCTGAATGGTCGAAAAGCCATTATGGACCGCTATCTTTTGCATTTAACAGAAGAAGAGCTTTCTATGATGGCTTCTATTACGAAAAAGCTTGCAACGTCAGCTGCTTCTTATAAAGATAAGCAGCAGTAACAAAAAAGAGGAGAGACACACGATGGAAAATCAAAAAAATTCAAAGCGCACGCTCTTATTAATTGGGTTAATTATTGCGATGTTCTTTTCTGCACTTGATGGAACCATTGTCGGAACAGCTATGCCAAGAATCGTAGGAGATCTTGGTGGATTGAGCATGATGACATGGCTGACAACAGCCTATTTATTAACGTCGACAACAGTTGTTCCGATTGCAGGAAAGCTCGCTGATTTAGTAGGACGCAGAGTAATTTATGTTACAGGACTTATTATTTTTATGGTTGCTTCTGCTCTATGTGGAATGGCAAATAACATGACAGAGCTTATTTTATTCCGTGCATTACAAGGAATTGGCGGCGGCGTTATGATGCCGATGGCAATGATTGTAATCGGTGATTTATTTACAGGAAAAGCACGAGCAAAATTTCAAGGAGTATTCGGAGGAATTTACGGTCTTGCTTCTGTCATCGGTCCACAAATTGGCGGATGGATTGTTGATTCACTGAACTGGAAATGGGTGTTTTACATCAACTTGCCGGTAGGGATACTCGCTACCGTTTTTATTGCCCTGGGACTTCAAGGAAAGAAACATACGGGACCTGTGAAATTCGATGTAGCCGGTATGTTCACAATGGTTATCGGAGTAGTGAGCTTGCTTTTGGCCCTGAGCTTTGGAGGAAAAGACTACGACTGGAACTCTTGGCAAATTATTAGTCTATTTACACTTGCTGTTGTGGGAATCATAAGCTTTATTATTGTGGAAAAGAAAGCGAAAGAGCCGATTCTTCCGATGTATTTATTTAAGAACCGAACGTTTACGCTTTTAAATATCATTGGCTTTTTTATGAGCATCGGCATGTTCGGAGCCATTACGTTTGTTCCGTTCTTTATGCAAGGAATCGTTGGAGTCAGCGCCTCGGAATCCGGTACCATTATGACACCGATGATGATTTCAATGATTGTAACAAGTATTATTGGAGGGCAGCTTGTTTATAAAGTTGGAATCAAGCCTCAAATTGTTACGGGTATGCTCATTATGGCAGGAGGGTTCTTCTTGTTAACAACATTAGACCTTCATACTAGCAAACTTGTTGCCACTTCTTATATGGCCATAATCGGTTTAGGAATGGGTCTTGTAATGCCAATTTTAACACTTGCTCTTCAAGAGAGCTTTTCAAAAGAAGAGCTCGGTGTGGTTACATCATCAAGTCAATTTTTCCGTTCAATTGGAGGGACGTTCGGTATTACGATCTTAGGAGCGGTAATGAATGCAAAATCAGGTACGCTTCTTAGTGACAAACTCGTTCCATATTTAAACACATTGCCTGCTCAAGCAAGTGCTTTTGCAGAAGGGTTTAAAAAAGCGATTGATACGAATCCTGAAAGTGTGCTGCAGATGCTGTTTAGCCCTGAGGCGCTAAAGAGTATTCCAGCTGCGCTTTCAGACAGCATTGTGCCAATTTTGAAGACCTCGCTAATGAGCGCATTGCACAGCGTCTTTTTCATGGGCTTAGCTTTTATTATTTTAGGAGCGGTATGCACATTGTTCTTAAGGCAGATCAAGCTTTCAAATAAAAAAGCCGAAGAAAAACCAGAAGAAGGCATTGCTGAAGTAGAGCCATCACATTAAAAAAAGCGCACAAATTTGTGCGCTTTTTTCTATATTAACTAGTTGTTTCATTAGGCTTACGAAGAAAAGGAGATTGTTTAGACGTGTCATACGAAATTTGATCAAGCAAATACGTTAAATATAAGTTCAGTTCAAATCGATCTTCCGACACAAAATCTGTAAGCGCTTGCTTATTATCTTTCCACATGGTAATTCCTCCTTAATTTTACATACTAATGAATGGATTTAATATCAGAAAGCAAAAGGGAAACAACGGCTTCATTTTCGTCTTTTACGGATAGAATTTGCTGATGGAGATTTAAGTTGTGCACGCGGCCTTTGCACGTTTGCAACGTCCCATCTTTATAGTAAGAAACAGTTATCGTCCCACTTTTCGTTAATTCTCGTAAAAACATTCAAGAAGCCTCCTTAAAAAAGATTACCTGATTTAAAAGCCAGTCCTTTCATTTGAGATGAGCAAAAGGGAATTGTATGTACTGCAAGCTTCCCTTTATATTCTTCAACGTGTATGAATAGATGGAATAAAAGGTTGCTAGCTCACCTATAAAACGTCATAAATTTCAGAATATACTGTTTTTTCCGTATAGTGTTTTTTAAAAGGATTAATGTTACATTTATTATGTAACATTCTGATGAGAAAGAAAACCGTTTCTACAAAACTTCTCTAAAAATTACAAAATATTCATATTCATGTGAAGGATGTAGAATAAACAAATATAGAAGTAACTGCGTTTATAAAAAACGTAACGACCGCTTTAATTATTAATAATCTTAATACTAGTTATCAATTATATGTATTTTACTAATTTATTCTTCTCCGATAAAATGCAGGTAGACGAATTTGATAAGAATTTTCTAATGATTTATATAATTAAATTTGATATAATCTATAGGAATAATAATGTATGAAGGGAAACATCATTGATTAATTAGACACAGGTATTAAATGTTGTTGAAGATGATTCGTAAAAGCATACATATTTAAATTATATATTTTTGTGAGGTGGACAGTGTTGCAACTTAAGGTAGTAAACAGCCCTTTTAATCAAGAACAAGCAGATTTGCTTAATCGCCTTCTGCCGACATTAACAGAAGCACAAAAAATGTGGTTGAGCGGTTATTTAACAGCATCTCAATCTACGTCTGCCGAAGGAACGCCAGACGTTTCTACAGCAGCGCCTGCTCAAACGAAGCAGACAGTTTCAAAAGACGTAACGATTCTTTACGGATCACAAACAGGAAATGCTCAAGGACTTGCTGAAAATACAGGCAAAACGCTTGAAGCAAAAGGCTTTAATGTAACTGTATCTTCTATGAATGATTTCAAACCAAATAATTTAAAGAAACTTGAAAATTTATTAATTGTCGTAAGTACACATGGAGAAGGAGAGCCGCCTGATAATGCGCTATCTTTCCATGAATTTCTTCACGGCCGTCGAGCGCCAAAACTTGAGAACTTCCGTTTCTCTGTTTTATCGCTTGGAGACAGCTCATACGAATTTTTCTGTCAAACAGGAAAAGAATTTGATGTGCGCTTAGCAGAACTTGGCGGTGAAAGACTGTATCCGCGCGTTGACTGTGATTTAGATTTTGAAGAGCCCGCAAATAAATGGCTTAAAGGTGTTATTGACGGATTAAGCGAAGCGAAAGGACACAGCGCTTCGGCAGCTGTTCCAGCGGAAGCTCCTGCAGGAACTTCACCATATTCAAGAACAAATCCTTTTAAAGCAGAAGTGCTTGAGAACTTAAACTTAAACGGCCGCGGATCAAATAAAGAAACGCGACACTTAGAACTATCTCTAGAAGGTTCAGGTTTGACGTATGAACCAGGAGACAGTTTAGGTATTTATCCTGAAAATGACCCGGAGCTTGTTGATCTTCTTCTTAACGAATTCAAGTGGGATGCAAGTGAAAGTGTAACGGTTAATAAAGAAGGAGAAACGCGTCCTCTTAGAGAAGCGCTAATCTCTAATTTTGAAATTACCGTTTTAACAAAGCCTCTTTTAAAGCAAGCAGCTGAGCTTACTGGAAACGATAAGTTAAAAGCGCTTGTAGAAAATCGCGAGGAATTAAAAGCATACACACAAGGCCGTGATGTAATTGACTTAGTTCGTGACTTCGGTCCATGGAACGTATCGGCACAAGAGTTTGTAGCCATTCTACGTAAAATGCCAGCGCGTCTTTACTCGATTGCAAGCAGCTTATCAGCAAACCCTGATGAAGTTCATCTAACAATCGGAGCGGTACGCTACGAAGCGCATGGACGGGAGCGCAAGGGTGTTTGTTCAGTCCTTTGTTCAGAACGTTTGCAGCCAGGCGATACGATTCCTGTATACCTTCAAAGCAATAAAAACTTTAAGCTTCCTCAAGATCAAGAAACGCCAATTATTATGGTAGGACCTGGTACAGGTGTGGCTCCGTTCCGCTCATTTATGCAAGAGCGTGAAGAAACAGGGGCAAAAGGCAAGTCATGGATGTTCTTTGGAGATCAGCACTTCGTAACAGACTTCCTTTACCAAACAGAATGGCAAAAGTGGTTAAAAGATGGCGTACTGACAAAAATGGACGTGGCGTTTTCACGGGATACTGAAGAAAAAGTATACGTACAAAACCGTATGCTCGAACATAGTAAAGAATTATTCCAATGGTTAGAAGAAGGCGCATCTTTTTATGTGTGCGGAGATAAAACAAATATGGCACGCGACGTGCACAACACGCTAGTTGAAATTATCGAAACAGAAGGCAAGATGAGCCGTGAACAGGCGGAAGGTTACCTTGCTGAAATGAAGAAACAAAAACGTTATCAGCGTGATGTATACTGAGGATTGAAAGGAGATTTTCAACATGGTAAACAAAATTTTAAAAGCGCCCGAAGGTCCTCCAAGTGACGTTGAGCGCATAAAAGATGAAAGTAATTATTTGCGCGGTACATTAGGAGAAACAATGCTCGACCGCATCAGCTCAGGTATTTCTGAAGACGATAATCGTTTGATGAAGTTCCACGGAAGCTACTTGCAAGATGACCGAGATCTTCGTAATGAACGTCAAAAACAAAAGCTAGAGCCAGCTTACCAATTCATGCTTCGCGTCCGTACGCCAGGCGGTGTTTCAACACCAGAACAGTGGCTAGTGATGGATGATTTAGCACAAAAATACGGAAATGGAACGTTAAAGCTGACAACTCGTCAGGCATTCCAAATGCACGGAATTTTAAAGTGGAACATGAAGAAAACGATTCAAGAAATTCATGCTTCTTTATTAGATACAATTGCAGCTTGCGGAGATGTAAACCGTAACGTAATGTGCAATCCGAATCCGTACCAGTCAGAAGTGCACGCTGAAGTATTCGAATGGTCAAAAAAATTAAGTGATTATTTATTGCCTCGTACAAGAGCGTACCACGAACTTTGGCTAGATGAAGAGAAAGTGATCAGCACACCGGAAGTGGAAGAAGAAGTGGAACCAATGTATGGTCCGCTCTATTTGCCAAGAAAGTTCAAAATTGGCGTAGCTGTTCCACCGTCTAACGATATTGACGTGTATTCACAAGACCTTGGCTTTATTGCCATTTTAGAAGACGAGAAACTTGTTGGGTTTAACGTAGCAATCGGCGGCGGTATGGGTATGACGCACGGAGATAAAGCAACTTACCCTCAGCTTGCAAAAGTGATTGGGTTCTGTCGACCTGATCAAATTCTAGAAGTAGCTGAAAAAGTCATTACGATTCAACGTGATTATGGAAACCGCTCTGTACGTAAAAACGCGCGTTTTAAATACACGGTTGATCGTCTTGGATTAGAAACGGTAAAAGAAGAGCTTGAAAATCGTCTGGGCTGGAGCTTAGACGAAGCAAAATCTTATCACTTTGATCATAACGGCGACCGCTACGGCTGGGAAAAAGGTGTAAAAGGAAAATGGCACTTTACTCTTTTTGTTCAAGGTGGACGTATTGCTGACTTTGAAGACTATAAGCTTATGACGGGTCTTCGTGAAATTGCAAAAGTTCATAGCGGTGATTTCCGTTTAACGGCCAATCAAAATTTAATTATCGCGAACGTATCAACTGAAAAGAAAAAACAAATTAGTGACCTCATCGAACAATATGGACTAACTGACGGCAAGCATTATTCGGCTCTGCGCCGCAGCTCATTAGCTTGTGTATCGCTTCCAACTTGCGGGCTTGCTATGGCGGAAGCTGAGCGTTATCTCCCAGTTCTTCTTGAGAAAATTGAAGCAATTGTAGATGAAAACGGCCTTCGCGATAAAGAAATCACCATTCGTATGACGGGCTGTCCTAACGGCTGTGCACGTCCTGCTTTAGGTGAAATTGCTTTTATCGGTAAAGCACCGGGCAAATACAATATGTATCTTGGAGCAGCATTTGATGGAAGCCGCTTAAGTAAAATGTACCGTGAAAATATCAGTGAAGAACAAATCTTAAACGAACTGCGCGTCTTACTTCCTCGCTATGCAAAAGAGAGAGAAGAAGGCGAGCACTTTGGTGACTATGTCATCCGCGCTGGTGTAATCGAAGCTGTAACAGACGGCACGAATTTCCACGCATAATACGTATGAAGGGACCTTTCTAAACTTACAGAAAGGTCCCTTTTTTCTATTTTAATATTCTCTAACAAATACTGCTACTCCAAATACTCCTAATCTTTCAGCGGTAATTTGTTCAAAGCCGTTATCAAGCAAACAATGTGCTGCACTTCGGTAGCGCTGGCCTTGAGCTAACAAGCGTCCGCAAGGATTTGCGCTGCCGATTACCGTTGCTTCTACGACAGTACGAGGGGCTTGTCTATCCAAAGGATTTCGCTCCCACAGAATTGTCACCACATCCGGAGGACGTGGGATAGATACATTACCTGTGTGTTCATGCATAGCCGTCACCTCCTTACACTATAGTAAATGCAAAAAATGGCAGACTGCTTGTACACACGCTGATTTTTATTAAAAAAGGCGTTCACCTATGCCTAACTCGGCTGATTTCATAGCAATGAGGTGATCAATAGAAACGGCTGGCAGAAAAAAAGAATGCTATAATGTAAAAGAAAGGAATTTTTATCAAGGAGGGAGAAACATGCAGCAAAAACGAGTAGTGGTTATTACAGGGGGAGCAAGCGGAATTGGCAAAGAAACTGCCTTAAAGTTTGCGCAAAAAGGAGACGCGGTGGTCATTGCTGATTATGATAAAGGGAAAGGAAAAGAGACCCTTCAAAAAATTGAAGAAGCTGGAGGGAGCGCTTTATTTGTGCAAACAGACGTCACAAAGTTTGAAGAAGTGGAAGCGCTGATTGAGGAAACTGTGAACCGCTTTGGGCGAATTGACGTGATGTTTAACAATGCAGGTATTGGACGCCCTACATCTATTTTAGATCAAGACTTAGAAGAATATCATCGTATTATTGACGTGAATCAGCACGGCGTTACATATGGGATTATGGCAGCGGGCAGGAAAATGAGAGAGTTAGGTATTAAAGGCGTCATTATCAATACGGCATCTATTTTTAGCTTCTTAGCCTCACCCGGTACCTATGCCTATCACGCAACAAAAGGAGCTGTTGTGATGATGACGAAATCAGCTGCGCTAGATCTCGCTAAATACGGTATTCGCGTCGTCGCCATTGCGCCAGGATTTGTTGATACGCCCATTATTCAAGGCTATAAAGACAACGGTATGATTGAAGGAATGAAAGCTAAAACGATGAGCAGGGAGCTCACTACACCAAAACAAATTGCAGATATGGTTTATTTGCTTTCCTTAGAAGAAGCGGGAGCTGTAAACGGCAGCGTCATCATGGCTGATGATGGGTATGCGGCATTTAAATAAAAGGAAAAAGGATTCTTTTTAAGAAAAGAATCCTTTTTTATTATGTAGTAGGCAGGGAACTATAAACAAACGTATCGTGAGCTTTTCCGTTTTGATACATATAGTTTTTTAACACTCCTTCTTTTTGAAACCCGAGCTTTTCAAGCACATGCTGTGATGCTTTGTTTTCAAGAAACACAACAGCTCCAATCCGCACTAGCTGAAGGGTATCAAAGCCATAAGCCATAACAGCCGAAGCAGCTTCCGAAGCATAGCCGTGACCCCAGTGCTGAGGGTGCAGCTCATAGCCAATTTCCGCGCGCTTATGCTTTTGGTTCCACTGATTAAATCCAACTGTCCCAATTAATTCCCCCGTATCGAGCCGTTCAATTCCCCAGCGCATGCCTTTTTGATTTTTGTAATTTTCAGCAAAAATATCAATCAGAACCAGAGCTTCTTGAATAGTTGTGAATTTTTCTTGCCCGTAATATCTAATAACTTCTTTCTGAGAGAAGCAGTCAAAAATAGTATCTGCATCGACTTCTGTTATTTCACGCAGTGTAGTGCGAGGTGTAAGAAGAATAGGAAACATACTTTTCTCCTTTCTATTTTATATAGAAAGATTTCGTCAGCTCAGAGAAAATACCTTTTATTTTATTTTTCTGTTATAAATTAAGTGGAAATACGAGCTAAACGACTGAGAAAAAGACAGGAAAAACTTCTAAATAACGCAAACAGTTGTTACATACTAGCACTAAAAACAGTATACTAAAAAAACAAATAGAGCTAGCTGCACGTAGAGCAGCTAGCTTTCCTGTAGGAAAGAACCTATTTTTTAGTTAACTGATTGCGATCTTCAATTTGAGGAGGCTCTTCAAGCCATCCGTTTTGAATCATAATTTTGCCGCCTTCTTTCGCCAAACTGTAAATGTCTTTTGCAAGCTGGAGCATCTTTAATGGCAAATCACTTCTTAAACTAAAGGCTCCTCCTAAAGCATTACTCCCCAGACCGAACGTACTCAAAAGACTCGTATTGTACATCATCAGCTTATCTGAAAAAGGAGGAACGGTTGAATTCGTCGCTTTTCCGGCATGAGTAGCCGGGGGTTCTATGTAGCTATGGCGTAAAATATCACCTAGTTCTGTTTCAATTTTCTTCGAAAGCTTCATACCCCTGACAAAATGCTGCTGTGCTTCTTTGTTGTTGGCCACTTGAGCAAAACCAATCATCAGCTGCATTCCTACAAGATTTGTATCAACAGCATGTTGAATAAGTGACACTTCAATGGTATTCAGCGATCTTTTTTCGCTAAACCAGCTCAATCCGCCTATATAATTTTGTTCATGGACAAAATGGACTTCCTTAGGCATAGAAACGTATGGGGGTTTTGCGATGACACCCGTTTCTAACAATACTTGTGTGGATTGATTGTATATGTCCTGTGCTTCTGCTGTTGCCTCTACGAAGAAATTTCGGACATCTTCTCGGTAAGACATGGTCGAATGCAAAGCAAACAGTCCTGTTTCAATTTGAGACATTAAGCGTATATACATGACTTCGAACATGTGGTCATATAGTTTAGGAACTCCTATATTCACGTCATCTTTCGTAAAACCAATTGGGATAACAGCGCCTTCGTTCTCAAATATTTCTTTAATTCGAGCTACACGTTTTAAAGATCGGCTATAATATAGCTCAAAAAGTTCTTTGTAATCTTGTTTATCTTCCAGAAAATATTCTAGAAACCTCAAAATCATCGTTTTTTCCTGATAAGTCATCCATAAGTTAGCAAGCTCCGAGGACGTGAGCGGCGGAAGTTTTGATGTGCTCATTGTACACATTCCTCCTGAAAATAGTGATAGGTAAATATTTATAGCTTCATTAGTATTTCTTTTATTTATAGGAATATTCTTCTTTTTAATTTATTGAAAAGCTTCATTAGCCGTTATTATAGTAAGATAATTGAAGGAAATAAAGCTTACCAACAAGTCAGTTGTATGATAACTGATATGAATAAAACTAAGTTTTTCTATTACTTTAAATAATTTGACAATTGATGTTATTCTTACTATTATGGAAACATAAGTTTTACATATATTGCTAGAGTTCGGCAACACATTCTCGCAGCACTATAAGTAAGGAGCTTACGATGAAGCACATTGTCCAAGCAACAGATCATCCTAGAACGAAAGACACATTAAAAGAAGATTTACGCAGGTTAGGCATAACACAAGGGATGACTATCATCGTTCATTCTTCGCTATCTTCATTAGGGTGGGGAAACGGAGGTTCAGTAGCCGTTGTTCAAGCTTTAATGGAGACAGTGACAGAGGAAGGAACGATCGTGATGCCGTCACAGTCGGTCGATCTTTCGGATCCATCAGAATGGGGCAATCCGGCTGTGCCAAAAGAGTGGTGGGAAACTATTCGGGAAACGATGCCTGCATATGATCCGGCCCACACGCCAACAAGCGGGATGGGACAAATCGTGGAAACTTTTCGAACGTACTCTGGCGTAAGAAGAAGCAGCCATCCAATGTATTCATTCGCCGCTTGGGGAAAGGACAGCGAAGACCTCTTAAGAGATCATCCCCTTGAATTCAGTTTAGGCGAAAATTCTCCTCTTGAAAGGCTTTACAAAAAACATGCCTTTGTTTTATTATTAGGTGTCGGGTTTGGGAACAATACTTCTTTTCATCTAGCGGAATATCGTATTCCATATCGAAACGTGATTCAAAAAGGGTCTCCAGTTATGGATGCAGGAAAGCGAGTATGGAAGACATATAAAGAATTAGAGTTTCGAGAAGAGCTGTTTGAAAAGATAGGTGAAGCGTTTATTGAAGCAAAAGGAATAAAAGCTGAAAAAATCGGTTCAGCACGTGCATACTTCTTTTCAATGCCTAAAGCCGTCGATTTTGCTGAAACGTATTTGAAAGCGCTACAGTAAGTGGTTGTATGCTTTTAAAGTTGTCTGTATATCAGACAACTTAACGTGAGAGCCAGCGCCCCCTCTGGAATCTAAATTAAACAAGCGCAGAAGTCATTCAAGCAAGATAGTTTACTTTTTATGTTCCTTGTTTCATAATGGCACTTGTCTGTGAATTTATTCGGTCAGGTTGTCTTACAATTATGGAGATAAAAAGCAAGTGTTAAATAAATTCATTAAAAAATTTAAATGTATAGAAAAAAAGGAGAGAATACAATTATGTCACTACGTGATCAAGCACTACATATGCATCAAGAAAAACAAGGTAAGTTAGAAGTTAAATCAAAAGTTGAAGTTCAAAACGCTCAAGATTTAAGCTTAGCTTACTCTCCGGGAGTAGCAGAACCTTGTAAAGAAATTCATGAACATCCAGAAACGGTGTATGATTACACAATGAAAGGAAACATGGTCGGCGTTGTGACAAATGGTACCGCTGTTCTTGGCCTTGGAAACATCGGACCTGCGGCTTCACTTCCCGTTATGGAAGGAAAGGCAATTTTATTTAAAAGCTTTGCAGGCGTAGATGCATTCCCAATTGCACTTGATACAACAGATACAGATAAAATTGTTGAAACTGTAAAATTAATGGCTCACACATTCGGAGGCATTAACTTAGAAGATATCGCAGCTCCACAGTGCTTTGAAATTGAAGAGCGCTTGAAAAAAGAAGTAGATATTCCTGTATTCCATGATGATCAGCATGGTACAGCAATCGTAACGGTAGCAGGACTTGTAAATGCATTAAAAATTGTAAACAAATCAATGGAAGACTTAAAAATCGTCTTAAACGGAGCAGGAGCTGCCGGCATTGCCATTACAAAACTTCTTTATTCTTACGGCGTACGTGACATGATTATGTGTGATACAAGAGGTGCTATTTATGAAGGACGCCCTCAAGGTATGAACAAAGTAAAAGCGGAAGTGGCTTCTTATACAAATGTAAACAAAGAAAGCGGTACGCTAAGCGATGTAATTAAAGGCGCAGATGTATTTATCGGCGTATCTGCAGCAGATGCATTATCTCAAGAGATGGTTAAATCAATGAATGAAGATGCAATTATCTTTGCGATGGCAAATCCTAATCCAGAAATCAAGCCAGACGCGGCAAAAGAAGCAGGAGCGGCTGTTATTGGAACAGGTCGTTCAGACTTCCCTAACCAAGTAAATAACGTTCTTGCATTCCCTGGAATTTTCCGCGGTGCGTTAGACGTTCGCGCTACTCATATCAATGAAGAAATGAAAAAAGCTGCTGTTGAAGCAATTGCAGCCCTTATTACAGAAGAAGAGCTAAACGCAGATTACGTTATCCCTGGACCATTTGATCCTCGCGTAGCGCCAGCTGTAGCAGAATCTGTAGCAAAAGCGGCAATGGATTCAGGCGTTGCCCGTATTACAATTGATCCAGCACGTGTAAAAACACATACAGAACAATTAACAAAAATCGAAAACTAATAACGGTAAAAAAGCCCTTTGAAACGCTGTTTCAAAGGGCTTTTTGTTTTAAAAATCTGCTGTAACCGCTGTGAAATCTAAACGTAACACCATTTCATCTCCCATATGATGTACAATAAAGAGAAAAGAACCCAGGTTTTGTATCATAAAGGGAGGAACAAAGATGTACACCGTATTTTCAACATTTAATGTACCGGATGAAAAAGCTGAAGAAGTGATTGGAATTTATAAAAATCGTTCAAAATCAGTCGACGAGGCTCCAGGATTTGTAGACTTTCTACTTCTTCAAAACGATAAGCGAGCAGGGGAGCTCACCGTTCAGCTTACATTTGATACGAAAGAGAATTATTTAACCTGGGTACGAAGCGAAGATTTCAAGCGTATTCATGATTTAGAGAAAAAATACCCTGATCAAGAACTGGCAGCCGTCATCCCAAAAGTTTCCCAGTACAAAGTGGTGGCACGATGAGTTCACTTCCCGTTAATAAGATCGTCGAAAGAGTAACGGATAAAATCTACGAGTTAGAACCTTCTTTGCTCGAAAAATTCGGAGAGCGCGGCAAAGAAAGATGCCATGAAGATAATCATTATCATATGAAGTATCTTGAGACAACATATAAGTTAGACAACCTGCAAATTTTTACGGACTACGCCTTATGGTTAAACAATTTACTCACAAGCCGAGGCATGAAAACACAGCATATTATTGATAATTTTAATTTTATACAAGAAGCGCTGTTTGAATTAGATAATTACGGTGATAAACAAGTACAGGCGTATGTGACTTACTTAGAAGAAGCAAATCATATACTGAAGCAACAGCAGCTTTAAAAAAGAGGCTAGGACAAAAGTGTTTTAGTTAAAAGAAAATCCGAACGGGTTTGATTCTTGAAAGAGAATTTAATCTGTTCGGATTTTTTCACGAGTAGAATGAACGTAGGTTTCCTGTATGTAGTTATGTCTCACTTTTTTTGTTTTACATATGTATAAAGGTGGAAATAAAAAAGAAAAAGGAGAATACCTATGCAAAAACAGCTAACAAAAGGAACCCTGTCTTTAATCGCTATATGTATGATTGGAAGTGCGGCAGCTTGTTCAGGTGAACCAGCTAATAAAACAAAATCTGATAATCATAAAGCAGAGGAAAAACCAATTGAAGACCGTCAAGAATTGACAAAGCTACAGCAGTATTCGAGTGACCCAGACATTAAAAAAGGGAAAGATGAAGATTTTGACTTGATCGGTACGTTAAAAAAAGACGCTGAAAAAGAAATAACGCTGAATATCGATGATCAACTCGTTAAAGTACCAAAAAGCTCTGGGATGGAAGTGGAAGGCTCACAGCTAAAAGATATGATTAATAAAGAAGTAGAAGCTGAAATTGACGCAGCTAAACAAGAAGCAACTAGTATTGAATTAACTCCAAAAGCAAAAGCAGATAAAAATGGCGTTTATGAACAAGATGGAGACGAGCGTAAAATTGTAGGTGTTTTTATAGAAGAAAGTAACAAACATATAACGGTAAAAGTTCCAAACGGCAAAAAAACGTATCAAAAAAGCACAGACTTTGAAAAAGAAGAAAAGGGCAGTTTAAAAGAAAAGACGGTATACCTTGAAATCAACTCAGCTAATGAAGTAGAAAGTATAGAAAAAGAAGACCGTGAATAAATAAAGCTACAGTTCTTCTTTCCCTCCTTGCTCTCTTGACTTTTCCAACTGTGTCACTTAACGTTACAGTAGAGAAAGAAAAAAGGTGGTTTATGGAAGATGAACAGTGAATTTACCATTGCCGTGCACAGCTTAGTGTTCCTAGCAAATTTACCAGATCACCGAGCAAGCAGTGAATCGATTGCTTATAACATCTGTACCAATCCTGCACGGGTTCGGAAAATAATGAGTACACTCAGAAAAAACAACTTGGTTCGGACAAAAGAAGGGCTAGGCGGCGGTTATACTTTAGGCTGCAGCCCTGCTGAAATAAGTCTTGGATTGATTTACCGGGTTATATCGACAGGAACGCTGAAGCCTCACTGGTGCAGCGGCGACCCTGACGCTGACTGTATTGTCAAATCAAACATTCAAACAGTGATGGACGACATTTTTACAGAGAGTGAGCAAAGCGTAATCAGGCATTTAGATCAAATTACGATCGAAGACGTGCTGAAAAAAGTTAGAACTGCTCACTAAAAAGCACCTTGCATGAGCAAGGTGCTTTTGTTATGACTCTTTGGAAGCGGCTGTTTCAGCCGCTGCTGCTTTTAAGTCGTCATTTACTTTTCTTCCATTCTCTAAATACTCCGTTTTAAAGCCGCTTTTTAAAGCCCATGTGTAGAAGAGAAGAGAAACAACAACAATAATTCCCATATCCCATCCATATTTAATGACATTAAGGCCCCCAAACTTTTCGCTTCCAAGCCATGAAATAGTCATCATACAAAGTAAGTATACAACCATCCATACGCCGCCTTTGAAGTTCTGTCGAAAGCCTTTCCATTTAGCCTTTGCTTGATAATAAAAATAAATAGGCAGGCCGATTAAAATAATAAACAAAACTTGTCCAGTTAGCGGCCAGCGCGCCCAATATAGCGTTAATGAAGCAAAAATAAAGCCGAGCGGCGCAATAATGCTTAATCCTTTTAAACGAAGGGGACGATATAAATCGCTTCCAGTTCGTCTTAGCGTCATAACTGTAACAGGACCTGTAATGTAAGAAATAAGCGTAGCGACTGAAATAATTTCAGCAAGCACGCCCCAGCCCCGAAATAAAAACAAAAAGACAAGAGCAACAGCTAAGTTAAAAAACATGGCTTGACGCGGAACACCATAAATAGGATGAAGGCGTCCTAGAACACTTGGCAAATATTTATTTTGTTCCATACCATAAATCATTCGAGCAGTAGTAGCCGTATACGTAATACCTGTTCCAGATGGTGAAACAAACGCATCTGCATACAGTACAATGACAAGCCAGTTAATGTTAAGGGCAATGGCTAAATCTGCAAATGGAGAGTTGAAATTTAAATGACTCCATCCCTTCGCAATATCAGAAGGGTTTACCGCACCGATAAAAGCAATTTGAAGAAGCAAATAAATGACTGTAGCCACTAAAATTGAGCCTACAACCGCAATTGGAATAGATCTTCCAGGATTCTTTGCTTCTCCAGCCATATTAATAGGGCTTTGAAAGCCGTTAAAAGCGAATACAATTCCAGATGTAGCAACAGCTGTTAGCACACTAGCCCAGCCGTTTGGTGCGATGCTGCTTCCAGAAGTGAAGTTCTCGCCGTGAAAGCCGACAAATAAAAGTGCTCCAATTGTAAGTCCCGGTATAACAATTTTAAAAATAGTGATTAACGAGTTGGCCTTGGAAAATAGTCCAACTGTCCAATAATTCAGTAAAAAGTAAATAATCAATAGCACAGTAGCGATAGCTAATCCTTCGCCAGTTAACGTTCCTTTTTCTACGAGGTGGCTTGTCCACTGTGCCCACTTCCAAGGCCACGAACTCATATACTGTACAGAAGCTACTGCTTCGACTGGAATAACGGATACAATCGCAATCCAGTTTGCCCAAGCAGCGATAAAACCAATAAACGAACCGTGTGAGTACTGCGTATACTTGACCATCCCGCCGGCTTCGGGAAACATGGATCCTAATTCACTGTAAGAAAGTGCAATAAATAAAATAACGACCATTCCAATGACCCATGATAAAATAGCAGCCGGCCCTGCAATTTGAGCTGCTCGCCACGCTCCAAATAACCAGCCGGAACCAATAATTGATCCAAGTCCCGTCATGGTTAACGCGAATGTTCCCATTCTTCGATGTAAATTGTTCATCTGACTAACACCTTTCATTTAAAATAAGTCTTTCATTTAAACACTGTTGTAAACATTGTTGCTTTATTATTATTATTCTGAAATCTTTGGTTGTCAACTTTTGTCGTTGTATGCAGTTCTTAATACCTATTGATTTCCAGTTACGCAGGACAGCTATCCTCAACCTTTCTGTCACGATAATTAAAGCGCTTTACTTTCTTTTTCATCCTACAGGAAACCCTACAGAAATAGATAAAAACCGACAAAAAGTTATCAAGTTCATACCTTATGCACTAGCAATATGAAAAAATTAGGGGATAAGTGATAATTATATTCCCTAAATATGTGAAGAGAAAACACACTTCATAATAAAGCCCCTTTTGAATAGAGGAATAAATACCTTCAAAAGGGGGGAGAGTTGGAATTTTATCTTTCTTGATGTTTATACTCGAGTAGTTTTACGACGTTTTCTACATCATTTTCAGCAGAAAGTTTGTTGATATTCACTTTATAAATAAGCGTATCCGTTGCAAAAAATTCATCTTCTCCTTCAGGTTTTACTTTTAAGTTTAAAATTTTCACCCGCACAATATGAGTGAACTTACCGCCTTTACCGGGCTGTATTTCACCCATTTGTATCCCGATATCATCTTTTTTAATAGGGCGAACTTTTACTTTTTTATGCTGTTTACCGTAAACCTTCTCATAATGAGAAGTAATATCTTGATGTACCCAAGGTTCAAGAGATTGATAAATAAAATCTTTTACAACAGGCTGACTTACGTGTGATTCTATATTTTCTTCTGGTATATTTTCTTCTGCGGAAATGGAAAGCGTAAAACAAAAAAAGACAAATGCTGCTAAAAATAAAAATTTTCCCACGAAAAAACCCACCTTACCTGTTCGTTTATGTAGCTGATTTTCTAGATCTGCCTCTTTATCTTTTGAACAAAGGCAGGAAGGTATGCACAATTTTTTTTGTGGAATTTACCTTATTTAAAATCAATTTAGTTTAAATAAAATATGTTCTAAATAATTGATTGAAAATTCAAATGCGGTTTACGTACAAAAAATAGCCAAGTGCGCCTTTACATAGGGGCACTTGGCTATTTTCATGAATATTTTATGCTGCTGTTTTCTTATTGCCTTTAAAAATAAAATAAAGAGCTAATAACATAAATGCTACACCAATCCAGCGAGATAGATCAAAGGGTACTTCCTTGCTTCCAAACCAGCCAAAATGGTCGATAATCATACTTGCAAATAACTGACCGATAACAGTTGAGATATTAGCTGCTGTTACACCAATTTTAGGTACAGCTAAAACCGTTAGAAATAAATAAGATGCTCCGAATAAAGCGCAGGTAAGCTGCCATTTAGGGACATCGAAAACCGAGAGAATGTTTCCTTGACCAAAGAATACGACAACAATTGTTAAAGTCATGGCACCTGTTGCAAAGGTTAAAAAAGCTGTTTCAAACGTACCTGTTTTTTTACTTAGTGTGCCGTTAATAGAAGACTGAGCGCTTAGCGTTAATCCTCCTATTAAGGTAAGTATCACCATCAATAAACTCATCGTAAAACCCTCCTAGAAAATAAGTACAAGCGCAATTCCCATACATACAATAGCCATTACGCGTTCTTTGTTAATTTTAATTTCGCTGCTGCCAAGCCAACCAAAATGCTCAATGATCATACTTGTAATCATTTGGCCCACAATAACAGCAACCATTGAAACGCCAATTCCGATAAAGGGGATACTAATCACTAGAATTGTTAAATACACCGTACCTAATAAACCGCCGGTTAAATTCCACTTAGGTGCTTTTAAGACGTAAGGTAAATCTCCTTTTCCAGCAAATAAAGTGGTCAGACCTAAAATGAGTGTTCCCATGATAAAAATATAATAACTGCTTTCAAGTTTCCCCACTGTTTTTCCAAGTTCTCCGGCAATAGCGCCTTCCATACTTAAAGCAGCGCCGCCTAGAACCGCAATCAAATAAACCAACAACTTCACGTTTATCACTCCAATATTTCTCTATATTTATATATCTAGAAAAATAGATATAATAAGTGAAAAAAACTCGTTAAAGTTTTTTTCGTAAGAATGAAGAAAGCTCTTGAAGCGTTTCTTCGTTTCGGCGATAGTATGTCCATTGACCGTGCCGAATTGACTCTAACAAACCTGCTTTTTGCATCATGGAAAGATAACTGGACACTGTGGACTGAGACAGCTGAGCTTTTTCCTGAATATCTCCCACGCAAACACCGCCTCTGCTGCTGACCTCCTTAGGCAAATGTGCTTGTTTGTCTTTAAAATGCTTTTCAGGTTCTTTTAACCACTCCAATATATTTAATCGAGTTTCATTAGATAATGCTTTAAAGATATCAATAGGTTTCATACTTATTATTTTATTCGTCACAGCTCAGATGTCAAATGTTCAAGTTTGCCTTTTATAGTTGAATAACAAGAGATGGGTTGAATTATAACAGCTGTGAAAAAAAAGTCAACTTATAATAGAGGATAAAAAAGAAAGGTTTACCCAGCCCTTTTTCTATTTATATGACCAAGAAGTATCTTATTCTTTTGAGTAGAAAAGGTGACATATTCCTTATTTTTCAAGGGGTAGTTTAGTAAAATAGAAAAAAGTGAATAACAAAGGAAGCTAGTCTATTTACTCAGGGGGAGGGCTGCATATGCAAGGGAAAACAAAACAAGTGCGCTTTCGTAATATGGTAGCGTATGGATTTGGGGATTTGTTTGGCGGAGGATCCTTTTTTATTATCGGCACATTATTTATGGTTTTTTTAACGGATGTAGTCGGGCTTTCTCCTGTAGAAGCAGGAACGATTGTAGCTCTTGGAAAAGTGTGGGATGCTTTGTTAGATCCAACCATTGGGTACATATCTGATCATCTTCAGACAAAAAAAGGACGAAGAAGAGTCTTTTTTCTTTTTGGAATCATTCCAGTTGCCATCACGTTCACTATGCTGTGGATTCCTATTGAAGGCTCGCATATGTTCAAATACACCTATTTTATCTTAGCCTATCTTTTATTTAACACGGCGTTTGGTATGGTCATGGTTCCTTATAATACGCTAGCAGCAGAGATGACGACAGATTATAGCATTCGTTCGAAAATGACGGGAATACGCATGGTCTTTTCACAAGGCGCTTCATTTTTAGGCGCTTTCTTTCCAAAACGAATCATTGATGCGTTTCCAGGTGGACAAGGATATTTAATCATGGGCATTATCTTTGGTCTTCTTTTTGCTCTTCCATGGATTTTTGTCTATAAAGGAACTTGGGATAGCGGAGAAGTAGTGGAACGAAAAAAGAAAAACGGATTTTGGTTAGAATTTAAGCAGCTTTTTATCAGTTTTGGAAGTGCATTTAAAAATAAGTCGTTTAACGTGTACCTTGCCATGTACTTAGCATCTTACATTGCAATGGATGTATTTAATGCTCTTTTCTTTTATTTTATTGCCTATTACATGCTGCGCGAAGCTATTTATGCAGACACCCTAAGCTTTGTGCAAATTACACAGGTGCTATTTATTCCTCTTGTTACATACATAGCCATTAAGTTAGGAAATAAATTAACCTATAACTTCAGCATGATCATCTGGGGAACGGGCATTGTTTTATTCAGTTTCCTAACAACAGACAGCTCTTTAGTTCTTATTTACTTAGCAGCATTTTTCTTAGGAAGCGGTCATTCTGGAGCGATTATGATTCCATGGAATGTACTGCCGTTCGTATCAGATGTAGATGAAATGATTACGACAAAAAGAAGAGAAGGCGTGTATGCAGGGCTGATGTCGTTTATTCGAAAATCTTCTCAGGCGCTTGCGATTTTTCTGGTTGGTGTTGCCTTAAAGAATATTGGCTATGTACCAAACGCCGAGCAGTCAGCGTCTACGCTAGCCGGCTTGCAAAAGCTGTTCATGATTGTACCTGCTATTTTGATTCTCGCTGGAATTATCGCAACTATATGGTTTAAAATAAGTCCGGAAAATCACAAAATCTTATTAACTGAAATTCAAAGAAGAAAAAAGGGAGGCCGAGCGAAAGACGTTACTCCTGAAGCGAAAGCGGTTTGTGAAAGTTTAACGGGTTATAAATACGAACAGCTTTGGAAAGACGTAACCATTTCAAAAGAAATCCGAGATAAAACGGTTGTTTAACCTATAACTTCGCGAAAAAAAGCAAAATTTTCAGCGCAAACAATCGCTAATTATATCCAATAAGAAACTTCCTCTGACGTATTGCCTTTTGACAAGAAAAGAAATTTTCCTGTCTATCGACTCATTTTTCAGGTGAATTTTAGAAAGGGAGGATTTCTTGCCATTAAAGATGTGCAATTTGGCACGTCTTGATAGGGTGGATTGTACAACTTATAATAAAATTATAAACTAGCCACAGGCGCTTTCAAGGCGCAGGTATAAATTAGAAAGAAGGAAGGTACAGTTTATGCCAATTCGATATGTTTGTCCACAATGCCAAGGAGCCGGTAAGAAATTTGGATTTATAAAGTGCAAAGTGTGCAACGGCGAAGGAAACATCATCATGTCTTCTAATGAGCCAGATCCAACTAAAAATAAAAAATTAAAATCATCTTCTAAACAAGACAAAGCAATGTAAGCTATTGCTCGTAAAGGTACGTATGAACCCCGCTTTTCTATAAAAAAGCGGGGTTTTCTGCTAGACAGATAAAAGCTTTTCTTATGATACAATAAAATGAAAGTCGCTAAAATAAGGGATAGGGAACCGAAAGAAGAGGGAGATAGATGGAATACACCGCAAAACAATTTACGCCGCAGTTAGAACAACATATACATACAGTTGAAAGATCTATGCAAGAACTTCTCAAATCAATATATGCACAATATAAAGAAGCTTTTGAAAAAAAAGGGATAGAGATTTCTGTAGGTGTGATCCGTGAAGGGGAAAATCCTTTTCAGCCCGGTTACCACACCACTATTCAAGTGGGTATTTTGGAAAAAGATGAGTTTTTAGACAGTCTTTTTATTCCTATCTGGCACTGTGTACGCACGTTTTGGGGCATCCGTTCTTCGAGGAAGCTCCCAGGCAGCAAGATAACCGGAGAGCTGCTGGAAGAAACAGAAGAGGAAATAACAAAAGAAGTAGTAGGGTATTTAGAAATGCAGCTAGAAGATTAGAAGCACCCTGCTTCTAATCTTCTTTAAATTGAAGAAGGTGCAGTTTCTTTTTCAATTTGTCTTTTAGCACGAATAAAAGCCGTCAGCTGCTGAATTTCTTCTTGAGATAGTTCCGCACCGTCGACCGTAATCGTATGGGTTTGAGGCGATGTTAATTCGATGGGTGCATCTGAAAGAGAGTGAGGTTCTTTTTGCTTACCTAGCAAGTAGTCTGTTGATGTATCAAATAGTTCTGCGATTGTAACGAGTGCTTCAAGAGAAGGACGACGATAGCCAGATTCGTATCCTGCGTAGGTGCTTTTAGCAATTTCAAGCTGGTCAGCTGTATATTGAAGAGACCATTTTTTTTCTTTCCTGAGTTGAGCTAATCTGCTTAACATTCATGACGCTCCTTTGTAGGTGTAGTATGTAAAAAACCGAGGCATTCAGCTCGCGTGCAGATCTTTGTAATCAAACCGTGAGCTATTTTACATTTTTATTCATTATATCATTGCTGCAGAGAAAAGTGTACGCGAAACGAATAATTTTTCTCTTGATTTATTGATTTTTGGTTACTATAATTACAGGTGAAGTACGCGAAATGAATATAATTTATTTGATAGATTGTCAGGTTTTTTTACAAAAATTAAGCAAAGGGGATGTCGGTTTTGAAAAAACTATTATTGTTATCAACTGGTGGAACGGTCGCTTCACTTGAAGGTGAAAATGGACTTGTTCCTGGAATGGAGCCAGATCAATTACTAAGCTACATACCTGATTTAAATGAACACTGTCAAATTGACAGCAAATCTCTTATGAATCTTGATAGTACAAATATGCAGCCAGAATGTTGGATAGAGATGGCAAAAGCGATTGAAGAGCATTATAATGAATACGATGGTTTTGTTATTACCCATGGAACTGATACAATGGCCTACACATCGGCAGCTCTTTCTTACATGCTTCAGCATTCTAAAAAACCAATTGCGATTACCGGATCTCAAATTCCTATTTCATTTAGTAAAACGGACGCGAAGCGCAACATTGCAGATGCGATTCGCTTTGCATGTGAAGAAACAGGCGGAGTTTATGTAGTCTTTGACGGTCGTGTGATTCAAGGTACAAGAGCAATTAAGCTTCGTACAAAAAGCTATGATGCATTTGAAAGCATTAATTATCCATACGTGGCGTCTATCCATGATAATACGGTGGAATATACAAAATCCGTTCGCTCTAGTAAAGAAGAGTTGGTGGTTAATACATCTCTTTGTACGGATGTAGCGGTTGTTAAACTGTTTCCCGGCATTAAACCCGAATTTTTCGATGGATTAAAGGATGTATATCAAGGCGTTGTTGTTGAAAGCTATGGAAGTGGAGGCATTCCATTTCAAGTTCGTAACATTTTAGCCAAGCTTGTTGAGTTAACAAACCACGGTGTATCCGTTGTCATTACGACTCAGTGTCTTGAAGAAGGAGAAGACATGGGCATTTATGAAGTAGGCCGAATGATTAATCATGACAGCGTCGTTCGCTCAAAAAACATGAACACAGAAGCCATTGTTCCTAAATTAATGTGGGTGCTCGGACAAACCAAAGATCCTCACCAAGTTAAAAAGATAATGGAAACATCGATTGCAGAAGATATTAATTAAAAAAGAAAGCAGGTACAGCTATGAAACAAGAAACAGCAGGATATCGTACAGAAGCTGATTTTCTAGGAGAAAAACAAATCCCAGCAGACGTATACTACGGTGTACAAACCGCACGTGCCGTAGAAAATTTTCCGATTACGGGTTATAAAGTACATGAAGAAATGATTAAAGCGCTTGCTATTGTGAAAAAAGCGGCAGCGCTTGCAAATATGGATACAAAGCGCTTATATGAAGGTATTGGAAATGCAATTGTTCAAGCTGCTGATGAGATTTTAGCAGGTCAGTGGCATGAATACTTTATTGTTGATCCTATTCAAGGCGGAGCAGGAACATCAATGAATATGAATGCCAATGAAGTTATTGCGAACCGTGCTCTTGAAATTATGGGAAATAATAAAGGGGAATATGGTAAATTAAGTCCTAACAGCCATGTGAATATGTCTCAGTCAACAAATGATGTATTTCCAACGGCTATCCATATTTCAACGCTGAACTTATTAAATAAACTTCTTGTTACAATGAATGACATGCATGATGTGTTTAAACGAAAAGCGCAAGAATTTGATCATGTAATTAAAATGGGCCGTACGCACCTTCAAGATGCTGTACCCGTTCGTCTTGGTCAAGAGTTTGAAGCATACAGCCGCGTATTAGCGCGCGACATTAAGCGTATCAGCGCAACGCGTGACCACTTGCATGAAGTAAATATGGGGGCGACAGCTGTTGGAACAGGCTTAAATGCAGATCCTCGCTATATTGAAAATGTAGTCAAACACTTAGCGGATATCAGTGGTCTGCCGCTTGTGCATGCAGAGCATTTAGTAGATGCTACTCAAAATACAGATGCTTATACAGAAGTATCTGCAGCGCTTAAAATCTGTATGACGAATATGTCTAAAATTGCAAATGACCTGCGTTTAATGGCCTCTGGACCTCGTGCAGGTCTAGGAGAAATCAGCCTTCCTGCTCGTCAGCCTGGTTCTTCAATCATGCCAGGAAAAGTAAACCCGGTTATGGCTGAATTAATCAATCAAATTGCGTTTCAAGTAATGGGAAATGACCAAACAATCTCTCTTGCTTCAGAAGCAGGTCAGATGGAGCTTAACGTCATGGAACCTGTGCTTGTATTTAACTTGCTTCAATCAATCAGCATCATGAACAACGGTTTCAGAAGCTTTACAGATCACTGTTTAGCAGGAATTGAAGCAAACGAAACGCGCATGAAAGAATATGTAGAAAAAAGCGTAGGGATTATTACAGCTGTTAACCCTCACTTAGGCTATGAAGTCGTATCGCGTATTGCGCGTGAAGCGATTTTAACAGGAAAACCAATTCGTGAGCTTTGCCTTCAATACGATGTGTTAACAGAAGAAGAATTAGATCTTATTTTAAATCCATTTGAAATGACGAACCCTGGTATTGCAGGAAGTTCATTGTTTGATCGTCAGTAAAAAGAACGGCTTCCATAAGGAAGCCGTTTTTTTTATAAAGACATTTGCTGAATGACTGAGCGCATTCAACATACAAAAGTAAACGCTGCTATTCGCGCTGTTCATGTCATAGAAGATGTCGAATTGTAACGAAAAACTGGATCCTTTCGGGGATTCAGTTTTTTTGAGCAAATGAAGCAGGGATTTAGATGAAGAAAGGAGAATGCAAAAAGAGATTTAAAAACGAGCAGCTGGTAGCATCATTCAGCAAGAACATCTCATTTCAATTACACAAAGAAAGGTAGATGTAAATGAAAAAAGTATGGTCTGGATTAGTTGTTCTCATTGCTATTTGTTGGGTGATAACAGGATGTCAGCAAAGCAGTGCTTCAAGCGGTACTGTTGAACAAAAGCTCGTAATCGAAAAATACATAGCCGATAATCAATATGGCCATGCGGTTAAAATGAAAGACCAAAATCAAGTGCAGAAAGTGCAGCAGTGGTTAAAAGATGTATCATGGAGAGAAGAAAAAGCTGAAATGATTCGAAAACCTAACTACATTCTTCACTTTGAACCGGTGGAAACAAAAAAGGATATAAAGGTACAATCTTATCGCATGTGGGTCAACTTAGAAAACGAAACCGTTGAATTAGCTACAGATACACACTACGCACAGTTAAAGGGCAAACAAGCAAGATCATTTATTGAATTAGTAGAGCCGAAATAGAAAGCAGCTATACAACAATGTCCAATGAAAGCTAAAACTTCACTTGTTCATATCGAAGCTATCTTCACCGATATATCTCGAAGGTCCAAAGCTGCTCATTACTAACGCGCTTGATATGAGGGTGTAGAAGTATTAAATGTGAGAGGTGACAAGCGGCAATTATTAAATGTAGCAATAAAGAATTACACTTACAGGTACGTCATTGTTAAAACATTTTGCTACAAGAAGTAAGGAAAAAAGAGAAATCAAGACGCTGATTTCTCTTTTTTATTCAGGCATGTCGATGATTATTATTTCCGCGCATTTTGCGTAAAACAAAACTCACAATTAAGACTAAAATAACAGCACCAATAATAGCAGGAACAATTGCGAATCCGCCGATCTCTGGACCGAAATCTCCAAAAATTAGAGAGCCTAACCATGCTCCAATGAAACCAGCGATGATGTTTCCGATAATTCCACCTGGAACATCTCGTCCCGTTAACACACCAGCAAGCCAGCCGATAAGTCCTCCAACAATAAGCATCCAAATAAATGACATATACCTAACCTCCTTTTTATAGGGAATTCCTTTTCATTCTTTCCTAAAACACATCCTGTCATGCGACATGCTTGCTGCAAACCCTTTTACATTTTTTCATCCATTTACCATATATGCCAAGATAGCGCAACATTAAACTGAAGAGTTATGTATGAGAATTCACTGTGAAAGTAACGATAAAAGGAAGGAGAGAAGTTCAGCTTATGTACGTTTTAGATTCAATTTAGCTCATTCTATTCGCAAAAAGGGACATCCGGTTCATTTTTTAAAGCTTTTTCCCTTAGTTTTACTTTTTTTAACGGTATTTGTGATATCATTTTAAGTAAACAAATTTTTAACGGGAGAACAATATGGAGTCATTATTATTAGATAAAAAGCTTAAACACATTACGAATTTAATTCTAGAAAAAAAAGAAGAGTTCTCAAAACAAAAAAGATATGAAGAAAAAGATATTCAACAACAGTTAGAACCGTGGCGCGTTCATTTAATTCAAATATATGCTGATTCTGTCTCAACAAATGATACAAAAAACTTTGAAGTGCTTGAGGAGTGGGGAAGAGAAGTAGCGAATTTACTCGTTGTCCTTCAGCTTCCTTTGGATGTAGCATTGGAAGAAATCAGCTATTACCGAAATCTTATCGGGGAAATTATTAAAGAAGAAGCAAAAACTGAAACGTTTACGTTTGATGCCTTCTATCAAGTTATTTCTCGTTTTAACGTAGTAGTAGATAAGGCCGTACATTGGGTTAGTAAATCATATATGACCGACTTTGCAAACAAAATCCAATCGGCTCGCTATGCAATTGATGAACTTTCAATTCCTGTGGTACGCATTACGAAAGAAATTGGCGTGATTCCTCTTGTTGGCGATTTAGATACAAATCGCGCTCAAATTCTAATGGAAAATGCACTTCAACACGGCAGCGACTACAAGCTAAATTGGTTGATTATTGATTTATACGCGGTTCCAATTATTGATACGATGGTAGCGGACCAAATTTTTAAAGTAATCGGTGCTCTAAGATTATTAGGAATTCAAGTGGTTTTAAGCGGGATTCGGGCTGAAATTGCTCAGACGATGGTAAACTTAGGGTTAGATTTGGCTGACATTACGACTTTCAGTAGCCTTCACCAAGCAGTGGAACACGTTAATCAAGCGGACTAATACAACATAAAAGCCCATGAGTATGTAACCATATCATGGGCTTTTATTGGTAGAAAAAAATTTGAAGCTTATTTAATAAAGCATCTAATGATTGACTAACTTGAAGTGTGTTAGGACTTGTCATTCCTTCACGGACAGCCGTTTGAATCATTAACGTTCGTGTCTGTTCGATTTCTTCTATTAGTATTTGGTACATGGATTTGTCTTTTGAGTGGGTTGAAAGCAGCATGTTAATTCCTCTTTTTTCTATAGTGATTATGGTTAAATTAACATTAATAGGTTTATTTTTCAATATTATGAAATTAAAAATAGTAAATTTTAAGAATTTTTCATATAAAAAAAGAACCTCTTTTTCAACAGAGGTTCTTTTTCTAATATAATAATTTATTAGGCATGTTTATGACTGCCACGCATTTTTCTCATAATGAAACTTACGATTAACACTAAGATGATTGATCCGATAATAGCAGGAATAATAGCAAATCCACCTACAACTGGTCCGAAGCTTCCAAAGATAGCTGAACCTAACCAAGAACCGATAAAACCGGCAATAATGTTACCAATAATACCTCCTGGAACGTCTCTTCCCGTAATTAATCCGGCAAGCCACCCAATAATACCACCTACAATAAGTGCCCATAAAAATGACATAAATATCATCCTCCTTTTTAATGATGTATTGCTTATATAGGTTAGTACCCCACTTAAAAGAAAACTATTCATAGAATAGCAAAAAAAATAAAAAAACTTGTAAAAGGATTTAAGAACTACGATAGAGTCATAGAAAATAGACTAACTAGTATATAATAGAAAACGGAACATAGTTTAGAAGAGAAAGGAGACATGAAGTGAAAATAAAAAATCAAAGCGATATAGTAGAACAGCACTTGATTCAGCACTGGATGTATTTTCAGCATACGAAGAAATCTGTGAAGGTGGATACGTCAGAAATTAAATGGATTTCTGCATCTCCTTACAATCGCGGCATATATGCAGGAACCCGTCATATTGAGCCTGCGTTAGGGATATGCTCTTCGGAAGGGGAGGAACCTCTATGGATCGTCGGCCCATCTTCATATGATAACCTTGGGCCAGTTCTTCATAAAAATGGATTTGTTCCTTATGAAAAATGGATCGGAATGATTCAGCTCATTCAAGAAAAAGAATACATACATACAGGAGTAGAAGGGTTTCAATGTAAGCGAGTGCACACAGAAGCTGAATTGAAAGAATGGATAACGGTATACATAGACGGCTATCAAAAACCAAAAGAATATCAAGCTGACTTTCTTAAAAGGTTTAGGGAGCTTATGCAACACGCTGACCAATATCAGTTATATCTGGGCCTTTATCACAACCAGCCAGCTGTAGCTGGGTCTCTCTTTTTTTATGACGGTACAGCGGGCTTGTATTGTATCACTACAGCTAGACATATGAGGAGAAAAGGCCTGGCCACCGCATATTTGAAGGAAGTTCTTACTGAAGCAAAAAAACATGCGGATACGTGTATTTTGCATGCTACAAGTGCAGGAAAGCCAGCCTATGAAAAAATTGGTTTTACAGCGGTTAACGAATTTGATGTATACAGATGGAGAAATAGAGATGGAACGTAATGTGCTGCAGTTTGTGAGAAAAGAGACAAATTTCGACAAATTTTTAAAAAAGTGTAGCTTCCACTTCGTTTTTGGTGTATCCTAGGAAAAAGCAGCAGCATGAGCTAGTGTTGTACATAGAACACAGATAAAAGGAGTCATTATGAAACATTTTTTTAAAACGAGCACGTTTTGGATAGGTTTGGTTGTCGGAATCGCGCTCACATTTGGGGGATATTTTACTGTTACTAGTATTTATGATTATTATTTAGGACGAGAACAGCTGAAAGTATTGACTGCCTCTCAGAAAAACCTTCAAACTGCTTTTAAAGAGTATAATCAGCTTATGGCCGAAAAAAAAAACAAAAAGCAATTTATTAATGAACTCGATGATATTTCAAATACTATAAACTATGAATATAATGAATTAGCTTCCCTTGATCCTACGATGAAAACGATGTATAAGCATACGGGCGTCATCGATGATATGGAACTGATGATTGATAATATCGATAGCATCTATGAATTAACGATGAATGATCACAAAGACGCAACAAAACCGCTTCAAACCTACGTATCTGATTTAATGGAATATGTAGAAAAAGATATGAAAAAAGAAATAAGCATGCTAAGTAAATAGAACAAAACAGCTGTCTAAACAAATAGGCAGCTGTTTTTTTGTTGATTATAAAAGGAATCTTTTGGTTGCAGGCGAAAGAGTATATTATGCACCCACTCGCTTACGTGCACCACGTTTACAAAAAAGGGAGGACATAGTATGAAGAAAGTGGTGATTATCCTATTTAGTTTGTTTTCATTAGCCGCATGTCAGGTTCCTACAGCTGAAACGCTTGAAGATTCTTATCCACCCGCTATAAAAATAATAGCGGAAGGCAAAGAAGCCATCATCAAGCCCTTATTCTTTTGCTGGACCGAATGTGAAGCTGATTTTGGCGAACGAAAAAATTTTCGACAAATTGTTATGAAAAATAGTATTCCTGTCTCTGAAGGTGGTCAAGTGTCCATTAAAATAGATGGTAAAAAACCTAATGCCCTTTATTACAAACAAATTCGTAATCAGTCTATTTATGAAAACATAGTAGAAAAAAAGGACATAAAAAAAACATCTGCTATTACAGTAGATTCTGCCTCTCACAGTGACAGTGATCGGTATATACTCGTAGCAGATTGGAAAGATAGCAAAGGGAAAAAGTTAATTGGGCGTGTCTACTACACCCCAGTAAAATTTGAAACACCATAGATATGGCTCTCTATGCTGTAATAGAGAGCCATATGCTTAACCAATAGAATTAAGTGCTTGTGCAAGAGAAGAAGTAGTTTTAACATGTTCAAATGAAAGCCCTAAACGAATGGCAGTTTGAGAAATTTCCGGTCGAATTCCAGATAAAATTGTTTGCACACCAATTAAACGAAGAGCTTTTACCAAATTAAAAATCTCTTGTGCCATCATCGTATCAATCGTAGCTACCCCGAGCAGGTCAATACATAAATGTTCAACGCCTTTTTCCGAGCATTGCTGAAGCGTGTTTTCTAAAATAAACTGACTTTTGACCGTTCCAATATCCCCCACAAGAGGCAGAAGTGCAACTTTATTTTGAAGCATGATAACAGGAGAACTTAATTCATTAATTAACTCTTTCTGAGCGTTCAGCTGCTCTTGCGTATTTTTATGATATTCTTGAATAAAGATATAAATAGATAGATCAAAAGCTTTAACAATAATGTCATACCACATAAATATCTTATCTACGCTTACCTCATTCGAATGCAAAGAGATAAACTTCTTTAAGTAATTAACGGCAATTTTTTGTGAATTAAAATATTCTCGAATAATAAAGTGAAGAGGCGTACTTAAATGCTTTGGATCACGCGCTAGTTCTATCGACCACTGCTGAAAATCTGAAAAAAAATACTCCTCATCTCTTATAAATACGTCAAATAAATGCTGAAAATAATCTTGATTTTGCTGCTTCAGTTCTTTAACAATTGCTGGATTTTTACTCGAATAGACAGAGAACTCATTTTCATCGTCGAGCTGATTGTACCAGTCTTCGGTTAACTGAAGAGAATGTTCTTTGAAAAAATGATATAAGTCCTGATTTTTATGCATGAAGACTCTCCTTATATATGTATAGTCTAATTGATTTAATAAATAAAGGCATAAAAGCATCCCCTGATCTAGAGTGAGGATGCTTATAAATAAATCCATTATGAAGCGCATTTATTTTCCTATACGCCTTGTTTTCCCTAACTGTATACTCTCAAACCCAATTTATTAAAAAATAAACATTTTTTGACTACCATATTCATGCATTTTACCTATTTTTCATAAAGAACCACTTCTTGTGCTTATAGCTTTAGCTTGGGTAAGGCATCTTTAATGCTTTGATAGACTAAAATAAAGGACATATCATCTTCCATAGTGCTCATATGTATGGCCATGTCAGGAGAAATTCCTGTTAAAACAAGCTGAGTTCCCATGAGCTTCAGCCAATTGTAAATATTAAGAATATCACGGCCGAATGAATCATTAAATCGCGCTAACCCTGAGACGTCTAGGATTAAATAACGATCTTTGCTGCTTGTGTTATGCGAGGTGAAGCTATTAAATAGCATTTCTATACGCCGTTCGTTTAACGTTCCGATTAATGGAAGAACAGAGATTCCTTCCTCTATTGGCACGATAGGGGTGGATAGCCTTTCAACTTCTTCCAAAGCTTGCTGTAACTGTTCCTGGGCTGTAATCTCTATTGTTACATCTTTTTGAACACCAATAAAGTAGTATTTATCTTCTTCTTCTATATATGTCGGGTCAATCGTTAGCTGATTATGAAAGAAAGAGCCGTCTTTTCGATAATTAACGAGCGTAACAGAGACTGATTGATTGCGGCTAATAGCGCTGCGAATTTCATCAATGTGGTGCGGGTTTGTTAGAGGCCCTTGCAGAAAACGGCAATTTTCTCCTAATACTTCTTCTTCCTTATAGCCGGTCATAAGGGAAAACCCTTGATTGAGGTAAATAATTGGGTTATCAGGCAAAGAAGGGTCTGTCACGATAATGCCAGATTGTGAGCTATGAAGGGCTTTATTTAAAATGGACCATTTTGAATCTTGAGCTTCAGGTGTAGTCAATGCATTCCCTCATTCCTTGGAATTTTTATAAAAATATTGTGACATAAACACATTAAAAAAACAATTTTCGACGCGTGTGCTCCTAGAGAAAGAATGAAGATAAGGAAAAATATGTTATAATAGTTTCAGGGGCAAAGGGAGTGTGAACAAACGTGATAACCATCAATTTATTTAATGTTAGTTTCTTTGTGATGGCGCTAGTAGGCTTTATTCTTATTTTTTGTTTGCGTCTAAAGTTTAACCGGCCACTGTCATTATTTAAATGGTCTTTTTTGTTCGGAACGGTGCTGCTGTCGCTAAGCTTATACTTGTTTATGGCGACCAGCCAATATATTCATTTGATATGCAATACAATCGGCTCAGTTATGACAACGCTCTATCTTATCAGTATTATGGTCGGAGCAGAAGAGTCATAAATACATATGTTTGAAAGTCTATTGAAAGTGGAAAAAAGGAAAGATGCATAAAAGAAAAAGAGACACACTTACATTCTTTTAGCCGACGAAATGATAACAACTTGAAAAACACCTCGGTACAAAATGCCGAGGTGTTTTTCATAAATAAAAGGGAAAGGAGAATATTTAGAGAAATACTAGTCATATTTTACTGAGTGTAGTAAAATAAAAAGTTATTATTCTATTTTTATGTTGTTGCTATTGGCAACATGTGTTAGTCTAAAAGTGGTATACATTTTAGGCGATCTTGAAAAAGAGAGACGAGAAGCTTTTATTCAAGTTTCTTAAAAGCTTTACGTTTACTGAGGTGAAACAATGAAATCTCAAGTACAAAAATTTGTAGGCTATTTATTAGCTGGTGATCAAGACAGCGCTTGGGAAATTGTGCTGGAAGAAATCCAACAGGGAAAGAACAGCCTAGATATTTATGAAAATTTAATTACAACCGCAATGCGAGTAACTGGAGATATGTGGGAAGAAAATATCATTTCTGTAGCTGATGAGCA
Source organism: Priestia sp. 10L35 (assembly GCF_056395685.1). Lineage (NCBI taxonomy): Bacteria > Bacillati > Bacillota > Bacilli > Caryophanales > Bacillaceae > Priestia > Priestia sp. 10L35. Next base: position 388,041 of record NZ_JBFTKA010000003.1, on the reverse strand, counting down.
TGTTGCAACTACGACATGTGATTATGTGCTAACTCGCTATCGCTTTTATAAAAAAATTCAGGGACACGCTTCAGACACCGCTCCAAGGGCACTGCTTCTATGCTTGGAACAAGAACAGCACTTCATTGGTTTAAAGATGGTGGCTTTATTGTTTGAGGAACATGGTTGGAATACTCGCTTTTTAGGGGCCAATCTCCCTCTGGAATACGCTGAGAAAATGGCTATAGAATGGAAGCCGCACATGGTAGGATTATCTGTCAGCATCCCTTATCATATTGAGAGGCTTGCTGAATACACCAAAACTTTGGACAAATTAGAACCAAGACCAACGGTAATGGTAGGAGGGCGCTTAGTTTCTCAAATTGATTTCCGTTCTTACTGTTCTGAGCATACACGCCTAATTCCGGATCTTTACCAACTAAATAACTGGTTACTCAGTTATCACAAAGGAGTGGAAGTTAATGTCGATGCTTGAATATGTTCCAATTCCTTACTTTTTAGTGGATACTGAATTTAATATTTTGGAATGGTCGCAACAATCAGGTCATTCATTTAAGCCTTCAGCTAATTTTTTAGATCTTGTAGACGTATTTAGTCAAGAAAAGGCAAGAAAGTTTTTAAGCTTGCGCCAAAAAGATTCTCGAGAATTGTCTGTAGACGAACCCCATGATGAGCAAACGCTTGTCCAAAGCCGAGGCCAGGCTATTCAGAAAGTAGAGCTCGTGATGCAAACCAATGATTCGCCTTATTCACTGTTTGAATGCTTAATTCAATGGGATAGCGATATAGGTCATTTAGTTTGTATTCGCCAAGATGAACGTATACAAGAGTTAACGAGTCTTGTTCAAGACCATCGGAAACGATTAGCAGATACAGATTTTGAACTCCTTGAACAAAAAGAACGTCTTGAAAAATCATTACAGAAAATCAAGCAATTGTCCGCTTCTTTTATTAAGTTATCCTCTAAAGTAGGACTTATACCTCTTTTTGGAGACTTAGATACAGATCTTGTAGCTGAAAATACGTCCATTTTGCAAAACTTTGCGCATGAAGGAAATTACACCACGCTTCTATTTGACTTTGGAGGACTAGATATATTAACGACCGAAGGAATTCAAGCTTTTGCAGGCTTTATGCAGTCCTTCTATCTCATGGGTATCACATGCTATATTATTGGCATGAAGCCGCACCATACGGCTGCTTTGAAAAATAGAACGTTTGGTGATCAAATTATTTATATGAATAACCTGAGTGAAATTATTGCTGTGAATAAAAATGTCAGTTAAAAGAGTGGAGGAGAAGAAAGTTATTCTTCTCCTCTTTCTGTATACACTTCTTTTCTTACAATTAAACATCTATTAAAGAATCTTTTTATATTTCAGCTGAAAGAATGGCGTTAAGACGTTGAAGTCCTGTGTTCAAATCAGTATCACTAAGGAGGGAATAGCTTATTCGAATGTAAGCATGAAGCGGTCTATGAACAAAACAAGCTTCACCAGGTAAAAAGCAGATATTGTGCTCCTGGGCTTTTTTTAATAACTCAAATGTGTTTACTTTTTGAGGCAGTTTTAACCATAAGTTGAATCCTCCTTTAGGAACTTGGAATTGAACGGACTCGGAAAGAGACGAAAGCAGATCGCTTGCATGATCTCTTCTCAGTTGCAAAGCGGTCCTCAGTTTTTCCATGTGATGTTTCATTCGCTCAGTGCGTAAAAAAGCTAGCACGGCTTTTTGAGTTAGTAAGGGACTACCAATATCCATCAGTGCTTTAACCGCATATAGCCAATCAAATACAGAACCCTGTGCATAAAGTAATCCTATTCGAAGTCCTGGAGCCAAGGTTTTACTAAACCCCTTCAAGAACAAAACATGCCCATTTTTATCAAACGTTTTGATCGGTGGAGGCACCGATATATCATCGAAATAAATCTCTCCAAACGAATCATCTTCAACAATAAAAAAGTGATACAATTCGGCCAAATCAACTAGTTCTTTGCGACGCTGTCTGCTCATTAGTATACCTGTAGGGTTTTGAAAAGAAGGGTTCACGTACAAAAGCGAAGGCTTTATTTTTTGGCAGACTTCTTCTACTAAATCAGATTGTATTCCTTCTTCATCTAGTTCAATTGAAATGACGTTAACACCTTTATTGGTGAAGACATCAATTGCAGCTCCGTAGCATGGACTCTCTACTATAACCGTATCCCCTGGCTTTAAAAGCGTTTGAGCAATTAAATCAATACCTTGCTGAGCGCCACTTGTAATCATAATTTCATGAGGATCAGCTTTTATTCCTTGCTCTCTCTGTAAATAAGAAGAAAGCTCTATGCGAAGCTCACGATCTCCCTGAATTGGACCGTATGTGGCTAAAACAAGCTCATTGGTACGTAACAGACTTTGCATTTCTTGCGCTAAAAACTGATTAGGAAGGAGACGAGGGAAAAGAATAGCCTGAGAGAAATCATAATATTTACGATCACGATTTAAGCTATACTGAGAGCGCGTGATATTTACGTTTAATTCATCTTGCCATGAAAAATTATTTAATACCTTGGAAGAACCTTTAGTAACCCCTTTAACAAAAGCTCCTCTTCCTGACTGTATTACGATTAATCCTGATTTTTGTAAGAGCTGATACGCTTTTCGTACCGTTAATAAGCTTATTTCTAACTCTTGTGATAGCTTGCGTAAAGAAGGGAGCTGATCACCAGGTTTTATCATGCTCGTTTGGATGCGATAACGAATCTGCTCATAGATTTGCTGATAAATGGGGGTAGAAGATTTTTTATGTACATTAAATCTCATTGTGTCACCTAACTATTCTTTTTCTTTAGTTAACCTCAAAATAAGCATGGGCGCAACTGGAAAAACAGCAACTGTTATAGTCAAGGTTTTACTGTTATACTTCCTTTCTTTTATACTCGTGGCATATTTAAAGGAGGAAGATATATGATTATTATTAATTACGTACTTATCTGTTTTATTTTCGGCACGACATTTTTAACTATTAAATTAGGGATTGAAGCAGGAATGCCTCCACTTTTCTCAGCCGGAACTCGCTTTCTTTTAGCAGGAATCTTAGTAATCTCGTACTTTGCATATAAAAAAGACGTTCGACGCTCGTTATTATTTTCAAAAAAAGTGATGATGGTAGGGTTTTGTTTGACCTTTATGACATTTTCAACGCTCTATTGGGCAGAACAACATGTGACATCGGGTCTTGCAGCTGTTTTATCTGCTACTGGCCCAATGATAATATTGCTTATTCAAGTGATGCAAAGAAAAATGGAATTAAAAAAAGAGCAGTTATTGGCTTTGCTTCTGGCTTTTACCGGTGTTATTTGCATTTCATTTCCAAATGTGACAGCCACTATGTCTTATTCGTGGACGTTAGGGTGTATCATTATCATAGTAGGAGAGGTATTTTACGGCATAGGCAGCAATTATTCGAAAGCCTTGTTAAATGAACTAAAAGAAGTGTCACCATTTTTAATTAACGGTATTCAAATGTTTTACGGGGGAATATTTCTGCTGGTGCTATCTTTATGTACAGAGCAGATCCATGTTTCAACTATTATGCCTCGAAACGCAGTATGGTCTATTGTATATTTAATTTTTGTTGGTTCAATTGCTGGACACGGCTTATATTATTGGCTCATCGCCCAAACAAATCCGGTTTTTCCATCTACTTGGTTGTATGTATCTCCTTTAATCGCGGTGTTAATCGGCTATGTAGTCTTAAATGAAGCTATTACGCCTTCTATTATTGGCGGAGGCCTTCTTATTTTAATAGGAGTGTTTATGGCCAATCGTGAAGCTTTGGGAGTACATTTAAAAAAAGGTGTGCTATTCAAAAAGCAGCTGTAAAACAAGTCGCCATTTGCTGACTTGTTTTTAGTTGATCGCAAGACAAAAAAGATTGAAGAAAGATATAAAAGATGACTAAAAGCCTCTTCCTAATGAAAGAAGAGGCTTTTTTGTTAAGAGTTTGCTGACATCGTATGAGACGGTAAAATGATATCTTGGTCGACGAGAAAGGATAAAAGTTCCCGTGTAGCATATGACATATAGCGATCTTTTTTCAAAATGATGCCGAGCTCCCACATTGGAGTAGGTGCGGCAATTGGAATACTTTTAATAAAAGGGTTATTGATCTTTGGAAACACGGACTTTGGTAAAATTGCAATACCTAATTCAGAAGCGACTAGTTCAATAATTAGGTCCCATTGAGAACTTTCGTACGCTATTTTTGGATGAAAACCCGCTTGAATGCACTCATGAATAATGCGATCATGAAGAGAGAAATCTTTGCTGAATAGGACAAAAGGTTCTTCTCTAAGCTCGCTCAAAGCAACGATTGATTTAGCTGCCAGCGGATGCTCATGATGAATGTATAAATTAAACTCTTCTTCAATAAACGGATAGACGTGAAAAAGAGGGTTTTGAATAGGCAACACGATAATGCCAAGGTCTACTTGTTCGTTTTCTACAAGTTCGACAATTCGCTTTGCGCCAAGCTCCACAAGCTCTAATTTCACCTGAGGATGTTTTGATGTAAAGTTTTTTGCAATCATCGGGAAAACAACAGTCCCTACTAAAGGAGGAATTCCTACTTTAATATCTCCTGTAGGGAGATTTCGTAAATCATCTAACAGAGCATGCAGCTCGTGAAGAGTGGATACCAGCTTTTGGCTTTGCCCATACACAATCTGTCCTGCATCGGTTAACGTCAGCTTTCGAGTAGAGCGATCAAAAAGATCTACGCCGAGTTCTTCTTCTAGTTTTTTTACAATTTTACTTAATGCTGGCTGAGACAAGTGAATTGCGGCTGCTGCTTTTGTGAAACTTTTTTGATTAACTACTTCCATGAAATGTTGCAGTTCTCGAATATCCATAAATTCTCCTCACTAGTATTCTTAGTTTTCATACTATTTATTCTATTTATCTATTTTACTTATGATTCAAATAAATGTAAACTCTTACATAAGGAAGTGAATAGTGATTCATCTAAAAATAGTACATCAAATTCCTCTAAATACGTTAGAAACCCGCATGTTTGTAAGCGTTAACAAAAAAAGCACCCTCGAAGAAAATCCTAGAAAAATATTTTTTCTCCCGTAAAACAAAGCCGCGAGCGCAGAAATAACGCGTGTTGAAATGTTCATTTTGTATACTGTTCTGACAATTAAGAAAGAGGAATAAAATGGTATAGTGCACCACTAAGGTGAGTCTATTCATTCTGCAAACGAGCCGTACATAGAAAAAAGGGCCTGTTTGTTAAAAATAATTGGGGGAGTGGTTGAGATGACATACGTTAAAGGATTAGAAGGAATCGTTGCAGCTGAAACAAAAGTAGGGCATGTTGATGGAGAGAAAGGTCAGCTGATTTATCGCGGATATTGGGCAAAAGATTTGGCGATCAATTATTCTTTTGAAGAAGTTTCTTATTTAATTTGGAACGGCACGCTGCCAAATCATGATGAGTTAAAAGTATTTAAACAAAAAATGGTGACTCATCGTACGCTTCCGGCTAATATTGTTGCATTAATGGACTGTTTGCCAAAAGATACAGAAGTGATGAGCGCGCTTCGCACATGTATCTCAGCTTTAGGAGACCCTTCATACAGCTGGCCTCCGACAAAAGAGCAGGCACTTGCGATTACAGCCGTCACACCTACCATTATTGCCTATTGGTATCGTAAAATGAATGATTTAGAAGTAGTAGAGCCTAACGAGCATTTGGATCATGTAGCAAACTATTTATATATGATTAACGGAGAAATTCCAGATCAAAGTTTGGTTACTGCGCTGAACGCATATTTTGTTTTGACAATTGAGCATGGGATGAACGCCTCAACCTTCTCATCACGCGTTATTTCATCTACCGAATCTGACATGGTTTCAGCTATTTGCGGAGCAATTGGCGCGATGAAAGGTCCGCTTCACGGAGGAGCTCCTTCTGGTGTTATTACCATGTTTGATGAAATTGGAAGTGAAGAGAATATCGAGCCTTGGGTTCGTAAAAAATTAGATAATAAAGAGAAAATCATGGGATTTGGTCATCGTGTTTATCGTACACATGATCCAAGAGCAGAAGCATTAAAAGAAGTATCGAAACAAATCTCAGGAGACAACGGGCTATTTGATTTAATTGTTAAAATTGAAGATAAAACCATTGAATTACTCAATGAATACAAGCCGGGTCGAGGCATTTATACCAATGTAGAATATTTCGCTGCAGCGGTTATGAAAGCGGTTGAGCTTCCGTCTGAACTATTCACACCAACCTTCACAGCAAGCCGTGTAGTTGGCTGGACAGCTCATGTCGTAGAGCAGTCAGAAAATAATCGTATTTACCGACCTCAGTCTGCGTATATAGGTTATACGCCAGTTGAACAAAATCAATAAATAAACTCGCTTTCACATAAAAAACGTCGGTAGATCCGACGTTTTTTTCATATGGTTAAATATATTCTTTTTGAGAATAAAATTGCTTTAATAAATAGAATAATCCGACTGCTAAGCATAAACTTGCTGCAGCTAAGCTAGAGGTAATCATGGCGTGCTCACCTTCGGTAGGGGTATGTGAAAGTTTATAGCTGCTGTAGCATAAGAGAGCTGTGATACATAAACAGCAGGAGCTAATCAATCCATACCGCTTTTTGAAGCCAATAATAGATAGTAATACAATCAAATAAATTCCGCTCACCATCATCATAATTGGAAACTGAGGGTGGAATTTAATTGTATACAACAAATAATCGATGTGAGAATAGTGATGAACCGCCGAGGACTTTGGTAGCCCTCCGGTCAAACTAGCTGATAAAGGTCCTTCAAGCATCGAAGAGCCGTTATACCAAGTAGCGACTGAGGAAAGTAAAAAAACAAAACAACTTGCAAATAGCTGCGTCATGCATTTTATTGACACGTATAGAAAGCTCCTCTCAATAACCATCTTTTGTTAATACAAGTCCGAAAATTATTATAGCAGGTTTTGAAAGTAAAAAAAGTACTATTGGAATGGTTTCATAAAACGTTCATATTTGAAAAGGTTTGTTTTTTTAAAAGAAAGGGAAAAAAAGTGAAACGGAAGATATGAATAGAGGAGAGAGAAAGATGAAGGCAGCAGTGATTTTGAATCCAAACGCAGGAAACAAAAAATTAGTAAATGAAATTGACTTTATATGTGATCGGTTAAACACTGCATTTGAGACGGTTACTTTATATAAAACAGAGCAACCTGGAGATGGTGCCGATCTGGTAAGGAAATTGGAAGGCAAAGCGGATGTCATTATTGGAGCAGGAGGAGACGGGACAATTTATGAGCTCATCAACGCTCTTGCTCCGCTGCAGCAACGTCCTGTATTTGCTATTTTACCTGGTGGAACGTGCAACGACTTTTCGCGTGCAATTGGAATGAATCAAAATCCTTTAAAGGCAGTGGAGCAAATTATAGAAAAGCAGACGGAGGCAGTGGATGTTGGAAAACATGGCGAAGATTATTTTTTAAACTTTTGGGGAATCGGCCTCGTAGCTGATGTATCTGAAAATATTTTGGAAGAAAATAAAGAGAAATTTGGTAAGCTCTCTTACTACATGAGCGTAGGCAGAACTTTAAATCAAGCAGAGCCTTTTCAATTAAAAATGACGAGCGAAAAAGCTTCCTATGAAGGAGAAGCTGTTATGGTGTTAATTGGAAACGGCCCTTTTTTAGGAGGAACCCGCGCTATGCTAGGAAACAGCTCATTTCAAGACGGATTATTAGATGTATTCGTTATTAAAGAAATGGGAATCGAGCCGGTTATGGCATGGTTACAAACAAGCCCTGATGAGGAACAGCTTAACCCTGAAAGCAACCTTATGCATTTTCGTGCAAAAGAAGTTCATATTGAAACTACTCCTGAAAAAACGGTAGATTGTGATGGAGAAAAAGAAACGACGACACCTTCAACGATTACGGTTCTTCATAGTCACATCAATATGATAGTCGGAAACAGATAAAAAAACGCTGGAAGTTCCAGCGTTTTTTTTTATGAAGACAGCCATCGCGGAGAAGTAAAGAGCATAATCATTATGCTGCTCATCGTAATAACAAGCATGGAGTAGCAAAAAGCAGTAAATCCGATAATATGTAAGCCCACTATCATAATCGTACTGTCTAAGATAAAAATGGTTATTCCTATATTGATTTTCCATTTTTTCGATACAATAATGGCAATTAAATCAAGCCCATCCGAACTGATGCCGTAGCGAAGCATCAGTCCTATTCCCATTCCTACGAGTGCGCCTCCAAGCAATGAGCTAAAGAGCAAAGGAAGCTCTAGCGTGCCTTCGAGAATAGACAGCCATTCTGTCATAAAAAAAGAAACAAATAAACCTATACTTCCGTAAAAAAAGTTTTGACGATGACGAAAAAAAGCATATAAATAGACAGGTACGTTCAAAAAGAAAATGGACAGTCCGATAGGAGTTCCAAACACATAATATACGATAAGTCCAAATCCTATAAGTCCACCGTCTAGTAAGTGATACGGAGCAATAAATCCGTTTAGCCCTAGTCCAATTAATAAGCTGCCACAGCAAATCGAAACCACTCTCGAAAAAATATTCCTCACCCTATACGTTAAATTTTAATAGGAGTACTCGTCCCTCTATGTATATGGCCAGCTTAGGTTATTTAGAAGTGAAGAAGAAGAAAAAGAAAATTATGTAAAAAGTATTGATTCTATAACTCTGATATTCTATAGTTAATCTAACTTCGTTTTCACGACAATTTCTTGATTTTTTACGATACTGTTTAACTGTTTGTATTTTTACTATATAAAAAAGGTTCGTTCTGCAAAAAGCATACGATTGTAATAAGTCGATAAAAGCAAGCCGCTATATAAAAGGGGTTGATTACGTGTAGGATTCTCTTTCTTTTCAGTCATACTAAAAAGAAAGAGGGATTGTCGTGAAAAATCGTTCCGTACTTTTTTTATGGTTTAGTCAAAGTCAAGCCAATTTAGCAGATGTATTATATATTGTTGCGTTAATCAGCATTCTTTATGCTCAAAATAGTTCTCCTGTGCTGCTTTCATGCATTCCATTTACCATTACGACTGCTAAGTTTTTGAGCAGTTTTATTGTGCCTTTTCTTATAGATCGCTACAGGGCTAAGCGTATTCTTGTTGTGTCTCAGCTGTTAAAAACCAGTGTTTTATCTATGTTTTTCTTGTGGCATATGTCGCTTATCAGCATGCTGTGCTGCGTGGCGCTTATTGCTTTTTTCGATGGGTGGGCAGCTCCGGTTCAAAGCTCTATGCTTCCTCATTTAGTAGATAAAGAGAAGCTGTTGAAATGGAACAGTATGTTTAACGTCACTGATCAAACGATTCAAATTGCAGCCTATCCGCTTGGAAGCTTTCTGATCATTAGCTGGGAAGCTACTGGCCTTTTATGGCTGTCATTTTCGTTATTCAGTTTGTCAATCGTATTTATGCAGGCTATTCGCATTAACGCTCATTCTTCTAAAATGAAGCAAAAACAACAAGGGTTAAAAGAGGGATGGAAGCTAATTTGGCATTATCCGCGCCTGCGGGTTTTATTAGTCATGGAGGTTTTAGAAGGGATGGCTGCCGGCGTTTGGGCATCAGCAATTGTCTACGTGTTTGTGAAAGAGATATTAAATAAAAATGAAGCTTGGTGGGGATATATCAACAGCAGTTTTTTTGTTGGAACGGTTCTTGGAGGTTTCGTTTTGTTGAAGATTTCAGTTGAACAAGAGAAAAGTCTTTATCATATCGTAACACTAGGCAGTCTTTTATCAGGTTTCTTTACATTATTGTTCGGAGTGTTGCCTGCTCCTTTTCTTTCACTTTTACTTAGTTTTGCTATTGGCATTGCCCTTCAAATAAGCGCTACATGTTCTTACACGCTTACACAAACGGCCGTTCCTTTAGAAAAGCTTTCGAAGGTACTTTCCGCTACGCTTAGCGTTTCATATGTGACGTTTGGGCTTTCGGTGCTGCTGCTTGGAGCTGTTGCTTCGCTAAATGTAACGGCGGCGTTTCTAACAGCAGGAGGACTGATTGTAATCAGCGGCTGTGTAGGTTTATTCTTGCGAAATTATGCGCTTGCTAACTAAAAAAGGTTGCTATTTGCAACCTTTTTTTAAACATCGTATTTTCTCTCATCAACCATAAGCCGTATAAGGTTGTTTGCTTTAAATACCCCTTGTGTAAAAGTAGAGAGCTTTTCACGAAAACGAAAGGAAAAAGAGTATGGCTATCGAATTATGTTAAGAGCGTTGAGCTAAAAGGAGTGATTAAATGGTTGTCATTCGACAGGCGGTTGAAACTGATCGAGAGCGACTGGCTACGTTAATGCAAGAATATATAGTGAAATTCTGTGAGCAGCCTGCCCCTTCCAGGAAAGCTTTAACTTTACATATTAAGCGCTTATTGAATAATCCTTCCTATGGTATCCAGTTTGTTGCTGAATTGGAAGGGAAACTAGTAGGTTTTGCGACGGTGTACCTATCGTGGAACACCTATTATTTTAAAGAAACAGCCATCTTAAAAGACTTGTACGTATCTCCTTTAAACAGAGGAAATAAAATTGGTGAACGTTTGTTTAAGATCTGCCTGGCCTATTCTCAAAAGTATGAGTTTGCAGGGATGACCGCTGAGTGCAGCAGTGAAAATAAAGTGGCTCAAAACCTTTATCAAAAAATGAACGGTAAAGAAAATGCAGGGGTTCAATATCGTTTTTTTTAAGAGAAGTGCAGCTTTTACTTTTAAGACTTCTACTAAATGGCAAAAATATGTTATAGTATGAAAAGTGAAATTGATGAAAATGACGGTGGGCTATATGTTAGATGATCGTATCAATAGTAGGGGGAAGTTGGACTAGCTGTTTGAAAGGCGGCCATCCTATTTTTAGTATAGCCGCAAGGAAGGAGCAGGACCTTGAAAAAAAATCCAATCTTAAACGCGTGGAAAATAGTAACTGCGACGGGCGGTTTTTTACTTGCGCTGTTTATCTTTAAAGTCCGAAAAGGAAGATAACCATATAAAGAAAGCTCCTCGATTGAGGAGCTTTTTATTATTTAGTAATAGGAAACGTCAAGGGAGTCACTGTTGATAAAGAATCTCTGTAAGAATGATAGGTGAAATAATGACGTGTTGGACTATAAATAGTCATGTAAAGTAAATAATCATATTTCGTTTCCATATAGAAAAAAACCCCGTCTGCGCGCAGTGTATAAAAAGAGTACGAAATCCCGAGCAGCGTTTGCTTTTGTACGCTTGTGCTTGGATTTTCTTTAATCCATTCATACAGTTCAAACACACTCACTCCTGGTGATGATTGCAGCGTATGTACTTTGTCATATAACTTATCAGATACATCGGAAACCGACTGTTTTAATTGGTGAAATAAGTTGGACATTTGTTCTTTCATAGTGGTGATCTCCTTTACCGGTAGTCAGCTATTAGCATGCTCAGAGAAATCCACGCTTATGTATAAGTTAATGGATGGCTGATTTGAATTTGCCGCCATGCGCTTCTTGGGTATCCATAATGGTTGTAAAGGCATGCGGATCTATTTCGGAAATAATGGTTTTAAGCTTGGTAATTTCTAAACGCGTCACCACTACGTATATGACTTCTTTTTCCGTACCTTCAAATCCGCCTTTACCATACAGTTTCGTCACGCCACGGCCTAGACGATGCGTAATAGCATCTGATAGCTCTTCATAGTGATTTGAAACAATAAAGGCTGCTTTTGTTTCATCAAGTCCTTGAATAATCGCATCGATTGTTTTAGAAGCAATATAGTACGTAAGGATCGAGTACATGGCCTGTTCCCAACCTAGCACAAAACCTGCCCAAGCAAAAATGAAGATATTTAAAAACATCACAAATTCGCCCACAGAAAACGGGATTTTTTTTGTTAATAAAATACCTAAAATCTCAGTTCCGTCTAACGCTCCGCCGTGACGGATGACCGTTCCTACACCTGCTCCTAACAGCAGCCCGCCAAATACAGTAGCAAGAAGCGGTTCAGATGTTACAGCTGGAACATGGTGCAACTGAGATTCTACAATGGATAAAGCAACAACTGCAAACATAGATGAAAAGCAGAAGTTACGACCAATTTGTTTGTATCCACTATATAAAAAAGGGAGATTAAAGATGATGATAAGAAGACTGAACGGCAATTTCGTTAAGTAAACTAAAATTAGAGAAATACCGATAATACCGCCATCAATTACAGAATTTGGGACTAAAAATAATTCGATAGAAACGGCAGCCAAGGAAGCCCCAATTAACATCATAATGTAGCGATAAATGAGCCGACCTGCCTTTTCCTTTTTGTGCTGTTTCGTTGTCATAAAATCTTTCCTTTCAAAATACTGCCTATACGCAACTCTTACTAGTATAACTAAGTCTTGGGAACTCTATCCAATTATCTACTTTAAAAAAGACTAGCCAGAATAAACAAAATCCTGTTAAATTAAACGGTAGACATTTGCTGAAATAAAGGAGCTGTACATATGATAAACGTTTATATTCCAGCGCTTGAAACAAGCGCTGGCGAAAAAGCGGCACGCTATATTGATACATTAACCAAACCGATAGGAAGCCTTGGAAGACTCGAAGAAATAGCAGTGGAATTAGCGGCCATGACCGGGGAAGTTTTTCCGACAGTCACGCCGCCAGGAGTCCTCGTTTTTGCAGGCGATCATGGAATTGTAAAAGAAGGAGTTTCAGCTTATCCGCAAGACGTAACGGCACAAATGGCGCTGAATTTTTTGCAGGGAGGAGCAGCTATTAACGTGTTTAGTCAGCAAATAGATGCCCAGTTCAAACTGATTGACATCGGAATTGCTTCTGACCTTTCCCATACGGACCTTGTACAACGCAAAGTGAAGCTGGGCACAGCAAGTTTTTATAAAGAAGATGCGATGACGCGCAGTGAGGCAGAACTGGCTGTTCAAGTCGGATATGAAGAAGCTGAAGAGCTTATTGCCCAAGGAATTAAATGTTTGATTGTAGGAGAAATGGGCATCGGAAATACTACATCAAGCACGGCTATTTTAGCTGTATTGACAGGAGAAAAAGTCTCTAAGCTTGCAGGAATGGGCACAGGGATTTCTGACGAACAACTGCGCCACAAAGTGAATGTGATTGAAGAAGCGCTGCAAAACAGGCACATTAACCCTCAGGATCCGATTGATATTATTAGTAAAATAGGGGGGCTTGAAATTGCCGGGATGACAGGTGCTATGCTGGCGGCAGCTGCTCACCGTATTCCTATTTTAGTAGATGGTTTTATATGTACAGTTGCAGCCCTTCTAGCGACAGAAATCAATACACAAGCAAGAGACTATATGTTTGCTAGTCACGAATCTGTTGAACAAGGTCATGCGTGTGCAATGAAGCTTCTTGGCAAGAAACCGCTCCTCAACCTCAATCTTCGTTTAGGTGAGGGAAGTGGAGCTGCTGTTACATTTCCACTGCTGCACTCAGCTTCACTGATGATTGCCAATATGGCCACATTTCAATCTGCGGGAGTGTCTGAGAAAGAATAAACCTAAAAAAGACATGGGAACAAAACCATGTCTTTTTTCTTTATTTTATAAAAAAATCTTATATTTTTAACATCATAAACCAATAAATGCTAAAGCTAGCACCTGTTAAAATAAATGATCCAATAATTAACAATACCAGTGCAACGCGTCGTTTAATCGCTTGAATTTCTCTATCTTTTGGCAAACGTCCCATTGGTCTTCCTCCATTATGTAAATATTTCACGTATTTTCCTATTTTACTTCGCTTTAAAAAGAGAGAACATATGTCAAAGTTACTAAAAATCAAATTATTTTACAAAAAAATTGTATCCCCGTTACAGCAGGGCAAAGAATACGTATTTTTTCAGTTAGAAAAGGACTGCTCTAAAGGTTTACTTACATGGCAACAACCTTTATCATATAACTGACTATACTATGATGTTATCCAAAGTTGGAAGAAATCTCAATAAATGTGAGTGTTATAATTACATGATAAGAGTCAGAAAATTTTAAAAAAGAGTGTGAGCAAACAATGAACGGTATGTTGATTATTCGGAACGGTGCTCCTTTTTATGAAGGAGCTTCCGTGCCTATTCCAAAAGATAAAGCCTGTATTATCGGACGAAGCAGTGAAGAATGGGAGCCTTATCTGGCCTTCCAAAGTGCTTACATTTCACGCAAGCATTTTGAAGTAACGTACGAAAGCAATGCCTTTTTCATTACAGACTTGTTTAGTAAACACGGGACAAAAGTAAACGGAGAAGAGTTACAGCCTGGAACCCCTCGTTTATTGAAAGAGCAGGATGTCATTACCTTAGCAAATGAGGAGGCAGCTTTAGTATTTAGAAATGATGATATGGATGCAACCCTCGATTTAGGACCTTTGCTAAAACAAATAAATAAGCCATTTTACACATTAGATCCAATTTTGCAGAAAGTAAAAGTAAAAGAGGAAACGTATATTCTGTCAGATAAAGAATACTCGTGCTTAGCTTATCTTCTAGAATATAACAATCAATTTGTTTCAAAAGAAGCATTAAAAAAAAGCGTTTGGCCTGAACGAGTAGAGTCAAATGGAGAAATTCTAGTAGCAGCAGAAGAGCTGAATGCGCTGATTTACCGGGTTCGCAAAAAAATAGGAACATATTTAGAAATCGAAGTGATTCGAGGAAAAGGGTATTGGCTGCACTTTAACGAAAATGGACGTGAATAGAATCACGTCCATTTTTTAATCTCGTTTTACAGCATGTACACGTATATGTTTAGCTTCTGCTAGCCAAGATCCATTTTGAAATAGTTTGTCTTGCATTCGATTTTCTAAGCGCGTAATGAGAACATTTTTAGTTTCTGTCGTCACGTGAGCAAAAAGAGGGGCTGCATTTGTTTCCAGCCAATTACGCAAGCCGTTTTCCCCTTTTAACAAGAAGGGACGGCTGTAGTGAATAGCCGTGGTGACTTGAAAATTCTGTGATTCCAAAAGAGAAGAATATTCAGCTACAGAAGGAAAGTACCATGGGAAATCTACATCGTTATAAGGGATATCAAACGTTTTAAATTGACGAATGATTTCTGTGAAAATTTCGTCCATGTTTCCTTTTCCCCAAAATTCTGCTACAAATCGGCCGTTTGGTTTTAAAGCATTGTAAATGTTTTTAATGACAAGGTGAGGGGGACGGATGTCGTGTAAAGTTGCATTTGAAAAAACTGCGTCAAATTGTTCGTAATAAGGAAGGTTAAGGGCATTTAACTGTTCAAAGGATAGAGTCGGGTACTGATGACGAGCTTGTTCAATCATATTTTCAGAGCAATCGATGCCCGTTGCACGGACATGAAGCTTATGGAGCTGCGAAATAAATTCGCCAGTGCCGCAGCCAATATCTAAAATATGTTCGCCAGCTTGAGGAGAAAGAAGGTTCATAGCACTTCCTCCAAATGAAGAAACAAACGGAAGATGATACACTTGAGCAATTTTTTGTTGGTTAACAGTTTGACTCATGAAGTGATTCCTCCTTTGTAAAAGATGATGACTATCGTTTTATAAGAAGAAACAAGCTTTGAATAGTAGATATGAAGTTATTGATAGAATTATACCATATATCTTACTTATTATGCCGAAAACTGCAAAGAAAAAGCGCACCAAACTTCTAGCTTGGGCGCTTACAAGCACGAACTATTTTATAACCATTAACTTAACCAAACTGAACAAATAGGGGAAGATCCGTATGACCCATCTCACGTACGTAGACGTATAAATTTCCTTTATGATGAATTTCATGGTCAATGGCCATTTGTAAAAGTTGACTTCCAGGAAGCTTTCTTCCAAACGCTGCAGTGGCGTCAATTGTTTTGTTTAAATCATCTTCACTAAGTGAACGTAATACGTCTACTGTTTTTTGGGTATATTCAGCTGCAAGGTCCGATAATGACTTACCGCTAAAATCAGCTTTTTGACCAAGTGGCGATAAATCACCGGATTTTACCACTGATGCAAATGCATAAAAGGATGTTAAAATATGCGTAGATAAGTCAAAAGCGGACATAGATGTCGGGGCAGGCTTGTATTCGTAGTGACCTGCTTCAATTTTGTTGATTAATTCATTAGTTACGTTTCGATGTGCTAAAAAGTGATGAGTCATTTGTTCAACTGTCATGATAAAAGGCTCCTTTATTATGTATTCGCTTCTGAGTATAGCATCTGGAAATCAGAAAGCGAAGAAAAAACTTTAACAAAAAGAAAAACAGCTGCATGTGAGCAGCTGCTTTTCTTTTTATTAGAAATTACGTTGTTTTAATTCTTCAAGCAATAACTCCATACCTTCGCGGCTTAAAGTTAATTTGCCATCTGCGATTGTTACGTTGTCAGAAGATACTTCGCCAGTAATCGCACAAGCACCGTTCGGCTCATATTTCTTTAAAATAATTCGATCTGTTTCGACAAAAATTTCAACAGGATCTTTTACATCTATTTCAAGAACACGTCTTAACTCTTTAGGAATTACGATACGACCTAAATCATCTACTTTTCTTACAATACCAGTCGATTTCATTTTTTAATCACCTTTACTTTTATATTTTATTGAGTACGCAAAATATTATTTTTGGAATTTCTAAGATGATTATATACTAGATAACCGCTAAATTTGTCGAAGTTATTAATATGTAAATGAACTGTAATATTATTGAAATATTATCTGTAAATACAAATCCTCCTACAATATGGAATATGTAGGGCTATTTGTATGATATAGGAGATGAAGGAATTAATTACATTTGACATACAATTTTTTTTATGTTTATACAGCAGCGTGGGGGTAGAGTACATCTAAGCGTGAAAGCAAACAAGTTGAAAAAATGAAGCAAATATGATTAAATTTAAAAAGTAACTTGCTCAAAATAATTAAATCGTAATGATTACGTATTTCAAATAAAAATTATTAAAACGAAAGGATGACAAAGAGTTTGGCTAAAAAATCAAAAGTGGTAAAAGAACAAAAACGTCAAGAGATGGTAGCGAAGTATGCGCAATTACGCCAAGAGCTGAAGGAAAAAGGAGATTACGAAGCGTTAAAAAAATTGCCTAGAGATTCTTCACCAACGCGTTTAAATAATCGCTGCCGCGTTACCGGTCGCCCGCGAGGCTATCTTAGAAAATTTGAAATGTCACGCATCGCGTTTAGGGAATTGGCCTACAAAGGACAAATTCCAGGGGTTAAAAAAGCAAGCTGGTAGTATAAAAGCCCTCATTATGAGGGCTTTTATTATTTATTAGCTGCAAAATATCGAGCAATCCCTTGGTAAATACCTGTAGATATTTGCTGCTGATACGCGTTAGAAGAAACAATTTGCTCATCGTGAGCATTTGATAAAAAGCCTAATTCAAGAAGTACAGCCCGCTGGTTGTTTTCTCGAGTAACATAATAATCTCCAAAACGAACCCCCATATCCTTCATAGAAGGCGCGTTTTCAGCCATGCTTTCTTGAATGTATTTTGCTAATTCTTTATCTTTAGATTCACTGTAATAAAATGATGCGATGCCGTTTGCAGAAGATGAAGTAGACGCGTTATAGTGAATGCTGATAAATGCATCTGCATGCTTTGCTTCACTAATATTCACCCGTCCGCTCAGTGAAATAAAAGTATCGTTTGAACGCGTCATAAATACATTTGCTCCAGCATTAGCTAAGCGGCTTGCCACAAGTTTTGCTGTTGTTAACGCTAAATTTTTCTCAATCGATGACTTGCCTGAAGTGCCAGGATCATATCCGCCGTGCCCAGCGTCTACTACAATAATTTTATCTTTTAAAGCAGCAGATGAGGAAGGCAAGCTAGCTGAAGTTGTAGAATCAGCCGCAGCTGTTAACCCTTTTGATACCCATGCTGTTTGACTGGCAGAGTACTGAATTTGCACCCAGTCATTCGTTTCGTTTACTTTTTTGAATCTTTCACCTGCTTTTGCTACACGGATAATTCCAGCACTTAAACTCGGCTGAGTGCGTAAATTTGAAGCTTTTGTAATTTGAATCGACTGGGCTGTTTGTGAAGACTGTCCAGAACCTGTTTGTAAGTATTGACTTGCCACCCAGCCTGTTTTCCCGCTTGCTGTTTTAATCTGGGACCAGGATCCGCTTTCTTTTAACACGGTTACTTTTGCATTTCGCGGTAAGTTCGTCACGATGGACGCGCTTGTGCTCGCAGAAGAACGAACGTTTAATGAACTGGCGTTAACGACCGCTGGCTTGGTTGCCGTAGAACCAGAGTCATTAGTCGGCGTAGAAGAACCGGAGCTTGCTTGTAGGTACTGACTTGCTACCCAGCCCGTTTGACCGCTTGCCGTTTTAACCTGTGACCAAGACCCGCTTTCTTTTACCACCGTTACTTTCGAATTGCGCGGTAAGTTCGTCACGATGGAGGCACTTGTGCTCGCAGAAGAACGAACGTTTAATGAGCTGGCATTAACGACCGCTGACTTCGATGTTGTAGACCCAGAATCTTTAGCTGGCGCAGAAGAACCGGAGTCTGCTTTTAAGTACTGACTTGCCACCCAGCCCGTTTGACCGCTTGCCGTTTTAATCTGTGACCAAGACCCGCTTTCTTTTACCACCGTTACTTTTGCATTTCGCGGTAAGTTTGTCACGATGGATGCGCTTGTGCTTGCAGAAGAGCGAACGTTTAATGAGCTGGCATTAACGACCGCTGACTTCGATGTCGAATTTGCGGTAGACGTACTGTTTATTTGCGTTTTATTTATGTATTGAGATGAAATCCAAGCTTCTTTACCGTTATAGGTAATTTTAGCCCATCCTTTGCTTTCATCTACTATATCAACGGTGTTTCCCTTCGTTATTTTTCCAACGATAGCACCGCTTGTACTAGGCGTTGCACGTACATTTAACGATGTAGCAGTTACTTTGGCCGATTCAGCTGCATCTGCATCAATTGAATGCAAAAGCAATGAAGAGCTTAAAAGAACAGAAGAAACGGCTGTGTACATGACATGTTTTTTATTCATTTTTTCCTCCTTGCAAATTACAAATTTCAACATAAGGTTATTGGTATACAAAGCATATATCGGCAAATAGTCCAAAATTTTGAGTTAAATCTACTATTATCTCATAATACCGATATTATCCATCATACTATATGTCGAAATTCAATTGTATAATGAATTTGAACTATCTGCCATCCTTAACGATAAAATTTTACATTAATGTAAAATATAATTATATTAAAGGTGGAATTTAGCGATATTAAAGACCTTTAATCCTTTGTTCATCTACATTTTGAGGATATGTCTTCTACTAGTAAGAACGTAAAATAGTATAAAACAGCTGAGTGTGAATATAATAGAGGAGAGATAGAAAATAAAAGCGTATCTATCTTTTGGAGGAGGAAACATCCACAATTATGAAACATGTAGAATAAAAATAACAAAAATATATAAATATAATACAAAGCCTGTCTGGAGGGGTATAAAGCTCGTAGCATAAACTAAAAGTAAATAGTTAGAAAATTCTTTCTTTTTACTTTGAAACATGGTACAGTATAAAAAAGTGAAAGGGTGGAAACTGATATGCGAAAGATTGTTCAGTATGAAACAAAGTGGTCGCTTTTGTATCAAATGGAAAAAGAAGCGTTGCTTAATACACTAAAAGATTTTTCAGTAGACATCGAACATATTGGAAGCACGTCCGTTCCAGGATTGGCTGGTTCACCAATCGTTGATATTTTAATCGGAGTCAAACGCGAAGAAGATATAAATGAAGTGCGCGCTATATTAAAAAATAAATCTCACGTATATGTAGCGGAAAAAGAGATGTTTGTCTTATTAAAAGAAGGCGTTCCAGCTGCACACTACCCTCCAATTATGACAGCTAAAAATGCCCGTAAACTCATTCCACATGATGCGAGAAGAAGTCATGTGTACGTAACGGTCAGTGAATCACCTTACTGGAACGAACGAATTAATTTCAGGGAGCAGTTACGCTCGAACGAACGTGCTAGAAAAAAATATGAAGGTATGAAATACGAGCTTTCAAAACGACTGTGGAACGATATTTCTACCTATGAGTACAAAAAAGAGGAATTCATTCAGCGCAGTCTATAAAAAACGTCATTTCAATTGAAATGACGTTTTTTTAATTAATTATCTTGTAAAACAATGGTCTCAAGCTTGTCAGCAGTATTTACTGCGAGAACCGTATAGTTTTTACCGCTTTGAAGATTTGTTCCAGGAAGACTTAGTATTTCTTTTCCATCTGCCGTGGAAACAGATAGATCATACGAACCCGGATTTACTACTTGATAACCTGAAATGCTTTTAAAAGACAGATCTTTAAATAAAGGAGCAGCACCTTTAGGACCTACGTTTACCGCAGGAGCATCAGGAGATAAATGAGCAACACGTAAGCTTGCTTTTCCATCCATTCCTTGCTTATTATTCGTGAAAGCTTGTAGTTCAAGGTTTTCTGCTTTATTTACAGCGGCCACTGTATACGATTTTCCGCCGTCTACAACAAGGGTAGCTTCGATGATGGAATCTTTTGTCCCTTTTGTCTTCGCTTCGTATACTTCTACTTTATGAGAACCGGCTGCCAAAGGCAAAGAGTTGGCGACATCTTTAAACTTTGCTCCTTCTACTAAAGCTTTGTCATCCACAAAAATGTCTACAGCCGGAGCATCCGGTGAAGCATGAACGATGCAAACTTCTGCATTTTGAGCTGTTCGCTCATCTGCAGCAGGAGGTGTTTCAGCGGCAAATACTAACATGCGGCTAAGTGCCAAGAAGGCAATCACTGCTGCCATTACGAATAGTCGTTTCATCAAGTATCACTCCTTTTTTAGTATACACAGCTTTATGTAAAGAGAAGGACTGTGCAGTTGTTAGCGTATACTAAATAAAATCAACTATTCGTTTGTTTGTTAACTTTTGATGTGTTTACTGAGATTTCTGACGAAAAAATCGAAGAATAGCCAAAATATTGTACAGAGCTGTTAAGAGCCATGTCAGTAAAAAGCCTAGGCCAAGCCCAATATTGGCATCTATATACGTATGCGTGAAGTCATCATATACGACGTAGGAAAGAGGAGCAATCGACAGTAAAAATAGAAGAAAAAACAAAAGCGTTTTCCATTTGTTTGAAGTGAAGGTTAAACAAAAGAAAAGGAAAGCAGCGAACAATAGAAGACCGTCTCGAATAGCCCAAGGTAAAACGCCGATATGTGGATTAGAAAGAAGAAAAGTCGGAACAATTGAAAGGAGGAAAAGGAGAGAAAGTAAAGTCACGTGAAGAGTGTGCTTTTTTGTAAAAGCCGGCACCAATAAAAACGCTGCGGTTGCGCTTAAAAGAAAATTACAAATTAAAATAAACTCCATATCAACACCTCATTTATCGAGTATTACTTTTAGTCTATTCAGCACGCTGTTAAAGTAGATAAAAAAGCTGCGATGTTCATCGCAGCTTTTGGTTATTCGAATTTAAATCCTTGTTTTTCAAGCATCGCTCGCACTTCTGGGTAATAAATGGTTTTATAAATAGCTGATACAGTTTGTGACCAGTTGCGGTCATCAGCACCGTTTGTTCTCTTTTTCATATACTCTGCCATTTCAGCATCATAGTCTTGAATCAATGACTTTAAGTCGTGATTATAGCTTTCACGATGGTGCACAGCAGCTTGTGGCAATCGAGGTTTTTTCGCAGAATGATCTGCCGGATGTCCAACCACAAGACCGCTTACTGGGAATACGTATTCCGGTAAATCTAGCAGTTCAATGACTTCTAGCGGCTTTCTGCGAATTCCTCCGATTGGAACTGTACCTAAACCGAGTGATTCTGCTGCAACTGTTGCGGCTTCTAAAGAAATTCCAGCATCAGTTGCCCCGACTAAAATTGACTCAAGCCCATCGGTTACGCCAAGAGGGGCATCGTTAAGTTCAGCTGCAATCTTAGCACGATTAAAATCTGCACAAAAGATTAAAAATAGAGGAGCTTGGTCAATCCACGCTTGGTTGCCGGCAAGCTCTGAAAGTTTTTTCTTCTTTTCTTTATCTTGGACGCTAATAATAGTCACTTGCTGTCCATTAATAGAAGAAGCGGCTGACTGAGCAGATTGAATAATCGTATCTAAATGCTCGTCACTTACTGCTTCGTCTGTATACTGACGGATAGAACGATGATCTTGAATTGTACGAATTGCTTCATTCATGATGCGTCATCCTTTCAAAGAAGTTATGATTAACCTTGTAATGTTTTTACATCTAAAGGTGCTACAAGTACGCCAGTTTGAGCAAATGCTACAAAACTTTGGAAGTGAGCTGATTTATTGTGTGCTTGAATTGCTTCTTCGCTTTTCCACTCTTCAATCATCATAAATGTGTTAGGTGTAAAAGCATCTTCAAATAGTTGATAGTTGCTGTTTCCTTCTTCTTGTAAAGAATGCTTAATTAGTTCTTGTACGTTTTCTAAAAATTCTTCTCTTTTTGCTGGGTTAACTTTCATTGAAGCTTGTAAATGAATCATGGGTGATTCCTCCTTTAATAATGATGGTGCTTTATATTATTTGTTTTGTTTTTAATCTTTCATTCAATTTATGATTAAAATGAAGATAAGTTCGAATATCGTCGAACAATGAAACTATAACATCGATTAAATAACAGTGCAAGGAATTTAGTTCGAAAGTTATCGAACATTGATACACAAAAGAAGCTGTGTTATATTTTAAGCATGAGAAAACCTTATCAACCACCGAAATCTGAAATTAAATTAACGCCTATTTTACACGCGTTGAGTGATCCTAACCGGCTGCGAATTGTACAGTGTTTAGCGACAAGAAAGGAGCAGACCTGTTCGTATTATCAAAAATTAAATGTATCAAAATCAACGCTATCACATCATATTAAAGTACTTCGCGAAGCTGGAATTATCAAACTACGTATAGAAGGTACGCAGCACTATTATTCCTTGCGTTTAGAAGAACTTGAGGAATTGTTCCCAGGTCTGCTTCCTTCCATTATAAATATAGATGAGCAGTTATTTTAAAAGCTGAACAATGTTTTGTTCAGCTTTTTTGTTCAAAATAAATGTGTCCATGCAGGCTGCATCCAGGATTAAAAGAAGAACGACAGTGAGGGCAAGTCGAGTTACAGGTTAAATATTCATGAATTGATAGCTCATGTTTACATACTCCGCAAAGAATAGCTTTTTCATTAAACATAGCTTTTGGCCACTTTTTAATATCATGATCAGCATATCCGTTATGACATTGATAGCATGGATAATATGTATTACAGCAATAAAATTTTATTGCAATAATATCTTTATCCGTATGATAGTGTGTACAGCGCGTTTCGGAATCCACCGTATCACCTTTTACTATAGGTGCAGATTTGTTCATTATCATCACTCCCTATGAAAAGTATAGCATGCTTTTATACGCCTTATCATACATATGTAAAAAGAAAAATGCTATAATAAAACCATCGTTTTACATGTCAGATTGCATGCTAAAAAGATCAGATAAAAATTGATGTCAAAACAGATCGATTAAGTGAAGTAAAGAGAGGAAGAAAAAATGAGTAAGCAAGTTATCGTTTTTACCGGAGGCGGAACAGCTGGACACGTAACACCAAACATTGCCATTATGAAAGAATTAGACAGTGAAAAATGGGATATCCATTATGTCGGTTCTCACAATGGTATTGAGAAAGAATTAATTACAAAATTAAACGTTCCATATCATGCGATTTCAAGCGGGAAGCTGCGTCGCTACGTAGATATGGAAAATGTAAAAGATGTATTTCGAGTAGCAAAAGGGGTTGGCGATGCACGTCGCGTGCTAAAAAAGTTAAAGCCTTCTCTTGTTTTTTCAAAAGGCGGTTTTGTCACAGTTCCTGTTGTAATGGCTGCTAAATCTTTAAACATTCCCGTGTTCATTCATGAAAGTGATTTAACACCGGGACTGGCAAATAAAATTGCGCAGAAATTTGCCACTAAAATTTTTACTTCTTTTGATGAAGCGGCAAACTACTTTCCAAAAGAAAAAGTGCAGGTTGTTGGTTCACCTATTCGAAAAGAGCTATTTAGCGGAAGCGCAGCGAACGGGGAAAGCTGGCTTCGCTTTTATGATAAGCGCCCAATTTTAACGATTATGGGCGGAAGTTTAGGAGCACGCCGCATTAATGAAATTGTTCGAGAATCTTTGCCTGAACTGCAAAAGAAATTTCAAATTGTACACCTGTGCGGAAAAGGTAATATTGATACAAGCCTTGAAAAAGAGTCGGGCTACCGTCAGTTAGAATATGTAAATGAACAGCTTCCAGATGTTCTAGCGGCCACTGATTATGTGATTACACGCGGCGGATCAAATGCTATCTTTGAGTTTTTAGCCCTTCATAAACCGATGATGATTATTCCTTTGTCAAAAGCACAAAGCCGGGGAGATCAAATTTTAAATGCACAGTCCTTTAAGAAAAAAGGCTACTGTATGGTTGTGGAAGAAGAACAGTTAACAAAAGAAGTGTTTTTGCGTGAAGTAAATGAGCTTCAGCAGCAGGCAAGTACGATGAAGCGTACAATGCGTGAAGCAACAAAAACGGATGCCATTTCAATTCTTGTAAATGAAATTGAGAAAATGAGCTAAAAAAAGCGTTCTTATCGAGGAGATAAGAACGCTTTTTTTCTTTGAATCTATTATTTTAAAATAATGAATACACATAGAAAAATAAAGCTTTTAAAATTTCAAAAAATGTTGTTGACAGTAAATTTTAACAGGAGTAAGATTACTCTCATGAAACGTTCCACAGTGAAACGCTGAGTCTTTTCTGAAAGAGAAGGAAAGAGCGGAGGACCCACTTATCAGGGGTGAATCTCTTAATTGAGTAGGGTTACTTTCTTGACCCGAACCCGTCAGCTAACTTCGTAAGCGTTAAGAGAGAGGATGGTGTAATCGTGGTCGTTTTCTATAACAGCGGATAGTACGCTCCTTTCCAAATACAGGTGAAAGGAGCGTCAAAATGCATTTATCTAAGCAAATGATTCAAATGATTGAATATCGGGCAATGTGCGATCAGCAATCTTTTGATCTAGCAAACCGCTATTTATCTACGTTAGCTAATCAAAGTTTTAAACGCAGCAGTAAAAACCATAATTAAGTCTAAAAATTAAATAACAAATATACGCTTAATCAATTATGAGCGGGGGACCCAATATTTTGTACGTATGTACTAGGGGTGAATCTCTTAACTGAGTAGGGTTACTTCCATAACCCGAATCCGACAGCTAACTCCGTAAGCGTTTTGGGAGTAAAAAATTCGTGTCAATCACGGCTTATTTGTCGTGCATTAAACCGCGGAAGGGAACTCTCTTCTGCGGTTTTTTTTATGGAGAAAATAGGAGAGCAGGCTATGTCTGCACCGTAAAGAGGATATAGTAGGGCTTTTAAAACGAGATTAACAATACGTGAGGAATAAACAATCAAAGATAACCTTTCGCAGCTAGCTCACTTGGGCGTGATACTTTACGCACAGTAACAGTCAATAAGCTTAGAAACTATCTTTTTTGTTAGGAAACAGTTAGGAGGGAGCAACTTGGATATGATCATGCTTGGAATGCTTGCCATATTAACAGCTGCTATGTACGGAATTATTTGCTGGTCGTCTCATGTAGTAGACGAAAGAGAGGAGAAGTGAACATGTCGTTCATTTTGTTAGGTATTTCAGTTCTCGTTTTAATTTATTTAGTATATGTACTGTTAAACCCAGAACAATTTTAATAAGCGGAGGAATAAAACGTGGGGATTTTTCTACTATCAGTTGCGCTGCTGCTTGTTTTTGTAGCGCTTATTGCAAAGCCCGTAGGTATTTATATAGCGAATGTGTTTTCAAACGATAAAAACACTAGCTTAATAGGGAAGATAGAATCGGTGATGTTTAAAGCGGCAGGAATTAAAGGGCATAATCAGACGTGGAAGCAATATGCACTTGCTCTCGTTTTGGCGAATACGTTTATGATTTTTGTGGTGTATCTTATCTTCCGGTTTCAAGGGGTACTGCCGCTTAATCCAAACCATATTAAAGGAATGGATCCGGCTCTTGCTTTTAACACGGCTATTAGTTTTATGACAAATACGAACTTGCAGCATTACAGCGGTGAATCAGGCTTGTCCTATTTCTCGCAGATGGCAGCCGTTGTATTTATGATGTTTGCTGCACCAGCAACAGCACTTGCAGCAGCAATCGCTTTTATTCGAGGGTTGGCAGGGAAGGAAATGGGAAACTTTTTTGTTGATTTTGTAAAATCAATTACGCGTGTTTTACTTCCTATCGCTTTTATAACAGGCATTTTATTTGCTTTTTTAGGTGTCCCTCAAACGCTAAGCGGGACTGTGACTGCCCATACAATAGAAGGGGCATCACAGCAAATAGCAAGGGGACCAGTTGCTTCTTTTCTTTCAATCAAAGAGCTAGGCAACAACGGAGGAGGATTTTTTGGTGTCAATTCAGCTCATCCATTTGAAAATCCCAATGCGTGGAGCAATGTATTACAAATTGTCCTTATGCTTTTATTGCCAACCGCACTTCCTTTTACGTACGGAAAAATGATCGGACAGCGTAAGCAAGGTCGCATCTTGTTTGTAGCGATGAGTATGCTCTTTATTGTTATTTTAAGTACAGCGTTTGTAACAGAGTGGGGCGGCAACCCAAGACTTGATGCTTTTCATTTAAATGAGGCGAGCGGTTATATGGAAGGCAAAGAAGTTCGTTTTGGAGTCGGCATGTCAACTCTGTACGCCATCGTGACGACAGCGAGTGAAACAGGCGCGGTTAACGCGATGCACGATACCCTTACGCCTCTTACCGGGTTATTGACGCTTGGAAATATGATGTTAAATACCGTATTCGGCGGTGTCGGAGCAGGATTTATGAATGTCATGATGTACGTCATCATCGCCGTATTTTTATCAGGTTTAATGGTTGGAAGAACACCAGAATACGTAGGTAAAAAAATTGAAGGAAAAGAAATGAAGCTCATCGCCGTGACGCTTATTCTACAGCCGCTGTTAATTTTAGGGGGAACAGCCGTGGCGCTCACTACTCATTTAGGAATAGAAGGTATATCAAACCCAGGCTTTCACGGGTTAAGCCAGGCACTGTATGAATTTACGTCGTCAGCAGCAAACAATGGATCTGGTTTTGAAGGACTGGGTGACGCAACGCCGTTTTGGAACATTTCTACGGGAATTGTTATGTATATTGGACGCTACTTCGGACTAATTACGATGCTGGCAGTATCAAGCTCACTAGCAGCTAAGCAGCTTGTTCCTGAAACACCTGGGACATTTAAAACGGATACGTCTTTATTTAGCGGCATTTTAATTGGAACTACCGTTATTGTAGGGGCACTTACGTTTTTCCCAGTGCTTGTACTTGGGCCGGTTGCTGAGTATTTAACACTGTAATAAAGAAAGCGGAGGATCATAATGAATAAACGGAATTTTGTGAATGATCTTGAATTAGAGCGTAACAGTCACATTCAAGGTTCTGTAGATAAACAGGCTTCATCGATTTTTATTCAATCAGTAAAACAGGCTTTTATCAAGCTAAGCCCAAGAACGATGATAAAAAATCCTATCATGTTCGTAGTAGAAATCGGGTTTATTATTACGCTTTTTTTAGCCGTTGTTCCGGATCTTTTCGGAGAAAGTACAGTAAGCACAGGGTTTAATGTTTCCGTATCTCTCGTGTTATTTTTTACAATTGTTTTTGCTAATTTTGCAGAAGCATTAGCAGAAGGACGAGGAAAAGCACAGGCCAATTCATTAAAGCAATCGAAAGGGGATATTACAGCTAATAAACTTCAAAACGGGGAAATAACACAAGTTTCCGCATCGCAGCTAAAAAAAGGCGATATCGTCGTCGTTTCACAAGGCGAAATGATTCCTGGAGATGGAGAAATCATTAAAGGGCTGGCATCTGTTGATGAATCGGCCATTACGGGTGAATCGGCACCTGTTATGAAAGAAGCAGGCGGGGATTTTAACTCTGTAACTGGAGGTACAAGAGTTGTCAGCGATGAAATTACAATTAAAATTACGTGTGAGCAAGGTGAATCGTTTTTAGATAAAATGATTTCGCTTGTTGAAGGAGCAGAGCGTCAAAAAACGCCAAATGAAATTGCGCTAAATACGGTTTTAACAAGTCTGACGGTTATTTTCTTACTAGTTGTTGTGACGCTTCCTGTATTTACAAACTACTTACATTTTCAACTCGACACGGCTATTTTAATTTCACTGCTCGTCTGCCTTATTCCTACGACAATTGGAGGATTATTATCGGCCATTGGAATTGCTGGGATGGACCGAGTCACGCAGTTTAACGTGATTGCTATGTCAGGAAAAGCAGTAGAAGCAGCTGGTGACATCAACACAATTATTTTAGATAAAACCGGCACAATTACGTTTGGAAACCGAATGGCTCATGAATTAATGACTGTAGAAGGCATAGACGAACGTGAACTTTACAAATGGGCGTTTGTTTCTTCTCTTTATGACGAAACACCGGAAGGGCGCTCAGTGGTTGATTTTATTCAAACTCGCATAGGAGTAGAAGACCTTAGAAAAACGCAGGGAACGTTTGTAGAATTCAAAGCTGAAACGCGAATGAGCGGCATTGACTTACAGAACCTATCTGTACGAAAAGGGGCAGTGGACGCCGTCACGGCATGGGTAGAGTCGAATGGCGGAAAGATTCCCTCTGATTTGCAGCAAAAAGCAAACGAAATTGCAGGAGCTGGTGGCACGCCGCTTGCCGTCGCCGCTGATGACAAAATTTATGGCTTGATTTATTTAAAAGACACGGTAAAACCAGGAATGAAAGAACGCTTTGATGAACTTCGTAAAATGGGCATTAAAACAGTCATGTGTACAGGAGATAATCCGCTAACCGCAGCAACCATTGCAAAAGAAGCGGGAGTAGATGAATTTATTGCGGAATGCAAGCCAGAAGACAAAATTCAAGTCATTAAATACGAACAGCAGCAAGGAAAGCTAGTTGCTATGACAGGTGACGGGACAAACGATGCCCCTGCACTTGCTCAAGCTGATGTTGGCTTAGCAATGAACAGCGGAACCTCAGCTGCTAAAGAAGCAGCAAATATGGTGGACTTAGATTCGGATCCTACTAAAATCATTGAAGTCGTTTCGATTGGAAAACAGCTATTAATGACAAGGGGTGCCTTAACTACATTCAGTATCGCAAACGATATTGCTAAGTATTTCGCTATTATTCCAGCGATGTTTACCTTGGCGATTCCGCAAATGGAGGCTCTTAACGTAATGAAGCTGAATTCACCTCTATCTGCCGTATTGTCAGCGCTCATTTTTAATGCGGTCATTATCCCGCTGTTAATTCCTTTAGCTATGAAGGGAATTGCGTATAAGCCGATGAGTTCTAACGCCCTATTGCGAAAAAATTTGCTCATTTACGGGTTAGGTGGGGTATTGATTCCATTCATTGGGATTAAAGCGATTGACTTACTACTTTCATTTGTAATGTAGAGGAGAAGAAACGATGATACAAGCAGAACGAACGGGAAGCATTATTATTCGCTTAACAATTATGATGATCATTCTTTGTGGTCTTATTTATCCTGTTGTGATGACAGGTATTGCTCAGACGGCTATTCCAAGTAAAGCAAACGGCAGCTTAATCTATTCAAACAAGCATCAAGTTATCGGTTCTAAGCTGATTGGGCAGCAGTTTACGAGCAATGAATTTTTTCATGGCAGGGTCTCTAGTATTGATTATAACGGGGCAGGGTCTGGCTCGTTGAATTTAGCACCTTCAAATAAAGATCTTACGAACCGTATCGCGAAATCAGTAGCGGCGTGGAAAAAAGAAAGCGAGGTACCAAAAGAAGGAATTCCAGTTGATGCCGTCACAAATTCAGCTTCTGGACTCGATCCGGATATTACCCCACAAGCTGCATATGCACAAGTAGAACGCGTGGCAAAAGCAGCCGGTATTAAAACCAACACGTTAAAAGAGCTGATCAAAGAACATACTAAGCAAGGAGTTTTTGGTGAAAAACGAGTAAATGTAGTAGAGCTGAATTTAGCTGTTCAACGAGAGCGCTAATTACATGCACGCGCTTCATGTATTGAAGCGCGTGTGATAAAGGGGCACAAACAATGAAAGAAAAAGAAGCTCATCCATACTTTCGAAGAAAAACTCCGGAAGAACTATTGCGTGAACTTCATGATCAGAAGCGCGGAAAGCTTAAACTCTACATCGGCGCCGCGCCGGGAGTAGGAAAGACGTATAAAATGCTTCAAGATGCGCACGATTTAGTCAAAGAAGGCGTAGATGTCGTAGTTGGATATGTAGAAGCACACGGCAGGGATGAGACTAACGAGATGATCGGAAATCTAGAAGTAATCCAAAGAGAAACCGTTTTTTATAAAGGAAAAGAATTGCAAGAGCTTGATTTGCTGGCGATTGTAAGAAGGCGCCCAAAAGTTGTAATTATCGATGAACTTGCTCACACAAATGTTCCAACAAGCCGTAATCAAAAGCGATTTGAAGATGTTTCTTACCTGCTCAACCAAGGTATTTCAGTCATGTCAGCAATGAATATTCAGCATATGGAAAGCGTACATGATCTCGTATATGCTGTTACCCAGGTAAAAGTTCGTGAAACAGTGCCAGATTTATTTATTCAGCAAGCAGATGAAATTCAGCTTGTCGATGTTACGCCAGAACAGCTGCAAAAGCGGCTTCGTGAAGGAAAAATATACGAATTCCATAAAATTGAACAAAGCCTGCAGTCGTTTTTTAAGCTTGCGAATCTCCATGCCCTTCGTGAATTAACGCTCAGAGAAATAGCGGATGAAGTGGACGGTAAGCTGATTCATGCGCATGAAATTGGCGTAACAGGTATTTGCGAACGTATTTTAGTATGCATTCAATACAGTGAAACAGCTGAAAAATTAATTCGGCGAGGCTGGAGAATGGCGAACCGATTGAAAGCAGATTTACTGTTGCTTCATGTTTTTACAGGCGAGCAAACTGAAAGGCAAAAAGCACAAATCAAACAGTGGCAGGCATTCGCTGATCGTTTTCACGCATCGCTAATTGTTGAAGAAGCTAAAAAGCTAAAACCAGCTGCAGTGATTGTGAACGTAGCCAAGCAGTATCGCGTTACTCAAATCTTACTAGGGCAATCAGCAAGGACAAGGTGGGAAGAGATTCGAAAAGGGTCTATTGTGAATACGATTATGAGACAGACTCATAACATCGACATTCATATTGTTTCAGATTCAGCAAAGCAATAACAATAAAAGGAGAATATTAGTGAATATTGCGTTCTTTTTACTCCCTAAAAAAGAAGTCGTTACACTATCGACGCAGTCAACGATCCGTCAAGCATTGGAGAAAATGGAGTATCATCGCTACTCTTCTGTACCGCTCATTAACCAAAAAGGAGAATATGTAGGGACTTTGGCAGAAGGAGACTTGCTATGGAAGCTAAAAAGCCTAGAACATATAGAACTCCATGAGTTAGAACACCTACGAATTGAGGAAGTTCCAAGGCATCGCAATTACGAAGCTATCACCATTAATGATGAAATGGAAAGTATTTTGTCACGCGCGTCTGAACAAAATTTTGTGCCGGTTGTAGATGATCAAAATATTTTTATTGGGCTCGTGCGGCGAAGAGAGATTATAGAGTATTGCATCTCTCAACTTTTTATACATGGAGAAACGCCTCTAAATGTGAAGATTTAGTTAAGTTTGCGTAAAAAACATAATTTTTACATAAAAGGTAGTCTCTTTTTATATAATTAATGTTATAATAAGAGATGTAAAGACGAAACTTGCGTAATGTAAGCCTCTAACATTTGTTAGAGGTTCTTTTTTTACATAACATAAAACATTTGATTTCAGTTCTTTCTATGGTTAAGTTAGAATAAGTGTTAAAGTAAGAGGTTTCTTGCTTTTTTACATAAGAAAAGTGAGCTGTACAAAGGAGACAAAGTATATTGACTACGGAAAAAACAAAAAGCGATCAATTACGCAGCATATTCAAAACAATTATCTTCGCTATCGCTCTAGTATTTATGATTCGCGCATTTTTATTTTCTCCGTATATTGTAGAAGGCGCTTCAATGAACCCAACGCTGCATAACGGAGAGCGTTTGTTTGTGAATAAACTGTCGTATTCGCTCCATGATATTCGCCGCGGAGATATTGTGATTATTAAAGATGAGGCTAAGAATAAGCATTATGTAAAAAGAGTAATCGGTCTGCCAGGTGAAAAAATCGAAATGAAAAAAGATCAGCTTTATATTGATGATAAAAAAGTAAGTGAACCTTATTTAAAAACGAATCGTCAAATTGCCAATAACATGGATATGGAGCTAACAGGAGATTTTGAACCCGTTCAAATACCTAAAAACGAAGTATTTGTAATGGGTGATAACCGTCTGTACAGTATGGATAGCCGCAACGGTCTAGGTCTCATTGATGAAAAACGCATTGTCGGAAAAAGCGAATTTGTATTTTACCCCGTCAAAAAAATAAGAAAAACGACGTAAAAAGAAATGCCGGCAAAGGTATTTCTTTTTTTGTGCCTATGTCTACTCGGCTTCTAGATGGGTAAGCTAAGGAAAAAAGGTGTGAATTAATTGAAGACTGCCTATGAAAAATTATTTAAACATTTTAAATTTGTTGATGCTCTTGAGATGAAAAACCGATTAGCAATGGGACCTATCCTCACATACGCTTCACGGGAAAACGGAGAAATATCCGATATTGATATGTCTTTTTACGAAAAACGAGTAGGGGGCGTCAGTACGGTAATTATCGGCCCAGCGTTTATCACAGAAAATGGCCAAGTAGCACATGGTCAAATCGGAATTCATCGTGATCAGGTCATACGAAAGCTTCATCAACTAACCCAAATGATTCATAGAAGAGGAGCTAAAGCGATTCTTCAACTATCGCACGGGGGCAGAAAGTGCGTAGAAATGGAAAATAAGTGGCAAGCCATTAGCCCAAGTGAAAAGCCTCATAAACGTAAAGGGAAAAAGCCTGTTCAAATGACCGCGCGCGATATAATTTATATTGTTCAAGCGTTTGGCGAGGCTACCACCAGAGCTATGGAAGCAGGGTTTGATGGAGTAGAAATTGACGGGGGCAATGAATGTTTACTGCAGCAGTTTATATCAAGGCAAGCCAATGAACGAAGTGATTCTTATGGTGGAAGCGCAGAAAACCGCTTCACTTTTGCACTTGAAGTTATTCGTGAAGTGACGCGTCGAGCAGCACATGCGGGCAAACCATTTATTGTGGGATATACATTAGCGCCCAAAGAAAAAGGCTATTTAGGAAATAAAGTGGAAGATACGTTTGAGTGGATTGATCGTCTTGTTTATACAGAAATTGATTATTTACATATCAGTGCTTTACATGAACCTACCTCAAAAAGGGAAGAAAATCGGTCACTGCTTTCTTCGATTATTAAGCACGTCAATCACCGGGTCCCTCTTGTGGGTACAGGAGGACTTACGGCAACAGAAGTAGCAGAAGCTTTTGAGCAAGGGCTGGCTTTAATTACGATTGAACAAGCATTAGTCGTACAGCCAGATTGGGTAGAAAAAGTGATAAATAGCGATGAGCCTGCTTCTATGGATGGGACGTCATTAGATAAAGATGTGAGTTTGCCACCTGAAGTGCTAGCTCACTGGCAAGACATGCATAAAAACGACCGCCCTTATTAAGTGAGCGGTCGTTTTTATGTTGTTGACTTAACAAGAAGAATTTTATTTTACTGATACTATAACCAAGCAGTATACATAGACTAAAAGAAAAACTAAAAACACAGTTGACTTCTAGGAATAGTTAGGATTACAATATAAACAACTTATTCATAAAACGGACAGCTGATCGGACATACCGAAGGCTTCTAGCAAACAACTGTTGGAGGCCTTTTTGTGCTTTCTAACAGAAGATGAAAGTGGAGGGACAACATGAAAAAGTTAATTACGTTTGCACTTATTGGCTTTTTAGCTCAGTTAATTGATGGATCACTCGGAATGGCATACGGGGTGACATCAACTACGCTCCTTTTAACGTTTGGAATTGCACCAGCTGTGGCTTCCGCATCTGTTCACTTAGCAGAAGTTGTAACAACGGCAGCTTCGGGTGTTTCGCATATTAAATTTGGAAACGTAGATAAATCAATGGTGTTAAAACTAATTATCCCAGGTTCCATCGGAGCTTTTGTAGGAGCCTGCTTTCTAAGTAACTTACCTGGAGATGCAGTAAGGCCTTACGTTTCAACATTCTTATTGCTCCTAGGAGTTTACGTGTTATTTCGTTTTTTATTTACGTTTAAAACAAACGAAGAAAAGAGCCCCAAACCTTTATCAACGAAGCAGTCCATTCCGTTAGGATTAATTGCTGGATTTGCTGATGCTACAGGCGGCGGCGGCTGGGGGCCGATTGCAACGCCTGTATTGCTAGCTAAAAAAGGCGCAACAGCACGGAAAGTCGTTGGAACCGTGGATACAAGTGAATTTGCTATTGCTGTCTCGGCTACACTTGGCTTTTTAATTTCTCTTGGCTGGGAGCAGGTAAACTGGTTCTGGGTAGGCGCCCTTATGATTGGCGGAATTATCGCGGCTCCGATTGCTGCATGGTTTGTTCGTATTATCCCGGCTCACTTGCTTGGTTCACTTGTTGGTGGGTTTATCATTTTAACAAATGCTCGAACACTCTTAAACACATGGGTATCCAGCAGCTCAACTCAGATAGCTGTATATGTATTCATACTTATTGTGTGGGCAGCAGCCATCATTTACTCACTGTTACAAGGGAAAAAATATAATCAAAATCGAAACGTAGAAGTTTCGTAATAAAGAGGATGGAATAAAAGTAGCTTAGTTAAAGGGAGATCTGAACGTGTTTGATTCTTGATGGAGAATCAAATGCGTTCAGATTTTTTTATGGTTAGGGTGAAGGTAGTTTCATGTATGTAGTGGCCTCTAGCTGTTGGCTGGAGGGCAAGGCGAGGACTCCTGCGTGAAAAGCGGAACAGATGAGATCTGGCAGCGACCGCCCTCGAAAAGCGAAGTCTTGTACGGAAATCAACAGCGGTGTCACAAGGGATCCCTATTAGCGCATTATCCCATTTGTTCGTCTTTAGAGTGGGGTGATTTCCTAATGTCTCAATCTCTTTTATTATCTGAATTCCGTAAAATAGAGAAGCGTAGATATTTTTTTTGCGTCTTATGATACAATAGACGAGTTCATTCATGAGTGGGAATACTTTCTAACACATATAAAATTCATTGAATCGTCGAGGTGTGAAGAGTAAGTGGTCTATTTTATTTTAGTATTAGTAGCAGCTATCGAAGTAATTGTCTTATTGATTAATCGACCTGTATTTGCAAACATTCCGTATGTTCAAGTATATATTGTTCCTTTGTTAATAGTAATTGTCATCACGATGTTACTTTCGCGAAATCCAAAGAGATTTATGCGGTGGTTCAAACAAGGGCTTATTACGATTTCAGTCGTTGTGCTTGTATTCGTACCGGTTCTCTATGCCAAAAATCTCCCGCTGTATGGTTATAATGAAGCAAAAAAAATGCTTGCGCAAAGAGAACAGCTCTTACTAAGTCAGTTCCAAAAAGGAAAATACGTATATCCAGCAAAAGACAGCCCTAAAAAATACCGTTATCTATTTAAAGTCAATCGTGGAAACGGCATGCTTGAATATGTATTCGACCCATACACAGGCGGTTATGAAGTTGTGACAGATGTGATAAAAAAATAAAGGTTTAGCTTATTTAAAGCTAAGCCTTTTAATATGAGAAAAATTGAAACTTTTTGAAAATCTGTGCGTATTTATTAAAGAACGTTCACAAAAAAGTCACAAAAGGAGTTGCACAATGGGGAAGTTAGAATACCGACTGCTAAAGCCTGATGATACGTTTGTATCTATTTATCACTATCAATCTATTGAACTTGAACAAATTTTAGCAAGAAGAGAATGCGAATTTTTTGTTAAAGAAGGAGTAACGTATAAACAAACTTCATCTGCAGTCGAAGATGATATACATATTATTTATGTAAAAGAACATGAACATGGGCCGAAAGAGCAAGCAGAAGACGATAACAGAGAGATTACGTTAGAAGTACGCGAACTGAATTCTCTTCGAGGACATCCGATTTTATTCGTCTCTTCATTTTATACGCATTTGAACGTATTAAGCTATATCGGAACAGTTTATACATACTACAATGGATGGGAATGGGAAAGAGACTCTGCGGAAATTGATGAAGATCGCAGCGTGTACAGTTTATATGTAACAAAAACAGGCGTAACGTATGAGGGGGGGAAGGCGTAATGTCAAAAACAAAAAAAATGATGGCCGGGGTTTTGACCACAGCTTTAATGACATCGCTCGTTGCCTGTGGTTCAACTGATCAGGCAAGACCAGCTAAACCGAAAGATAAATCGTGTGACAAGTGGAAGTGGGATGAAGATACCCAAACGTACTACTGTTCAGATTCTTCTTCTTCGCACAGCGGCTCATATTATCACGGAGGCCGTTACTACGGCTCTAAAAAACAGTTGACCTCATCATCGGCCTATAAATCATTTAAATCAAGCAGCTCGTATAAATCTGGAATTGGGAGCGGCTCTAAAGGCGGTTTTGGCGGGTAATGCATAAAGAAAAGCGAGAAATGTTTTATAAAGAAATTGAAGATTTTTGGCACGATTTATACGGAACAGAGTATGCTCTTTATGACGTACATACAGAGTCTTCTCATATCATTGATTCTATTAAAGAAGCTGCAAATCAAATCGGTGAATTATTTTTTAAAACTGCACCTTTACTTCGTTCGTTAGATGATCAGACGCTTTTTTCTTTAGGATTTCCAAAAGACACCCTCCCGTACCTACGACTGAAAACGATGGAAACAGAAAGTGTGATTTCGCGCCTTGATTTTGCTGTTACGACTGATCAAATCAAGCTTTTAGAACTAAATGCGGATACGCCTACGTTCATTAAAGAATTATTTCATGTAAATGAGTTAGTCTGTCGGCATTTTCAAGTACAAAACCCTAATAAGCTTGAAGAAAAAAAGCTTGCTTTAGCATTAAAACACGCCATTTTTGAAGCTTATAACGAGCTCGATAGAACGAACTATCCAAACGTCGTTTTTTCTTCACACGATACGCATGAAGAAGATAAGTTAACGACTCTTTATTTAATGAAGCTAGCCGATGTAGATGCTACATACGTTCCATTATCGCAGCTTCGAATTGTCCCTTCCTCTACAGTGGAAGAAGGTGAACATATAGAAGCGGGCGTGTATGATCAATATGGACAAAAAATAGATGTACTCTATCGCCAAACTTATCCGCTTGAACATTTAATTGAAGATGAAGATCCGAGTACGCATGAAAAAGTCGGACACATGCTTTTAACATTAGCACAGCAAAAACAAGTAGCCATAATCAATCCGCCTTCTGCATTTTTGCTGCAGTCCAAAGCCGTGCAAGCACTCATTTGGGCTTTGCATGAACAACATCATCCTTTCTTCACTAAAGAAGAGCATCACATCATTGAAACATACTTTTTACCAACGTATTTAGAAGAAGATACATTTATTGGAAGAAAACAAGCATTTGTGAAGAAACCATCCTTTGGTCGTGAGGGAGATACCGTTGAAATTTATAATGAAGACGGAATCAAAATAGACGAAGATCAGCATAAGACATATCAAGAATACACGGCTGTGTATCAACAGTTTATTCCTTTGCCAACTGCAACGATGAAGACTCAAACGCAAACAATAGAGGCTCATATCATGTACGGGTGCTTTTTATTAAATGGAAAAGCAAGCGCAGTAGGAATACGAGCTGGAAATCAAATTACGGATAACGAATCGTATTATTTGCCGATTGGATTAAAATGAAAAGGGGAATAAAAATGACACAATGGATTGATTGGGCTAGTATAGGGAGTTTTTTATCTCACGTAGCGGTAGGGTTAGGGTTATTATTTATCGGAGTTATGGTATTTGAATTAACAACAAAATTTAATGACCGTGAACTCATAAAAAAAGGCAATGTGGCGGTCGCTTTGAAGTTATGGGGAAAAGGAATTGGGCTTGCTATTGTCATTTTTACTGTATGGAGCAACAGCTTAAATTTAGTAGATGCAACTCTTTGGGGAGTAGTAGGTATCATTACTCAAGTAGTGGCATATTGGATTATTGAATTTATCATGACGCCTAAAACGAGCCTAGCCAAAAAAGTAGAAGAAGGAAATATAGCGGTTGGAGTAACTCTTTTTGCAGCGTCGGTTGCCGTCGGCCTTATTGTAGCCGGAAGCTTAACATATTAAAAGAAGGCGATTCCTGTTTTACGGGGAATCGCTTTTTTTATGTCCAGATTGCTCGTGTTCACTTAGTAATAATGTACGTGTATTTTCACGGTCGGCACGAACAATTTTTTGCTGTGTGTAAAGCGGAATGACAAAGAGCAAAATAAATAAAAAAACATAGCTCATTTTTGTTATCCTCCCATGTAAATTGTAAACGCCTGCTAATAGTGTGTGACAAACAATACGTAAATATAGCATATTTGACTGGGTGAACTGGAAAAAATTGAGGGATGCAAAAAGAATATAATCTCACCTTCAACAAAAACTAAAAGCAGTATAGAGGCACGTCTTTTATTAAGAAAGGAGTTGGAAAAAGTGAAAAGGTGGCTCATTTTGTGCTTATTGATTGTAATCGCAGCTGGATGTGGACGCCCAGACGAAACGTCTCAACCGAGCATTTTCCTTATACCAGAAGGGTACAAAGGATGGGTTATGGTCGAATATGATAAAGATAACGGAAACCCCAGCAAGACAGAAGGAGACTACACTGTATTTAAAGTAAATGACCAGGGAGTCGGGAAAACCAAAACGCTGTTAAGCGGCGGCGGCTGGGCAAGAAATAAATATTTCTATGTAAATAAGAATGGAGAGCGAAAGCAATTGAAGCAGGGGAAGATGATTCATGGAACGACTCAAGGTAACAAAAATCATACGGTAACCTACTTTTTCGTCGGCACCGCAAAAGAGTTCGATAAGGCCGGAGACTATCGAAGAAAACTTACCGAAGAAAGTTCTTCGTAAGAAAAGAAACGTTGCCTCTTCGGCAACGTTTCTTTTCTATCTTCATTTGAATGTGCAAAAGACGGTATCTTTTAAACGTTGAATTTCGCTTAATGCTTCTTCTTGCTTATGAATTACCCAATCTGGCAATGAATGTTCAACCGACAGCTCGTCGAAACAAGCCCCGCATGTTTTAACTTCAATATAAGATTCAATATACTGAAGGTGATCTAAGTTATAAGCCCAAAGTCGACGTTCAGGGCATATCGTTTCTAAGTAAAGCGGAAGCTGAAAAAAAGGATCTACTGCTTCAGAAAGTTCTAACGGTCCTTGGCTATCAGCGTTGGTTACGTCTAGATAACCGCAGTGAGGACACGTGCATGAGTGCGTTGACCCGCTCAATTTTTTATCCAGTTTTACAACTCGCGCACATAGTTCGCAGTTTGGACATTTTACTAAGATAAAGTCAAGGAACTTATCTAAAAATTGTTGCTGTATTACTTGCTGATTTGTCATTTTTTGTACCTCTAACTGTCAAACTTTTTTTAGTTACGAAAATAAATCATGAAACCTACATACTATTCATAACACATGATGAGGGTTAAAACAACAAAAACCCTTTTCGACAGA
Organism: Priestia sp. 10L35; assembly: GCF_056395685.1. Lineage (NCBI taxonomy): Bacteria > Bacillati > Bacillota > Bacilli > Caryophanales > Bacillaceae > Priestia > Priestia sp. 10L35. The sequence goes on along the minus strand of NZ_JBFTKA010000003.1, from coordinate 348,178 downwards.
AGGGTTGTGTGCTATAGTATGACAAATCAGAATAAATAAAGAAAAATGGTGAGAAAAAATGAGTCAAAACGAACAATGGACATCAAAACTCGGCTTTATCTTGGCATCTGCCGGTTCTGCAATTGGAATCGGAGCCATTTGGAAACTGCCTTATGTAGCCGGAACAAGCGGAGGAGGGGCCTTCTTTTTACTGTTTATCTTGTTTACAGCAATTATTGGTTTGCCGCTTTTACTTGCTGAATTTGTACTAGGTAGACATACACAAAAAGAAGCAATTCGTGCATATGATGCAGTTGCTCCCGGTTCCCTATGGAAAGCAATCGGGTATTTAGGCGTGATTACATGCTTTATTTTATTATCCTTCTATAGTGTAGTAGGAGGCTGGATTTTGCAATATATTTTTGCAAGCGTCACGGGTCAGCTGAATGGAGTAAGTGACTACGGGAGTTTATTTAACTCGACCATTGCTAATCCAACACGTGCTGTTATCTCTCAATTTGTTTTTCTTCTTTTAACAATTGTTGTAGTCGCAAGAGGCATTCAAAATGGTATTGAAAAAGCAAACAAAATTTTAATGCCTGCTCTCTTTATTTTATTTATTATTATCATTATTCGTTCTTTAACATTAGAAGGGGCAATGGAAGGCGTATCTTTCTTTTTGTATCCAGATTTTTCAAAGCTTACATCCCAAACCATTTTGTTTGCGATGGGACAAGCATTCTTTTCCCTTAGCGTAGGCGTTTCAGTTATGGTTACGTACAGTTCGTATCTATCTAAGCAGCAAAACTTGCCAAAATCGGCTATTTCAATTTCAGCGTTAAATATTTTGATTTCTTTACTAGCAGGACTGGCAATTTTCCCTGCCGTCTTTTCAATGGGTGTAAAACCGACGGAAGGACCAGGTCTTTTATTCATTGTATTGCCTTCTATTTTTGAACAGCTTCCGTTCGGAATTGTGTTTCAAACTTTCTTTTTGGCACTGTTTTTATTTGCCACTTTGACATCTGCGTTTTCGATGTTAGAAATTATTGTTGCTTCTTTAGCCAAAGGAGAGCAGCATAAGCGTATAAAGCTATCTTGGATTTCGGGCTTGCTAATCTTCGTGGTAGGAATACCTTCAGCGCTATCGTATGGTTTATTAAGTGACGTATCGATCTTTGGAAAAAGCATCTTTGACGCTTTTGATTTTCTTGTAAGTAATATCCTTATGCCACTCGGCGCTCTTTTAATTGCTATCTTTGTTCCTTGGAAGATGAAAAAAGATGTGCTAATTGAAGAATTTAAGCACGGTTCAACGAATGTGAAGCGCTGGTTCTCTTTATGGCTTCTTGCCATTCGATATATCGCACCTGTTTTAATTATCATTGTATTTATTAATATGCTAGGCTTTATCTAACAAAAAAACGCTGTTAAAACGCTTGGTTTTAACAGCGTTTTTTTGAAGGAAGAGGAGGAGTATGATGCTTGATTTCTTGTATGATATGTTTGTAGGGGCAGGGGTATTCATTTTATTAATAATTCTGTTGCTAGTAGCGAGAACGTCAGGGAAACGCAAGAAATAGGCGGGTATAATTCCCAGTGTAAAAACCCCAAAAAAGACTAACACCACAGAATTAAACTATGATAATATATTATCCTATGAGCATAATCAATGCTCACATATGTTGTGATGAAGCGTTTTTTAGAAAGAGGGATCATCTTGAGTGGAGAAGTTCTTGTCAAGATTTTATCTCAAGCGTATGAACAAAAAAAGACATTACCAATCGTCTCATTCTCGTCTTTTTTTGAACAAAAAAAGGTGGGCTTTCGTTTAAATAACGATGTGTCCGCTGATATTATCTACCATACGCTTATGTGTATTCAGAGAAAAACGTGTGTCCAAGATGTGTTAGTGGAAGTACTAAAAGTTGATAGTCCAAACAATGACGGGGCATTTTCTGATTGTGTATATATTTTAGCAAGTGGTACAAAACAGCAAGTGAAAGAATGGGTTCAACCTTTACATCCTAAAAGAGTGAAACAAGGATATCAGCACGGGACACCCATTGATGCGCCACAGTTAAAAAATGACTACCACGTGTTTGCCGTTACTTGGTCATAAGCGTTTAACCCAAAAAACATCCTGCTGTCGCTGCAGGATGTTTTTTTTGTTAATAAGGATGAGCATCGTGTCCTTTTTCATTAGCTTCTTCTACTGGAGCAGCATCTACATGATAGGCCATTTGACCATCGCGTTGATTTGTTGCTACATGTTTTTTCGGCGCGTTAATAGGCAGCTGCAAGTAGTTTGTTCCCACCCGGTGACGCTGCGTGTCGGAATAAGAAAACGTTCTTCCTTGCAGCATTTTATCATCAGAAAAATCTAGCCCGTCTACAAGTACACCCGTACCAAATGCGACTTGCTCCGTTTCAGCAAATACGTTGCTTGGATTTTTATCTAGGACCATTTTACCTACTGGGAGAAATGGAAATTGGTCTTCCGGCCAAATTTTCGTGTCATCAAGCGGATCAAAATCCAGTTCGGGATGCTCTCCATCTTCCATGATTTGTATACAAAGTTCCCACTCGGGGTAGTTACCGCTCTCAATCGCTTCATACAAGTCTTGAGTGGCGTGACTAATATTTTTAGCTTGAATTTCTTCTGCTTGCTTTTGGGTCAAATTTTTAATTCCTTGTTTTGGTTCCCAATGGTATTTCACAAGAAACGCATCGCCATCTTTGTTTACCCACTTATATGTATTAACACCGGAACCTTGCATTTGCCGATAGTTAGCAGGTATGCCCCAAGGTGAAAATAAAAAAGTAATCATATGCATAGCCTCAGGGGTGTGAGAAATAAAATCAAAAATACGCTCGGTATCTTGACGGTTTGTCACAGGATCGGGCTTAAAAGCATGAATCAAATCAGGGAATTTAATAGCATCGCGGATAAAAAATATTTTAAGGTTATTTCCTACTAAGTCCCAGTTTCCGTCTTCTGTGTAGAACTTTACAGCAAATCCCCTTGGGTCTCGCATTGTTTCTGGAGAGTCCTTTCCATGAGTTACGGTAGAAAATCTGACAAAAACGGGCGTCTGTTTGCCTGCTCCTGAAAAAACTTTTGCGCGGGTGTATTTTTCAACGGGCTCGTCACCAAGCTTTCCGTACGTTTCAAAATACCCGTGAGCTCCCGTTCCCCGGGCATGAACAACACGTTCCGGTATACGTTCACGATCAAAATGCGAAAGTTTTTCAATCAGCTGGTAATTTTCAAGAGTAGCAGGTCCTCTGTTGCCTACCGTTCGAGAATTTTGGTTATCACGAATGGGGTGACCTTGACGCGTCGTAAGCGTCTGCTCGTTTTCTCCGGCTGCATAGCGTTTGTCTTCCGAGTCACCTGATCCGCTAACATTTGTACCATGAATGCCTTTATGGCTCATAAAATAATCCTCCTTGTTTCAAACATAACAAGACTATTTTTTTCAGCCCTCGCTTTTTTATTCATTAATATGGAAATAATATAAATTTTTAGAAGAAAAGCTGTTTTTACTAGAGAGGGGAGCAAATCCGCTAAACGAATAAATTTTAAAAAAGTTTCACATTTCAAAAAAAAATAAATTGTTTTTTTTGAAATATAAAGATAATGTTACGGGTGATTTTTTACCTATTATTAGTGTAGGAAAAGGAATAATATTGGAATATATTAGCTTTTTTGTCGAACTTATTAAGTGTTAAACGACAATAAACTACGACAATATACACCATACAGCTGCGCTGTTGTCGTTTCCTGTAACATAAATGTAATATTAGTGATGTTATTTTGTAATAATGTGTTGTTACAATGTAAACGTCTTATAGATTAGTAGATTATGGCATTGGAGGAACCTTTTTTTATGAAAAAGTTGATATATTCGTTAGCGTTATGTGGATCTTTAACAGTAGTACCTACAATTAGTGAAGCTGCTTTAGGAGATGCTACGCTGCACCCAGGAACAAGTAATTCGGATGTGAAAGAATTACAGCAAAAATTAAAAAACAAAGGTTATTTTACATACGGTACAACAACAAACTATTACGGTTCAATCACGACTAGCGCAGTAAAGTCGTTTCAGCGTGCAAATGGTTTATCTGCAGATGGCATTGCAGGTCCATCTACATTTAATAAGCTGCTAGGAAGCGGAAGCTCATCAAGTTCATCAATTAGCTCAAGTTCATTGCTGCGCGTTGGTTCAACTGGACCAAATGTACAATCTTTACAGCAGCAGCTAAAGAATAAAGGCTATTTTAAAGGAACTACGACTCAATACTTCGGTTCAATTACAAAAAATGCAGTAATGGCATTTCAACGTGCAAACGGACTGTCTGTGGACGGAATTGCGGGTCCGGCTACGTTAAGCAAGTTAAAAAATGGCGGTTCTAGCGCTTCAACTGGTGGTTCTAGCTCTAGCAACTCAACTATTTTACGTCAAGGTATGAAAGGTTCAGCAGTAAGCAGCCTTCAGCAAAAACTAAAAAATAAAGGTTACTTCTCAGCTGGTGTAACAGGCTACTTTGGCTCAATTACAACAAGTGCAGTAAAATCATTTCAACGTGCAAATGGTTTATTAGTAGACGGAGAAGCGGGTCCAGATACGCTGAATAAATTAAATTCAAGCAGCTCTAGCAGCTCAAAACCTTCAACATCAACAGGAAGTAGCACAAGCTCAAGCTCAGCTTCAAAAGTTATTTCATACGGTAAACGTTTTATGGGAACACCTTATGTTTGGGGTGGAGCTGCGCCTGGAGGATTTGATTGCAGTGGTTACCTTAACTATGTATATCGCAATGCAGTAGGTGTAAGTCTTCCTCGTACAGTTGCTAGCATCTATCAAACTGGTACGCGTGTAAGTTCACCTCAGCCTGGCGATATCGTTTTCTTTGAAACGTACCAACCAGGAGCTAGTCATGCTGGCATTTATATCGGAAACGGTCAATTCATGCATGCAGGTTCTTCAACAGGCGTGACAATCACATCACTAAGCAACTCTTACTGGTCAAAACGTTACTTAGGAGCAAAGCGTTACCTATAAGAGTGTAACAAAAAGGAGTAGTTGTAGAACTATTCCTTTTTTCTATACACCATAAACGTAAAAGTAGGAAATTTTTGCGCGATTTGGTATGATAACTAGGGAACAAATAAAAGGAGTGTATAACATGGCTATTGTAGATGTAACCATTATTCCGGTAGGTACGGAAACGCCAAGCGTGAGTCAGTACGTAGCTGATATTCAAAAAGTGTTGGCCAAGCATGAAGATGAAATTACATATCAATTAACCCCTATGAATACATTGATTGAAGGGGAATTAAGCACGCTGCTAAACATTGTTCAAGAGATGCATGAAGTGCCTTTTGAAAATGGTATTCAGCGCGTATGTACAAATTTACGAATTGATGATCGCCGTGATAAAGAAAATCATACGATGGCTGGGAAATTACAATCCGTACAGTCTAAATTAAAAGCGAAATAAAGAATATGCAATACAATAAAAACGCTTGAGTATCCACTCAGGCGTTTTTTATTGTATTTATACTTAATTAGCATTCACAAGAGAAAAAATTTGAAAAGCTACGCGCAGCCGAAGGGTTTCCTCTGACGTGTGAATAGGTCTTTTTAATAACTCTTCGCATTTTTCAATTCGATAGATCACCGTGTTCCGATGAACGAATAACTGCTTAGCAGTCTCTGAGATTTGGCAATTGGAATTTAGATATGTTTCAAGCGTGTCAAGTAAGATGGAGCGATCTTTCTTATCGTACTGCAGCAAACCTTCTAATGTTTGAGAATAGTAATCCTGTAAATCGTTTGCTGGAAGCAACCTCAGCAGTTCTTTAAACTGTTTTGGCTGATAAAATTGAATAAGCTTCGACTGATCTTTAAAATGGATGGTTTCAAGAGCTTCAACAGCTTCTTTATATGAGTCAGCGATTGTAAGTAGGGATTGGCTTTGGTTTCCAACTCCAAATGACATTCGTTTGTCGTAGTGACGGTAAACAGCTTCCTGCAAGCGATGCAAGCATTCTATAATCATAGGTTGAGAATGAGGTGTAAACAAAAGAATATGAAGATTGTCATAGAAAAACAAAACGGCCTCTGTATGACCTGTTGATAACTCATATTGAAGGAGCTCATAGATCATATCATCATCGCTGTAAGGCGTGAATGTAGAGTGGATTTTCCCGACGGCGCAAATATAGCTGTTTCCTGCTGATAAGCCCATCATCTGTGCTTGAAAGGAAGCATCTTCAAGCGTTTTATAATAATTGTTAACAAGCTGATTGAAAAAATCGTTTTTTCGTCGCCGTTCAGCTTCATACAAAGCCTGCTGTCTCATCATTTCGAAGGATAAAACGTTTGTCGCTTGTTCAATCGTTAGGAGCGCTGAATCGGATAAAGAAACTTGGTGTTCAATAAGTAAATAACTGTATTTTCTTGTATGAGTAGCAATCGGAAAAAGCGTAACGGTTTTTTTGGTGTGTAAAAAGGAAAAGGTTGTATATTTTACCGTTCGTAAAAACAGCTGCTTAGCGCCCGCTACCGCTTCTTCCATCGGGAGTGAAAAGGGTTCGCGTTTGTTTGTATAAAAGAGTTCATGGCCATGGGTATCAAAAAGGGCAACGTGAGCATTGCATAACGTTTGAATAGATTGCATAATTTTCTCAATGCCTTTTCCTTGTAAGATGTACGAGGAAAATAGCTGATGTGTGACCATCGCTTGCTGAAGCTCGGCTGTTTTTTTATCTAAAATAAAGCTGAGAGATTCGTTAATAACTGCGCCTAACGTTTCGTCCGTTTGGAAATCAATGATCGGAAAGTGAAGTTCATCAGCTAGCTGACAAATAGAAGCAGGCACGTGTTCGAAAAAGCGCTTCGTTTTTATGGCCAATCCTGCACATTTCTTTTTAGCCATTCCTTCTACAAGTTTTGCTAAGCTTTCTTCATGTTCTTTGAAGTGATAACCCGTTGTAATTAAAAACTCTCCTTCTTTTAAAAAAGATAAAATATCGGGTGCATCCATCATATTGACGTTATGTACTTTGCGGGTGACTCCTTTTTGCCCGGCTACTACAGATGCTTTTTCATAAATTGGAATGCGTAAAAGAGTTTGTAGTTCCATTATTTATTACTCCTTTTGTTAAAAATTCTCACATTTCTCTGCGCGTATTTTTATCTATCTTTTATTTTATAAGAAAGTTTAGTTAAAATAAATAAAATTTTCAGAAAAAAATGTATAAATTGTTAATGAAGAAGTATATTCAATCCTGTAAGATAAAGTAAATAACATATAATGTTAGAAAAAGTGACGTATATAAGACTTTGTATATTTAGTGATAATAGCTAAAAAAACACTAAATCATTGTAGAAAGTGTTAATGAAAACAATCAGTCATTTTCTTAAAATGAAGATAGCAGGAGGGATAGCAATGGTTGCAGATATGACGGGAAAATCTAAGCTTTGTCAGCAAATCGAAGAAAACGTTAGCTGGTTGTCACAGTTTGGGTTAGATGAAAAAGAAGGGGTCACGAGGCTTTTATATACGGAACAGTGGAATGCAGCTCAAAAGGCATTGGAAGAAAAAATGAAGGGACTTCACCTCAAAACATATTACGATGATGTAGGAAATTTATTTGGACGGTTGCAAGGAACGGGTTCAGAACAACAAGTTATTTTAACAGGATCCCATATCGATACCGTGATAAACGGAGGAAAGTATGACGGGGCGTTTGGTGTTGTGGCAGGTATCATTGCTCTGCAGTACCTTTATGCACATTACGGCTCCCCTACAAAAACCTTAGAGGTCGTATCACTTTGTGAAGAAGAAGGCAGCAGATTTCCTCTTACGTATTGGGGATCAGGCAATATGAATGGATTACACAGCAAAAGTGATGCAAAACATGTTATAAATAAAGAAGGGGTTAAGCTGGATGACGCAATGAAACAGCTCAATTTCGGAAAAGGCCTCCACAGCGAGCCATACCGCACGGACATCGCTTCTTTTATTGAACTACATATCGAACAAGGAAAGCAGCTTGAAATGTCTCGTTGCGATATCGGAATTGTTTCTAGTATCGTCGGGCAGAAACGATTTACAGTATCTGTTAAAGGTGAAAGTAACCATGCGGGCACAACCCCGATGAACATCAGAAAAGATGCATTTTATGCGAGCTGCAAACTTGCTAAAGCATTTATTGAATTGAGCGAAAAATATCATAACGCTTTATACGTAACGGTTGGCAAAATTACACTTTCTCCAAATGCACCGAATGTAATACCAGGATATGTAGAATTCACGGTTGATATAAGACATCATGAATATGAGGTTTTACAAGAGGCAGAACGAGAAATGAAGGAAATTATAAAGCGAACATCAGGGGATTTAGAAGTGAATATCGACTGCTGGATGGATGAAAAACCTGTCGCCATGAGCGAAGAATTATCTGAACTTTCCAAAATTATTTCCTCGGAAAAGAATATCTCCTCCCGAGAATTAGTAAGCGGTGCAGGACACGACTCGCAGGTATTCGGACGAAGAGTTCCCACATGTTTGTTATTCGTACCGAGCCAAGATGGAATCAGTCATTCCCCAAAGGAATTCACCAAAGGAGAACAGTTAGAAAAAGGAGTAAAGGTCTTAATAGAACTATTATATAAACTTGCCTACTAGGAGGAATTTGACATGACTATAACAAAACAGCTTCATACACCGCCGCGTACGATTATGACACCCGGACCCGTAGAAGCAGATCCCCGCGTATTAAGAGCATTAGGAACACCTATTTTAGGTCAGTTTGACCCCGCATTTACGCACATTATGAACGAGACGATGGAAATGCTTCGTGAACTATTTCAAACCAAAAACAAATGGGCTTTTCCCGTTGATGGAACGTCTAGAGCTGGGATTGAAGCCGTTCTTGCAAGTGTAATTGAGCCTGGCGATAAAGTGTTCGTCCCTATTTTCGGCCGCTTCGGCTATTTATTAACGGAAATTGCCGAGCGCTACGGAGCTGATGTACACAACATTGAATGCGAATGGGGAGAAGTGTTTGACCCTGAAACAGTTATTCGTGAAATAAAAAAAGTAAATCCGAAAATTGTTGCAATGGTTCATGGTGAAACGTCTACAGGAAGAATGCAGCGGCTTAAAGAAATTGGTGCTGCATGCCGCAACCAAGATGTTTTATTTATCGTCGACGCAGTAGCCACTATTGGCGGTACGGATGTAAAAGTAGATGAGTGGAACATTGACGCATTGATTGCAGGCACACAAAAGTGTTTATCTGTTCCGTCCGGCATGGCACCTATTACTTACAATGATCGTATTGAAAAAATCATCATGGAACGTAAAAAAGTTGAAAAAGGAATTGCGACAAAAGCAGATGCTCAAACTGTTCGTCTGCGTCCGAATATTATCAGCAACTATTTTGATTTGAGTCAGCTTCAAGACTATTGGAGTGAGCGTAGATTAAATCATCACACGGAAGCAACGTCCATGCTCTATGCTTTAAGAGAAGGGCTGCGCGTTATTTTAGAAGAAGGATTAGAGGAAAGATTTGCAAGGCATCGCCTCCATGAAAAAGCACTTGTAGCCGGTATTAAAGCAATGGGATTATCTTTATTCGGAGATGAGGATTCAAAAGTTCCAACCGTTACTTGTGTTTTAATTCCCCTAGGTATTGACGGAGAGGCAGTTCGTTCTACGCTTCTTGAACAATTTGGGATTGAAATTGCAAGTTCTTTTGGGCCGATGCACGGAAAAATATGGCGTATCGGTACAATGGGATACAGCTGTCGAAAAGACAACGTTCTCTTTACATTGGCTGGTCTTGAAGCAGTGCTTATTCGAAACGGGGCAAGCGTGAATGCAGGTTCTGCTTTACAAGCAGCATTAGAAGTTTACGAGGAAGAAGTAGCGCTGTCTAGTCTGTAAAGATTCGTTTTATTCATCATATAAAGAAAAGAGGAGATTTTCTATGAGCGAATACTTTTTTACACACCCCTATGCATCGCAGCGTACATGTACGTTTGGAAAAAACGGAATGGTAGCAACTAGTCAGCCTCTTGCCGCTCAGGCGGGTCTTGAAATGTTGAAAAAAGGAGGAAATGCGGTAGATGCTGCTATTGCCTCGGCAGCTTGTTTAACGGTTGTAGAGCCTACGTCAAATGGAATTGGCGGAGACGCATTTGCTCTCGTGTGGATAAATGAAGAGCTATATGGACTCAACGCGAGCGGTCCTGCTCCTGCTTCTATCTCTATTGAGGCTCTGCGTGCCATGGGGATAAAAGAGATGCCGGCTCGCGGTTTTGTTCCTGTTACGGTCCCAGGTGCCCCCAGCGCGTGGGTGGAGCTGTCAAAACGCTTTGGCCGGTTATCGTTAAAAGAAGTGCTGCAGCCTGCTATTTCGTATGCACAAGAAGGGTTCCCAATCTCCCCGATTTTAGGGTACAATTGGGAACGAGCGTTTGAACGATTTACACACGCATTAAAAGGTGACGAATATAAGCACTGGTTTGAGACGTTTACCAACAATGGATCAGCTCCTAAAGTAGGGGAAGTGTGGCGATCACCGGACCATGCTGCTACGCTGCTTGAAATTGCCGAAACGAATGGAGAATCTTTTTACAGAGGGAATTTAGCTGATAAAATAGCAGCTTTTTCGAAAAAATACGGCGGATTTTTAGCAAAAGAAGATTTAGCAGCTTTTAAAGCAGAGTGGGTGAAGCCAATTTCAACTTCTTACCGAGGATATGATGTGTGGGAAATTCCGCCTAACGGCCAAGGCCTTATTGCACTTTTAGCTTTAAATACGCTAAAAGGCTTCTCTTTCGATGCCAAAGATTCTGTCGATACATATCACAAGCAAATTGAAGCCATGAAGCTAGCGTTTGCAGATGGACAAAAATTCATTACGGATGCTGATAAAATGACAGTAGCTGTTGAAGATTTGTTGAATGATTCTTATGCAAACAAGCGCAGAGGGCTGATTGGTGAAAAAGCGCTTATTCCTGAAGCCGGACAGCCGTCTCATAGCGGCACGATCTATTTAGCGACAGCTGATGGAGAAGGAAACATGGTATCATTCATTCAAAGTAATTACATGGATTTTGGCTCAGGACTTGTCGTACCTAATACGGGCATATGCCTGCAAAACCGCGGGCATAATTTTTCGTTAGATCCACAGCACCATAACCGATTAGAGCCAGGAAAACGAACCTATCATACCATTATTCCTGGATTTTTAACAAAGAATAAAAGTGCTGTAGGTCCATTCGGTGTAATGGGCAAATTCATGCAGCCTCAAGGACATGTGCAAGTCGTCATGAATATGATCGATTTCCATCTAAATCCTCAGGCAGCTTTAGATGCACCAAGATGGCAGTGGATTGAACATAAAAAGGTTCTTGTGGAAAAAGAAATGCCTTCACATATTGTAGAAGCATTAGAACGCAAAGGGCATGATATTCATGTGGCTACGAGCAGACATACGTTTGGAAGAGGGCAGATCATTTTAAGAGATGAACAAACCGGTGTATTATACGGCGGCACAGAAGCGCGAACAGACGGAGCTGTCGTTGCTTATTAGATCACAGAGAAAGGAGTGCGAGAAATGCGACAATTGGATATTTTTATAGCGTTTTTTCGCTCAGGTATGCTCGGCTACGGAGGCGGCCCTTCAGCTATTCCACTTGTAAAAAAAGAAGTGGTCGATACGTACAAATGGATGGATGACGATGAATTTGGCGATTTATTAGCAATCGCCAATACGCTGCCTGGGCCTATTGCTACAAAGCTGGCTGGATACATTGGCTATCGAGTCGGCGGTATTTTGGGTCTCGGGACAGCTTTATTTGCAGCCGTTATTCCAACCGTTTTTTTAATGGTATTGCTGTTAACAACTTTAACGCAATTTAAAGATCAGCCGTGGGTTATGGGCATGACCAAAGCAGTTGTTCCTGTAGTAGGAGTTATGCTCGCGGTTATGACGTGGGACTTTTTTAAAAAATCAACGTCTGGTCTAGGGTGGACACCAGCTATTATCTTACTGATTATTAGTTTAGGGCTAATGGAATTTGCCCATATCCATCCAGCGGTCATTATTATTGTTCTTATGGCAGCAGCTTGGATTCCGCTAAAACGAAAAGGAAAAAAAGGTGAAAGTGCTGAACACAAGCAAAAGAGGGAATCGGTATGATTTATATTCAGCTATTTATGGCGTTTTTTGTTTCAAATATTTTAGGCTATGGAGGCGGACCTGCGTCGATTCCGCTTATTCAAAAAGAAGTCGTGGATCACTATCATTGGCTTACGGTCAAAGAGTTTAGTGAAATGCTGGCAATTGGAAATGCGCTGCCTGGTCCGATTGCAACAAAAATGGCGGGATTTATCGGATATCAGCAGGCAGGGATTTTAGGCTCGGTGGTTGCTCTTTTTGCAACGATTGCTCCATCGGTTTTACTTTTAGTTATTTTACTTCGAATATTATTTAAGTATAAAGATTCGCCAAATGTTAAGAAAATGACGAACTACATTCGTCCCGTTATCGCCATTTTACTTGGCTTGATGGCATATGAATTTTTTATGAATTCATACGGTGATTCAGGTATATGGCAAACTTTATTTTTAGTAGCAGCCAGTTTTCTATTATTGGAAAAATTGCGCGTGCATCCAGCGTTCGTTATTGTCGGAGCACTCGTATACGGAGCTGTTTTTCTTGCTTAAATGAGGCTCTCGAAGGATGAGAGTTTTTTTGTGTAAAAGAGACGAAAAGAGGGGAAGTCATGGTTGAAAAAGCAGCGCTAGAAAACGTTCAGGATTTGGTTAAACTGCGAATGTTGCTCATGAAAGAACTGGGAGAATTAAACGGGAATGAGGAGCTGTTTCGAAAAGCTACAGAAGAATATTTTACTGCAAATATAAATAATCCACATAGCTATACGGCTATTTTAAAAGCGAATGGAGAAATTGTATCAGCAGGAAGCATCGTCTTTTTTATACGTCCGCCTTCACCGAGTAACCTCCAAGGAAAAGAAGCATATGTTATGAACATGTATACAGCTTTTAATCACCGAAAGCACGGCTGTTCTTCAGCTATTTTAAAGCATTTGATGCAGTACTGCCAAAAAAATGGTGTAAATCGAATATGGTTAAATACTTCTTCCGCTGGAAAAAGCTTGTATCAAAAACATGGATTTATTGAATATGAATCTGAAATGGAATATAAGTTTGAAAAAAATTAGAGCAGCAAAACTCTTGATAGATATGGGTTTGAAGGAGCTATGGTTTTTAAAAAATAAAAAAAATTAATAAAAAGTGTTGACGAAGATAAAAAAACCATTCATAATACAAAACAACATCACACAACATTACACACAACTTGGAAGCGACAAACAGTTTCAAACGATCGGAACTGATTATCCAAGTACACATACATAGTCAATACTGAGCGTTGATAGGAGCACTAGTAGAAAAAATTTCCCTGTAACAGAGAGCTGACGGTTGCTGCGAGTCAGAACACAAATTTTTTCGAAGTACATTCCTTGAGCATCTTTTCCGAGTAGGAAAAGACGGCCTAGCCGTTATTTTAATGAAGAGGCAAGCAAAATGCTTGCAACTAGGGTGGTACCGCGAATTTTCGTCCCTACTGACTCTTAAGAAAAATCTTAAGGGTGAGTAGGGACTTTTTGTATTTCGGCCCATTATAATTTTATATCCATTACAAGCGATGAAAAGAGCATAGTAGCAAAATCTTCCCTGTATTCAGAGAGCTGATGGTTGGTGCGAATCAGTACAAAAGAGATTGCGAATTACATTCTTGGAGCTTTCTTTTGGCAATAGTCAAAAGCGGCAATAGCCGTTATCTTAATGAAGAGGCAAGCAATGCTTGCAATTAGGGTGGTACCGCGATCAATTCGTCCCTACTGATACAATCAGTAGGGACTTTTTGTATATCCGCATAAGCGGCTGTGTAGGTGTAAAACGGATTTTTCAATACAAACTAAACGAGAAGATCCGTTCAAGGTTATAAAATCAAAGGAGGATTTTTAAAATGACAAAATCACTAGAACAATTACGAGGACAAATCGACGAAATAAATTTAGAAATTTTAGAATTATTAAATAAACGCGGTGAAATCGCACAAGAAATCGGAAAAGTAAAAGGTACACAAGGTGTGAATCGCTTTGATCCAGTTCGTGAACGTAAATCGTTAGATCAAATCTTAGCTAACCATAATGGACCATTCGAAGCTTCAACAATTCAGCATATTTTCAAAGAAATTTTCAAAGCAAGCTTAGAGCTTCAAGAAGACGATCACCGCAAAGCACTTCTTGTATCTCGTAAAAAGAAATCTGAAGATACAATCGTTGACATCAACGGTACAAAAGTAGGACCTGGAAACTTAGAATTTGTAATGGGACCATGTGCAGTAGAAAGCTACGAACAAGTAAAAGAAGTGGGCTTAGCGCTTAAAGAACAAGGTATTACGTTAATGCGCGGCGGAGCGTTCAAACCACGTACATCACCTTACGATTTCCAAGGTCTTGGAGTGGAAGGCTTAAAAATCTTACGTCAAGTAGGCGATGAACTAGGCCTATCAATTATCAGTGAAATTGTTTCTCCTCAAGATATTGAAACGGCTCTCGACTACGTAGATGTGATTCAAATTGGTGCACGTAATATGCAAAACTTCGAGCTATTAAAAGCTGCAGGTTCTGTAGACAAACCGATTCTTTTAAAACGTGGATTGGCAGCAACAATTGAAGAATTCATTAACGCTGCTGAATACATTATGTCTCGCGGAAATGGAAACATTATTCTTTGTGAACGCGGTATCCGCACATACGAGCGTGCAACACGCAACACATTAGATATCTCAGCTGTTCCAATCTTGAAAAAAGAAACGCATTTACCAGTTGTAGTAGACGTAACGCATTCAACAGGACGCAAAGACTTATTATTACCATGTGCAAAAGCAGCGATTGCTATCGGCGCAGATGCTGTAATGGCAGAAGTTCATCCAGATCCAGCAGTAGCACTATCAGATTCAGCACAGCAAATGAACATTCCTGAATTCCACAAATTCATGGAAGAATTAAAAGGTGCAGCAGTAAAATTATCTTAATTTCATAGTGATACAGTGATAAGAAACTAGTAGCAAACATTTCCCTGTCTCAGAGAGCTGACGGTTGGTGGAAGTCAGTACACAAATGTGAGCGAATTACACTCTTTGAGTACTCTTTTACAGAGCGGTCAGCGGATCGTTAACAATTCGAGGTGGCAAGCAATGTTTGCAACTAGGGTGGTATCGCGAGAAAAACTCGTCCCTATGGCGTAGGGGCGAGTTTTTTTATTTTTATAACAGAAAGGAATCGATAATATGAGATATTTAACAGCAGGAGAATCGCACGGACCTCAATTAACAGCGATTATTGAAGGAGTACCGGCAGGGCTTGAATTGACAGCTGAACATATTAATGAAGATTTAGCAAGAAGACAAAAGGGACATGGGCGCGGACGCCGCATGCAGATTGAAAAAGATCAAGTTCAGATTAAAGGCGGGGTTCGCCACGGTGAGACGCTTGGTTCACCTATTGCTTTAGTCGTTGAAAACAAAGATTTTACTCACTGGAGAAATATTATGGGTGCTGATCCAGTCGATCATGATGAAGAAGTAAAGCGACAAATTACAAAACCTCGTCCAGGTCATGCTGATTTAAATGGAGCGATTAAATACGGTCACAGAGATATGCGAAACGTATTGGAACGTTCATCTGCTCGTGAAACGACGGTACGAGTAGCCACAGGCGCAGTTGCCAAACAAGTACTAAAAGCTGTAGGCGTAAATATTGCATGTCACGTGCTTGAAATCGGCGGTGTGAAAGCTGAAAAAACGGCATATGAGTCACTGACAGAACTTCAGGAAAAAACAGAAGCGTCGCCTGTTCGTTGCTTAGATGAAGAAGCGGGACAGAAAATGATGAAAGCAATCGATGATGCAAAAGAAAATGGAGACAGCATTGGTGGCGTAGTGGAAGTAGTAGTAGAAGGAATGCCTACTGCAGTGGGAAGTTACGTGCACTATGATCGTAAGTTAGACTCAAAGCTAGCTGCTGCTATTATGAGCATTAACGCGTTTAAAGGCGTTGAAATCGGCGTAGGCTTTGAAGCAGCTCGCAGACCGGGAAGTGAAGTCCATGATGAAATTCTATGGGATGAACAAAACGGCTATACGCGTAAAACGAACAATGCGGGAGGTCTAGAAGGAGGCATGACAACAGGGATGCCGATTGTTGTGCGAGGCGTCATGAAACCTATTCCTACCTTATACAAGCCGCTGCAAAGTGTAGATATTGATACAAAAGAGCCATTTGCTGCAAGTATTGAACGCTCAGACAGCTGTGCAGTACCGGCGGCAGCGGTTGTAGCAGAATCAGTGATTGCTTGGGAACTAGCATCTGCTATTATCGATCAATTTGGGGCAGATCGAATTCAGTTAATTCAAGAAAACGTAAAAAAACATGAAGAATACGCAAAGCAATTTTAATGAATAGAGGAGAATGAAAGGTGAAAACACGTGTATTACTTATTGGCGTCGGCCTTATTGGAGGATCATTAGCGCTAGCTATGAAGAAGCATCGTCACGTCACAGTCGTTGGAGCTGATATCAATACAAATGAAGTACAAGTAGCCAACCAGCTAGGTATCGTTGATTATGTAGCTGAAGATATAAAAACAGAAGCAGCCCAAGCAGATTATATCGTGCTTGCTACTCCAGTAGAGTACACGACAGCATGGATACACGACCTTTCTACTTGGAAGCTTAAAGAAACGGTTATCGTAACGGATGTCGGAAGTACCAAAGGTGAAATTATGAAAGCAGCCGAAGCGCTGAATAAGAAACGTATTTCATTTATTGGCGGACATCCGATGGCTGGTTCTCATACGAGCGGTGCAGTCAATGCACGAGCGGATTTATTTTGTTCGGCGCGCTATATTTTAACGCCGTTTGAAAATGAGCAAAAAGAAAAAATAGATGCGCTTATGCATTTGCTAGAGCCTACAGGTGCACAATTTGTACCGCTTGATGCAGCTACTCATGACCAAATCACTGGAGTTGTCAGTCATTTACCTCATGTGATTGCGACCAGTCTTGTAAGACAAGTAAAAGGATATTCAGCACAGAATCATCTTGTCACGGAAATGGCAGCAGGCGGTTTTCGAGATATTACGAGAATTGCTTCAAGCAATCCTCATATGTGGAGAGATATACTAAAACAAAACCGTTCTATGCTTTTAACATTGCTTGATGACTGGATGAAAGAAATGGAACAAGTAAAACTATTAGTAGAAAAAGGTGACGGTCACGAATTATTTGATTACTTTTCAGATGCCAAAGAATTTCGTGATTCGCTTCACGCATAAAAGGAGAGACATATTGTGACAGTAAAAGCTTTACGAGGAACGATTCAAATTCCAGGAGATAAATCTATTTCTCACCGTTCCGTTATGTTTGGTTCGATTGCAGAAGGAACAACAACGATTAACGGGTTTTTGCCAGGTGACGATTGTCTTAGCACTATTTCCTGCTTTCAAAAACTAGGTGTAGATATTCAAATGATTGATGAACAAAGCGTGGTAGTGAAAGGAAAAGGGATACAAGCTCTAAAAGAGCCATCTGATATTTTAGATGTTGGCAATTCGGGCACCACGATTCGCCTCATGATGGGGATTTTAGCAAATACACCCTTTCATTCAACATTGATTGGAGACGAATCTATTGCCAAACGCCCTATGAAGCGTGTGACCGGTCCGCTTCGTGATATGAATATTCATTTAGACGGTCGAAAAGATGCTAATTTTACACCGCTTGTTATTCGAGGTGGGAAAGCAAAAGGTATACACTATACATCGCCCGTTGCAAGCGCACAAGTAAAATCAGCTATTTTACTTGCTGGACTGCAGGCGGAAGGAATAACTTCTGTAACGGAACCGGCGAAATCACGTGATCATACAGAACGTATGCTAGAGGCATTTGGTGTTAAAGTCGAAGAAGAAGGCTTAACCGTTTCAATTGAAGGCGGTCAAACGTTAAGAGGAACGCATGTAGAAGTCCCTGGTGATATTTCGTCAGCTGCATTCTTTTTAGTAGCGGGGGCTATTATTGCAAACAGCCGCATTGAAATCCAAAAAGTTGGAATGAATCCGACTCGAACGGGTATTTTAGATGTGCTTTCAAATATGGGCGCTTCAATCGAAACAATCAAAGAAACAAAAGAAACAGCGGAACCCTATGCAGATTTAGTTGTAGAAGCTTCTCACTTAAAAGGTACGGAAGTAGGCGGACACTTAATTCCACGCCTAATTGACGAAATCCCAATTATTGCACTAGCTGCCACGCAGGCAGAAGGGATTACAGTTATTAAAGATGCTGCAGAGTTAAAAGTCAAAGAAACAAACCGTATTGATACGGTAGTGAATGAGTTAACCAAAATGGGCGCTAACATTGAAGCAACGGAAGATGGAATGATTATTCACGGAGGTGCAAAACTTCACGGAGCAAATGTAAACAGCCACGGAGATCACCGTATCGGTATGATGCTTGCTGTTGCCTCTTGTATTGCAGAAGGGGAAACAATTATTGAAAATCGTGACGCGGTATCCGTCTCTTACCCGCAGTTTTTTGCTCACTTAGAGTCTTTACAGCAGTAAATTCCCTTATTATGTTAAAATAGCAGTTTGAAAGTTATAAGGAATTTATAAAATTAAAACCAATGACTCTATATTTCGCCTGAGAAATCCGATATAATCATTACAACACCTCTAGTATTAAATAGAATTTGGTGAATGATTATGTTTTTGATGATTGTCTACATCGGGGCCATTTTATTTTTTATAAAAATGTTTATGGATCGAGATTTTATTTGGTTTTTATTCCTATTGCCATTTTTGATGTTTGTTATGTTTTTTGAAACAGACTATCTTGATCATGTCCCTGAATCTGGAAGGTTAATTATCTTTACATTTTCTTTTTTAGTCATTTATGCAATGGTTTTGGTGTATAATCGATACTTTAGAAAAGAAGAATGTAAAGAGTAAACTCAAATGTGAATCCATTGATAATGATAAAAAAAGCATGCCCTACGGCGTGCTTTTTTTATCGCTTGAATTGACATCCACTGGTGTAAGCGGCTTTTTAGCAGGGCCTTCTACCACAGATCCGTCGTAAGAGAAACGAGAGCCGTGACAAGGGCAGTCCCACGTGCGGTCACCAGCGTTCCAATTTACTTCACATCCTAAGTGCGTGCATGTAGTATCGACGCAGTGAAGGTTCCCCTGAGGATCTTTATAAGCCCCCGTACGTTTGCTGTTTACATATACGACCGACCCTTCATCATTTTGGAGCTGATCCAGTCCTTTTTCAGGCATTGAAAACTTACCGGTAATAAAGTGTTCAGCCACATCAAGATTTTGACGAAAGAAATGCTTAAGGCTAGGGTCCGCATAAAAACGAGATGGATTATACAACTCTGCATATGGGTTGTCTTTTCCGGTTATTGCATCTCGAATAATATGTGCTGCAATGGTGCTATGAGTCATCCCCCATTTTTTAAATCCGGTGGCAATAAAGATATTTGGCTTGCTTTCTTTAATGGGACCGATATATGGAATTTTATCAAGCGTAAATAAATCTTGTGCAGACCATTTATAACGAAAATGTTGAACAGTAAAATTTTCTTCGGCAAACCTCTGAAGGGACTCATAGTGGAACATAGTATTAATTCCTTGTCCAGCTTTGTGGCCTTCTCCACCAATTAAAATGAGTTCTTCTCCGTCAACTTTTGTTGAACGCAGAGAATGAGTAGGCTGATCAGCACTTAAATACATGCCTCCAGGGTAAGTTTGTTCAACTTTTGCTGCTAACACATACGAACGTTTGGCATACATACGCGTATAGTAAAAGCCCGCTCCATCATAAAATGGAAAGTGTGAACACGCCACTACATATTTGCAAGAAATTCGATGTCCGTCTCTTGTGACAACGGTGGGCGACGTGCTTTCTTCTACATCCGTTGCTACGGTGTTTTCAAAAATCGATCCGCCGTTTTCTGTGAATTTTTTTACTAAATGAAGCAGGTATTTTAACGGGTGAAACTGAGCTTGATCTTTCATAATAGCTGCTGCCCTAATATCAAAACTAAAAGGAATCTCTGTTGCAAATTCACATGGAATATGTAATCGCTGATAGGCTCGAAATTCTTTACGAACTCGATGATCAAACTCCAGCGTTTCTCCGTACAAGTAAGCATCTTGTATCGAAAAATCACAGTCAATGTTTTCCGTTTGAATTAAGTTTTTCATAAACTGCAGTGCTTGTTCGTTTGCTTTATAATACAGCAGCGTTTTTTCTTCGCCAATGTGTGAAAGCAGCTCATCGTAGATAACGTCATGCTGAGCTGTAATCTTTGCTGTTGTGTGACCGGTTGTACCATTTAAAATATTATCAGCTTCAATTAACGCCACGTTCAGTCCTTCTTTTTGTAATAAATAAGCTGTTGTAATACCGCTAATACCGCCTCCTACTACTACAACATCAACTTTTCGATTTTCTGAAAGAGATGGGTATGTTGGAAACTTTAAATGATCGCGCCAGTAGGGCTCAGTATCCTTTGGGATATTTGCCAATTTATTCACCTCCATATGATAAGTCTTATTTTTACCATAGTTTTCTAAAAAATGTATACAAAATAAAGGAATCTACCCCAATAGCATCTCTTTGCTGTACCTATTTAAGCAAAAGGAAGGGAAAAGAGTGATTGCAACCAGCCTTTGTATGATTGTTGCGAACGAAGAAGAGGTTAAACCAAAAACATTTGCTCTTTAAGGTTCTTCTTTTTCAACGTGGCTTCCGCACCTGCACCTTGCCATTTGCTGCGAAAGAATTGGTGAATAAAAAGCAAAATATAAAATAGTAAAGGTTACAGATTTAAACATGAAGAGCAATAAATTCATATAAATGATAGGGAGCATCATATAATAAAAGTATAGAGGCTTAATTCGGCAAAAGGTATTTAAACATCAAGGTCCAAATAAAAGGGCAAACGGCATGTTTGTCCTTTTTTCATGATTATAGTGACAATTTTCATATATAGTAATAAAGTATATATATAGCAAAAAAATCCCAAATTTCAAGAAGATAAAAAACGCCTTAAAACCAAAACAAGTGGTACTCTTAGAGTATGTAGAACGTGCAAAAAAACGAAATAATATGTAGTATTGTAATACAGGACGTAATTGGGAAGAAAAATGAAAACGTTGACAAAAAGAGGAGGGGTACCATGTTGGGTTCACTACCTAATGTTATAAATACGTCAACGCTTGTGTCTTCAAGTGAACAACAAGAAGCGTCATCTGAATCATTTAAAACATATACTCATAAAGGAAAAAAATTCAAGGTCTATTTACCTAAATCCTATCATATTTTAAAATCTTACCCACTAATGGTTATGCTGCATGGATGTACACAAAATGCAGATGATTTTGCAATAGGCACGCAAATGAATGAGCTCGCCGACGAAAAAGAATTTATTGTCGTATACCCACAGCAATCTTCTAACTCAAATATGAATAAATGCTGGAACTGGTTTGAACCTCTTCATCAAATTAGAGGGTTTGGCGAGCCAGCTATTATTGCAGGAATTGTAAAAAAAGTCCAAAACATGCACTTTATTCAGAAAAATAAAGTGTTTATTGCCGGTCTGTCAGCAGGAGGAGCAATGAGCATCGTTATGGGGGTAACGTATCCAGAACTGTTTGCTGGAATAGGTGTGTCAGCAGGTATCGAATATCAGGCGGCTCTTAACGTATTTAATGCGTATTCTGTCATGGCCAGTAAAGGTCCTTCCCCCGTTAAACAAGGAAGAATTGCTTATCAGCAAATGGGAAAACGGGCAAAGCCACTGCCGCTCATTGTATTTCATGGTAACGCTGATTCTACGGTAAATGTAGCCAATGCAGATCAAGTGGTTCACCAGTGGATTACAACGAATAATCTTGCTTATAACGGAAGAATAGATGGATGGATTCAAGATAGCCCGGTTAAAACGAGAGAAGAAAAAATTCTCTTTGGACGGGATTATACAACATATCGCTACGAAAGCAGTAAGGGAGAATTGGCTATTGATAAATATATTATCAATGGAATGGGGCATGCATGGTCAGGAGGGAATTCAGCGGGCAGCTATACAGACCCTAAAGGCCCCAATGCTAGTCGAATCATGTGGGACTTTTTCATGAGTCAAAAAGTATAAACAGAGCATATAATGAGGTTCAGTTGCGTTCTTATCGCAGAGAAGAAGAGCTGAAAGTAGCTCTTCCGGCCCTTATTAGTATAAAGAAGCAGCTGCAGGAACCATTATTTTAACTAGACGTGTTTTTCTAAAAATTAGGATTTGATTATTTAGAAAACGGGTACTGTAATAAAGAAAATAAGAAGTCAAAATTACATAGTTTAGGATTGACAGCTTATAGTTGTAAATGTAAGATAACTGCGAGCTGCATTTTGTATGATTAAAACATTAAAATAAGCCGAAAACTGAAAAAATAAATAGAAATTGTAAGATGAGCGGGTAAGGAAAAGGAGATTAAAAAATGAATATTGCATTTTTCTTAGTACCAAAAAGTGATGTTGTAACACTAAATATTCAATCCACATTAAGACAGGCTCTTGAAAAAATGGAGTATCATCGATATTCTACAGTTCCGCTAGTTGACGATGATGGTAAATATGTGGGCGTTCTTACTGAAGGAGATCTTCTTTGGAAGTTAAAAAGCCTAGGAGACTATCGCTTTCAAGATACGGAAAATATTAAATTAACAGAGATTGACCGCTATCAAGATTATAACCCAGTTGCTATATATGATGAAGTTCAAAACATCCTTTCAAAGGCAATTGACCAAAATTTTGTTCCTGTAACGGATGATCAAGGTGTATTTATTGGAATTGTGAGAAGAAGAGAAATTCTAGAGTTTTATGCAGAAAGCGCAAGTAAAGTGAAAAATCAAATATAAAAAAAGCCATCTAGAGATGGCTTTTTTTCTTGTCTTATCTCCCCCGTACATACTCCTAAAAACAGGCTTAGGTCATGGCCCACAGCAATGCACTTCCTTGTACTAGTTTACATAATCTATTTATATATAGGTATAAAATTGCCTATATAAATCTTATTTATAGATAAGGATGGTTTATGTGAGTTACAACAATAAAAAGAAGTGTTGCTGGTGTTCTAATCAGTATTATTACAAAACTTCTGGCTATGATCCAAGAAGTAGCCATGAAGGAAAATGCTGTCATAACGATTATAAGCATAACGATCATTGTCCTAAACATGATGATGATCATCGTTCTGGACATAAAAAATGCCATCATGGTAGCAACCATGGCGGAGGTCACGACGGTAACCATGGCGGAGATCACGGGGGCAGTCATGGCGGAGGTCACGGCGGTAACCACGGTGGAGGTCACGGAGGTTGTCATGGCGGAGGTCACGGCGGAGGTCACGACGGTAACCACGGTGGAGGTCACGGCGGTAACCACGGTGGAGGTCACGGAGGTTGTCATGGCGGTAACCACGGCGGTTGTAAAAGACGTCGCTGCTGTTGGGGCTGGGTGTTTTAATTTAATAAATAATTGAATTAAAATGAAGCGTTGATTTAGCAGAAAGAACTCAAGAAATTGAGTTCTTTTTTTGTAAGTTGAAACTTATAAACGGTATACTTCGTATATATAGTAAGAGCATTTTGGAGGAGGAAAAAAATGTTTAAAAAAATGTTTGCTAAAATTGGAGTTGGAGCTGCCAAAGTGGATTTACGATTAAATGAAACGGCCTATACGCTCGGTCATGTAATTGAAGGAGCTATTGTCATCCAAGGTGGAAGCGTTCAGCAACATATTAATTTAATTGATGTTGAATTTTGGCTTGAAGTTCAATTGAAAAGCGGTCAAATGCATACACATCGTGTGGAAAGCCTGCGCGCAGCTTCTTCATTTACAATTAATGAAGGCGAGAAAAAAGAAATTCCATTTACATATCATTTACCTTTGGACCTTCCAATCTCTGCGAGCAACGTTAGCTATTTCTTTAAGACACACTTAGATATTGAAGGGGGAGTAGACTCAACAGATCGGGACCCTGTGCGCATTAAAGCTCCAAAAAGCTTATATCAGCTAGTAGAGGGCTTTGAAGCACTTGGATTTAGAGAAAAACATCATTCAGGAAAATTTAACGGATACAAACAAGAATTTTCATTTTTTCCTACAGACTTCTTAAAGGGATATGTAAATGAGGTTGAGTTTGA
Organism: Priestia sp. 10L35; assembly: GCF_056395685.1. Classification (NCBI taxonomy): domain Bacteria; kingdom Bacillati; phylum Bacillota; class Bacilli; order Caryophanales; family Bacillaceae; genus Priestia; species Priestia sp. 10L35. The sequence goes on along the minus strand of NZ_JBFTKA010000003.1, from coordinate 323,809 downwards.
GGTAGCCATTGAACGAGAAGGGATCCGCGTGCTGTTGGAGCTAGATTTGCCTTCTTTCGGCCGAGAGAGGGAAATAAAAAATGAACTCTTTTTTACAAATGATGAACTAAGCCAGCCATCTACTATCGCTCGTTTGCTGGAAGAAGCGATGGAAGAGATGATGGAGAATCCTCGAGACTATGAATATTATAAGTCTCCTCACTCTGATCAGCATTCACACCACCCACGTATGAGCGGGTTAGGAGGAGCAATGGGAGGTTTTGCAGCCGGTATGTTAGGCGGACTGCTCATTGAGAATTTGATGGATGATATGTTTGAAGACTCGGCGCTTGGTGAAATTGGAGAAGATATTGAAGAAGCCGGGGAGGATCTGTTGGATGGAGATTTTTTTGATGGAGGAGACGATTGGTAAAAGGGATTTTGAATAAATAAAAAGGATGATTAATGATGATCATCCTTTTTTTCTTTCTTCTTTCTTTTTTTCACTTCTATATACTTAATGTGAAAATCCTCTATAATCAGAACTTTAAAGTAAAATTGCTCATGCTGAATGATATCATTTTTGGTCACATCAAACTTTTCGGTTAACACCCACCCGGCAATGGTATCTACTTCTTCGTCGCTAATATCCGTACCGAGTAAATCATTTACTTGGCTAATGAGCATTTTTCCGTCAAGAATATAATGATCGTCTTTAATTTTTTGTACATAAGGAATTTCGTCCGTATCAAACTCATCTCGAATTTCTCCCACAATTTCTTCAATAATATCTTCTACTGTAACAAGCCCAGCGGTTCCGCCATACTCATCAAAAAGAATAGCCATTTGAATACGTTCTTTTTGCATCTTTACAAGCAAGTCATGAATGGGTACGGTTTCAATTACTTTAAAAATAGGCTTGACGTATGACTCTAACGTATTGGTGCCGTCTTTTTCGTTGAATACAATATCATTATAAATTTCTTTGATATTAACGAGACCGATTACTTTATCTTTATCCCCATCTTCAACAATTGGATAGCGCGTATATTTTTCGACATTTGCGATTTGCAAAAAAACCTCTACGACGTCGTCTTTGGAAGCACTCACAATTTCCGTACGAGGGACCATTACTTCTTTCGCTAAACGATCGTCAAAATCAAAGATTTTGCTCATATATCGATATTCGGATTGATTGATTTCACCGCCTTCGAAGCTCTCAGATAACAAAATACGCAGCTCTTCTTCACTATGAGCAGCTTCATTTTCTGAAATCATCGTTATACCAAAAATCTTAGTCAACATACGAGCTGATCCATTTAATATTTTAATGAACGGATACATAAGTTTGTAAAACACGATAATCGGTTTTGCAAAGTTCAGCGTAATTTGTTCAGCCATTTGAATAGCAAATGTTTTAGGAGCTAATTCCCCCAAGACAACATGTAAAAAAGTAATAACAACAAATGCAATGACAAAAGATAAAATACCAGCAAGCGGCTCATTGGTATGGAAGGTAGTAAAAAGAGGGTGAAGCAACCGATCTAGCGTCGGTTCACCAAGCCAACCAAGCCCGAGAGCTGTGATGGTGATACCAAGCTGACAAGCGGATAGATATTCATCTAGATGCGTAATAACGTGTTTGGCAGATACAGCTTTTTTATGTCCTTCTTCTAGAAGCTGATTGATTTTTGAACTTCTTACTTTTACAATAGCGAATTCTGTCGCTACAAAAAAAGCAGTTAATGCAATTAAAACTGCGACTAATAGTAATTTTACGGCGATCATCAAAGTCACCACCTTGTATGTAAATGTATATCTTAAGTGTTAGCCAAAGTGGAGAAAACATGTATTAAATCAAGAAAAGAAAAACGTACATAAAAAAACTGCTTCTATCTTTAAAAAGAAAAAGAAGCAGTTTATTATGTTACATGTTCATTTAGGGGAATTAATCTTAACTTTACCATCATGGTCTATCACATATCGGTTCTACAGTTCAACTGACTTTTAGCAAACGTATTGCGAGTGTGTTATGACACCTCCTTTAACTGTAATCCGAGTATATATGATGCATCTCTCACTCCTTTCTATTAGTTAATTGTATTATAATACATAATTAATCAAAATACTACAAATATTCAGAAAATAATTCAAAATGCATAGTTTTTTGTCATTTTCTGAAATATACGCACAAAGCGAGATTGAGATATAACAAAATCAATACAATACAATCTAAAGACGAGTAAACTGAGTAAATGATCTAGTATGAGTCGTTTGGTTACACTGCTGGTGATTTCCGTGCAAGGCTACGCTTTCCGCAGGCGGCCGATGAGCCTCCTCGTCGCTTGCGCTCCTGTGGGGTCTCATCTATTCCGCTTTTCTCGCGGCAGTCTTCGCCTTTCCTTCCAATCAACAGCTAGAAGCAACTCTAAACATAACCTATATTCACCGTACTAATGAAAAGATCCGAACGGTGAAACGTTCGGATCTTCCTTCAACTAAAATACGTTTGCCCCAGCCTCTTTTTAATTAATGCAGTTTATGGTTATTAGGCATCTGAGGAGAGGCAGTAGCTTTTGCAAAACTTGTGATCATTTGCTGCATATCTTCTTTTGCAAGCTGCGGCACTTGATAATAATGGTGTTTATTTTGATAAAGAGAAATTTCATAAGCCATTTCAATCCAATTAGGAACACTGTCTCCGAATATTCGGCGAACAACAGGATTTGTTATTTCTAAAGCGGTCATGGTTAAAAGAGATGCTTGAGACTTAACTAGACCTAGCATATGACCTGATATGCCTTTTTCATTGATTTCCTCAACGGACTGATTCGGCTTTTTAGGCTGTGAAGGCTTTAAGCCATAAACAAAGGTATGAGACTGCTTCATGTTATATACATGTGTAGAATCGGCCGGCTTTTGACCAGTAGAAAAAGCTTCTACGATTAAATTATATTCATTTAAAATAAACTGATATTGCCGATCAATGATATCAAGCAGCTCTTGTTCTTTTACATATTGCCTAAACATCATAAACTGATCCATTACATTAATCGAGCCGGCAAGTGTTTCATGAACGTCAAATAGTTCATGCCCTCCATGGTTCAATTGAGGGGGTACAGCTCCAGTTTGCATGTTTGTAGGAAGTTCGTGATTATTCATACTAAGTCCTCCTTAAAATCGGTATCGACTATAGTCTTTAAACTTCTTCAGGTTTTATACTCAAACTTGATTTATTCATAAAATGTTGCTCTACATAACTTAATTTACAACTAGTTATTTAATTAAAGGGTAAAAGTGAAAGGGTTTTATGAAAAAAAAGCGAATATCAATAACAATTCACGATCTATAGATAGGGGAATCAAAAAACATGAATGAGCTGCTGTCATACTCAAGTGAATTAAAACACGAAGCAAATCAACTGGTGGTATCCAGTCATTTATTGGATCTGTTAAGAGAATATGGTTGTCTTCTCTCAGGGGAGAGTTTTGAGTTAAATGTCATGACAAATCGCATCATTAATTTTTACGTAGGAAATGATGAAATGGATGAAGAATCTATTTTTCACATGGGGTATCAGCTTACAAAGCGTTTTAGCCCTTATAAGATGATATTTACTAATGAAAAAGATAAGTATCAGTGGAGTCTGTATATGATTCAGAAGGGAGAAGAGTGGAAGCTTGATATTTCCGTGCTTCCAGAAAATATCGTGAAAGGCAAAGTTGAGAAACAAGAGTTATTAAAATCACTTTTCACTGAAAAGAAGCGAGAATGCATTTTATTTTTCAAGCAGCAAAGCGGATATAATCGCTATTATACGAGTGATCATGTCTATAAGGCTGTGCTAGAAGATGACATTCACGATGATATGTCTTTTTTTATGTGGCTGCAAAGACAAAAAAAAGTAAATCAACAAACGTAAAAAAGAGCCGCTTAGGCTCTTTTTATGCGTTTACGGATGTTTTTACAGGTAAAGCAGCTTTTAGCATCCAAATATGTTTTTCAATGTTGCCGATTGTTCCAATGAATAAGTCAGCTGTTACGTGATCGTGTGCTGCTTCAGCGTTTTCAACTGCATTTTTTAGGTTTTTAACAAGTAGCGTATAGTCATTAATTAAGGTTTCTACCATTTCTTCACTCGTTTGCTCGTTTCCATCTTCAGAAAGAGTAGCTGCTTGCAAAAATTGCTTCATTGTAGCAATTGGGCTTCCTCCAATGGCTAGTAATCGTTCTGCATATTCATCTATATAGTCCGCCGTCTCATTATAGAATTCTTCAAATTTTTCATGAAGCGTAAAAAATTGAGGCCCTTTTACATACCAGTGAAAGCGATGTAGCTTCGTATACAATAAGTTAAAATCGGCAATTTGTTGGTTCAGTACGTTTTCTAAATTCATAGTTAATAGCCTCCTAATGAGTTGTTGTTATCTTATGTTTATATTATATCAAATATCAAATTAAAATCAATACTTATTTATAATAATTATTAAATAATAATAAGAATGCTTTTAAATCATAGTTATTCTCTTTAAAAACTCTAAAGATATGATAGGATAGAGCAAGAGTATTGAAAGGAAGAAGGGTTAGTCATGCATATTACACCAGAAGCAAAACAATTAATTAACAATATACTTGAAGAACAGGAGATAACAGGAATTCGTTTGTATTTCAAAGGAATTAGCTGTGAAATCCCTAATATTGGGTTAGCTTTTGAAGAGCCTTTTGAAAATGATGAAATGTATGAAGTCGATGGAGTACAGGTAGCAATGGAAGCTTCTATTGTGCCTTATACAAATGAATTAATGTTAGATGTTCATGCAACGCCGTACGGTCCAGGTTTAGCATTAGTTGGGGCTAAAGAGGCTGAATAAAAAATGTATGTAAGAGAAGCTAACAGGTTTGTTGTTTGTTTTGGTAAACCTTGGTTTACTTAATTTAAACGTTAGTGAAATGGAGGGGGACCTATGCTTCTTTCTCATCATGTAACGGTTGAACAAAGACAGCAAATCAAACGATTTAAGCAGCAAATACAAGACGCAAAATCGCTAGATGAGCGCCGTTTGTATCAAGCACAGCTAAATAAATTTGTTGAGCGCCTATTTATTGAGAATCGCTTGCAGCGCAGCGGCGAACAATAAAAAACACCTAGAAAAGAAGCCTTCAAAGAAGGTTTCTTTTTTTTAGTAGATTATTATACTTTTACACCTTGCAATTATTCATTTTCTTATATATCGCCCTTTATCTACTTGGAATCCGGTTTTCTGTATGAATATAGCACTAAAAACGTGTAAGTGACTATCAAATGAAAGCGCTTTCTGTTATAGTGAAGGTATAGAATGGTACTTGTTCACCTACAATGTTCATAAGGAGTGGTTTGTATGATTGAAAGAGGAAACTTCTTAATTGGTTTAGCGTGGGGAACATCTTTGAGCATACCTTTATGGATCGCCTTCTTTGGCTGGATAAAATTAGTTTGGCGCTTGCTTTAAATAAATAAAAACAAAAAAAGTAAAAAAACTTCAGTGAATATGCGTTGAAGTTTTTTAAAACAGCATAAATAGGTATTAAGAACTATTAAATAAATTACAATTTGTAACGATAAGTAAATAAGACTACTTTAAATATTATTTTTGGATTTTTTAGGTTCCTAATGTTTTAGGTCTTATTACACAAAAGAAAGCAGGAGTACAAATTGAAAAGCTATCATTTAGTAAGTTTCTCTACCTTATGTATCTGTCTACTCGTTTTATTCATTTCACCTTTTCAAGATACATCTAGTGCGTCAACTGATAAATATCAAAATTTCAAGCAGCTCTCACAGAATGAGTCTTCAGCTAGCTATAAAGTGACGACCAAAGAAACGAAAAGTTCTGTCCTTATCTTTGCTCCACACGGTGGAGGAATTGAAGGGGGGACAAGCGAAATTGCCCAAGAGCTTGGCAAACAAAATGCTCTTTATCTATTCGAATCGTTAAAGTCGAAAGGGTCACGAGACCTGCACCTCACAAGCACTCATTTTGATGAGCCCACAGCGCGTAAGATGGTAAGCAAGTATGATAATGTTTTATCTCTTCACGGGTATTCTGGGAACGAAAAACATATTTTTGTGGGCGGGACTGATCGGGAGCGCGCAAAAAAATTAACGCAGTTATTAAATCAAAATGGATTTCCGGCCGAACTGATTACAAAAGGGCACGATGAGATTGCAGGCATTAACTCTGGAAATATTGCAAATAAAAATCGTACCGGGAAAAGTATTCAATTAGAGATTAGCCAACCGCTGCGAAGTGCTATGTTTCATTCATTCACTGCAAAAGGAAGAGCTTCGTCTAAAACTCAAACTTTTTATAGGTTTACAAATGTGCTTTCTACATTCGCTTCTACTTCTTACTGAATTAAAAAAAGAATGCTTTCGCAAGCATTCTTTTTTTATAAACTAGTTTTGCTACTCGTGACTTATAATAGGTTTCCAGTTAAAATCTTTTACATCTTGAACAGAAGGCTTTCTCACGTGCTGTAAGCTTTCTTTATTACACGCTCCATAAACTATAAAATTTTCCTGAGCTTCTATTAAAGAAATAGAGTTGGCTCCTAATTCGTTGGCATTCAGCTTTTGGTACGGATCGTCTTCCCAAAAACATATCTCACAAATATCATAGTCACCATCACTGTCTAAAGATTGATAACCACAGCAAGGGCATGTATACTTTTTCATTGTTTCTATCCTTTCTGTATGGGATTTTAAGCTAGAAAAAAGTCAGTCATCTTATTTAACTATTTTACTATATTCAAGGATAGTCTGAAAGAATATTCAAAAAAATTACATTGGCATCTTCCCTAGGATTTGTGAACATTTTATAACGAATTGGTAATAGTTATTGTGAGACTGAGTAAAAAAGGAGTACACTTACTAGGAAAATAGATCATGTTCGGAAACGTCTACATAAAAACATTTTTGGATATGATGAAAAAAGAAAAAAGAGATAGGGAGTCATAAATATGAAAAAAATAATAGGTTTACTTTTAGCATGCTTTCTAGCTGTTCCGACAGTTAGTTTTGCTCATACACATGTGCAAACAACCGTGCCGGAAAATGGTGCAACTGTTACAGCTCCTCTAAAAGAAATTAAATTAACCTTTGAAACACACATCGAGAAAATCAGTACTGTAACTGTTACAAAAGATGGACAAAAAATTTCACTTGCATCGCAAAAAGTAGAGGGTCATGATTTAATAGCTTCTCTCGATCAGCCTCTTGAAAACGGATCTTACACAGTGGACTGGGAAATTGTAGGGGAAGATGGTCATGTAATGAAAGATTCGATTGCTTTTAAAGTAGATGTGAAAGATGAAGCGAAAGAAGAAAATACTCAAGCAGCCGGAAAAGATAGTGAAAAAAAGCAAGACGCCACGCAATCCGAACAGCACCAAAAAAGTGCAGTAGCAAATGATGAAAAAACAGAGAACAATGATTCTTCATCGTTTTTTGTTATCATGATTATTGCTATTGTAGTGGTGGTTGGAGCATTACTCTTAATCTTCAGAAAGAAAAAGGCTTAAAAAGATGAGTATTTTGTTGCCTGTTTTTGAGTGGTTCACATACGTAGGTCTTTCCTTATTATTAGGATTTGCCGTACTGCAATATGTACCGCTTACAAAAAAGCCAACAATTTTATTATCAAAGCGATGGCTACTTGCAAGTGCAGCGGCTGTCGCTATTTTTTCGGTTGGAAATTCGCTTGAGATTATTTTATCTTTTTCAAAAATAAGAGGGTTAGGTGAAACAGTTCGTCTTGTATTATTGGAAACAAGAACGGGACACGCCTGGATCTTTGTTGTGCTAATTGCTATTTTATGTATGGTTGCTGTTTCAATAGAGAGCCACCCTCATATGTATACATTACTGACTGTAGCCTTGGTGGGAGGAATCGCCTACGCAAGTCACGCAGCATCCGCTTCTGCGCTTAGCGGCATGCTTTCTCATTCTCTTCATATTTTAGCAGTTGGACTGTGGGGAGGGGTGGTTCTGATTGTTGCCGCTTTTTCAAAAGAAACCTCCAATTGGAAAAGTTTCTTGAGCTGGTTTACTCCTTTTGCAATCGCTTGTTTTGTGCTTCTTTCATTAAGTGGGTTCATTTCGATGGTCATTATCATGGGTCTGTCCAACTATGTAAATTCATGGGCTACAGATTACGGGCAGTCTCTTTTGCTAAAGCATATTACGATTATTCCGCTGCTTGCATTTGCCGTCATCAATGGCTTTCTTATGAGAAAAACGATAAAACATCCAGAATATAAGCCCGTGATGTGGATTCGAGCAGAAAGCATTATTTTGCTTATCATTTTTTTATTTACAGCTATCATGGTAACGCAATCGCCGCCAACTAATATAAGTCATATGGCAATGGATTCATCGATTCTTCCGTTTATCTATGGGAAACAAGTGACGCTTCCTCTAACGTTTCACGTAACAATTGTAGGAATCCTATTCTTATTTGTCGCACTGCTGTTTTTTGTGTATTTACTTATTTGTTTTTACAAAAAGACAGTATGGCTTAGCGTATTAAGTGCGGGTTTGTTTGTTTTTGCTTTTTATATTGCGATGATGACAAGTATTCAAGTCTAAAAACAGTGAGAAATATCTCACTGTTTTTTTATTAGCCATTAAAAGCTGTATTATCTCTCGGGCCTTTTCCCGGAGAAGGAGGCATCGGCATTTGGGAATTAGAACCAGAGCTAGAGCTAGAACCAGAGCCGGACGTAGAGCCGCTTGGAGGCGATATATTTCCTACGTTTCCAAAAATAACGATCCCGCCAGAAATTGTTCCAATAGAAATAGATTTAATATAAACAGACATCCTTATTCAACCTCTCATCTAGTAAAAGAATTCAGTGTACCATAGTATATGACCAGCTTGTCATTTTCGTATAGACGAGTTTGAAAAATAGGTAGAAGCTTAGAAGTTCAGGTTGAGAAAGGAAATGGTGTAAAATAAGATAGAACTTTGAAGGTAAAGTGTGTGGTGTCTGCCTAAAGTGTGTATACCACCTATTAAAAGAATTAGAAAGGAACTAAGATGAATACGCAAAAAGGAATTCATTTTTCATTTAAAAAATTATGGTTGCTAACGAACCCTCCGACAGGAAAGCTACTCATTTCGTTCATACTGGCCTTAATTAATACCGGAGCGTCGCTTTCTATCCCTCTTGTCATTAAAGAAGTGATGGAGAAAATTGCAGTAGGCGTCTCCCTGCAGCTTATAACAGGACTCCTTGGTTTATTTGCTGCTCAAATGGTAACAAGCGCAGTATCTCTTTATCTCCTTGCTCAAGTAGGACAAGGTGTTGTAAAAGAACTCAGACATAAAGTGTGGAACAAGCTCATAAAGCTTCCGGTTTCATTTTACGACCAAAACCGTTCCGGTGAAATGGTAAGCCGCATTACAAATGATACAACCATTGTGATGAATTTATTGTCAACAGAAATGATTGACTTTGTTAAAAATATTTTATCTATTATCGTTGCCATTGTTATTTTATTTACACTTGATGTACCCATGACGCTCATTTTATTAGCGGTCATTCCCGTTATGTTTGTACTGGTTATGCCCCTAGCGCGAAAAATACATAAAATTTCACGTGAGCAGCAGGATAAAATGTCTAAGCTTACAGCTTTTTTAGCTCAAATGCTGAGTGAAATCCGCTTGATTAAAGTATCCGGTTCAGAGAAAAAAGAAGTTGATTCCGGCTTACAATCGTTTCAGTCACTCTACCTCTTCGGTGTAAAGAGAGCTAAAATTGAAGCCATCATTACCCCGATTATTAGCACGGTGATGACCGCTGTTATGATTGCCATCGTCGGGTTTGGTGCATACCGTGTGAGTGAGGGATTTATCACTGCAGGAGAGCTGGTAGCTTTTGTTCTTTACCTTTTTCAAATTATGGTTCCGGTTGGTTCACTTACCCGATTTGTTACTAGCTTTCAGCAAACTAAAGGAGCTTCAGAAAGAATCTTTGATATATTAGCTGAGAAAGAAGAGAACTATGAAAATGGAGAAGTGCTTGAACAGGTAGGGAGTTTAAGGTTCGATAAAGTTGCTTTTCAATATGAAGATAAACCAGTATTGCAGGAAGTTTCATTTTCTGCTAAAAAAGGAGAAGTTACCGCTTTTGTTGGACCTAGCGGAGCTGGAAAATCTACTGTTTTTTCGCTTATCGAACGCTTTTATGAGCCTTCATCGGGGCGCATATTCTTGGATGGAACAGACAGTCAAAACGTCAACTTACGTTCGTGGCGTCATCTGTTTAGCTATGTTCAGCAGGATTCTCCGATTTTAGCAGGAACAATTCGAGAAAATCTCATTTACGGATTAGAGCGGCATGTGACGGATGAAGAAATAGAAGAAGCAGCGAAGTTAGCGAATGCTCATCATTTCATTCAGTCCTTTGAAGATCAATATGAAACAATGATTGGAGAAAGAGGTATTAATCTCTCAGGAGGACAGCGACAGCGTATTGCAATTGCCCGAGCGCTGTTACGCAATCCCCAGTTTTTACTACTGGACGAAGCGACAGCTAGCTTAGACTCCGAATCAGAAAAGCTTGTGCAAGAGTCATTGGAAACGGTAATGAAAGAACGCACATCACTCGTCATTGCACATCGTCTATCTACGGTCATCAATGCGGACCAAATTGTTATAATAGAAGAAGGGCAGGTTACAGGAAGCGGAACGCATAAAGAGCTGTTAGCCTCTCATTCTTTTTACCGGCGTTTGGTAGAGCAGCAGTTTCAAACATCCCTATAGAACAAACAAAAAAGACCGCTTTTAAGCAGTCTTTTTTTAGTTTATTTATTTAGCTTTTTAACTAATTCATCACCCATTAACTCAGAAGAAAAAGGATCTCGGCTTGTGACAATTTGATCATTTGCCCAAACAGCATATGCTTTTTTATCCATCTCAGGGATGTAGTTAGCCACTTCACGAAGTTCTTGTTCTAAACTGTATGGTAAAAAGGGAAGTACTTCTTCCGGTTCAATTTCATCAGGATAACCGGTTACGTCTAGTCCTTTAATTAACAGTTCATCATCGGATCCTTTCAAGAAAGCAAAAACAGAAGGTCCGTGACACTCAGCTGCTAAAATACCTCCATTGTCGTACACTTTGTTCATAAGTGCATGCAAGTCCACATTTTTTGCTAAGTCAAACATAGCGCCGTGGCCGCCTACTACTAAGATAACGTCATAGTTCTCAGCATCTACTTCTTCAAGTTTCATTGTCTGATCCGCTCTTCCTGATTCATATAATTTTTTATACGTTCCGTCTGGATCAAAGTCTTCTGAAATACTTCGAACGTCTACTTCCGGCTTACCTCCAAAAGGTGAGGCTAAATCAACGGTGTGCCCTGCGTCCTCAAGCTTTTGCAGCGGAGCAAATAATTCTTCTGCCCACCAACCTGTGTGATAATCTTTCTCTTCGTATCCGCTTGATAATACAGCTAACACTCTTGCCATGTTTATACCTCCTAAATGATGTAAAACGTATAGTGATACATATCATGTATTCATTGTGAACTGTACCCTATATAAAAAAACTTTAAACAATGGCAAGTTATGAAAAGGTAGCGTGAATCATAAACAAAACCAAAAAAGAGATAGCAAATTTAAGATGCCACTTTTTATCTGTACGCTTATAGCGCTTCACGCCCATCACGAGTAAACAAGCTAGAACAGCCATTGTAATAATTCCTGAAAAGTACGTAAAATTTGCTTGAAATCCTTTTATTAAAGCCATATAACCATGTAAAATAATCAAGGCCGTTGATATAAGAGCAATGGGAACGTGCCACTGACGAACATACTTGGCTAAAAATTGGATAAGCGGTTTTAACTCAAAATTTCCTTTTTTTATGTCCGATAACGGTTTCCATTTTAATAATAAAAAAATAGGATAAATGGCTAAAGCTGCAAAAAAACCAATTCGTGCGATTGAACCAAGCTCTTTAAAATTCCCTTCATATATTTTAGAATCGATTGGAAGGGAATGTTTATAAATAGGGATGTAAATAAGCCCTGCTACAACTAGTAAAAAAGAGATAGTAAAGATAAAGATCACTTTTTTGCGCTCATTTTTATTTTTGATTAATGTCTGTAGCCATGATTTTTTAGCTGGAGATTTAGCTGAATTCATTTTCTTCCTCCTTGGAAAAAACTAGTTAGTATCAGTATGAACTTTTTTTCTTAAAAATTCTTTAAAAATCCTTCTTTTTTAGAAAAATTCATTTTTTTCTTTGCAATACGCGTTATAGTTAAACAAAGGGTTTAAAAAGGAGATGAATACATGAAAAAAAGAATAAGTATATTTATAATCAGTCTTTGTTTACTTTTAACGGCCTGTGGTCAGGAACCTGCTCAAAGCACAAATGCTGAGCAGCCAAAACCGTTGGACGTAAATCTTCAAGGCCCAGAGGCGTTACGGAAAAATGAAAGCGGTATCTACAAAGTCGAAGTTACATATGGAGACGAAAAAGTAAAAAATGATGATGTTGAAATGATTGAATTTGAAATAGAGAAAAAAGATGGCGAAGAGAAAGGGAAGATGTTAAAGCCTAAACAAATAGGAGAAGGTGTATATGAAATACAAACATCTTTTTCTGAGCCTGGCACATATACCGTGCAATCACATGTTTCTGCAAAAGGGACGCATAACATGCCTCTTATAACCGTTACGGTTAAATAAAAAAAGTCAAGGATGCTAATTCCTTGGCTTCTTTTCGTTTAGTATGTCCATTGAATTCCCATTCTACAAGGGGAAAAGGTTATTTGGAATAGGATGATGTTTTCTATCATCAATTAAAGTAATGCACTGAGCCAGCTGTTCAATTCCTCGTTTGATCGTATTCGTATTTACTTGTGAGATGCTTAATCGGAGAAGAGTGTCTAGTTTGTATTCTGGTAAAAAAAATCTAGAAGCATCATCAACATATATGTGCTGCTCGTTTAGCATATGAACGATCTGCTTTGCTGTCACATGCTCAGGCAAACTAATGGATAAATAGAATCCTGAAGTTGGTTTAGAAAAATGTGTATGAGGGGGTAGCAGTAAATCACATGCTTCTACAAGAGTTTGCATTTTGGTATGGTATACCTCTTTTATCTTTTTAAGATGACTCGTAAACATGCCGCTTTTTAAATAAATTTCAAGAGCACCTTGGGAAAGCGCTGAACTATTAAAATCTGAACTGAATTTATATCGTAAAAAGTTGCTATTCATTAACGAAGGAAGCACGACAGCAGCAATACGTAACCCAGGAAGAAAGATTTTCGAAAAGCTTTTAATGTAAATAACTCGTCCATAAGGATTAAAAGAAAATAAAGGATCTGATTTTGCATCGGGATCAAGATCGCCCAAAAAGTCATCTTCCACTATATATACATCGTATTTTTCGGCTAGCTCCACGATTTTTTTCTTTTCGAAATTTGTATAACAATGCCCAAGAGGGTTGTGAAATCTTGGAATAATGTAGAAAAATTTTATATCATTATTTCGAAAAATGTACTCCAAACGATCAAGATCAATACCTTTCATCGATAGCTCGATCCCAAAAGTAGTAGCTTGGTGCAGCGTAAGAGACTCGATAAAACCGAAATAAGTGGGCTGTTCAATTAGGATATTATTTTTTCCATTTGGAAAGGGCATAGAAACTAGTAAGTGAAGAGCTTGCTGAGACCCGGATACAACAACTAACCTTTCAGCTTGAGTGAACACCTGTAGGTTCTGCAAGTGTTTCACTAACTGTACCCGCAATGAGTAAGAGCCTTGTTGATCAGAGTATGTAAAAAGCTCTTCTTTGTAGTGTTCAATCGCTTGGTTTATACAATGCTGAAATTCAAGATAAGGCATAACGTTTTTATCTGGACCAGCAGACAAGAAATCAATCACTTCATTTTCATTCGTCCTATGTTGAAATTCTGCCACAACGTAGTAGCCGCTTTTAGGAACAGAATAAATTAAATGCTCTTTTTCTAGTTCACTGTACGCTTTGATAACGGTATTCTTGCTGCACGAAAAATGTTGAGAGAGTCGGCGAACAGAAGGGAGTTTACCACCTGCAATAAGCGATCCATTTGCTAGGCCAAGCTTAATTTCTTCCATGATTTTCAGATATTTCAAACTCATAGGTCATACTCCTTTAATTTGTACCCGTACAGATAGGTAAAAGAATGATTTATTTTACTAGTTGTCCTGCGCTATCCTTTTAATTATATCAGAACTTTTTTTAGAAAAATGGTATAGTTCTGAAAAATAAAAAGACAGGGGTAGGGTAAGATGCAAAAAGAAAGTAGAGAGAAAATGGGCTTATTGTTGGGGTTAATAGGCGTTATCTGTTTTAGCTTAACCCTTCCTTCTACAAGCATTGCAGTCAAGTATTTCGGCACGACAGTCGCCGGTTTAGGAAGAACAGCTATAGCTGCTGTTTTAGTAGCTGTGATATTGATTGTACGAAAAGAAAAATTCCCTTCTCTCCGTCAATTTAAAAGTCTGCTGATCGTCGCTTTAGGCGCAGTTTTAGGGTTTCCTCTGCTCACTTCCTGGGCAATGAAATCATTGCCTGTTTCTCACGGAGCGGTTGAACTCGCTCTTTTACCATTAGCCACAGCCGGTTTTGCGATGTTTAGAGGGGGTGAACGCCCTTCTTTAAAATTCTGGGTCTCAAGTATAATCGGTTCGGCAGCTGTTATCGTGTATGCTCTTCACCTTGGATTCGGTCAACTGCAGTTTGCTGATGCAGCTTTACTAGCAGCGGTGCTGATACTTGGACTGAGCTATGCAGAAGGAGGGGTATTAGCAAGAGGATTAGGCAGCTGGCAAGTAATTGCTTGGGCCATTATCATCGGTGCACCATTTTTTATGGTTCCAGTAGGACTAAGCATTACAGCTGAAATGCTCCATGCGCCTTTACAAGCGTGGGTTAGTTTGATTTATCTCTCAGTAGTGAGTCAATTTTTAGCATACGTTGCTTGGTACAGCGGGATGGCTATGGGTGGCATAGCCAGAGTTAGCCAGGTTCAATATTTACAGCCATTTTTAATGATTTTGTTTGCAGCTCTATTTCTAGGTGAAACAATTACACTTTTTACTCTTGCTACAGCAATAATTGTTGTCTTTTCGGTTGTACTAGGCAAAAACGCTTCGGTGTCAAAAAAAGAAGTGCATCCACAGAAAATAGTGAATAAAGACGCTTAACTGATATGTGAATTTGTTATATTAAAACCACATGCTCTATTCCCGTTAGCAATCGCCAGGTTCATTCAGTCTCCTGTTTTCCTATGTAAGTCTCAAGAGTCAAAGTATAAGAAATGAATGAATTTCCTATATGAAAAAGGTATATAACGGTTTTTTTTCACATAGGTTGAACATTATACAAGAACTTGTACACCGAAAAAATACAATTAGACAAATAATTCGTATTGGGCTTGTCATATACATAGAGAGAAGAGGTAGTGATGAAAAAGGACGGGAGATAGAGGAGATAACGAGATGAACACTTTTTTGAAAGGAACGTTTATTCTAGCAGGTGCTGCCTTTGCAGGAGAGTTAATTGAATTTCTTGTAAATATGGTACTTGCTAGAGAATTAGGAAGGGAAGGCATGGGTATGTACATGACGGTTCTTCCTATCATTTTTCTTATTGCTACCGTAGCCAACTTAGAACTGCCTATTTCTATTTCTAAATTTTTGGCTGAACATCATCGCAAAGAACATCAGCATATGATGAAGCATGCCACCATTTTTGCGACTGCTGTGAGCTTGGGAATCTTTTTTATTACACTGGCCGTATTAGCAGCCTTTCCATTTTTTAGTCACTATCATCCTTATTTAAAATGGGTTGTACTATGTTTCATTCCGGTTGTTTCGTTTTCAGCGGTGCTTCGTGGATATTTTACGGGTAAAAATAACATGACGACTATCGCTGTGTCTAATTTTATCCGCAAAGCCTTTCAGCTAACGATTTTATTTATTGTTTTTCAAATGTTTGCTTTCACAGATGTTAAAATGTCGCTGTTTATTGCGATTTGTACGCTAATTGGGACCGAAGCTGTTATTTTGCTTTATTTTTTTATCACGTATGTTACCCAGTTAAGTGTTTTATCAAGAGGGCACAGACCTCTGCTTTCTCCAAGTGAGATTCGGAAAAAGCTGTTAGGTGTCTCACTTCCGACCACGGGACTGCGTTTATTTAATGCGGTATGTAATGCTATTCAGCCGTTTTTAATCAAACACGCGCTCGTTTTATCGGGTATGACTTTAACCGGGGCAACGCAGCATTTTGGTATGCTAACAGGGGTAGCGATGTCGATTGGCTTTTTTCCGGCTTTCTTTGCTCATTCTCTTTTAGTAGCACTAATACCTGCTGTATCTGAAGCTCATGCGAAAAATCAGGAAGAACAGCTTCAAAGACTTTTGACTCAAAGTATGCAAATGACATTTTTATATGGGATTCCGTCTATAGTGGCGATGTATTTCTTTGCTGAGCCGCTTACTAACTTGTTTTTTCATTCTACAGAAGCCGTGTACTACCTAAAGGCTTTATGGCCGTATTTTCTTTTTCACTTCTTTGCCGTCCCGCTTCAAGCTTATTTAATTGGCCTTGGCTATGTAAAAGATGCTTTTTATCATACGATTTGGTCTCATATTGTATCTTTTTCCCTGATGTTTTTCTTAGGATCACAAACAAATATTGGCATGCAGGGAATTATTATCGGGATGAACTGTGGCGTGGTTGTCCTGACCGTTCTGCATTATGTAACGATTTGCAAAGTCATTAACGTTTCCTTTTTTTCACTTAAGCATAAAACGCATTTATCTTAAAAAAACCTCCAACAGTGAAGTTGGAGGTTTTTTGGTTACCAGTTATTCATAATAGAGCTAAACAGTGTAGCAGGGTCTTGTCCGCCGCCGCCTGATAAGTATTTCGTTGTTTGCGTAGAATTAGCATTATCAAAGCCAGCGTGGATAGAAACGACTGCATCATCGGTATACCCGACAAACCAAGCATCTTTGACATCGTTGGTTGTACCGGTTTTACCTGCAGCATCTCGTGAAGAACGAGCGTTAACACCTGTTCCATAGCTTTTTTCAATCACATCTTGCAACATGGATGTCATTGTATCTGCATTTTCTTCACTCATTACTTGCGCTGTTTGAATGTCTGGCTTTTTCACTTCACCGTCGCGCATCTCAATTTTTCGAATTGCGTACGGCTTAGTCATGACGCCTTTGTTAGCAAAAGTAGTATATCCTTGTGCTAACTGAAGGGGAGAGAACGTTGTGGTCGTTCCTCCAAGAGCAAGCCCTAATTTTGACTTATCGTCATCTTCAAGCGGAAGTCCAGCTTTTTCCATGAATTTTGCGCTTGTATCAATACCAATTTGTTTTAAAAGCCAAACAGCTGGAACGTTAAGTGAACGGGTAAGTGCTTCACGCATTGTCACATGCTTTTGATATTCACCTTCTGCGTTTTTAGGGCTATATCCACCGCCAAAGTCTTGTCGTTCGTCACTTAAGAGTGAAGTTGGCGTATAATCTCCAGTTTCTAAGGCTGGACCGTATACGGCTAACGGCTTAATAGCTGAACCAAGCTGATAGCCGCTTGTAGCACGGTTTAAGCCGTTTCGCTCATAGCTGCGTCCTCCATACATCGCTGAGATTCCACCTGTTTTAGGGTTAACAGCTGAAATCCCAACCTCTACTTTGCTGTTGATGTCATCATCTCGGAACGTATGATTTGCTACAGAGTTATTAATCGATTCCTGTAAATTAGGATCTAAATCTGTATAAATGGCATAACCACCCTTATAAAGGTCATCAGCAGATACGCCATACTGTTGAGCAGCTTCTTTAATTACATAATCAATAAATGCTTGATTTGAGTTCGGTTTTTTAACAGGAACACTAGGCTTGACTACACGTTCGTTTAACGCTTGCTGATACTGAGTATCGCTAATAACGTTTTGGTCATGCATCAGTTTCAATACAACGTTTCGTCGGGCTGTCGCTTTTTCTGTACTATTGCTTGGTGAATACGTACTCGGCGCTTTTGGCAGTCCCGCTAAAAGCGCAGCTTCGCCTACGGTTAAATCTGATACAGGCTTATTAAAATAAAGCTGAGAAGCTGCACCAATACCATATACACCGCTTCCGAAATAAATTTGATTTAAATATAATTCCAAAATTTGATCTTTTGTAAATTGTCTTTCTAAGCCTAGTGATAGAAACATTTCATCTACTTTACGTTTAATGGTCTTATCACTAGATAAGTAAAGGTTTCTTGCTAACTGCTGTGTAATGGTACTTGCGCCTTCAGCTTTACTCATTGTTACAATGTTCTTAAAAAGGGCGCGGCCAATACCTTGTAAATCAATCCCAAAATGCTTGTAAAAGCGACGGTCTTCCGTTGCAACAAACGCCATTTTTACATAATCGGGAATTTCATTGCTCGAAACATTTTGACGGGGAACGGTTTTATACAATTCGTCAATCTTACGGTCATTTTTGTCATAGACTACCGTACTTTGAACCGACTGCAGTTTCGAGTAAGATAAATCAGCCGTTTGCTGAAATTGCTTTAATACATAGGTAACTCCCAGCATTACAATTAAAACAACGACTAAAAAGGCTAAAATAAATTTCCTCATGTTGGTTCACTCCACTAAGTAATAATTCCATGTTCACACATAGCTACATTCTTCGTCTTTACAAGGTCGTTATGTAAAGAATGCTGAAGTTTGTTGGCCCATTCAATCTTTTAACAGAGAGATGGGTGATAAAGTATTAACGTTCACAAGCTGACGTGCTAAGTTTAATAAAGGCTATTATTCAAGTGCAGGTAAGTTTTTAGGGTATAAGATGATTGACATAAATAGCTCTTTACGCAGTTATTTTTTGCTTACTCGCAGATGCTTCGTTTTTTTATTAAACTGAAACGAAGTGAAATACAATCATCTGAACTTAGTTTACCCATAAATTTGTGTTTGTCAAATAAAGTCGTATAAAGCACCATTCGGGGCTTTGTTCCCCTTTATGAAAAAACAAGCTGGTATTTTACGTTCTGTTTCTCATAGAAAAAAGTTGTTATAACACGTATACGAAATAAGATTCAGTACGTTCGGGTATAAATGCTGATATCTGTTGAAAGTAACGAAATAAAGAAAAAATTAACTAATTTATCAGACTAGAGCACTTTTTATATGACGGAAGACGGGTGAGTTTTAATCATTATCCACCTTTTGACGGGAGCACTTAGCTAAAAGTGGAATATTTCTTTCCACCCTGTAAGTCAAACGAATTAAATACCTAGCTGCATATGAGCAATGACCATATGAAGTTATTCAGTATTATGTGATACTGCCAGCAAAACATACAGGTATTTCTTTGACAGTAG
Organism: Priestia sp. 10L35; assembly: GCF_056395685.1. Taxonomy (NCBI): domain Bacteria; kingdom Bacillati; phylum Bacillota; class Bacilli; order Caryophanales; family Bacillaceae; genus Priestia; species Priestia sp. 10L35. Next base: position 304,387 of record NZ_JBFTKA010000003.1, on the reverse strand, counting down.
TTCCTTTACAAATGCTTCGAAAGTTCTTATAATAAAATTATCTTTAATTCGAGATATTTAAAAGGAGTGGATATACGTGAAACATATTTTTAAAAAAGGAACGGACGAGACGAAACCGACTTTATTGCTGTTGCATGGTACAGGAGGTACAGAACAAGATCTGCTCCCTGTTGCGGATATGATTGATTCCTCTTGCTCCATATTATCTGTAAGAGGAAATGTACTAGAAAACGGAATGCCCCGTTTCTTTAGACGTTTACAAGAAGGAATATTTGATATAGAAGATTTAATTGAACGCACAAAAGAACTTCATCAATTTTTAGATGAAGCGGCTGAAACATACTCATTCGATCGACACAACATCGTAGCTGTAGGCTACTCAAATGGTGCCAATATTGCAGGAAGTTTGCTATTTCATTATGAGAATTCTTTAAAAGGGGCGGCTCTTCTTCATCCGATGGTTCCAAGAAGAGGAATTGAAGTGCCTAAGACCGACGCTTCTATCTTTATTGGGGCAGGTACAAACGACCCTATTTGCCCAGCATCAGAAACGGAAGAACTTTCTGCGCTTTTAGAAAAAGCTGGAGCGGACGTACAGGTGCATTGGGAATCATTTGGGCATCAGTTAACACGAACAGAAATTGAAGCAGCTGAAAAATGGTATCGAGCAAAATTTTAATTTAAAAACTTTCCGCACTCGTGCGGGAAGTTTTTTATTTTTAAAAAGTAATGACAGTTATCGTACAAAAGATAGATATAACTGGTAAAAAGTACTTTTTTTACTGAATGAAGGGAAATTTTATGATATCATTTTATTTCCGGTATATCCTTGCAGAACAGCTATTTTTAGGTAAAGTATCAAATTATTTTAAAATTCCTGGCTTCTATCACAAAAAAATGAAACCAAAGTCTGAGTAAACCGTTATAATAAATGCAGGATTTAAATTCAAAAGGATGGTTAAAAGCATATGACTCGTTTTTTTATTGTTTTACTTTTCGTTCTAATGGTTATATGTGTATATACCATTATTTCGCAAACCCTTTATCGTCGCTATCATTCATCAGTCATAATAAAAGGGGAAAAAAAGCATAAAATAGCTATAACATTTGACGACGGTCCTCATCCTGTTTATACACCAAAAATTTTGGACTTGTTCAAACTGTATGAAATGAAAGCTACTTTTTTTATTGTGGGAGAACTAGGGGAGAAACACCCGTCTATTTTAAACAGAATGATTGATGAAGGACATGAAGTAGCTATACATCATCATCGTCATGTGAGTGCATGGACGCAAACACCTTGGCAATTAAAAAGACAAATTCATCAATGTGCACAGGTTATAGAGAAAGTAACCAATCAAAAGCCGCTTTTTTATCGTCCGCCGTGGGGACATTTAAATATGAGCAGTTTATCAATGGCCAAGCCATATCACCTTGTGATCTGGACAGGAATCTTTCAGGATTGGACACTAAAAACAACGAAAACGGCATTAGTTCAAAAACTAATGCGTAAAGTAGAAGATGGAGCCATTTTTGTGTTACACGATAATGGAGATACCCCGGGAGCAGATGAAAAAGCACCTGAAATGACGATTGCGGCGTTAGAAGAATTTTTACCTTACTTAAAACAGCAAGGGTATGAAAGTATAACCATGCAGCAATTGATGAATCAATCGTAAATAGAGGAGCGAGCAGTGGACTTAACAATTATTTCTCAGTATATACATTCCTATGGTTATATTGTTATTTTACTTGTACTTTTTTGTGGGATTGTTGGAATTCCAGCGCCTGAAGAATCATTTTTAATATTATTAGGCATGTTTATTGCCAAGCATCAGCTGAACTTATACGAATCATCTCTTTTTGCTTTTTTAGGTGTTATTACTGGAATGCTTACTGCTTACGGGCTAGGAAGGTATGCGGGAACCCCATTTTTTGATAAATACGGAAAATACGTAGGGTTAACCAAAGAGAAAATTGAAGCGGCAAGCGGCAGCTACCATAAATATGGGATATGGACCATTTTATTTGGTTTATATATTCCAGGTTTGCGTCAAATTAGCCCATATATGGCGGGAATAAGTCGCTATCCGTTTTTGCTTTATTTATTGTTATCGGTAGTAGGAAGTCTAGTATGGGTCCTTTCTTTTCTGATTCTAGGTTACTACGTAGGAGATCGAATTCATATTTCGTATATTATCATGGGCGCTGTAGCTTTTTTTGTCATTTATTTACTTATAAAAAGAACAAGAAACCGAAAACGTCTTGAGAGGAGGGATGGTCAATGAGGAAGGTTTTATTCTTACCGCTTTTTCAGATGCCATCTGGTCATCACCAAGTAGCAGACGCCGTTATGGATGCCATTATGGAGCGTTTTTCGCACGTTATTTGTCAAAAAATTGATTGTTTAAGCTATTGGAGCAAACCGCTTGAACAAATGATTTCATCGATATACATGAAATGGATTTCTGTTTTCCCAAAGCAGTTTGAAAAATTTTATTACGGTCATGTATACAAAAAAAACGACCATACGATGGACGATTTTGTTGTGAAAAAATGGCCGATTATCGAATACCATATGAAGAAATTAATTGATGCAGAGCAGCCGGATGTCATTGTTTGTACACACAGCTTTCCTTCCTGTGTATTAAGCGGGTTAAAAGAAAAAGGAATCATTGATCTTCCTATTATAAACGTATACACAGACTTCTTAGTAAGCGACGTATGGGGTAAAAATGGAATTGAGCTTCACTGCGTGCCTGATCAGGATACAAAAGCGTTTTTACAAAACGTTCACGGTGTAAAAGAGTCTTCTATTTATGTAACGGGAATTCCTGTTCATAAAGCGTTTTTAAAAAGAAGGATTGACCATCTTATGCCACAGAAACATATACTGATTGCCGGAGGGAATTCCGGCCTTGGAAATGTACGCAAAATGCTTCAGCAGCTTCCGCAAAACTGTACGTATATGTATTATGTGCTGTGCGGAAAAAACAAAAAGTTGTATCAAGAACTAATAAAATTAAACCACCCGAGAATTAAAGCGGTCTCGTATGTAAAATCGAGAGAGAAAATGAATGATTTATATGAGGGAGCAGATGCCATTGTCACAAAAGCGGGGGGAGTGACAATTAGCGAAGCCCTTCACAAAAGACTACCTATTTTTATTCACTCATCTCTTCCAGGTCAAGAACAAATTAACATTGAATATCTAAAAGAAAAAGAGCTGCTGATACCGCTTAATGAGGCTGAAGCCTTTGAACAGCAGCTTAAGAACATTTTAGAAAATGATGTGAAACGAAACCGGTTGATAAAACGGATGGACGAATATGTAGACAGCTTAGAAGTAAAAGTAGATCGCGTGCTTGCAGATCACTTTAAGCTGTATCGATATGAGACAAGTCAAAATCAATTTTAAGCAGAACATTGGTTATTTCTTTTTACATTCGATAAACTAACTGTAGAGATAACAACTGTAGAAGGTTAGATGAAGTAAAAGGAGATTATAATATGAACTCAGTTATTGAAACGATTTTAAATCATCGTTCTATTCGCAAATATGAAGACAAACCATTGTCAGAAGAGCAAATTCAGACGATTGTAGAAAGCGCACAGGCAGCTTCCACATCAAGCTATATTCAAGCGTATTCCATTATTGGAGTAAAAGATAAAGAAACGAAGCGAAAGCTTGCTCAATTAGCAGGAAATCAGCCTTACGTAGAAACAAATGGACACTTCTTTGTATTTTGCGCTGACTTTCATCGTCATGATGTCATTGCGGAAATGGAGAAAAAAGATTTATCGACAGCGCTCGAAAGCACAGAGCAGTTTATGGTAGCTATTATTGACGTTGCCCTTGCTGCGCAAAATGCAACGCTTGCTGCTGAATCAATGGGACTTGGAGCTTGTTACATCGGCGGTTTGCGTAACGAATTAGAAGAAGTAAGCAAATTGTTAAAACTGCCTCATCATGTAATTCCGTTATTTGGTCTAACGGTTGGACATCCAGCGGGTATTACGGATAAAAAGCCGCGCTTACCATTTAAACATGTGTATCATGAAGAAACATATGAGCCGAACGATGAGCAGACGAAAAAAGAATTAACATCGTATAACGAAGAAATTTCTGCTTATTACAACGAAAGAACAAATGGCAAACGCCAAGACACATGGACTGGTCAAATGGCCGACATGCTTTCCAATCCTAAGCGTATGTATATGAAAGAATTTGTTGAAAAGCAAGGATTTAACAAGAAATAAAAAAAGCTGGGACAAAAGTATTTTAGCCGAATTGAAAAGCGAACCGCTAATCAAAATTTTTGATTAGCGGTTCGCTTTTTTTGTTATAAAAAAACTGAATATACCCGTTAAATGATCAATAAAAAAGAAGAGGCATAGCCAGCAATGGTAGAGAAATTTAACTATTTTAGTAAAAACAACAATAAAAAGCAGTAAAAAGTAGAAACGTTTCATCATATAGCCAAATTATCAGAAATATTACGATTAAATGTTCTGTTTTGTTAAGTTTTGTAATAAAAGTAGCATGGCTCTGTAACGGCTGTGAAATGTGAGGATGATATCATTCAATCATTGAGTAAATAAGGAGGTATTCGTAATGAAAAAATTTATATTTACTCTAGGAACAACAGCAATCCTTTCAGCAGGATTTGTAGGTGCAGCTTCTGCTTCTACAAGCGGAACGTATCACGTAGAAAAAGGTGATACGTTATGGAAAGTCGCTCAAAAGCACAGCGTGAGCGTAGACGAGCTAAAAGATGCAAATAACTTAACATCTAATATTATTTATCCAAATCAAGAATTAAACGTAGCTACTATAAAAGAAATGACGCACAAAGTTCAGCAAGGAAACACATTATGGTCCATCAGTCAGCAATACGGCGTGACGGTAGATCAAATTAAAGAATGGAACGGACTGAAGTCAGATTTAATTTATCCTGGCGAACAATTAAAAATTCAGTCTCCAAACGGCCAAGCTCAGCAATCAAGTCCTTCAGTAGCCCAAGCTGCTCCAGAAGCTCAGCAAGCTCAAGCGCCGGCTGAACAAACTCAAGAAGAACAGCAGCAAGCTCAAGCTGAACAAACTCAAGAAGAACAGCAGCAAGCTCAAGCTGAACAAGCCCAAAAAGAGCAGCAGCAGACTCAAGCTGAACAAGCTCAAAAAGAGCAGCAGCAGGCTCAAGCTGAACAAGCTCAAAAAGAGCAGCAGCAAGCTCAAGCTGAACAGGCTCAAAAAGAACAGCAGCAAGCTCAAGCTGAACAGGCTCAAAAAGAGCAGCAGCAAGCTCAAGCTGAACAAGCTCAACAACAACCTGCTGAATCGTCACAACAAGCCAGCGGCAAATCAATGACAGTTGAAGCAACTGCCTATACGGCTAATTGTGCTGGATGTAGCGGTACAACTGCTACAGGAGTGGATTTAAAAGCAAATCCAAATCAAAAAGTAATTGCTGTTGACCCTAGTGTTATTCCATTAGGTTCGAAAGTTTATGTAGAAGGCTATGGTGAAGCTGTAGCTGCCGATACAGGTGGAGCAATTAAAGGCAATCGAATTGATGTATTCGTTCCTGCTGAAGGTGATGCTCAACAGTTCGGAAGAAAATCTGTTAAAATTACGGTTATGAACTAAGAAGTTCTTTATAAAATTGCTAGTCTAGTATAGAAATACATAGCTAGTAAAGCAAAAGAGGTGCCTTATGGCACCTCTTTTTACTTTATAATACGCTTTGCGCCCGCATAGCTGTTTTTCCAGTACGCTGTTGAAAGTGATTGCGTTTTAACGCCTTTGCTGCTGACATAAATGAATTCTTGTTTGTCTAGGTAAATTCCTACGACTGAAACGGATTTGCCGTTTTTAAAGAAAACTAAATCTCCAGCCTGGAGGCTGTTTTGCTTTACGTCCGTGCCGCTTTTATACTGATCTGCTACTGTACGGGGGATAGAAATATTTGAACCCGCGTTTTTATATACATACTGTGTGTACCCTGATACATCAAAACCTTTTGGTGTCGTACCCCCATATTTATATGGCTTTCCAATTAGCGTTTTAGCATACGATACAATTTGCTGCTGTTTTGCACTAACAGAAGTTTGAGGTGCTGGAGCCGGCGAAGGTGCGCTTGCACTTTTCACTTTCAGCACTTGTCCAACTTTTAACGCATCTGTTTTTAAATTGTTTAATTTTTTTAATTCAGCTACCGTCATGCCGTACTTTTTAGCAACTGCTGTCAGCGTGTCTCCTTTTTTCACCGTGTAGGTGCCATTGCTATCAGCCGGTGTAGATGGAGCTGTTGGTGAAGGTTGAATATCTTCATCAAGCAAATAACTCATATTTGCGTTAAACGTTACTTTTCGCTTCGTTTTATAGCTCTTCGCTTTTTGCTGAAATTGCGTATTGTATGCGTTGATTTCTTTTTCGAAATTTGCAGAGATCTTATTAAATTCCGCGTCACTTACATCTCCGTACGCATAGTCTTCAAGATCCACAATGTAATTATAAAGAGCAATTAAGCTGTCGTATAAATACCCTTGAAGCTGATCAGCTTCCGAATTAAGATGATTCATCGCGTAATTTTTATCAGTCTTTGTTAGAAACTGGTCAATTTGATCTGCAAGCTGATCATATGCAGCTAACGCTTTTTCGTCATCTTTTATTCCTTCAATTTCTTTTAGCTTTTTTTCTACGGTTTTATAAAATGGTGCGTAATAATCTGCTAGCGAATTAACGTCTTTTTGATAAACGCTGACAGAAGAAGCAGCATAAGCAGAGTGACTAAAAACTGGCGTTGTCACCGATGCTCCTACTAAAACGGATGCTGCTATAAATGGTACAAGTAGTTTCTCTTTTTTCATTTGTAAAGTCCCCCAAATATCCAAATAATAGTATAGCAGATAGATTATACTATATTAGGTTATAAAAGAACTAGTACTTTTCCTTTAATTTCATATTTTTTAGCAGTTTGCGTACCTGATAGAAGATAATCTAAGGAACAAAGAAAATATGTGATACAATGTACAAATATTCAGTTAAAAAGGAAGTGTACGATATGCAGCAATTTATCAAAGAAATAGCGCGCGGAAAAAGGGGATCAACTGACTTAACGTATGAACAAGCAAAAGAAGCAGCTCGCTTAATCGCTTCTGGACAAGCTACGGATGCTCAGATCGCTGCTTTTTTTATCGCGGAACGTATTAAAACTGAAAATGCAGATGAACTATTGGGATTCGTTCATGCTTTTCGTGAAAAAACAAAAGAAATACCGCTGTCTCAGCCGTTAAAAGATAAATCAATTGATTTTGCAAGCCCTTATGCAGGGAGGAATTCATTTTTTGCGACCATTCCTGTATCAATTTTATTAGCTGAAAGAGGTGTGCCAGCTTTTTTACACTGTACAGAAGCGCTTCCTCCAAAGTTTGGAACAACGATTGAAGACGTACTTCATTCATTACAGATCCCTCAAGCTCAAACGATTGAAGACATCGGTTATGCGTTTGAAACGTTAAAAATTGGCTTTGTAAATGCCGAAACAATCTCTTATCCTCTTAGCCGCATCAAACAAGTTCGTCATGAAATTGGTGTAAGGACACTTATTAATACGGTTGAAAAACTACTAAACTTATCGAATGCTTCTTCTTTAATGATGGGAGCTTTTCACCGTACGGCCATTAATAAGATTGTGCCTATTTTTGCTTCTCTGCATTTCAAACACGTATACGTGGTACAAGGGATAGAAGGATCAGAAGATGTACCTGTACATAGAAGCAGCTTTGTTTTTACGATCTCAGAAGGAGAGATGGAGTCGTTTATTGTCAATCCAAAAGAATACGGACTGTTCGTGGAAGAAGAGCACTTTGAAAAGAAAATAAGTGTTGAAAAACAAGCGGAATATGTGACGCGTATTCTGGAGGGTGAATCTTCTTCCGAACTGACTTACGTCTATAATCAAGTAGTATTAAACGCTGGCTTGCGCTATTATCTATTTGGTTATGAAGCTTCTATTGAAAAAGGAGTAAACTATGCAAAACGCCAGCTAGCTGAAGGTTTGGGCTGGAAACACCTGCAGAAGTGGAAAACACAAGCGATTTCAGAAGAGTAAAAGGTGAGCAAACATGCTCATCTTTTTTTATCGGAAGAGATAAATTCTTTGTTTTTTGTCAGAAAATTTACTATAATTAGTTATGTATTTGTGTTAGAAAATATCACATTTGATGTTAATTAGAAAATAGATTAGCAGAAAGGAAGCTTTCATTGAAACTTACGTCGAGAGAACAAGAAAAATTAATGATTGTCGTAGCTGCAGACTTAGCAAGACGCCGTCAGACAAGAGGATTAAAACTTAATTATCCCGAAGCAGTAGCTATTATTACATATGAAATTATGGAAGGAGCTCGTGATGGCAAGACGGTAGCACAGCTAATGCGAGAAGGGACCAAGATTTTAAAACGAGAAGATGTAATGGAAGGTATTCCAGAAATGATTCATGATATTCAAGTGGAAGCTACCTTTCCAGACGGAACCAAGCTCGTCACTGTGCACGATCCAATTCGTTAAGAGGAGGGGAAGATATGATTCCAGGAGAATATTTCTTAAAAAAAGACCCAATCACATGTAATAACGGTAAGAAATCAATTAGCGTGACTGTAATCAACAGAGGCGATCGACCTGTTCAAGTAGGGTCACACTTTCATTTTTTTGAAGTGAATGCTGCGCTCGAGTTCCCACGCGAAGCTTCGCTTGGCTATCATTTAAATATTCCGGCCGGCACAGCCGTTCGTTTTGAACCAGGTGATGCAAAAGAAGTGGATCTCGTTGCTTTCTCCGGAACAAGAGAAATCTACGGTCTTAACAATAAAACAAACAGATCGCTTTCTGATAGAAAGGAAGATGTATAAGATGAGTTTTCAAATGTCGCGACGTCAGTATGCAGATATGTTTGGACCAACCGTTGGAGATGCTGTTCGTTTAGCAGACACAGAGCTATTTATTGAAATTGAAAAAGATTTCACCACGTACGGAGATGAAGTAAAGTTCGGCGGAGGAAAAGTCATTCGTGACGGAATGGGGCAGCATCCTCTTGCAACACGAAACGAAGCAGCGGACTTAGTGTTGACAAATGCAATTATTCTTGATTATACAGGCATATATAAAGCAGATATTGGAATAAAAGATGGACTCATTCAAACTATCGGAAAAGCGGGCAATCCCCTGCTGATGGATGAAGTAGACATCATCATTGGTGCGAGTACAGAAGTGATTGCAGCAGAAGGGAAAATTGTAACCGCCGGCGGTATTGATGCACATATTCATTTCATTTGTCCGCAGCAAATTGAAACTGCTCTTGCCTCTGGCGTGACAACAATGATTGGAGGAGGAACGGGACCGGCTACAGGAACAAAAGCGACAACTTGTACACCCGGAGCTTGGCATATTGAACGAATGCTTGAAGCTGCTGAAGCATTCCCAATGAATATTGGCTTTTTAGGAAAAGGGAATGCAAGTGCCAAAGAGCCTTTAATTGAGCAAATTGAAGCTGGAGCGATTGGACTAAAGCTTCATGAAGACTGGGGAACCACAGCATCTGCCATTGATACAAGCTTACAGGTAGCAGACGAGTACGATGTTCAAATTGCGATTCATACAGATACTTTAAATGAAGGCGGCTTTGTCGAAGATACGATTGCAGCGATTGGCGATCGAGTCATTCATACCTATCATACTGAAGGAGCTGGAGGCGGACATGCACCTGATATTATGGAAATGGCAAGCTTTCCAAACGTGCTTCCATCATCAACTAATCCAACAAGGCCCTATACTGTCAACACGCTTGAAGAACATTTAGATATGCTCATGGTATGTCATCATCTTGATCCCTCTGTACCAGAAGACATCGCTTTTGCTGATTCTCGCATTCGCAAAGAAACGATTGCAGCTGAAGATATTTTACACGATTTAGGTGTATTCAGTATGATTTCTTCAGATTCTCAAGCAATGGGACGTGTAGGCGAAGTAATTACAAGAACGTGGCAAACAGCTGACAAAATGAAAAAGCAACGAGGGAAACTTGATGGTGACAGCGAAGTTGGCGATAACGCACGTGTCAAACGCTATGTAGCTAAATATACGATTAATCCAGCTATTGCTCATGGAATTTCCGAATATGTAGGATCAGTAGAAACAGGGAAAATGGCTGACTTAGTCCTATGGGAGCCAGCTTTTTTTGGAATAAAGCCTGACTTGATTGTAAAAGGCGGTTTGATTGCACACAGCTTAATGGGAGATCCTAATGCTTCAATTCCAACTCCACAGCCGGTTTTATACCGTCCGATGTTTGCTTCTTATGGAAAAGCAAGAGCTAAAACATCTCTTACGTTTGTGTCAAAAGCAGCGTACGAGAACAAAGTGGGCGAGAAACTGGGGTTGCAAAAGCTGCTTAAACCGGTCAAAAATATTCGTCAATTAAAAAAAACAGATATGAAGTTAAACGGGGAAATGCCTAAAATTGAAGTTGATCCCCAAACGTACGAAGTAAAAGTAGATGGACAAATGATTACATGTGAAGCAGCAGAAGTTGTGCCTATGGCGCAGCGATACTTTTTATTTTGAGGTGAAAGAAATGGTAATCGAAAAAATTATCGGAAATATGGCAACATTAGAAAAACGGGCTCCACATATAGAAAAGGTATATATCGAAAGTGATCACTTAGTAAAACGCGTTCAACGCGTTGTAACAGATCACGGTAAGGAACTAGGAATTCGTCTAAAAGAAAATCGCGAGCTCACTGATGGCGACGTGCTGTTTATGGATGAAAGCAATATGATTGTTGTTCAGGTGGTGGCAGACGATATTTTAACCATTCAGCCGATTAATATTCAGCAAATGGGAGAAATTGCTCATCAGCTTGGCAACCGACATTTGCCAGCACAGTTTGAAGGTGGAGACATGCTCGTACAGTACGATTATTTAGTCGAAGAATTGCTTCAGCAGCTTGATATTCCCTATAAGCGCGAAAAAAGAAAAGTAAAACAAGCTTTTAAGCATATCGGACACAGTCATGACTAATTCATTGCTTTCGCTGATTCAACTATGTGATTCAAATTTTCCATCCGGTGCATTTTCACATTCGTTTGGTTTTGAAACGTATATTCAGCAAGATCAAATTTGCAACACAGAAACCTTTCAAGAAGCGCTTCGTACATATCTTGATGTTCAGCTGACGTATACGGACGGCTTAGCATGCAGACTGGCTTATGAGTATGCGAATCATGACCAGTTTAACGAAATTATGAGAGTGGATCATGAATTATACGCTCTTGCTTTGTCAAAAGAAACAAGAGAAGGGACAAGACGCGTGGGCCAGCGCATGTTAAAACTTTGCTTAGAGTTATTTCAAGGCTCTTATTTAGAAAAATATATGAGTGAGGTAAAAGCAAAGAAGGCGTATGGACATCCTGCTGTTGTATTTGCATTAGCCAGCCTGCAGTTGAACATTACAAAAGAAGAGGCAATTTTAAGTCACTTGTACGCTAGCATTTCTTCGTTAATTCAAAATGCTGTTCGGGGCATACCGATCGGGCAAACCGATGGGCAAAAAACGCTCGTTCTTTTTCAGCCGCTGCTGCAGCACGCACTTCAGCATATTTTACAAGCAGATCAAGAGGAATTTGGTGCGGTGACACCAGGGTTAGAAATTGCTCAAATGCAGCATGAACAATTGCATGTACGATTGTTCATGTCATAAAAAAGGAGGGAAAGCCTTCTAACAATGAAGGCGTAAAAATGAATGCAATTAAAATTGGAATTGGTGGACCTGTTGGTGCAGGGAAAACAATGTTAGTAGAACGATTAACGCGTGCACTAGAAGGACAGCTAAGCATGGCGATTGTTACAAACGATATTTATACAAAAGAAGACGCGCAATTTCTAGTAAAAAACAGTATTTTGCCAGAAAATCGTATCGTAGGAGTAGAAACAGGAGGCTGCCCTCATACGGCTATTCGAGAAGATGCATCTATGAACTTTGCTGCGATCGATGAGTTAGTGGAACGTCACCCCGATGTTGAACTTATTTTTGTAGAAAGCGGAGGAGATAATTTAGCCGCAACGTTTAGCCCAGAGCTCGTTGATTTTTCGATTTATATCATCGATGTAGCACAAGGGGAAAAAATCCCGCGTAAAGGCGGTCAAGGAATGATTAAATCTGATTTATTCATCATCAACAAAACAGATTTAGCCCCGTATGTAGGAGCTAGTTTAGAAGTAATGGAAAAAGATACAATTCAAGCGAGAGGGAACAAGCCTTTTGTTTTCACCAATTTAAAAGAAGATAAAGGGCTCGACCGAGTGATAGAGTGGATTAAAAAAGAGGCCTTTTTAATCGGCCTTGAATCATGAGCTACATGGGTTATTTAGAGCTTCGAGCAGAAAGAAACAGCGAGCGAACCGTTATTAAAGATACGTACCATTACGGTGCTTTTAAAGTTGCCAGACCTATTTACATGACTCCTGAATCACCTTTTGTTTATATGCTTCACGTAGGTGGAGGATACGTAAGCGGAGACAAATATAAAACGATGATAACGGTAGAGAAAAATGCCCAGCTGACGGCTACTACTCAATCTGCGACAAAGGTGTACAAAACACCGAACGAAGCTGTTTTACAAGAAACGTGTATAACCCTTGAAGAACAAGCCATCATGGAATATATACCAGACCCGCTTATTTTGTATGAAAATGCTGCATTTGTTCAAGAAATAACGGTTCATATGGCACAAAACGCTGCTTTGTTTATGTGTGACAGCATCACCCCGGGGTGGTCGCCGGACGGGCAGCTGTTTCAATATACCTCTATGCGTTCCAAGCTTAAACTGTATGTAAACGAGCAGCTGAAGGTATACGATCACTTATACTTGAAGCCAGAAAGCCATTTGCGCGGCATGATGAAAATGGAAGGGTATACTCATTTTGGATCGATTATCATTGTTCATCCAAATGCCGACGACGCATTTATAGGGAAAGTACATCAGCTGTGCGAAGAGGCTGGCTGTAAAGTAGGAGCTTCCGCACTTCCGATCCCTGGATGTGCTATTCGAATATTAGCTGCTAGTACACAAGAAGTTGAAGACATAATCGCTAAAGTATACGGATTGTTCCGACAGCATTTACTAAAAGCTGAAGTATCACTTTTGCGTAAGTATTAAAGAGGCTGGGACAAAAATATGTTAGTCGAAAGAAGATCCGAACGAGCTGGATTCTTAATGGAGAATCCAATTCGTTCGGATTTTTTTATTGGTAGGGTGAACGTAGGTTTCCTGTATGTAGCTCCTTCTAGCCGTTGATTAAAGGGCAAAGCGAAGTCTTGCCCAGAAATAAACAGCTGTAGAACAGGTAGTCCAGATCATTTATCCTACTTGTTCATCTTTAGATTGAATTGTTTTCATTATGTCTCATTCGCTTTTAGAACCACAGGCTAAACAATCCGTCGCTTACACCTAAATTATACATATAATAAAGGCCAAATATAATGCTGACAGCGCCTGTTACCTGCATCAAGCAGCGGTTTAACGTCACTTGTTTTTTAGTTGTAACGAATGGAATCCCAATAACCGTTGTAAATAACAGCATGCCAAGACAAGTGCCGATTCCAAAAATGATAATGTACAGAGCACCTTGCCATACGTGAGTAACAGTGCTCATCGTTAATACAACCATAGCTGCGCTTCCCGCCAGTCCATGAACAAAGCCAATGCCCAATGACTTTAAGTAAGACGTTTTTTCGTGATGCGTATGTACTTGTTTTTTGTAAGACAGAAACGATGTGAAACCGAGGTAAACGAGCATAATTCCCACTAAAAATTCAAGTGACATGCTCATACGTTCAGAAATACTGCTTTTTAACACCATTAAAATCATGCCAAAAATAAACAGCGTAAGCGTATGGCCAATCCCCCAGTATACTCCTGCAAGCGAAGAGCGCCACAGTTTTTTACTTTTTGAAGCAATGGTTGATACAGCGATAATATGATCTGGTTCTAGAGCATGCTTGATTCCTAAAAGAAACCCTAGTATTAAAATTGAAAAAAAACTTGTTTCCATGTCAGCTTTCTCATCCTTTCGTACGTATAAAACTAGTATATCGTACGATTTTGTTTTAATAAACAGAAAATTCTAAACAAAAATGTCTGGTCGAATAGCTAAACCATTTATCAATTTACAATAAGTTACAAATATTAAAGGAGATGTAGTATAAAAATTTTACATTTACAAAAACTATGAGTAAATTATTGTGAGGTTGATAACTATGGACAAAATTTCTACTGATATCATGCTGTGGAGTTCTTTTATACGTCAAAATGTTAGGACAGAACGTGACTAGACTAGAAGCTCTTTTATGGAGCATTGCGTTGCCGGGCTTTGGACAATTACTAAACAAAAAACATATAAAAGGAATTTTGTTTATTGTACTTGAATTTCTCATTAATATGGGCGCAAATTTTAATGAAGGCATTCGCTTAAGCTTTTTAGGAGAAACAAGGCAGTCCCTAGAAGTAATGAACATGCAGTGGTTAATGTTTTATCCATGTTTGTATTTTTTTGCAATTTGGGATGCTGTTAAAGAAGCAGAAAACGGCGCATCGAGATTTACATTTATTCCTTTTGTCTCCTGTGCTTATTTTGTTACAGTAGGCATTATGTATTCTTCAGTAACAACCATCAACGGTGTTTTTATAGGACCAATTTGGCTTCCTATGCTGTCTGTTATACCTGGACTTGTTGTCGGACTCATTGTCAAAAAGCTATTAGAAGTGTATATACATAAGAAAAAATAAACGTCATTACAATCTATACATCCGTAGATTTTAATGGACGTTTATTTTATTTTTGTTTATAAATAAGTAATAAAGTCTCTTATTTAGGGAACGTACTAACAGTGGCTGTTTTTACATAATTTTAAGAGAGCGCGGACTATTCATAAAAAAGAGCACATTGAAAATGGAGAGAATGGGTACAAGCTTATATAATAGCACTTTGACAAAAAGAAGCTGGAGAGAAGGTGGATAAAGGATGATCACAAATGGTATTTATCGTTTTTTTCTTATCTGGTACGTATGCGGAGTCGTCTTGCTTTCCTTCGATTTGCTGCCTTCATGGTTAGAATGGGCAAACGCGGTCTTTTTACACTTGAGCAGTCTTCTTGCTCTTATTTATCTAACTAAAGCTTATGGAGTAAGGCGGGCACTGCTCGTTGCGATATTTGTGACAGGCGCATCTATTTATATCGAAAGTCTAGGTGTTAAGTATGGATTTTTATTTGGATCCTACGATTATGAAAAAGATTTTGGGGCCAAAATTTTAGGTGTTCCTCTGACCATTGGTTCGGCTTGGTTTATGGTTGTGATTACAAGCAGAATACTAGCTTTAGGAATTATGAAACGTATGGAGCTGCCGTTTATTGTCCATGGAATTGCCTATGCAGTCATTAGTTCGCTTTTTGCTGTTATTATGGATTTGGCTATTGATCCTGTTGCCTATGTTGTTAAACAATATTGGGTGTGGGAAGGGGACAGCTTTTATTATAATATTCCTTTATCAAATTTCTCCGGCTGGTTTTTATTGTCTTTCTTCATTCAGCTGGTCGTATATTTCTTTTTAGCTAAGTCTCCTAAAGAGGAAAATCCGGTGTGGGAAAAAAGAATGGTATTTTTGTATAGTGCAGTTGTCATGATGTTTGTGATTGTAGCGTTAGCAAATGGCCTATGGCTTGTCGTATGTCTGACGATGATTCCTTTTCTTATTCTTTATATTGTGTATAAAAAGGAGACTCGCTTATGATTTACCCGAAGAAAAACTCAATATTTGAGCGATTTTTTCAACTGTTTGTCACATATCAGCTTAAAAAGCAATTTTATCGTATTCATTTACATATAGAAGGGCTCCCAAAAGATAAAAAAATTTTATTAATTGCTAATCATTCCAGCTGGTGGGACGGTTTAGTGACATTTTATTTAAATAACGCGGTATTAAAAACAGATCTATACGCTATGATGTCCGAACAAGGAATGAAGGATTTTCCTTTTTTTCAACGAATCGGAGCTTTTTCAGTAAATGCAGCGTCCCCGAAGCATACGGTGGAATCGTTAAGGTTTGCCAGTAAGCTGTTAGAAGAGAAAAAAGCGGTGCTTATTTTTCCCCAAGGAAAAGAAGAGCATCTTGAAAAAAGACCGTTAACTTTTTCTGAAGGACCTGCTTTTCTTCTAAAGAAGCATTCTGACGTTGAAGTTATTCCCATTACGTATTATTATACGTTTCGCCATGATCAGCGACCGGAGCTTTTTATCTGGATAGGGCAAGCTGTTTTTTACGACTCGGCTAAGGCAAGAGAAGAGATAACCAACACGCTAGGCGGTACAGTCACTGCTCAGCTTGATCATCAAAAACAGAAAATAATTCAAGAAAACGATGAGGAATTTACGGTTTTATTAAAAGGAAAAAAGACGCTTAGTGAATGGTTAACGTGGTGGAAAGCGAAGGTGAAAGAATGATTTACTATATGCTTTTATTTATTTTTATGCTGCTTTTAACCATTGTAAATATTCAAGCAATGCCTAAATTAAAAAGATACGAGCTGGATTCCAAAACACCTCAGCCTCTCATTTCTATTTTGATTCCAATGCGAAATGAAGAACGAAATGTAAAGCGAATCATTTCCTCTATTAAAGGATTAACGTACAGCAATCTAGAATGTGTCATACTAGACGATCAGTCCACAGATCAAACACGACCACAGCTGTTGAAAGAAATTCACGGCGATCCGAGGTTTACCATCATAGAAGGAAAAGAGCTGAGAGAGGGCTGGGTCGGAAAAGTTCATGCCTGTCACCAGCTGTCGCAAGCTGCAAATGGAGACTATTTATTGTTTGTAGACGCAGATGTAGAACTAAAAGAACGTACACTAGAACATACTTTAGCCACAGCACAAGCGACAAAAGCCGCTCTTTTAACAGGTTTCCCTCGTTTTCCCGTAAAAACGTGGTTAGAAGCATTGGTTGTTCCGCTTCAGCATGTGGTTGTTTTTAGTTATTTACCGGTTGTCGTAGCTAATCGTAACAAGATGAGCAAAGCTTCCGCGGCTCACGGTGCTTTTATGTTTATAAAAAAAGAAGCTTACGAGGCCGTAGGAGGACATGAAGCCGTCAAATCTTCACTAGTAGAAGATGTCCACCTAGCCCAGCTTTTTAAGCAAAAGAAACACCGCGTCATTTTAGCGAATATTACCTCTCATGTTAGCTGTTATATGTATGAAACAACAGAAGAAGTATGGAACGGTTTTGCTAAAAACATCTTTGTAGGTCTGGGCCGCTCCGCTAAAGCAGTTTGGATACTAAGCGTTTTTTTTGCCTGTTGCTACGTGCTGCCGCTTCCTTTTTTTATAGCAGGAATATTCACAGGCAACATGCTTTGGATTCTGCCTTTTTGCATTATGCTTTTTCAGCGGTTTTTAATTGACCGGTCGGCTCAGCAAAAAGGGCTTTTATTTTGTACGATGCCCGCGTCGGCAATTGTGCTGATGCTGCTGATGAATCATTCCATGAAGCGTGAACGAAAAAAGCAGGGATATGAATGGAAAGGAAGGCATTATCAATGAAAAAAGTACTAATAGTTGGGGCAGGATTAGGCGGATTAGCTGCAGGAGTTCTTCTTCAAACAAAGGGGTTCAATGTCACAATTGTGGAAAAAAACGAGCATGTAGGCGGAAAAATGATGCCTGTGCAGCTAGGAGAATATTCTTTTGATTTTGGGCCTAATACCATTACAATGCCCGAAGTTTTTCAGTGGTTATTTGAGCAAGCGGGTGAACGTCCAGAAGACTATATGCCTCTTGTCAAACTAACGCATCATACGAATAACTTCTTCACCGACGGCTCCCAATTTTCCATGTCTATAGATGAAAGAAAAATGATTCAGCAGCTTGAACGTCTCGATCCCTTTGCTGCGGAGCAATACCCTGCCTATTTGAAAGAAGTAAAAAGAATATACGACATTGCAAAAAGCCAATTTTTCTACCGGACATTTTCATCGTGGAAAGATTACACAAACCCTTCTTTATTAAAAGCATTGCTGCAAGTAAGGCCGTTTGAAACAGTAGATACGTTTCATCAGCGTTTTTTTCGAAACGAAAACATTCGAAATGCATTTAATCGATATGCAACCTATATCGGATCTTCACCTTATACATCACCCGCTACGTTTTCATTGATTGGACATTTAGAAATGAATGATGGGGTGTACTATGTAAAAGGAGGAAACTCTAGAATTGCAAAAGGGCTGGGACATGTGTTCCAAAAAGCTGGAGGGAAGCTGTATACAAACTGCAGCGTTACTGAAATAATCGTAAAAAATAAACGGGCTGTCGGAGTAGAAGTAAATGGAGAAGAAAAGATAGACGCGGATATTGTTATTGTGAACGGCGACTTGCTAAAGGCCTATCCGGCACTCGTAAAAGAACAGGATAGACCTCATTTTAAAAACAAAAAAGCAGCTGAATTTGAGCCTTCTATATCAGCTTATGTGATCATGGCAGCTGTTAAGAAGCGCTCTTCTCAGCTGATTCATCATCAAGTGTATTTTTCTCAAGATTATAAACAGGAATTCTATGAGCTATTTCAGCAAAAAACGCTTCCAACCGATCCCACCATCTATATTTGTAATTCTTCATATACCGATAACACGGTAGCTCCGGGTGATAATTTATTTATTTTAGTGAATGCTCCTGCTGTGAAAGAAGAGAATCAAGAAGAAATGAACGCTTACAGAGAAGTTGTCTATCGCAAGCTTTCTCAGTTTGGTTTAGATATCGAGTCTTCGCTTGTACATGAGCGAATTGTTACTCCATATGAAATTGAACAAACGTTCGGTGCATTTAAAGGTGCTTTGTACGGCGTGAGTTCAAACCGGAAAATGGATAGTTTTCTTCGGCCAAGCAACGTCTCAAAAGATGTTAAAAACTTATATTTTGTAGGAGGAACGACTCACCCTGGAGGAGGGTCTCCTATGGTCACGATTAGCGGCATCAATGTAGCTATGCTTATTTCATCTTTCTAATTGATAAATCAGGATTGTCAAAAAGTTTAGTTTTTTGGTACTATAAGAAAGTGCAGAGGCTGTTAACCTGCTGTTCTTACGGATGGAAAAAATGAAAAAACATGTTACATAACGAAGTTGAAAAGGTGATTACATAACTATATGATTGTATTTACGTGTCTTATTATTATCATAAGCATTATCCGTCCGTACTTGGAAAGCGTGACTGTTAAGCGAATTGCTTCAGAAGGCAAAAAAATTCGCTACTACAAAGAACAGTTCTTTTTTTATGTGCTAATTTTACTATTTTATATTGCGGTGATGGTATACCATAAGGTTCCAATTTCTATGTTAGGATTACAGGGAGTATATCTCGATACGATTCATCGCACGGCTCCGTATCCAGCGTGGATTGAATATTTGCTGCTTTTAATCTTTGCTGGCTTTATCATTCTTTCCATTATGCTTCAATGGATAAAAGATCATGGAGAAACGGTTTTTGTGGAACAGGAAATGCCCACGTCAATTGAGGCAACCGTTCCTAAAACGGAAAGAGAGCAAAAGTGGTGGCTAGCATACAGCGGTATCTCCAGCTTCGTAGAAAGCACCGTTTATTTTCCTAGCTTTTATTTATATAGTCACTATATATTAGCCATTGAAAACACATGGGTATTGGCCGTTTTAATTGGTATTGGTTATTTCCTATCACAGCTAGCTTTCCAGCGTGACCGTTTAAGTGTCCAGACGCTGTTAGTTGGTATCGGGCTAGGCGCTTTATTTATCATGACGAAGTCAGTTGTCATTATAATCTTGTACTATGGCTTTAGCTTTTTGATTTATGATATTTACCAGCAAGATCGCAATCTAGTAAAAAGCACAGATGATCACTAAGAAACAACACGGCATAAAGCTGTGTTGTTTCTTTTTTTTATAATTTATAAAAAAAGCTTGAAAAGCGCTTTCAATAGTCTTATAATTTAGATAAATCGATTTACTAAACCGGTTTAGTAAGTGGTTAGTTAGTATAATAAGAAAGGTAGGTCGATTTATGAACAGTATCATTATCCCGTTAAATGCATTTGAAACAACAGGCTTTCAGCACGCCATGATTGGAAAAATACATGAGCAGCAAGTACATGGAGTGGAAATTAGAAGAGAGTTAATGAAAAAAGTAGATCAAGAGATTGCGCTTATTGCTGAAGAATTAAAAACATATCCACTTTTTACAGTATATTCGGCTCCAATTGAACTGTGGAGAGAAAATGGAGAGTTAAACACACAAGAATTAAAAGTTATTCTTGAAGAAGCCGTATCACTTGGCGCTCAGTGGGTAAAAGTTTCTCTTGGTTTTTATCAGCCCCAATCGCCTATGGCAGATTTACAGCAGCTATTAGAGGCATTTCCAGCTTTACGTCTATTTGTAGAAAACGATCAAACCAGTCACGGAGGCAACATAGCATCTCTGCACGCATTTTTTGATAACGCTTACGAAGTTCCTGTTTCCATGACGTTTGATATTGGTAACTGGCTCTACGTAGATGAACAACCCCAGGAAGCAATCAAAATGCTAAGGTCATTTGTGGGCTATATTCATATTAAACACGTCATAAAAAGCAGCGGAAAGCTAGTGACAACCGCTATATCGAACGATTCAAATGAAATGTGGAAAGATATTTTGAGAGGGTTTTCTCATTCGATTTTTAAAGCTTTAGAGTTTCCAATCGATGAACCGGAACAAATCCCCGGCTTCATTTCATTGGTGCAAGCAGCAGAACAGGAGGAAGTTCAATGAATTCATTAGACGTTATTACCTTCGGAGAAGCAATGGCGATGTTCATGGCAGAGCAGCCGGGACCGCTGCATGAGATTAAGCATTATACGAAAGAACTGGCCGGAGCAGAAACAAATGTAGCAATTGGTATCGCTCGTCTCGGTCTGCGCGCAGGCTGGGTGAGCAAAGTCGGCAACGATCCTTTCGGTACGTTTATTATGAAACGGCTACAAGAAGAATATGTCAACACCGATTGTGTATTAGTAGATAGCGAGCATGCAACAGGCTTTCAAATTAAATCAAAAGTGGAAGTGGGAGACCCGGAAGTTTGTTACTTCCGAAAAAATTCAGCAGCCAGTCACTTGCACTCCAGCGATTTTAATCAAAACTATTTTTTAGCGGCAAAACATATGCATATGACAGGCATACCGCTTGCTGTGTCAGCAAGTATGCGCGATTTTGCTCTACATGCACTTACATCGATGAAAGCAGCTGGAAGAACAGTTTCCTTTGATCCAAACCTTAGACCCACTCTTTGGGCATCGAAAGAAGAAATGGTTGTTACAATCAATGAAGCTGCTAAACAAGCAAACTACGTTCTGCCGGGTATTGAAGAAGGAAAAATCTTAACCGGCTACGAAAACCCAGAAGACATTGCTTCTTACTATTTAGATGCAGGCGTAGAGCTTGTCGTTATTAAACTAGGTGAACAAGGAGCCTTTTTTAAGACGGCTAAAGAGCAAGGAATGGTTGAAGGAATAAAAGTGAAACAAATAGTGGATACAGTCGGAGCAGGAGACGGTTTTGCAGTAGGACTGTTAAGCGGACTTCTTCAAAATGATTCTCTTACTCAGTCTGTAAGGAGAGCAAATGCTATTGGGTCATTAGCTGTACAAAGCCCTGGAGATAACGACGGATATCCAACTGAACAGCAGTTGCAAAGATATATGGAATCCCAAAAACAAGGAGTGAAGTGATAATGAAACAGCAGCTAGCAAAAAAAAGATGGCTTCGGTTAATTCCTATCGTATTTATTACGTATAGCCTTGCATATTTAGACCGTGCAAACTATGGGTTTGGAGCAGCGGCAGGACTGGCAGAAGATCTTCATATTACGCCAGGTATTTCGTCTTTATTAGGGTCGCTCTTTTTCTTAGGTTATTTCTTTTTCCAAATTCCAGGCGCTCACTATGCTGAAAATAAAAGCGCCAAAAAGCTGATTTTTTGGTCTCTGATTTTATGGGGAGCACTTGCTACAGCTACGGGTATGGTAAGCCACGTCGGATTTTTGTTTGTTATTCGGTTTGCTTTAGGAGTGGTCGAAAGTGCCGTTATGCCTGCTATGCTAGTGTTTTTAAGCCACTGGTTTACAAAAGCAGAACGTTCTAGAGCCAACACGTTTTTAATTTTAGGAAATCCGGCAACTGTTCTTTGGATGTCTATTGTTTCTGGGTATTTGCTAGAATCGTTTGGCTGGAGATGGATGTTTATTTTAGAAGGTTTTCCAGCTGTTATTTGGGCATTTTTATGGTGGAAACTAGTAAACGACGAGCCAAAAGATGCAGGCTGGCTGTCGAAAAAAGAAAAAGCAGATTTACACGATGCGCTGCAAAAAGAACAAGAAGGAATCAAACCTGTTAAAGGCTATAAAGAAGCTTTCAAAAATCGTACTGTCATTTTATTAAGCATTCAATATGCTTTATGGAGTATTGGCGTCTACGGATTTGTTATGTGGCTGCCGTCTATTATTAAAGCAGCGCCTAACATGAGTATAGTGAAAACAGGTTGGTTAGCGTCCGTTCCTTACGTATTAGCAGTTGTATTAATGTTAACGGTTTCATATCTATCAGATAAGTTTTTAAAACGAAGCGCATTTGTATGGCCGTTCTTATTAGTAGGAGCGCTTGCTTTTTACGGATCTTATTTAGTTGGCACAAGCAACTTCTGGCTTTCCTTTGCTTTACTCGTTATCGCCGGAGGAACGATGTACGCTCCGTACGGACCGTTCTTTGCGATTATTCCTGAAATTTTACCGCGTAATGTTGCCGGAGGAGCAATGGCTTTAATTAATAGCATGGGCGCACTTGGTTCATTTGCCGGTTCTTATATTGTAGGATTTTTAAATGGATCAACAGGAGGATTTGGCGCTTCCTATATCTTTATGGCAGGATCATTATTCCTTGCGGCAGTTTTAACCATTGTCGCAACGAAAAAGCCAAGAGAAGTTCAAAGTGTAAAGCCAGTCGAAACAACGGCTTAATGTAACGATAAAAAAGGAGAATTGAGATGCATATTGAGAAAATTACAAGTAGCGGTATTGTAGCGGTCATTCGAGGAGCAAGTGCTGAGCGAATTATTCCACTTGCCTACGCATTAAAAGAAGGCGGAGTAACAAACCTAGAAATTACAATGGAAAACCCTGCTGCCGTAGAGGTTATTAAAGAGTTGAAAAATGAATTTGACGACTCGATGTTTATTGGAGCAGGAACTGTTCTAGATGAAGAAACAGCACGAATTGCTATTATGGCGGGAGCGTCATTTATTTTTTCTCCTACGGTTAATGAACGAACAATTAAAACGGCTAAAAGATACGGTGTCATTAGCGTTCCGGGCGCTTTTACACCAACTGAAATACTAACAGCCTATGAATGCGGTGCAGATATGATTAAAGTCTTCCCGGCAAGCGTAGTAGGCCCCGCTTATTTTAAAAATATAGCAGGACCGCTTCCTCATATTCCATTAATGCCAACAGGGGGCGTTACGGCTGAAAATGCAGGAGCTTATATTAAAGCTGGAGCAGCTGCTATTGGGGCAGGAAGCACATTAGTGGATGGAAAGCAGCTTCCAACTCCTGAATACTTACTTCAAGTAACAAAGGAAGCGAAGCGTTTTACTAATGAAATTCAAGAAGCTAGGCTTGCGTACGCTTAATAAATAAAGCCTTCTGCTAGCAAGAAGGCTTTTCCTTTTTCGTTTTTTTCGTTTACACTAGGAGTAGCATAATTTTAGGGATTGAATGAAAAGGACGGATTATGATGCAAAAAGTTACTATGCTGGACGTTGCAAAAGCAGCAAATGTCTCCAAAAGCACCGTATCACAATACATTAACAAACGGTATGAATATATGGGCGAAGAAACACGAAAGAAAATTAAAGAAGCGATTGATACACTCGGCTATCAGCCCAATTATCTAGCAAGGAGCTTAAAACAAAAGCGAACGTCAATGATTGGGATTATTGTTGCGAATATTATGCACAGATTTTCTACTGAAGTCATTCGTGCAATTGAAGACTATTGCCATTCACAAGATATACATGCCATCATCTGTAACGCAGATGATGACCCTGATAAAGAAAAGAAATATATTAATATGTTAAAAGCAAAGCAAGTAGATGGCCTTATTTTATTTCCAACGGGAGCCAATACTTCTCTTTATGAGCAGATGATCAAAGAAGAATATCCGGTTGTTATTATGGATCGCAAAATTCATGATGTAAAAGGAAAAATTCCATCCGTAGTGGCGAACAACCAAGAAGCCACAAAACAGGCTATTTTGCATCTCCTCGAGCTTGGACATAAGCATATAGCGATTATTACAGAACCATTAACTATTACACCCCGGATTGAACGTGTAGAAGGGTACAAAGAAGCGTTAACATCAGCCAATATGCCTGTAAATGAATCCATGATTATCAACTGCAAAAAAGCGGACATGCAAAAAGCGCTTGAGAAGCTATTTGCAGCAGATAATTCGCCGACAGCGCTGCTTGCTGGAAACGATTTAGTATTCATTGAAGTGCAGAAATTTATTAAACAACACGGATTTAATATCCCAAATGATTTATCTTTAATTGTTTATGATAATATTCCTTACGCAGATGTAGCAACGCCTGCTGTTACGACGATTTCGCAGCCAGCTTTTGATATGGGAACAAAAGCAGCAGATTTACTTATTAAACAAATTTTAAAAGAAAAGATAGCTTATGAAGAGTACCAGTATGAGTGTGAATTAATTATTCGAGAAACAACTTTGTCGCATTAAACTAAAAAGAGCGCCTATGGCGTGCTCTTTTTAGCTCATCAAAATATTGGTTTTTTTTACGCAGTTACTAAACCGGTTTAGTAGAAAGTGAGGAGAAAAAATATGAAGATACAATTAGCATTAGATCGTGTCACAATTGAAGAAGCTATTATCCTTGCCAAGCTGGCAGAACCCTCTGTTGATTGGATTGAAGTAGGTACATCTCTTATAAAAGAGTATGGAATTGAAAGCATTTATAAAATCAAACAGGCATTTCCGCACAAGACGATTGTAGCAGATATCAAAACGATTGATAACGCAGAGTATGAGTTTACAATGTGCTATCAAGCAGGTGCAGATATAGCAACAGTCATGGGTGTATCACCTTTACCTACGATAGATACTTGCGCAAATGTCAGCGAAAAATGGAATAAAAAAATGATGGTTGATTTATTAAACACGTCAAGCAGCTCGCAAAAGCAAGTGGGTATTTATAGAAACGCTATTTTTTGCCATCATATCAGCAAAGACGAGCAAGAAAAAGAAGGAAAATCACTGAGTCAAATAAATTTGCGGCAATATTTTCATTCAGATGCCCAAATAGCAGTAGCAGGAGGAATTAATCCAACCTCAGCAGCATCATTACTTCAAATGAAGGCGGACGTCGCGATTATTGGATCAGTGATTACAAAAAGTGCGGATGTGGCAAAAGCATCTGCTGAATTTCAAAACTTATTTATGAGCAGGGGGAACGTATAATGACAAAAGCACAAACGATTTTAGACGAAATTACGGCCGTAATGAATCACATAAAAGAACCGCAAATAGAAGAAGTAGCGTTTTCACTTTACCAAGCAAAACGAATTTTTGTTATAGGCGAAGGCCGCTCTGGGTTAATGGGAAAATCGTTTGCGATGAGACTGATGCATTTAGGTGCGACAGTATATGTTGTAGGGGAGACCATTACTCCTTCGATTGCAGCAGGTGACGTGTTGGTGGCTGTATCTGGTTCAGGAAAAACACAGCAAGTGGTGAGTGTAGCTAAAAAAGCCAAAGAAGTAGGATGTTCAGTTATCGGCATTTCAGCTAGTACAGAATCACCGTTAACTGCTCATACTGATGAGCTGCTGCACATTCCCGCTGCAACCAAATACCGAAGCGAAAATGAAGCAGCTTCCATTCAGCCACTTGGCTCGTTATTTGATCAATGTGCTCACGTTGTATTTGATACCATTTGTTTAGAATACGGGAATTTGAATCACACGGATCATGAACAGGCATTTAAGCAGCACAGCAATTTAGAATAAGAGGAAAGAGGCTAGAACAAAAGTAGGTTATTTAAAAGAAAATCCGAACGATGAATCGAGATTCTTCATAAAGAATCACATTCGTTCGGATTTTTTCATTGGTATTGATGAGCGTAGGTTTCATGTGTGTAGTTGCTTCTAGCTGTTGATTGAATCGATGTAGTTATGTCTCACTCTCTTTTGATACAGGTAAGTCGAAGTCTGAACGTTGACTTCACTTCAAAGTAAATAACAGCATTTTTATGCTGAAATTGCTATAATATACAAGCCGGTACATATACTAAGGCGACTGAAAATAAAGGAGTTTTGATTAATGACAAAAATAAAATTAATTTCACATAACGATTTAGACGGGGTAAGTCCAGCACTATTGGGTCGGTTAGCGTTTGGCGATGATAACTTTGATTACAGCACGGTAAGCATTGGCCGCATCAATGACACAGTGACACATTTTATTGAAGAAGAAAACGATGGAGACACAGCTTTATACATAACGGATATTAGCGTAAATGAGGAAGTAGCGGAAAAATTAAATGAGCTGGTAAAAAAAGGCCAGAAAATCACTCTTATTGACCATCATATCTCTGCTCTTCCACTAGCTAAGAAATACGATTGGGTTCATGTTATTGCAGAAGACGAAAACGGTAAAAAGACGGCAGCTACATCTCTTTTCTACGACTACTTAGTGCGCAACAACATGCTCCAAAAAACGGCGTTGCTTGATGAGTACGTAGAACTTGTGCGCTTATTTGATACGTGGGACTGGTTCCATGAAAATAACTTGAAAGCAAAGCGTCTTAATCACCTATATTATCTAATCCCGCATGAAGAATTTAAAGAAACCATTCTAGAAACGCTTCGTGAATCATACCATACTGAAAATCAAGAATTTACGTTTACGGACAAACACGAAATTTTACTAGAAGCAGAAGAAAAAAAGATTGAAAAATACATTTATGATAAACAAAAACAAATCATAAAAGAAAGGGTTGAAATTGATAACACAGCGTACAACGCAGGGATTGTATTCGCAGATACATATCAGTCTGAGCTAGGAAATGCACTGTGTCTAGAAAACGAAGATATCGACTTTTCCGTTATGGTGGACATGGGACGCCAAAAGATTGGGTTCCGTGCAGTAAAAGACGAAATCAACTTAGCAGAAATTGTTGGGCATCTTGGAGGAGGAGGTCACCCAAAAGCTTCTGGATGCAAGTTAACGGCTGAAACGTTTGCTCTTTTCGTCACGGATCACTTGTTTAAAGACGAAGAAAAAAGTGAATAAAGCGTATAAGGAGGAGATGATATGTCGTTTAAAGATTTAGTTGTTGTTGTCACCGGAGCTGCGAACGGAATAGGTAAAGATGTATCCCGCGCATACGCGAAACAAGGAGCAAAAGTGGTATTGGCAGATGTGGACGAAACTGAAGGAGAGCGTCACGCAGAAGCTATTCAAAGACAAGGCGGAGAAGCCATTTTTGTGAAAACAGACGTCCGAAAAGAAGGCGACATTTTAAATCTCGTTGAAAAAACGG
Organism: Priestia sp. 10L35; assembly: GCF_056395685.1. Classification (NCBI taxonomy): domain Bacteria; kingdom Bacillati; phylum Bacillota; class Bacilli; order Caryophanales; family Bacillaceae; genus Priestia; species Priestia sp. 10L35. Next base: position 276,655 of record NZ_JBFTKA010000003.1, on the reverse strand, counting down.
TCAGTACGTATGAAACGATACATATTTTGATTAATAATGCAGGCGTTTCCCGCTGGAAATCACCGTATGAGCTAACCATTGATGAATGGGATGACATTATCAGTACGAACCTGCGCAGCGTGTTTCTATGCTCTCGCGAAGCAGCTAAGGTGATGAGAAAAAACGAAAGCGGAGGCTCCATTGTAAACTTAGCTTCTACGAGAGCTACAATGTCTGAACCTCACACAGAAGCCTATGCGGCTACAAAAGGAGGAATCGTTGCTTTAACTCATGCACTTGCCATTTCAATTGGTGATGACAACATCACAGTAAATGCTATTTCTCCAGGATGGATTGAGACATCTGACTACGATGGCCTTCGTGAAATCGATCATACGCAGCATCCGTCTAATCGGGTGGGAACGCCAGCCGATATCTCAAGAGCGTGTATGTATTTAACAAACGTTGAAAATGATTTTGTAACAGGAGCTAACCTCGTAGTAGACGGGGGAATGACGCGAAAGATGATTTATGAACATTAAGCATTAAGCATCTACGAAAAAAGTCTGCCGTATTTAGCAGTCTTTTTTCATATAATCATGAAAAGAAAAAGATAATAATTTTTTCTTGACAGAACAAAATAATCATTGTAAAGTAAGTTACATAAAGTAATTAAATTTCAATTAATATTTTTTTAGTTTAATATCTCGAATTAGAGATATAAGAATTCATTATATCTTGTTTATCTCCTTTTGTCAGGGGGAAGGGTATAAACATGCAATTTAAGCTTAAAAAAACAAACAATTAGGAGTGTGGAAAATGGGTTTTTTAGATAAATTATTTGATAAATCAAGTGATCAACAACAGGTTGGAAAAGATTTTTATGAAGCAATTAAAAACCGACGTTCTATTTATGCAATTGATAAAAATGTAAAAATATCAGAAGAAAAAATTGAAGAAATTATCAACTTTGCGGTGAAACATACTCCTTCAGCATTTAATTCCCAAAGCGCACGCGTAGTCGTTTTATTTGGCGAACAGCATGATAAAGTATGGGATATTACGAGAGAAACGCTTCGTAAAATTGTTCCAGCTGAAAATTTTTCAGATACGGATCAAAAAATGAACTTATTCGGAAGCGGCTATGGAACAGTTCTTTTCTTTGAAGATCAAGAAGTAGTGGAAGGGCTCCAAAAGCAGTTCGCATCTTACAGCGAAAATTTCCCGGTTTGGTCTAACCAATCATCAGGCATGCTGCAGCATGTGATTTGGACAGCGCTTGAGCTCGAAGGCCTAGGAGCAACATTACAGCATTACAATCCATTGATTGACGATGAAGTAAAAGCAGCTTGGAATATTCCAAGCTCATGGAAATTAATTGCCCAAATGCCATTTGGTAATCCTGTATCACCTGCGGGAGAAAAAGAATTTCAACCGCTAACTGAACGTGTAAAAGTATTTAAATAAGCAAAATAAGAGGTACGGACAAAATTATTTTAGTTGAAGCAAAATCCGAACGATGAATCGTTCGGATTTTTTCATTGGTACGGCAAGCGTAGTTGTTGCGTATGTAGCTGCTTCTAGCGGTTGATTTCGTTATGTCTCAGCCTCTTTTTTTTTAACAAATAGTTTGAATATTCTTTTATGTTTAACCTAAGAAAAATGCGGTTAAATAGGAGGAGTAGTCCTCAAATCTTCTGTGGAATTTATGCGCTATACATAAGCAATTCAACGATGTTTTACAAAAAAATAAAGTTTTTAACTTGGTTTTTTAGAGAATATTTGTTAACATATCCACTTGTGAGGTCTTAGTAAGAGGAGGATGATGTAAAGAATCCCATATCGGACGCAAGGGCGTAGATATGTGGAGTGGGAATTTTAAAGGAGGATTTTATGTCTGATCAAGGAAATCAAGGAAAATTTAAAAAATCAATATCGTTACTTGACCTAACGTTAATTGGGATGGGAGCTATTTTTGGTTCCGCCTGGTTATTTGCGGTTAGTAACGTAGCGTCAAAGGCTGGTCCGGCCGGAAGTTTTTCGTGGCTGATTGGCGGAGTCATTATTTTACTTATCGGTTTAGTGTATGCTGAACTTGGAGCAGCGCTGCCGCGTACCGGTGGAATTATCCGTTATCCGGTTTACTCACATGGTCATTTAGTGGGTTACTTAATTTCATTCATTACCATTATTGCTTACACAAGTTTGATTGCCATCGAGGTAACGGCTGTACGTCAGTATGTTGCGTTTTGGCTTCCTGGTCTAACTAAACATGGTTCTGAATCGCCTACTACAATCGGCTGGTTATTTCAGTTCGCGTTATTAACACTATTTTTTATCATTAACTACGTAAGTGTAAAAGCATTTGCTAAGTCAAATGTCATTATATCTGTGTTCAAATATGCGGTTCCTCTTACAATTATCGTCGTGTTGGCTTATCACTTTAAATCAGCTAACTTTACAACTGGCGATTTTGCTCCGTTTGGTTTTAATGGTATCCAAGCAGCCATTTCAACAGGTGGCGTTATGTTTGCTTACCTAGGACTTCACCCTATTGTTTCTGTAGCCAGTGAAGTTAAAAACCCGCAGCGTAATATTCCAATCGCGCTCATTATCTGTATTGTACTTTCAGCGATTATTTACACAGCACTGCAAGTATTGTTCATTGGTAACATCCCGGCTGATATGCTATCAGGAGGATGGGGAACAATTCAAGAGCAATTCTCTTTACCATTTAAAGATATTGCACTTATTTTAGGCCTTGGCTGGTTAGTAACGCTTGTTATTTTTGATGCTATTTTATCACCAGGCGGTAACGGGAACATCTTCATGAATACAACTTCTCGTTTAGTTTATGCGTGGTCTCGTAATGGAACATTATTTAAACGTTTCTCAAAAGTAGATAAGAAAACAGGAATTCCACGTGCGTCACTATGGCTATCATTTGGAATGTCCGTATTCTGGACACTGCCATTTCCTTCTTGGGAAGCGCTAGTAAACGTATGTTCAGTGGCACTTATTCTGTCTTATGCGATTGCGCCAATTTCAGCTGCTGCATTCAGAGTAAATGCAAAAGACCTTAAAAAACCTTTTAAATTAAAAGGCATGAGCGTTATTGCTCCTGTTTCATTTATTTTCTGTTCATACATCGTATATTGGTCAGGGTGGACGACAATTTCTTGGCTGCTAGGATCACAGCTTCTAATGGTTGTTATCTACGTAGCGTTTAAGAAATACGTACCAACTGACGTTGTAAAATTTGCACAGCAGCTTAAATCTGCTTGGTGGCTAGTTGCTTATTATATTATTATGCTTGTTATCTCTTATCTAGGTTCATTTGGTGGAGGACAAGGTGTGCTAAGCAACCCGCTTGACTTAATTTTAATTGCCCTTGTTTCACTTGGTATTTTCTACTGGGCGAAATACACAGGTTTACCAAAAGCAGTTATCGATACAGATGATTAATAAAAAACACGGCATGAATTCATGCCGTGTTTTTTATTTGTAGAGCTACTTACTCTATTTATTTATTTATTTATCAAACAGCCATGTTTTTAAAATAGCAGCATACTCACGAAAGTAGGCTTGAAGTTTAATTGAATTTGGTGTTTTTGCACCTAAAGGATAAACGTCAAAGCCTTGACGTTTGGCAATAATAGAGGCGCGAAATAAATGAAAATCACTGCTAACAAGCACGACTTTTTTGTGTTGAATATCAACTTTCTGTTTAGTAAAAGTAAAATTCTCAAAAGTAGAAGTTGACTGATTTTCTTTTATAATTCGATTCTTCTTAATTCCTTCTTTCCGCAGAAAACGATAGGCTGCCTCTGCTTCAGAAATTTCTTCATCGGATCCTTTTCCACCCGTTACGATAACTTTTGTTTGTTGATTGGCTTGTAAATAAGATAAGGCCGTCTTTACTCGTTCTTTTAAACTAGGAGACATTTGGTCACCATCTACTTTAGAACCTAAAACGAGCACATAATCTGCGTTTTGTGGAACAGGCTTGTGAGCAGTTTGATACATACAAAAAGATATGATTGCTATATAAAGAACAAACACGCTGATAAAGACATAAATGATTTTTTTCTTCAACTGTGAGCACCTTCCTAGCTATTCCATAAGATGTTTGGAAAATAATTGTTATTATAGCATACGAGACCCAAATAAGTATAAACACAGTAATATATAATAATAGAAGAAAATCGTTATTGTGAATGGTTATAAAATTCGTTACAATAAAGAATAAATGATTTTAAAAGTGCCTCTAAGGAGGATAATAGGGAAATCGGTGTAAATCCGGTGCAGCCCCCGCTACTGTAAATGTGGATGAACCTGCAAAGACCCACTAGTCAAGCTAGGAAGGGTGCAGAAGTAAAATGAAGCATAAGCCAGGAGACCTGCTTTTAAAAACCCCTTATTTTTCGGTGGGAGAAATAAGTCAAGACAATGTGTTAATGAGCGCATGACCAAACCTTGACTTCTACAGTTAAGGTTTTTTTATGTGGTAGGGAGTGGAAAAAGTGAAAAAAGGAAAACCGCTTATGATTCAAGGAACGCACTCAGACGCTGGAAAAAGCATGATTGCTACAGCATTTTGCCGTATTTTTAAAGAAGACGGCTATCAAACTGCACCGTTTAAATCGCAAAATATGGCGCTTAATTCATACATTACAATGGATGGAAAAGAAATTGGCAGAGCGCAAGGAATTCAAGCAGAAGCGGCTGGAGTAGAAGCAACAACCAATATGAACCCTATTTTAATTAAACCAACTCGTGATCATGAATCTCAAATAGTTGTTCACGGAAAACCGCTACGTAATATGTTTGCTTTTCAGTATCGGCAAGAATTTTTTAATGAAGGTTTGAACGTTATCACGGAAGCTTATAAAGAGCTTGCCAATCATTATGATCGAATTGTGATTGAAGGCGCTGGAAGTCCTGCCGAAGTCAATTTGAACGATCGGGAACTCGTAAATATGCGTGTTGCAAAAATAGCAGAAGCGCCTGTTGTGTTAGTAGGAGATATTGATAAAGGTGGCGTTTTCGCGAGCCTAGTCGGTACTCTTCAATTGCTTCCAGATGAACACAAGTCTAGAGTTATCGGGGTGTTAATTAATAAATTCCGAGGAGATTTAGAACTTTTAAAACCAGGGTTGAAGTGGTTTGAAGAATACACGGGTGTTCCGGTTCTAGGAGTTATTCCTTATATGAACAACGTGGAAATTGACGCGGAAGATTCGTTATCACTCAGAAATTACTCAACGCTTGTGAATCCGTTAAAAGAAATTGATATTGCGGTTATCTCGTACCCGCGCATCTCAAATTTTACAGACATCGATCCTTTAAGCTTAGAAGAAGACTGTCACGTGAGGCTTGTAACCAAGCCGTCGCAATTAGGTACGCCTGATTTAATTGTTTTGCCAGGAAGCAAAAATACGATTGAAGATGCTCAGTTTTTACAAGAAAGCGGCCTGGATCTAGCCATTAATCAAGTCTTGAACACAACGAACGTTCACGTCATTGGCATCTGCGGAGGATATCAAATGCTAGGGGAGACAATTACAGACCCTGATGCAGTAGAATCTCGGATTGAGTCCATTAAAGGGCTGGGCTTGCTTCCAGTGGAAACGGTTATGACAACCAGCAAAAAAACAGAAAGAGTTTCTGGGTATGTCCAGTTAGAAAATGAAAGAGTTTCGATTGAAGGCTACGAAATTCATATGGGAAAGACGGTTTCTAAGAGCACCACGAAAGCTTTTGCAGTGGTAGAGCATGAAAAAGAAGGAACGGTTAAAGACAATGTCATTGGCACGTATGTTCATGATGTGTTTCATAACGATTCTTTGCGCAGAGCTTTGCTTAATCAAATTCGTAAACATAAAAAATTGCCGCCTATTACGGACACATTCAACAGTCGCCTGCAAAAAGAGGAGTCTTTTTCAAAAGCAGCAGCATATGTGAGAGAAGCCGTAGATATGGAAAAGCTGTATCAGTTAATAGACAACTATAAAAGTCCGGAGCAAACACAAAAAGTATAGCTTGTAGAGGCTTTCGCTTGTTTTTTTACCAAGAACTTTAGTACGCTATTCTACGTTGCCCAGTTCAACAGTCTAGCACTCGTAACAAATAAAAGATGATTGTTTCCAACTTAATGCATGGTGGAAGCATGGTTTATGGACAGGAAAATGAATGGTTAATGTAATATAAAACATCACGCCTCGTTTCCTAGAGGAGCTGAACGTATTGATTTTTAAACGTATTTTTTTTAACAAAGCATCTATTTTATACATAGTCAGTTTATTTATTGTATGTACTTCGATAATTATGGGCGTATTTATTGGTACAGTTTCGTTAACCGTAGGAGATACAATCAAAATTATTATTGGCCACCTTACCGGGCTATCCTTATATCACGGTCCAGAAAACATGGATTTAATCATTTGGCAAATTCGTTTTCCAAGAGTACTGGTGGCATTTTTAGTAGGAGCTTCACTTTCAATAGCAGGGGCTGCCTTTCAAGGGCTATTAAGAAACTCGCTTGCCGATCCTTATACGATTGGGGTTTCCTCAGGTGCAACCCTTGGCTCTGTCATGGCAATTTATTTTCATTGGAGTATTTTTGGTTTGTCTATCTTCACGCTGCCTGTAGTCGGCATTGTATCTGGTTTTATTACTCTTCTTTTAGTTTTTGGTATTACGAAACTCGCAAGCGGCAATTTGGCCAATGAAACCATCATCTTAGCGGGGATTATTTTATCATCCTTTATGAGCGCGCTTATTTCATTAATTGTGGCTCTTTCTCCCGAAGAAGATGTAAGGCAGGTTTTATATTGGCTAATGGGAAGCGTATCAATGAGAGGATGGTCTCATATTCAAATTTTAGGGCCGTTCTTTTTGATCGGTACAATTATGCTGTTGTTACATGTAAAAGAGCTGAACGGCTTAGCATTTGGCGATCAATCCGCTCAGTTTATGGGAATAGACGTAAAGAAGAAAAAAAGAATGATTTTAATAGGTGCATCCGTATTAACAGGGGCTGCGGTATCAGTATCTGGGGCAATTGGATTTGTTGGCTTAGTTATCCCCCACGTAGTTCGTCTCGTAGCGGGAGCTAATCATAAGCATGTACTGCCGCTTTCTATTTTAATTGGAGGAAGTTATTTGGTTTTAGCAGATTTATTGGCACGAACGATATTAGAACCTCGTGAACTGCCGATTGGAGTCGTAACTGCCTTAATTGGTTCGCCGATTTTTACCCTGCTCCTTGTAAAAGAACGTATGCGGAAAAGAGGAATATCATGATTGAACTATATAATGTGACAGGAGGATACGATAAGCAGCAGCCGACCGTTCGTGACATCACGTTCACCGTAGACAAAGGTTCTTTTGTCGCTTTACTAGGACCAAATGGAAGCGGGAAAACAACGCTTATTCGCTTAATTATGAATGTATTAACCATTCAATCAGGAGAAGTGAAGGTGGAAGGAAAGTCAGTGAAGGCTTATTCACCAAAACAACTGGCGCAAAAAGTTGCAGTCATGACGCAAGAAAATCAAATTGGGCTAGAATTTACGGTTCAAGAAATTGTTTCACTTGGACGTTACCCTTATCAGGCAAAAGGATTGTTTAGCACTGTATCAGCACAGGATGAAGAAGTGGTGGAAAGCGTGATGAAATTAACAAACGTCTGGCACTATAGAAATCATACTTTTCAATCGCTAAGCGGTGGAGAAAAACAGCGGGTTTTACTGGCTAAAGCACTAGCGCAAGAACCTGACTACTTACTTCTTGATGAACCAACGAATCACTTAGATGTAAAACATACAATGGAACTGCTTCAGCTGTTAAAAACTTTACAGCAGGAAATGAGCTTGACGGTCCTAGCCATTTTGCATGATCTCAACATTGCCTCGCTGTTTGCAGATAATGCCGTGTTACTGAAAGATGGAAGAGTAGAAGAAACGGGGATGGATGCCATTTTTCAGGATGCAGCTACGTTAAAAAGAGTATATGGCGTTGATTTGCATGTATTTCACCATCCTGCTGTGAATAAGCGACAAATTGCTTTTGTGCCGCCGTATCAATATCCAGAGACGGACTTCCATGAGTTGTATAAGTTGCAAAAGGAACCGGGCAAGCTATGTTTATCCTTTGTTCGTCCTTTGAGAACTCTTTCGCTGGGTTCCAATGAAACAGGTCTAGACTGGTGTCAAGAAATTGTTCAACAGCAAAGCAGTGCTAACGCGGCGTGGAAATCTGCGTCTTTATCTAGTTATGAAGTTCGCTTAAAAGACGATAAAGGTTACTCGTGGCTGGCTGTGCTGACACATAGACAAAAAGAAAACGAAGTAAATATTGTTCTACTAACAAATGCGCCGTTTTCGGACGGGAACTTACTTCATGCTGCGATGAAGGTAATTGAGTACCGGGCTTTCTTAGGAAAAACAGGACGTATTGTTGTAGCATCATCTCATCATAAAGAAGAAAATCAAGAAGAAATTTCAGAGTTATTGATGGAACGCCTCCAAAAAGAATTACAACTATTTATGGAAACAAAAATGACCGATAATTGCTTTAAATAAGCAGTAGCGGTCATTTTTTATTCTTCGGAGTGATCATCAGATTTTTCTGTTTCACCTCCTGAACTCATCGTTGTTTCAGTTGTATGTTCATCAATCTTTTTTTCTTTTAGCTTAACAGAAAACAAGTCTTTGACTTCTTCATCTACTTGATCAGAGTCAGCGCTGTAAGTAGTGCCGATGTTTAAGTGACCGGTCAAATCTTTAATGCCTAGCTGGCCGAAATTATTACTAAGATCAATTTTGTCTAACAATACTTTTTCGACTATGATTTTTTCAACAACAATGGACTGCTTTGGCTGAGTTACTTCATCAATCTTTTTGTCAAGAGTTTTCACCATCTCATATAAGGCTGTATTAGACGATTCTTCCTTTAACGCAGAGAGCTGTTTTTGAATAGCTTCGAAATTAGGAGCTGACTGCATAGCCGAGAGTAAATGAGCTGTTTGCTCGTGCAGTTGAGACAGTGATTGAATAAGGTGAGCTGATTCATTTAATTGCTGATGAAGCTCTTCTATTTTAGGGATCGCGTCGGTTAAACGCGTCACTTGATCAATAATTCCCTGCAGGTTCAGCGCTGAATCTATCGAAAGAGCAGGCTTTGTGGATTCAGCTTCAGCAGAGGTCTTAGGCTCCATTTGGCTAGGCAACTTCTTTGGCTGTTGAGGGGTTTTTTTTAGATTAGACTGTTTTTTAGCTTTCATCTTTTCCGGTAATTCTTTCCGCTTTTGATTAGAACGTTGGTCTATGGGACCTGCTTTTTTTTGAGTTGGAAGGGAAGACGGGTTTATTTTACGGACTGTTTCAATTTTAGGCGATTGTTTAAACCACTTAGAAAACATGAAATTCCCTGCCTTTCATGCTACGTATAGTTCTGCACAATAAATTACAAATCAAATTTCACATGCAAAAGACCATCTTTAAATGATGCGTGACACGGCGCTTCCCCTACACCAGGCGGAAGGATGATTGATCGTTGAAACGTTCCTTCACGTCTTTCTTTGTGAAGAACATTTGCATCCTTCACGGTTAAAAGAGATGAACCGGATATGTGTAAAGTATTTTCATGCATGGTTAATTCGACGTCTGTTCGTTTAGCACCGGGTATTTCAATTACAACTAACAGTTGATTTGCCCATTCATATACATCAATTAAAGGATAATCTCGGTACTCATTTACAATTTGAGGAGAAGCATCTGCTTCCGTATCATTCTTTTCTTCATGATCATCATCAAAAATCTTTTCCCAAAATTTCGTATGGTTTTCTTCTTGTAACGTTTCTGCCCACTTTTTAAATTTTCCGTGATTCATATTTGTCACCTTCTTTAAAAAAATAAAACAAGGCCTTTTGCAGCTTTCTATTTTATATGTATGCATGAAAACAGAAAAAAACGTCCACTTTAATCTAAATCGTGGACGTCTATTTGAGACATAGGAATATTAACATGTTTAGGCATCCGGATTTCCAACACTCCGGAACGATAGATGGCGCGTGTGCCTTTTTTACGAACCGAACAAGGAAGCTGAATTTCTTCTTTGAAGGATTCTTCTCCATCTATTCCTTCAATCGTACACACATATGGCGTATGATAGACTTTAATGCTTGATACAATATCGCGGTTAGGGATTTTTAGCTGCACAATGCATTCATCTAATGTATTGATGACGTTTGAATCAAATCTTCTTGGCTTTTGTCCATGACCTTCAGTTCCCATATCCTGCTGTTCTTTCATCATGTCTTGGGCTTGCTTAAAGAATTCATTTCCTTGCATAAAATCCGGAAAAGAATGGGACATGGTAGAAGAAATCATTTGCTGAATATACTTATTCATGTCTTTAGATGCCATTCCTTTTGGGATATTTTCCATCATTCCTTTAAAAGGAGACTTTCCAAATGGAAACATATTTACACACCTCCTTGTAATGTGCCAAGTAAAACGACAAAATTGTTAAAGCTAAATTTGATTTCCAATTGGAGCTGAAGGGTTTGCAATTTGATCTTGATCACTTACATCAGGATCTAACACGCCCGTATTCATTTGAGAGCAAGTAGGAGAGAAGTTACCTAAAGAGAAATTCGCTCCGTTAAACTTGGAGTTCGCCGTGTGACTGTTTTGAATCGTGGAACCAAAATCAATATTTGCGTTTTGCGTGACACCGTTTGTTACGATATTAAAAACGTTAATTTGAAGAGGCATAAAGAGACTCCTTACTGTTTTTATTCATTCTACTCCAACGGTCTATTGCGTTCAGAGAGAATGTATTCACCGTTTGTCGTCATGCTGTTGACAAGCATTGCCCTATATCACTGCTGATAACCATTGACATGATCAACGTTTGCAATATCTGTTTGGTCATTTGTATCAGGATCGATATAAATGTTTCGCATTTTCGAGGAAGCAGGTGAGACATCGCCATAAGAAGAGTTCGTACCAGTGGATTTTGAATGAGCCGTGTGACTGTTATGGAGTGCTTCGCCAATGTTGACAGAACCGTTGCTTGAGATACTGTTGATCTTTAAATTATAAATGTTAATAACACTTGGCATACGCTCTCACCCTTTTCTATGGTTGATTAATGTATCCTATGATGATAAGTGCCTAAACGTTCACAATTCCTCATAACTAAAATCGCCTTTTCCGATTGAAGGAAAAAGCGATTGAGAGAGGATTACTTAATGATATGATGGGCTTATGAAATGGGTGCAATACGATAATTCTTTTTTTCTAAAATGTAAGAGATGCTTTGTTGGACAGTGGAAAATGTTCGCCAATTAAACTGAAAATCTACAAGCGAAAGAGCCATTTTTGAAGAAAGACCAACAATAAGGCAAGTGGTACCAATCAAACGCAAAGCATCGTGAAGCGTGTTAATATAATAACCGTGTTCTTCATCTAACGAATGAAGGGAAGATAAATCAATAAGCAAATAGCGCGCCTGTTCTTTTACAACTGCCTCCAATACCGTTTCAGTTAGCTTCTTACCACGTTCTATATCCATCTTACCGGTAATGGGCACAGCTAAAACCTCGTCCCATATTTTTAATAAAGGTGTGGACAAATCCTCAATTAACCGTTCTTTTTCAAGCTCTGCTTCGGCTTGATCTGTAAAGTCTAATAGCATAAGCAAGTAGCCATAACGCTCGCCGTCTTTTGTATCAATAGGGTGAATCACAGCTTCTGCTACGTATTGACTGCCAATCGTTATACGCGTTCGGTAGGTTGTATGAAGAGAGGTGAGTAATTTTTCCGCTTCTTCAGAATTGGAATGAAAGAAGTCCATATGCTTTCCAATTAACTCTTCGATATGAGATAACTGGTAGATTGGGAGTACTGGCTGGAGTGTTTCAATTGCTCTTGCATTCATCCACTGCACACGATAGTCTTTATCTGCAATGATCATGGTTTCTTGAATATTTTCTAAAATCAAATGGCCATTAAGCTTTTGTGGAAGTCGTCCAATTCCATTCATTCTCCATCTCTCCTTATGTGTGTATTAAGTTTATGTACATCTACTTTATATTTTACAGTGAAAAGAATAAAGAAGGCTATAAGAAATTTATTAACGTGTATAGGGATTATGGTATGTAAAAAAACGTTGGAGTAAGCACTCGATTCAATTAAAAACCTCCCCTGTGCAAAAGGGGAGTGCACCTTACTCATATGATTTAATAAAATCAACGTTGTATTTTTCAACGCTTGATAAGTAGGAATCTCTAAATGATGAATCAGGCGTATACCATGACTTTTCATAAAAATAGGCTTGAAGATCTTTCGATTTAAATACATACCCATGTCGCGCATAGATTTCATTTCGAGCTAGCCTTAGTTCACTCGAGCTCAAACTGCTAATATCACTATAGCTTAATTTGTAAGAATCCGAACCAGCAAGAATATAAGAGCTTGAAGTAGCATAAGAGCGCGGCCCAGGCACGATCACTTCTCGTTCTTTTATGACGGTTTTTTCCTTTTCGACGGGCGGCGTTTGTATATTTAACATAATACTTTCTTCACTTTGAATAGTGTAGGGACTGCTTTTGAACGTTGTGCCGTCTTTTTGCACTTCTGCATGAACAGTGACGCTTCCATCCGTGGCAACAGGCCCTATTTGTGATGAGCTATTCACCTGCAGTCCCGTGCTTTTTCCATTTACGAATAAAATAGCGTCATCTCTATTCGATGAGATTGTAACGTAAGCCCCTTCAAATACCACAGATATATTTTCTTCTTTTTGCCGGTGAAAATTTACAGTGGTTTGGTCTGTAAGTTTTCCATAAGAGCTTTCATAAGAAGCCGTAAGCGGGTAATTCCCAATCATAAAAGGCCCTATTTTTTGCGTTTGATTCTTGGATATCGATTGTTTTGTATCATTGACTGTAACTGTTGTATCCTCTGGCGTGGTGAGGGAGATATAATATGATGACGGCACAACCACGTACTGTTTTTTGAAGAGTAGTGAATGTTTCTGTTCTTTTATTGTAAAGTAGATACTCGATTTATTTTTTAAATCAGTTTCAACGTCTCGTAAAATAGAACCATCGGAAGTTGCGTCTAACAGAGCTTGAATAGATGTGTCATTAATAACTATAGTAGACTGCGAAGAGTCTAATAACTCTCTTAACACAGCTGTATCTTTCGATTCTAATGCCTCAATAAAGCGGTCAGCCGTCTTTTCTTCTGAGCCAGCGAAAAAGAAATAAAATACAAAAGTTAAAAGAAGGATAAGCGCAATACCCCCGCCAATATACCAGCTCTTTTTATGCTTAGCTGCAGCTGGGGACACGGTGAAAGAAAAGCCGCAGTTATTGCAAAATAATTGGTCTGTGCTTGCACTGGCCCCGCATTTTGGACATTGATTCATTCACACCATTCCTTTCTTTTTATTCCATTAAATGTATGGGATGCGTAGGTAAAACAGACCATTAAATTGGAAAAAGAATAGATTCAACAAGAAAGATAAACACACCAAACATGCACAGAAAAGGCGAGGTATGCTATGATAAGAACTATATATTAATCCGATAGGGACACTCTGTCATATAAAAAGGAGATGAAGCAAATGAGTGTTTCATTTGTAAATAAAAATCAAGAGTCTACGTATGAAAAATTGCAGCCTCTAGTCGAAAAATTTAAGAAACGAGCTTTTAAAATAGATGAAGAAGGTACGTTTCCCTTTGAAAATATTCAAGAGTTAAAAGAAGCGGGCTATACACGTCTTTCTCTCGAAAGCAAATATGGCGGAGATGAATTACGCCTTTATGATTTTTTATTATTTCAAGAATTAATTGCTCAAGGAGATGCTTCTACGGCTCTTAGTATTGGATGGCATATGGGGATTACAATGGACTTGCGTGAAAAAAAGCCTTGGAATCAGCAAATTCTCGATTTTATTTTTAAAGAAATAGAAAAAGGTGCACTTATTAACACCGCTGCTACTGAACCGAAGACGGGAAGTCCTACTCGAGGAGGAAAACCGGAAACGACAGCCGTAAAAACAAAAGAAGGCTGGCGAATCAATGGCCGAAAAACATTCACTACGATGTCTCCAGTGTTAAATTACTTTTTGGTAAAAGCAAGCATTGAAGGTGAAGAAGAGATCGGCTTGTTTTTAATTCCTCGTGAAACAAGCGGACTTTCAATAGAAGAAACATGGGATATGATTGCAATGCGCGGGACAGGAAGTCATGATCTTGTGCTAGAAAACGTCGATATTAAACACGACTTTCTTGTTGAACGCCTCAGTGGTTTTAAAAAGAATGAGCCAAGCGGTTGGCTGCTTCATATACCAGCTTGCTACATGGGTACAGCCATCGCAGCAAGAGATTATGCTGTCGCATTTGCTGCAGAATATTCGCCTAATAGTATTGAAGGAACGATTAGCGAGCTGCCAAATGTGCAGCGTTTAGTAGGAGAGATGGAACTTGAACTTATGCAGGCGCGTCACTTTATGTACAGCGTGGCAAGTAAATGGGATGAAACCGGCGACCGATCAGCATTAGCGGGAGAGTTAGCAGCTGTCAAACACGTAGTGACCAATAGTGCCTGTACGGTTGTCGACAAAGCAATGCGCATAGTGGGGGCGAGAAGCTTGCAGCGCAGTAATCCGCTGCAGCGCTATTATAGAGACGTACGTGCTGGGCTTCACAACCCTCCAATGGATGATATGACGATTATTAATTTAGCGAAGCAGGCGTTTGCTAGATAAAACTTAATAACATGTTAAATGATGAAAAACTGCTTATTATAGGCTATTCTATAATAAGCAGTTTTTTCGTTGCAAGAGGAGGAATTGAAGATGAAGTCCGTAAGAGAAATTCAGCTGACACCCTATAATATCGCGTGGGAAAAGGAATTTTCAAAAGAAGCTGCCACCTTAACAACTATAATTTCAGCTCAAGTTTTAGAGGTTCATCATATCGGAAGCACTGCTGTTCCCGGCCTAAGCGCAAAACCGATTATTGATTTACTTATTGAAGTGAAAGATATAAAGAAAGTAGATACATATAATCAGAGGATGGAACAGCTTGGTTACGAAGCGAAAGGTGAAAACGGCATAAAAGGAAGACGATACTTCCAAAAAGGCGGAAATCAAAGAACGCACCATGTTCATATTTATGAAAAAGGTCATCCAGAAATTAATCGGCATATATGGTTTCGAGATTATCTGCGAACTCACCCTGATACAGCAAAAGAATACGAAACGTTGAAAATAGAACTAGCGCATCGCTATCGCTTTGAACCAGAAAAATATGTGGAAAATAAAACGAATTTTATTCATAAAATAGACGTGCTAGCTTTAAAATGGAGAAAGGGAAGCAGCAATAGGAATAGGAAAGATGATCTTAGATAAAAAGGAGGAACGAGCTTGACTCCAGTTCTAAATCGACAGCCAAATACAGGAAAAAAGAAAAAAACAATATGGATCAGCCTGATATCCTTTGTTATTCTTTGTTTTGTACTTTGTACGGCAATTTCTCTTTATGTAGGCATAAGCCTGACAAAACTAGATAAAAATCCTGCTGTGAAAAATCCTGGTGATTACGGCATGCACTATAGCAATCAAGTATTTTTGAGCAAAGACGGAATAACCCATTTAAAAGGATGGATGATTGAACCAACGGAACAGCCAAAAGCGACCATTATTATGTCACATGGATACGGAAATAACCGTGAAGCACAAGGAGCTGGCTTTCTACCGCTGAGTAAGGAATTTGTAAAAGCGGGATATCGAGTAGTCATGTTTGACTTTAGAGATTCAGGAGACTCAGAAGGAGATCAAACGACGATTGGTGTAAAAGAACAGCTCGATTTATTAGGCGTTATTCAGAAAATGAAAGAAACAACAAAAGAGCCAATTGTGCTCTACGGCATTTCAATGGGAGCAGCTACTTCTTTATTAGCAGCTTCTCAAGAGGACGACGTAAAAGCGGTGGTAGCCGATAGTCCTTTTAGTGATTTAACCTCTTATTTAAAAGAAAATCTATCTGTATGGTCTCATTTACCAAACTTTCCGTTTACACCGCTAACAATTGCTATTCTTCCTGTTATTGCAGATGCAAATCCTGCTGAAGCTAGTCCTATAAAAGCAGTCGAGCATATTTACCCTCGACCAATTTTATTTATACACAGCACAGGAGATACAAAAATTCCTTACACTGAAAGTGAAAAAATGGCTAAAACGCACCCGGATGCTTTTCACTTCTGGAAAACTGATAAAGCAGAACACGTGCAAAATTATCATGTATACAAAAAAGAATATGTAAAGCGCGTATTATCTTTTATTGAGCAATCGCTTTAAAAAAAAGAGGCTGGGACAAAAATATTTTAGACGAAATGTAAAACGAACCATTGATCAAGACTTTTGATCAGTGGTTCGTTTTTTTGTTGGGACAAACGTAGATTTCATGTGTGTAAATCTTTCTAGCAGTTGATTGGAGGGCAAGACGAAGACTCCTGCGGGAAAAGCGGAACAGGTGAGACCCCGCAGCGAAAGCGACGAGGAGGCTCAACGGCCGCCCGCGGAAAGCGAAGCCTTGCACGGAAATCAACTGCGGTGTCTCAAGCAGTTCAGCTCATATATCCCATTTGTTCATCTTTAGATGGGATTCATTCCGTGATGTCTCAACCTCTTTTAGCCGTTGATTTTACCTTGTTCTATAAGCTCAGCATATAAATTACGAAGAATGTAGGTTTTATAACTTTCTAGCTTTCTTCCATCAATTTTAGAGATATTGGCCGCTTTTAACTGCTGAACAAACCAGCCCTTGGAATACATATGAGCCATCGTTAACCACTCCTTTAAAAAGGTGCACTCTAAATAATTAACTATATTCATAAAAGGAAATAAAAAGAAGTGAACGAAGCAAATGAATTGACGTTCATTTTTTACAACGTTATACTGCTCTACAGCTACATAAAAGGAGGAAATGAAAAATGAGTGAACAGTATATAAACGTAAATGGCGTTAAACTGCACTACATAAGCAAGGGACAAGGAGATCTTATGCTATTTCTTCATGGGTTTCCTGACTTTTCGCATATTTGGCGACACCAGATAGATGAATTTTCTAATGATTTTCACACAGTTGCTTTGGATTTAAGAGGATATAATCTATCTGAAAAGCCAAGCGGACTGGAATCATACGAAATTGATGTGCTAGTAGAAGATATCCGCCAAGTGATTGAAGGTTTAGGATATAGCTCCTGCACGCTAGTTGTACACGACTGGGGAGCAGGAATCGGCTGGACATTTGCTTATCGCTACCCTGAATATGTACAAAAATTAATTGCTTTTAACGGTCCGCACCCTTATACATTTATGCGTGAGCTTAGAACAAATAAAAATCAGCAAAAAGCAAGTGAATATATGAAATGGTTTCAAAAACAAGAAGCACAGGACTATATGGAACGAGATAATTTCTCAGGTTTGCGTAAGCTTGTGATCGACCCAGGTGTAAAAAAAGGATATCTAACAGCTGATGATGTTCAAGCATACATGAACTCTTGGGAAAATGGATCTGTGCTGTCCATGCTAAGTTATTACCGCAACTTAAAGATTTTCACAGAAGAAGACCTTCAAAGAAAATCTTTGTTTCCGTTAGAAGAAGAAGTGTTACACATCCCGGTACAAATTATTTGGGGAAATCAAGATCCTACTTTTATGCCTGAAAACTTAGATGGTATTGAAGAATATGTACCAAACATATCTGTTCACCGATTAGCTGAAGCATCTCATGCTCCTCAGCATGAAAAGCCACAAGAAGTCAACGACGTGATGTGGAATTTTTTAAATAAGTAAAGATAAAAAGAGGCTCAGACAAAAGTAGTTTAGTTGAAAGAAGATCCGAACGATGAATTGAGATTCTTGATGGAGAATCCAACTCGTTCGGATTTTTTATTGCGCAGGTTTCATGTATATAGTGGCTTCTAGCTGTTGATTGGAGAGAAAAGCAGAAGGGAGGAGGCGCAGGAGCGTAAGCGACGAAAAGGCTCAGCGGCTGCCTGCAGAAAGCGAAGTCTTGAACGGAAATCAACAGCGGTGTTAAAAGTGATTCATACTAACTCATTTATCCCATTTGTTCGTCTTTAAATTGAATATATCTTGTTCTGTCTCAATTTCTTTTTCTGTTAAATTTAAAATATTTATTCAAAAAGTGATCCAAATGAAGAAGGTGCTCGTTAGGTAAGTAGAAAAGGAAGGAATTCTTAAGAAAAGGCGCTTAAAAACTTTTTTCAAAAAAAGTGATCTAGCTGAAGAAGGCGTTCGTTAGATAAGTAGAAAGGGAAGGCATTCTTCACGAAGATGACATTAAAAAAATTTTAAAAAAGAGTGATCCAACATCACTCAGCGATCGTTTAGTAAATAGAAAGAGAATACTTCCTAAAAAGGATCATTAAATGCGAGGGAACATGAAAGTTTAATATATAGAATATTCAAAATTTTCAATCCATTTAATGGTTTAAGATGTAGTAAGAATGAAAAAAGTGGCGTACATCAACTAAAAATGAGGAGAGTGGAAAATGATGAAATTAAGTAAAAAATTAATGATCCCTGTACTAGGAGCTTCACTATTGATGCCGACTATTGCAAATGCAGAGGAAGCAAAACCAACGGCAGTAACAAAAGCTTCAGATCTACGAGCGAACTTAGACTACCTATTATCTGAACACTTTACGCTTGCCGTTGCCGCTATGACAACAGCCTATGACGGTTCTAAAGATGCTGACGCTGCGTTCAAGGCATTGGATCAAAACGCCGTCGACATGGAGCCAGCCATTGCTTCTATCTATGGTGATAAAGGAGCGGCTGAATTTGAACGAATTTTCAGAGAACACAACAATTACACAGATGATTTTGTAAAAGCAACAAAAGAAAACGACAAAGAAGCCATGGCGGAAGTAGATAAAGAAGTAGATCAATTCGTGAATGAATTTGCTAAGTTTCTAAGCACTGCTACGGAAGGTAAACTACCTGAAGATGCTGCAAAAGAAGCGCTTCGTGTGCACGAAGATCAAGTAAAAGAAACGTTTGAAGATTATGTAGAAGGTGACTATGAGGCAGCCGCGAAGACATACCGCGAAGGATATCAGCAAATGTTTGCAATTAGTAAAGCGTTATCAAATGCAATCGTAACGCAAATGCCCGATAAATTCGACAATACAAAAGTAGATACACCAGCAGCAGATTTACGTTCTTCATTAAACAGCTTAGCAGCAGAACATTTTGCTTTAGCAACAATGGGAATGGAAAAAGGGTTTAACGGTTCAAAAGATTACGATTATGTTAGCTGGTTAGAAAATGCCAACACAGCAGATTTTAAAGCTGCAATCGGCTCAGTATATGGGGATGAAGGAGCTGCACAATTCGAAAAAATTTGGCAAGGAGATCACATCAATGCCCAAGCTGAATTAGTAAGTGCACAAGTAAAAGGCGATGAAGCAGGAGAAAAAGCTGCAAAAGATAAGCTCCATAAATTCGCGCAAGAATTTGGTACATTCTTAGGAACAGCAACAGATGGAAACCTTCCAACTGCAGACGCACAGGCAGCTATAAAAGCACATGAAGATACGGTTATTAAAACATTTGAGCAATATGCATCCGGTGACTACGCTGGAAGTTATGATACGTATCGTGAAGGGTATAAATTAATGTTTGGTGTTGGCCAAGCTTTAGGTGAAGCAATCGTAAAACAAAACCCCGATAAGTTTGCTGAAACAGCTATGCCAACAGATATGCCGAAAACAGGTATGGGCGGGGCATCTGAATCAACGATGAACCCACTAACAGCGATCTATATTGCACTAGGTTCGTTAGCTGTGTTAACAGCTGGAGTGATTTTACGCAAGAAACCAGTAAGCAAATAATATTTTTCTCCTTTTCCTTATGATTTACAAGTCAAGAGTCCTGAAAAAAAGAAGAGAGGTTGTTCTCTCTTCTTTTTTATAAACAGCTGTGAAATGAGGTGACGATGTGAAAAAAGCGATTGTTCTCGCCTACTGTATATTAAGTTTAGTCCTCCTTGTTAGCGGGGGACTATATTTTAAAGAACAAATGGTAGAAGCAAAAGAAACAAAGCAACAGGCTGCAGCTAAACACAAAGAAAAAGAAGCACAATCAAAGGAGCTAAAAAGCCGGGTAACGCTTGAAGAAGAATTTGCTGTACTAAAAAAGCATAAAACAGAAGCCAAACAGTTAAACAAAGAATTTAAAGGAATCATCCCTGAAAAAGTGTCCATTCCTGCTGTTCATGTGGAGGCTTCAATTGAACAAGTAGGAGTATTAGACAGCGGTGAAATGGCAGCTCCATCTACAGAAAATGGAGTTGCTTGGTTTGAACCAGGAGCTAAACCTGGCGTAAAAGGAAATGCTGTATTAGCAGGACACGTAGACAGTAAAACCGGACCTGCCGTCTTTTACAACCTAAAAAACTTAAAAAAAGACGATGAAATTACCGTCAGAGATGCACAGGGGACCACGCTTACTTTTGTTGTTAAACGTATAAAAAACTATCCGCGAGATAAGGCACCTCTAAACGAAATTTTTGGGTACAGCAACAAACGTAATTTAAATTTAATTACCTGCACAGGCACGTTTGACCGTGCGGAAGGAACCCATCAAGAGAGGTTAGTTGTCTATACAGAACTAAAAGCTGACCAAGCAAAAGAATTGGAGCGTGAAGCAAATGCACCACAACCTCCTACACATGTAAAGATGAGCGGTGATTTGCTTACGTGGTACGCGGTACGAGAAGGTAATATTATCGGCTATCGCATTTATAAAAAGAATCCAGGCGGAACATTTGTCCATATTGGCAGCGTTTCGGAATTTGAGCGAAAAAGCTTTGCTGACTCCGACGCATCTCAAGCTCGTTACTATGTAACAGCTGTTAATGAGTCAGGAAAAGAGTCCGCTCCGTCTAGTATAGCGAAATAACAAAAAGCTCTCTTCAAACGGAGAGCTTTTTGTTATTTTTGATTGTCGATTAAAAAGATATCTTCTGTCTTTCTATTTATCTAAATGCTATTAGTTTTAATAGATAAATAAAGATTCCTCAAAAATAATACTTGAATAATATAAATATTCAGATTATTATGTACTAATAGTCTTTTTGGTAATTAAAAGGAAAAATCTAAAAAGAATCTAAACGAAAAAGGAGCGAAAGTATGGCACAACCTAATTTGCAGACAGAGCAAAAATCACACCCAACAACCTTTCTAGACAAACTATTAGGAAGAGTAGAAGCAATCGGAAATAAACTACCTGATCCTTTTATTTTGTTTGTATGTCTAGCGCTTATTATCGTAGTAGCATCTGTTGCTATTAGTAGTATGGGAGTAACGGTGGTCCATCCCGGTACTAATAAGACTCTTCCAATTAAAAGTTTGTTGTCGCACGAAGGCATTCAGTATATCTTAACATCGATGCTGACCAATTTCACTGAATTTAAGCCCCTAGGACTTGTACTTGCTATGATGCTTGGGGTCGGACTTGCAGAAAAAGTAGGTCTGCTTGAAGTGGCCATAAAGAAAACGATTTTAAATGCTCCAAAAGCTCTTATTACATACGCCATCATTTTTACAGGAATTATGGCCAACTTAGCCGCAGATGCTGCTTTTGTCATCGTGCCTCCGCTTGCCGCAATGATTTTTTATACAGTAGGAAGGCACCCGCTTGCTGGATTAGCAGCAGGATTTGCTGGGGTGGGATCAGGCTTTACAGCGAATCTTATTATATCCGGAACCGACGGATTGTTATCAGGCATTTCTACTGAAGCTGCTAAAACAATTGACCCAAGCGCTGCTGTCAGTCCTGCAGCAAACTGGTATTTCATGGCGGCTTCTGTATTTGTTTTGACCGTTATAGGGGCGATCGTCACCGAAAAGATTGTAGAACCTAGGCTGGGCAATTATAAAGGAAAAAAACGCAATGATTTTGGTGAAATTAGTGAGGTAGAAGCAAAAGGGTTAAAAAACAGTATCGTTGCTACATGTATTTATGTCGCTGTACTAGCTGTTTTCTTATTTTGGCCCAACTCTCCTCTACGAAATGAAGACGGTGGAATTGTTCCATCTCCTTTTTTAGATGGTATCATTCCGATCACGCTGCTGTTTTTTGTGGTAGTTGGCTCTGTTTACGGAATAACAGTAGAAAAAATCAAAAATTCTAGAGATGTACCTGCTTATATGACTGAGTCGATGAAAGATATGGCTAGCTATATTGTCCTTATTTTTGCAGCTGCTCAATTTATCGCTTACTTTAATTGGACTAATATTGGAACGTGGATTGCAGTAGAAGGAGCGGATGCATTAAAAGCACTAAATCTAACTGGACTTCCAGTTGTGGTTGGTTTTGTATTTTTAACTGTTGTTCTAAGCCTTCTTATTTTTAGCGGCTCCGCTCAATGGGCACTAGAAGCACCTATTTTTATTCCATTGTTCATGCTGTTAGGCTACAACCCTGGATTTATTCAAGCGGCATACCGAATAGCGGATTCTTCCACGAATGTAATCACTCCTTTAAATCCATATATGATTGTTATTTTAGCCTTTATGAAAGAATACGAGCCTAAGGCAGGACTTGGCACAATTATTTCACTTATGCTTCCTTATACTCTAGCTTTTTTAGGGATTTGGATTGTTATGTTGATTATTTTTGCTGTATTCGGTATTCCTCTGGGGCCTGGTGTATATATGTATTTGTAAAGAAAAATCCTCTTCTACTTCAAGAAGAGGATTTTTTTATGTCAGAAACTCTAACACAAATAAAAAATAGTTCAGCTTATGTGTACGTGGAAGAATACATAAGAAAAAGAAAACAGTATAAAAAACAAAAGTTTTCTGAATAAATTTGCAAAAAGTAGTTGCTAAATACATATAAATCAAATATGATAGTAAACATAACAAAAGATGTTATATAATCTAACATTAAATTTAGGGGTTATTTATTCGTACTTAAGGGGGAAATCATCATGCAAATGGGCGATTCAGTATTTATGTTTTTTTCAGCATTATTGGTTTGGATTATGACACCAGCTATTGCATTGTTTTACGGGGGCATGGTTCGAAGTAAAAACATGTTAAGTACCGCGATGTATAGCGTAGGTTCCTTAGCTGTTATATCCGTTCTTTGGATAGTAGCAGGCTATTCGTTAGCTTTTTCGACCGGTGGCAATGCTTTTATTGGTAACTTGGACTGGGTGGGATTAAAAGGAGTCGGGTTCACTCCAAACGGGGACTACAGTGCTACGATCCCGCATAATATGTTTATGATGTTTCAGCTGACATTTGCTGTACTAACAGTAGCTATTATCTCTGGGGCTTTTGCAGAGCGCATGAAGTTTTCAGCATTTATCTTATTTGCTATCCTATGGTCATTATTTGTATATGCACCAGTTGCACACTGGGTTTGGGGAGTTGGCGGATGGCTTCGTGAACTAGGAGCTATTGACTTTGCCGGAGGAAACGTCGTTCACATTTCGTCAGGTGTAGCAGGATTAATTCTAGCTCTTGTTGTTGGAAAACGAAAAAATGCCGATGCCGCAGCACCTCACAATTTACCGTTAACTCTTTTAGGCGGAATGCTGATTTGGTTCGGGTGGTTTGGTTTTAACGTTGGAAGTTCTTTAACTATTAACAGCGTTGCAATGACGGCTTTTATTAACACGAATACAGCGGCAGCAACAGGAATTATCGGCTGGCTTGTAGTAGAGTGGATTATCAATAAAAAACCTACGCTGCTTGGAGCCGTTTCGGGAGCGATTGCTGGACTTGTAGCTATTACACCAGCTTGTGGATTCGTTACACCGTTTGCCTCTATTGTAATTGGTTTTATCGGCGGTGCAGTTTGTTTCTGGGGTATCTTCTCACTTAAAAAGAAAATCGGTTACGACGATGCGTTAGATGCATTTGGTCTTCACGGTATTGGGGGAACATGGGGAGGTATTGCAACAGGTTTATTTGCCACAACTTCTGTAAATGACGCCGGTGCGAATGGTTTATTCTACGGAGATCCAAGTCTACTTTGGAAACAGCTGGTTGCTATCGTAGCAACATACCTATTTGTCGGTATTGCTACCTTCATTATCGTTAAAGTGGTTGGATTAATCGTATCTCTGCGTGCGACACAAGAAGAAGAAACACTTGGGCTTGATATTACGCTGCACGGTGAAAGAGCGTATCACGAATCGAATATGTAAAAGGGGTGGGCACAGTGAGTGATGTTTTAACGAAAATTGAAATTATTACACGCCCTTCAAAGTTTGAAGAGCTTAAGCAAGAACTGGCGAAAATCGGCGTTAGCGGTATTACAGTTACGGATGCACTGGGGTGCGGGTTGCAAAAAGGTATTACAGAGCTTTATAGAGGCGTTAAAAAACAAGACAACATGCACGCACGAATTAAAGTAGAAATTGTGGTGTGCGAAGTTCCGGTATCTGACGTTGTTGATAAAGCAAGAAAAGTACTAAATACAGGTCAGCCTGGAGATGGGAAAATATTTATCTATGAATTAAAAAATGCGATTAAGATCCGAACAGGGGAAGAGGGATCACAGGCATTACGAAATAATAGTTAAAGTCGGGGAGAAGTAGAAAACAAAGGGTCACATAAAAGAGGCTTGGACAAAAGTATGTTAGCCAAAGTGAAAAACGAACTGTTAGTCAACATGTTTGATTAACGGTTCGTTTTCTTTGTTATGTTAAACATACATCTGTTTCGTTCCTTCTAGCAGCTGATTGGAAAGAAAGGCGAAGACTCCTGTAGGAAAAGCGGAACAGACGAGACCCCACAGGAGCGCAAGCGACGAGGAGGATCAGCGACTGCCCGCGCAAAGCGAAGTCTTGCGCAGAAATCAATGGCGGTGTCACAAGCAGGTCAGCTCACGTATCTCATGTGTTAGCCTTTAGATTGGATTCATTTCGTTATGTCCCAGCCTCTTTTTTAGGTTAAATAGGTGCAAAGCATGTTTTCGTAGGGTGACATGCTTTTTGTTCCATGTACTAGCCATTGGGCGAACGCTTATGATGAACCCTACTATGCTTATGCTAGATGAACCTTCTATGGGGCTTGCTCCTATCATTGTAGAACAAATATTCGAAATCATTATGGAGTTAAATAAAAACGGCATGACGATTTTACTCGTTGAACAAAACGCTTATCAAGCGCTGCAAATCGCGCACCGAGGCTATGTGATTCAAACGGGAGAAATTATTCTGCAAGGGAAAGGATCGGAATTAATTCATAATGAAAAAATAAAAGAAGCTTATTTAGCTTAAAAAAACAAACCGCATCGCGTTTTAACGCTGCGGTTTGTTTTTGTTCATAAGGGATGATTTGGATAAAGCAGGTAAGCATTGCTATTATCTGGTTTAGTTTCTTAATTAAGTAGGGAACGTTTAAAATAAGATTATTGAATAAGTGAGTAATTAGGCAACCCCCTAGATGAAAGAAATGATTCAATTTAAAGCTTTTTTATAAAAAACAAAAAAAGTTGAAACTTTTTTCATTAAAAAACGTTTATAAAGTAATAGAAAAAAATGGGTACGGTTATTTACACTCAAAAAGGAAGTGAGAGCGTGGCGACGCTGAAAACTAATTATTTGACTGACTTATGCTTAATCTATAGAGAAAGTCAATTTTATGTACTGCAAATACCTAGTTTCTACAAAAAAATGGCTAGCAAATACTTTCAGTTTCAGCCTCAAGAAAAAATTATCGCGTATTTACACAGCTCTTTTATAGCAGGCCTAGATAAAAGGGGAATTTGCTTTACAGATAAGGGGATTTACTGGAAAAGCAGAGGGATGAAAAAAGGAAAAATGTTATGGGAAGAGTTCGCTAACATTCAATCCATTACCATTCGAAAAGAAGAAATGATTTGTTTTAATGACGTGGAGAAATTTCAAGTCAATCAAAACGATTACTCTGCTAGAAAGCTAGTATCTCTATTAAAAAAAATCAAGAAATTTATTCGCACTCATTCCCATGAATATATGTGTCAAGACTATATATATCCGTGTGTATCCTCAAAAGAATTAACTTCTATTTGTTCGTCTTTTCAAATTCATCAAACCCCTGATCCAAAAGATGTGTTGTCGGTAGAAGGACAGCTATGTGAAGAAGTTGAAAAAGAGATGCGAAACAGGCTCTACTTACCTGCTAAAGAAAAAATTGTAGCTCATTTAAATACATATCCTCTTCAAAAAACCGAGGGGATTACTGTTTGTTCTAAAGGAATTTATTTCTCAAAATCTTTTAAAACAGTTTACTACCCTTGGCACTTATTTCGCCACGTGAGTATCTCAGTGGAAACCGAGGAATTAAAAATTGCCAAAAAACATTCGTTATCTCTCAACTCAGCTGCCGTGTCAAGCGGGGAAGTAATGCTGTTTCTGAAACAGATTAAACAGCATGTGCAGGCTTTGCATGAAAAAGAAGTCGATATTAAACAAGATAATAAGTTTGCATGGAAAATGTTAATTTAAAAAACAGGTTACGCGTTACGCGTAATCTGTTTTTTTATTTTGTAGTTCTTTAGAATCATTCATTTGGAATATTGAAAGACATCATACAAGTAAACAAGACTAGAATATTGGAAGTTAAGAAATTTTTTCCATGACTATAAGGTTAATTTTACCAAAATCTCTTTCCTGTTTGGATAATTATGCTAAAATAGAGCTCGAGTTTATTTTAAGGAGCTGACAACAAGATGGAACGTAATTATTCAATTGATTTTATTAAGTTTTTTGCTACAGTGTTTGTGGTTTGTATTCATGTTAATCCATCACATGACGATTTCTTTTTAGGGAACCAGGAAAATGTGCTAGATGTCATTGTTGACACATTTGCACGATTCGCGGTTCCTTTTTTCTTTATTGTATCAGGTTATTTGTTTATGAATAAAATCCAAAAGCATCCAAAGCCTTCTGCATACTTAAAAAAATACACGTGGAATATTTCAAAGCTTTATGCATGTTGGTTCATCTTTTATTTATTGTTTGGTGTAGTTCTGCGCTTATTTCAAAACCACGGAACATTAGTAGAACGAAAAGGTGCAGTAGCTGATTATTTAACATCATCCATCACATTCAAAGATATTTTTTATTATGGAAGTGACACAAGCGGATTTCAGCTTTGGTACTTGATTGCATTAATTTGGGCTGTTGTCATCGTTTTCTTATTTCAACGATGGAAAAAGATTGGCTTATTAATGTTTATCAGCACCGTATTATATGTAACTGGGTTATTTGGGCAGTCTTATTCTTTATTTTTTCAACTTTCTTTTCAAACGAGAGATGCCCTGTTCTTTGGTTTGTTCTATACAGTATTAGGAGCTATGTTTGCCCTTTATGGTAAGCAAATTCTGTCAGTATTAAACGCAAGGCCAACGATTTATTTAGCCAGCTTTTTTGTGTTTTCAGCGTTAGAGATCGTCGAGCGTTACTGGTTGGTTAATATCCAGCATAGCAAGCCCGGAGACTACTTTATTTCTACGATTTTTTTATCGGCATCATTGTTTTTATTCGTATTGAGCAGTCCAAGTCTTGGCAAAAACTCATTTTTTTCAAAGGTTGGGAAAAATTCAGTTGGCATTTATGTAGTGCATATATGTATATTAAATGAGACCTATCGATTGCTTCGTTCTATAGATTCTTCTTTCTTTACGAATAGTGTCGTTGCCTACGTACTCATCGTTCCAGCAGTTTTTTGGTGCTCGTACTATTTATATAGAGGAATTCAATGGACAAAGGGAAAATTACATGTAAAGCCGCACAAACATTCATTTACAAAGCTACAGCATAAATAAAAAGAGCTGGCTAACTAAGCCAGCTCTTTTTATGATGCAATAGCGTACAAAAGCTGTCTTTGCAGTTGAGGGGATAAAGAAATATTTTGATACAATTCGTAAATATGATGTTCGTTCCGGTGATAACAAATCCAATCCTCGTATGTTCCTTTTAAGAAGATGCGAAAAAACACGATTCGCTTATTCGTGCCGCCTGTTTTTAATTCAATTTTCAAATCATCTGTTTCTAATGTATACTGTACTGTAGAAGAGGAAAGAGCAAGTTTAGTTGTTTTTTTACTTGTTTTAATGAATTCGGCAAGTTCAATGATCTTCATTTTTTTACCTCACTCTATTGTAAATTAGGGGTATCTTATACGTATGATGTGGACAAAGAAAATAGAATCGTTTTTTTATAGTTTAGAAGAATGATCTTCAGCCCCTTCGTTAAGGGATTTGTATAAAAGGTTGACGTTTTCTTTGAATACAAATAAAATGCATATTAAGAAGTATTTCCCTCATTGTAACTACAGAAAAAGAAGAATTAAGGGGGCTCAATATGTTGACTGACTTAGTTGTAAGTCAAAAAGTAGTCAAGGTAAATGAATTTACTGTTGTAGGAGTGCCTATTCGAACAGATGAACCTGTGGAAGAAACGGGCACAGGTCTTATTCCCGAGCACTGGCAGACTTTTTATAAACAACAGTTAGCTAATAAAATTGCCAATAAAGTAAATGGTAATACATTTGCTCTTTATACAGAATTTGAATATGATCAAAAAATGGATTTTACATTTGCTCTCGGATATGAAGTTTTACCCGGCGGCGAACTGAAAGATGATATGAGAGAGTTCATCATTCCAGAAGGTGAATACATGGTGTTTACAACAGCTGTTGGGCCAGCTAGACAGGTAGTCGTAGAGGCTTGGGCTTATATTCGGGAGTGGGCTAAAAAAAATCATCGTGCCTATAAAATAGATTTTGAATTATATGATGAACGTTGTATTGATCCTGAGTACAGTCAAGTTGATATTTATGTTTCAATTTAATAGCTATTTTTGCTAAGTAGTTAAGATGCAGAGAAACGTTTTTGCTGCGTTCTTACTTTTAACGATAGGAATAAAAAGGGGTTTAGCGAGAGTGATCAGCAACGATTTATTACAAGCTTTAAAAGACGGATATAAACAGAGAATTAAATGGGTACTTATAAGTCAAATAGCACTGTTCATCACCGTAGCAGTCATACTTGTATCAAATTTTGTCACTAAATTTTCGTTTAACCAATTAAGCTTTATTTTTGTTTTGGTTAGTATAAGTTCGCTGTTATCAGGGGTAGAGCACGTATTGTTAAAACGTGAGAAGTGGCAATGGATTTTTGATTTTATTTTAGCTGCTTTTTTTATTGGTTTATCTATTTTTTTACACCGTTAAAGCGCCTGGTTCAGCGCTTTTTTATTTTGAGCAGCTCCGCACGCAATTTTCGGGCCTTTCTAGTATAAACAAAACAAAAATAGGTATTTATGACGAAAATAGTCAGAAAATTTAGTAAAAAAGTCTTGTATCTTGTCTTTATTTCGATTATGATAAGTTTACATCCTTCGTATTCACTTCTTTGGATGTCAGTACCTCTATTTTTACACTACAGAAAAGAGGTGAAGTCATTTCTTCAGTTTTCCTGCTAGCCTGCATACTAACCCTTTTAGCTATTTTATTTAGTAGCAACTACCCTCAAAATTAAAGGAGAGATCCACGCTTATGTCAAAAGCCCCTGTAAAAAACGAAATTGAACTTCAACTATCTGAAACGCACTTTTTTCAACTGCTTGATTTGATTTATTTAGGTAACTGGATGGTCACAGCTTGTTCTGGAGTAGAAGATGAGCATGCACAAGAATATACGGATGTAGAAAAACAAATGTTTTCTCATGCAGAGCCTTTCCTTGAAAAAGGACCTTTTCACACGCTAAACAGTGAGGTTATGTTTACAGAAGAACATGAAGATTCTCTTCAAGATATTATTGGAGAATACGATAACGAAGTGTTTTGGGAAGCGCTAGCCTATCGCATGGCTAAACGAGATGTGATAGAACAAATAGGACCCATTAAAGAAATAAAAAATGAAGTTTTTATGCAAATTTTTCATCGAGAAATGGAGTATATACGAGAGTTTGAGACAAATGGAATTAAACGAATAACCATACCTCCTTTGCAGTAAAGGAGACAAATCGGCTTTCAAATTTGAAGGCCGATTTGCTGTTAAGCTGAAGCTTTTCTATTCCGTCTGAGAGGCGGGAAAGATCGGTATGTAAAGCTCCGCCATAACCATTCACACGGACCGTAATAGAAATAATAAAGCCACCACTTATTAAAAAAAAGCTGGAGTGTATATATAATAAGACAAATAATCGTGCTTTCTGTTAAGGTAAGAGTTCCGTATAAACCAAAGGCTCTAACCATCCACAGGCAAATTAAAGTTTGGCTAAGGTAAGTTGTTAATGCCATTGTTCCACTATACTTAAAAAGACCCAGCATCGAAGCGTAAGGAGAAAATTGCAGGAATGACAGTAAGGTGGTAAGATAAAAAAAACATAGAAAAATGCCGCTCAAACTTGTAAAAAGGTGAATGGCCGCCTGCTGATAGAGTCCATATTTTAAAATTTCTAGTTTTAAGATAGCGAGAATGATAGTTAAAGTAAAACCTGCCGCACCTGTTATTAACTGAATTTTCTTAAAAAAAGAACGATTTTGTTCGATACTATGTACTAATTCTTTTTTAGCAGTATATAAGCCAAATAAAAACATAGAAAATACGGGAAAGATAGAAAACGGTAGATTTAATAGCATAGGTACCACTTCAACATTCAAACGATAAAACAGCCAAGATAAATAGTCTGCTTGCCTGTAGGTGGATAAATATTGGACTAAGGCATGTTCATGTAAAATCTTATACTCCAACTGAGCCTCCTGCAAGACGTGGGCTGGAATAAAAAACTGCATGCAAGCCAAAAGATAAAAAAAGCATAGCAGGCCTATTGCCCACAGCAAAATCGTCTTGGTTTTTTGATTATAAAAAAACAACAATAAAAAACCGCCAATAGCATACACATGCAAAATGTCTCCATACCAGAAAAAGACAAGATGAAAAAGCCCGATTAATAGCAAAGAAGCCATTCTTCTTGACCATAAAGCAGCGGCAAAGTAATGCTTTTCTTCAGCTCTACGCAAAAAGATTCCGCATCCAAGTCCAAATAAAAAAGAAAAAATCGTAAAAAACTTTCCTTGAACAAACAGCAGCAGGAATAAATCAATATAAGCATCGATTCCTTTATATTCATAAGGAATATCGTACATTTGAAAAATAAATATCGGATAAGCAAAAGCAGGGATATTTACTAAGAAAATGCCTAGCAAAGCAATACCCCGAATAATATCAAGAACAACAAGGCGTTCGTTAAGGGGAAGTGGAGAAGGATTCATCACTGTCGCTCCTTTTTGTTAGATATGTACATCTTAACACGACAGTGGCAAAAAAATAGGTGGGAATATAAAAAAATAAGCGGAAAGATTCATAGCTTTATGAACAAAAAAGTTGGATAATAATGGTATGGTTATCCATATCAAATACGAAAGGTGGAGAAAAAGATGAAAACAGCACTTGTGTTAGGTGGAACTCGTTTATTCGGAAAAAATTTAGTCCAGACATTGCTCTCTAAAGGAGTTAAGGTTACGTTAGCAACGCGAGGTAAAACCCCAGATGATTTCGGCGACCGAGTTGAACGGATTTTTCTTGATCGTGTAGAAAAAGATTCTGTAATCGAAACAACACGAGGAAGAAAATGGGATGTTATCTTCGATCAAATATGCTATTCTTCACACGGCGCAGCTGTGGCTGTTGAAGCTTTTCGTCATAGTACGAGTCATTATGTACTCACCTCGACTCTTTCAGTATACGGTTCTTTAGAAAAAACGTGTTATGAAGAAGATTTTGATCCATACAAGTATCCTATTTCATATACACGCCGTGAAAATATTTCCTACCAAGAAGGAAAACGCCAAGCTGAAGCGGTATTTTTTCAAAAAGCACCGTTTTCGGTAACGGCTGTCCGTTTTCCAATTGTAATGGGAAAAGATGATTATACGGATCGCTTACGTTTTCACGTAGAAAAAATTATGCATGAAGAAGAAATTGGTGTACCGGCTATTGAAGCAGAAATGAACTTTATTTCACAGGAAGAAGCCGGTGAATTTTTAGTCTGGTGTGCAGAACAGAAGCTAAAAGGGCCGATTAACGCTTGTTCAAATGGTACTATTTCACTCAAAAATTTATTTTCATATATTGAACAAGCAGCGAATAAAACAGCAAAAACAACCTCTCGTTTAACAGATGAAAATAGTTCTCCTTACGGAGTAGATCATTCTTGGACGATGAGTAATGAAAAGGCTAGCTTTTGGGGATATTCATTTACAAACCTGCAGGACTGGCTGCCTTCATTAATCAAAGCTTTCGTTGAAAGCGAAAAGAAAGTACCTTTAAGTTAAGAAAAAACAAAGACTGCACCGTTTAGCAGTCTTTTTGCTGTGACAAGCAGAACATTTTTATTTTATACATAAAAAGGGTACGCTAGGTACACATCATTATATAGAAGGAAGAAGGATAAACTATGGCAAAACATCACTTTCATTTGCAAGCAAATTGGCCAGGAGGCCGAAATGAAGTAGGTACAATTGAATCAGGACAATTAAAAACAAAAATTTCCATTCCACCAGAAATGGACGGGCCAGGAGTGGGAACAAATCCAGATGAAATGCTGCTAGGGGCAGCAGCCACGTGCTACATCATCACGCTTGCAGCGATGTTCGAAAGAAGCGGAATCCGTCAGGAGGCTTTAACGATGGAATCAGAAGCTATTGTGGACGTGACGAATGGTGTATTCAC
Source organism: Priestia sp. 10L35 (assembly GCF_056395685.1). Classification (NCBI taxonomy): domain Bacteria; kingdom Bacillati; phylum Bacillota; class Bacilli; order Caryophanales; family Bacillaceae; genus Priestia; species Priestia sp. 10L35. Next base: position 243,879 of record NZ_JBFTKA010000003.1, on the reverse strand, counting down.
ATACGAAAAAATTATTCATAAACCTCATGTTATCATCACATCTGAATTTGCGGCTCAAGAAGAAAAAATCAATCGACTTATAAAAAAAGCAGAAACATCCTGTATGATTTCAAGAGCCATTCAAGGAAATGTTGAGATTGAATTAGAGCCTCAGCTCACAGTAAAAGCGTAATGGACCCATTACGCTTTTCTTATGTTTATTTCTAAAAAAAGCACATTTAAGATTGTAAAATACTCAAATTTGAATATAATAATTTAAGTAGCTATCATTTCTGTTCATCAAAAAGATGACGCGAAAGGAGGAACTGAAATGGTTTCATCAGAAAAAAATATTCGTTTTATCGTAGCAGGATTGCTGCTCGGTATTTTTATGTCAGCCATGGATAATACCATCGTAGCGACGGCTATGGGGAAAATCATTTCTGATCTAGGTGGGTTAGATAAGTTTGTTTGGGTTACGTCCGCCTATATGGTTGCCGTGATGGCAGGTATGCCGATATTTGGTAAACTGTCTGATATGTACGGCCGTAAACGGTTTTTTATTTTTGGATTGACGGTATTTTTACTTGGATCTGCATTGTGTGGCCTAGCGCAAAGCATTGTGCAGCTAAGTATTTACCGAGCGATTCAAGGAATTGGAGGAGGAGCGCTTCTTCCGATTGCTTTTACTATTGTATTTGATATTTTCCCTCCTGAAAAACGCGGGAAAATGACGGGATTATTAGGTGCCGTTTTTGGCTCAGCAAGCGTATTTGGTCCGCTTCTTGGTGCATACATTACGGAATACATCAGCTGGCACTGGGTGTTTTATGTGAACGTGCCGATTGGACTTTTATCGTTATTTTTTATTGTGCGCTTTTATAAAGAATCAAAAAGTCATAAAAAACAAAAAATTGATTGGGCTGGTGCAGCCACTCTTGTAATTTCAGTAGTTAGTTTAATGTTTGCTCTTGAACTTGGAGGGAAAGAGTACGATTGGTCTTCTCCGCAAATTTTATCTCTTTTTGCTATCTTTGCTGTGGCGCTATCACTCTTCTTTTTTGTGGAAAAACGCGCGCAAGAGCCGATTATTTCATTTTGGATGTTCAAGCGCCGTTTATTTGCAACATCACAAATTCTCGCTTTCTTATACGGAGCAACGTTTATTATTTTAACGGTATTTATTCCTATTTTCGTTCAAGCTGTTTATGGAGGTTCTGCTACAAATGCAGGTTTAATTTTAACTCCTATGATGTTAGGCTCGGTAGCAGGAAGTGCTATCGGCGGGATTTTTCTCACAAAAACAAGCTTTCGAAACTTAATGATTATGTCCGTTTTTTCATTTGCAGTAGGAATGTTTTTATTAGGAACAATGGAACCTGATACACCTCGTTGGATGCTAACGGTATTCATGATTTTGACTGGGTTTGGCGTAGGATTTAGCTTTTCTCTTTTACCAACTTCTTCAACGCATAAGCTGGATCCACAGTTTAGAGGTTCTGCCAACTCAACGAACTCATTTGCACGTTCTTTAGGAATGACGCTGGGAGTTACGATTTTTGGAACGATTCAAAGCAATACATTTACAAATGAGCTGCAGCGCAATTTTCAAGGTATGGGAAATGGATCACAAGGAGCATTTTCTCAAATAGGAGATCCGAGTGCAGTTTTTCAATCAAGTGCAAGAAACAGCATTCCGCCTCAAATATTAGATAAGATTGTTGATGCTATGTCTACATCGATCACGTATGCATTTATGCTTGCTCTTATTCCAATTGCAGTAGCTATCATTACTGTCTTTTTAATGGGAAATGAACGAGTAGAAGTTCCCCCTAAAAAGCGGGTAGAAGCTAAGGAACCTGCAGCTCAAAAATAGAAAAAGCACGAAGATGTTCGTGCTTTTTCTACTAAATAAGATGCATGTCAAGAGGTGAAAGGTGTTATGAGTGTTAAATTAGTCATATTGGGTTTATTAATGGAAGGAAACAAGCACCCTTATGAAATTCAGCAAACCATTAATGAAAGACAAATGAAGCACTATATTAAACTGGCAAGCGGCTCTTTATATTATGCTTTTGATACGCTTGAAAAAAATCAGCTAGTGAAAGTAGTCGATGTGATTCGAGAGACGAACAGACCTGAAAAGACCGTTTATTCTATTACGGATGCAGGAAGAGAAGAATTTGAGCGCCTTTATTTTGAACAGCTATTAAAAAAAGAGCATATGCATAGACCAGTTTATGCTGCGCTTTCATTTACTTCTTACGTCGATCAAGAAAAAGTGGCTTCTGCTTTAGAAAAAAAGATTGAGGAAACGGCAGCTTATTTAGAAAAAATGCAAAATTTGTACCAAGTTAAAAAGGTGGATCATTCCATTGCAAATCTGTCGATCATTATGCGCACGATTATGCATTTGAAAGTAGAACTAACTTGGTTCACTCATTTACTCGAAGCGGCGAAAAGCAACAAGCTTACAGAAGTAGATGATGGTTATTTTGAAGACGTTGAAAAAATCGTAGATGAGTTTTAAAAAAGAAGCAAAACGCTGCTTCTTTTTTTTAATAGTCATAAAACATATTTCAAGCAATTTAATTTTGCCAAAAGCTAGGTCAATAACAATTAATTAACACCTGATTCGACCTTTAATCAGCTTTACTTATAAAACGCTTTCAAAAAGTAGTAAGACTATTAAAAAAGTAAAAAAAATTAAAGAAATATAGCGATTTCATTTTGATTGACGAGTAAAAGAGTGGTAAAATATAAGCAGATATCAGATACACACGCAGTGAGGTTTATCACTCGTTGTAAAGATGTCAGACGATAAGGTAATCGACATTCAAAATGGAAAGATTGTTGAGTACGACAATTATTATAACTCGTTGGGGGTTTTATCATGGGTAACGAAACGTCGAATAGAGGGGAGCCTTGGCAAGGATTTTTGGGTCCGAACTATGGCTATGTATTAGAACAGTATGAGTTATATGAAGAGCAGTCAGATCTAGTAGATCCAGAGTTAAAAGAATTATTTGATTATTGGGGTGCTCCTCCATTAAACGAAAGCGAGCAGGTTCAGCAAGCTGAATACGCACAGGCTGCACCTTCAGCTAACACATCTAAAATTGCATCGGCTATTAAGCTAGCGGAAAACATCCGTGCTTATGGTCATCTATACGCATCAATTAAACCTCTTGAAAGCGAGAAGAAAGATCCTGTCTTGCTTCACTTGGAAGATTACAATTTAACGCAAGAAGATTTGAAATCAATTCCGGTTGATATTTTATGTACGAATGCGCCATCACACGTCAAAAATGGTTTAGACGCAATTAACTATTTAACAGATGTCTACACAAAAACCATTGCGTTTGAATTCCATCACGTACATAACATGGAAGAGAATAAGTGGCTGACTGATATGGTCGAGTCAGGTGCTATTTTCCAACCTCTTTCAAATGAGAAAAGAACTTCTGTATTAAAGCGTTTAACAGAAGTAGAAGGCTTTGAACAATTTTTGCACCGTACATTTGTCGGACAAAAACGCTTTTCTATTGAAGGCGTAGATATGTTAATTCCACTTGTAGATGAACTGATTGCACGCTCAGTGGAAACAAGCCCAAAAACGGTTAATATCGGGATGGCTCACCGTGGACGCTTAAATGTATTAGCACACGTATTAGGCAAGCCGTATGAAATGATTTTTGCAGAATTCCAGCATGCACCTAACAAGGAATTAGTTCCTTCAGAAGGTTCAATCGGTATCAACTACGGCTGGACGGGAGACGTAAAATATCACCTGGGTGCCGACAAACAAATTAAAGCAGAGAACACAGTTCGAGCTCGTTTGACATTGGCTAGCAACCCTAGTCACTTGGAGTTTGTTAATCCGGTTGTGGAAGGGTTTACAAGAGCAGCTCAAGATGAGCGTGATGTGAATGGATACCCAAAACAAGATGTAAAAAAATCGTTCGCGATTTTAATTCACGGAGATGCTGCGTTCCCTGGTGAAGGTATAGTACAAGAAACGCTGAACTTAAATCAATTGACTGGTTATCAAACAGGTGGAACAATCCACATTATTGCTAACAACATGATTGGATTTACAACAGAAAGCGTCGATTCTCGTTCAACGAAATATGCAAGTGACTTAGCAAAAGGATTTGAAATTCCAATTGTTCACGTAAATGCGGATGATCCGGAAGCCTGTCTAGCTGCTGCTTACTTTGCTTATGAGTATCGCAGACGTTTTAATAAAGATTTCTTGATTGATTTAATTGGATACCGTCGATTTGGCCACAATGAAATGGATGAACCGTCTGTAACGCAGCCGAAGATGTATGAAATTGTGACAAAACGTCCAACGGTTCGTGCTATGTATGCAAAGCAGCTTGAAGAACAAAACGTAATTCAAAGCGGCCAAGCAGATCAAATTAATGAAGAATTACAAGCGAAGTTAAAAGCAGCTTATGAGAAAGTACCGCCAAAAGCTGAAAAGCAACATAGAATTATGGAAATGCCACAAGCAGTCTTCAAAGGAATTTCAGATATTGATACATCGGTTACAAAAGAAGAGCTGTTTGAAGTGAATCAAGAGCTGGTGAAATACCCTGAAGGATTTAACGTATTTCCAAAACTTGATCGCATCTTATCTAAACGTGCCAAAGCGTTTGAAGAAAATGAAAGCGTAGATTGGTCATTGGGTGAGGCATTTGCATTTGCTACGATTTTAAGAGACGGCACGCCAATTCGTATTACAGGCCAGGATTCTGAACGTGGTACGTTTGCACATAGACATCTTGTTCTTCATGATCATAAGACAGGGGATGTTTACTCACCACTACACGCAATGAAGAACGTAAGCGCTTCCTTTGATATTCGTAACAGTCCATTATCAGAAGGATCCGTTCTTGGATTTGAATACGGCTATAATGTATTTGCTCCGGAAACGCTTGTTCTTTGGGAAGCACAGTTCGGTGATTTTGCCAATGCAGGTCAAGTTATTATTGACCAGTTTATTGCAGCAGGCCGTGCTAAGTGGGGACAAAAATCTGGAATGGTCTTATTGCTGCCACACGGCCATGAAGGTCAAGGACCGGAACACTCAAGCGCTCGTCTAGAACGTTATTTACAGCTAGCTGGTGAAAACAACTGGACAATCGCAAACGTAACAAGCGCTGCACAATACTTCCACTTACTTCGACGACAAGCTGCCATTTTACAGCGCGAAGAAGTAAGACCGCTAGTAGTTATGACACCAAAAAGTTTGCTTCGTAATGCTTTTAGTGTGTCAAACCTTGAAGAGTTTACAAAAGGCTCTTTCCGCTTAGTAGTAGAACAGCCTGGATTAGGCAAAAAAGAAGATACAGTTGAACGAATCGTTCTGTGCAGCGGAAAAATCAGCAGTGAATTAACGGAACGCCTAAACAAAGCAGAAGATGATAAAGATTGGCTACACGTCCTTCGTCTAGAACAAATTTATCCGTTCCCAAGACGCGTAATTGCTGAAATCTTTGCTCGCTATAAAAATTTAAAAGAGATTGTCTGGTTACAAGAAGAGCCGGAAAACATGGGCGCATGGAACTATGTAGAAGATCGACTGCGTGAAGTAGCACCAGAAGGAGCTACGGTTGACTACATCGGACGCACAAGACGCTCAAGTCCAGCTGAAGGAGATCCAACAGTTCACAGACAAGAACAAGAACGTATTTTACAAGATGCATTAACTAAAAATGAAATTGCTAACGACGTTGTTACACGATAAGGAAGGGGAATGAACCATGGGAGAGATTAAAGTACCGGAATTAGCAGAATCAATTTCTGAAGGAACAGTTGCACAATGGCTAAAACAAGTAGGAGATTTCGTTGAAAAAGGCGATTATATCGTTGAACTTGAAACAGATAAAGTTAACGTTGAAATTACTGCTGAAGACTCTGGTGTACTAACGGAACTTCTTGCTGGCGAAGGCGACACAGTGCAAGTTGGTGAAACAATTGCACGTCTTGAAGCGAAAGAAGGAGCTTCAGCACCAGCAGCACCAAAAGCTGAAGAAAAACCAGCAGAGGAAGCACCAAAGCAAGAAGCGGCTCCAGCTCAGCAAAAAACTGTTGAAGAAGTAGCGCCAGCAGCTGAAGCGCCTCAGCAAGGAAATCAAAAACAATGGCTAATTGCTTCTCCTGCAGCTCGCAAAGCAGCAAGAGAACGCGGGATTAAGCTAGATCAAGTGCCAACTACTGATCCTCTTGGCCGTGTGCGCAAACATGATATTGATTCGTATGCAGACCAAAAATCAAATGAGCAAAAGCAGCAGGCACAAGCAAGTAAGCCAGCTAACCCGGTATCTCCGTCTCCAGCGGCAAGTGAAAATAGCGATAAACCTGTTGAACGCGAACGTATGTCACGTCGTCGTCAAACAATTGCCAAACGTCTCGTTGAAGTTCAGCAAACAGCGGCCATGCTAACAACGTTTAACGAAGTAGACATGACTGCTGTTATGGCTCTTCGCAAACGACGCAAAGACAAATTCTTTGAACAGCACGACGTAAGACTTGGCTTTATGTCATTCTTTACAAAAGCAGTAGTAGCAGCACTTAAAAAGTATCCATTATTAAATGCTGAAATTCAAGGAAACGAGTTATTAATTAAAAAATTCTATGATATCGGTATTGCTGTGTCAGCTCCAGACGGTCTTGTTGTTCCAGTTGTACGTGATGCTGACCGCAAAACATTCGCTGGTATCGAAGGATCTATCGTTGATTTAGCGAAAAAAGCGCGCGACAACAAATTAGCATTAAAAGATTTACAAGGTGGCACGTTCACAATTACAAACGGCGGCGTATTCGGTTCATTAATGTCTACACCAATTTTAAATGGGCCTCAAGTTGGTATTTTAGGAATGCATAAAGTTCAGCTTCGTCCGGTAGCAATTGATGAAGAGCGTATCGAAAATCGTCCGATGATGTACATTGCACTTTCTTACGATCACCGTATCGTTGACGGCAAAGAAGCCGTAAGCTTCCTAGCTACTGTTAAAGAACTATTAGAAGATCCAGAATCTTTATTACTAGAAGGTTAATAAAAAGAACCTGCTATTTTCTTAGAGAATAGCAGGTTCTTTTATGTTCGTTTAATGCCTGCAACATAAGCAGGACCCAAAAAAGTCATGCTAGCGAGTGTCAGGGCCATTTCTCGCGGTGACTGCTTCATACCTTGTTCTAACCAGTGCTGAATAACTCCAAGATGCGCTGACGTTACGTAAGACATTAAATGTTCAAGTGGAACAAGCGGAGGCGTTTTATTATCCATAAGTTCTAATTTTTCGAGCATATTGGTTTTCATAACTTCTTTAATTTTAAGATGAAAGCCAGGATTTCCTTTTGGACCAAGCATAACCTGCATAAAAGGTGCATTTTCTTGAATATATTCAAAAAGTGTAATAATAAACGGCAAAGGCTGTTCTTTTAAATTAGCAGACACAATCTCATTGGGATTTGCTTTTTTGATAAATTCTTTTATCTCTTGAATAACTTCATTTTCGCTTTTTTCAAGCAAATCGTATTTATCTTGGTAGTGTAAATAAAAAGTTCCGCGATTAATATCCGCTTTTTTCGTCAAATCCCTGACCGTTACACCTTCAAACCCTTTCTCTTCCATTAATTCTGTCAAAGCATCTCGGATAAATCTTTTCGTTCGAATAATTCTGCGATCTGTTTTTGAATTCCTCACAGCTTTTAAACACCTACTTTTTTCTTTAATAATGAACAGTTATATGCTTTGTGTTAAGTAATCGACATTCCCGCTATTATTGCATATTGAGAATACAGGTAAATTTATTATAATTTACATAGTGATCACTAATCAACATCATGTACATTATCTTTTCGTTAACGTGTATATCCTTAAAATAAAAAGGAGAGATCTACATGAAATTAGGTAATCAAAAGCTTATATATTTTTCACCAATTATAGTAGTAGCTGTTATTTTTATCTTTATTCTAACCTTAATTCCTTCGGCAAGCTCAGCACCTAAGAATTTGCCAATCGCATTCGTAAATGCTGACGAAGGAATGACAGTTCCAGCAAAGGGTAATGTAAATATAGGAAATCAAATCGAACAAAATACGAAAGGGGCAAGTACCGAACAGTCTTCGGTTAAATGGATCTTTGTCTCAAATACTAAAGAAGTTGAAAAAGGGTTAAATAATCAACAATACTACGGGGCGCTTATCATTCCAAAAGATTTCACAAAAAAACAGTCGACTCTTCAGACGGCTAAGCCTGATGCACCTGCTATTAAATTATTAGTGAATCAAGGAATGAATACAGCTGCTTCAATCCTAGCAAGTCAGGTGCTAAACGGGGCAGTTGATAAGATGAATGAAAATATGCGCTTGCAGCTAGTGAAAAGATTTGAACAAAACGGAACGCAACTAAGTGCAAACCAAGCATTAGCACTCGCTGCACCGATTCAAAAGACAGTGATAAACGTAAACGAAACAGGGACTCATAGTGTCAACGGAAATGCCCCCGTTTCATTATTTCAGCCGCTGTGGATGGCAAGTATAGCCGGTGCTGCAATGGTCTTCCTCAGCCTTCAAAAAATCACGTTTTCTTCTCGTAAAGAGAAAATCGTTAACCAAGTAGGATTCGTAATCATCGGGGTTATACTTGCTTTAGCTGCTGGTTTTGGGCTTGTGTGGCTAGCTGAAGTAGTTGGAATAAGCGTTCCTTCATTTTTGGATACAGCACTATTCTTAGCTATTGCTTACTTCAGTTTTTTCACCTTGATATCAGCCGTACTTTCATGGCTAGGACTAAAGGGACTCCCGATTTTCGTTATTGTTCTATTTTTTGGCGCACCTTTGCTTTCAATGGCCCCAGAAATTATGCCTGATTTTTATAGAGAGTGGATTTATCCATGGCTGCCGATGAGATTTATGGTAGATGGCGTAAGAGAACTATTTTTCTTTGGAGAACATCTGACATGGAATCCTTCTGTATCTGCTCTAGCTCTTATCTCTTTAATAAGTTTGTGTGCTCTGTTTGCTTCTGCTTTACCTGCATCTTCTGTAAAAAAAGAGGAGTCTCGCTCAATATAAAAGATACTGTAACTGAATGAAAAGGAGAGATGATGATGAATCCACAAATCCTAATCGTTGGTGCCGGCCCTACTGGCCTCGTTATGGCCTACAATTTAGCCAGACATAACATTCCTTTTCGAATTATTGATAGAAGCGACGGACCTGGGCAAGCCTCCCGGGCAATGGCTATTTTACCGCGAACACTTGAATTTTATCAGCAGTTCGGTTTTGCAGATGAAGTCATAGACAGCGGGATTAAGATGGAAGATGTATACGTCCGAGTGAAGAATAAAATAAAAGCAAAAGTTCATTTAGGATCTTTAGGAGAAGGATTAAGTCCTTTTCCTTTTGTTCTTACATTTCCACAGGACGACCACGAGCGGTTTCTGCTTGAAAAATTAAAAAATTTTGGGATCGAAGTAGAATGGAAGACGGAGTTACTATCTCTAGCTGAACACGGAGAAGAGGTAAAAACTTTATTAAAAGCACAACAAGAGGAAACCGCTTATTTTAAGTATATTTGTGGATGTGACGGAGCACACAGTACCGTTCGCAAGCAAATGAAGATAGAGTTTAAAGGAGAAAAATATAAACAGCATTTTTATGTGATGGATGTTCACGGCTCTGGTGAAGTGATGAAGGATCAAAAAATCAGTATTTCATTTAGCAATGAAGAATTTTTGATTTGTATGCCCGTTAGAAGTAAAGGAACGTATCGAATGATCGGCATTATTCCTTCAACTTTTGGGGGGCAAAACGATGTAAAAGCTGAAAACATTTACGCTTTTATTCAACGAACATTTGGTGCTCAGGTTGAGGGTATAAATTGGTTCTCGACATATCATATCCATCACAGAGTAGCAAGTCGTTTCCGACAGGGGCGTATTTTTCTAAGTGGAGATGCAGCCCATATTCATAGTCCTGCAGGGGGACAAGGAATGAACACAGGAATTGGAGATGCAGTCAACCTTTCATGGAAATTAGCAGCTGTCCTTCAACACAAAGCGGCACTTTCCATATTAGATACATACGAAGAAGAAAGGTTGCCTTTTGCAGAGCTGCTTGTAAATACAACTGATCGCGCTTTTAAGCGAATGGTGGCACGAGATAAAACGAGTCAATTTTTTAGGAAGCATATCTTTCCGCCTGTACTATCCTTTTTATTTCGTTTCCCTTATCCCCGTCACAAAGCATTTACGATTTTATCTCAAATCCGCATTAAGTATCGAAATAGTGACTTAAGCAGCGGGCAAGGGACAAATGTGCAAAGTGGTGATCGATTACCTTATGTAGAAGGGAATTTTGAATCTTTACAGTCTTTAAACTGGCAAATACATGTCTATGGAACAGCAGCAGAGAAGCTAAAAAAGAGCATGCAAGAAAAAGACTTCTCCTTGCACGAGTTTTCTTGGAACCCTTACTTGAAGAAAGCAGGGCTTCAAAAAGATGCTCTGTACGTTATTAGACCGGACGGATACATTGGTTTTATTAGCAGCGAGCAGCGTATAGATCTGCTTCATCAATATTTGAATACGCATAAAATCCTTCCTTTTACAAATGAATATTAGATCTAAAAAAACGCCATCTTATATGGTGTTTTTATTTTTGTTTACAATTTCGAAACAACTTGGAGATGTTTTTGGGAAAGCTGTTTGATAAGATAGACGAATAGAAATATCAAATGAAAGTACGTGATACATTGAATAAAAAGATTTTAGTAGTTGATGATGAAAAAAGTATTGCTACAGCGGTATCCTATGCTTTCAAGCGCGAAGGATATATTGTAGACACCGCATCTGACGGTGAAGAAGCACTTGAAAAAGTAAAAAGCTTTCAACCTGACGTGATGATATTGGATGTGATGATGCCGAAATTAACCGGTTATGAAGTATGCCGAAAACTTGAGAATCGAAGAGGAATGGGGATTATCTTGTTAACGGTTAAAAATGATATCGTCGATAAAGTTCTAGGCTTAGAGTTAGGCGCAGATGATTATATGACCAAGCCTTTTGACGTAAGAGAACTTGTAGCTAGAGCTAAAGCACTTGTTCGGCGAATGGAAAAAAATGAAGCTCCTGAAGCTGTGGGAGAAATCACGGTGGGAAAAGTGAAGGTGAACTTAATTCAGCGCACGTTACATGTTGCCAATGAGTTAGTTAAGCTTACACCAAAGGAGTTTGATCTTATTGCTTTATTACTTGCCAATTTAGAGAGAGTGTACACACGAGAAGATTTACTAGATCTTGTCTGGGGAATGGATTATGCAGGCGGTACACGTACGGTAGACATTCACATGCAGCGCCTTCGAAAAAAAGTAGGAGAAGCAGAACCTTATTTGCTTCAAACGGTATATGGGGTTGGGTATAAAGCGACAGCAGGGATCAATGAATGAAAATCAGCCTAAAAGCTAAGATGGGACTCGTTCTTGCTTTTTTAATTATTTTAACAGTAACCGTACTGAGCGTACTTGTGTTAAAAGGAATTGAGACAAATCAGCGTGATCAGCTAGAAAGTGAACTTATTCAAAAAAGCAAAGCAGCGGAGCAGACGATTCATCAAAGTTATTTAACCGGTGAACCGTCTCTGAATACAGATTCTTTTCTTCAGCAAAAAGGACAGCGCCTTGCATCTTCGATTGCATCACAAAGCGGAATGCAAACAGTCCTATATAATCAAAAAGGACAGGAAGCAGGAAGCTCTATTCCCATCGGCCAAAAAGATGTGGATGTTTCTGATACGCTTAGCTATGCTTTGAAAGAAAAAATAGCCTATCAAATCTCGGGTTCTTCCCTTATTTACTTCGCACCTGTGTCAATCGATAATCAATTTATTGGAGCCATCCGTTTTGACCATTCCCTAAAAAATAATCAGCAGTTTATAGCTGATATTAGGCACTTATTTCGTATGGGAGGAACGATTGCAGCAGCAGCAGCTTTTTTAATTGGCTACGCTTATTTTTATCGCATTGCTTCGCTCATCGCTACCCTTCAAAAAACTTCACAGCAGATTCGAAAAGGCCATTATTTGACTGATGTGCCGTTTAAACGACGCGATGAACTTGGAGAGCTTAGTCAAGGCTTGTTTTTTATGAGTACGTCGATTGAAAAAAATATCGATCAAATGAATGAAGAAAAAAGAAAGCTTGAATTTGCTATTTCGAAACTGCAGTCTCTTGAACAGCAGCAAAAGCAGTTTATCGGTAACATCAGCCACGAATTTAAGACGCCTTTAACATCGATCAAAGCTTATGTTGACTTACTTGATATGTATCGAGATGATCCTCAGCTTATGGAAGACGGCGTGCAGAATATTCGTAAAGAAACGAATCGCCTTCATGAAATGGTAGATAAAATCTTAAAGCTTTCAGCGCTTGAAAAATATGATTTCGAGCAGCGACCAGAGCAAGTTGAATTAAAGCGGCTTCTAGAAGACATATGCGATCGTATGAAAGGAAAAGCAGCTAAATTTGATTTGACTCTTCATACAAATATCAAAGAAGCAGTTGTTTGGGCTGATCGTGAAAGCTTAATACACATTTTTATCAATTTAATTGACAATGCTATTAAATATAATGAACCAGGCGGAAAAGTGGAAGTAACGTCTTACACTTTAGAGAATTCTATTATTGTGGATGTAGCTAACACCGGAATAGGGATTCCACCCGAAGCAGAAGAGAAATTATTTCAACCATTTTTCACTGTAAATAAAGATCGGTCGCGTTTATCCGGAGGTACAGGCCTTGGCTTAGCATTAGCCAAAGATTTAACTGAAAAACAAAAAGGCGTTATCAAGCTGCACCATTCTGACTCTAAATGGACGATTTTCAAAGTGTCGTTTCCTTTGAAAACAGAGAAATGAGTTAGCTAAAAGGAGTGAACCGTTATTGAAACGGTATAGATTAATGATATGTATAGCAAGCACTTTTCTTATTTTAACATCATGCGGACAAAAAGAAAGCCATAGAGAAACCGTTGAAAAACCCGACAAGAAAATTACTGTATTGGACCAAGTAGATAAAAATGGAAAAATAGAAGTGAAAGATGTTCAGGATATTAACGGCGTAAGGGCGTTTCAATTTTTAAACGAAAACACAATGATCGTTAGTAAAGAAAATAAACAATTTCGTTCGCACGATTTCGGTCCCAAAGAGGTATATGCACAGAATTTAGCTACTTATAATCTAAAAAACAAGTCTACTTTTGTGTTGCATCCAAGCAATGAAATTCAACATGCGGCCAAGCTTTCTCCAAATGGTGAATATCTTTTTTATAAAGTAGCAAAAGGCGAAGATACATTTGGTTATATAATGAACCTTCAAACAAAAAAAACGGTTAAAATAAAGAATGTTCTTCTCTATCCATCAAGCGGAGAGTGGCTTAATAATTCAGAAGTAATGTTTATTACAATGGAAGGAAAGCTTTCTAAAGCAAATATAAAAGGAGAAGCAGAACCTCTGTTGCACAGAGACGATCGAATCTTAGATGCAGTTAAAGGAATAGGTGGTATTTATTATATTGGTGTAAACAACCAGCTTTTTTTTCTTCATAACGAACAGACGGACCCTGAAAAAATCCGAGATAATGTGATTTCGATTATCCCATCTCCAAACGGAAAACAATTAGCGCTCGTTCAGCAAAAAGATGCCCAAACGAGAACGCTGTCTATCACAGATTTAAAAGGATCAGAGGCCTTTCAGCTTGCTCTGTCCACTCAAATTTTTGGCGTAAGCTGGTCTCCCGACGGTTCGAAATTAGCCTATAACTTTATTTCTGAAAAAGAGGGAGATAAAGGGATATTCATAGCAGATGGATTAACTGGAGATGTTACACACTTAAACGTAAATTTAGACTATGCTGCTGATCAGCTTGCTTGGAGTCAATCAGGAAATAAACTAGTTGCATCGAACTTTACGCAAAATCAAGTTCATACGTATATTATCTTTTTGAAATAGACTGCTTAGGCAGTCTATTTCTATTTTTTCACACCTTGAATTTTTTTAAGAGTGTTTACAAGTTTGAAACAACTGAATAACAGACAGAAACATTTATATTTTATCCTTTCTGTATAGGCTTTTGTAGCGCATCAAAAGCCGTTTGAAAGGAGTAAGACATCATGAAATACTTTTTATTTATTTGTTCTTTAGCTTTTACGCTGATGATAGCAGGGTGCGGAACAAGCAATTCTTCATCAAAGCCTGCCAGAGAATTCACAAAAAATGGACAGGCTCAAAAACTAGAAAGCTCATCAGCTTTTCCAACTTTAACGAAACCTAATGTAGACGAAACAGTGGTAATAGCCAATCCAGGATCGATTACGGCTTTAGTTAATAAAAAGCATCAGCTTCCTGAATCCTATCAGCCTTCCGATTTAGTCTATGCCGACGTTCCGTTTATCTTCAACGAAAATATAGAAAAACGAATGCTTAGAAAGCCTGCAGCACAAGCGCTTGAAGAACTTTTCCGAGATGCTGAAAAAGAGGGAATCAGCTTACTTGGTGTATCCGGTTATCGATCTCACGAGCGTCAAAAAGAGCTTTTTGCATTTTACGCAAAGCGAGACGGAGAAGAACAAGCACGCGCCTATAGCGCCTACCCTGGAACAAGTGAACACGAAACGGGACTAGCAATCGATGTCACGGGAGGAAGTGGAATGTGTGCTGCCGCAGACTGCTTCGGTGCTACATCAGAGTCTCATTGGCTTTCAAAAAATGCGTATCACTACGGATTCATTATTCGATACCCTGAAGGTGAAGAACAGGTTACCGGCTATAAATACGAACCATGGCACCTCAGGTATGTAGGGAAAAAAGCAGCCGCATCCATTTTTAATCAATATGCAACGTTAGAAACCTATGCAAGTAAGAAAAAAGCTTAATCAAAAGTTCTATAACTGGAGAAAGAAGGAAAGAAAAATAAAAAGTCAGGTTTATCACTCTCACATATGATACAAACTGATACTATAACATGCTTGCTATAGAGGAAGGGTATCGATGTATAAAGATATTGCGATTGAACTGATATGTGGATTTTTAGCGCTATTTATTATGCTGAAGCTTTTAGGTAAGACGCAGTTTGCTCAAATCACTCCGTTTGACTTTATTACCACGCTTGTCCTGGGAAATATTGTGGGGGACGCAGCTCTTGAAAAAGGAGTAGAGCTAACTGAAATTCTTTATAGTGTTTTGATTTGGGGGCTTCTGATCTACGCAGTGACAAAGCTATCTCAAACCTTTACAGGATTTAGAGGGATTCTTGAAGGAAAGCCTTCAATGATTATTTATAAAGGGAAAATCCTTTATAAAGAGCTTAAGAAAAACAACTTGGACTTGAATCAGCTTCAGCATCTAATGAGACAGCAAGGGTATTTTTCACTGTATGAAGCAGAATACGTCATTTTAGAAACAAATGGAGAGGTGAGCGTCGCTCCTAAACATGAATTCGGCCCTCCGACGAAAAATGATTTAAACATCCCTTATTCTCAAACCAATTTACCGATTGCTTTAATCATGGATGGAAAAGTAGTGCCTGATAATTTGAAAGAAGCAAACGTAGACGAAAAATGGTTAAAAAAACAGCTTGCAATCAAGAAAATTAAAAAATACAGCGAAGTTTTTTATGCTGAATGGCAGCAAGAGCGAGGACTAGAGATAACAAAATTCTAAAAACCCTTTCCTTAAAAGGAAAGGGTTTTTAGCTTTCTTTTAATAGCTTAGCAAAATCTTCAATCGTTGTAGAATACGTGACATACAGACGGGGAATAAGATAGTTTTCATCCTTTTGTCCGCTTTCAGTGAAAAATTTTGGAATTGTTGAAAGACCAAATGTATAATTCTTTTTTGTTTCTTCCACTACACGGCTATTGACCTTTCCGTAAGGGTAAGCAAGAGCAATAACGGGCTGGCTCGTAATGGCTTCAATTTTTCGTTTTGAATTACCTAGCTCATAGGATAAATTTTTCGTCTTAGTTAAATCCGGATGAGTAGCAGTATGAGACTGAATAGAAAAAAATCCTGAATCAACAAATTTTTTTAAATCCGCTGGCGACAAACGGTTGGGACGGCCGATAAAATCTGAAATCACAAAAATTGTAGCCGCTGGATGAAATTGAATGCTGGCTGCTCTTTGAAAAATGGGCAAGATAGTAAGATTATTTTTATATCCATCGTCAAATGTAATAAATATAGGTTTTTTCACATGCGTTAGTTCCTGCCATTTTTCAAATGTTAGCGGCGTATATCCTTGCTTTTTAAGATAAAGAAGTTGTTTCTCAAAATTTTCAGGCGTCACATACAGTTCTTTTTCCCCGTGGCCTGTGTAGGTATCAATAGAATGGTAAATCAATACAGGCACTTTCACTTGGCTAAAAGCGGGGGAAGGGAAAATAACAGTTAGCACTAAGATAACAAAAACCGAAATTTTTCTCATAACAATCCTTTCTGTTGCACAGTGGTGACGAGACTGTTTTAGTATGTCAAAAGAAAAGGAATGTATAAGCCAAGCTTTCTTTTTTACAAATATAAGCCTTCTTTTTTAAATATTTTATGCAGAACCAAGTGCTCAGCAGAGTTCACAACTGCAAACTGTTTTTTGGAAAGAGAATGGGGAGAAAAACGCATTAACTTAGTAAAGTCTGACGGCAGCGTAGTAGATGAAACATCAGTAGAGAGTATAGGGGCAGACAAAGGTGTTTTCGAGCCGATGTGAAACCCCCAATCTCCAAAAGAAGGAATAATGGTGTGGTAGCTCAACGTATAAAACTGAGAAGCTTTCATCGTCTTATTAATGCTCCAAAAAACGATAGGTGTGTCTCTAGGAGAATTTGACTGACATACGACCAAGCCGCTGCGCGATAGTGAACGGTGGAGAAGTGCGTAAAATTCTTTTGTATAAAGAGCACTTATTTTTTCGTTAGTAGGATCAGGAAAGTCAATAATGATGATGTCATAACACGCTGAATTCAAAGAGAGGTAGTCAACAGCATCTTGAATATGAACGGTGACACGAGAATCTTCAAATGAGCGTTGATTTAACTTCTTTAATTCTTCTACATTCATCGCAGCATTTACAACGTCAGCATCTATTTCCACAAGGTCTATTTTTTTAAGTTCTTTATATTTAAGGACTTCTCGTAAAGCTAAACCATCTCCACCGCCTAGAATAAGAATGCGGTGAGGACGTAAGGAAACTGCAAAGATAGGGTGTACAAGAGCTTCATGGTACGCATGTTCATCCAATGAACTAAATTGCAGCTGTTCATCCAAATACATTCGAATATCCGATGCTTTAATCAGTTGAATATCTTGAATACGGTTTTTTTGATGAAACAAAATGTCATGCTGGCCTGATAAGAGTTGCTTTAGACTAATGTGATCTGAGTCATCTCCACGATTGAGAAGACGAGTGTTTTCAGCATGCTGACGATTTTTTGTTGGAGTTTCGGCGTATTGAATTCCGCGAGAAATCGAATACACAACAGCTTTTTTTGAAGCTAATTGCTTCAGCAACGCATAACCAATTTCAATTATTTTTTTGTCTCCGCACGTATAAAAATCTAATGAAGCGTAGTTTTCCTCCGGCCACGTATGAATAGACAAGTGAGAGGTAGCTAATACGAGAATGCCTGTAATGCCTTGGGGCATAAACTGGTGAAAATAACAGTGCAAAACTTCCATCTCTGCATCTAGTGCAGCTTCAACAAGAATTCTCCTTAAGAGTGAAGGGTCGTTTAATATCACTTCATCGCATTCGAACGCATCCATTAGCAAGTGTTTGCCTTTAATATCCACTACTTCAGCCTCCTTTTTGAGCATTATTTTCACTATCTTATGAAACTTTTTCAAAAAAGGAAACGTAAGCATGTTATTTTATGAATATTTTCGGGAAATAACAAGTTATCTTCCCATAGAAAAGAAACTGGGACAGACGTATTTTCTATGGGAAGATCCGAACAATCAATCCAGATTCTTAACGGAGAATTCAACTCGTTCAGATTTTTTCATTGTGATGGTGAACGTAGATTTACCGTATGTAATAGCTGTTAATTGTAAGGCAAGGCAAAGCCTCCTGCGGGAAAAGCGGAACAGGTGAGACCCCGCAGGAGGCTAAGCGAAGAGGAGGCTCATTGGCCGCCCACGGAAAGCGAAGTCTTGTGCGGAAATTGACAGCACTAGCTTACTTATCCAATTTGTTCGTCTTTGCATTGGATTGATTTCGTTATGTCTCAATCTTTCTACTCTTTATCAGTATTAAACCAGCCTTTTCGCTTGAACCATAAAATTAACCCCAGCGTTATCAGTCCCATGAAGCCAAGCACAAAGAAATAGCCATAGTGCCACTTTAGCTCAGGCATATTTTCAAAATTCATTCCGTATACGCCAACGATAAAGGTAAGGGGGATAAAGATAGATGAAATAACAGTCAGTGTCATCATGATTGAATTCATCCGGTTTGAATTAAGAGAAAGATAATTATCGCGCATATCAGACGTCATTTCCCGATTTGATTCAATC
The DNA here is from genome assembly GCF_056395685.1 of Priestia sp. 10L35. NCBI lineage: Bacteria > Bacillati > Bacillota > Bacilli > Caryophanales > Bacillaceae > Priestia > Priestia sp. 10L35. Next base: position 225,320 of record NZ_JBFTKA010000003.1, on the reverse strand, counting down.
ATATCGGCTAATTTTAATAAGTGGTCATAGACATCTTTAAAATACCTTTTTTGTTCAGGGTGAACATCTAGGCGTTCAGAATTTATAACACGGTACAACAAATCGCGCATAGGCAGAATAGTTCTTCTGATTTTTAGCAAATCACTTCGAAGTTTGAATACATCTTCCATTAAAACAGAAATGGATTTTTTTGCATCTATGTTTTCTATATCATTCAGCTCATCTTCAATCTGATATACAGTGGGGAAATATTCATCTACCACTTTATCCATCACAGAATAAGCAAGATAGCTTATTCCTTTTTCTTGAATCAAAGGTGTATGAAGCAACTTTTCCCATACTTTATCAATTGCAGCTGACGGGTGAAAATGAAAAGTAACCATATAATTTTCGCCGATAAAAAGGTCAACTTCTTCAGCTTCTAACGTTTGACGATTTAACGAATGAAGGACAAAAAAACTGTATCCTTCATAATAATCGAGTTTTGGGCGCTGCAGAAAATGAAAGCAATCTTCAATCGCTAACGGATGAAAGTGAAAGGATGATTGAAGCAGCAGCGCTTCTTCTTCAGAAGGGCAGTTAAAGTCAATCCAATAGTACTGAATAGAGGGATCGTGAATCTGATCTAATTGTATATGTTTCACAAGTTTGTCATCGTTCGTAAGAGCTAACGTTCGTATCATTTGAAAACTCCTTTGTGTTTTTATAGCTATTTTCAATGTAGCATAAAATCATAAACTACACGTATTTAAAAGAATAATTTTCTTTCTTCTCTTTTCATAAAGCTAGTAAGGGTGAAAAAGTTGAATTATAATGATAGTAGTAGCTGGTATGGAAAGGGGAATCGTTTTGAATAAAAATGAAGCACTTCGAATGTTTTTTTTAAAACATGCAGATCAACTTACGGAAGAATGGTATGAAAGCATTGAAGACAATGACCCAGAATCGGTTTATGCATCTACTCATCCGGAAGTCATTTCAGTATTAAAAGATCAAAATAATGAATTCCATTTATACATAGCCGATGTATTTATAAAAAGTGAAAAAGAATTTTTTGATTCATTTGAAACGTGGATTTTAAAGATTGCGGAAGACGGAGAGCATGTAAGAACGCCTATTCATTATATTATTCGAGAATTTTTCCGAGTTAGAAAACAGTATTTAACGTATTTAAATCAATTTGTAGAAGAGTACGAGCAAGATATTACGCAAGAAGAACTAGACGAATGGAACGAACTGATTGTACGCGTATTTGATATCACCGTTTATAAATTTGTAGAAGAGCACCATCAGCATTCAAAGCGGTTGCTTGAAGCACACAAAGAGCTGATCAATGAGCTGAGCTCGCCAGTTATTCCATTAAGCGATCATATTGCGATTCTTCCGCTTGTTGGGGATATCGACACAGCAAGAGCGCGCCGAATTTTAGAAAATACGTTAACTCGCTGCGCTGAACAGCAAGTGAATCACCTTTATATTGACATTTCAGGAGTAGTTATTGTTGATACGATGGTTGCTCATCAGATTTTCCAGCTGATTGATGCATTAAAATTAATAGGTGTAGAATCAACTATCTCTGGGGTACGTCCTGAAATCGCGATTACCGCTTCTCATTTAGGTTTATCGTTTGAAAATATATCAACAAAATCAACCCTTGCTAACGCGATGGCTTCACGTATGAGGAAATAAAGAAAACAAGAATTACTTTTAATTCTTGTTTTTTTTATTCCAATTCATACTTGACATATAGGTTAAAGAGGTATTATGATTTTACTAATTTAATAAATAAAAAGAGTCGTATTACATACGCTAATATAAAAATGCATCTCTATAATTAGCGGACAAGAATTAAACAAACAATATGAAAACGTTTTATATAGAATACGAGAATATTTAGGAGGAAATAGAAATGAACATCTTATGGTTTTTCCCTACAGCAGGCGACGGACATTATCTAGGCACAACCGAAGGAAGCAGAACAAGCGACATTCACTACTTAAAGCAAATCGCACATGGACTGGATTATCTAGGATATGACGGCGCTTTGTTGCCTACTGGTTCAAATTGTGAAGATTCATGGGTGATTGCATCGGCACTTGCTTCCGTTACGAATCGGCTGAAGTTTTTAATTGCACTTCGCCCGGGTGTAATGTCTCCAACACTTTCAGCACGGATGGCTTCGACATTTGATCAAATGTCAAACGGCCGACTTATGTTAAATATTGTGACGGGAGGAGATCCCGTGGAGCAAGCAACATACGGCAACTATTTAAGCCACGATAAACGCTATGAGTTAACAGATGAATTTTTAACGATTTGGCGAGATGTAATGGAAGGAAAAAAAGTGGATTATAAAGGAGAGCATGTTGATGTAACAGGCGCGTATATTCCATCGCCTCCTGTCCAAAAACCGTATCCTCCGCTGTACTTTGGCGGGTCTTCTCCAGCAGGAAAAGAAGTAGGAGCAAAGCATGCAGATGTATATTTGTTATGGGGAGAACCGCCTGCGGTGATTAAAACAAAAATTGATGAGATGAAAGAAAAAGCTGCAAACGAAGGCAGGGACATTCGCTTTGGTATTCGCCTGCACGTTATTGTAAGAGAATCGGAAGACGAAGCGTGGGAATCTGCAGATAAATTAATTAAACATGTTAATGATGATACGATCAAAGCGTTTCAAGATAAGTTTGCCTCATTTGACTCCACTGCCCAAAAAACACAGTCAAGTTTGCACAGTGGCACAAAAGATAGAGGTGCACTGGAGATTGCTCCGAATCTATGGGCGGGAATTGGCTTAGCACGAGAAGGTGCTGGAACTGCTCTTGTTGGCAGTCCTGAAATTGTAGCGGATCGGTTAAAAGAGTACAAAGAGCTAGGAATTGATACGTTTATTTTATCAGGCTACCCGCATCTAGAAGAAGCATATACGTTTGCTGAGCTAGTATTTCCACATATTCAAAAAGAACGAAGCAAGAGATAATTCTTGCTTCGTTTTTTTAAATCGCAAAAAAATAAATACCCCAGTTGACTTATAGGAATTATAGGTGTACTATAAAGATAGTTCATTTAGTCAGAAAATTTGTGGTAAAGGGTGAAGAAAATGGAACGTTATGACGTAATTCAAGGCGCAGAATCTTTTTATTATAAAGGCAACGACATTGGTATACTTGTTTCTCATGGATTTATGGGGACTCCTCAAAGTATGGAATATATCGGAAAAGAATTAGCTAAAAAAGGTTTTACTGTGTACGGTTTGCGACTAACGGGACATGGTACTCACTACTATGATATTGAACAAACAACGTATCAGGAATGGAAGCAAGACTTTTTAACTGGGTATCAGCGTTTGAAGCAAGAATGCCGTCATGTATTTATTTTGGGTCAGTCCATGGGAGGCACTCTTACCTTTCATACAGCAAGCCAAGGATTAGACCTTGACGGAGTTATTGCAATTAATCCGGCTATGACGTCCATTCCTTCAATGGAGCCTTATCGCTCTCGTCATACGCCTCGTTATTTAAAAGAAGAGCATCCTGATATTAAAGATCCAAACGTACATGAAATTACGTACGATAAAGTACCCGTGCGCTCTATGCGTGAGCTGCTTTCTTTAATGGATGAAACAAAAGAACGCTTATCTTATGTAACGTGCCCGGCTTTAGTACTAACATCAACAGTTGATAACGTAGTACCGCCTGAGAATTCAGCTTATATCTTAAACCATATTCAATCAGCAGAAAAAAGGCAGCACATGCTTCGAAACTCTTACCATGTTGCGTCGATGGATTTTGATAAAGACACAATTGTTGCACAAACGGCACAGTTTGTACAAGCAACAGTTGCCAAAAAAAAAGTGCATGAGCGAATTTTTTAATTTTTAAATTCGCTCCGTTTCTTTTTTACTTCAAGTAAGATAAAATGAATCTTGAATGAAAACAAAGGAGTGTACATACATGATTCATTTAGAATGGAACGATCGTCCAACCATTAAACAAGTAAAATGCATACATACAGATGCAAAAAAATTCGTGGTTGAAAATGTCTTAACAGCAGGAAAAACATATGATGTGAAAAATGAAACAGAAGAGTTTTATTTTGTTGTTGATAACACTGGCCAAGTCGGCGGCTTTTATAAAGAATACTTTGAAGGCTAAACAAAAAATCATCGTCTCGGCGATGATTTTTTTATTGCAATAATTACTTGGAGCTTTTCTTAATGAAAACGAATGAACATACTTTTAAAGAGAAATTCCATATATCTAATCATTTCGAAAAAAAGCTTTATGATAAAAATAGGATGTAAGACCTAAAATCTTCCGTTTCTTGTTCTGATTAAAAGGGTAACTGACTATAAATACCCATGACAACAATTATTTTACAATGTAAAATGAAAGCGACGCTTAACAGAAAAAGGAAAAGAGGAGGTCATACGATGAAAAAGCGTAATACAGCAGCTTTTACATTTTTAGCATGGACAGCTTTTATTACAGCACTATTAGCTATGTTTATAGGAATTTATACCTTAGATGCATCATTACCGGTAAAAGGTTATTATGCCGTTGGAACTTTATACTTAACAATGTCTGCTTTTGTGCTCCAAAAAACCATTCGTGATAACGAAGAAGATACGGCGCATGAACGCAAATATGAGAAAGCAGAAGAAGAATTGTAGAGCTAAAAAAAGAGCATTTTTCTAGCTCCTTGAAAAACATCCCCATTTTTGGGAGATGTTTTTTTATATAAAAAAACAGGGAACTTGTCACTCCGTGTCGTATTAATAAAGAAGGAGGCGATTAAATTGACACAACTAATGATTAATAACGTAAATTTTCACGTTGATATGTTTGAAGAAAAAATGATTACTGATGCGAATACAGGTGAAGAGTTGAAAAGGCTAAACTTTTCTTTTTCGGTTGTAGGCAAAGCAGCTTATGATAAATATGATGTATTTTTTGAGGATCCGTATTTTGAAGTAACAAATATGGAGACAAAAGAAACGCTAACACTAAAAAACATTTCGCATAGCACATTTTATCAGTCACCTGAAATTACAGATCATACGAATATTGTTTTCAGGGTGAAGCTGCAGCAAGAACCTGTTAAAGCAAAAGAACAAGTAAAAAATGAACAGCCAACAGAGAGCACGGTAAACGAAATGCTTTTATCTAGAATAAAGTTTAAGGCTCTTGTCGAAATACTTGAAGAAAAAGGACTTCTAACAGAAAATGAATTGTATACTAAAATTGAAGAAGTAGCAGAACGAGATTTTGATATTCTGCGAGATGAATTAAGTCATTCTAAAAAAGAGGTAAAAGCGTAAAAATACCCCACTCTGCAGGGGGATTTTTTATTTATATCCATTAATGTATAACCCTTTTGATAAATCGTTCATATATTACATCACGATGAAAATAAAAAGGGTGAGGATAATGCCGATTGTTATTAATCATGTAGTGATTCCAAACGTTACAGGAGGAGTCGTTACGTTTGGCGATACGTACTATGTTTCTCCAAAAAGTAACAGTAAAACTGCACAAGGTTCAGGTTCTTCAAATACAGGAATTTGTGTAAATACAAATTCGGGACTTTCTAATACAAATACGCTCGATCCCGATGGTTCTGATCAAAACGGCTTCGGAAACGGATAAGGAAAGAGATGTTTTACTCTTCTTTCTATACGCCTTTTCAGTATTCGTTCTATCCGTATTTTATGCCTTTTTTTGCACGTCCAATTGGATTTGTCGTTTCACCTGATGGAGCGATGGACAACTGGTGGGGCAAAAAACCATCTTGGTGGGGGAAAATCACGCCTTCAGCAGGCGTTTTTCCTCCCATTACCCAGTATTATACGGGCAGTTTAGTTCCTTATAGTTTAAGGAGCTATTATTAATATAAAAAAGAAGTTCAGATTAAGCCACATTGTTAGCGTCTATTTCCTGAAAATAGGCGTTTTTTTCCGTTTTACTTGATTCAAAGTTATTTTTGCTGAATAATAAGGAAAAGAGAAATTTTAGAAGTAAGCTGTAAGTAAGGAGATGTTCTAGCATGACAGATAAATGGAGAGTTCATAAAATAAAAAGTGATTGTGAACCTTGGCTATTTTTAGAAGGCTGGGAAAAAGATATTATTGAAACTATTGAATTTGAAAAAAAAGAAGAAGCGCTTCGCTACTATGCGATGATGATTTATGAATTTCATCAAAAATATGCAAGCGTGCGTAGCGATGAACTAGCGCTTTTTAGCTTTTGGAACGAAGGCGAAAAGGAATTTTGTGAAGCCTGTGATGATGACCTTCAAATCTTCCACGGTGTTTTATTCGCTAAAAACGACGAAGTCTATCCCTTAGAAGAAGATGAAGAAGGATTAAAAATACTTCGTACTAAATAAAAACGTCCTGCGGGGCGTTTTTTTTATATAAAAAATGAACGATTTCAATCGCTAAAGCGTCATATAGGTGATGAAACAAAAAGGAGGGGTGACCGCTTTGGAACAAGATGATTTCATCCTTGTCCAAAAAGCATTACAAGGTGATGATGATGCCTTTTCATTATTATTTCAGCGCTATCATTCATTTTTATATAAATACCTTTTAAAGCTGACATTAGATGAGGACTTATGCAGTGAATTGTGTCAGGAAGCAATGATGAAGTGTTACGTGAATCTTTCTTCATACAAAAATGAAGCAAAGTTTTCGACTTGGATGATATCCATTGCTTCAAGACTGTACATGGATTATTTGCGTAAGCAAAAACGGGAAAAAAGCAGTCTCCAGCGAATAAAGCAGTCTTTATCGCACCAGCTTCAGTGGAAAGCTAAATACAAAGGAGTGGAATGGAGCGAGATGTTTTCCGATTTTAATGAACTCGATTCGCGCTTTCGAATTCCTGTCTTGCTTCGACATTATTACGGATACACATACGATGAGATTGCCCATATGCTGAATATGCGAGCAGGAACGGTCAAATCAAGAGTAAATAAAGGAGTAAACATACTGAGAAAGGAGTGGAAAGAATGAGAGAAGAAAATAACAATCAGTCCTTACATTCTTTAAAAAAAGATTGGGAGCAGCTAGAGAGTTTAGCAAGTCATGAACGTATTTCTCTTCATGCAATTCAAGAACAGCTTCTCATTAAAAAACAAAAGCAGAAAAAAGCTTTCCGGAAAGAGTTATGTTTATTTACATTAACAGCACTTGTTATTTTAACGGTAATGGCAACTGCTATTTTACAAATACCCGCCTTGTTTATTGCTATTGAAGTAATTGGGATCATTGTTGCTCCTATTTCTTTTATCGTTTTTCACTATAAACGAAAAAAGGAGATGTTTTTATAATGAATGAAAAATGGATTCTTGTGCTGTTTATTTCACCATTTCTCCTTCTTCAAAGCTTTCTACTTTTTATCAATGCAAAAAAACGCGGCGCTCATCCATGGTTTTGGGGAATATGGGGACTGATTCAAATTCCAATGCCGACGCTGTTTTATTGGTTTTTTATTATTTGGCTTCCAGCACGAAGAAAAAGGGGGATGTAAATGAAGGACATTAACTGGTTGTTAATTGCTCCAATTCTATTCTTACAATTGCTTCTAATGATTCCAGCATTGATAAGCTGCATAAAGCAAGAAGAGACAAACGGGCCAAAATGGTTATGGGGACTCATCATTTTATGTGTAAGTACAGTTGGGCCCGTTTTATATTTTGTTTTAGGACGTAAAAAACAGTGAGGTGGAGCTAAGATGTTTATGCAAGTAGAAAGACTGACAAAAGCGTATCGTAATACAACTGTTGTGAATAACCTTTCATTTAATCTCGACAAAGGAAAATGTGCAGCGTTGTTAGGCCCTAATGGTGCAGGTAAGACGACTACTTTGCATATGATTGCAGGTCTTACTGCACCTAATAAAGGGAAAATTTCTTTTGAAGATAAACAGCATCAAGACGTACGATCATTTATTGGCTTTCTGCCACAGCATCCTACGTTTTTTAATTGGATGACGCCTCAGCAGTATTTAACTTTTTTAGGTCTTTTATCTAACATTTCAAAAAATGTGCTTTCCCACCGAATAGATGAAGTACTTGAAACTGTAGGTTTAAAAGGAAAGGAAAAGCAGAAAATTGCTGGCTTTTCTGGAGGAATGAAACAACGTTTGGGCTTGGCGCAAGCCTTGTTACATAAACCTGAACTGCTAATTCTAGATGAACCGGTTTCGGCTTTGGATCCTGAAGGCAGAAAAGATGTCCTACTGATTATCGAAACATTAAAAAAAGATACGACCATCCTTTTTTCAACTCACATTTTGCATGATGCAGAACAAATATGCGATAACATTATTATGATTAAAAAAGGACGTATGAAATGGAATGGAACAAAGAGTTCGCTGCGCCAAGAGTTTACGGCTCCTGCTTTTACGATTGAAACAGAAGAAAGGCTCCCTGGATCACTTAGCAGTCTGCCAAGTGAACAGGTGCTGTTTCATTCTCCTTATAAAGCCACTGTAAGTGTAAAAGATACATCTCAGCAGCAGCAACTGCTTCAACTGCTTGTTGATCAACAAGCAAACCTTGTTTTATTTGAACGAAAACAGCATTCTCTCGAAGATGTGTATCTAGAGGTGATGAACAAATGAACACATTTGGAGTCTTATTTAAAAAGGAACTGCATGAATTATTTGCGAACGGCAAAGGAATTTGGCTGCCAATCTCTCTAATTTTACTAGGCATCACACAGCCTTTAACGAATTATTATATGCCACAAATCATTAACATGGCAGGGAATTTACCAAAAGGAGCAATTATTCAACTTCCTACGCCCACCGGTCAAGAAGTAATGCAAGGTGTCCTTTCACAATATAGCACAATAGGAACTTTACTGATTGTACTAGCAAGCATGAATATAATTTCAAATGAACGACAAAATCATGCTGCTGTTCTTGTTATGATGAGACCGGTGAGCGTCCTTCAATACATTATGAGTAAATGGGCTGCGCAAATCGTACTCGTCATTGGCTCAACGTTTATAAGCTATATAGCAGCATGGTATTATACAAATCTTTTATTTTCATATGTGGATTGGACTCATATGCTAGTTAGCTTTCTTTTATACAGCCTGTGGCTGATTTTTATCTTGTCCGTTTTAGTGGCAGCTGGAACATTTCTTTTACAAAGCGGAGGAATTGCTGGAGTAAGCATTTTGATCATTGCGTTACTTTCATTTTTGAGTACTTTGTTTACGAATCAATTAAAGTGGAGTCCTGCAGCGCTGTCACAATACGCCGCTCGCCTGCTTGAACAATTGCACTGGTCACAAAGTGTCACCTATACCGTAGTTGTTACGTTAATGAGCAGTTTTTTTCTTTTAATCGCTGCTGTTCATAGATACAAAAAAGTGGAATACGTATAAAAAGACTTCTTTAACGAAGTCTTTTTTCTAAGGGATTAATTGGCAAATCCATGCAATATAAAGAGCAGCAGGTACTAAGAGAATTTGGGCACATACTGTCCCGCACAAACGAGAGATGACGAGTGTACCAACCATTTTATTCATAGATTGCTTAGTGGATTCACCTTTCATTACCTTTTCAGTTAAAATGGCTACTTGCGGATCTACAAATACAGCAAGGGTAATCATCGCTAGTCCGTTAATAAGACCAGAAGACATCAGAATTGATTTAGAAAGAGTAGGCTCCAGCGTAGAAGCATAAAGAGTGGAAAGAACACCTACTGTATAAATGGTCGTGGCCATTAAATTCAAAAGAAGCAATCGCTTGGGCACTCCGCCTATTCGCAGCTGAGACAGCATAATCCACCTAGGACGCTTCACGTGTTTTTTTGCTTTTTCCAGCGTATGTATGGAAGTAATGTTTTTCATCATTTTGGGTACAGAACCCGCTACTTCTAAATGTGAAATCATTCGGGAGAAAATTGATACAAAGCTAGGAATTAAAAGAGCACCTGCGATTGTACCAATAGAAGCCGCGAGCAAGATAGTTTGAAGCTGATGAAGCAGAACGGGCAAATCTTCTTTAGACTGGACCGCATCTCCTAATTTGCCGGTCAGCGGAGCTTGCACCATATTAGCTGTTCTTGACACAATGACAATAATATTAAAAAGAGATAAAGCCACGACTAGTTTTCCAGTTTTTAAGCCCGCAAGTCTCACAGAGTAGGCTAGTGTTTCAATCATATGGATAATGCCTACAAATACACAAATAATCAGTAATTTTTCCATCATAATAAGCAAGTTCCTTTCTTTGGTACACGCACTTCCTTATTATGTATAATTTTGGTTCATTTGTAAATAAAAAGCCGCTTGCTACCAAAAGTAGCGAGCGGCTTTTTATTATCGATGCTGGTTAATATCACGCAGTATATCTTTGCTAGCCTGATAATCTTTTTCTCGTTCTTTTTCCACCTGTAGACGTTTGTCTAGTTTACGGCTATATTCAGCATACCCCACGCCGTGAGAAAGCTGCATGGCCTTTTCCATTTCTGACGTGTACGTTAGGTGAAGTGCGATAATGAATCAATCCTTTCAGCATTTTTCACTTGTGGCACATGTATTGCTGCTCAAGTGTTTGGATGTTTATGATTCTTGAAGTCTTTCTAGAAATCGTTTTCCCTGTCGCTCTGGATCTAAACATCAAATGATTAAAATTTCATAACATTCCAGGTAAAAGCCTTTTTTTCTTGCGTAGTATCCCATATAATAGCAGGAACAACGTTTTTAAAGGAGTTATATATGAACAATACAAAACGAGTATGGTTTGATTTACTTTTTTATATCGCTATTCCTTACCTAATATGGAATCAAGGAAAAGACATTATTGGTGATTACTATGCCATTTTGCTTTCAACAGCACCAGCGTTTGTGTATACCATTTATACATTTATTAAAGATCGCCAGTTTAACGTAACAGGATTGTTTATTGTCATTACGCTGCTGGCACGTACCATTATTGATTTAATTTCAGGAAACGCAGCAACGATGTTAAACAATCAAGTATACTTTATGATTGGACTGGCTGTAGTTGTCCTTTTTACCATTGTGATAAAAAAGCCAATTGGTTTGTACTTTTTTGTAGATACGGCTTACTTAATGGGCTATAAGCGAGAAGATTCTCTTAAGCTCTTCCACCAGCCTGATTTATTCAAAATGATGAACTGGCTTACAGTACTATTCGCAGGACGCTATGTATTTTTAGCGATTGTAAAATACGTATTGATTCAAAAGTACGGAGTAGAAGGGTACGGGAACATGATTGTATTCCGTCAGGCCGTTACGTGGGCATTCTCCATTTTAATTGCTATCTACACGTATTTTATCTATAAAAAAATTCAAGATAAAACAGGGATGGATAATCCAATGAATCCAAATGTAAATGAATAAAAAAGAAGCGTGCGTTTAACTAACGTACGCTTTTTTGTTACAAAACAGTGAACAGTGCTCGAAACACTAACATCCCATTTAAAATTAATAGTAAAATAACGCTATTAAAAACGGGATGAAAGTAGGTCAAGAAATGAAACTATTATTAGCATGTCAAAAGCAGCCTTATCGGATTTTAGAAATGATTATGGTGTTTTTCACTTTAATTTTTGCTGTACTGTCGTTCTTCGATTACCGTCAGCTGTTTTTTCTTGTGTTTACCCTTGGAATTGTATTTGCTATTCGGGCGTTTGAAATGCAAGAAGGTGAGAAAAAGACTCAAGGAAACATCTGGCTGCTTGTCGGTGTTGTAATGATTTTGCTAGACATAGTTTTATTTGTTGTATATGCCATTAATCGATCTTAACTAAAAGAAAAAAGCTTCCGTTCAGAGGGGTACCTCTAGATACGGAAGCTTTTTTTGATTAAGGAATCATCCACGATAATACATTGGATTGTAAAAATGTTAATACGCAGACAATCAGCAGTAAAAATAAGCTGTGCTTCACCGTGAAACGAAACAAATCGGACTCTTTTCCAGCCAACCCGACCGCAGCACAGGCAACGGCGATGGACTGCGGTGAAATCATTTTACCGGTTACTCCACCAGAAGAGTTTGCTGCAAGCGCAAGAAGCGGATCCATTCCAATAGATGTAGCCGTGATTTTTTGCAAGTTGCCAAACAATAAGTTGGCTGAAGTATCTGATCCTGTAATAAAAACACCGAGCCAGCCGAGTACAGGAGAGAAAAAGGGAAATAACGCCCCTGTTTTAGCTAACAGCAGTCCTAAGGTTGTACTCATTCCAGACGCATTTGTCACGTAAGCAAATGCCACAACGGACATAATGGTAAGCAGCGGCAACGCTAATTCTTTGCACGTCTCGTTAAACGTAATGAACCAGTCTTTCCAAGAGATGTTGACGATAAATTTTGTGACAACAGCAGACAACAGGATAGCTGTGCCGGCAGCGCCTAGTAATTCTAACTTATAAACTGCCGCAATCGGTTCTCCATTTCCATTTAAAATTAAATTATTTAACCAAGGTACTTCTGGCATAAACGTTAAATAATGTCCGATGGAATTGATAGCGCTTAAAAAAGCGTTAGCTCCTTCATAATGTCCTGTCAAAGCGGTTTTAATTTGAGGAATTCCCCATATAGAAATAAAGATCGTTAAAATTAAAAAAGGTGACCACGCCTTTGCAATTTGAGCCCCCGTGAATGCGGGTTGATCTTGAGTTTCTCTTGGCTCAGCCGAAGCGGAAGCTACTTCATTTGCTGCTTTTTCAGATTGAAAGCGAAACGTTGTTTTCGGTTTCCAGAATTTTAAGAAAATAGCGAGCGCAAAAAGTGAAACGAGTGCCGATAAAATATCGGGAAGTTCCGGTCCTAAAAAGTTAGAGCTGACAAACTGGGTAAGGGCAAAAGAGATGCCGGATACTAAAATAGCAGGGAGTACTTCTACTGTTTTCTTAAATCCTGCCATTACAAAAACCAAATACAGGGGAATAAATACAGAAATAAAAGGAAGCTGGCGGCCTACCATTTTAGAGATTTCCATTGCCGCTACTCCAGTAGGACCTTCCATAGCCGTGATAGGAATACCGATTGCACCAAAAGCAACGGGTGCTGTGTTTGCTAATAAACATAAGCCAGCGGCATACAGCGGATTAAATCCTAAACCTACCAGCAGAGCTGCTGAAATAGCAACAGGTGCTCCGAAACCAGCGGCCCCTTCAAGAAAAGCCCCAAACGAAAAAGCAACCAACAAAGCTTGAAGTCTGCGATCTTCTGTAATAGATACGACAGAGGTACGAATAATATCAAACTGACCGGTTTTTACGGTTAGTTTGTAAAGAAAAACGGACGTAATGATAATCCATCCAATCGGCAGTATACCGTATACGGCTCCTTGACTGGCTGACATAAAAGCCATGCTAGCCGGCATTTTATAAGCAAATATTGCAACGGCAAGTGCGACCAGTAAAGTTGTAACTCCAGCCATATAACCTTTCATTCGTTTAATAGCCAGAGCCCAAAAGAAGTAAAGAATAGGAATCAAAGCGATTAATGAAGACCAAATGACGCTGTTTCCTACAGGAGTGAACTGCTGTGTCCATGTCATAACTAACACCTCATTTTCAAATTAGTGAACTATAAATTTAGTAAAACGAAACCATTAAAACTACGATGATAAGGTCATCTGATGACTTATGTAAAAATGAATTCGCTTACATTATATTCTAATCCTTTTAGGATAGGCAAGTACTAAAAGAAACTTTTTTTCAAAAGAACGGACATTTTTTTGGTGATAAGAAGAAAATACTGGTTGAAAATCCCAAGAATAGGTGATTTAATGATTGTAAGCGCTTAAAATATATCTTTTCATCTATTCTACTAATTATCCTTCTTATTAATCTACTACTTTTAGTCGTATTATATATGGCACTTCTTTATGTTATTAGTGAAACGTTGTTTGCTATTACAAAACGAGAGGAGTCAATTTATTGAGTACGTTGAAGCTTCCAGGTCATTTAAAATCCATTTTATCTCATCCTTCCACACTTGAAGAACAGCATATGAATCACTTCCTTGGAAATAACGGGTCCCTGCATATTAAGCCAACTTCAGAACAAGAAATAGCAGCCGTTTTAAAGTATGCGACGGAACACGGAAAAAAAGTCGTCATTGAAGGGAACGGTACAAAAAAAGGGTTTGGGGGACTTATAGATACAGCAGACCTTTTGCTTTCGCTGACTGAATACAGCGGAATTGTTGAACATACAGTAGGTGATATGACGGTTACTGTAAAAGCTGGTACACCGTTTGGAGAGCTGCAAACGTATTTAAAAACGCACAATCAGCAAGTTTCACTTGATCCAGCTCTAGGAGACTACGCTACAATCGGCGGAGTTATTGCAGCAAATGGAAGTGGTCCAAAGCGCTTGTCTTATGGATCGGCTCGAGATGCAGTAATCGGTATGAGAGTCGTATATTCAGATGGAACCATTGTTCGCTCAGGGGGAAAAGTCGTCAAGAACGTGGCTGGCTATGATATGAATAAGCTGTTTATTGGTTCAATGGGAACGCTCGGCGTTATATCCGAAATAACGTTAAAGCTGCGTCCGCTGCCCAAGTATCAAAGCATTGTCTTTATTTCTTTTTCAACAGGCAATATCGAAGAAATTCATGCGTTTGTTAGCAAAGTCTTAGATTCCATGATAGAGCCCGTTGCTTTGGAATTATTAAATCCTTCTCTGGCTGAAGATGTAATAGGGCAGCATCTGTTTACACTTGTAATCAGCTTTGAAGATGTGGAAAGTTCCGTTCATTATCAAGAGAATTACATCAAAAGTATTCAGCCGCCTGATACGATTTTAAAAGTGCTGCATGAAAAAGAAGCCGAGGTATTTTGGGGATTTTTTAGTAACATTAGTCCAAATGGTGCATGCTGTTCTTCCGAAGAGGAAACGGAAGCCGCGCTAAAAATTGGCGTACCAAATATGAATGTACTCGATGTAATAAACAAAAGTACTGCATTAAAAACGTCCCGTCCAATGCTGATAAAAGCACATGGAGGAGTTGGACATGGTCTTTGTTCGGTCTACATAAAAGGCTCAGAAGATGCCATTCTTTCCGTTATTACTTCATTTACTGAAACTGCCAAAACGTACGGAGGATATGTGGTCGTTAACCATTTGCCTTTTATACTGCGCCAAAAAGTAAATGTATGGGGAGAAGAACCTTCTCATTTTCCGTTACTAGCAGGAATTAAAGCAAAGATGGACGCTAAAAACGTGCTTAACTATAAACGATTTATAGGAGGAATCTAAGTGAATTCAGCGAAAGCCGATATCAAAGATGCTCCATGTCAAAGCGTTAGCAATTATTTGTGGAAAGACGCGCCAGACGAAAAAAAATGGGCGGATTGTGTACACTGCGGAATGTGCTTGGAGTCTTGTCCTACTTATGAAATAACGGGGCAAGAACAGCATTCACCAAGAGGACGCGTGCACCTTATCAAATCGGTAGCAGAAGGAAAAATAAGCGTGAATGAGCAGTTTACAGACCCTGTGTTTGCCTGTTTGGATTGCCGGGCCTGTACAACTGCTTGCCCTGCAAATGTAGATGTTGGCGGACTCATTGAAGAAGCTCGCGGCCAAATTCGCCAGGCAATGCCTTTGACGGGATGGAAAGGCATGATCAGCAAGTTTTTTCTAAAAGAACTTTTTCCTCACTCTCATCGCTTAGAAGCTGCAGGAAGCTTATTGAAGCTGTATCAAAAAAGCGGAATGCAAAAAATGATGCGCACAACAGGCTTGTTAAATATGATGCCGACACATCTAGCGGACATGGAACATGTAATGCCTAAAATTACCCGTTCTGTTCGAAAAAAATATAAAAAGAAACGCGTTCTAAAAGCAAAAGCCGAAAGAAAAGCAGAAGTTGCTTTTTTAACCGGCTGCATCATGGACGTCATGTTCAGTGATATTAATGAAGCGACTCTTAATGTATTACGAAGAAATGGAAACGACGTCGTTATTCCTCCATCTCAAACGTGCTGTGGTGCTTTGCACGTTCATGCAGGAGACCGAGACATGGGAAGACAGCTTGCCAAAAAAAATATAGAGGCGTTTCAGCATGCCGATACCATTATTGTAAACGCTGCGGGATGCGGCTGCATGTTAAAAGAGTATCCTGAACTATTTAGAGAAGAAGAGCAAGAGTGGCTTGAAAAAGCTGAAGTCTTTGCTGAAAAAGTCCAGGATATTTCAAAATACCTTCACGATACGGGATATCGCCCCCCGCAGACAAAGCTGCATAAGCGTATTACGTATCACGACGCTTGCCATTTAGCTCATGGTCAAGGAGTTAGAGAAGAACCAAGAGATATTTTACTTTCTATTCCGGGAGTGGAAATGGTTCATATGGCTAATGCGGACCGATGCTGTGGAAGTGCAGGAATTTATAATTTAACAAATCCTGATATGGCGGGAGCTGTGCTTCAAAGTAAAATGGAACATATGCCTCATGACGTAGAAATGATTTCAATGGGAAACCCGGGATGCATGCTGCAGATGGCAGTAGGAGTGAAAAAATATGGACGAAGTCAGCAGATTGTTCACACGGTACAGCTTTTGGAGTGGGCCTATCAAAAAGAAGAGGAGGAAGCACATCGTGTTGAAGAAAAATAGAATAAAAGATCTTCACGTAAAAAATCTTTCTCAACTAGTAGATGCTCATTCTATTTTGCATCATAAAGAAGATTTGCTTGCGTACGACTGCGATGGGTTTACCATTCATAGACATTTGCCTAAAGCGGTGTTATTTCCTCAAAATACGAAAGAAGTTTCTAGCATTGTTAAATACTGCAATGACCATGATTTGCCTTTTCTTGCAAGAGGAGCAGGCACAGGACTGAGCGGGGGAGCGATTCCTCTTAATAACGAAGTGATTATTAGTTTAGTGAAAATGAAGCGCCTTCTTAGCGTCGACTATGAAAACAGGCGTGCCGTTGTAGAGCCGGGATTTATTAATCTTAAATTAACCAATTCAATCTCTGAAAAAGGATATTATTATGCACCGGATCCTTCGAGTCAATATTGCTGCACCATTGGTGGAAATGTAGCGGAAAACGCAGGAGGGGCACACTGTCTTAAATATGGAGTAACCACCAACCATATTTTAGGGCTAGAGGTGGTGCTTCCAAATGGAGATGTGATTGAGCTTGGCAAGCAAGGTATTCCAGATGAACCGGGATATGATTTATTAGGGCTTTTAACAGGATCAGAAGGGACGTTAGGAATCGTTACAAAAATTACGGTACGCATTTTGAAAAACCCCGAAGCAAAACAAACGGTTCTTGCTTATTTCGACCGCGTAGAAGACGGCAGCCAAGCGGTATCAGACATTATATCAGCCGGCATTGTGCCTGCCGCGCTTGAAATGATGGATAAAACCGCCATTGAAGGAGTGGAAGCTGCTGCGTTTCCAGTCGGACACCCTAGAGATATTGAAGCTCTTTTATTAATTGAAGTAGATGGCATTTCAGCCGGTATCGAAGAGCAAATCCTTCGTATTTTAGACGTATGTAAAAAACAAAAAGTACGGGAAGTGAAAGTAGCTGAAAGTGAAGAAGAACGCGCGAGGTGGTGGGCAAATCGTAAAACAGGATTTGGAGCGATGGGAGCTATATCCCCTGACTATCTCGTACAAGACGGCGTTATTCCAAGAAGTAAACTGCCTCAAGTGCTGAAGCGAATTAACAAAATTAGCGAAGAATCTGGCCTTCGCATTGCCAATATTTTTCACGCCGGAGACGGAAACTTGCATCCGCTTGTATTATTTGATGCTAGAAAGCCGGGGGAAACTGAAAAAGCACTCGACGCCGGAAGCGCATGTTTACAAGTCTGTGCAGAAGCAGGAGGAACGATTACCGGCGAACATGGCGTGGGCATTGAAAAAAAAGAAGAAATGCGATTTGTTTTCAATGAAGATGAAATTCAAGCACAAACGAATATACGAGAAGTATTTAATCCTAAAAATCTATTAAATGCAGGAAAGCTGTTTCCAAGTCCGAGCCGCTGCGCTGAAGTCAAAAAAGAAATGAAAAAAGTAGAATATTTTTAGAAAATTCTTGAAAATATATCCGCTCGATGATATGATTTTTTTAACAAAAAAAAACGCTGTTTCGTAATAAGAAACAGTACCGCATATGTTCGTCTTAACCATTTTGGCAAAAAGAAATGAAAGCGTGTCCAAATTTAAAAATGTAAAAGAGTAAGAGGAGGAAACAGACGGTGACAAACTACAAACAAGTTGGAAATCTGAAAGTAGCTCCAGTTCTCTATCAATTTATCAATGAGGAAGCTCTTCCGGGCAGCGGCCTAAGTACAGAAAATTTTTGGTCTGATTTTGAAGTGTTAGTAACCGAGTTAACACCCGTAAATAAACGTTTGTTAGAAAAGCGTGATCAGCTGCAAGCTCGAATTAATGCATGGCATCAAGAAAACCCTGACGGTGACTTTAGCGAATACAAATCGTTTTTAACGAGAATTGGCTATTTAGAAGACAAGACAGAAGATTTTCTTATTGGTACAGAAGGAGTAGACAGCGAAATTGCCTATCAGGCAGGACCGCAGCTTGTTGTACCAGTAAATAACGCCCGGTACGCTATTAACGCTGCTAATGCACGCTGGGGAAGTCTCTATGATGCTCTTTACGGCACTGATGCAATCAGTGAAGAAAATGGAGCTTCGCGCACGAGTTCTTATAATCCAATTCGAGGAGAAAAAGTTATTGCGTTTGCGAAAAACTTTCTTAATGAAGTTGTTCCGCTCGTTCAGTCTTCTCATGCGGAAGTGGTTCAGTACAGCCTTGAAAATGGAAAGCTTGTCGCTCAATTAAACGATGGCAGTTTAACCGAATTACAGGAAGAAGAGAAATTTGTAGGGTATCAAGGAGAAGAAGAAAGCCCTGATGCTCTTTTATTCAAAAACAACGGCCTGCATTTTGAAGTTCAAATTGATCGTACGGATTCGATTGGTAAAACAGACGATGCGGGTGTAAAAGATATTTTAATGGAAGCAGCTCTTACGACGATTATGGACTGTGAAGATTCAGTAGCGGCAGTAGACGCAGAGGATAAAGTAGATGTTTACCGCAACTGGCTGGGATTAATGAAAGGTGATTTGACGTCTACTTTTAAAAAAAGAAGTCAAAACATGACAAGGCGTTTAAATCCAGACCGTACCTATATTTCTCCGGACAAGAAAAAGATTTCACTGTCTGGCCGTTCGCTTATGTTTGTTCGAAACGTTGGGCATTTAATGACAAACAGCGCTGTTTTAGATCGAAATGGCAACGAAATCTATGAAGGTATTTTAGACAGCGTGATTACTAGTTTAATTGCCAAACACACCTTGCTTAAAAACGGCACGTATCAAAATTCTAAAAAGAGCTCTATCTATATCGTTAAACCGAAAATGCACGGCTCCGAAGAAGTCGCTTTTGCCAATACGTTATTTAATTCAATTGAAGATATGCTAGGGCTTGAGCGTCATACAATTAAAATTGGCGTAATGGACGAAGAGCGCCGCACGACGCTTAATTTAAAAGCGTGTATCAAAGAAGTAAAAGACCGAGTGGCTTTTATTAATACTGGATTCTTGGATCGAACAGGTGACGAAATTCATACCTCAATGGAAGCAGGCGCTGTTATTCGTAAAAATGATATGAAAACGTCTAAATGGCTTCAAGGCTACGAGCAGTCTAATGTAAATGTAGGCTTAGCAAGCGGATTCCAAGGTCGCGCTCAAATCGGAAAAGGAATGTGGGCAATGCCGGATATGATGGCGGAAATGCTTAAACAAAAAGTGGGGCATTTAAAAGCAGGAGCGAATACGGCATGGGTGCCTTCACCAACCGCAGCAACGCTTCATGCTCTTCACTACCATCAAATTGATGTAAGAGATGTTCAAAACGAATTGCTTACTCAGTCTACTGATTTACAAGATGACATTTTGCAAATTCCTGTGGTAGAAAAACCAAATTGGAGCAAAGATGAAATTCAGCAGGAGCTCGACAACAACGCTCAAGGAATACTTGGGTATGTAGTGAGATGGGTCGACCAAGGAGTAGGGTGCTCAAAAGTACCTGATATTAATAATGTAGGGCTAATGGAAGACCGGGCAACGCTTCGTATTTCCAGCCAGCACGTGGCTAACTGGCTTCATCATGGAATTTGTACAAAAGAACAAGTAACGGAGACGCTCAAGCGAATGGCAAAAGTAGTGGATCAACAAAATGAAAATGATCCTCTGTATCAGCCAATGGCATCGAACTACAGCACATCCATTGCTTTTCAGGCAGCCTGCGATTTAGTATTTCAAGGCTATGATCAGCCAAACGGCTATACGGAGCCCATTTTACACCGCCGCCGTATCGAAGCAAAGGCAAAAGCAGCTATAAAACAGTAAAACAAACGGCCTGTCAGCATAGAGATGGCAGGCTGTACTTACACCTTCAGAATCTGACTATCTACTATTCTTATTAAAATTAAGCAAATGGGAAAAGGAGCTACGTTATGAAATTTGTAAGGTTCGCTGTACAAGATAGCCGTCATACAGGTGTACTAAAAGAGGATACGATCAGCGTCATTAAAGGAAATATATTTGAGAAATGGGACTATACAGGGCAGACTTTTTCACCGAGTGAAGTAAGGCTTTTGGCTCCTTTAGAGCCGAATCAAATTATTGGAATAGGCGCAAATTATGCAGCTGCAAAGTCGGAGCTGCCAAGAGAAATGCCTTCTATTCCTGTCTTCTTTTTTAAGCCCATATCCTCTGTGATCGGTCCAAACGAGGCCATTGTCATTCCAACCGCGATTAAGCACGTCAAGTTTGAATCCGAGCTTGCGGTTGTTATTGGAAAAGAAGCGAAGAACATCGCAAAAGAAGACGTGCTGGACTATATATTTGGGTATACAATTGGAAACGATGTAACGGCTCCAGATTATTTTCATGAAGACGGGCACTGGACCATTGGAAAATCCTTTGATTCATTTACGCCTCTTGGCCCTGTAATCGAAACGGAGCTTGATTTTAAATCCATTCATGTAAAAGCGTTTTTAAATGGCGTTGAAAAACAAAATAGCTCGACAGATTTAATGATTATTTCCGTTGAGCAAATGATCGCTTACCTTTCTACTGTTATGACCCTTAAGCCGGGAGATGTAGTTTTAACAGGAAGTCCGGTCGGCGCGGAGCTGGTAAGCGCAAACGATGTCATTGAATGCACCATCCGAGAAATTGGAACCCTCCAAAATCCGTTTGCTGCAGAGAAAGAACGTGTAAACGTATAAGAGTGATAAAAAATGCCCGGCAGTAACACGACACATAAAGGAGAGAAAAAAATGGAGAGAGAAAATATGGTGAAGTCTGTAAGCCGGGCGTTGGATATCGTCACAATTGTCAGCATGGAAAGAGAAGGGGTAGGCGTCACAGAAATTGCAAAGCAAATGGACATCAACAAAAGCTCCGTATACCGTATTCTAACTACTCTCGCTCAGTACGGCTATATTGAACAAGATCAAGAAACCGGGCGGTACAAGCTTGGGTATAAGTTTTTAGAAGTAAGTTCAAAGCTTTTAGATTCTATTGATTTACGAACGGAAGCAAAGCCATTTTTGCAAGAACTTGAAAGTGAAACAAATGAAGTTATTCATCTTGTTGTCTACGATCAAGGTGAAGTAGTGTATATTGAAAAATTAGAAGGCAATCAGACGCTGCGCATGCATTCAAAAGTAGGGAAAAGAGCCCCTATGCACTGCACGTCTGTCGGTAAAGCTATCCTAGCTTTTTTACCGCTTAACACGGTAACAAGCATTCTTGAAAGAAAAGGCTTACCAGCTCATACCGATCACACCATTACAGATGAAGAAAGCTTTCTTCGAGAACTTTCAGAAGTAAAACAAAAAGGATATGCGCTGGATTTAGAAGAAAACGAATATGGAATTACCTGCATCGCAGCGCCTATTTTTGATCACCTTGGTCAAGTCGTTGCTGCAGTCAGCATTTCCGGTGCTACGATGCGTATGACAAATGAGCGATTAACGTATCTTCAAGAACGCATGGTTGATATAGGCAAGAACATTTCAGAGCGGCTCGGCTACAAAACTGAATCTGTGAAAGACAAAAGTTTGTTCTGATTCTTCGAGAACAAACTTTTGCTATATAATAATCTGTAAAATAACGTAATTATATTATGTAAACTACAGGCTAGGATTTTTAATTGATGTTTTATTCATGATACAATAAAGTCGTTAGAATATATACGTAAAGGAGATAAATTATGGAACAATTTGAGCGCAATATTGAAAAGTACGCCGAGCTGGCTGTAAAAGTCGGTGTAAACATTCAAAAAGGGCAAGTATTAAACATTAATGCCGATATTTCTTCCGCTGATTTTGTTCGTGAAATTGCGAAAAAAGCGTACGAAGCCGGAGCAAAGTCTGTGGATGTAGACTGGCATGACGATCATTTAGTTCGTTTGAAATATGAAAAAGCAGATGAATCTGTATTTAATGAATTTCCTGCTTGGAAAGCTCAAGCAAGAGAAGAGCTTGTGAAAAACGGAGGCGCTGTTTTATCTGTAATTTCAAGCGGTCCTGACTTACTAAAAGGAGTAGACGGCAAACGTATTGCTGCGTTCCAAAAAGTAAGCGGAAAAGCCATGAAAAAATTCCGTGAAGCGATCCAATCCGATAAAATCAGCTGGTCCATTGTAGCTGTTCCTTCAAAAGACTGGGCAGCAAAAGTATTTCCTGACGTTCCAGAAGAACAGCAGCAAGAAAAACTGTGGGAAGCTATTTTTAAATCCGTGCGCGTAGACCAAGAAGATCCAGTGGCGGCATGGGAAGAGCATAATGCTTCATTACATACAAAAGTAGACATTTTAAATGAAAAGAGATTTGCTAAGCTTCACTATAAAGCGCCAGGAACAGATTTAACAATTGAGCTTCCTGACAAACATATTTGGGTTGGCGCAGGCAGTGTTAATGAAGACGGCAACTCGTTTATGGCCAATATGCCAACAGAAGAAGTATTTACACTTCCAAAAAAAGACGGCGTAAACGGACAAGTAACAAGCACAAAACCGCTTAGCTACGCAGGAAACTTAATTGAAAACTTCACGCTAACATTTGAAAATGGAAAAATTGTTGATGTAAAAGCAGAAGAAGGCGAAGAAACGTTAAAGCACCTAATTGAAACAGATGAAGGTGCCAAATACTTAGGAGAAGTAGCCTTAGTACCGCATCAATCGCCAATTTCTCAGTCAAACATCATCTTCTACAACACACTGTTTGACGAAAATGCATCCAACCACTTAGCGATCGGAAGCTCGTATTCCTTCTGTTTAGAAGGCGGAAAAACGATGTCTAAAGAAGAGCTGTCACAAAACGGAGCAAACGACAGCATCACCCACGTTGACTTCATGATTGGCTCAGCCGAAATGGACATCGACGGCATTAAAGCTGACGGTACAAGCGAGCCTGTGTTTAGAAAAGGGAACTGGGCGTTTTGAATTAAACCTTGATGTAATAGGGTTTTAACCACCTTAACCTTTTGGTTGGTCACAAGCTGGTCACACATTAACGAATAAGGTATTCAATTTATCAGCCACTTCTTGTTGCATACTCGGCAAGACGTGGCTGTATTGATTTAATGTAATTTGAATGGAAGAGTGTCCAACACGTTCGGAGATAACTTTCACATTCACATTTTGCTGAATTAGCATTGTTACGTGCGTATGACGTAAATCATGAAATCGTATCACAGGTAGTCCAAGTTTTTTAGCATGGTTCTTGAATCTCTTAGATAAAGTAGATGAATCTAAAGGGTTGCCAAACTTTGTACAGTTCACTAAGTCATAATCGTTATAGGCTATACCTTGTTTAAGTTTATTAGCTAATACTTTCTTACGCTCTTTTTTCAATTGATTAACAAGCATATCAGGAATATGAATAGAACGTACACCAGATGCTGTTTTAGCCCCTACCTTAAGTTCTTTTGCATACCCGTCATAGATTTGTCTAATATAGATAATCTGTTTTTCAAAATCAATATCTCTCCATCGTAGCCCTAGGATTTCTCCTTTTCGCATCCCAGTAAGCAGAGCCATAAGACCAATTGTGTAATATCTATTTTTTTTAGCATGAGCAATGTAGTAATTTACTTGCTCCAAGTCCCAAATGCTCATTTCAGACTTTACTTCTCTTGGTATATTCACATGTATCAATGGATTTTCAAAGATTAGCTTTAAACCATGTGCCTTCTTCATAAGCTGATTCATTAAGAATAAAAGCTTCCGAATAGAATTGTGACTAAGAGAAGAATCTGCTACCAAACCGTTAGTGAACTTTTGAAGAACGATTGGATTCAAATCTTGTAGCTTATAATGGCCTAACTTAGGTTTAAGGTGATTTCTATATAAGCACTGATGGTTCTTTATTGTACTTTTAGCTAGCTGAGTCTGTCTTTCTACAAACCATTCTTTTATAAAACTGTCTAAATCAATAAGCTGTGGCTCTATAAAAGTACCTAAGTTTAACTCATTTAGTACAATCGCTAAAGCTTTTTCTGCTTCTTTCTTTGTTGTAAAACCACGTTTTTTCTTTTGTCTTCTTTTACCAGTTAGTTCGTCTCTACCAATATCTACTATGAAATAATATTTACCTGTTGTTTTATCTTTCTTTATACTTCCTTGCATCTTAAGAGCCTCCTATGTTGCTCTTAAGCTTGTAAAAGGTTTCCTATATATAGTTTAGCATGTTATTTTCAGGTCAGAAAGTATAGTGATTGATAAACTTGTAGCCTTGATTGATATAAATATAACTAAGTCAGACTAAAATTTTTTTATAACTTCTACTAGCTTGAACAAAATATAATAAAATTAAAAGGTAGGGAAGGTTTAAATATTTTATAGCTATGCTGAAACTAAAATTTACGATCAAATTATAAAACCTAGCGAGGCGATAAGATAAAAATTAAGTTTATGTTGTTACCTTTCTAAGATAATATGCAGAATGAGAGAGGAATGAATCAATTGTGCCTAGAAGAAAAACACACGAGGAGTTTGTTAAAGAAGTCTATGATTTGGTTGGTGATGAGTACACGGTTATGAGTGAATATAAAAATAAAAGAACTAAAATCACAATGAAACATAGCGTTTGTGGTAATGCTTACGAAATTTTAACCGAATCTTTTTTAAAAGGAAAAAGATGCAACGAATGCTTGATGAATCAAAAAGATATAAAATTCAAAAAAGAAGTTTATGATTTAGTCGGAGATGAATACTCAGTTCTAGAGAAGTATACCACTTGCGAGACTAAAATAAAATTAAGACATAATGAATGTAATCACGAATATTCAGCTACCCCAAATAAGTTTTTAACAGGACGAAGATGCCCCAAGTGTGCTGGAAGACATAGAAGAACACATGAAGAGTTTGTTAAAGAAGTTTACGATTTGGCTGGCAATGAGTATGAAGTTATTGACGAATTTATAGATACAACTACTAAAATTAACATAAAGCATAATAAATGTGGTTCAATATATCCAGCTCTTCCCAAAGTGTTTCTTAGGGGGAATAGATGTCCCATATGCTTCGGAAGTCCAAGGAAGACTCAAGAAGAGTTTGAAGAAGAGATAAGTGATTTAGTTGGCAATAAGTATGAAGTTATTGGAAATTATAAAAACACTCATACAAAAATTGAAATTAAACATAATGAATGCTCTTTGTCTTATACAGTCACACCTCGTAATTTTTTTAATGGTCATAGGTGTCCGAAATGTTTTGGAACACCTAAAAAAACTGTAGAACAATTTAAAAAGGAAATATATGATTTAGTTGGTGATGAATACGAAGTGATAGGGGAGTATTTTAATACAAACACAAAAATTGAAATTAAACATAATGAATGTGGGAATGTTTACATGGCAATTCCCTATACCTTCTTAAGTGGGAGAAGATGCCCTAAGTGTATTGAATCAAGAGGTGAAAAGAAGATAGATGAGTTCTTTAAAGATAATAAAGTTAATTTTTCGTCACAATTTAGATTTAAAAACTGTAGAAACACAGCTCCATTACCGTTTGACTTTGCAGTTATTGAAAGTGGTAATGTGAGAGTTTTAGTGGAATACGATGGAGAAGGTCACTTTAAACCTTTTAGATATAGTAAAGATGAAGGAATAATGTTGAAAAAATTAAAACATGCTCAAAAGAACGACCAAATAAAAAATGCTTATTGTATCGACAATAAGATACCATTGATTAGGATACCTTACTGGGAATATGAGAATGTTGATGAAATATTACATCAAGTGCTCGGATATTTTAACATCATAAATAAAAGAGGCAACATCAGTGAAGCATGGGTACATAGACACTTAGTCAATCACTCCGAATGGTCATACGAAAAATACCTATTAGAAGCGCCTTCTAATAGAATAGGAGATACTGATGTTCTGATTTAAATAAAATAACCATTTCAAAATAGAAATGGTTATTTTTTGTTATCAGCGCTATGCAGGGTATTAGAAAAAATAGCAAAAAATAAAAGTTAATTAATGCAAGAAACCTATTCGGTATCTAGTTACATATTCAATTTACAGGGTGATAAAGCAAAAAAATTCGTATGCTTTATACTTTTTTTCTTGAAGGAAAAGTTGAGAAAAAAGACCTTATATAGATACTTAATTATCCAGTTTTTAAATGTTTTATTTCATTTTTTTCCATATAGAAGACTTTAGGTTTAGGTATAAGAATCTAGCGAAAATACGTTATATCATTATTTATCGCACTAGTCAAGATTTTTTTGAAAGAGGGATTTGATAAAAAATTTAATTTAATTTATATTTAAAAAGAAGGAGGAGTTAAAATATGAAAACTAATTTTTGTTTGTAAGTGAAAGTAATAAAAAAATTCTAAAGAAATTAGTAATGAAAAGCCTTTACCTTAAATCAGTCTATATAGTTTAACAGTTACAAATAGAAGTACTAATTTAGATAAAAGCAGAGGCTGTGACATGAATATGACATTCTATAGATCAATTCGAGGAATAAAAGTCAAAAAATTCTAAATGTTATGAAATATTAGATCAGTAATGAATAAAGGGATGAATTTTAATGAGAATCAAAGAAAATGAAATGAAAATTATAGCAAAGATTATATTGAAACGTTCATACAGAGGTGAGCATACAGACATACATGTAGAAGACCTTGCAACTTTTACCATAAAGCACAATATAAATGCAGTAATTGATTACGACTATCTAAAATATCAAACCGAAAAAATAGAAGAACATTTAATTAATAACTCATTAAATTCCATAGAAAAAACTCTGTATGATATTAGACTCGATGTAAAACAATGGGAAATTGGCGAAAAAATCTACAGAGTAAAGGATTATGAGGAAAAGAAGCTTGAGATGTTTAGTAAATTTGCAGGAAGTTTATAATATTTAATTGTGCTTATGGTAAGAAAACCTAATTCTTTATCTTGCTAAAGTGAGAAATAAAGGAGGAATAAAAATGTTAAATAAAGATTCTAAAATTCTTAATACAGAAGATATAGTTAGCATAGAAGAAGTTAAGAAATTAGAGTACCATACACAAACCACTAAACAAGCGATCGCTCTTTCAGAGCATAGGTTTCAGGAGCTAAAGAAAAAGCCTACTATGGAACAAACTCATATACGAAGTTCTTTTTTAATAGATAGAAATACTAATGAAAAGTTTAACAAAATAGCTAAAACACGAAAAAAGGGTTGGAAAACACATGCTATTAACGAAGCACTTTTGATGTATCTTTCACAACTCGATGAAGAAAAAATTGATTAATGAGAGAAGCGGTATTAATAATTTTCATTAAATGTGTTTTTACTAAATAAAAAATTTTACTTATTTGATATTAATTTGGCTAGTCCTTAATTAGATAACATAACTTTAAATGGTTATGGATTCTGCATAAATATATAATATACATAATTATATATTTATATTATTATATCTAGTTCTATCAAGATTTTAGTAAAAAATGTTGAAATACTTCAATTAATTAGAAATTTGACTTCATGTAACATTGAAGAATGCTTTCTTTAGAGAGGTGTTTTGATATGCAATAAGAAGTCGGGGTTACTTATCACCTTTTTGGTGGGCTCAAGTATTAGATAGCTTATTAGGTGAATCACTTCCCCACATTAAATTAAAAATAGAGTTAAGAAAGAACTTAACGTTTAAATTAAAAGAGCAAACCAACTAAGAAAACGGACAAATATAATTGTTATAGTGTTGTTTGGCGGGCAGTTACGATGAAAATAGAAAGAATTTTATTACTTTTAACATGAGAAACAAAAAAATAACAAACATTGGATTTATTTAAAATAATAGAAAAGGTACTGAGCAATGAAAATTACTAGAGCTGAAGCTGTTGAACAATTTGGGAACGATATTTGTAAGAGACATTTCCAAAAAAACAAATCTATAAAAAGCATAGACATTGAGAATACGCTTATTAGAACTATGCTTCAATATTATGAGAATGTAATGAGAGGAGGCTATGCTGAAAATGCTCATTATATCTTAGAAAATAAACGTTCAGAGCCAATTGAGTGGTATAAAGTAAGGTGGAGTGCAATTATAGATGCAACAAAAAATAGGAGCAGAACCTATCCAGATGACTTTTACAGAAATGATACTTGTACCATTTATATTGCTACCAACATTGTTACAAATAAAATTTATATTGGTAGTACTACAAGAGAACTAGCAAGAAGAATTAGTGAACATAAATCAAGCGCCTACAATAGAAATAGTGCTAATTATAATACAGAAATTTCTCAATCTATAAGGAAATATGGCTTTGCCTCTTTGGAATGGGACATAATTCAGCATTGGGATGATAGAGAAACATTAAAAAATGTAGAAGACTTATGGATAATGAACTGCAGAGGAATTGTTGAGGGATACAATTCAAGGTTTAATAATATTAAGGTAGATATCAAGGAATATAAAGACGCGTATTTAACAAGTAAGAAAATTAGAGAGCAAAATGATAAAAATTTAAAAGTTAAAATTTCTAAAAAGTATAAATGAGCCGTTTTGGTACTTTTTCGGCTAGGCTTTAGAAAACGCTAGTTTTTTAAAGGATGGTGTTAAAAAGTACAAGATACATATACGCCTATAAGGTAAAGGTAATTACTTATAATAGAGTATAAAATTTATTATTAGTGATTACCTTTACCTAAAGAGTTAATCTAAAAAGGGATAAGACAAAAATGGGGAAAATTATAACCAAAAAACAAGCAGTAGAGTTATTTGGATCGGAAGCTTGTAAGAAGCATTTCGAGAAATATAAAAAATTTACTAACAAGGATTTAGAGACATCTTTAATTAAAGAAATGAAAAGATATTATACTCTAGTAAAAATCGTTAAACCACAAAAGGGAAGGGGTTACGTATATGAACTTATTGCAAAGAAAGATGTGATTACATTAAAAGAAGATGGAAGAAGTAGTAATGGTGCTTGGAGCATACCATATACCAAGAATATGGACATTATAGTTGTTTCAGCTTTAGAAAAAAGCTTAGTAACTAATAACGCTCAATTATTAAGTAAATGGTGTCTAGATTTTGGCTTAATAACACAAGAAATGTATGCCTTGCTACCTGCAAAATATAACGAATATTACAGGGAACAATGCTTACAAGAGTTAAAAAATGATAGAATCATTTGCGAAGGTGAAGATAGAATATTAAATGACTTCATATACGACACAAAAGTTCTACAAAATCAATTAGCAGGCACATTAAAACGATTGCAAAAGGTAGACATTATTGAATACTCACCTGTATACAAAGGTTTTATTAAAGAAGATGGAAAAACGATCAACTTGCACGAAAACGTAGTAAAGAAAATTCTATTGCTTCAAGAAAGTTTAATGGATTTATATAGTGTGAATGACTGGTATTTAAGAACATACTACAATTCGAAAAAGGCTCGTGAATATCAGGAAGAGTGGAACAAAAGACTAGCCCAGATTACAGATGTAGATGGAACTGTTTTAGGTTTGAATTATTGGTACACGACTTATGCTATTATTCCAAAAGCAAGAAAGGGAATAATAACTAATTACTTAGAGAAGTATAATAAAGAAGTCATTGAACATTTTAAAA
This sequence comes from Priestia sp. 10L35, assembly GCF_056395685.1. Taxonomy (NCBI): domain Bacteria; kingdom Bacillati; phylum Bacillota; class Bacilli; order Caryophanales; family Bacillaceae; genus Priestia; species Priestia sp. 10L35. Next base: position 195,159 of record NZ_JBFTKA010000003.1, on the reverse strand, counting down.
TAGATGAAGAATCATTTTTAAGAGAAAATGAAGTCACTTACCATAGTAAAAGAAATAAATACGTAGTAAGCAACGCTCAAAAAAGGGAAGGTAAATTTCTTGAACCAAAAGTAAAGCCTAACCTATATGTAGAAGAAGTAGGCGGTAAACAAGTTAGCTATAAGCCAATTAAGGAAGATTATACTTATAATCAAGCATATTATGCTTTATATTTTAATAGGTTGTACGCACAAAGAATTAAAGGTCTACAAGAATACTATAGTTCCAGCTTTAGATAAGATTGTTTACACAAACAATCTTATCTAAAGCTGAAATTATTTAAGTTATTTCAAAGATGGACACTTGAATAACTTTAGAAGAGAATGAAAACATAGGAAATCTTAATGCTAACCGAGCATTCAGACACTAAGGAAACATTAGGTTAGCCTCCGTCACAAAAGGTTAAGGTGAAGAATCTGTATAAAAGGCAGTTTTTATGTATTGTATCCCCACAACTGTGTTAAATATTGATCACGTGTGAAATGGATTGAAATTTCCTCAATAGAAGTGGTTTTAGCGTGTGAATTACAAATAGAAAAGATTATTTGATTAAAATAATTTAAATATACTAAAAAATCAACCAGTTTCTAAATTAAATTTAGAGAGGCTTAATTCATGTTTTATGTTTCATTTAAAGGTTTCCAAGTGCTTCTACTAACACTCTAAATGTGTATTTATTACTATACTTTGATTATGTTCTGGTATAATATAAATAGTTCAAAATTCACATGGAGTTTATGTGGAAAAAGTGTAGTGGAGGATTGTATGAACTTAATATCACTGATTAATGCTAAAAATAATTTAGAGCCAGTTATTTATAATAATTATATTAAATTAAAAGGCGTAAATATTCGAGATTATGAAGTAGATTGTATAGAAGCTATGATTAAAAATTTCGAAGAAATCACTAGAGGAAATTATAATTTAGTAGAACACTTGGATAAATTCTCAGTTGGCTATGAGATAAAACAAATAGGAAAGGAATTTGATTTACTAAGACTTGGTGAAAATTACAATATTAATATTGAACTAAAAAGTGAGTTTACAAGTATTGATAAAATAAAAGGTCAACTTGTAAAAAATGCATATTATTTAAGTCCTTTGAAAAAAGACGCTTACTTATTGACTTTTATAGAAGCTGAGAATAGATTTGTACGTTTACATAATAACAACTTAATTGATATAGAGTTCAATGAGGTTCTTCATATAATATGTGAACAAAAGGTAACTAGTGAACATTTAGATAAATATTTTGATCCTTCTTACTACCTAGTTTCACCTTTTAATTCAACTAGCGAATTTGTTAATGGTGCATATTTTTTAACAGCCCAACAAGAAAGTATCAAAAAAGAATTGACAGAATCATACTTAAATCAGCCATATAGAATATCCATCAAAGGAGCGCCTGGCACTGGTAAAACTCTTTTAATTTATGATATTGCAAAGGAACAAAGATTAAAAAATAAAAAGGTGCTTTTAATTCACTGTGGGATGTTAAATAGCGGGCACTTTGAGCTAATTAACGAATTTAATTGGGATATTTGCAGTGTAAAAAATTTTAGATCTCATATGTACCCAGAACTTGATTTGATTGTTGTGGATGAATCACAAAGGATAGATAGTACTCAATTTAATACGCTTATAGAGCTTACAGAAAAGATGAATATTACTTGTATTTTTTCGCACGACGGTGAACAATGTCTACATAATGATGAAATAAATAGAGGGATGGCAACAAAAATAATAGATTCTTGTAATGTGAAATATAGTCTTAAAGAAAAAGTTAGAACCAACAAAGAAATGGCAACATTTATAAAATATCTATTCAATACAAATATAATCGAATCAAATAAACATTATAATTTTGGAAATGCTGTTTCTATAAAATATTTTAAAGATATGCAAGTAGCAAAAGAATACATAGAAGTTCTAAGAAGGGATGAGTGGAAATTTATTAACTTTACAAATAGCCTTCACTATTATGATCCGTTTGATAATTCTATTATCGATCAGGAAAGGGATAATGCTCATAAAGTGGTGGGACAAGAATTTGACAAAGTAGGTGTTATAATTAGTGATCACTTTTTTTATGAAGATGGTCGTTTAAAAGGAACGAATCAGTCATACTATCATTCTACAAAAATGTTATTTCAAATATTAACGAGAGCAAAAAAGAAACTATATTTAATATTGGTTAATAATGAAGATATGTTAAGGAATTTATTCAAAATCTTACATAATGTTAAGTGATAAACATAATAAAAAGGTGGAGAAACTATGAGTTCAAAAGTTTGTGAGCATTACATTGATAGAATAAAAAAAGAGGTCATAGAATTACAAGAAACACACAATTATTTTATAGTCAAAGGAATTGAAAATTTAGATTTCGATCTCCCTCTTAAAGAAAAGTACAAGTACAAAGAACTAACTGCTAAAGGGTTGGCTGGAGAGGTTACTCTGAAAGACATAGTAGACGAGCATTTAAATATAAATAACCAAATGCGGTTGGTATATTTAATGTCTTTATGGGAATCATTTGTTAAAGAATTTATAAAGGAACAAGAAATTCCTCAAAGTTACATTTCAGTGTTGAACTCTTTGTGGAAGAGAGAAATAGTATCTTCCTCAGATAAGATTCTTTTTGGCTCTCCAAGTAATTATAATATTCGTTACATTACTTATCTATTTCGTAACCTGTATAATATAAACTTTAACATTCCACCTGCACAAGCCATAGATTCTAATTGTTACGAAGAATTTTTACCTATTGCTAGAGAATTAGGTCACCTTCGTAATAGCATTATTCATGATGGTACTACAGTTACAGAAATTTCAGCGATACAGTTAACAAATGTAATAAAATTAAGTGTGAAAATTGAAGGAAATGAGCTTTTGGGAAATAAAATTAAAATAAAAATAAAGGATAGATTAATATACATCGCCTGTTACTTAATATCAGATATCATTAAAAATATACAGGAATATTTAGCAAATGGAAGTACCTTAAACAATAATACTAGTACATATAGTTTTCAACAGGGCAAAAATCAAAATTAAGATCAAGTAAGATAGAAAGAACCTCTTGATAATAAGAGGTTCTTTAAAAATTGTATATTTGTAAATAGTATTAATTACTTATCTTGCTTAAGGTAATATTATTAATCGAAAAACTCTAGTGAAGGAGTTAAACAGAAAGTTAGTTCATTCTTAACTTCTAAACCAACTTTATACTGTATCATCAAGTCTACTAATTGAGTACCGTCTATTAAGGTAATTCCACGCTCGTGTCCTTTTAAAATAGCTTTATTTGTGTAGCTTGATGTAGTCACAAAATAAGCTCCACTAAAATGCTTTTGACTCCAAGCACCAATGAAATCTCTAATATCGTCTTCTCCGACAAGATTATTCTCAGTATACCTTTTTACTTGTACAGGTATTTCTCCTTGTTTTAACGGAGTTCTATAAAGTAGGCCGTCTATTCCACCATCCCCACTTTTTTTGGTAACTTCACCATGTAACGCTTCTTTTGATTGAATAAGCACATCTATTACCAAAGATTCGAAGCTATATGCGTTCATATTCATGAGTAGGGATTTAAGATATTTACGTAGATTGACCATGTATTCTTTATAAGATTTAATAAGTAAATCTAAAGACTCAAGATGTTTATTAGCAAAGGGGGTATCTTTATGTTCCGCTCCTTCTGAATTAAGTCTTGAGCCTTGTATGCTCCAAAAACCATGGAAATCCGTAGTGGGATTAATTAATAATTGTCTACCATAATCAGTTAAATAAAGCAGATCATCGTTTAATTGTTTTAGTATATTAATTTGAATAGCTCTCTCTATAATAGGGTATACATCATAATCTTCAATATCTTCATCCAAATGTTTTTGTAAATAAAAGACGAGGCTTTGTCTAGTGCAAGAAGAACCATCAGCATGTTTCAATATCGCCCTTAAAACATCAGCTACAAAGTCATTCATTGTTAATGTTTCTTCTTTCTTCAATGCTTTGTCTTACTTGATCCATGGTTAATAAACAATAATTCCAATGTTCGCTACTTTTTGCAACTTTATCTACATTTTCATTACGAGCTTTTGTCACTAGATAGCTAACAAGGGGTTCAACCATTTCTTCAAGTTCTTTTTGATTGTTTGGGTCAAAACCATCAATCCATTTGTAATAGCCATCAATATCTTTAGTAACCAACATGCGAAATGAACCTACAATAGGATGTACTAACCCAGAAGGTACATCAAATTTCATTCCATTCTCAGTGTTTTTTTGTCCATTAGAATATGTAGTAATATTACGGAAATTTTTATATAATTCTTTTTTGTCTGATTTAGAAAAACTTATAAGCGCATAGTTACCAGAAGTATTTGAATCTGTAGCACCAACTCTATTATATATGTCAGGAATGTTCTTTTCTAAGAAATTATATATTGAGAAAATACCTGGAATTATGCTGGCCATTAACACATATTCAGAATCACGCTCTTCTTCAGCGGATTTCTCTATTTCCTGCACATAGGCCTTAATAAGTGGATCTGCTCCAGATGCCCATTTCATCGGAGGTATAGAAGGCTTACGACTATACTTGGACTTTGTTGAATACTTAGGAGTACGAGCAAGGTTAAACAAATCCAATAATCGAATAATATTCTCTATCGGCAACATTTTAGTTCCGTCTTCAATTTTTTCAAATTGTTTATACATTACTCTATTTGCAAAGGAGAGATTAGATAATAAATCCTTCAATATATCAAATCCCCCTTGCAAATTCACTATTGATCGGGTTAAAACCTGGGCTGACGTGTTACGAGCTTCTGCAAGACGTGATACATCATTAAAGTTTACTGTAATTTCGAATCTAACAAATGCATCAAGGTACTCCTCATTTTTTTTATAATCCATTACCGTATTTTTAATTATCTTATAAGTATGACCACCATCAATGTTTCCCTCATTCTCCTTATCCATTATGATTTCTAGAACTGTGGGATTATTATTCTTTTCGTTTTCAAAACTAATATTACTTAAAATATTAACTTTATGAGAAACTAAAACAATTCCTCTGTTCAAAAGGTAGAAGGCTTGGTTATGCGGACGATCATCTCCTGCTTTATCTGTATTTTTTAAACTCTGTGCAATTCTTCGAGAAGGAGTAGTTTTAATGTTTTGTTCACGAGGGTTTTTCTTCATTGGAATTGTGATATCATCCCCTAGGCCTAAGTCCATTACATGAACAAATGCAGAATATATAATGGCATGCTCCCATTCATTGGGGTCAGGTAAATGATTATGATTCAAAAGATATTCCCGAAGATCATGGGGATTATACATAGTGGTTACTTGATCGCTACGAACTCTTAGAATAAAGTTATTTTCATCCTCTTCAAAACGTTTAAGAATTGTTGGCATTTGTCTGTTCTCTCCTTATTTTTAGTCAGAGACTCAATATCTATATTATACCAACAATTAACGAGAACAGACAGGGGGCTTTTATTTTATAAAATAATGTCTGAAAATGAGTGTTCGAGGTGAAAGGCTTTAATAAATTAATATGATTCTTCTTTATATTGTAAAGTTTAAAATCTTAGTATTCCTTGACTTTAAGACTAAACCAAAATGAGATAGTGTCAATAGAGAGATTCTTACGTGCGCATACCATATCCAGGAAAGAGTCAGAATCGTTATCATCTCTCTCATTTTAAATGATTTTTTCGATGAATAGGATTATAGATCTATTACGCTTGTAATCTAAATTAAAATTAGTATGTAATGGCTCCCAAAATAGGAACGAATATAGGTTGTTAAGGCAGGAGCGAAAAATTATTATTTCTTCTTAAAGCAGTTTTTTGAGGAATTTATCAATATATTTATGATATAACATAAACCTCATCTATTTATAGCATAAAGTCTTTTTTGCTAACTAAAAAACTCCCATAAATTAAATATTTATCCAATAATAATGATATAATTAATTGTCTAAATAATTAAATTTTTTAGGGGTGTTAATTGTGGAAAGAAAAAGGTCTGCAGAATCCACTATTGCAGGGTATTTATATCAATTTGATAAAACTATTATAGAATTAATTAAACAGGAAGCAGAGAATACTTCTATCTGCGTAGAAGGAATTGAAGATATAGATATTGAGAATTTAAATGAATTTGATAGCGTATCCATTCAAGTTAAGTATTATGCAAAATCAACATACAAAACATCTGAAATTAAAGAACCTATTCAACAAATGTTTAAGCACTATAAAGAAGTAATAGAAAAAAATTTAACTAGAAGAAGCTACTACTTATATGCACATTTTAAAGAAGGCACTGAAAAATTAAAACTCGATAGTAATAAAAACATTGCGGATCAAGAAGGTAAAAGTAGTCTGAACTTTCTAAAAGAAGATCTCCTAACAACTAAAAATAACAAAGGAGAGATTGTAACACAATTACACATCAACGAAGAGATGCCATTAGATGATAGGGAATTACAAGAGTTTATAAGATTATTAAAGATAGATCTCGAAGCTGAAGATATACATGCTCAGTATAACCAAGTTTTAGCATTATTAAATGAGGAAATAGACAACTGCAAAGACATTGAAGAGGCAGAAAATTATTATTATAATAATGCTCTCAAAATTGTTTTTAATAAAGCTATTCAAACTTGTGAACATGGAGAAAGTTTAGAGGAAAAGTACAAAGAGTTGATAAAGGAAATTTCAAGTATAAAGTCTAAGATGAAATATAGACAAAAGTGTATGAAAGACGGAGCTGGAGAGCTAGAAACACATAAGGATGCAATAATAAGTTTGCAAGGGGAATTAGATGCACTTCTTAAAGAACTGGAAGTTGAAGATTACTTAACAAGAGCCCAAGAGAAGCATAAAGAGAAGAGAATGATAAGTAAAAAAGAACTTATAGAAGGAATTGATAAGAAAGTTCTTTTGTTTAATAAATGGTATGCATGGCATAGAGGAAAAGATAATTATTACGATTATATTATTGAAAAGCTTAGAAGTACTAAAGGGCTGAGCAAGACAAAAAATAAATATTTATATATCGGCAAGGATTACCTGTTAAATAGACAAGGAGATATATCCTTTAGTGATTTTATATTAAATGTTATCGAAGATTCTTTTTCGTTAAACGAAGCTATCAGTAAATATAAGGTTTGGACTGTTATATTAGATTTAAGATCAGAAGAAGTTTCTGCTCTAAAAACGGAACTTTTGAAGAAAAACATTCAGTTTAATGATGGTAATGAAAGTTGGGGATTTTTTGATGTTAATAAATTTAATCAAGATCCTATAGTTTATACTAATAAGAATAGTGTTATAACGCAGGCTGAATATCAAATTAAAATTGTATCAGCAGACAACTTTATTAATAATACTAACGGTATAACTAATATTGACGTAGTAATATGCTTTGGGAATAGTACTCAATACAAATCAATTTTTGGGATTGACAATGCAACAGTATATGTTATTGAGGATACAAAGGGTATGAAGACATTAAGTGATTTAAGTAGAATTTTCACGTCTAAAAGTAAAAATAATCAATTTTTCCGAATCCTTTCTGTTTCTCCAAACTCTATTCAAGTAGAAGTTACTAATCCAAACAAATTTAGAAATTTAAATGAAAAATTCACTTTAGGAAGTTATGTGAAAATTTCAGATGAATTTGATGAATCAGTTATAGGTATTCTAAAAAATTATAAAATAAGGGATATAAATGACTATCTAGATGAAATTAATGTAAAAAAGAAACAGCCATCTTTTATATTGGATATTCATCCTATTGGTTACATGAACAAAAATGAATTTTATAGAGGAAGTAATAACATTACAATTCCTCCTAACCATGTAGAAATTGTTGATAATGAAATATTAAAACGTATTTTTCAGCAAGATATCAAAGAAAATGAATTTTGCTTTAGTTCACTACCACAGGTTATATCTCTAAACAGTAAATCTATTGATGTAATATTAGATGGAAATAAATTTTTTAATAAGCATTTAGCTGTAATTGGATCTACTGGTAGTGGGAAATCTTGTACTGTAGCTAAAATTTTACACGAGGGAATAACTCCTTTCACAGTAGAACAAAAGGAAGGAATGTTAAATAATTCCCATATTATTATTTTTGACATCCACGGAGAATATGAACATTCTTTTAAAGATAATTGTAGAGTGTTAACAGTAAGTGATATTAAATTACCGTATTGGTTGATGAACTCGGAGGAACTTGAGGATTTCTTTTTAGATGTGGAGGGCTCAGATCATAATCAAAGAAATATTTTTAAGAGAGCTGTTGTACTAAATAAAAAATTTCATAATAAGGATGTGTATGGTGAATTTAGGGATGGAATTACATATGATACACCTGTATATTTCAGTATTAAAGAAGTCATGCAGTATATAAAAAATTATAATATTTCAAAAGAGGTAAACGGTCGTATAGTTTTCAAAAAGGGAAATGAACATATTTTTGATGCTATTGAAACGCAGAAAGCGGGAACTATTTTTGAATTATTAGAAGAAGCAGGAAAGAAGATAGAGGATATTACCACAGTTAAAACAACCTTTCATGGAAAGTTTACAGGGTTTATAAATCGTTTAGAAACAAAAATTAACGATGATAGACTAAATTTTTTATTAAATAAAGGGAATGACTATCGTATTAATCTGTCTAATATTATTAAACAATTTATTGGATATGAATATTTAGAAGAAGATGTAACTCAAGAAAAGAAAAATGTCATTATCATTGATTTAAGTGGTATGCCGTTTGAAATTATTAATAATAGTGTTTCCCTTATTAGTAGATTAATCTTTAATTTTGCATTTCACAGAAAAAAGATTAGAAGAGCAGAAGATGTAAAAATACCTTTTTTACTAGTTTATGAAGAGGCTCATAATTATATTCCTAAAAGTACAGAAGCTAAATATAAGTCTGTAAAACAATCTGTTGAAAGAGTTGCTAAAGAGGGCAGGAAATATGGTGTGTCTGTAATGATAGTGAGTCAAAGACCATCAGAAATATCAGAAACTATCTTCTCACAGTGTAACAGCTTCGTAGTAATGAGAGTTACTAATCCAAACGATCAAGAATATATAAAAAAGTTATTGCCGGATGATGTAAGCTCTTTAACAGATAGTTTATCCTCTTTCAAACAAAGAGAGGCTCTTATTATTGGTGAAGCTATACCTATGCCAGCAGTAGTCGAAATTAATAAATTAGAGAATAACCGATTACCAAAGTCAAATGACGTTAAGTTTATTGAAGAATGGCGAAAAAATTGGCATCCTTTTGATGAATTTGAAGAAATTATAGATTCTCTAGAAGGTGATTTAAATAAAAGAGAAATTTCATCTACTAGTACTCAGTATTCTGTGAAAATATAGAAATTAAGCAGTGTACCATTCCTTTGTTGTTTCAATATACACCCACCTTTCAGGGCACAGCTATATGAGGTGAATTGGACATGATAAAAAAGAAGAATATGTAGTACAGAAAAAAGATATGTAACAAAAATAAAACAAATAAACAGGAAAGCAAAACAATCCGCTTTCCTGTTTATTTAATGTATTTATGAAGATTAGGTATTAGGAAACCTTTTACAACAAGCTTAAGAGTATAAAATTTATGGTCGCACAGTGGTTACGGATTGGTCACAAAATCTTGATTTTTCACTCTGATTTTTAGCAGAATCGGATCATATTAAAAGTATTCAAGAATATATCATTGAGAAGTTACATGAAATACATAGGCTTAAAGTGCAGTTCCCTGAATTAAAATGGGAAGAACGGGTATAAAAAATAGGGAGTGAATTAATTGAGTAAACAACAATTTTTTAGAGGAGAAATTTATAAATCTAATAAGGAAAGTAGTAGGACCATTTCGTTTGTGATTAATGTATATCAAGATAAGAACGATAAGGAAAAAATATGGATGGTTTCAAATGATGTTTTAAATCCTACTGAAATAAATAATCATCCCCAGTCAGTTAATTTTCATCCCAAAATGTTTCAAAGGTTAAAAGAGATTTTAATTAGTGAGGGACGCTGGCAGGATAATTGAATGTGTGTAAGGAAGGACTAACGTTTTGTTATGCTATATTGATTTTGTTGGAAAACTCTTTTTGCCACCATCAAAAAAATCTGGTTAATGAGGAGAAGAAAATGCTTGATAATAACTTTAATAGAGAATTGAAGTCTATACTTCATTATGTTTTAGAGTATGGAATTAAACACACTTCTTTTAAAGTAGACTATGGAAAACTCTCAAAAAGTAAAGAAAAAAATGTTGAGTTTATTTCAAATGTACACATAGGATTTATGAAAGCACAAAATCTAATAATACAAAATTTATTACAATTAGGGAAAAAGCGAGATACAATAAAAAAACTGATTAAAGAATTAAATAAACAGAAAGCGAGTAAAGAATCTCTTGAAAAGTCAAAATATAACTTGAAGGTTATTGAATATAAAGAAAGTGTGTTAAGAAAGATTGCAGACACTATCGCATGGCAATTATTAGGATTTGATAGAACAATAATTAGAAGATTATATAGTTTCACTTCACAAGTAGAAATATTCAATTCTAATTTAAAACATGATTTAAAAGTAGTGGAAGAAATTTTTAATAGTGATAAAACTACATTCCCATTAGTAAATGATATTACGTCTTTTATTCAAGTGGGTGACTTATTAGTAAGAGAATTGGATAGCCCTGATATAAAACTGATAGAATTAAAAGAAGGAAAGGTGAATGATGAAATTGCAAAAATAGTTGAAGAATATGAAGAAATACCGTGTGATAGAAGATTACATTATCAGTTGGAAGACAAAGATGAAAAGTTTAAAAAACAATTTAATCGATATGTTAAACAAAAATCAACGGCATTAAATAAAGCAAAAATTATTAATACTGGCTCTGGAACAGACGAAGTGACTGGGCTTAACATTCAAACTGTTAAGGAGACATTTTATACAGAACACTTTGACGAAGTCGTAGCATCTATGATGAAAGAAGTAGATAAAAGAAATTATTCACTTAGAACGATCGATGGTTGTCTTATTGTGGGTGTGTACAATACCTCAAAAATGTCTATTCATACAGGTTTTGACATGTGGAAAGAATCTGTCGGTATAGACTTTCCAACAATCGATTTGAGAAGTTCTGTTAGCTCACCATTGTCTTATCCTTTATTTTTACACCCATTTAGTATAAATGACAAAGTAAAGTTAATTAATGGAGAAAAAGTGATTTACATGTCTCTAGATATAGATAAGTGGTTGAAGATGTTTGAGGATAAGGAGGTAAATGTTAATATTTTATCCAAAAAGCAAACAGCTAGGTTTAATACTACTCAAGTTCATTCAAAAGTGTTTGAACATAAAGGACAAGCAATCGAAATTGAGTATAAAAATGTTAAGCAAATGTTATCTGATGGTATTTTTGAAAGAATGTTTAATCAATTTTTAAGGCCTTCGTCAGCTATTGAATTTTTTAAATATGGGCATGATAAAGTAGGTACTTTTTTAGAAAGTCCACTTGTGTAGTAAAATAGTAGAGATAACAATAAAAAGGCAGTAAGCAAATCAGCTTACTGCCTTTTCATTGTTAGAAGTTAAAGAATAAGTTGAAAGGAATCCTATGTTACGAACCTTTAAATTATCCTTTTTCAAAGTTGTATAGTTACATAATTAATTAAATGAGCAGTTAAATTTGCGCTCACTACAATTATTTCTCCAAAATCTGCAAGCGATCCTCTAATCTCTGTTTCGCCAAGCTTCATTTTTAACTCGGCATCCGACGTATATTCGATGATATGAGCTCTGATCTCCATCACTTAGTAGGTATTTAGTCATTCTTTCAGTTCCTGTTTTTCGCTTGTTATCTACAGTTCTATTTCTGATTTAAACTGGTTCAATTTACTCACTTTCCTTTTCTAACGTTCGCTTGTATGTTCACGCTTGGTTTTTAATAATTTCAAGCATATATGATTATTGAAATGATTTCATAGTTCCTCTTTTTAAGCATAGTAATAGTACATAAGGGGGAGATGAAATGGAAAATTTCATTCAGCAGATTAAGACTCTATCTAGCAGAATTGAGAGAATCAAGGATAACATTAAGACTGAAGAAGCAACAAAAACTTCTTTAATTATGCCTATAATACAAGCATTTGGATATGATATTTTTAATCCAGAAGAATTTGTACCTGAGTTTATTGCAGATGTAGGAATTAAAAAAGGTGAAAAGATTGATTACGCTATCATGGATGGTGGAAGGCCAGTTATTTTAATAGAAGCTAAATGTGTTCATGAGGAATTACACAAACATGATTCACAATTGTTTAGATATTTTGGTACAACAAATGCTAAGTTTGCTATTTTGACTAACGGAATTGAATACAAATTTTTTACAGACTTAGAAGAGCCAAATAGAATGGATATTAAACCTTTCTTTGTTTTTAATCTACTTGAATTTAGAGACAATGATATATATGAGATAGCAAAGTTTAGAAAAAGTGTGTTTAATGTAGAAAATGTTCTCACTACGGCTTCTGAATTAAAGTACACAAGTGAAATTAAACAATTTTTAAATCAACAATGGGAAGAACCCAATGATGAGTTTATTAAGTTTATTTTGAGTGATGTGTATCAAGGTGTAAAAACAAAGAAAGTAATTGATAATTTCAGAGAAATAGTACAAAAATCTTTAGCACAATTTGTAAATGAGAAGGTAAATGACAAGCTTCAAAAAGCTTTAAATTCCTCAGATACTCATGAAGAATATGAATATATAGACGAAAAGGAAGGAGTTCCAAATAATCAAAATGTAGCCGAAGATAAAGTTACTATCGAAACAATTGTTACAACTGAGGAAGAAATAGAAGGGTATGTTTTTGTAAAGTTGCTATTAAAAGATGAAATCGACTCGAATAGAGTTCATTATCGAGATAATAAAAGCTATTTTAATGTGTTGTTAGACGACAGTATTAGAAAATGGGTTTGTAGACTAGGATTCAATACAGCTAATAAGTATATACAATTAAATGATGAAGAGAAAACTATCTACAAATTAAATAATGTGAATGAAATTTCCTTGTATAAAGATAAAATACTTGAAGTGGCTAAACAATTTCAATAAAGAATTACAAAAAATAAGTAATAAAGATAAAGTTAATAAAAAAGGAAAGCAAAACAAATTGCTTTCCTTTAAATGTTGAATATAAATTTTAAGGTTTTTAAATATATTAACCCCATTTGTAAACTAAAGATTAGCATTCATTACACGATGTATTTTTATAATATTTTTTACTTCTTCAACACTTAATATTTCATTTTTATTTCTGTGAATAATTCTATGACAATTTGCACAAACGGGGATTAAATCTTTCTCAGGATTTATACTCATTTCCTCTTTTAATGTACTAAGTGGATGGATATGATGAATTTCAATGAAGTCTTTTCCATACTCGCCGTAAAATTTTTCAAAATTAAAGTCACATATTTTACAAGATGTACCATGTATCTCTATTGCACGTTTACGGTTTTGAGAATTTCGTTCGTACCTTTTTCCATAATAATATTGAGTTGCTCCATCCTTATAATACTCGTCTTCTTCTGCCATTTCAGCATCTATATCTTTTTCTATAATGTTTACGCGAATAAGTGAATGAGAATTTTTATATAAACTTTCTTTGTTTTTTAATAAATCTTCTAAGTGTTCTTCCATCATATTGCGTAACTTATGTCTTGAACTCGCGTTGTCTTTAATATTAAACTTCATAACCACATTAGAAATTACACCTTCTCTATGTATGCCTTTTTCAAGTAATTGACTTGCATAATAAAGCTGTCCACTATATGAGGTAGTTGTTGCATTTAGAAAATCTAATCGTCTAGACATACGGACAATTCTTTGGGAGATAAGTTGTTCTGAAACTTGTTTTTTTCCCCTAGGGGACTTTAATACATATTGGCTAACAGGCAGAGAATACTTTCTATCTTCTCCGATAGAGCTAATATATTCTGTACTATTAATAGCATTATGAAGAAGACTTTTTGTCTCTTCACTTATTGTTATTGTCCTGTTTGATAAAGTGATTTTTCCATGTTGAAAATCAATGTCGCTAATTTTAAGGTTTACTAGTTCTTCAAATTTATTTTTGAAGTTTACTCCATCAAAGATTAATGCCAGAATTACTCCATCCTGTGGGTTTTCAGCTTTCAATAACGTTTGCATTATTGTATCTTTACTGAGTATACGAATTTTATCTACATAATCAGTAAGAGTAGTTTTGGAGTTGAAAACTGCAATAGGATTTTCTTTTAAATTTCTAAATCCCTGCTCATTGGCAAAGTCTATATAACGCCTATACGTTGAAAGTGTGTTACGGAGACTATCTAAGGTACTTGATTGTACTGAATATAATAATGCTTCTAACTCCTCAAAAGTAAAGTCATATACATCTTTTTTATAGTTATACTCTAAATTTGTTGCATGCTTAAGATGATGTCTTTTTATTCGTCGTGTACTTTCATTTGGAAAATACATTTTCAGAAATAATTCTTTAAGTTCCTTATTATATAGTTCCTCTATTTTTACAGAAACACTCTTATCCTCAATGGTTCGATTATTTGCTGTCATATCTCTAGCTGTCCTTTCAGTTTAATTTAATATTATAGTAATCTATTATAGACTCCTTGATATATTATTTTATTGAATAATAATGTTTCTTTAATCAGTACTTTAATGATTATAACTTATATTGAATTTCTATCCTTATACAAAATAAAATTATTGATAGAAGAAAACTGGTGGCTACGTCTATAGATATGCTTTTCTATATACTAAATCTAATAGGTTTATAAGTTAATTTACAAATAGAGTTTCATCTCTTAATGCTCTATGGAGGTTTTACATAAATTTAATAGAAGCTTGTAAGAAATAGAAATTAATTTACCTAATCTGAAGTAATTTATAAAAATCTAATTATAACTTTGAAAATGAAAGATAAAAATTGAAGATAAAGAAACTGTAAGAACATATTTAAAAAGTGGGAAAGGCAGTTAGTACATATTTACTAATTACCTTTTAACTATATCATAAAAGGTAGTACAATTACGTAATTATTAAGCTCGACAATGCGAACTGTAGCTTCCATAACCTGGTAGGTATCCAACCGTTCTTGCGGTTCCCGCTTTTCACTTGTTGCCCACAGTTTCATGTCTAATTCAAACTGCCCAAGTTCGACGCTTTCGACTTCAAACGTTTTACTAATGTGTTCATGCACCATTTCCATCACTTGAGTTTTCATGACCTCGAGCATCGGCTCGTTATAGTAGATGAACTTTAAGAAATCTTGAAGATAGTGTGTGAGACGTTTAGTGGATAAAAAGTTTGCTTTCTTCGAGCATTTCTTCTTCAGGCACAAATGGATATATTCAATAAGCTTCTTTTTCATTTAAGCCTTTCTTATAGAGGGATTAGTAATAAAATGTATAAATTATATATATAAGGAGGGGATCGCCTTGAGTGCTACACGTTCATTTGCAATTTATAACAAAAAAACTGGCGAATTAATAAGAAAAAAAGCTTATGATCTTTGCAATGAAGATTTTTTAAATTACTTGAAAGACAAAATAAAAAGAGAAGAAGTCATTGTATATTGTTGTTGTTCAAATCGTATTGAAATGAAAGTATCGAAAAGACCTCATTTATACCCAGCCAATCATAAGACTAGTCATTCAGAAAACTGTATAAGGAATCCTAAGTACAAAGGTACTAACGACTATGAAAAGGCATGGAAGTATGATGAAAAGAAAAATGAGCATATCGTAAGACTGGAAGACATAGTTCCTTTTTCAAAAATAAAAGGTCCAAGAGTATCAATTGAAGGGGAAGGGGAAGGAAAAAGAAATAAATTATACATCGAAAGCGCCGGCTCAAAAAAAAGAGGACAAGCTACTGTATTTGGCTTAGCAACTAAATTAAATATGATGGCATGGGAAAGAATCGTTTTAACTAAGGAGAAGCTCCCTGACGATGCTTTGGAGTTAGCTAGACATATTTACGGGGTATCTACCAATATTCGATTATCCACCAAAAAGAAGCCACTAAGTGACATGTTCCACAAACACTTAAACATAAGGGATGTAAATGTGGAAAAAGATGTATTCTTTGTTTATATGTACTATAATGACAAAAAAACAGAGTATAATGATAAGTTATTTAATGGAACTGTAAAGGATATTGTATATTGTCACAATGCTTTTAAGAAAGAGAATGCTTTCTATGTTGATATTAATGAATTTAGTGAAAAGTTAGCAAGTGAACCTCATAGTGATATGTATGTTATTGCAGGCTTTGTTTATAAGGCTTTTAAATATGATAAAAAATTAACATTAGGTAATTATTGTCTTATTCCTGTATCTAAAGCAGGCTTGTTTGTGGAAAGTTCTTATGAAAAGGAAGTGTATGATGCTCTTTATGTACAAGGTAGAAAATTTTATAAGCCCTATTTACCAACTATTGTGGAATACGAGGATTTTGTTCCAGATTTCATAATTGAAGAAGAAAATAAAAAACCAATTATTGGAGAAGTGTTCGGAATAAAAAACGATGAAGAGTACGAGAAAAGAAGAAGCGAAAAACTGTCTTTATCTATGAAAGATGATTTTCGAAACTTGTATGATTTTTGGAAATGGGATGTTAATAAAGGGGAAAAATTAGTTCTTCCTAACTAAAAACTAACACATGACTATAAATTATTATTTAAATATTAAAACGATGAAGTCCAAAAGGGTTAATGATATTCAGTAGAAGTCAAAACCAAAGAATCTCACTTACATAGTATGTAAAGTTTGAAGGCAATCAAATAAATGCTTATCAGTTTCTTTCCCTTACAGTATGTAAAAACCCTAAAATTAAATATACTTCTTGATTACTTATGAAGATAATAAGGTATTTAAAAAGACAGGAAACCTTTAATAACAAACTTAAGAGCATAAATTTTGTGGTCACACAGTGGTCACGGATTGGTCACAGAACCCTAATTTCCCACTTTAAAACGACAGCATCACCCACGTTGACTTCATGATCGGCTCAGCTGAAATGGACATCGACGGCATCAAAGCTGACGGTACAAGCGAGCCTGTGTTTAGAAAAGGGAACTGGGCGTTTTGAATTAAATAAATAACAATAATAAAAGCTTCTGCGCTACATCCGCAGAAGCTTTTATTATGATCACTAAATTTCTGTAAAACTGAAACTTCATATATCTTACACGCGATTACGTTTTAAAATAAAACGATAGCAAGTTATTTTTAAGTTTGTACATCAGTTGTAGAATCAGGAGCAAAGTTAACAACTTCTAAAACTATAGGAGAACCTGTTAAAACGCTAGATCCAGCAGGAACCGTAATAGCTAAAGAACCGACACCCGTAGCTCCTGGCGTATATGTGGAAAGGCCAGCCATTTGTAAAACGCCGTTGATATATACATTGTAATAGCTGTTATCCGTAGCTAAAGCTGGAAGTGCAGTAGCCGCGCCACCTGTATCACCAAAAAAGTCAGCGGCATCTATTGTTAAAGTGGCTGCACCTGTAGTTGTAGCAGTTGCTGTATAAAAGAAACGTGAGACGGTCGGACTGGCGGTTACAGTGGTAGTAGCGGCTATAGCGAGTTTCATAATTTGAAGAGGCATAAACGTGTTACCTCCTTTCATGTTCTATCCTTCAATATATGCATTTGTTCCTTCTAAGGAATAGGTTTAATGGCATAAATTTAATTCTTAAAGACTATAACTAAACTAAGTACATCTGTGAAGGAGAGTTTTTCTTGAAGAAAAAATCTTACGGCTGCAATCACTATGCAACCTCTTGTTCAACACCTTTTATTAAGCTTCCCGTGTTGCCTCAGCAGGAATTTAGATATATATTTCCGAAAAAAGTTCGCATCTTTGAATACTATACGGTAGCCGGAGGCAGCAAGCGCATCTTTACAGATCAAGATGCGTTAAAAGAATACGGCACTCAGCATATATTGGATCCTGAGAGCTACTCATACAGTAATCTATTCATAAACGGTGTGTTACAGCCTTCCTCCAATTACAGCGTCCAAAAAGGACTTCTTATCATTAACACAGAGGATATTCCTTTAGAAAAGTCACCCGTCATTTTACAAATGATTAAAGTCATTTAGCTTTCAGCCTTCAAATGCCATGAGCACATGTCCACACATAAAAAAACAAGGTGAACGTTACTCAGTTCCACCTTGCTGTGATTCTTCTTTTTTAACCGGAGCGTCACGCTTGAACATGTGATAGTAGGTAAACCCTAAGCATAGAGCGCCGGCGATTGAACAAAAATATTGCAAAAAACGGACGAAATCCATTGGAATGACCTCCCATTTTCAGTTTCGCTTCTAGTATGTACAGGGAAGTGAAATAATATGTGAAAAAGGGAGGTTTTCTCTTATAGTTCGTATGGTTCTTGAAGAGTAAGGTAAGGCTGCAGATCTTCAAGACCCAGACGCTTATTTAATTGTCTTTTCATTAAATCGTACTGGTAGATGAGGTGAAATTGATTTTTTTTCGGTGTTTCACAGCGAATGTATGTTTCTTGCCCGTTCTTGTCTGTGAAATGAATGGTTAATTCACCGAAATAGCGTTGAACAGGAGCTCCGTGAAGGCCTTTTTCATTTTTGACAACCTTTGAAAATTCTGCTCGTTGAATACGGTTAAATGGAATAATAGCTACTTGATTGATAACAAGACGCTGATCGTACATGTCAATTTTAGATATGGAAATTTGATTAATTCCTTCTGCAAATTTAACATGCCCGTTTACAGAAACAAGCGGTTTGCGATCCTCAGGATCAACAGCGCCTTGAGGCCGCTTAATGACGTAGAAGCTAGCTACGCCAAGTGCTACGATACCAACCACAACAATAAGTGCAAACATCATTTTGCATTCCACCTCCTGAGTATAGATGTGTAATCTGAATTTAACAGCAAGCTGTTTCAGTTGCCATATTGCCTCAACAATGAGGGTAGAGAAAAGCAGTTCGGCAGTTCATTATAAGTATATACATACGTTCGACAATATGGTGTGATATTCCTTCTTATTATGACTTTTTTACGACAAAATGGGCAAAACTCTTTTCGAAAATGAAGTGAATCAGTTACAATTTAAGGATAAGGTACCAAATTTCTTTTTTATCTCAAAAAAGTGCAGAAAAGCGTAAAAAATTCTAGGTACTTTCTCATATTTTTACTATTTTTATAGAATTTATTCCAATTTCTAATCCTTTATCGTGTATAATCTCTTGTGTGCAGCATGATATACATAAAGGTGTAAGGAGGCACAGTTCATTGTCTTTATCAGCAAAAAAGATATTATTATTAGTTTTAGTAGTTATATGTTTAGTGTTAGTTGTGATGCAATTCATAAATCGATCAGCAGAGCCGACTTCCGAACAGGCCCAAGAAACACTGAGTAAGCTTCCTGAACAAGAAACCGTTAAAGAAAAAGCAAAGGGCGACGAGGAAGCCCACAAATATCGAGTGTATTATATTACTATTGAAAAAATCGAAAATGGTACATACAGCGGAACAACAAAAGAAGGAACGGGCATTAAATTTTCCGATAAAAATTTAAATGAACCGATTCCAAGCAATTTGAAAAAAGGGGATATCGTTAAAGCATACTTTGATCTTGAATATAGCACCAAAGGTCTAGTCAAAGTAGAAAAGGTAGACGAGATGCCTGATGATGAGGAGAGCTCAAGTTAATTGAGCTCTTTTTTTGTATTTTACGAATGTGGTAAAATATTGAATATATAGACGCGGTATAGGGGGAAGAAGATGATAACAGCAATTATAGTAGGAGCGGTAATTCTTTTAGCTTTGATTATTAAAGGGATTGGGAAGCCAAGGGGATTTCGCTTGTATAAAGAGGAGCTTCCAGATGAGCTCGGAATACATGCAGGTAATGGTTTTGAAGATATTGTTCATTCACTAGAAGATTCTTTACCGAAAGCCTATGTTCAACAGGTAAAACAGCGTATAAAAGGGGGAAATACAAAAGACGATGAAGTAGAATGGACGTTTTTTGAGATGAAGCGCTACTTTTTATTAAATGCAGTCATCAAAGACGTACCGATGTTTAGTGCAAAAGTAGATGAAGTGTGGCACGAAATGATCATGTTTACAGTGGATTATAAGCGTTTTACAGAACACTTTTTCAGCCGTTTTTTGCATCACCAGCCAAATGTAGATACAACTCCATCCCCACAGCCGGATAAGCGAGCATTCTTCGATTGGATGTATGCTCATTTGTTTGACATAACGGGCAACAGCCGACTGCTTTGGGGGAAATTTTTTCAGCATCCGCTTGATAAAAGTACACTTCAAGATTTTCAAAGATTGTCAGAAGATGAATTACTAGATCGCTATTTTTTAAGAAACGGCAAATGGGAAAAACAGCAGAGAGCCCTGATTCAAACGTTAAAAGAAGAAATCGATGCTGCTCGAAAGAGAAAAAAAGCAGGCGGATCAACTTATTTTAAAAAAACGGTTAAAAAAGGAAATGTATCAAACGAACTTCTTCTTCAAGGCTTTGTTTTTTATTCTCTCTACAAAGCTACCAACTTTTCAAGCCATATGAATGAGTTGCTGCTATATAAAAAAACGATGTATGCGGGAGATACAGCCTCTTACAGCGGCTATAGCTGTTCAAGTCCAGGGGAAGACAATCGCCACCATCACCAACACGATGGAGGGCATCACCATCATGACAGCGGCAGCAGCTGTTCGAGTTCAAACTGCAGCAGCTCTAGCTGTTCAAGCTCCAGCTGCGGGAGTGGGTGCAGCAGCAGCTAATAAAGTAAAAAAACTCGTTTTATACGAGTTTTTTTACTTTAAATGCAACGACGACAAAATGGTTCACTGACAAGCAATGAAAAATTTGGTATAATCGTTACGTTTTTAAAAAAGGAGAGACAGTAAAAATGAATATTTTATGGGACTTTGATGGAACCATCTTTGATACCTATCCAACGATTGTAAAAGCATTCAAAGAATTACTAACAGATCAAACGATTTCAGAAGACGATATTTTAAAACAAATGAAGATATCTTCTGACGTAGCAATTAAGCACTTCGATATTGAAAAATCTTTGTTTGATAAACACTTCCATGTGCTCGAACAGAAAATCAATCCTAAAGATAAGCCTGCTTTTCCTCACGTAGAAGACGTACTGAGCTTTGCGGATAAAAATGTAATTGTTACGCATAAATCTAGACAGTCTACTCTTGATATTCTGGCATTTTTTAATATGGAGCACTATTTTACGGAGATTATTACAAAAGATGATGGCTATAAACGAAAGCCTGATAGCGGCGCTTATGCCTATCTTCACGATAAGTATCAGCTCGATTTAGTGATTGGAGACCGCGAGCTTGATTTAAAACCTGCCCGTGAACTGGGAATCAAAACATGTGCATTTCAAAATGACGACATTGAAGCAGATTATCACCTTACATCATACGATCAATTTTTTACAACAGTCGTAAATAAAAACTCGTGAAGCTATTCTTCACGAGTTTTTATTTGTTCAGGCTTATGTACTTCGGGAATTTCACCGAGCGTATAGTTCGCTACTTTTGTAATGTTACTATTAGCAAAGAAGTAAAACTCTCCGTCAACTCCGCGAATTTTTGTCGTGCGCAATCCAATTTCTTCAACAGTTCCTTTCGTATCGTTTATGGATACGTGATCTCCTACTGAGAATTGATCTTCAAATAGAATAAAAAAACCGTTTAAAATATCTTTAATCAAATTTTGTGCACCTAAGCCTGTAATAAATCCTGCTACACTAATACCAGCTAAGAGTGCTTTCATATTAATTCCGATTGCCTCTAAAGACGTAATAAGTACAATAAAATACACTACGTACATGACAATGCTCAGACAAAGCTTTTTCAGCGTTATTTCTTTACGTTCATTGTACCTCAGCAGTTTAGTTTTAAATCTGAAATCAAAGATTTTATTAATTACACTGCGAGCAAACCTGATAACGATTTGAGCAATAATGAAAATCAAGATAATCTTTATAATTACTTCACTAATGTCAATCCACTTACCGGTATTAAATAAAGTTTGCTGTACCCACTGTATGTCTTTCATGACTAAGTCCCTTTCTTGCTTTATAAAATTTTCTCTACTGAATAGTATAATTTATTTTTAAAAATATACTACTAGAATTTATGAAGAGGCGTTTGAACTATTATTTTATTTTAATTTATTTGTAGTTGGTATATGAAATGAAAACTCCTTAATTTAGAAAAAGAAAAAATCCTCAGGTATAGATATCTTTAAAACATTTCTTTATACAAATATTAAATAAAATCTTATAGCAGAGATTAAGATAGATCTTATTAACAAACATTATATACAGATATTAAAGAAAGAAAAACCCTTTAAAAACCCAATGATATCAAGGGGTAGCGAGGAAAATGCTTTTCAATAAATAACTTTGTGGAAAATAGCCCTTTTTTGTGAACAGCATCCTTTAGCTAAAGGATGTTTTTTATAACAACAAATATAGAAACTATTTTATGCACTATGTTTTTTCTTCTGCAATAGACGAATTTTAAAACTCATAGTATGAAGATTTCTATTAAAAGTATGAATTATTTCCATTGTGGATAAAAATAGTCGTGTTAAAGAGTAAATAACCTGGAAATTATCGTTAATAAAAAAATAAAAGGGATGTTTTTATTAACAAAAAGGATGATATAACATTAATTGAATATGTTTTCTTTCTTTTGTGGATAAGTATGAAGGTATTTTTTTAGCCATATTCCGTAGTTATACACAAGAAATATCATTTATTTGAACTCATTACGTTTATATAGATAGGATAATGGGATTGGATAGCTGCAAAATCGGGTGTTTGTTTGCATTATTTGTATCAAAAATAGAAGAGAAAGGAGAGAAAATAAAAAAAGGCATGCCAAAGAAGCCCCTCATGAAGCTGTAAGTTCGGCAGGGACTTGATCTTGAAGATTTTTTGAAAGCTCTTTTCGAATGAGCGTACGGATTTTTCCACCGTAATTTTCAACGACTTGAGCATCATGGCTGAAGAAGGCCTGTTCAATCAGCGAATAAAGGGCAGACTTCACTCGTTCAATACCATATTCAAAAGAAAGCTGAACCAAATCAGCGATGTCTTCGTTTTGGAATGAAGACATAACAATTCCGGTAGAATCTGTGCTGTGTCCAGATAATTTTACAAAAGTCTCTTCAATAGTACGTCGAATCGCCGCATCGTATTGATCTTTCTTTTCTTGTTTTGACATCTTGCCATTTTTAGCTCCGTCTTTTAAAACAAAGAAAATAGTAGATCCTTGGACAACGGTTTTAAATGCGCTCTTCTGTGTTTCAGCTATTTTTTGCATCATACCTTTGTAGTGAGTATATTTCGGCGTGAAAATTTTATAATCATTAAAGCTAATTTTTGAAGTGTTTTCTCCAGGATTAAACTGACGCTTAATCGTATCGTTGTCATAAACCAATTCTTTGCGCAGCTCTAAGCGAAGGGCATTTACGTTTTCAATTAGAATAAGTTCTTCAAAGCGAGTATATTCTAATTCCATAAACCCAAAGCCGTGTTCTTCAAAATATTGAGGATAGGGAACAATACAAATATTGATTCCTTTGCCGCTGCGAGAATAGGAAATTAATTCTGTTTCCGCTAATACTATATTGTTGTTGCGAACTGTTCGAACTGTACAATTCAAAGCGGCTGCAATCTCTTTTTCAGAAACATCACAAATAATACCTCTTTCATCAACGTGAAGGAAGTGATAAAAAATTAATTGTGAAATTTGAGATTTAGATAAACGGTGATGCTCTGCCACTGTTTTGATTGTAGGGTTCCCATGAGCGTCTAGGTCCATGTGATCTTCAATATCTTTATATTTTTCTATGGTGCTAGACAATTGGCGAATAATTTGTTTTCCAATTTTCGCAAATTCTTTTTTTATCATGAGAATCCCTCCAATCTATTTCATATCAACAATAATTTATTAGGGTAAAATAACAAAGAATACCTTGTGAAAATTATATCAATAAGAAACAGAATCGCAAACGAACGAGTAGTACGCTAAAAACGGCAAAAGGTTCAAAGAATGCTGTCATATCAAGGGGTGCAGCGTATAGGTTTTTTAGTACGACAAAAACGGCAAAAGCAAACAAGCGCCGGCAGAACAGTGTTTGTTACGATCAGTAAAAATCAAAAAAAACTTTATGCGTTTTAGTACGTAAAAAACGGCAAAAGGCTCAGTATAGTACGCCAAAAATAGCAAAAGTGAAGAGTAGTACGCTAAAAACAGCAAAAGTGATCTCGATTCACCTAAAAAAAGGGAAGAAAATCACTTCTCTGATCGTTGTAAATAGCACAATGAATTTTGTTAGTACGTCAAAAATGGCAAAAGCTATTTTTAGTATGTGAAAAACGTCAAAAACGACGTAGTAGTACGACAAAAACAGCAAAAGTTTTCGTTTGGTACGTCAAAAATGGCAAAAGCTTTATATGTGCTGCGAAAAAAATAAAAAATGAGGTTTGAAAAGGCAATAACAAAGGGAAAAACAACGTTTAGTACGCAGAAAACGGCAAAAGTAGTGAAGGAGTACGTCAAAAACGGCAAAAGGTAGGATTGTTTTACGGGAAAAAGAGAATAATTAACAATTAATAAGTGATTACGAGTAAATAAAATGAATGTAGTACGTCAAAAATGGCAAAAGAATCAGAGTGGTACGTCAAAAACAGCAAAAGGTAGTAATTAGTACGCTAAAAACGGCAAAAGAAGCGAACAGGTACGTCAAAAACGGCAAAAGCTTCTGGTTAGTACGTTAAAAATGACAAAACTTCCAAACTATGAAATAAAAGTAGAGGGATATTTTGTATTTATAAGCTGAAAGTGGCAAAATATCAAATAAAAAAAGAAGGGAACAATTTACCCTTCCAATGTTTCTCTATGTTCTCCTCCAAAATAGTCTTGAATTTCATAATTTTGAAGAGGAATAAAAGAGATTTCAAATCCTTGAAGTTTTTGCTGATAACTTTGGATCAGTACTTGATTGCTAACAAACTCTGCTAGAGATTCATTAATTAATTTTAGATTGACATCAATTTTCTTTGAACGAAAACGAACTTTTGAAGCAAAATATTGATACGGGTAAAAATGAGTGTAAGACTTCTCTTGTAAATAACAATCTAATCGCTCTTTTTGAAACGCATACAGCAGCAAAGAAGACAGCGAGTTATCTTTAAACTTTTTAATAACGTCACTGTAAATTTGTACAAACTGCTGATTTAAAAAGCCTTGATGCGTATCGTCGCTAAATACGATGGTTGCATATCGTCTGCCCGTTACTTCATCGGTTTCAATAACAGCTTTTTGGAAGAAGTTTATCGCAAATTTTGTATCTCTGGAATTTTTCTTCTTCGCTACACCTTCTACGTGGTATCTGGCAATTTTCATAATGCGGGCTTCAACCGCTTCATAGTTTTTTACACCTTTTGAATTATAAATTTCTTTCACGATATCCGCTAAATCAAGAGTCACCGTTTTTTCTTTATAAAACATCTCGTCGCGCTGTGAAAGAGCAAACTGGATAATTTGGGAATCTTTTGGGTCTAAAACCATATTTCGTTTGGAAAGAACCGTTTGATTATCATTCACAGGGATAATGGTGCGAATGAAATATTCTTCATCAACTTTATAGTCATTATATAAAACGACTTCTTGGGAGTTTGTTTTAACTTCCATATTGGTTTTAAGAGAATGACTTTCGTTTGAGAAGATAGGGGCCTCTACCCACGAATTTAATCGTTTATCAATCCAGTTACTCAAATTTCCATTGTATTTTTCTAATATGATTTCAGCAATTAAAAAAGTAAAGTCCGTGTGAAATGCTTTCTCTATTTGATAATTCATTTTTGAATCTAAATAAGGAAAATCGGTGATGTTTGTTTTTTTACTTTTAGCCCATGCCTCTACTTCTTTTAACTTTATCTTTAAAATATCTTCAGGTTTTTCCACGCCAAACAGCTTTTTTAAGTGTTCGGTATCCACTTTTTTATCCATCACTTTTTTGGCCAATTCAATGTCTTCAAAAATAGGATTAGGCTTTTCTGCTTTAATATCTTTTTTTAACGTTTGCAGCCAGTTTTTCTTATTTGATTGTCTTCTTTTGTAGGCCGGGTTTCGTATTTCCTTAGGATTTATTAATTTATTCTCTAAAACAAACGTATCTTGCAATATATTTAAAATGTAGTCTTCTATAAAATCTTTTTCATTCGAAAAAAACGAATGAGAATCATATAAAAAGTCTATGCACTTTGCTTTGATATTGTCATCGATCGCATCGCTGATTTGTTTAATAAGGTAAGGAGAAAAATTGGATGGTTCGTTCATGTTGACCTCCTCTGTATGTATTTAATCTGTAACAGTCTTATTATATCTTTTTTGAACGATACTCTAAAGGCTAAAAGGAAAATTCGTTTTTGTGAATGCTGTTTTATATCGAATTAGCCTAGCCGGCTATTAGTATAAAATATAAAATTCTTTCTTTATAGCGCTTGTACAATATCAGTATATACTTTAAATGTAAGGAGAGTATTATAGTAGTTTTATAAAAGAGAAAAGCAAAGTACATTCATTGAGTTTAAAAATGGAAAAGTTTATACTTGCCAAGTACACTCTTTTTACAAATAGGGGGAATAAATATGTTGTTAAAACCTAAAGCAATTTTTTTAGATATGGACGGTACGATATTAAATCGCTCCAACAAAGTAAGTATTCAAACAAAAGAAATCATTGACGAATTACGAAAACAGGGAATTTTTGTTTTTATTGCTACGGGAAGAGCGTTTGATGAAATAGAAGAGTTAGTTCCTGAAGGCTTTCAAGTAGATGGATTTATCACATCAAATGGTATGGCGGGCTATGTAGGAAAAGAATCAGTCTTTCAGCACTCGCTTTCGCTTCAATTGGTGGAAACTATTATTGAAAAAGCAAGAGCGAATAAGGTGTACTACGAGCTTTTCCCGTACGGCACACCTCGCGTGACGTTAAAACAAGATCAATCCTATGTAGAAAATGAAATTAGAGATCCAAAGCCAGACAGTGTGGAAATTAACGAGTGGCTTTCTCGTAAACAAGCGATTAAAGAAGAAATTGACTGGAAAGATACTGTAGAGGGAAGTGAATTTTCAAAGTTCTATTTCTTTGCAAGAACGCACGAGCATATCGATAAATGGAAAGAGGAACTTGAAGAACTTAAAAAAGAAATCGACTTTACAACTTCTACTTCATCTAAACACAATGTTGAAGTGATGGTGGCAAACGTAAATAAAGCAACGGGAATTCAGCAAATGCTAAAACATTTTAATTTGTCCGAGCAAGACATTCTAGCAATTGGCGACAGCAACAATGATTTACCAATGTTTCAGTTTGCTAGCTATGCCGTAGCGATGAAAAATGCGCCGGATCATATTAAAGAAATTGTCGATGACGTAACGGAATTTAACTGTGATGAAAACGGCGTATCTCATTATCTTTCTAAATTTTTATTACAAAAATCTACTAGAAGTAATCCCGTTTTATAAAAATTAATCTATTTCATGACAATGCATTATAACCCACTATTCAAAACATCGTCTTTTAGGCGGTGTTTTTAGTATACATAAGGTGGAAAATAAACCGTTCATTATTTTTAGTTATAGCACTCTTAGCTAAAAAGAATAGATAAGAATAAATCTTCTATGATTTAAAAATCATGCTATAAACAACATAACTATATAACTATCCTCGTACCTATCGCTGCAAAACGCCTCTCAGCCCTGATGAGTGCCACCATGCCAAAGCAAAAAATATTTTAACATCTAAACTTTTTCTTTCTTCAAACTTTTTATAAAATGCGGAGAAAAGGGATTGTATCTCCGTATATTTAATGCTAATATAACATTTAATGAAAATAGTATAACATATTTAGTTTTATTTTATAATTAGTATGACATAAATCTTGAATTCGCTCGTTTTTTTAAGTGTTTATAATCACAGTATCCAGGATATTAGCCCATTCATTACCCATAAAATATGTAGCTTGCAAGCCGCTAAATGATAGTTGAACAAAAAATACTAGCGTTATTAAACTATTAAAATCAAAGAATAGGAAGATTTAATGTGAATAAAAGAAAAATTGTCTATATAGTTTCTGACTCAGTAGGTGAAACGGCTGAGCTGATGGTAAAAGCAGTTTTAACTCAATTTAGTGGAGAAGATATTGAAATTCAAAATACTTCTTACGTAGAAGATGAGGGAAATATTGATAATATCATTGCTGAAGCAAGGTGTAATAAGGCCATCATTGCGTATACTATCGTCATCCCACCTTTAAAACAATATCTTGACCAAAAGGCACATGAAGAAGGAATTGTAGCCATTGATTTAATGACCCCTCTTATGAGTGCCTTTAGCCAAACCTTTAATAAGGAACCTAATCTTCAACCGAGATTAACGAGAAAATTAGACGATAACTATTTTCGAAGAGTAGAAGCAGTAGAATTCGCTGTTAAATATGATGATGGACAAGACTTCAGAGGTATCAAGCGAGCTGATCTAGTGTTGATTGGTGTTTCGAGAACATCTAAGACGCCACTTTCTATGTATTTAGCTCATAAAAGTCTTAAAGTAGCGAATATACCTTTAGTTCCAGAAGTGACTCCTCCTGATGAACTTTTTACTATTCCGAAAAATAAATGTATTGGTTTAGTTATTACACCGGATAAGCTCAATGAAATCCGAAAAGAACGATTAAAAAATTTAGGTTTAGCGTCTCAAGCCAATTATGCCAATGTAGATCGAATCCTTGAAGAGCTGGACTATGCTGAGAAAATTATGAAGCGCATTGGCTGTCCTATTGTTAATGTCTCAGGTAAAGCAGTTGAAGAAACCGCTGAAGTGATATTGAGCATGTTAAAAAAGGACAAGACGAAAGGGTATGTATAAAAACACCCATTATGTAAGACAGATAACTTGTCAGACATACTTAATCTGTAGAGAGTCAGGTAGAACAGGCGTGTTGCTAAAAGGTGCTTTTTTAAAATATAAAAGATAAGGAAGATTGTGATGAGCAATGTATATAAAAAAACAGACGTTATCTTAATTGGGGCCGGAGTGATGAGCGCAACGTTGGGATCTTTACTAAAAGAGTTAGCGCCGGAATGGGAAATCAAAGTATTTGAGAAACTCGCAGATGCAGGAGAAGAAAGCTCGAATGAATGGAATAACGCAGGGACTGGCCATGCTGCACTGTGCGAGTTGAACTATACATCTGAACAAGCTGACGGATCTATAGATATTACGAAAGCAGTGCGGATTAATGAACAGTTTCAGCTTTCAAGACAGTTTTGGTCGTATCTTGTAAGCAGTAATTTAATTCATCATCCGCAAGAGTTTATTATGCCAATCCCTCATATGAGTTTCGTACAAGGAGAAAAGAACGTATCCTTTTTGAAAAAACGTTTTGAAGCGCTATCAAATAATCCATTGTTTCAAGGGATGGAATATTCAGATCGTCCTGAAAAGCTAAAAGAATGGATGCCGCTTGTTATGAAAGGCCGTACATCGACTGAAGCAATTGCGGCAACCAAAATCGACTCAGGGACGGACGTGAACTTTGGAGCTTTAACTCGTATGTTGTTCACACATTTAAAAAGTAAAAGGGTAGAAATAAACTATAACCACAGCGTTGAAAATCTGACACGTACCGCAGACGGCTCGTGGAAAGTAAAAGTACATGATATTCATACCGGCAAACAGGAATATCACACGGCGAACTTTGTTTTTATCGGAGGAGGAGGCGGAAGTCTGTCTTTACTCCAAAAAACGGGTATTCCTGAGTCCAAACATATTGGAGGGTTCCCGGTAAGCGGATTATTTATGGTATGCAATAACCCCGAAGTTGTAGCGCAGCATCACGGGAAAGTGTACGGAAAAGCAAAGGTTGGTGCTCCGCCGATGTCGGTTCCGCACCTTGATACACGCTATATCGACCGCAAAAAAACACTGCTGTTTGGACCTTTTGCCGGATTTTCACCAAAGTTCTTAAAAACGGGTTCAAATTTGGATTTAATCAATTCTGTAAAACCGAATAATATCTTAACGATGTTAGCAGCAGGCGTCAAAGAGCTAGGCTTAACGAAATACTTGATTCAGCAGGTGCTGTTGTCCAATGAAAAGCGTATGGAAGAACTTCGCGAGTTTATTCCATACGCAAAAAGCGAAGACTGGGATATCGTCGTAGCGGGTCAGCGTGTACAAGTAATCAAAGATACGGAAGCCGGAGGTAAAGGAACTCTTCAATTCGGTACCGAAGTTGTGAGTTCAGCTGATGGTTCCGTTGCTGCATTGCTCGGGGCTTCGCCAGGTGCTTCGACTGCCGTTCATGTCATGCTTGAAGTGCTGGAAAAGTGTTTCCCGCAGCATATGAAGAAATGGGAATCAAAAATAAAAGAAATGATTCCTTCTTACGGCTTGTCACTGGTAGAAAATCCAGCGCTTTTTAACGAAATTCATGCTTCTACAGCACAAACGCTTGATTTAAGTAAAAAAGAACTTGTGTACCGATGATTTTAGGCAGCCTTTGATACGTATACTCTATATTAAAAGAGTTTTTTAGATAGTTAAAGCATTTAAACGACATGTGAAATCTATAAGAAAAAATGAGGGAAGTTCGTTATATAACGGGCTTCTTTTTTTTATTTCCTTTACTAGCAGAATTTACTTCGTATTCATGATATAATTCTTATTAGTAAGCGTTTACATATAATTGAGTAAAAAATTGGAAAATAGCTATTTCGAGGAGCCGATAAAAGATGATTCTAACTAATACATCTTTACTAACGAAAGAACAAACGATTTTTAACCATACAGGGAATAAAATTAAATTAGAAGACAGAGAGATTGATATTGTTGCTCGATTTGAAGAGCCTCTTGTTCTAGTTTTAGGAAATGTCCTAAGTAACGAAGAATGTGACGAACTTATACAGCTATCCAAAGATAAAATGCAGCGATCAAAAATTGGTGCTGCACGTGAAGTAAACAGTATTCGAACGAGCAGCGGCATGTTTTTTGAAGAAAGCGAAAACGAGCTTGTACATCAAATCGAAAGACGACTTTCTAAAATCATGGGACCATCTATTGAATATGCTGAAGGTCTTCAAGTTTTAAAATACTTGCCTGACCAAGAATACAAAGCACATCACGATTATTTCACTTCTGCAAGTAAAGCATCTAAAAACAACCGTATTAGTACATTGGTTATGTACTTAAACGATGTCGAAGAAGGAGGAGAAACTTATTTTCCTAAGCTGGGTCTTTCCGTATCTCCGACAAAAGGAATGGCCGTGTACTTTGAATATTTTTATAGTGACGCTGAACTTAATGACCGTACTCTCCACGGGGGAGCTCCTGTTATAAAAGGAGAAAAGTGGGTCGCTACCCAGTGGATGCGCAAACAAAAAATTCGATCGTAAAAACAAAGGTTTGAAGAGCCCTATTAGCTATTGTTAATGAGGGCTCTTATTTATGTTACAAAAAAATAGCAATCATGTTAGCCAGTTATTATATTGAAATATTCACACTTATTCTATTTGTGCGGCTATTCCTTATTCTTATAAGGCGGTAGACGATAAATGTATTTGTAGTGTAAAATATCCTCATGATTAAAAATCTGGATACACTAAAACGAAAAATGTGTTCGTGAGATAAAAATAAAATAGATGCTATTTAAAAGAATAACTTTAAAACAGGTAACCAATTTTTATAACAGTTGCACGAAAAAACTCGTGAAAGGTATTTTCACGAGTTTTTGTTTTTAGGTGATTTACACTATTTATAAAATCATTTTACTTTTATATAGTAGATAGGGAACGTGTTAAAGGAGGGCCCGGGTTTTGAAAGAAATAAAAGCAATTATTTGCACGATGCTTGCGATGTTTATGCTGCTTCTTACTGGATGCAGCGATGAGCAGGCAAGTCATTCAAGCACATCTTCTGCCGATACAAAACAAGCAGTTCAAGTAGAAGATTCATCAGATCAAGAAGAAGATCATAGTCCTTCTAAAGCAAATCGTGAAGATGTAGTAGGTGAGGCGGCTACGGTAGAAAGAGTAGTGGACGGTGATACGCTTAAAGTGAAAATGCTGAACGGAAAGAGAGATCGCGTGCGATTACTTCTTGTTGATACCCCCGAAACAAAGCATCCCAAACTAGGCGTACAGCCCTTTGGTCCAGAAGCATCTGCTTACACAAAAAAAAGGCTAGAAGGACAGGAAATTACCCTTGAATTTGATGTGCAAGAGCGTGATCAATATGGCCGGTTACTTGCGTATGTATGGATAGACAATGAGCTGTATAATGAAGAGCTGCTAGCAAAAGGGCTAGCCCGCGTAGCAGTATTTCCTCCTAACACAAAGTACGTAGATGAATTTAAGAAAATCCAGGAGCAGGCTCGAAAAAGCGAAAAAGGAATCTGGAGTATTGAAAACTATGCACAAGAAAAAGGATACAACACGGATGCTGTAAAAAATCAGTCCTCTTCTAATCAAAAAGATACTCAGTCTGCCAAAAGCTGCGAAGGTAAAATAAAAGGAAATCAAAACTCTAAAATTTATCACGTGCCAACTGGGGCGCACTACAATCAAACCATGAACAACGTCATTTGGTTTTGTACCGAAAAAGATGCGCAAGAAGCAGGATACACAAAAGCAAAAAACTAATAAAGGAATTCAGTAACTGCTGAATTTCTTTTTTTTTTGAGTTAAGTAAGTATTTGTATAGGAGTGGCTAAATACCATCCAACAAAGAGCGACCAATCCGTATAAGAAGACGCAGTGGCCATATGAGCAGCTGAGGCACTTGTAAAAGAATTTCTGCTAAAACTTCCCATCCACTTACCGTAGTATCTTTCTGCTGACGGCGTTTTTTCATAGTCATCATCCATTCATTTGAAAATATACATTAATTATACAATGAAAGGAAGATTAGGAGTTAATTTTTTCTTTCTTTTCTTTTTCGTGTTAAAGTAGATAGGTAAGAAGGTTTGCTACAAATAACGCAAGCGAAGAGAATAAAGGGAGTTTGAAAATCGTGAAAATAAGGAAAGCAAGAAAAGAAGATGCTTCTGCTGTAACGGAATTACTTTATGACATGCTTGGCAGTATTGCGCGCTCTCACACAGCGGCTACAACGAACGAAGAAGCGCTTTTAAGACTTAAAGCGTTTATTCTGTCTGAGAAGAATCGCTATAGCTATCATCATATTACAGTCGCAGAAGTCGACGAGAAGGTAGTTGGACTTATGCTTTGCTACGAAGGAAGTATGTTACAAACGCTTTATGAACCAGTTAAGCGTTTTGTACGTGCTAAACTTAATAATCCAGCGTGGGAAATTGATATAGAAACTGAACATGGAGATTATTATATTGACTCTCTATGTGTAGATAAAGCTTATCGTGGAAAAGGGATAGGAACGGCTCTTTTAAATGTAGCCAAGCAAGAAGCCAAAAAGCGTAAGATGTTTTTATCGTTAAACGTTGAATATAATAACGTAGAAGCCAAAAAATTGTATCAGCGTATAGGCTTTCAAGAGCATAAAACCATTTTTATTGATAAAAAACCATTTTTTTATATGAAGACCGCCTGAGCATCTTTACGGTAGTATTTTTTGTGATAAAATGGATATATAAGTAAAATAATAAGAACCAACAGCTCAGCACTTTTGCTGAGCTTTCCTGTAAATCGCGTAAACGTATCAAAATGGAAAGAATCCTACATCCAATGGACCATAAGCAAGCGGTCATGAAAGTATGTTTGCTGATGTGCCACATGAAAGGAGCGTGCATGAACATCAGAGATCTTCCGTTTAATATGAGTTATCGATTTAATGAACAGCTTCGAGAAGTTCCGGTTAACCCACACCAAATGAAGCAGGGAATTATCTATTTAAAGAAACGAGCTCTTGAAGAAGAGGATGAGTGTGCCGCTGCTAAAACATATGGACATATTGGTGTATATGAGCGCATACTTGGAGAATTAACGAGCAGTGAAAGACATCTGCTGCTGGCCATTTATCTATATGACCGGCATGCTGATACAATAGGTGAATTTTTGAATACGATCCGGCTTGGACATACATATCACTGGCAAGAACAGTGGGATAAAGCGAATGAAACGTTTCAGCTACTCATTGAACAATTAAAAGCAGATGAAGACCTTCACATATATGAAGACTTTGTCTATCAGCATTATGGAAAATGTTTACTTGATCAGCGGATTGTTTCCAGAGCACATCATTATTTTCAACGTGCGTTAGAAATTCGATTGAAAAAAGGCGATAAAGAATTAATTGAGTCAACTAATTCCTGCATTCGTCTTTGTTTAAATAAATTAAAACATTCCTAGTATACATAAAAGATAAATGATTCATCGCCTTGGTTACACATAATGCATAAACTTTCCGTTTGACAAACGTATGTGAACATATTATAGTCATACATGGCAATTTAAGAATACGCAATATAAAAACTAAACATAAGCGTCTCTTCTCTTTTGGAGAAGGGGCTTTTTTATGTGAATTTTTATGTCGAGGAGGGTTTAATCGATGAGTAAAACAATAAAAGATGTCATCTTTTTATTAATAGGTTCGTTTGTATTTTCACTTGCAGTTAACATGTTTGTCATTCCAATAGGATTAGGTGAAGGCGGCGTTACGGGTATATCAATTATTTTATATTATACAATGCATCTTTCAACGGGCATCACTAACTTTATTTTAAACGGTATCTTGCTTATCGTAGGGTATAAATTTTTAGAGAAAAAAACCATCGTCTATACGATGATTACGATTATCGCTACATCTATTTTTCTTCACGTAACTGAAGGCTGGGGTCTTCATCTTCATGAAGAACTCATTGGCATGGTTTTTGCCGGTGTACTGCTAGGCGTTGGAATTGGGATGATTCTACGAGTTGGTGGAACAACAGCAGGTTCAACCATTATTGCTCGAATTCTAAATAAGTTTTTAAACTGGAAAGTCAGTCATGCACTTTTAATAGTTGATTTACTAGTGGTATTGGCTTCTTATTTTATTATTGGAATCGAAAAGCTACTATTTACGATCGTCATGCTTTATATTACAACAAAAGTAATTGACTTCGTTATTGAAGGATTTGATGCCAAAAAGGCCGTTACCGTTATTTCAAGCAACAAAAATGAAGTAGCGGATCAAATCAATGAACAGCTTGATCGCGGAGTAACGATTCTAAACGGTCGAGGGAACTATACAAAAGAATCAAAAGAAATCTTGTATGTGGTCATTAATAAACAAGAGCTTATTAAACTTAAAAAGCTGATTAAAAAAATTGATGATGAAGCATTTGTGATTGTGCACGATGTACGAGATGTAATTGGAAAAGGCTTTTTAAGCGCATAAAGCTGTGGTTCTTGGCAATTTTTTCTGACGTTGGTACTTTCCAAAAAAGTATGATATAAGTGTGTCTAGAGACAATTCAATATACGAAAGGAAGAACCCATATGCGTAATAAAAGGCATGTAAAACGTCTTCTTCAACGTCGAATTCGTTCTTTACGATACGTTGTCTTGATTTTATTTACGATACTGATCTTAAAGTACGTTAGTGAAATTATGTAACTTTTTTGTATGAGTCTTATCGCTCATTTGGAGTGCTTTTTCTTTTAAATTAGTAAACCAATTTGTATAATGGGTTTTGAGAAGGAGGAGTTCCATGAGCATTCCCAAACCATTAGTTCAGCTTAATCAATTCTTTATCGTTATAACGGTTTTGATCGCTTTACTTGCGGCAAAGTGGCTTTTACTTTTGCCTTTTCTCATTGGAGTAGTCACACTTGCAACAAAGCGTAATCCCGTAATTATGGCAGGGAAAACGCTTCTCAAAAAGCCTGCTTCTTCTTATCAAATGGAAGACCGGGATCAGCAGCTTTTTAACCAATGGATTGCAACTGTATGTATCGGAATTGCTTTCATTTCCTTTTTACTTGGTTATACGCTTGTCGGCTATGTATTTAGTGCAATGGTGATTCTTGCTGCTGGTGTAGCGCTGATGGGATATTGTATAGGCTGCACGATTCGTTATCGATATATGATGTGGAAATATAAAAGAAAAAAACACGCTGCATAAACAAAGCCTCGAGAAGGCTTTGTTTTTTTATGCTCATTTGTATGCGTTATCAATAAATTTAATCATCATAACGGGTGAAAACAAGTGTTAGAGCACCCATATCCTTTAAAAACCTTTGTTGACAAAGTAAGGTAAACAAATTAAACTTTTTATGATAATAATAATCGTTACGATTTAAAGGGGGGAAGTTATAGTTAGAGACCGTACATAAAAGAAAGATAGTTTTGAATAAAGGAGGGGTTTATATGAGAAAAAGGATAAGTTTTCTATGCTTAACGCTTGCTGCGATAGGTCTGCTAGCGGCATGTTCGAGTAACTCTGCGAGTACCGAAGAAAAGTGTAAAAAGAAATCACTTACTTTTGTATCGAATTTTCCAAGTGACACGCTCGATCCACAGTTAAATTATACAACTGTACGAGCCGGTATTGCCGAAACGTTAGTAAAAGTTAATGAGCAATTACAGATTGAACCGTGGCTTTCAAAAAAGTGGAAAACAGAAGATGATGGGACGACCTGGGTATTTGAGATTAGAGACGGGATTACATTTCAAAATGGCAAGGATCTAAATGCTGAAGCCGTGAAACATTCGTTAGAAAGAACGATAAAAGAAAGCGAAGCAATGAAAAGTGCACTTAAAATTAAAGAAATGAAAGCCAGTGGCCAAATCTTAACCATTACAACAACAGAGCCGCTTGCCACGCTGCCTTCTGAACTTGTTCATCCAAACACAGCAATTATTGATGTAGATGCTCCAGATACAAAAAGTAAACCCGTGGGAACAGGGCCATTTAAAGTAGCTTCGTTTAAACCTGATAATGAAATGAAAGTAAAAAAATATAAAGAATACTGGGGCGGGGAACCAAAATTGGATGAAGTTGTGTTAACATTTAATGATGATGAAAATGCACGAACGTCCGCTTTACAATCAGGTGAAGCCGATATTGTGTACCGGCCGGCTATTGAAAGCTTAAACACGTTAAAAAAAGATTCTTCTATTGTAGTAGATGTACAGCCGAGCCTGAGAAATCAAATGCTTTTCTATAATTCAAGGCAAGAAGCGTTTAAAGATAAAAATGTGAGAAAAGCGTTTGATGTATTATTAAATCCAAAAGATGTTGTCGATACAGCGCTTGCAGGTCAAGGATCCCCGGCAAATGGTCCATTTTTAAAGAGTTTAGATTTTTCGAACGATCAAAAAACGAAAATCTATGGACCAAGTGAAGCTCAAACATATTTAGAAAAAGCCGGTTATATACTCAAGGATGGAAAAGCAATAAAAAATGGAAAACAGCTTTCCTTTAAGCTTGTTACATACCCTTATCGTCCAGAATTGCCTTTAATGTCACAAATGCTTCAGTCAGAAGCAAAAAAGATTGGTGTAAAAATAGACATTCAACAAGTGGAAAATATGGACGAGTATATGACAACAAAAAATGATTGGGGAATCGTTACATATAGTCT
Organism: Priestia sp. 10L35; assembly: GCF_056395685.1. NCBI lineage: Bacteria > Bacillati > Bacillota > Bacilli > Caryophanales > Bacillaceae > Priestia > Priestia sp. 10L35. The sequence goes on along the minus strand of NZ_JBFTKA010000003.1, from coordinate 157,332 downwards.
AGTAACCGCGCCGCGAGGAGATGCAGGATATTTCTTTAATGCTCTTTACATGGAGGGAGGAGCATTTAATGTAGGTCATTTTCATGAACCAGCATTAACTTCCATTATCAATAAACTCAATAAAACCGTTGATCAAAAACAGCGCAATGAGTTAGCAAGACAAGCCGGAGAAATAGCAGAAAAAGAAACGCTCCACTCTTCGATTGTTCATCCGAATAATTTTGTGGCCTATAGAGACAATGTAAAAAATTGGGTCACAACTAAAAGTGAATACTATGTGATAACAAAGGATTTAGATGTGAAATAGATATGAAATTAATTGGTAAAAGAATAATAGAATTACTCATTTTTTTAGTTATCCTATCGTTTCTCAGCTTTGTTTTGATGAAGCTGGCTCCAGGAGACCCAGTTAAGCAAATGCTCCGCGCAGATGACGTGGCAGTTTCTGAGGAACAAATAAATAGTTTGCGAACAGAGCTAGGGTTTAATGAACCTGTATATATTCAATATGTAAAGTGGCTGAAGCGCTTTTTTCAGTTTGATTTAGGGTCTTCGTATATGACAAAAGAGCCTGTGATCGATGAATTAGCCGAAAAGTTTCCGGCTACGCTGCGCTTGACGGCTGCATCTTTGGTTGTGATGCTGTTAATAGCTGTGCCACTCGGCACGCTGTCAGCACTGTATCCGAACAAGTGGATTGATTATCTCAGCAGAAGTATTTCCTTAATTGGAGCGTCTATTCCAAGCTTTTGGCTCGGCCTTTTGTTTATACAGCTGTTCTCTGTACGTCTTCAATGGCTTCCTTCAATGGGTACAGGCACAGCAGCTCATCTTGTGCTGCCTTCTTTAACGCTTGGTTTTGCCATGTCCGCTGTGTATATGCGAATGATTAGAGCTAGTCTGCTAGAAGGACTGAAACAAGATTTTATACGATCCGCTCGAGCAAGAGGAATCAGTGAAAGCCGCATTTTTATTTTCCACGCGTTTCGGTATAGCTTAACGCCGCTTCTTACCATTTTAGGGACGAGCTTAGGCAGTTTGCTTGGAGGAACGGTCATCATTGAAGTCCTATTTGCTTATCCTGGCATTGGAAAATTAGTCATTGATGCGATTATGAATCGTGATTATCCTGTGATTCAAGGGTATATTTTGTGGATGGGCCTGTTTGTTGTTTTAATTAATTCATTTGTGGATTTGAGCTACAAATATGTAAATCCTCAGCTCTACGTAAAGGGAGGGGATAAAACGTGAAAAAGCCGCAGCTTCCTTTTGTAGTGATAAGCGTGTGTGGTATTGCGCTTATTTTATTTTGTCTGTTTGGAAGTCAGCTAACACCGATGGATCCCACACAAGTTAATATGCAAGACCGGCTTCAAAAATCCACCGGTGATCACTGGGTAGGAACTGATCACTTAGGCAGAGATCTCTTTTCACGAATCGTAGCTGGAGCTCAGACCACAATTGGAACTAGCTTTCTTGTCTTAGCTCTTTCTCTTTTGATTGGAGTACCTGTTGGCTTAGTTTCAGCGTATATTGGAGGGAAAATAGACCGCTTTTTAATGAGAATTGTAGACGCTTTTTTAGCTTTTCCTGACTATATTGCAGCTATCGTCTTAAGCGGACTGTTAGGGCCTGGGTTATTTAACTTAATTGCTGCGATGGTTATTGTAAAGTGGGTTGGTTATGCAAGGGTAGTGCGCAGTATTGTGCTTCAAGAAAAGTCCAAAGAATATGTGCTGGTCGCTAAATTAAACGGAGTGGGAACACTACCTCTAATCCTGCGCCACTTTCTTCCTCATGTCGGAGGACATATTCTTGTTCTTGCTACGCTGGATATAGGGAAAATTATTTTAATGATGGCTTCACTATCCTATATTGGACTAGGGACTCAGCCGCCTACTCCGGAATGGGGAACGATGCTAAATGAAGGCAGGGCCTACTTTTACAATGCTCCCCAGTTAATGTTGATACCAGGCGTGGCCATTATTTTATTTGTGCTGGCGTTTACAGCTTTAGGTGAATATATTCGAGGGAAATATCAAGTTAATCAGTAAAAGAGGTGATCGTCATCGTTTTAGAAATAAAGCATCTAGCCATTCATAATAAAACAAAACAAATTGTAAAAGACGTTTCTTTTACAATCGAGCAAGGACAGTGGATGGCGCTCGTTGGAGAAAGCGGAAGCGGTAAAAGTATCACTGCTGCTTCGATAGGAGGACTGTTGCCTTCAGGTGTAACGCTTAAAGGAGGATCTATTATCTTTAAGCAGAAAGGAGAGGGGCCTATCCTTGGAAAAGATATTTCGTATATCTTTCAAGATTATCGAAGCGCCTTTACTCCTTTTTTAACAATTGGAAAGCAGTTTGATGAAACGATTCGTACACATAGTAAGCTTGCTAAAAAAGACAGGACTGCTGCTATTTTTCAGGCTCTAAAAGCTGTGAATTTACCTAATGAACGCGTGTATAAAAGCTATGCTTCTCAGCTGAGTGGAGGACAGCTTCAGCGAGCAGCGATTGCTTTAGCACTGGTGATGAAGCCTGCCTTGATTATTGCAGATGAACCAACCACGGCTTTAGATAGCGTGTCAGCAGCTGAAGTTCTTCAGCTGCTGCATAAGCTGAAAGAAGAAGCAGGCTGTGCCATTTTGTTTATTACCCATGATTTGCGTCATGTGCGGAAATATGCAGACCGGGCAGCCATTATGTTAGCGGGAGAGATCGTGGAAGAAAACAGTATCGAATCTCTGTTTCACGCTCCGGATCATTTTTATACAAAAAAACTGTTTAACGCCATTCCTTCTTTACAGAAAACGCCTGATCGATTGTTAGATACGCAGAAAAAAGTGTTGATATAGGAGTGAGATATGAAAGAAAAAAGTATATTACGCGTCACGCAGCTGGTGAAACAGTATAAAGACGTTAAAGCGCTAAATAATGTTTCCCTGCATATCGATAGAGGGGAATGTGTAGGGATTGTTGGAGAAAGTGGAAGCGGAAAAAGTACGCTTGTAAAAAGTGTGCTAAGGTTAATAGAGATTCAGCAGGGAGAAGTATGGTTTGCAGAGAAACCTCTTCACCGGTTAAAAGGAAAAAAACTGCAGCAAGCTCGTCTAGGCATGCAAGTTGTATTTCAAAACCCCGCGGCTTCTTTTAATCCAAAAGTAAAAATCATCGATTCTTTGCTCGAGCCTTTGCGGCAGCAGCGAACCGTTCCTTCATTTTTATCTCATGTGAGCAGAAACGAAAAAGAACTCGCTTTTTATTTGTTAGAAACAGTCGGGATTAGCGCAGAATATGCGTTGAATTATCCTCATGAACTCAGCGGTGGACAGCTTCAGCGTGTAGCAATTGCGCGTGCCATTAGCGTAGGCCCGTCTCTCGTGCTATTAGACGAACCAACAGCGAGTCTTGATGTTACGGTACAGGCAAAAATTTTAAATTTATTAAAAGATTTGCAGGAGACGTTTCAGCTATCTTATTTGTTTATTTCGCATGATTTAGCAGCGGTAAATTTTATGAGTACCCGCATGATAGTTATGCAGCAAGGTGAGGTTATTGATCAGTTTGAACGTGCAAAGCTACTTGATAAAAACAGGCATCCCTATACAAAAAAGCTTGTGCGTTTATTTGAATAGAGAGTAAAGCTCTTCGTTTAATATACTAAACGAAGAGCTTTTTTATAAATGAGAATGAGACAAAGTCAGGGGCGCGGCGGGGGGATATGCATATGTATAAAATGATAGCCTGCTTGGCAAAGCATGACAAAACTAATGCTGAGTACAACGAGAGGAATTAGCTTGTTTTTTCCTCGTTCTTCATATAGTCCGGCTGCGCTTAAAAGGAAGCCAATAGCAGCTAAAGGAGGAGAGGCACGAAAGAATAAATCTGCAGCGGTAAACGCTTGGTTTGTATATTTATAATAAAAAAATAGACCTGTAATCAATAAAAATAGTCCAATCCAAAACAGCGTAAGTTTTCCAAAAAGGGTTTTAGGCACTGCGATCTCACTCCTTTTTTCAGTCAAGTACCATAAAATACTAGCATAAAACGTTCTCGTTTGCATTAGAGAAAAAGAATGTGAATTATACAATATGTGTAAAAAAACAGGTTTAAAGTAGGAGGAGATGAGGTATTCAAAGCGCTTCATATAAAAAAATACATATCGTTGGATCTGTTGGAAGTGGAAAAACAACTCTTGCCCGTTTATTATCCCATGAATTAAAAGTTCCTCACTACGAACTTGATAATATTATGTGGGAACGAACATATGAAGGAGATAAAAGAAGAAGTGAAACGGATAGAAAAAAGTGTTTACATCATATTGCAGCTTCAAAAGAATGGATTATAGAAGACGTACACTATACGTGGGTGAATGAAAGTTTTAATAGAGCTGACCTTATTATTTTTCTCGACATCCATTATCTAAAAAGAATATGGTTTATTATAAAAAGGTATGTTCTGCAAAAAGCTAAAATAGAAAAAGCAAATTATGCACCGACGCTTTCTATTTTCATTAAAATGTTTCAGTGGAATGCGGATTTCGAAAAGCAAAGTAAACCTGAAATTTTGCATATCCTTCGTACGTCATATAACGATAAACTTATAATAGTGAAAAAGAGAGAAGAGATAGAGCACTTTATATCGTAAGAAAATGCCGCTCAGTTGATGAGCGGCATTTTTGGCTTTTATTCTATCAACATAGAAGCGCCTTTTTTTTCACAAGCTTTTGCAAGGTTTTTGAGCAGCTGATTAAGAAACTCTTTGTCCATTTTAAGCCACTCTTCTTTTTGCAGCCCTTCTACGATATAGGAAGAGAAAACCCACACGTCGTTTTTGATGGCAGAGTGATTTGTTTCAGCGATTACGGTTAATGCCTTGATGACAGCAGACATCACGGAAACATCTTCTTTCCCATAATGACGAATTTGATAGAACGCTTTGTACAAATAATCCATAAAAGAAGGTTTTTCTAGCATGACGCGAATGCATCCTTTTTCATCGTAATAATAAGGAGAAGAAGAATAGCTTTTTCCAAGTTTGATAAACACTTGCGTGAGCTGTTCAATGCAGTTAATGGCTGTTTCAGGATCATTAATAGCGGGTGAAATAGCTCTTAATGCAATTTCACTTAGCTTTTGAATCCCTAACTTCACATCTTGAATCGACTCTTGATCATTTGTAATAAACAAACAATGAAGAAATTTTTCGTGTTCTAATGATTGATCGTGATGAATCACGCTTAACAGAGGTGTGTCTTCTTCGACATACTCACCGGGTGCTTTTTCAAGTTTCACAATAACATTATATTTAGATGCTAGTGTAGTTAAATGCTTGAGTTCAATATAGTGAATATATCCTTGTTTGTTACTTTTAATTTGCAGCGTATTTTCACTATCAAAATTAAGCTGTTCTTCATTTTTTGATTGAGGTGATTTTTGCTGTTCTAGCTGCCGTTCTTCAATGGTTAGCATCGTTTTTTTGGCAATGTTTGAAATTAAGTTGCCGACTTTAATCCAGTTAATAACATGATGAATTAAAAATACAAACATACCTAGACAAATGAAAGCTACCAAAATGGCTAGTGAAGGAACAATAAAAGTGTTGCTGACTTGATTGCTTCGAACTTGAATAAGCAGTACAAGCACGTACACATACCCACCGATAAAAGTGCCAAGCACGCGCTGAGTTTTGGCATCTGTATTAAAATTTTGAATCGTTCTAGGAGAAAACTGGCCTACAAACGTAGTCAATACCACTAAAACAGAAGAAAACGTAATCGTCGTCATCGTTAATAAGGAATTTGATACTGAACTCAAAATAGTATGAGCAAGCTCTTTATCCGTTAGAAATACAGAAGGAACTAATTTTAACCACTGTTTATGAGCTGTTAAAAATCGGTCTATATACGTACTAATAGTGGCTAAAACAAAAGCAACGATTCCGTATATAGAAGGAGTAATCCAAAAATTAGCTTTGATTCGATTTTGCTGTAGCTTTATTGACATAACGAAATCTCCCGTATCATGATTTAATAAGTTCGGCCTTCTTTTAGCATGGAGAAAAAAGTTAGTCATACTTATCCACCTATTATTACCCGCATCTGCATGTGAAAAACTTCTTTAAGAAAAGTTTTATCATTCATTTGTAAGGGGTAGAGATCAAAAAGGAGGGGAGAGCCGTGGCATTTGATTATTCACTTGACTTTGAGCATATCGATTTTAGAAAACATCCTGAAAAGTATAGAGTAGGAAAAGGAGAACAAGGAGTTCTCCTTGTGGAGCCGTATAAAAGTGAAATTCTTCCTCATTGGCGTTTTCGAACACCTGAAATTGCTGAGGAATCGGCGGACGCCATTTATCAGCTTTTTTTAACCTACAAAGAAAAAAGCGATTTTGTTGGAATGGACATGGCCCGGAAATTTCTCCAAATGGGATATACGCGATCCAGGCGCTACGCGAACTACAAAGGCGGAAAGAAATACAGCAAAGACGGAGAGCGTAACGAACGGAAAATTGATGAACAAAAAGCAAAATCGGCGGCTATTTTTATGAAAAAATGGAAGGAGGTACGAGAGAATAAAGAGTACTTGACATTTAAAAAAGAGCATCAAAAAAAGTACGGATAATCAGCTGTTATCCGTACTTTTTTCCTTTGTTATTTCGATTCGTTTAATATGGTGATGTTCAATATCAATGACTTTAAATGAAAAACTTTCGTTTGTGATGCTGTCACCTTTAGCAAGATCAAACTTTTCGGTCAGCATCCAGCCGCCAATGGTATCAACGTCTTCTTGCTCAATATTTGTTCCGAGTAAGTCATTTACTTCTTCAATCAACACCTTCGCATCGAGTACGTAGTGATTTTCATTAATTTTGTGTACATCCGGTATTTCATCATCATCAAATTCATCACGAATTTCACCAACAATTTCTTCTAAAATGTCTTCTACCGTTACAAGCCCTGTTGTTCCTCCGTACTCGTCTATTAAGATGGCCATGTGAATTCTGTCTTTTTGAATTTTAAGCAATAAGTCGTAAATGGCGATGGAATCAATGACTTGAATGATGGGTTTCATATACGTTTGCACGGTACGTGGTTTAATATCATCTTCTTTTATGTAATCCGCTAATATTTCTTTAATATTAACTAATCCCACCACTTGATCTTTGTTTCCATCTACAACTACTGGATAGCGAGTATATTGCTCTACTCTAGCCATTTTTAAGAATTCTTCTATCGTTTCATCTGCTGATACGCTAACAATTTCCGTACGAGGCACCATGATTTCTTTAGCCGTACGATTATCAAATTCAAAAATATTATTCATGAACTTAAATTCCGATTGATTAATTTCACCGCTCTCATAGCTTTCAGATAAAATAATTCTAAGTTCTTCTTCACTATGAGCTACTTCATTTTCAGAAGCTGGCTTCAGGCCGAATAATCCGACAACGCCTCTTGCTGAGTGGTTTAAAAGCCAAATAAACGGATAAAGTAACTTAGAAAAAAGAATAAGAGGACGGGAAAATAACAGCGTCACTTGTTCGGCTTTTTGAATCGCCACTGTTTTGGGCGCCAGTTCCCCAGCTACCACATTTAAAAATGTGACAACCGAAAAAGCAAGAACAAAAGATATGACATGCGAAAGTGATGCAGCAAAAGGAAGCATGTCAATAAGCGGCTCTAATAAATGACCTACCGTAGGTTCACCTATCCAGCCTAGACCCAGTGCGGTAACCGTAATGCCCAGCTGTGTGGCTGAAAGATAACCATCTAAATTTGATACTACTTTTTTTGCTGCTAAAGCGTTCCGGTTTCCTTCTTCAATTAACTGGTCGATTCTAGTCGACCGTACCCTAATGACGGCAAATTCCGTTGCAACAAAAAAGGCTGTTAATATGATTAATACGATGAATAAAATGACATTTACTGTTTCCAAATTTATCTCCTTACCCCGTTGAAACGGATAAGGGAACACCTCCCTTATAAAAGTTTGATGAGCTGATTTATATGGTAAATAAAGAATATCATGTATACTGTTCCCTTAATGTCCCCAGAAATAAACTTACCGAAAAGAAAGAGCACTTTTTAATAACCCACAACATTTTTTGGCACAAAAAGCGTAAACTAAACACTATAAAATGAATGAAAAGAGATAACGTGATACCTTTAAAAGGATGTAAATAGAAGTAGGAGTCGATTGTTTTTATGGAATTTTTTCTGACGATATTAGTCTTATTGGCTTTGATTGGTCTATCTAATATCATTAATCATTTTGTACCATTTATTCCTGTTCCATTAGTTCAAATAGCTTTGGGAGCAGGGCTTGCTATCTTGCCATTTGGCGGAGATGTACATTTAGAGCCTGAGTTATTTTTTATTTTATTTATTGCCCCGCTATTATTTAATGATGGGAAAAACGTGTCAAGAGCTGCTCTTTGGAAGCTTCGTACACCTATTTTATTACTAGCGCTGGGACTGGTTTTTGTAACGGTGGCAGTAGGGGGATATCTAATTAATTGGCTCATTCCTTCCATTCCGTTACCGGCGGCATTTGCACTAGCTGCTATTTTGTCCCCAACAGATGTAGTGGCTGTTGGAGCTATGGCGAGCCGAGTAAAGCTCCCTAAGCGAATTATGCATTTGCTGGAAGGCGAAGGGCTGATGAATGATGCCTCTGGTCTTGTAGCGTTTCAAGTAGCAGTAGCTGCTACCGTAACGGGCGTCTTTTCGATAGTAGATGCTACATTTCAGTTCCTTTGGGTAGCGCTGGGCGGTTTGTTTGTAGGAGCATTTATCGCTTTTTTGATTATCAGACTGCGTGTACTTGTTCGACGTTTAGGAATGGAAGATATTACGATTCATATGTTAATACAAATTCTAACTCCATTTGTTGTCTTCTACATTGCTGAACATTTTCATTTATCAGGAATCTTGGCAGTTGTAGCAGGCGGCATTGTGCATGCGATTGAGCGCGACCGAGAGGAATCACCTAATCAGCAGCTTAAAGTAGTATCAAAAAGTACTTGGACGGTTATTTTATATTTGTTAAATGGCTTGGTGTTTGTACTGCTTGGTCTGCAAATACCTAAAGTGGCGAAAGCAATTATTCAAGATCCAAACTTTAATAATGGACAAGTGCTTCTTTATATTTTGATTATTACTGTCTTTTTGCTTGTATTACGATTTATTTGGGTGATGGTGTCATGGTCAGTAGGCTGGTATTACAAAAATAACAAGCATCTAAAACCTGAGCCTCGGTCTATTGGCATTATTACGGTTTCAGGTGTACGAGGAGCGGTTACGTTAGCCGGAGCGTTTTCGATCCCATATACGCTTGATAACGGCAGTGATTTTCCGGAACGCTCTCTGATTATTTTTCTAGCAGCAGGCGTTATATTGTTAACCTTAGTTGCGGCAAGTATTCTTTTACCTCTCATTGCGAAAACAGAAAAGGCGCCGAAGAAGCCTGAGCGCAATACAAAAGAGGTTAAAGCACGCATTAAAGTGCACAAAGCTGCTATTCAGCGGTTAAAAAGAGAAATGACCGAGGAAAATCGTGGAGCAGCCCTTTCGTTAATTTCAACGTATAATACAACGATTAATAACATCATCGTTAAAACTCATCCTTTAGAAGCCTCTGAAAACAAACAGTATGAAGAAAAAATTCGATTGCTGGCTCTTCAGGCCAAGGGGAAATTGGTGGAAAAGCTATTAAAAGAGGAAAAAATAGACCGTGAGACAGCGTATATTTGTTTGGAACATACGCACAAGCTTGAAATGGCTGTAACCAATCGTGTAAGGTACAAATTATTGGTGAGCTGGATGAGGTTTAAAAAAGTTTTATTATTACTAGTCCGAATTTTTTCACCTAATAAGCAGGCGTTAAGAAAACAAAGCTTGCGAAGAAGAAGCAAAGTGAATAAAGTACGTATTCAAATGATTGAAGAAGCGATAAAGGTCATTAAAGAAAATATGAACGAAGAAAATCGAATGATTTCACTTGCTATTATTAGCGAATACCATAGATCCATGGCAAGACTTAGAAAAGAGAGTACGGAGTATAATTCACGCAAACGTAAAAAAGCCACGAGAGATTTATGTTATAAAGCGTTTCATACCGAGCGGGAAACGGTGCAAGAACTTTATGAAAAAGGAGAAATTACGCGTGAAATCGCTCATAATATCCGAAAAGATATCGCTTTGCGTGAAGCATTAACAATTGAAGAAAATGGTTATTAAAAAGTCGCAGAGAGTAGTCTCTGCGACTTTTTCTAGTAAGTTTCATTCTATTGCTTTTCAAAAAGATAAAGCTTTCCGTTAACAGCAATATCAAACCGAGGCCCTTTAAAGCCGCGTTTTATAAGTTCTTTACGCATAAACTTCATAATGCCTCCGTGGCTGACAATCAGCAAATCGTCTTCTGACTCGGAAATGGCGCGATCTAGCACTGCTGCTACTTTTCTCTTAGTCTCAGCCATATCTTTACGAGCTTGTTTGTTGATGAGTCCGGACGTGCGAAACAGTAATGCCCATAGGATAAAAGGAAGTTTAAATTTTACTGGAATAATAGGCATAGGTATTTCTCTAAGTTCCGGAAGAAGCGTGATCTCTTGTTTATAAATATGCTTTGCCGTTTTGTGTGCTCGCGGCATATCGCTTGAAAAACAGCGTTTCCATTGGATATTATTCAAATCAGTCTCTCCATACGTAATATCTGATTCATCATATTCCTGAAACCAAGCCACTAGTTCGTCAGTGGATAAGCGGTGGTTTTCTGGAAGACCTTTGTTTACTTTGTAATGACGTACTAATGCTACTTTCATTGTGAAATCTCCTTAAAATCTAAGCGCCAAAAACACTTATTCGGCGCAACTTGATTTTCTTATTTAATGTTATTTTCATCATGCTGCACCTCCTTTCAAATATTTGTAAAATAAGTATAAAATGGATTAAGAAAATTGTAAATACGGTATAGAAGAAGATTTTGAGATAGAATAACTGGAAAATGAAACCTTTTTATAACATAAAACGTATTACTTATAGATAATTCAAACAAATTGAAATACATATAAAAGGGTGGATTACAATGATGGATACAGAGAGAAAAGTGAACATCAGAGAAGAGTTTGGAATTTTATTTGCACAAGGGGATTTTAAGAAACTTTATGATTGTGTAAGCGAAGAATTTAAACGTCAAGTTTCGCTTCAGCAATTTTTGGAGCAGAGCAAATTGTTTAATCAAGGAGAACAGTTCTACAGACTAGAAACAAATCTCTATTTAACTCCTCAAATTGAGCAGTTTATTTGGTTAAATTCTACACAGACGAAATTCATCAGCGTTATGTTTGATGAACATAACATTATACAAGCACTTGTGATTGCTCCTATAGAATCATTTTCAGAGAGAGATCGATGGAGTACAAACAAATATACGATGCCGATTCAAAGTGAATGGTTTGTCTATTGGGGAGGAAAGCATGAGGTGTTGAACTATCACCATCCAGTCGAAAACCAAAGGTATGCGTATGATTTAGTCGTGCGAAAAGGAAAGCAAAGCTATAAAAATGATGGAATGAAAAACGAAGATTACTATGCCTATGGAAAAAAAGTTGTAGCGCCGCTTGAAGGAGTCGTTATCACAGCAGTTGATGGTCAAGAAGATAATGAAATTGGACATACGAATAAAAAAAATCCTTTAGGAAATCACGTCATCATTGAGCATGAAGGAAAAGAATACAGTGTGCTTGCGCATTTGAAGAAAGGATCGGTTTCTGTGAAAAAAGGAGACGTGGTTCGTAAAGGAACGCTGCTCGGAAGGTGTGGAAATTCCGGGAATTCATCCGAACCCCACATTCATTTTCACGTCATGGATGCCTCTGACATCGAAACGTCAAAAAGTTTGCGAATTCGGTTTCATGCGGCCATTGAACCGATTCGCGGAGATACGGTTATTCCATTTTTTTACTGATTAAAAAGCCATAGCGTTTGCTGTGGCTTTTTATGCAGGGCTTTCCTCAAATATAAAGTCAAGCAGCCGTTGAAACAAGTAAAGGATAATAGCTACGGTAGTCATGACAAGGAAAAGCCCAAAATGACTGATATCATACAGATTATAAAGCCCGATTTTAGCAAGAAAAGGAACAATAACATAACCATGAATCAAATCCAAAATAATGTTAACAATTATGTACAAGATAAACCCCGGATACGTAAGGTAAAAGACAAAGATCGTAATCACAATATGAAGGCAATAAATCGTTGCTCCCATGCTAGTAAGAAAAAATACGTTTTCTTGAACCGTCCACCAGTGCATTTTTTCCGCTACTTGATAGGCGATTGTCATCATTAATGCAGCAAATAACCCTACAGTAAAAAATCGTTTAACACGCTGTTTATCAAGCAGCAGCAGTAAAAACCATGGAATAACAAGAATCCCCCATAATATAATTTGATTCATTCATCTTCCCACCTTTTATTTATCAGTAGTTCTTAGTGTAAGAAAGAATTGTAAAAATATACATTCTATAAAGAAAACGTTTACAATCAGATTGCTTCTCTATATACTAAATCTTGAATACTTGTATACAATTTGGCTAAGGAAGTGATGACACATTAAAAAGGTAACCTATCCGGAAAAATGGCTTCGCGGAGCCTCGCTGGGAGAGCAAGTTGTAAGCAAATTAAGAATTCAAATTATGAGCGGCGAGCTGAAGAAAGGAACCATACTATCGGAAAATCAGCTCTCGGCAGAGTTTGGAACGAGTCGATCTCCTATAAGAGAAGCGCTGCGGACCCTTTCAAACGAAGGACTCATTGATTTACAGCGAATGGGAGCAGTTGTTATTGGTTTAACAGCTAGGGATTTAAACGAGCTGTACGATGTTCGTCTGCTTTTAGAACATTTTGTCTTAGAACGTCTATCTGAAATCAACCATGATTCGCTTATTAAAAAGCTTGAGCAAAGTATTGATCAAATGAACATGGCAGCTAAATACGATGACTATGTAGAGTTTGCTTATCAAGATTTGCGGTTTCATGAGCTCGTGATTATCGAAGCAGACCACAAACGGATATTAAAATTGTGGGAAAGCATCCGTGAAATTATTTTAGCTGCTCTTTTAATTACCACTGAAAAAAGATTTCGAGATGATAAAGCAGCTGTGCTCCCACTGATAAAGCAGCATCATGAAATGATTAAAGCATTAAAGTCTCAAAATACAGAACGTATTCAAGATGAAGTGAAGCGTCACTTTGAAGACACGCGAAATACGATAACAGCTTCACTTTTGAATGAAGCATAAAAAAGGATAAAAGATTCAAAATGTTTTTGGACCTTCTTATCTTTAACTTGTCGACAAGTATACAAAGGGGATGGAAAAATGAAAGCAGGTGTCTACGTTTCAGAAACAAAAGCCGTTATGCAGCAAAAAGCGAAACCGGTTATAAAAGAAGGAGAAGCGCTTGTAAAGGTATCTCATGCTGGAATTTGCGGAACGGATATGATGATTTATTTTGGAAAACATCCTAGATCACAAGCGCCACTTATTATGGGGCATGAATTCAGCGGAGTTATAGAAGAGATCCGAGGGGAAACGAAATTTTCTTTAGGTGACCGCATAGCAGTTGAACCTACGCTTAGCTGCAGAACGTGTGAAGCCTGTGTAAGAGGACAGTTTCACGTTTGTAAGAAGTTAAAACTAATCGGCATTGATCAAGATGGAGGGTTCGCGCAGTACGTGGCTGTTCCAGTGAACCGCCTTCACCTCTTACCAGAGAAACTGTCTAGCGCGCATGCAGCTCTTGCAGAACCTGTAGCGGTTGCCGTACATACAGTACGACGCTCGCGGTTGAAAGTAGGGGACCAAGCTGTCATTTTAGGGGCAGGACCTATTGGACTGCTGATCGGGATGATTGCGAGACGAGCAGGAGCAAAAAAAGTAATGATCTCAGATATTAGTTCTTATCGCTTAACTAAAGCGAAAGAACTTGGCTTTATACCAATTGATGCAACGAAAAAAGACGTCGTAAAAGAAGCGCGCTTGCTTACGAATGACGTCGGTGCAGACGTTGTATTTGAAGTAGCTGGAAATCAAATGACAGCAAAACAAATGGTTGAAACAAGCCGTATTCAGGGAGAGATTGTGGTGGTGAGCGTATATAAAAACGCTCCAGAAGTAGATTTAGCAGCAATGCACTTTAAAGAAATTTCATTAACTACAACGAGATGTTATACAAGGGAAGATTTTCAGACGGCTATTGATTTACTGGCAAACGGTGAAATAGCAGCAGATTCTTTAATTTCTCATAAACTGCCGCTTGAAGATATTCAAGCGGGGTTTGAGTTTATGCAGCGGCCTGATGAATCACTTAAGGTTTTATTTGCACCAAACGGAGAGGAGAATGAACAATGACAGTAGATTTATTTTCTTTAGATGGTAAAGTAGCAGCGATTACGGGAGCAACGAGAGGAATTGGAAGAGCAATGGCGATTGCTTTGGCAGAAGCAGGTTCGGATATCGCTCTTCTGCAGCGATCAAAGGAATTTCTTGGAGTAAAAGAAGAAATTGAACGTCTCGGAAGAAAATGCTTTATTGTTAATTGTGATCTAGAAAATGCTTCTGAAGTAAGCGAAGCGATCTCATCGGTTGTTGCTTATTTTGGCAAGCTCGATATTTTAGTGAACAACGCTGGCATTCAAAGACGTTCACCCGCTGTAGACTTTGCAGAAGAAGATTGGGATGCTGTTATGAATGTTAATTTAAAAACCGTATGGTTGTTATGTCAGCAGGCGGGCCGCCAAATGCTTAAACAAGGAAGCGGAAAAATTATTAATATGGCATCTTTGCTTTCTTACCAAGGAGGTATTACCGTTCCGGCTTATGCTGCAGCAAAAGGCGGAGTTGCTCAGCTTACAAAGGCTTTATCTAATGAATGGGCAGCAAAAGGCGTAAATGTTAATGGAATTGTACCAGGGTATATTGCTACTGATATGAATGAAGCACTTATTAACGATGAAACGCGCAGCAGACAAATCATTGAACGTATTCCCGCAGGCAGATGGGGGGAAGCAGATGATTTTAAAGGAGCGGTTGTCTTTTTAGCATCTGATGCATCTGCCTATATTCATGGGCACTTACTTGCTGTAGACGGAGGCTGGCTAGGAAGATAACGCATGAATGAACGAATTTTTTCATATCATGAACAAACTTAATTAAAAGGAGCGTTCGTGGTATGAAAAGGTGGATGTTAAATATGGGTATTTCTGTCACAGTGCTCATAACTGCTTGGGCGGTGTATACAAAGCCTGAAGAGAAAGAGATTTCGCTATTTTCTTACGATCAGCCTTCTATAGTTGTTCAAAAAGAAAGCACAGACTTTGAAAAAGCGTTAAAAGCTTTTTTGACGCAGCATGGCTTTCAAGAAGTTAGGGTGCTGAATAACTATGCGGAAGCTCAAATTCTAGTTCTTCTGCCCCGCGAACACCTTTCTTCTCATAAGAAAAGGGAAATTCAGCAAATGGTAAATCAAGTTGCCAAACAGTATCACGTTCATCCTGATGTAGTTAATGTTCAGCTATATGAAAAAAAGTAAAAAGCCTTTTAGAAAGGGGAATCCCCCTCGATAAAAGGCTTTTTTTACTCTTTCTTCTTCTCTTGTTCAGCGAGCTCTTCTTGTCTTTTAAAATGTGATTTTCCTAACGCATACACAAAACTAAAAAACAAAGGAAGTAAAATAGTCAGCAGCACAAGGCGGGTAAGCATATCGCCTAAATCATTTCTTGTTAAGTAAATATTAATAGCTGCAATGACAATATAAACAAAAATACCGAGGTTTCGTAAAAATCTCTTTAGCATAGATGCATTCATTTTTTTCACCTTACTTTTATATACTCACATTTAAGGTAAAGGAAACGATTCATAAAAGCAACCTATTTACTACAAAGCAAGAAGGAATATAGGAATTTATAATGAATATTTATAGGTTGCCTGAAAATCATGGAAATAAAAATCCTAACATGAAGTCGTTTTATAAAGCAGCTCGCTCCGAGTACACGGAATGCGCCGAGTCAGCTATAAACAGCTGCCTTCTCTTCAATCAGCTTTATTTCTTAAAAAGGTAAGGTGATAAGATGAAAAGAGTACTGGTAATGGGCGTTTCTCCAGGAGTAGGAAAGTCTACATTTGCCAAGAAATTAGGGGAAAAGCTTGATCTAGAAGTATATCATTTAGACAGCCTGTATTGGCAGCCTGGCTGGACGGAAAGAGACAATGATAGCTTTAGAGAATTGCAGGAGCACATTGTAAAAAAAGACAGCTGGATTATCGACGGGAACTACAGCAATTCCTATGACCTGCGAGTGAAACGTGCAGATACCGTTATTTATTTAGAGCTGCCGCTAATCGTTTGTGTGTACCGAGTAATAAAGCGGAGAATCGTATATGCAAGAAAAACGCGTGAAGATATGGCAAAAGGATGCCCTGAAAAAGTAGATTGGTCATTTTTTACGTTTATTCTTACTACGTATCGAGAACGGAAAAAAAAGATGAGAAACCGGTTTAAAAAGCTTAAAAAAGATGAGGATTACAAGGTTTTTATGCTGATGAACAGAAAGGACATCGAGAACTATATACAAAACCTATAGGGAGGAGTATGTGCTGAATTTTGAACAAAAATAGCCACGTAACAAGTTCGCTTGTTACGTGGCTTTATTAAAAAAACAATCATTCTTGCGTAATCTTCAACATTCCTTCTTCGTCGAGCGCAAGCGTTAGAGAATGGTTGACTTTTACCATTAATGGATGAACTTCAGAGTCTCGGTTCGAAAAAAACCACCTTCTTTTAGGCGTCCCTACAAGAAAAAACGCACTGCCGCTTCCTAAAAAGTTAAAGGTCTCGTTTAATAGCCTGTTGTTACGTATGGTGATACCGGAGTTAATAAGCTTTGTCCCTACAGAGTGGACATGAGGAGTTGTCAAGTTGATTTCTCCTATGCTTAAAAGCGATTTAGAAGAAAAGGGGTCCTTGGATGACGCGCAGTCCGAATGTCTTGAAATGTATTCAACAATATTATGAGCAGGGTCTTCAAAATAAAAGGAATGAGCATCAAATGCTTCAAAATAAATCTCATCTTTCTTCTCTTCTGTATTGAGGAAGACTCTCTGAGTAGCCCATTGCTTTGCTTCCATAAACCGGTTTGCTGGAATATTAAAATCAAAATGGTAAAAGGGCTTTGTATGTAGAGAACTTTCTTTAAAGGTTAGCTCACTTTCACCAACCTTGATGGAAAAAGAACGCGGTGAAGCGGCGGTTAATGGAAAATCGAGAGAATTTACATAAAAATCCTTCATTGTGTCCAACAAGTGGGTGTACAGGACAGCTTGATTAATGATCATAAACCATTCCTCCTCGTTTAAGCGTTGTCTAAAATGGTATTACACAAATTTTTCGCGCTCTTTTTGATTACTGCTTTTCCAGTGAAGCTGAAAAGAGCCTTTATGCTCAGAGCCTACAAAATTAATACGATATCTCCTCGTTTTTTCAGGTGTTAAATAAAGAGAGTTATTAGTCATTTCAAAAAATCGTGTCTGTTTTGGATCTTCTACGTACAGGGACAGGTCTCCGCTTTTGGTATTTTTAGATAGCGTAAAAGCGTAGGTTACGCCTTTTTTGAGTTTAATGCTCCGGGAGTAGCGGCCCGTAAAGCTGTCGTATTTGCCAAAGAAAACCTCACTTCGTTCCTTTTTTATTTTGCCTCCTACAATTTGATTTTCCTGGCCGTTAAAGTTAATAAGTAAAAAAGCGATAAGAACAATAAGAAAACTATATTTAAACATAAAAACCTCCATCTACTAAATTATAGATAGTTTTGGATTTCGTCAAATAGTGTTATAGTTTAAAAGGGAAAAATTAACAAAAATGAATTATCTTTTTGCATGTTACGTCTAACAGAAAGGAGAAAAGAATTGACTCAGCGTTTTTATCTTTTAGCAGCAAGTCAAGTAACCGCAAATGTAGGTTTTGTTCTTTATACAATGGCTGTCACTTCCTATATAAAGGAAAACACCGGTTCAACAGCTCTTGCGTCGATGATTACGATGACGAGCTTACTTGCACGGCTCCTTAGCGGCCTTAGCGTACCTTTACTAGCCGATACGTATAAATCCATTCACATTATGCGGTCTGTTCAAGTGATGCAGATAGGGATGCTTGTTGGATTGTATGTGCTGCTTACACAAGAATTTACAGTCACAGTACTAACGATGGGTTTTATCATTGTTGGAATCATTTCTTTTTTTAACGGCTTTTTTTTCATCTTTAAAACGTCAGTTGTACGCAGCTTAGTAAATGATAGTCAAAGAATGCAGGCGAATAGCTTGCTTTCAACAATTGATCAAACTTTTCTGTTTGCAGGGTGGTCGCTTGGTGGTTTCGTTTTGTCCTTAACGGGATCCACTCAGTCTCTATTTATAACGGCAGGTCTTCTATCGCTCTCATTTGTTTGCTTACTGTTTATAAAAGAAGCCCATACATATAAACAAACACAAAAGCGAAGAACGGCAAAACTAATGGAAGGATGGCGCTTTTTATGGATACATAAACGCATCAGAGCCCTCGTTATAATGGACATCATCGAGTCGCTTTTTGGAACCATTTGGATTGGAGCTATTACTCTTTCTTTTGTGAAAGAAGTGCTTGAAAAAGGAGAAGCGTGGTGGGGATATATAAACGGTGCGTATTATTTTGGAAGCATAGTTGGAGGAATTATTGTGTACCGAATGTCTTCTATAGTAAAAGGAAGGCTTTTGCTTTTTATGTTCGCAGGCTCACTCGGTTATGCTGTTTTAACCGGTTTTTACGGTCTAGTAACGAACCCGTATCTAGCTTTAGTACTTTTGATAATGATGGGTCCTGCCTATCAGCTTCGAGATGTAGCTCAGGAAACCATTTATCAAAATACCTGCAGCAATGGGATGCTTTCTAAAGTAATAGCGGCAAAATCAACTCTTGTACAGTCTGTGTTTATACTTTCCATAGCATTTGTAGGGACAATAGCCGATCTGTTTGGGGTAAGGTTTGTATATCTATTTTCAAGCTTCATGCTACTTTTAACGGCTCTAATAGGCATGGCAGGATTAATGTATAACAAGCATTCTATCGAAATAGACAAGACATCTGCTGAACGGAGAGAAGGTATATGAGAATCATTAGGCTAATGTATCTTGTGGAGCATTTACAGTCAACACAACAAATTAATTGGCGTAGCCGGCCTTAATGAAAATCCTCACAGCCAGTATGCTAACGCTGGAAGAGTAAGGAGGTTTTATGTTTCAGCTCAATTGTGCAGAAAGGGTATAGGCAAGCGACTTTTAAAAGAAGTCATTCACTATGCAGAGAATTATTACGACAGCCTCGGATTCTATACCGATACGGACAAAGCGAAACTATTTTATGAACGAAACGGTTTTAAACGCGTATACAATCAGCATAAAATCACTCATGAATATAAACTAAAAAATGTTCATTAATCAAACTAACGGGCGTTTAATTCAATTAGGACATTAAAATAATATACGAATAACGCCCAGAAAAAATCTGAGCGTTATTAGCATGAATCAACCGAACCCGTTACTCTTGTTAGTTTGCTTTTTTAAGTTTAAGAGCTGTTTTAGGAGCAGGGCTTTTTTTGACAATATACAAACCGCTAAAAATAATAAGTCCTCCAAGCAGCTGCATAGCATTGATGGTCTCTCCAATAGTTACAGCAGCAAAAACAACGGCGAACAAAGGAATAACATACATGTAAACCATTACTTTTGTAGAACCAATTTTTCCAATTCCTACATACCACATCACCAGCCCGTACACTGTCACGAACAAAACAGAGTATGCCAGAGAGCTCCAGCTACCTATATCTGTTGGCCATACAAGTGTTTGATAGGTGAAAAGACAGTAGACAGTAAGCGGAATAGCGCCGATTAAAGCGGACCACGCAGTCACGCGCAAAGCAGAATATTTTACGACTAAAGGTTTTGCTAAAATCGGGTACCAGCCCCAAGCAATGGCTGCCACAATCCCCATGATGTTTCCGAACCATGCAAGCTGCGACAGCGCATGACTAGAGTGACCAAACAGCAGTACAAACGCAGCCCCAAAAAAAGCAAGCACAGAGCCTAGCTGTGTTTTTAACGAAAAAGCTTCATGCTTATATAATATAGCTAGGATTCCTGTGAAAATAGGAGACATCGAAATAAGTAAAGAAGCATTTGTAGCTGTCGTATACTTAACAGATACCATAAACAGCGTTTGATAGAGCGTAACGCCTACTATACTGACCGCTATTAAGCGTCCCCAGTCTTTTTTTTCGATCCGAATGCCTCGCTCTATTATTCCTGTAATAAGTAAAAGAATAGGAGCAACCATTATAAAACGCAGTGCGCTAAATTGAATGGAAGACATATGAGCAACTCCAAATTTTCCGATTGCATAATTGGCTCCCCAAATTAACGCCACGGATAATAATATCCATTCCAGCCAGCCTTTTTTCATGTAATCACCTCGAGTAAGTATAGAAACTAAATAAGTGCGAATATCCTTAGTTACAAAGTATACAGGAAGAAATTATGTAAAAGGCCAGCCAATTCAGCTATTTTTATCTCATCCACTTGTTTTTAATACAAATAAAAAAGCAGCTGCATTAGCTGCGTTCATGATTGTTATCCACATTGTTCTATCTCATCTAATCGCACAAGTTCGACTTTAAAAGCATGATCAATCGGTCGGATTTCACAGTATCCTGAATCATATACGTGAATCAGTACAAAGCGTTTTCCTTTATATAACACTTCTTTGTAGGCTGTCATGAGATACACCCTTTCTTTTCATAGGTTTGTTTTTCATTCTATGAACAAAAAACGGCGTAATTGCCTAATATAAAAAGAATTTTTAAGGTTGATAAAATTGCTTGGCAAAACGAGTTCGCTTATACTGTACTGTGATTCTATTTACGTATAAGTTCTAATTACTAGAACAGCTTTAACATATGGACAACGAAACCAAACAGCAGTACATAAGGAGCAGCACATGGATATTAATTATTTATATACATTTAAAGAAGTAGCGAAGTGGGGGAGCTATACACGAACGGGCGAGGAGTTAGGGTATGCTCAGTCAAGCGTTACCACTCATATAAAAAAATTAGAGGATCATTACGGTCAAAAACTATTTGAACGAACAGGACAAAAAATGAAGCTGACTCAGCCTGGTGAAGAATTGCTTTATTATGTGAATCAAGTAACCGAGTTATTAAATGAAGCAAAAGAGCGTCTTACTACGAACGAAGATGCTAGAGGAACCGTTTCAATAGGAACCGTGGAGTCGCTGGCCGCCTATTTTATTACACCGTATATTCGTGAATTAAAAAAACAGCACCCTTCTCTAAAGATTATGCTAGAAGCGGGTTTATGTCCAAAT
This sequence comes from Priestia sp. 10L35, assembly GCF_056395685.1. Classification (NCBI taxonomy): domain Bacteria; kingdom Bacillati; phylum Bacillota; class Bacilli; order Caryophanales; family Bacillaceae; genus Priestia; species Priestia sp. 10L35. The sequence goes on along the minus strand of NZ_JBFTKA010000003.1, from coordinate 135,856 downwards.
TTAACACAAGGAATTATTGACGGAAAGTATGATGTAGCCGTTTTGCTTGATCGCCTTCAAACATCTTCAAGTTTAGAAGTGATTCCTATTCGAAAAGAAAACATGGTTATGATTGCTTCGTCTTCTCATTCTTTTAGTAAAAGAAACAGCGTTCTAATGGAAGAGTTTGAGGGAGAGACCATTATTTTAACTGAGAGCGGCTGCCCTTATCGCACGCTTTTAGAAGAGATGATGCGCAGCAGCGGTATTCATATGCAATCGGTCATCTCGTTTAGCAGTCTTGAAGCGATTAAACAGTGCGTAGCGGATAATTTAGGTATTGCTCTTGTACCGGAAATAGCGGTAAAACAAGAGATGGAAAGTGGAAAACTGATTAAAGTCCCGTTTGACCACGAAGAATTTTATCTTTATTCACAGCTCATATTCAAAAAGAAAAAATGGCTGACGGCACCTATTCAACAATTTATTTCACTTGTTCAAGAAGGTTATCAAAAATATTGATAATAGATATAGAGAATCTTCAATAATGATGAAGTAGTTTTCGTGCTACACTTTTTATAAAACATGAAACTAGAGGTGTAGAACATGAATATATTTTTGCAGCACAATCCTACAAAATTATACTTTGGAAAAAGTCAAATTACGAAGCTATCGCAAGAGCTTGCTTCTTATCTTAAACAAGTAAACGTTCTGTTAGTATACGGAGGAGGAAGCATCAAACGAAATGGCGTATACGACGAAGTGAAAGCTGAACTTCAGTCTATTAACGCGGTTGTTCACGAGCTGTCTGGTGTAGAACCTAATCCTCGTTTGACTACGGTAGCTAAAGGCGTGGACATATGTAAAAAAGAAAACATTGATTTTCTTTTAGCCGTTGGGGGAGGAAGTGTAATCGATTGTACAAAAGCTATTGCAGCTGGAGCCGTGTATGAAGGTAATACATGGGATTTGATTACACGTAAAAAAGAGATTACAGATGCGCTTCCTTTTGGAACGGTATTAACACTTGCAGCAACTGGGTCTGAAATGAATTCAACTTCTGTTATAACAAATTGGGAAACAAAAGAAAAGCTCGGATGGACGTCTTCTCACGTATTTCCCGTCTTTTCTATTTTAGATCCGGCGTACACATTTTCAGTGCCGCGCGATCAAACCGTCTATGGAATTGTTGACAGTATGTCGCATGCGCTTGAACACTATTTTCATCGCACGGAAAATACGCCGATGATCGACGGCTTTATTGAATCTTTACTAAGAACGGCTATACAAGAAGGTCCTAAGCTTCTTAAAGATCTGACTTCTTATAAGTATCGTGAAACGATGATGTATATCAGCACGACGGCGTTTAACGGAAGCTTAGCAAACGGAACGGACGGGGGAGACTGGGCTACTCACCGTATCGAACATGCTCTGTCGGCCGTATATGATATTCCCCACGGAGGCGGTCTTGCTATCTTGTTCCCTAACTGGCTGGAGCACGTCTTAAAAGAAGACCCTTCCCGTGTAAAACAATTGGCTGTAAACGTATTTGGCATTGATCCAGCAGGAAAAAGCGATGAAGAAACAGCAATGGAAGGAGCAAAAGCGCTTCGCACTTTCTGGAATGACTTAGGAGCCCCGAACTGCTTGCGTGACTATGATATTGATGATCGTGAATTTGATGCGATTGTTGAAAAGACCTTTGTAAAACCAGGTGTTGGCACTTATAAAGAGCTTGACTATGCAAGCGTTCGAGATATTCTAGAAAGATCCAAATAAAAAAAGACGAGCTGCCTGCTCGTCTTTTTTATATGTACTCAATAATCCATTAGAAAATAAAGAAAAAGAAAAAAGCACAGCACAATGCATCCTGCTCCTACCGTTATTTCGGAAAAACCTTGAATAAACGTACTTTTAGGACTGCCTCCATCGTTTTGTAGATGAAATACACGTTTTCTTTTGCGTTCATGTACGATTACCAACGAACCAAAAGCAACCGATAATAAGGTGAAGAGCGGCACCGCGATTAAAAACAGTTTAATAGAATACGCCCAGTACGATAGATACAGCATATAATACATTGCTCCGGTACTTAAGGCAAAGAGTATTAAAGAAAATAAAAACCACTTCGTAAACCGGTTTTTGCTCATGTATCGTTCACTTCCTTTTATCAAGTGCGTCTTATGATGTAGACAATAAAATACGTCTATCATTTTACCAAAACTTTTTGGTACATTCTATTTTAACGGGAAAATAGGGTTTGTAAGTTTCTTAAAAGTGGTATAGTTCCTAAGAACTATCCATGTATACATACAAAAAACTGATGATAAATGAGGGTGAAGATGAGCTATGGGGTGCGACGCGTGTCTGCCAATTAGGACAGGATATACGGTTTCTTTTCAGAAATCAAGCGATGTGAAGAAATTGGAAAAATACTTTAAAGATATTTCTCAAAGCCAATGGAAGACTCTTGGAGAAGATATGGTCTGGATGAGGGAAGATATTTTTTGGAGTTTTATGGATTATGTTCATCAGCATCTAGACCCTCGGCATGTGTGGGCTGTAGAAGCCAAGCAGCGGAGCCCGTTTGAAAACCTGCGGGGTATGGAGTCAATCACCGTTTTTCAAAAAATGAAAGATGCCTTGTGGATTGATGAGCTGATTGAAGACAAGCGAATTTGCTCGTATTATCAGCCGATTGTATCGGTTGATCATGAACGCGTGCATATCGTTGGCCACGAAATTTTATCAAGAGGATTAGAAGAAGACGGAAGTATTATACCTCCTTTTAAAATGTTTGAAGCTGCTCAAATAAGAAATAAAACCTTCGCTCTTGACCGAGCCTGCCGCTTAGAAGCTGTAAAAAATGCTAGTATTATTGATCGTCAGCTGATTTTTATTAACTTTATTCCTACAGCAATATATAATCCCGAGCATTGCTTGGCATCTACATTTGCGTTAATTCAAGAATTGAATATAAAACCCGAACAAATAGTGTTTGAAGTGATTGAAACCGAGGATGTTCAAGATATTGAGCATTTAAAAAACATTTTGAATTATTATCGTTCCCACGGATTTAAATATGCTTTAGATGACGTAGGTGTTGGTTATAACACGCTGAAGAGGCTTTTAGAAGTGGAGCCTGACGTGGTGAAGTTAGCATTTGAATTCACAAACGGAGTCAGTAAAAATGAGAAACAGAAAAAAGTGGCCCAAGAGATGTTAGCTATCACCCATAAAATGGGGGCGAAGGCTCTTGCGGAAGGAGTAGAGACAGAAGAAGATTTAAAATGCCTGATAGAGATGGGATATGATTTGTTTCAAGGGTATTATTTTGCAAAGCCTCATCCTACTCCGATAAAAGAGATTCATTCTATTTACGCTTAGCAGCGAAAAGCAGAAGAATAGAAACTTCTGCTTTTTGTATGACTAAAGGTAAGAATATTTAAAAAATAAACAATTCACTTTCATTTTGCTAAACAGTTTACAGGAGAAGGGAAGTGCTATAAAATGATAAATATTAATTCTTAGTATTTCTATCAGAAAAGGAGTGGATGATGTGTCGCAAACGTTGCACTCATCATATAAATCAAAGCCTACTACTGTTGTAACAGAATTAAGTCCTATGCAAAAGCCATTATTTGCAGGAGGGGTTATAGCAGCAGTTATTTTATTTCTTGCGATTGTGCTCACGACTAATTGGACGCAAGGTGTTTTATTTATTATCGGCCTAGCGTTAGGGATGACGCTTCTATACGCACGTTTTGGCTTTACATCAGCATTTCGCCGCCTTGTATCTGTCGGCAATGTTCAAGGCTTGCAAGCGCATATGCTTATGCTTGCAATTGCGTCAACATTGTTTGCTATTATTTTAAGTACAGGCTTTAGCTTTACAGGGGTAACGCCAAAAGGATATGTCTCACCTGTAGGAGTAAGCGTGATAGTTGGTTCGTTTATGTTTGGAATTGGCATGCAGTTAGGAAATGGATGTGCCTCAGGGACGCTGTATTCGTTAGGCGGAGGTTCTTCTTCTATGATTTTAACACTTTTAGCCTTTATTGTAGGTTCTATGTTTGGGGCGTATCATTTGCCATTTTGGCAAAAGCAACCTTCGCTTCCCCCTATCTCATTAGCTGAATCGACAGGTCTTGGTTATTTTGGAGCTTGGATTATACAGCTTATCGCGTTCGCAGCGATTTACTGGATTACGATTCAAATTGCTAAAAAGAAAAATCCGCCTATGATGAAACAGCTTCCTACTACAAAAGGGTGGAAAAAGATTACTCGAGGCTCTTGGCCTCTATTCACAGCAGCGATTGTGCTGGCAGTATTAAATGCATTGACGCTTGCTGTAAGAGGAAACCCTTGGGGAATCACTTCTGCTTTTGCATTATGGGGCGGAAAAGCCATGGTGGCAGCCGGGATAGATGTATCGAGCTGGGGATTTTTCCAAGGTGCAAATGGAGAAGCACTAACGCAAAGTGTGCTAGCAGACTCTACCAGCGTGTTAAACTTTGGGATTATACTAGGGGCCTTCATTTCAGCGACGGCGCAAGGGACGTTCAAACCAGGAAAGATTAAGCCCGGAGTTGCGGGAGCAGCTGTTGTTGGCGGCCTTTTAATGGGGTATGGTGCGCGTCTTGCTTTTGGCTGTAACATCGGCGCTTACTTTGGCGGCATTGCTTCATTTAGTCTTCATGGATGGGTATGGATGGTTATGGCGATGCTTGGCACAGGCTTAGCACTATTTATCCGACCGATATTTGGACTCAAAAACCCTAAATCTAATGATTCGATTTGTTAAGTTTAGATAAAACCTTCTTTGCATGAGCAAAGGAGGTTTTTTATTTTAGGTGATGTTTGAAAACCTCTATATTTTTGTAAATTCCTTGACGTTTATCAAAGATCATCAGCTTTCTTCATAGCGCTTGTATTAAAAAAACCTCTTGTTTTAACTCAAAAAGAAGATAGGAATTTCCTTTTTTTATAAAAATTTCACTTATTTTGCCGATATAACAGGAAGATTGTATGTATTTGGCGAAATGTACATTAAACACCATGTCCAAACACAGTTATTAAAACGTAAAAAGGGGTTTTAACGTTACATGAATAAGTATTTAAAAAAAGCTGTTATTTATGGAAGTTTGTGTTTTTTACTAGGAGCGTGCGGAGGAGCAGGAGAACAAACATCTTCTGAACCGCAGAAAAAAGAAGAAGCTGTAAAATCTAAAGAAGAAGCGACAAAAAAAGAAAAAAAAGAGGGCATTAATACAACCATTAAAATTAGCGCAGCGGGAGATTTTACTTTAGGAAATGATGAAAGCTTCAGCTATGATTCTACTTTTAATGACGTAGCGGCAAGAAATGGCCTTCCATATTTTACGCAAAATGTAAAGTCGATTTTTGAACAAGATGATTTAACAACGGTTAATTTAGAAACAACGCTGACAAAGGCGACCGAAAAAGCAAGTAAAACATTTCGTTTTAAAGGTGATCCTTCTTTTGTGAATATTTTAAAACAAGGAAGTATTGAAACCGTTAACTTAGCTAATAATCATACACGTGATTATTTGCAGCAAGGATATGATGATACAAGAGAGAACTTAAAGAAAAGCGGAATAGGCTATTTTGGCTATGAAGATACATACATCACAACGGTAAAAGGAGTCAAAGTAGGATTGCTTGGATATCCGGGCTGGGATGACACCAAAGAAATAAGAAGCCAGATTAAAGACGGAATTAAGTCTTTAAAAGAAAAAGGAGCTAAAATTATCATTGTGCATTTCCACTGGGGGTCTGAACGACACTATGTTCCTGATACAGCGCAGCAAGCATTGGCGAAATATACAATTGATAACGGAGCAGATTTAATTTTAGGTCATCATCCTCATGTTGTTCAAGGAATTGAAGAGTACAAAAATAAATTTATTGTCTATAGCTTAGGAAACTTTATGTTTGGCGGAAACAAAAATCCAAGTGATAAAGATACATTTGTATTTCAGCAGACATTTACGATTAAAGATGGAAAGCTAACGACGAATAAAGACATCAACGTCATTCCATTCCGTATTTCTTCCACAACAGCACGAAACGACTACCGACCTACGCCTTTAACAGGCCCGGAAAAGGATCGAGTAAAAAATAAACTGATTGATGTTTCCAATCAAATCAAACAGGAAAAGTGGACGGTTTATGATGAAGATAGTAAATGAAGCTCTCAGCACTGAGAGCTTTTTTTATAAAATAAAGCAATATACATCCAAATAAATGATACAATGTAAAAAAATAGATAAAAGGTGGAACTATGGTTAATATAGGTGATATTATTTTTCAAATTCTTATGCTGCTGATCCTTATAGGAGGAGCAGGAGTTATTATCGCATTTATTATAGGCTTAAAAAGGCTGATTCAAAAGCAAGGGGCAAATGAAAAAAGGCTTCAGAGAATGGAGCAAAAGTTAGATGATATGCTGAAAAATAAAGAGTCTTGACTATACAGAAGCACTGTTAACACATCAGTGCTTCTGCACTTGACAATTTATAAAAAAGCAGTAAGATATGTATACATCGTTTATATAGGGAGGAAGTTACATGGCAAAGTCAAAAGCAAAAAAAATGCGTGATAAAATGACGCGTGAAGGAAAGCGAAATCCAGAATTAAACCGCAGCCTGTTTATATTTGCAGACATGGAAACGCGCAAAACCAAAACAAAGAAGGAAAAACTTCAGCATCAGCAAACAAAACATAAAAAACGATTATCAGACGGAGCGTACAGTACCGGAGATGATCGTTTTTTTGTTTGCATTTAATTTATCCACAAAATGAAAAAGAGCTGTTTCACTATCTATCTTTACTCTGCCCCAAACATTTTTACTGTAAACTTTCACAAAAAACCCTTATGATAGGAAAAGAAGGAGATGAACTAAGAATGCTTACGATTGAAAAAGTACCTAAAAGCCAAGCGGGCGTTTTGCAAAATTTGTATTCTCTTTATCTCCACGATTTATCTGCTTATACACCTTCTTTAGATATTCGCGAAGATGGAGCTTTCCACTTTGAAGAGCTGCCGCTGTTTTGGAAAGTAGAAGGCCTCTCGCCATACTTTATTAAAGTAGATGATAAGCTGATGGGCTTTTTTTTACTTCTTGAACAGCCCGCACTTCAGCAAGAAGCAGATTACTGCATCAATGATTTTTTTATCTTAAACAAATACCGAGGGCAGGGCATCGCTTCCAAAACGGTAAAAGACATTTTCTCCCATCGAAAAGGAACATATATGATTATTGAGCTTGCAGGCAATAAGCGGGCTATTTCATTTTGGAAACATATTTATAAAAGCTTACATATTTCCTTTCAAGAAAAGAAAATTGAACTTGACGGAGAGCCAACTCTTATTCAAACATTTAGTGTGTAAAACCCTTCTGAAAAACAGAAGGGTTTTTTATTTAAACTAAATATTAACAATTTTCAACAAATTATGTATAATTAAAGATGCTTGTCGACATTTATTCACAGGAGTATTCCTGTAAAGGAGGAGTAAAATGAAAGCGTTATCTAATTTCTTTACGGCGCTTGTGCAGCGTTTTTTACCTGATCCGTTTGTATTTGCTTTAATCCTGACGCTGATTTTATTTGTATCAGGTATTGTTTTTACTCCTCACGGACCGATTGAAATGGTTCAGTTTTGGGGAAGTGGCTTTTGGAACCTTTTAGCATTTGCGATGCAAATGAGCTTAGTGCTTGTCACGGGACATGCGCTTGCCAGCTCGCCGCTTGTAAAGAAGTGGCTTGTGAACATAGCACTGTTAGCCAAAACTCCGGCACAAGGGGTAATTCTTGTCACGCTCGGCGCAGCTATGGCCTGTATGATTAACTGGGGGTTTGGCTTAATTGTAGGTGCGCTGTTTGCAAAAGAAGTAGCGAAACGCGTGCCGGGATCTGATTACCGGTTTTTAATTGCCTGTGCTTACATAGGGTTTTTAACATGGCACGGAGGCTTGTCGGGTTCGATTCCTCTTGTCGCTGCTACACCTGGAAACCCAATGGAAAAAACGGCTGGACTTATTCCACTGTCAGACACGATTTTTACGGGGTACAACTTATTTATTACCCTCGGGTTATTAATTGTCCTTCCTATTATGACAAGACTGATGATGCCGACGGGAAAAGAAGTGGTAGAAATTGATCCAAGACTGTTGGCGGAAGATGAAATGGCTCCGGCTACAGTTGTTGAGACAACTTCTTCTAAGCCAACATTTGCTGTACGCATGGAGAACAGCAGGTTTTTAAGTCTGACGATTGCGCTTCTTGGGTATTCATATTTAATTTATTATTTTGCTACAAACGGTTTTAAAATGGATATTAACACAGTGAACTTATTGTTTTTTACAACGGGTATTTTACTTCACCGCACGCCTTTATCCTATATGAATGCCGTTTCTAATGCTGCGAAAGGAACCGCCGGGATTGTGATTCAGTTTCCATTCTACGCAGGTATTCAAGGCATGATGGAGCTATCGGGATTAGGCGGGAAGCTAACGAACGCATTTATCTCGATTTCAAATGAAACGACATTTCCGTTTCTTGCGTTTTTAAGTTCTGGCGTTGTGAACTTTTTTGTTCCGTCTGGAGGAGGACACTGGGTTGTACAAGGACCTTTTATTATGCCGGCAGCTGAACAGCTCGGCGTAGATCCGGGAGTCGCTGCGATGGCCATTGCCTACGGAGAAGCATGGATGAATATGGCGCAGCCGTTTTGGGCACTGCCCGCACTAGCTATCGCAGGGCTCGGAGCACGCGATATAATGGGCTACTGCGTGACGACCTTAATTGTATCAGGCTTTATTTTTGCTATAGGACTAACGTTTTTCTAATACGAAAAGGTCAGCTGAAAAGCTGACCTTTTTTTATTCTACATTATAAGCCAACTTCGCGTGCACTCCAGTTCCAGAATTCTTCTGCAAGCCGTTCATTTTTTGCTCTTGAAGAAGAGGGCGTAACGCGTTTTTTATAAAAGTAAGCGCCGCTAATATGCGTCACTTCAGGGCTGTCTGCTAAATAAATAGCTGTTTCGGCACCTTGAAGAGGTGTTAAAAAGAAAGGGCGAAGCACGGCGTGAACGCTTTTTCCAAAACCCGTTTGACGATTAACGCCGATAGAGGTAGAGACTGTACCGGGGTGTAGGCAATTTACGGTTACAGAAGTATCTTTTAGCTTTTTACTTAAATGGACCGTAAATAAATTATTCGCTAATTTAGACTGAGAGTATCCTCGCCATATTCCGAATCCTGTTGTTAAGTGAGGGTTGTTGAAGTCTATTTTTCCAGCTTTATGAGCACCGGACCCCACGTTTATAATGCGTCCTTGCTGAGATTTTTTCAGCAGATCTAAAAGTAAATTAGTTAACAAAAAGTGACCCAAATGATTGACACCAAGCATCATTTCGAATCCGTCTTGTGTTGTTTCACGCTTGATTGTCACCACGCCTGCGTTATTAATCAACACATCAAGTACACTGTAGCGAGACGTAAAGTCTTCACTGAAAGCCCGGATACTGTCAAGAGAACCTAGGTCACAGGTCATAAGAGATATGGAATCCGATCCGCTTTGACGCTTCGCTTCTTCTAAAGCCGTATTTCCTCTTTCTTCATTTCGGCATACCATAATGACTTCGAATCCTTTTTTAGCTAGTTCAATCGTTGTGGCCAGCCCCATTCCAGAATTAGCACCCGTAATTAACGCTCGTTTGGCTGTCATGCGTATGTTCCTCCCAACTACATCTTTTTTCTAGTGTATAAGATAAGAAGATACGTCGTCCACTTCTAGCTTTTCTTTCATGCATACTTTAAAAAAATGCGTAAAATGTGCACAGGGGAGAAAATGTTGCACAAAGGTCAATATTTTACACCCTACTCGTCAATTAAAGCGGTTTCATAAATAGCTGATTTCGCTAAAATAAGACATAGGGAGGTGCTAGTAAGATGAATAGCCAAAGTAAATTACAGGAGACAGAATATGTTCCTTTAGAGCAAGAACTTAAAAGAGAACCATCCATTAATACAAAAAAACGTAAAAATTTGAAAAATGTAGGTTTATTTGCACTATTTGTAGGGCCCGCACTTTTAGCGTTTTGTGTGATTGTACTTATACCATTTTTTACAGGGATTTATTACTCATTTACAGACTGGAACGGAGTAAACGGCACGATTAACTGGGTGGGCCTTGATAACTTTAAGTACTTGTTCACCGAAGATAAGCAGTTTCAGCAGTCGTTTTGGATCACAACAAAATATACGGTCGTTGCGATTATCTTAACGAATGTGGTGGGGTTCGTGTTAGCAATCCTTGTTACTCAAATGTTAAAAACAAGAAACATTTTACGTACGGTTTTCTTTATGCCGAATTTAATTGGCGGACTTTTACTAGGATTTGTATGGCAGTTCATTTTTGTAAAAGGATTTGCATCTATCGGACAAATCACGGGAATTTCGCTTTTTGAACTTCCTTGGTTGGGAGACGCAAAAACAGCATTTTGGGGCATCGTGATTGTAAGTGTATGGCAAGGAGCGGGTTATATCATGCTTATTTACACAGCAGCACTGCAAAACGTACCGCAAGAGCTGATTGAAGCAGCAAAAATTGACGGAGCAAGCAGATGGCAAATTCTTCGTCACATTACAATTCCAATGGTAGCACCAGCAGTAACGGTTTGTTTATTCTTAACGATTTCATGGTCATTCAAAGTATTTGATGTCAACTTATCATTAACAAACGGTGGTCCATTTAAATCAACAGAAATGTTAGCGCTTAACATTTATACAGAAGCATTTGTTAATAACAGATACGGTCTAGGTGAAGCAAAAGCCTTAATTTTCTTCATCGTCGTAGCAGCAATTACAATTATTCAAGTAACATACACCAAGAAGAAGGAGGTTGAATCGTGATGGGAAACAAATATACGAGCAAAACCTTTATTGTTGAAATTTTAGCAGTCCTGCTTGGACTAGTGTTCTTGGTTCCATTTTATTACGTGCTTTCAAACTCACTGAAGTCATTTGCAGAAATTTTGTCAAACACATCGGCACTGCCGACAACAATTCAGTTTCAAAACTTTGTTAATGCATTCAACCAAATGAATTACTTAAAAGTGCTTAGCAACTCGCTGATCATTACAGTCATCAGTAACGCAGTTCTAGTCATCTTCTGTTCAATGGCAGCTTACATGCTGGTTCGAACAAAGAAAAAAATCAGCAGCATTATCTTTATGGCATTCGTAGCGGCAATGGTTATTCCGTTTCAATCCATCATGATTCCACTTGTAAAAGTAGCAGGAAACTTAAATCTGTTAAACAGCATCTGGGGTATTGTAATCATGTATTTAGGCTTTGGTTCAGGTATGACGATTTTCTTGTACCACGGATTTATTAAAGGAATTCCAGTCGAGCTAGAAGAAGCAGCAATCATCGACGGATGCTCACGTCTAGGCGTATTCTGGAGAATTGTGTTCCCGTTATTAAAACCAATTACAGTAACCGTAGTTATCTTAAACAGCCTATGGATTTGGAATGACTTCTTACTTCCGTCTCTTGTTCTTCAAGATCCTGAGCTAAGAACGATTCCGCTTGCGACATTCTTCTTCTTTGGTCAGTATACAAAGCAGTGGGATTTAGCACTAGCAGCACTTGTAATCAGTATTATCCCGCTATTAATCTTCTTCTTTGCAATGCAAAAACACATTGTTAAAGGAATTACAAGCGGTTCAATTAAATAATAGAAGCGGCAACAGGGCTGATTTTGATGCTGAGGCGTCAAAATCAGCATCAAATAGGGAGGAACGGAAAATGGCATTTAAAATGAAAAAATGGCCTTTAGCAGCAGGTGTTTTATCGGCTACGCTTTTATTTTCAACCGCGTGTTCAAACGAAAGCGCATCAGGTAATAAAAAAAGCGGCGGAGATCAAGTAGTAGTAGATGTATTTCAAGGAAAAGTAGAAATCGCTGATCAGCTAAAAGCTCTAACTGATCAATACACAAAAGAACATCCAAATGTGAAGTTCAATATCCAAACGGTTGGTGGAGGAGCTGACGGTGCAGCAGCTTTAAAAGCGCAGTTTGCGTCGGGGAATGCACCTGACCTTTTCACAAACGGGGGATATCAAGAGGCAAAAACGTGGAAAAATAAATTAGAAGATTTATCCGATCAGCCGTGGATTGATGACGCGTATGAAAACACACTTACACCAATGACGATGGACGGTAAAGTATATGGGCAGCCGATCAGTCTTGAAGGCTACGGATTTACATATAACAAAAAATTGTTCAAAAAAGCAGGCATCAAAGAACTTCCAAAAACATATTCAGAATTAGAAGCAGCGGCTAAAAAGCTAAAAGCTGCCGGTATTACGCCATTTTCTATCGGCTACGGCGAGTGGTGGGTGCTTGGAAACCACGGCTTAAATATTCCATTTGCTAGTCAAAAAGATCCGGATGCATTTATTAAAGGGCTAAATGACGGCAGTACGAAAATCGCAGGTAACGAGCAGTTCAAACAGTATGTAAAGCTGCTTGATTTAACGGTAAAATACGGAAACAAAAATCCGTTAACGACGGACTACAACACGCAAGTAACGAAATTTGCGAACGGTGAAGCAGCGATGATTCAGCAAGGAAACTGGATTCAGCCAATGCTTAATAAAATTACGCCGAACATGGATGTAGGCATTTTACCTATGCCGTTAAGCGATGATGCAGCTGTAGCTGACAAGCTTGCAATCGACGTTCCAAGCAACTGGGTTGTTCACAAGCAAGCGCCAGCGGCAGATAAAAAAGCAGCCAAAGATTTCTTAAACTGGATGGTTACATCTAAAGAAGGTCAAAAAGCGTTAGTAGAAGACTTTAAGTACATTCCAGCCTTTAAGTCAATCGAAGCAAAAGACATCGGTCCTTTAGGCGAAGAACTTCTTAAATATTCTAAGGATCAAAAAACGATTCCTTGGGAATGGACAAAATTCCCTGAAGGCGTAACGCAAAAATTTGGAGCGGATGTACAAGAATACATCGGCGGCCAAACATCTGAAGATGAGCTGTTAAAATCATTAGATAAAAGATGGGCTGAGTTGAAGTAATGAAAAAGACAACCTTGGGGTTGTCTTTTTTGTAAGTGCATAAACTGGCAATATAGCTGTATTTATCTAAAAAAATAAAAGGCGGCAGAATTCATGTGTTCTGCCGTTTTCTGTATTATCACTTAACTTCTTGGCCAAAGCATAACGGCTACTCCAATCAGACACACAAGTCCGCCAATCCAATCGTATGTATCGGGCATTTTTTTATCAACCCACCACGCCCAAAACAGGCTTAAAACAATAAAAATACCTCCGTAAGCTGCATATACACGTCCAAAGTCCGGGAACGACTGCCACGTAGCGATGACGCCGTACAGCACCAAAGCAATACCGCCCAGAAGCCCTAACCAGCTTGAAGCTCCTTCGCGCAGCCACTGCCAAATCAAATAGCCTCCGCCAATTTCAGCAAGACCTGCTAAACTAAAAAGAAAAATTGCTTTAATCATAAACTATACTCCTTATATCATCATTCCATCTCTTTATTCTATCTTACTTTCTTAGTTTGATGAATCATTCGTTTGCTTTAAATAAGTACACTGGAAAGCATTCCTTTATCAATTTGTCTTCAAACCTGCTAAACTATTAATAGTATGAATTCATTATAAAACGTTTGTAAGAGTACAAAGAGTCATTCAATTATTGATGCTCAGGGTACTTTTAAAAAAGGTGAAAGTTAGCAGTAAATGGACTATATAAAAGAATGCAGATATAGGGGTTTGGTAAAATGAGTTTAGATCATAAAGTAATACGCATTGAGCTGCCTACGCCATTTCCAATTGGACCAGTGAATGTGTTTTTATTAAAAGCAGACAAGTTAACGTTAATTGATGCAGGTATGAAAACCAAAGAAGCGTGGAATGTTTTTGAAGAAGCGCTTCGTAAAGAAGGATATAAAGTAACAGACATTGAACAAGTGATTCTTACTCATCAGCATCCGGATCACACTGGATTTTTAGAATGGCTGCCGAGTGATATACCGGTTTACGGTCATAAGCTTGTGGAGCCTTGGATTTACCAAGATGAAGAGTTTGTTCAGCAGCATAATGAGCTATACCGTAATTTCCTTATGGAGTTTGGAGTCAGTGATGATGTAATGGGAAAATGGCTTCGTAAAGCCACGGCTGCGATTCAAGTGTATTCACCTAAAGGGCAGAAGCTAACCGGGTATTTACAGGAAGGAGATACACTTCCGTATGCGAGTGAGTGGGAAGTGATTGAAACGCCGGGACATTCCTTGAGTCAGCTGATGTTTTACAATCGAAAAGAAAAAGTCGCGTTTGGCGGAGATCATATTTTGCCAAAAGTACCGTCAAATCCATATTTAGAGCCGACCATTCAAAATCCTAAGCCAAAGCCGCTATTGGACTACTTGGCGTCTCTTGAAAAAACGTTGAACTACGACATTGATTTGATTTATAGCGGACATGGTGAACCGCTTAGTGATATTCATTCTTTAATTATGGAACGTATTCAAAAGCAGCATAAATGGGCGCTGCGCGTGTTACAAGCGATGGGTGAAGGAAAGAAAACAACGCTTGAAGTCAGCGCAGCTTTTTTCCCGGATATGTATCAAAAAGCACCGGACTTTATTTTCTCAGAAGTGTACGGCCAGCTTACGTATTTAGAGAAAGAAGGATACGTTGAATTAACAAAAAATGAAGATGGCGTCTTGCTGTGGGAAACTACACGTGTGCTTGCTCCTCAGTCATAACATAAAAAACCAGCTTCTATAAAGAAGCTGGTTTTTTATGCTTATAGTGAATGCAAGCGCTCAATGCGTTTTTCAAGCGGCGGGTGAGTAGAGAATAAGCGTGAGAATTTTTCTTTACCGCTAATTTTAAAAGCAGCAATTGATTTTTGGCGGTCATCTACTAATGAAGTAGTATGACGAAGCGATTCTAATGCATAAATCATTTTTTCTTTACCACCGAGTTTAGCTGCAAGCTCATCGGCTTTGAATTCACGTCTTCTTGAATGCCAGAAGATAATTGGGCTGCTTAAGATACTAAAGAGAATCTCAAATACAATCGATGTAAGGAAATAAACAACCATCGCAAACTCTTCTCGCACAAAGTTTGACACCGCTTTGGCTACTAAACGAGAGAAGAAAATAACGAATGTATTTAATACTCCTTGCAGAAGCGTAGTTGTGACCATATCCCCGCTTTTAATATGCGCTATTTCGTGAGCGATAACGCCGCTGATCGCATCGCGGTCCATTCGTTCAAGCATTCCGCTTGAAACGGCAACAAGCGAGCGTCTTTTACTTGGCCCAGTTGCAAAAGCGTTAACTTCCGCTGAATGATAAATTCCGACCTGAGGCATTTTTCTTAATCCTGCAACAGATGCAAGTCGGTGCGTTTCTTCTAAAACAAATCGTTCATATTCACCTTGAGGAGAACGTTCATCAATAACTTGAACACCCATCATCCACTTTGCCATCACGCGTGACATCATAAGAGAAATAATCGCGCCGCTGAAGCCGGCAATTACGCTAAATGCCAGCAGGCCGCCGTAACCGCTGCTTCCCATATAGCTTTGAACACCTAATAAAGATGTAATCGTTGTGATTGTAATTAATACTAAAATATTAACGAAAATAAACAGTGAAATTCGTTTTAGCACAAGTCTTCCTCCTTTAACTAATACGTGCATGATAGGTATACGGTTAGTAGAGAGGAAAGGTTTCATTTATTTATTCAAATTTACTAAAAAGATTACTATGTTAAGTGGTTTAATAAAAAAAGTAAATAAATGGTTGAATATTTACTATAAATAGGTTATTATGAGTGATATAAAGCTATCTTGTCTTGCAAGGTAGCTTTACTTTAAAAATGTATATTGTATAACAAGATAGTGAAAAGGAAGAAATCGATATGTCTTTGAGAAGTCAATTGTTAAAAGGAATTTTAGAAGGGTGTATCTTATCAATCATTCAAAAAGAAACGGTTTATGGCTATGAGCTATCCCAGAAGCTTCAACAATATGGATTAAATGATGTGAGTGAAGGTTCGATTTACCCAATTTTACTACGTCTTCAAAAGGAGGGATTAATAAAGGGAGAAATGAAAGCATCGCCTTCGGGTCCTAAACGAAAGTACTATCATCTTACGGCATCTGGTGAGAGCGCATTATGTGAAATCCAAGAGGAATGGATCAACATTCAAAACCCTGTAGATAAATTGTTGAATAGGAGTTTTTAAGATGAACGCTAAGGAATTAATTAAATTAAATAATAAGAAGCGAAAAGAGCTGACCAAGGAAAATGAAGAGTACTATGATAATATGCTTGTTTACATTCGAACGAGTGTGTCAGTTTCTGAACAGCAGGCTGAAGAATTATTGATGGAGCTTTTAGATCACCTTATTGACGCACAAGCGGAAGGGAAGCGTGCTGAAGAGGTGTTTGGAGAAAACCTTAAGACGTACTGTGATGAAATGATTAAACAGTTACCTAAAGAACCCTTAAAAAGCACTGCTTTTTTTATAAGCTTTTTATTGTTACAGCTAGCAAGCTTGATGGCTATAGTAAGCGGGATAGGAAATATCGTTGTACATTATGTTAAGGATAGCAGCCAGACTGTTTATATCGGAACAGCAATCGTCACTTTTGTTATTGTTGCAGCTATTATTTCTCTTGATGTTTTTCTGCTTTTAAAATGGATACAAAAATCTGTTTACAAAATTTCGAATAAGATTAAGGACTTTTTTCTACTCTTTGTCTTAATTTTTATTTCTCTTGCCGGGATGGTTTTTTTACCAAAGCTTATTCCACCTTTTGGGTATGTAATAGAAGTTGGAGGTTTCTTATATTTAGCTGCTGGTGCCGTAACACTCATCGTTTTAAGGTGGTTAAATAGTAAATATCAAATTACAAAATGAGGTATAGGAAGCAGCGAAATGTATTGTTTAGTCTATAATCAAGAGCATTTTTAAAGAAATTTCATAATTTACGTCTATCTTGGGACAAGACATACTAAAATAATTAAAAAGGTGTTCAACGCATGAACACCTTTTTGGTAACACCATTTAAAAATTACTAACTTTAGTACGTTTAAAAATTAACCTTAGGTTCTGTACCTAATTTAATGCGTTTGAAGTTTTTAATATGCTTCCATGTAATAAAAACAAAAATAACGGCTGCGAATACCATTAATACTACATCACCTATATAGAGTGATGCCAAAAAGGCAACCAATGCGCCAATAGGTGAAGATAAGGATACGTATTTAGAAATTTTGAGAGAAATTAAAAAAGCAAGAATCCCTAGAATGAAAGCTAATGGTGAAAATGCAAGGAATACACCAGCGGCAGTCGCTACAGATTTTCCTCCTTTAAACCTTGCAAAAATCGGATAGCTATGTCCAAGAATAGCAATAAATCCAGGGACAAGCATATGCAAGTGACTATTCATCATAAGCGGTAAACAGACAGCTAGCGAGCCTTTTGTTATATCGCCGATCAACACTATAATACCTGCTTTCTTTCCTAAAGTACGAAAGGTATTAGTGGCTCCTAAGTTACCGCTTCCGTGCTTGCGAACATCGGTTTTGTAAAAGCCCTTTCCAATCACTAAAGCAAAAGGAATGGACCCAATTAAATAAGCTAATAAGATAATTATAGCGTTTGTTAATACGTTCATTGTTGGCACCTCAAATTGTGTTGTTAGTATTCGTTAAAATATAAATGCGGTAAAAGCAGTCTTTTGTATGGCTAAAGGCCTCTAGTTTTTTCGGTGGAGTTTTTGTAAATTCGATTGGATTTCTAGTGGAACAACCCAATAATTTTTGATATGTTAAGATATTTTTGAACTTTTAAGCCTTGATACGTATTAGTATAGGTTGAGATGTCTATTGTGAATACGTAAAAAGAAGAAAAGAGGAGAAACGAAAAGGAAAAAACAAAAAACTTGTAATACAATTTTAAAAATATAACATAAATATTTAAAGGTTAAAAGATATTTTGGGTATATTGTAGTAGAAAAAAGCGTTTTGATCATTTTTTTATGAAAAACAAGACAAAAAAATTAACAAATCCAAAAAAATATAATAAAATGTAAAACAGTGTTTCGAAATATTAACTTCTTAAAATTGAAAGGGGTTCTGCACTTGTTGTGGACAGATATCAAAGAACGAGAAGTAGTTATGTACAAAAACTGCCAGGCGAAAATTTTAGAAAAAAAAGGGCCGAATAAAATAGTCGTTCGAAATCTAGAATTCCCGGAAAAAGGCGATTGGATATCAGCCGAGCTTGATTTTGAGGCTGTTGAAAAATTTGAGAAGAGTCGAGAACACTAATACAAAAAACATTTTATAATACTTCTATTTATCATATAAGAAAAAGCCGAGCTTACATTTTGAGTTCGGCTTCTTTGTTGATGTTTACTTAGTTCTCTTGACGAAGAGCTCCTCGTTATTACATGTAAAACAACGCCTTTTCCTCTCGTTCATTTTCCACTATTACACTAGTCCCGTATAAAAACGTATCTTTATATGGGACTATCGATTTATTTTTAGTACACGTATTTTTGCCACTTTTTTCATATACAACCGTTCAGAAACAAAACCTCTGTGCATACATTGAAGACAAAGGGGGAGGATACATTGGGAAAAACAAGTCGTATATTGAAATGGGTCAGCGGAGGATTAGAGGCTCTTTGGGGGATTCCCCTCCTAGGAGGCACCTTGGTTATAAGTCTAGCCTACACGCCGCTTATTCTAATGCTCGCATTGCACGTCGTAGGTTTAGTATTTGCGATTAAAACAAACAAAGTTCGGACAGGGCATATCATGGGAATTGTCTGTTCCGCTATTGCGTGGATTCCTGTGGTCGGTATGATCATGCATATTTTAACGGCTATTTTCTTGCTTATAGAAGCAGCCAAAGATAATGAACCATCTGAAGACGCAGCATAAAAGAAAAGCCGCCTGATTTTTAGGTGGTTTTTTGTATCTATTAACAAAGACATGTAGGCTCTCTTGTTTTGGAAAATCCTTTTTATGTTAGAATATTAGAAGTATTTTCTAAAAAAGGGGGTAAACATAATAGGCAAAGCCAATCGAAAAAACAAAAGACTTTTTACAGCAGGACTCATATTAGTCGCTCTTGTAAGCTTTATATTTTTACTATGGAGTAAAGGATGGGTAATTCCTAATGCGATAAGTGCCAACCGCTATGATGTAAAAGGCGTAGACGTATCTTCTTATCAAGGGGAGATTGATTGGAGTGTGCTGAGTAAACAAGATATTCAGTTTGCTTTTATCAAAGCAACGGAAGGAAGTTCATTTCAAGATCCTTTATTTAAACAAAACTGGGAACAAGCAAATCGCAAAAGCATGCGGATCGGAGCTTATCACTTTTTTAGCTACGATAGTAAAGGTTCCACACAAGCGGCTAATTTTATCAAAACGGTTTCTCTTAAAGATAACGATCTGCCTCCCGTGATTGATGTTGAATTTTACGGAGACAAAAAACAAAACCTTCCGTCTCAGAAATATGTATACAAGGAGCTTTCTAGCATGATTAAACATCTTGAATCTCATTATGACAAGCGCGTCATTCTTTATACGACGCCTAAAGCGTATAACTTGTATATTAAAAACAGATATCCTGAGTGTGATATTTGGATTCGCGATGTTGTGAAAAAGCCTACTCTTGAAGAACAGAAGAAATGGGCGTTTTGGCAGTATACGGACAAAGGGCGGTTAAGCGCCTATAAAGGTAAAGAAACGTTTATTGATTTAAATGTGTTTAACGGAAATCAAGCAGAATTTGAAAAATACTAGTTTACTAGAAAGGTAAGAGATGGAGGGAAAAATAATGCCTACTTATAACAAGCTAGTGCGTGATAAAATTCCTACGGTTATTGAACAAAGCGGAAAAACCTTCAAATCACGTGTGCTCCAGCGAGAGGAATATCAACATGAGCTGACGAAAAAGGCAAAAGAAGAACTTCAAGAGTACGTAGAAGCCCAAACGCATGAGGAGGCAATTGAAGAGCTCGCGGATTTACTGGAAGTTATGCAGGCGCTAGCAGCTGTGCACGGGGCCACGCCAGAACAACTTGAGAAAGTGCGTGAGGAGAAGGCCAGGGAGCGCGGGAAGTTTGATGATCGGGTTTATTTAGTGGAGGTAGAATAAGAATAAATTATTTTAGTAAAAGGAAAAATGAAGATAATTTTATTATTTGTTCAAGAACCTACTACATTTCAGACCTGATTTTCATTATTTGATACTTTATTCTAGAGATTACAGGTAATTTAAGTTAAAATAAAACAATTTTATTCCAGATATTATTATATCTATGCTATAATCAATAAGAGAATAATGAGGTATAATTACCTAAAAAAGGAAATTTAAAGATTACTTTTTACCTATTTTGTCTTTTGATGGATAGTTTTTTATTGTCGATTAGAAGCAATTTGGGCTGTTTTTATGCCATCAATTAATTATTGGATTTATGAAATTAGGTAGTACTAAAATAATAAAATGACAAAAGGAGAGAATGACTTTGAATAAAAATACATTTGTTGACTATTTAGATCAATTTAATGTTTTATCTCCTAATCACTCTAAAATATATGATGAATACACATACGATAAAGGTAAAGACTCGTATGTTTTTAAAATTGAAACGAAGGCAGAAACGTATCTTTGTAATTTATTTTTAAATAACCCTCAAAGCATTATATTAACAGGAAATGCGGGGGATGGAAAGACTAGGTTATGTCGTTCCGTTTATAATTATTTTCACCAAGATGGTTTAGTAGATTGGCCTGAATCAGGAATACTTGAAGTAGATTTTCCGCACGGCAAAATTAGAATGGTTAAAGATTTATCAGAACTAAAAGACGAAATTATACTAAAGGAACTTAGTAGATTACAAGCAAGTGTAAACGATAACCATACAGATAAAATATACTATCTTATTGCTGCAAATGAAGGTAAGTTGACTAAATTTTTATCTCAACATGAAGATCTATCCTCGTTAAAAGTGGAAGTTAAAAGACGTTTTAAGACCCACTTAGCCAATAATTCCACTTTTAGTATTATCAATTTGTTAGATGTAACCTCATCATTATACGTTGAAAAAGTCTTAGATGAATGGAATAAAGAAAGTAACTGGTCGGTATGTGAAAGTTGTTCTAAGCAAAAAGCGTGCATTATAAATTTAAATCATAAAAGATCTTCCAAAGGTTTTGTGAAAAATAGATTGGTAGAACAATATAGGTTTCTTGACTATTTAGGCACCCACATAACTATGCGTGAAATGCTTATACATATTAGTTATATCCTTACCGGTGGTTTAACTTGTACAGATGTGTTGGATGCAGATTATGCAGCCTTAAAATACCAAATTGACAAACCATATTATGAAAATTTCTATGGGAATAATGCTGCCAATGAAGCTCTTTCGGATATGAGAGCAATAAAACTCTTTAAAGAATTAGATCCAGGAAGATATTCTGATTCTAATATAGATGATTTTATTTTAAATGGCGA
Organism: Priestia sp. 10L35; assembly: GCF_056395685.1. NCBI lineage: Bacteria > Bacillati > Bacillota > Bacilli > Caryophanales > Bacillaceae > Priestia > Priestia sp. 10L35. Next base: position 114,251 of record NZ_JBFTKA010000003.1, on the reverse strand, counting down.
TATTAGTGGCAATGTTCAATTGGAAGCTTTACATGAAGATTTATTTAATTCGGATTTAGATTTATATCTAGGATACTTTAAGAAAAGATTAGATATTTATCGTAATCATAACAAAGAGAGTAATGATAACCTCATTGAAGAATGGATAGAAAAGTTAAGAAGAAAGTTTTATTTCGAATTCCCTTCAGAAGAATTTTTTAATAGAAATAATTTAGTTCCCTTTAAATTTGTAAATATATTTGACGAGCTTTTTGGTGACCAAAGGAAGCAGGCGATAAGCAAAAGGGACTTAACTAGAGGCCTTAATCGGGCTTTTTCTAAGAAATTAGTAGATAGTAATAGAGAATTATTCTCTACTTCAGAGAACCTAATGATTCATTCAAGTATACCTATAAGTCAGATGAAAATAAGTGAAGAAAAACAAAGAGAGGACATTGATCACAGATCCTCTAGCTTTGAAATTACTGTAGGTAATACTAAATTATCTTTAAATTTATATGTATTTGAGTATCTCATGCGCTTAAGTAACGGCGATACTCATAATATTTTAAAGGAAGATGTGGAAATCCTTCTTGATACATTTCGTAACGAATTAATAAAAGAAACTGAAACTGACCCTTTTGTATTAAACATTCTAAGGTTAGATAAAGAAAACGGTTTGTATGTGCAAGATTGTATAGAAATTTTAGAATAAGGGTGAATAGACATGCAGAATTCAGATAAAAATGTAGAAGAATTTTCATCTCAGCTATCTGCAAAAATTTGGGGGCATCGTTTTAAAGATGGTCAACGTGGACCGGAGTATGTTTTAGAGTTCTTAAATGTTTTATATGGAACAAATTATCAACTAAATGCAGATTGCTATTTTAGAAATAAATCACAAAATTTACGTAAATTTATCTTTGAAGGCGTCAAAGAAGGTAGTAAGCGTGGCAGCGCGCAACTTGATCAAGAAAAAAAGAAATTTCTTTATGAAAAACTTCAAGATGATAACAAAATCGAAGTTATCAGAGAGTTTTTTAGAAATCTAGAAATACCTCTTGTGGACGGAAAAGGAAAAGAAGCTGATCGCTCCTGGTATGCTCGATCGTTATACCCTTTACACGAGAGCCTACTTTTTTTTGAGTTACGTGTTAAAGGTGAAAATACTTCTTACGAACGAAACTTTTTTGCACGTGGTGGAGAATTATATTATTTAATGGTTTCTTATGGAGCTGAAAAATTTCCAGGTGTTAAATATAGAATAGAGCAGAGGTTTCAACAATTATTACAAAAAAACAATTCTGTTGGTCAAATAGTCGACTCTATTCAAAGTGTTTTAGGTGATGAAGATGAAAATAAATCTCAGGACAAGTACCCATTAAAAAAGATGGAAAAACTGTCTAAGGAATACCCTCATTTGCCAATTGAAGAACATGCACTTTTTGATCAGTTTGCTGAAGAAATGTCAAACTTATTGAATTTAGATATTGATGTTTACGATATGTTTAAGCTTTTAACAAGTTTAACTTGCTTTCATATTTTATTGTATATGTATGAGCGATCTAAAGTAGAGGCCACCAACCGAATAGAGTTTTTCTTTGATTGTTTAGATGGCAAAAATAAAGAAGTGCAAAAAATATCAACTAGCACGTTTAAAAACAACGAAATTTTAATTAAAGAAAAATTTGAAGACTATTTCTCAAAGCAATTTTTCAGCATTATCGGTCATGAGGAAGAAGTCAATAGAGAGTTAAGTAAGTGGAAAGAAGATCCGATGATCTTTATTGAGAAGATGGGTTTGCAAAAACTTCAATCTCGCAAAAAGCGAGTAATAAATTCATTGCAAAAGTGTAAAAATTATGAGGATGTAAAAGACAAACTTCATAATGTAGTAAAGGAAGTCATTTCTGACACATTAAAAAGGCACCAAATTTCTATTAATAGAACTTTAGCTAGAGATGGCGGAGTAGGTAACTTTAAAGCGGGCTCTAGTTACAGATATTTGATGACAGATACGTTCTTACAAACACTAGTTTTTATAAACGTGAAACCAAAAGAATCGATAGAATTTAGTGAGTTTTTAAATATTCTATATAAAAAATATGGGTTCATAGTAGGGGAAATGCAGGCACGAGAAAGCGCATTGTATGATAGGTCAAAAGTCAACATTCGTCATTATCAAAAAAATGAGTTGGCTCTTAGGGAGAAATTAAGAAAAAATGGATTGCTAGTAGAATATTCGGATGCTACAGCAATGATTAGAAATCCGTATGAGATGGCAGAAGGTGTGATGACAATATGAGCAATATAACCGAAGACAAATTGTTGGCACAATGGATTAATAGGCTGTTAGTAGATCATTTCAAGAAGCAAAAAGATGAATATACAGAAAAATTATTTGTTAAAATAACCGGATTAACTTCAAATAATATTCAGCTTTTATTAAGTGAATTAAACTTGAATATAGGTTCACTGAGGAATTATTACGAACCTGTTATTCGAACAATAACCCCAGTAGAAGGTTTTAGTAATTTTGCATATAAAGACTTTGAAACAAGTACATGGCTTAGAAATAATACTAAATCTAATCAGGCTCTAATCTTAGTTATTAACGAAATGACACCTGAAGCACAAAGTTTAGAAAATCTATTCACTGTTGATGAATCCTATTTATTAACTTCAAGAGGGTTAATGTCTATTTATAATATTTTAGCAGAATCTGGACAGATTGCCGCGGATGAGATAAAGCATATTGAAGCTTTTATTAAAACTTATCAAAGTATTTGTGAGCCGCAACTTAGAAATGTTGTGAAGTTTTTGGTTCATGTATTAAACGACAATAGTTCCTCAGTTATAGATAGTATTCAAAAGAATTTACCTCACCTTAATTTGTTTGTTGATATGAAGCTAAAAGTAGGTGGAGCAGGTAAAAGTCGTTTACAAAAGAACTATCTACTAGCTAACTTGCAAATTAAAGAGTCACAACATGAGAAAATACAAAATAATCTGTACTTATTTTTAGAACAAGAAGAAAAAAATAATTGGCCCGACGAGATTTGGGAAAGTAAAAATATAGACGAGTTAACTAAAGAAGTAATTGAGTTTTTAAACCAAACATCAGATGCTTTTTTATTTAATGATTTTGACTTTGTCCAAAAAGTCACAGACTTTAAAGTAGGGCCTCCGACTATAAAAGAGCAAATTTGTGAAGTATTAGAAGAGAATAAAGACCGTTTCGAGCAAGAAGAATTAAAAAGCTTTGAAAACGGACTAGATGAAGTAATATCTAATGACAGTCCTGAAGCGATTAAAGAATTTGTCGAAGAGTTTGAGGAAGAATTAACTTCTAAGAACGGGCTTGTGAAGAAGTTAAATCGCTCTGTAGAAAAACTAATGAATCCATCTATATACAGTGATATAACACTAGCTCTTTTAAAAGAGACATTTTCTCTAATTGAAGATGAGAGAGAGAATAGTAACATTATAAACTCAAGATTCAATTTACAAGTTATTACATCTAAAACTAGTGAAAATGTTTTAACAACTTTGAAGCTTTATTTAGAAGGGCTAGAAAATTTAGTACCCAAAATTACCTTTGATAAACTAAAGTTACCTACAGTAGACGAAACTTCTAAGGATACAGATATTACATTTGAATTAAAACACTACATTGATAATGAAGTTATAGGAAATCGTAAATTTAAAATTACCTCATTTAATAATCTCGAGTTATGCACTCTTAAGCAATATGCTGAAAAAGATATTTTACCTTACATCAAAAATTATGCAGAGAGTGACCTAGAAATATTAGATGTTAATAACTACATGAAGTCAAGTGTGAAAAATTATCTCTCGATGAATGATCAAAACATGCAACAACACTTTGATTATTTTTCAGCTTATTTAGAGCGTTATTTAGTTCATATAAACAAAGCATTTAAAGAAGGTTTTTTTGTACTAGATCCTCAAAGATTAGAACAAGAATTAGAAGAAGTTCTTTCTCGTGTTTCCACTTCTTCGTCCGTTGCTAAACATATTTATCAAAATATTAATATTATAGGTGCCGTAGATTATTTTGATACAAAAAAGGGAGAATCCAGAATACCTGACTCTAGGAAGCTAACTATTGTAAATCCTATCCGGTTAATAGCATATCTTAAGCGTTTTGAAACTCTTAATCAATTTGTTCAAAAATGGTGTGAATATGCTACTCAAGGTAACTTAGAAGTAGAAAAGCTAGAAGAGTACTTAGAATTTGCATACAGTAAAGTTAGTCATTTAGCACCAAGGTATTTTTCAGTATTAGAAGACGATACTTATTTAATCGAAAATGACGAATATTTTGGAGAAGGATCCTTTGTTATAAATACAAAGCAGGCACAAAATACTGACTACTTATCTCAAGAGCTATCTGAAGAATTAATAAAAGTAGTTAAAAACTATTTAGAAGTATACCCCTATGCAAAAGATGGGCTAGATATGCTTTTACTACACTGCCAGAGTAGTGAAGTAGTTATGAAATGTATCGATGCTTTATTTTCAAAAACGAAAGTGAAGAAAATGCGTTTAACTATTCACAGCGAATCTGCTGCTAAAATTCATCATCAATTAAATAAATGGCTACAGCAAAAAGAGGAATATACAAAGTCTGAATTGAATAGTAAATTCCCTAAAATTGAAATAAACGTAATTTCAGGCAGAAACCTTAACGAAATATCAAATCAAGTTGAAAAACAGATGGTAGACGCTGATTTAGTAGTATTAGCGGACTACTTTGGTCAAGGAGAACAAGTAAAGTACAGATATGAACGTGTCACTCCTATAAATTCAACAAGCTGGTTTGAAACTATATATAAAGAGCCACTCAATAATGATGAAGCTGTTAAACGTATAAGTTATGTTAGTGAGCATTTACCTAAAACATTACAATATTTTTATCAGTTGCAATATATAGTTCAAACAAATTTAATGCCTGAAAAAAATGAGGTACAACTTCTAAAAAATATGATATCAATTACGAGCGAAAAACAAAGTGCATTAATTGACTTTATGCATCAACGCTTTAATTGGTCAGTGATTTTAGATAGGTATTTAGACAAAACTCTTTTAACTAAAACGTCTAGTGAAGCAAATATTATTCAATATAAACCTAAAGTAGGAAAGAGCAGTCGTTTCAAGCTTATTGTTTCATCATCTAAATATATTCGTAAACTTACTGAAGAAACAAATGATTTTGCATACTATGACCGGTTGCATCGTAAGCTCGTATCTATAATGAAGAACGAAAATATATCGCGAGATGCGATCATTGAAGCTGTTAATAAAGTTAAAGATATTTCAGGAGCTCTTGTCTTGAAGGTGATTGGTCGAGGAAAATATGCTCATGAAATGCTAGCAACCTATTTATCTACTGAAAGAAGGCTTACTCACAGTGAACGTAAGCTACAGGTATGGTCAGTTTGTGATGACTTACCTTGGTTTTCTAGTAACAAAAGAAGACCAGATTTAGTCTTAACTACTATTGAAAGAGAAAACGAAGGTTTAAAAATCACATTTGAGTTGCTAGAGCTTAAATTTATTAATCATAATATCTTTGATAAGGAGCGTTTTGATGCTCTTAAGCAGGTTAAGCCTGGTATAAGCTTATATAATAACCTGTTTAGATTTGGTAACGAACAGCTAGATACAAATCATTGGAGGAGTGAGCTGGTTCAGTACTTTATCGAAAAGAATTCTTATGGTCCAGAACATGCGAAACTTTTAAAAGACTTACAACACATTTCTTTAGATAAAATAAATGTCTCTATTAGTGGAAGCGTAGATGTGTATTGTTATACGTCTAATTTAACGGAATATAATTTTGAACAATTAGAAAAGGGTGTATATGTAGATTCATTAGATTCTAACATAAAAAATTATATATATACTCGTGCCTATATTTTAAACACGTTGCAAGCAGACGAATCAAATATGCCAGAATATGAAGAGCTTGCGAAACTGGAATCTTTGAATGAGACATTACAAAAAACTTTTGAAAACAAAGATATTGAAGGAATAGCAGATTTAGTAACAACAGGGAACATAGAAGTGCAAAATATTGAGGTTAATAAAGCAGATAATGAAGAGGTTCTGAGAACAATAGATAACTTAGATGAGCATACTACTAAAATGGTCAGTCAGGAACAAGACCAAGACCTCAAAAATGAAGTTATTAACACTCAGATAGCAACAATAGAACCCGATAATCATGGTGACTATAGCTACCCTGAAATTAAAGCTCTTAATGGTCTAGAGCTAAAATATGAAGTGGAAGATAATAATAGTGAAGAGCTAAAAAATACGTATATTAGAAAATTAAAATATAACTTTAACCATAATAACATTCATATTAACGTGAAAGAGTCAATTATTGGTTCAAGCGTAATACGTTTAATTTTAACATTGCCCCCGGATCTTTCAGCAAATAAAATTATTTCACGTACAAAAGATATACAGCTATGGCTAGGATTAAATAGCGAACCACATGTCTTTATTAACAACCGGGGGATGAATATAGATATTGTAAGAGAAGAACCTGAAACAATTTATTTTGAGCAATTTATGAAGCTTACAAGAGAGCAGATCCAGCGGGATGTTAAAAAAACAAATTTAATTGCTCCATTGGGACTTAATCCACTAAATGAAGTTATTTATATGGATTTCTCTAGTTCCCTGTCCCCTCACCTTTTAACTGGAGGAACAACTGGGAGTGGAAAGAGTGTCACACTAAATTCTATTATTTTAGGAATAATGTGTTTGTATGAGCCTGAACAAGTTCAATTTATGTTTATTGATCCTAAAAAAGTGGAGTTTACAATTTATGAGAATAAAAGACATACGATGAATGTTATTACTGAAATTAGTGAAGCAGTCTTAATTCTTCAACATATGGTAGAAGAAATGGAGCGCCGATATACTACTTTTGCTCAAGAAGGTGTAACCAACCTAGAAGAGTATATTGAAGAAGTAGAAATTGTTCTTCCTAGAATAATAGTAGTGTTTGACGAATTTGCTGATTTTATGACACAAGATGCAGATATGAAAAAACAAGTAGAAAATGCCATCATGAGGTTAGGACAAAAAGCAAGGGCAGCAGGAATTCATTTGATTATCTGTACCCAAAACCCAAAATCTGACATAATAAATACTAATATCAGAAATAATTTGGGTGCTCGCTTGGCTTTACGCGCGGCTGATGCAACTGCATCGAATATCATTTTAGATGATTCAGGAGCAGAAAAGCTTGCAGGAAAAGGCGATTTCTTAGCTAAAGTTCATGGAAATGTTGAGAGAGGGAAAAGTCCTTTCTTAACTCCTAAAGTTCGTAGAATGCTACTTAAATATTTTAATAAAACGGAATAATAAGTTGTGCATCTAGACGATGTCTAGATGCCTATCTTTTCATAAATTTCATTACTGGTAAGATTGCTCCAGTAATAATATAGAAAGGCGAGAAAGAATGGGATACGGACAACATCAGAGTTTTTATTTAAGGGATAGATGGTTAAATAAGGCAATTAGACATTTAGAAATAGATGAACGCTTCTTTTATGATAAAGAAGCGTTTGAGAAAATTGGTTTAGGTAAAAATATGGTTCAATCACTGCGCTATTGGGTAGTAGCCACTGGCGTTGTTGAAGAGGTTTTTAATGAAGATAGAAAAAAGGTTCATAAAATCACAGAATTGGGACGTTTAATTTTTGAATATGATAGGTTTGTTAAACTTCAAGATACTGCAGCGATCCTACACTATCAGATGGTAAAGGAAAAAGAGCCTAGCACAGCTTGGTATTGGTACTTTAACTACTTCAATGAAACTATCATTACAAAAGATAATCTGTTGAGCGAACTAATTTTATGGGTAGAAAAGAATGAAAGTAAGCCTGTTTCAGAGAGATCTCTAAAGAGAGATATTGATTGTTTAGTAAAACTATACACTGCTGGGCAAAATACTAGTGATCCTGAAGAAGTCATTCAAAGTCCTCTCAACAAAACAAAGTTAGTAGAGGAAAAGAAGGGGATTGTATATAAACGGACTACCTCAGTAAGTGATATAGGTTTATCGGCGCTAATGTATGTACTCTTAGATTATAAAACCCTTCACGGAGTAAGTAATATAAGTGTAGAGGACTTAGTTAATCAACCCGCATTATGGGGAAAAGTATTTAACATGAAAAGAAGTACTATTGTAAATGCTTTGAATGAATTAACGCAAAATCCTATTTATAATTTAACGTTTATTCGAACGAATAATCTAGATTTAATTAGAATTCCTGAAATTACTCCATATGAATTTTTACAACAAGAATATCGTCGTAAGGTAGGTGTAACCAAATGATTAGAACTAATGATACTTTTAAAACAAGTGTTAATATAAAATTTGATTTAGGTAAAAAAGAATTTATTAACAGATATCTACCTACACCTTCTCATGCCGAATCACTTATAGGGTTGTTAAAAGGATTTACTAATTCTACAAATTCGAAAGCTCACATGATTGTGGGTCCCTACGGTACTGGTAAATCTCTAATTGCTACAATCGTTGGCGGAATTGTTTCCAAACAAGTTGATAGAGAAACGTTCAAAAGTCTACAATCGAAATTTAACAAGGTACATGATGAAATATATGAAGAATTAAACAATGTAACGGATAGTCCAACTACATATTTAACAGTAGCATTAAATGGAAATGAAGGGCGTTTCCGACATACTATTCTCAATGCTATTATACGTACTTTGAATGAAAATGAAATCGATATTGTTTTACCTGGACAAAACGGTAAAATAATACAAGTTGTGGAACTTTGGGAAGAAAAATTTAATAAGACATTTAAAGCATTTAAACGTTTGCTAGCAGAGAATGATAAAGATTTTAAATTATGGCGATTAGCAATTTTGAATCAGGAAAAAGAAGAAATCGATTGGTTTATTTCTATTTACCCGGAATTGACAGCCGGTGCAGAATTTTTCGTAGATTACCAAACAGATTTTATTAGTCAAATTAAATTTGTGCTAGATGAACTAAAAAAGAAGAATCTAGGACTATTTATTGCATACGATGAATTTGGAAGAATGCTACAAACTTTAGAGTTAATCCAAGTTCATGAAACGATGCAGGATTTACAAGACCTAGCTGAACTAACGGATCATTATGAAGATAATTTACACCTTTTATTAATTACTCATCGGAATTTAAGTCAGTATTTCCGTGTGTTTCAAGAAGAATTCCGGAATGAGTTTCAACGTATTGAGAAAAGGTTTAAATCTTATTATGTAGAAAGCGATAGTTTCACATTTATTCGTATAGCAGATGCGTATTTAAAGGGAGCATCTCTGGAGAATACACATCTAAATGATGTAGTTAATCAATTGCGTAAATATCCTCTTTTTCCAGAGCTTAATCAACAAGAATTAGAAAAGCTAGTGATTGAAGGTGTATACCCTATACATCCAGTTACCCTATTTTTATTACCTCAATTGTCTAGTGCATTTGGACAAAATGAGCGTACTTTATTTACTTTCTTAGAAAGTAATGAAACAGGTGGGTTAAAGAATCATCTGAAGAAAACTGAAGATTACTATTTGCCCTCTGATTTATTTTCGTATTTCTTTCCATCTATTCATGATATAGATGTTAGTGGTGACGGATTAGAGTCTTTAAAAATATATAAGAAACTAATCAGTAAAACACCAGAGCTAGACAAAGATAAAATTAAATCTTCAATCCTTAGAATGATTACACTATGGGAATTATCTGGTTTGCATGCAAGGTTCAAGTTAGATACAGATTTCTTAATGTTTGCTTTAAATATCAAAAAAGAAATACTAATAGATAGTTTAAATCAATTAGTAGCCTTAAAAGCAGTAAGATATAATCGTGTTCTAGGATATTGGGAATTACAAGAGGGAAGCTCGTTCTTTATTGATGAATTAATCTTAAGTAGGATGCCGAACTTAAATAATTCAAAAAAGAAACAGGTAAAAGCGTTGGAAAATTGTTTGACGAAGCGATTCTATCTTGCTAATGAATATAATGATGTAAAAAGTATGACTAGGTATGCTGAAGTCCAATTTGTATTTGAACAAGATATTCTAGATGAAAATATTGATTTTATCGGAAACCGAACTTCTAATAAAGCAGATGCAACTTTATATTATGTAATTTTAGAATCAAGTCATCATTATAATGAACTAGTAAGTAAAATTAAAGAAATTAAAGATGACATGAGTATTTTTTGTATAAGTAAGTATTCATTTAACATTGTAAAAGAGGCAGTAATCGAACTGCAAGTAATTGAGGATTTATTAAAAGATGTTGAACTCCTAAACCAGGATAAAAATTTAAAAGGTGAATTGACTTTAAAAAGAGAAGATGTAGTTTATATAATTCAAGAGTTTATTAGTAAATATACAGCCTATAACAATGATTGTGATTGGGTATATAATCGGAAAGAGATTGATGTAGCAAATGAAATTAATTTAGAAAAATTATTAAGTGACATCATGTTTTCGAAATATCCATTGACTCTTGAAGTTCGTAATGATTCATTTAATAGAAAAACAGTTAATAACATGCAAAGAAAAGCAGGTTATAAAGTATTAGATCATATCTTGAACAGTTATGATCAAAATAATTTAGGTATTGAAGGGCAAGGTCCAGAGTATTTGATCTATGCTACTATTTTCAAAAATAATCACTTTGACCTTAACAATTTAGATAATTTGCAAAGTGTGGAGCTAGCAAGTTTAAGAGAAGATCTTTTGAATTATTTGGAAAATAATATTCAAGGAAATCTACAACAATTTATTGAAGTGATGACTAATGACCCTTACGGATTAAGAGAACCTTTAATTCCTATCATATTAGTAGCGCTTTTAAGAGACAAATGGGATCAATTAATGTTTTATAGAAATGATATGTATGTGGCTGGAATTGACGGTGAAACCCTCTATAAAATGTTTGAAGAAGCAACTGAATATCAATATGTTTACTACAGATTTAGCGAAGAATATGATAACTTCTTTATGCATTTAGAGTCACAATTTAGTAGTTATCAAAATGAGCTAGTGAGTAAAAAACCAAGGGTTATTCGCCTAAGTAGTGGTATGTTGACGTGGCTTAGAAGCTTACCTCGTATTACACAGATTTCAAATAATATGAGTAAAGAACAGCTTACTTTTAAAGAATTAATTAGAAAAAGCGAGGTTAACCCACAGGATACATTAAAAAAACTTTTTACTCTATATAAAGAGGATATGGAGTTTATTACAAGAAATAAAAAGTCTTTAGAAATTCACTTCCCAATGTATCTAAATTTAATAGAGAAAGAAGTAAATAAAGTAATTAAAGTCGAAAGCTTTGATGATGCAAGAAACTGGGCAATGCAACAAGGACCAGCTATTCAAAAAAGAAATTCCTTAGTAAAAAGTTTGATTAAGACTAATGGAGCTAAAAAACCTTTTGAAGAATTCATATCAACTTTTTCAGGTGTAGAAATTGAGAATTGGTCCGACCGAACTAGTGAGGTATTTAATCAACAATTAGCAAACGAATATAAATCTGTAAGCAGCTCAAGCGGAATTGATGAAAAGTCAATAGAAATTAAGTACAATAATAAAGTGAAATCTATTACAAATGTGGAATTGTCTACTAAGTCTCAAACTATATACAATAATATAAATCGTATGATTAGAAATGCAGGGAGAAATGTACCAAGAGAAGAAGTGGAATATTTAGTTTATAAATTATTAGAAGAAATTATAGAGTAGAAAATTAGGTGGTGCTAGTTATGGAAAGAAAACCTGTCCATGTTGCAATGTTCAGTGGTGGAGCTGCTAGTGCATATGTAGCTTACCAAATGGTACAAACTTATGGAAAAGAAAATTGCATTTTATTCTTTACTAATACGTTATGGGAAGATGAAGATAATTACCGTTTTATGGATGAAGTGTCTGACTATATAGGTCTTGAAATTACTGAAAGAATTGATGGAAGAACGCCAGAAGAAGTCTTCTACGATTACCGCTTTTTAGGGAATTCTCGTTTGGCCAAGTGTTCGGAGGAGTTGAAGGTATACCAAACGATAGTTTTCTTAGAAGAGCTTCGCGATAAACATAATCTAGAGCCAATTTTGTATTTTGGAATTGGTCCTCATGAAACTCATCGTTCTGATAATTTAACAGAGTTTTATAAGCATTATCCTTTAGAGCCTATCGAAACACGTTTTCCAATGGTTGATACTTTCCGTGAAGATATTGATGCTAAATCAATTATTGAGAATGAATGGGGTATTAAATTACCTCGTATGTATGAGCTAGGCTTTTCTCACGCTAACTGTGGAGGAAGATGTGTTCGAGGAGGCTTTCAACATTATGCACAATTGTATAAAATTTGGCCCGAACGTTACGCGGAGCAAGAAGAAATGGAAGAGAATTTTCGTAAACATTTCGACAAAGATGTTTCCATTCTGAAAAAGAATGGTGGACCTTATACATTAAAACAATATAGACAACAGATGGATTGCGAAGGAATAGACAAATTCTTAAAAACTTCAGATGAAACAGTACCTTGCGTGTGTTCATTTTCTTAAACATAACTTGCACAAAAGCTTGCTTTTGTGCAAGTTATGTTTTTTTTTATAGATATATATATTTTCTCTATATATGGACAAGCTACTTTATAAAGAACTTAGTAGTGGTAGGTGAATATATGCTACATCTTAGAGAAGGACAAGTTATTGAAATAGGTCAGAAAATAAGAGTGTATAGAAACTTGCATAAAAATATGTTTTCTATTCAAGATGCTACTACCCAAAGGGTTATTGGATATGGAGAAGGGATACTGTTGGAAAATGCAAAGTTTCGTGTTCAAAAAAAGGGCCAAGATAAAGTTCGTAAGACTCAGCAAAAAAGCGTTCATGCCTTTGTGGTAGGTGAATTTGCAGGGATTAAAACTGAAGTTTCAGATGAATATGAGTATATATATTATAATCCATATACTACAGAAAAATTTGTAATATCATTAACTCATGAAGAAGTAGACGAATGTAAATCTTGTTTTTTAATTCATAATAAGTGTTATGCTAAAAATTAAAAAATGAAAGAACTCTAATATTAGAATGATCAAAATGAATATAAAATTAGAAAGAACTTTCTATCTTATTTTGTAAGATGAAGTTCTTTTTTCTTTTTATAAAATCCCCTCTTGAAATTTTGTTCACCAAACAAGTAAACTAAAGACATAAGTTTGGTAAAATTGGGATAAGAAATTCATGAGGTAAGGGAGAACAAGTCGATGGAGATGGATCAAGAGAAATTTAATAAGGTGATTGAAGCGGCAAGGATGTATTATATTCTTGATTATAATCAAAGTGAAATTGCAAAAAAGCTTGGTGTATCAAGGCCTACGGTTTCTCGATTGCTGCAGACAGCAAAAGAAGAAGGCATTGTTCAAATTAAAATTGTGGATTCATCTATCAATAGTGAAAAATTGTCTTCTCAACTTGAACAAAAATTCAATTTAAAAAAAGCAATCGTCACACCGGTGCCTCAATATGAAAATCACATTATTAAAAGTCATCTAGGCGTGGCAGCAGCTGACTATCTCTATGACATCGTAAAAGACGGAGATATTATTGGGGTGACGTGGGGAACAACTCTTTATCAAGTGGCCATCGATTTAAAACAAAAGTATGTGAATGACGTGCAGGTTGTGCAGTTAAAAGGCGGAGTAAGCCATTCGGAAACGAGCACGTATGCTTCTGAAATTATGTACTTATTTGGAAAGGCATACAATACGCCTCCTATGCATCTTCCTTTGCCTGTAATTGTCGATCACGTGGTAGTCAAAAAAGCAATGGAAACGGATCGTCATATTAAGCGCATTTTAGATTTAGGCAAACAAGCCAATATTGCCGTCTTTACTACGGGACCCATTAAAACCGATTCGCTGCTTTTTCAGCTTGGCTACTTTTCCGAGCAAGATGTAGAGATGATTTCTTCGCGAGCCGTAGGAGACATTTGTTCACGCTTTTTTGATAAAGATGGACAAATTTGCAATGAAAGCCTGGATGAACGGACGCTAGGACTTGATTTGGAGGAACTGAAGAAGAAAGAGTACGCGATTTTAGTAGCGGGCGGGGATCAGAAAATTGACAGCATTTACGGAGCACTGCAAGGGAAATTTGCAAATGTGCTCGTTACTGATCAGTTCACTGCGCGCTTTTTGTTAGATAAACAAGAGTAAGGGAGATGAAGACGCTGTTTTTTCAAGAGCAAAAGCTTCATCGTATTGAAATAGTAGAAGATATTGTATCTTATTCTGCATCATCTCTGCAGGCACAGAGAAACCGGTATCCTTTTCAACCAGACGTTTCAAAAGACGGAATGATTGCCAAAGGAACCACGGGCTACATCATTAAACAGTGGGGAAGAATTTACTTTTCTCCTGATGCTAATCAAAAAGGAATTGAACAATTTACACCCCCTGATCAGCCATATGTATTAATTCCTTATAAAAAGGTAAAGAATAAGTACCGAATCATGTTGTCATTTGTGATAAAAGCTGAAAAATAAGGGAAGACTTCCGAATGCGGAAGTCTTTTTTTATTCACTAAAACAGCAGTTATAAATATTTTTGAACAAATGTAAATATATCTGTTTACAATTGTTCAAAGCTATTATATAGTAAGGGTGTAAGTTGTTGAAAACGTTTTAGTGGATGCACAATATGCAGATACTTTTAGGGGGAAAACGTCATGAGAATGGTTGACTTAATTGAAAAAAAACGTAATGGACATGAATTAAATAAAGCAGAAATCGATTTTATTATCGAAGGTTATACAAAAGGGGATTTACCTGATTATCAGCTATCGGCATTTGCGATGGCAATTTACTTTCAAGGAATGACGCAGCAAGAACGCGTAAATTTAACGCAAGCAATGGTTGAATCAGGCGATCAAATCGACTTATCAAAAATTGAAGGTATTAAAGTAGACAAACACAGCACAGGCGGCGTAGGTGATACAACAACACTTGTGTTGGGACCTTTAGTAGCTGCGGTTGATGTACCGGTTGCTAAAATGTCTGGCCGCGGCTTAGGACACACTGGCGGTACGATTGATAAACTTGAAGCAGTGCCTGGCTTCCACGTTGAAATTACAAACGAAGAATTCATTCGTTTAGTAAATACAAATAAAATTGCCGTTATCGGTCAAAGCGGAGACTTAACGCCAGCGGATAAAAAACTTTATGCGCTTCGTGATGTAACAGCAACGGTTGATTCGATTCCGTTAATTGCAAGCTCAATTATGAGTAAGAAAATTGCGGCTGGAGCAGATGCCATTTGCTTGGACGTAAAAACGGGAAACGGCGCATTTATGAAAAAGCTTGAAGACGCTGAAGAATTAGCAAAAGCAATGGTTGAAATCGGAAAAGGCGTAGGCCGAAACACAAAAGCCATCATTTCAGATATGAGCCAGCCTCTAGGTTTTGCGGTTGGTAATGCGCTTGAAGTGAAAGAGGCGATCGACACGTTAAAAGGCCAAGGTCCTGAAGATTTAACGGAGCTTTGCTTAACATTAGGAAGTCACATGGTTGTACTTGCTGAAAAAGCAAACAGCCTAGACGAAGCGCGTGCAATGCTTCAAGAAGTAATTAAAAACGGAAAAGCATTAGAATCATTTAAAACATTCTTAAGCGCACAAGGCGGAGACGCTTCTGTGGCAGACGATCCGTCTAAATTACCGGATGCAGCGCACAAAATTGAAGTGCCAGCAAAAGAAGATGGCTACATTTCAGAAATCGTTGCAGAAAAAATCGGCGTAGCAGCAATGAAGCTAGGTGCAGGACGTGCAACAAAAGAATCTGAAATCGACTTAGCAGTTGGTATCATGCTTAATAAAAAAGTTGGAGACCAAGTGAAAAAAGGCGATTCTCTTGTTACAATCCACAGCAACAGCGAAGATGTACAGGAAGTAATGGATATCGTTTATGATTCTTACAGCACGGTCGCTGAAAAAGTGGAAGCTCCAACGTTAATTTATAAAGAAATTCATTAAGAGACAGAGAGGAAGAACAAAATGAGTCAAAACATTACGGGTATTATTGATCATACATTATTAAAAGCAGATGCAACAGAAGAGCAAATTACGGTTTTAGCACAAGAAGCAAAAGAATATTCGTTCGCTTCAGTTTGCGTAAATCCAACGTGGGTAAAAAAAGCAGCTGAATTATTAAAAGATGCTCCAGAAGTAAAAGTGTGTACGGTAATTGGCTTTCCTCTTGGAGCTACGACTTCAGCAGTAAAAGCATTTGAAACAACAAATGCAATCGAAAACGGTGCAGATGAAGTAGATATGGTAATCAACATCGGCGCGTTAAAAGATAAAAACTATGACTTAGTGCAAAGCGACATTCAAGCAGTAGTAGATGCTGCAAAAGGCAAAGCGCTAGTAAAAGTAATTATTGAAACAGCTCTTTTAACAGACGAAGAAAAAGCAAAAGTTTCTGAGCTAGCTGTAAAAGCTGGAGCTGATTTTGTTAAAACGTCAACGGGCTTTTCTACAGGAGGCGCAACGGTAGAAGACGTAGCGCTTATGAGAAAAACGGTTGGACCAGATGTAGGTGTAAAAGCTTCTGGAGGCGTTCGAGGCTTAGAAGATGCAAAAGCAATGATTGAAGCTGGTGCAACACGTATTGGTGCAAGCTCTGGCGTATCAATTGCAAAAGGTCAATTAAGCAACTCTGATTATTAATAAATGACAGCAGGTTAGTACCAACTAACCTGCTGTAAACTAAGCAAAGGATGATGACTGTGGAGCCAAAACAATTAATAGATGAAGCAATCGCAGCAAGCAAACAAGCACATGTACCATATTCTCACTTCCATGTTGGTGCAGCTCTTTTAACAACCGATGGGAAGATTTATCGTGGATGCAATATTGAAAACGCTTCCTATGGATTGACGAACTGCGCTGAGCGAACGGCAATCTTTAAAGCTGTTTCAGAAGGGGACAAGCAGTTTTCAGCTATTGCAGTTGTAGGAGATACGGACGGACCAATTTCTCCTTGCGGCGCATGCAGACAAGTATTAGCTGAGTTCTGTGATGATCACACACAAATTATCTTAGCAAACCTAAAAGGAGATTTTGTGATTACCAACATCAACGAAATCTTACCAGGCTATTTTTCATCAAAAGACTTACAAAAATAAGTAAGCAGTGGAGGATACTATGAAATATTTAATTGGCATCTTAGGGTTACTCGTTGTCTTTGGATTAGCGTATCTTGCAAGTAATAACCGTAAAGAAATCAAATATAAACCAATCGTTATTATGGTTGTGATTCAAGTTCTTTTATCAGCTTTACTTCTTAACACAAAGTTTGGTTTGATTATTATCAATGCGATTGCCAGCGTTTTTGGAAAGCTGCTTTCATACGCAAACCAAGGAGTAGAGTTCGTATTTGGAGGCATTGCGAATAAAGGATCAATGCCGTTTTTCTTAAACGTGCTACTTCCGATCGTTTTTATCTCTGTCTTGATTGGGATTTTACAGCACTTTAAAATCCTTCCGTTCATTATGAAATGGATTGGCTTAGTTCTCAGCAAGATTAACGGAATGGGAAAATTAGAGTCTTATAACGCAGTAGCTTCCGCGATTGTAGGTCAGTCAGAAGTATTCATTACTGTTAAAAAGCAACTAGACAAACTGCCGCCAAATCGTTTATATACGCTTTGTGCATCAGCTATGTCGACTGTTTCAATGTCAATTGTCGGTGCTTATATGACAATGATTGAACCAAAATACGTAGTAACAGCAATCGTTATTAACTTATTTGGCGGATTTATTATTTCTTCTATCATTAACCCTTACACAGTAACGGATCAAGAAGATATTTTAGAGGTACAAACAGGTCATAAGCAAACGTTCTTCGAAATGCTTGGCGAATACATTATGGATGGATTTAAAGTAGCAATTATCGTAGGTGCGATGCTAATTGGTTTCGTTGCGCTGATGGCTGCGATTGATAACGTGTTTGAAATGTTATTTGGTCTATCGTTCCAGCATCTTCTTGGCTATGTGTTTGCACCGTTTGCATTCATCATGGGTGTTCCTGCTTCAGAAGTTGTGGCAGCGGGTGGAATTATGGCAACAAAACTTGTAACAAATGAATTTGTGGCAATGATGAGCCTGTCGGATATGGCTTCAACATTCAGTGCTAAAACGCTTGGAATTGTATCTGTATTCTTAGTATCATTTGCTAACTTCTCATCAATTGGAATCGTGTCAGGAGCTGTTAAAGGCTTAAGCGAAAAGCAAGGAAATACAGTAGCGCGCTTTGGTCTTCGTTTACTGTACGGAGCTACGCTTGTAAGCGTACTGTCAGCAATTGTTGTCAGCTTCATTTTATAAGTGTAATAGAAACAGAAAGAAAAGCAGTTTCCTTTTCAAAAGGAATTGCTTTTTCTTTTTTACATGTAAACCACAACTCCGCACATCCTACAGAAAAACATCGACGCAGAGGAGGACAAGAAAAGCTGGGGGCTTTTCTTACTGAAAAATGGATCAAATTGGACTGTTGCTGTCAGGTGCAGCTTTATTTTTAAACGGACTGATGCTGCTTGGAAAAGCAGATGAAAAAAACGTAGGCGTATTTAACTTATTTGTTGGAGCTTTTCAAGTTATTGTTCCGTTTTATTTAATTATTACGTCAGATCAAAGCAACTGGATTTTGTATGAAAGAACGGCAATCTTTTTATTTGGCCTTACGTATTTGTATGTAGGGGTGACTGTATTAAAGGGAATGCAGGGAACAGGACTTGGCTATTACTCGCTTTGGGTATCCATTATCGCTTTAGTGTACGTTACGGTTTCTCTTGTTCACTATCATGACGTAGTTAACGCCATTACATGGATTCTTTGGTCGTTTTTATGGTTTTTATTTTATGTGCTTAATACGAGCAAAAAAGATGTATCTGCATATGTGGGGAAAGTGGCGATTGTCCAATCGTGGGTGACGTTGACGATTCCAGCGCTGTTTTCGCTAACGGGCGTATGGGAAAATAAAGATATGTACAATATGTGGGGAATCGTGCTGGTAGCGTCCATCATTTATTTTGTATACGTAGGATATCGACTATTCTTTTCTCAGCCGAAAAAAATGATTTTAAAATAAGTATTTACAAAAAATAGATAATAATGGTAAGATGTTAGAAATTAAATGCCGTGAAGAGAAAAGTAGACAGCGCGTATTCTTAGCAGAGAGCTCCGGAAGCTGAAAAGGAGCAAGAAAAACGCTGTTGAAACAAGCCTCTGAGCAGCGCATTGGATCTAACGTGATAGTGCGACGGCTGCTTCCGTTACAAAGCTAGAGTATAAGCGAAAGCCGTACTCGATAAGGTTTATATGGCGACATATGAACAAACTAGGGTGGCACCGCGATTCATAATCTCGCCCCTAAGACACATGTCTTGGGGGTGGGATTTTTTTATTGACTGTAATCAATAATAGAGCGGAGGCCTTTCTTTTATGAAAAATAAGCTGTTGTCTTGGAAATACCCGTGTTTATTGCTGTTTGGAATTGGCACTAGCAATATCGGCGACTGGATTTATTTAATTGCTTTAAATGTAATGATGCTTGATATGACGAATGCGCCGCTTGCGGTTTCAGGGCTATACATGATAAAGCCGCTTGCTGCGCTATGTACAAATATATGGTCTGGAAGCTTAATTGACCGCATGAACAAACGGAAGCTTATGATGGTTTTAGATTGGACGCGCGCGGGGATTATTGCTTGCCTCCCGTTTTTCTCATCCATACTGATCATTTATGTGCTGGTATTTATCATCAGTATGGCAAGTTCAATGTTTCGGCCGGCATCGATGGTTTATATCACAAAGCTTATTCCACGTGAAAAACGACAAAGATTTAATTCGCTGCGCAGTTTGATTGACTCAGGCGGTTTTCTTATTGGGCCAGCCGCAGTAGGTGCGCTATTTATGATTGGAACGCCTGCGTTTGCCATTTATGCTACTGCTGCAGCGCTGGTATCGTCAGGAGTGGTTACTTTGTTTATGCCGGACCTGGATACAAAAACAGAAGTTAAAGAAAATAAGCTGTCTGTAAACACCATTCGAGAAGATTGGAAAGCGGTGTTTCGTTTCAGTAGAGCCAACAGATACATTATCACCATTTATGTATTATTCAGTTTCTTAATGGTCATGGCCACGGCAATTGATTCTCTTGAAGTTTCATTTGCAACAAAAGTCATTCATTTGTCCGAAAGTGAATACGGATTTTTATTAAGCATAGCAGGCGCTGGCATTATGATTGGAGCAGTTGTGAACACACTGTTTGCTAAGAAGCTGTCGACGAATTTTCTCATAGGCGCCGGCAGTGTAGGAGTGTCGCTTGGTTATTTGCTGTATGCGTGTTCGTCTTCTTTTCAAACTATCGGAGCAGGATTTTTTAGCTTATCTTTTGCGTTAGCTTTTGCAAGTGCTGGTTTTCAAACCTTTTATCAAAACAGTATTCCCGTTGACATGATGGGTCGAGTAGGAAGTATATATGGACTGCTTGAGTCACTCCTGATCATTATCATGACTTTTTTATGCGGCATGGCTGCGCACATCTTTTCGATTCAGGAAGCTGTAATTGGTGGAAGCCTGGTTATGATTTTAAGTACAATTGTATTGTTTTTGTGCACGTTAAAGCCGACGTTTTATAAAGTGAATTTGGTCAAAAAGCAAAAAATCTAACGCACGGGTACTAGTGGACAAATAAGCTAAGAAGCCGATAAAAAGAAATGAATACAGGATAAAGGATGGAAAAGCACAGTGAAAATGAAAGATGCGTTAAAGAAAAAAGGAATGTTTGTTAAAAAATTACCGAATCAAGGTGAATTCTTTCGAAAGCGATGGGAAAATGAATTTGCAAGTGCTTTAAGCGCATCGCAAAAAAAGAAAATTTATATGGATGAATTTTTGTGGCATGCATTTAGCTATGAAAAGCTCCCTTGTTTACAAGGAGAACAAGCGATTCAAGCGTTCGAACAGCAAATAAAGAACGACTGTTATTTATTGTTTGAGCATGATGAACGAGTGCTGCAGCTATCTAAATGTAAGCATCTAACAAGCGCTGATTTAAGTGAAAATACAAACATGTATTTAGAAGATTTATATGTCGTAGATAAAGACTTTACATGGACTTATGTGATTACGCATGAAAGCTCATGTGGGCCTTACTTTTACCGAACATAAGTGAAGATATGGCCTGCCGTGTTTATTAACACGGCAGTTTTTTTCTATGAAAAAACATTTTATTAATTAAAAGTAATTATAGGTATAAAATGGTTTTTAATCTAAAAATTTTGGGTATTTATTACTAATTATTATCCATCTCTCTCCTATATCTATATTACCATTTGGGATTTTTTTAAAAAATAGGATATGAAATTAATTTTTTGTATGCTAAGGTAATTATTTCTAGTCAGCTTGTCTTACAAAATTCAGTTTAAAAAGGAGGTTTTTATATGAAGTGGTATTTACATGTACTAAAAAATTATGCAGCGTTTCAAGGAAGAGCGACGCGTAAAGAGTATTGGATGTTTGTCTTATTTAATTTTATTATATGGTGTGTGCTTTCAGCTATTGAACTTATAACAGATATGCCTCCGTTTTTGCGTATAGTTTATCTTGTTGCAATCTTTATTCCATCTCTTGCTGTGACGGCACGCCGACTGCATGACATAGGAAGAAGCGGCTGGTGGCAGCTTATTAGTATTATTCCGATTGCCGGAGCTATCTGTCTATTAATTCTTCTTTGTCTAAGAAGTGAGTCGCAGCTAAATCGTTTTGATGTACCTAATAAAGTTGCGTAGGACTTAAATGATTAGATAGTTTAATTTAATAAACAAAGAGAGGGTTTGTCATGTACTGGTATATAAAAGCGTTAAAAAATTACGCGACGTTTCAAGGAAGAGCAACGCGTACGGAGTATTGGATGTTTACATTATTTGCTTATATCTTTATGATTATTCCATATATCTTGATATCTTGGTTTTTATCGATTCACTTGCAGTATTTGGAGTTATTTTAGTGTTACTTTACGGAGCAGCAATGATTTTGCCTTCACTTGCCGTTACTGTTCGCCGGCTGCATGATACAGGAAGAAGCGGCTGGTGGTATTTAATTAACTTTGTTCCAGTTATCGGAGGCATTTGGCTGCTCATCTTACTTTGTCAAAGAAGCGAAGTAACAGCCAATATTTACGATACAGACACGCAGGCATCTTAACCAGAGTAGTTTATTAGTTTAAAAGTTAATAAACTAATAGACAAATCATTTTTAGCTAAAGAAAACTTCTGTTAAAAAGGAGTTTTCTTTTTTTTATTTTCCCACACGCTGCTGGGAAGTTCTTTTCGAAGAACAGGTGCAATATCATCTGCAAAGCGCTCTAGCTGTTTGCGCTGTTCTGCTTCGCTTAGACCGTCTACGCTGATGCTCAGCACTTCGTTTCCATAGGCATGATGATAGTCTATTATTTTTTCAATGATTTGCTCAGGGCTTCCTACTAAAGCAGGACCATGTTGAACGATATCTTCTAGTGACGTGAACGGCGATTGATTATGTTTGGCTGCTTCTGTATTGCTAAAGGCGTTATAATACGGGCGATAGCGGCGAATCGCTTCTTCCGTTGTATCGGAAATATATAGGCTGCTTGCCCCCGAACCGACGATGGCCTTGCGTGGATCATGCCCATAATAAGCGAAGCGTTCGCGGTAATGGTCAATCAGCGCTTTATATTTAGCCTGAGGGTGGAAGGAATTAGATGAAAATAGCGGCTCTCCGTATTTAGCTGCAAGTTCTGTAGACAGCGGGCTTGACGCACTTCCATGCCAAACGGGAATAGAAGTTTGAAACGGACGAGGCTGAGTCGTAACGTTTGTCAAAGGCGAACGATAACGGCCACTCCACGTGACATTTTCTTCTGTCCAAAGCTGTTTCAAAAGAGCGTATCTTTCAGCAAGAGATTCCCATTGTTCTTCTTCTGTAATACCAAAAAGCGGATAATGACGCGGGTCATTGCCTTTTCCGATAATCAGTTCAAGGCGTCCACCCGATAGGTGATCAAGCGTTGCATAATCTTCAGCTACTCGTACAGGGTCTAAAATGCTTAGAACGGTAACAGTCGTAAGGAGACGGATGTGTGACGTTTTAGCCGCAATTGCACTTAAAACAACGGGAGGAGAAGAAGACAAAAAAGGAGCTCCGTGTCTTTCGCCGACTCCGTAAGCATCAAAACCTAACTTTTCTGCCAGCACTGCTTGATTTAACACGTGCTGAAACTTTTCTTGAGCAGTGAATGTTTCTCCAGTAACCGGGTTCGGGATGTTTTGAATAAGACTAAATAAAGCAAATTTCATACGTTTTACCTCCAAAAGATAAAATGGTAGACGACAATAAAAAAAGCAAACGTACACGCATTATCGTGTCCATTTGCCTCCAGTTGACTGGTAGATATGTAGTTTCAATGTTTTATTAGTTGTATCTTAAGCGGTAGACACCGGGCTGTCAAGATAATCTTTTTCTAAAAACCCACTTGATTTATCGGTTAACTAGTATTATGATGTGAATAATCTTACACGAAGTAAGCCCACTGGTTAACCAGAGGCTCTTGATGAAGCAGCTGCTTCATCAAGAGCCTCTTTTTATTACATAATATAGGGATTTAGGGGAGGAACGTATGAAAAAATATTGGCTGTTTTTACTTTCAATTGTAGTAGCTGTGAGCGTGGCAGGATGCGGAACAAAAGCATCTTCAAGTGCAGGAGAAAAGAAAGAAAAAGATGTTCAAACGATTGTGGTTGGAACAGGCACTCAGTTTCCTAATATTTGCTTTATCAATGATAAAGGCACACTGACCGGCTATGATGTAGAAGTAGTAAGAGCAATCAACAAAGAGCTAAAGGATTATAAATTTGAATTTAAAACGATGGAATTTTCAAATCTGCTTCTCAGCTTAGAAAGTAATAAAATTGATATGATTGCTCATAACATGGCTCAGAACGCTGAGCGAAAGAAAAAGTTTTTATTTAATGATGAAACATATAATTATTCTCCGCTTTATGTAACAGTTCCTAAAAATCGAAATGATATTCATTCATTAAAAGATTTAGAAGGTAAAAAAATGATTGTAGGAGCTACAAGCAATGCGGCTGTCTATCTAGACAAATACAATCAAAAACACGGCAATAAAATCGATGTAGTTTACGCCGGTCAAGGTGCGGATGATGCCACAACTCAATTAAAAACAGGCCGGGCAGATGCTACGCTTGCGACACCATTTTCCATCGACTTTAGCAATCAAGCGCTGAAATTTCAGCAAAAAACGGTTGGAGATATTGTGATTAATTCAAAAGTGTATTTTATGTTTAACAAAAAAGACGAAAAATTAAAGTCGGAAGTCGACCAAGCGATTAAAAAGCTGAAAAAAGACGGTACGCTAAAAAAACTCAGCACAAAATGGCTAGGAGAAGACTACACGGTGCAAAATTGACTATAGCTTAAAAAGCAGCTGACCATACAGCTGCTTTTTTTGTATGATATAAATCCAAGAGATAGAAGAAACGATCTGCAAAGAAAACAAAAATTAGTGTATAGTAGAGCTATAAGTACTATAAAAGCAGGACCGCAGTAGGAGGCAATTCATTGATTACGGATTTACAGCGCGGAGATTTCTTTCAAAAAGGACATCGTTATCGCAGAAAACAAATTCATAAGCTTTATAAAGGACAAGAACAAAGCGAAATATCAACGCCAAAAGCGCATCCATATATTTTTGTTTTTACCAAAGAAAGCGGAAGTGAATACGGAACAGGACACGGATGGAATAGAGATAAAACCTCTTTTTTCTATACGGGAGAAGGTCAAAGAGGATCGATGCAGCTCATTAAAGGCAATAAAGCGCTTCGTGAACATTTTTTATCAGGAAAAGCCGTTTACTTGTTTCACTACGTGGAGCCGGGAGTAGTCGAGTTTATTGATGAAGTGACGTATATTAATCATCAATTAGAAATTATGTGGGACTCAGACGGAGAGCTTCGTGAAGCCATTATTTTTGAACTTGAACGAAATCCCGTGATTGAGGAAAAAGCAGCAAAGCTGGATGTTTCACCTTATTCAACTGAACAGCTTCGCCATATAGCATTAGGAGAAGAAAAAAAGACAAGTATTTACGAACAAACGGCAGCTCTTAAACAATATGTTCACAAACGCGCAGCAGGTATTTGTGAAGCCTGCGGAGAAAGCGCGCCGTTTATCGCAAAAGATGGAAGCTCCTTTTTGCAAATATACTATCTTTCAAAGCTTTCAGAGAGCGGATTCGCTAAGCCAAAGGACGCTGCGGCACTATGTCCCAACTGTTATAGTCGTCTACGCTACGGGAAAGATAGTGAAGTATATAAAGAAGAGCTGATTACTAAAATTAATGAAAAAGAAGCAAAAAATGAGTAATATCGTCTTTCTTCATTTTATAAAAAACCGTCCCTAGGCAGGGCAGCTGCCGAGGCGGTTTTTTTGTATGTAGAATGACTTCAAAAAATAAAGGCAATAAAGCGTATAAAAATAATGGAAAAACAGATAATGAAAAACTGAAGCTTTTGTTTAGAAAATAGTAAAAGTTGGGGTGATGTGCTGTGGCAGACAAGTATGACTGTGTCATTATAGGTGGAGGAATTGCAGGACTTCAAGCCGCTATTCAGCTTGGAAGATATAAGCGCAGTGTATTGGTTATTGATTCAAACGATGGCCGTTCCAATCTTTGCAAAAATTATCAAAATATATTGGGATGGCCTGAGGGAATAAGCGGGCAAACTCTAAGAGAAACGGGAAGGCAGCAAGCAAAAAGCTACGGCATTCAATTTGCAGAAGAGCGTGTCCTTCAGTGTGAAAAAGAAATAGAAGGGTTTAACGTCATTACAAACTTTGCGAACTACGAAGCAGCTACTTTACTGTTTGCGACGGGAGTAGTAGATCGGATTCCGCCTGAACTTCAGCAAGAGCTATATCCGTGCATGGGAACAACCGTATATGTATGTCCCGACTGCGATGGGTATGAAGTAAATAATAGAAGGGTATTAGTACTAGGGTCAGGAAAAGCAGGAGCCAGTTTATCTCTTACGTTAACATATTGGACAAATGACATTACGTACATTAATCACGACAAAAAAGAAATTGGACCTTTAGCAGATACCTTGATGCAAAAGGGCATTACCTATAAAGAAGCGGCAATAAAAAAAGTCATAGCTGAAGCAGAAAGGTTAAAAGGAGTCATCCTCGAAAACAATGAATTTATCTATGGAGAAAGAGGTTTTTTAGCGTTCGGAGGAAATAAAGTTCGAACAGAGTTAGCGCATGAGCTCGGAGCAGAACTTCTAGAAAATCAGCACATTATCGTAAATCCGCGTACAAAAGAAACAAATGTTTCAAACGTGTGGGCAGCAGGAGACATTGTAGCTCATTCTGAACAAGTGACGGTAGCGATGGGAGAAGGTTTACAAGCCGCTATTTGGATACACAAACGCTTGTTAGAGCTTTATGAAAAATAATTGGTTTTTATCCGTTTCTGCACACGCTACATTCTGAGTGGGAAAAGTCGATTTTTAATGTTTTTTGTAATAAAACTCTGTACAGTATTCTGTGTTCAATAACCTTTCTTATTCTATTTTATATTACAATCGAATAAGAGAAAAATAAGAAAGAGTGATAATAGGTGTTTATTGGATATGCACGTGTATCAACAGGATTATAAAAATAAAAGGTATTTTCTACAAATAGAAAATACCCCCCGTTGGTTGCTACATTAAAAAGGTTAAGTTTGTTTTAGCGTGACTTTATTTACCTGATAGCATGGATGATTTAGGACAATAAAAAGGATTAGATTTTCTCGATGACCATTTAAAAGATGAACTATGTATAAATTTGAGAATAGAAACTTTGCAAAAACGAATAGAAGAAAGTATTAGAGCTCTTGATTTACGAAAAGTTGGATTTATTGTAAATGAATTGGCTAAAGACTCCAAATCTGACGTTAGTAAATATTCTGCACGTTCATTTGCCCAAGCCATAGCAACAGGACATATGAGAAGACAGGCAATGGTTAGCAGTGACTACGCAATAAAAGTAACAAATCTTCTAACACATAACTCCTTAGATTCCTCAACAAAGGAAAGGGTAAGGCAATTAAAGATAATAGATGAATTGTTAGAATCGCCAAGCTGATAATCAACAATAAGAAACAAGGACACTATGTTTTATTCAATATAGTGTTTTTCTTTATTCAAAAAATCAACAATAAAGTTTAACAGAGCCTTATAAAACTATTATTTTTATAAATTAGTTTGTTATTTTACTCCTTTACATAGAAGATGTGATCTTTTTATTTTTAATAAATTTTATCTTATTTAAAGTATATTAACATTAGATACTTTATTATTTACTTAATGTAACGTACTTTCTGAGAAGATAGGAAGGTAATAAAAGTAATGACCATCTTTTGAAATAAATGGGTATGATATATAATAAATCTTTAATCAAAACATTTTGAAGGGAAATGTAATATGATAATTTCTAAGTCACGTAAAAAACATAAAGTGAAGCATCTGGAACCTGCAAGTATCTTGTTCGTGGGGTTTTTAGGATTAATATTGCTCGGCACCGGCTTATTAATGATTCCTGCTGCTACAAGCGATAGACATCATCTAAGCTTTATTGATGCTCTTTTTGAAGCCACTTCTGCTGTATGTGTAACAGGCCTAGCCGTGGTAGATACGGGGACAACATTTACTTTATTTGGACAGCTCATTTTGCTTGTGCTCATTCAAGTTGGTGGCTGGGGATTCATGACTATTGGTATACTCATGTTTATTGTACTAGGTAAAAAAATAGGATTACAACAAAGATTAATACTTAAGGAATCTCTAAATGCTTTTTCGCTACAAGGCGTTATTGCATTAGTCCAACGTGTTGTGCTAATTACATTGGCTGTGGAAGGTATAGGAGCGCTTATCCTAGCTATTCGTTGGTCCCAAGAAATGAGCTGGGGAAAGGCTATTTATTATGGCATATTCCATTCTATCTCTGCTTTTAACAATGCAGGATTTGGTTTGGAACCAGATAATTTAAGCAAATGGGTAGGAGATCCAACCGTAAATATTATGATTACGTTACTTTTCATAATAGGAGGGACTGGATTTTTTGTCATTGCAGACATTTTTCAGAAACGAAACATAAGAAAGTTTTCTCTTCACACTAAAATTGTATTAGTTTCAACTATCCTACTAAATGTCGTGAGTACACTCATTATTTTTACTCTAGAATATCATAACTCTCATACTTTAGGTCAATTAAGCATGGGGGATAAATGGTGGGCAGCTTACTTTCAGGGTGTAGTTCCTCGTACTGCTGGTTTTAATACCTTGGATATCGGGGCGCTCACATTGCCTTCGAAAGTGTATATGATGGGTCTTATGTTTATTGGAGCGGCTCCAGGTTCAACAGGCGGTGGAATTAAAATAACTACGTTTGTCTTAATATTGTTTGCTTTATGGTCAGTATTGACAAATAAAGAAGAGATTAATGTTTTTCGACGCCGAATTCCTAAATCGCTTGTGTATAGAGCTTTTTCTATTGCTACTTCTGGCATTATTTTTGTTTCTATTATTTTCTTTCTACTCACAATCACAGAAAAAGGTATAGACATGTCTACCCTTTTGTTTGAAACGTTCTCTGCTTCTGGAACAGTTGGATTAAGTGCTAACTTTACAGGAGATTTAAGTCCTATAGGTCGAATTCTGATTACAATTATGATGTTTATTGGCAGAGTGGGACCTCTTACCATTGGCTTTGTACTTGCGATTCGTTCAAACAAACAATCTAAAATTAGGTATGCAGAAGAAAAGATTCTTATTGGTTAAAAATTTATTTTAAATATATAATTTGGTCAACATATTCATGATTTAGGCACAAGTAGCCTAAACCACGAATATCTCTTTTTATTATGAACAAACTACTCAAGGTGCTGAGAATTATCTTCGATCTAAATCTCATTAACCTGTAGAAAAACTCCCTATTTATTGGAGGGAGTTTTTTCTAATTTTAAACTGTATATGATTTTAGTTAACATAAAACAAAATATAGGAACCAAAAAAGCCATGAATATGTAGATTCATGGCAATAATTTTACCAACTTCCCCCATTGTAAAAGGGGGAAATAAAAAAGTTATGATCTGTCATAATATATTGATGTAATTGCTGCAGAGTAGTATCCAAAGTAGAAGATAAAGAATCAGCAGCATATGCACAAACTGAAACTATACCCTCCTCCTCAACAAAATTATCGGCAGTTGATTCAAATTCTTCTAGTAAAAGAACATCTGGTTTCTCTGAAGCCCATTCTACGTGAGCCCATGTTCTTATCATCGTATTTTTCATTTTCAATATAGACAAATCTTCTTGAAAATGAGTAAGAATAGTTTTTGTGTGAAAATCACCATTTGCCAAGTAATAATCAAAATTATTAACTAAACGAATAGATTCTTTTTGTTTATGAATAAACTTTTTATCAATAGTAGCTTTTATTAGGGGAAGTGCCCTCATATTCTCAATTATCAATATACATTGTTTACTCTCTAATCCATTCTTAATAAAACGCATTAAATTATTTATGTAAAATTGTTTATCTTCAAAACGGTAAAAGACATGACCTTTATCAAATTTTTTAGAACTAGATATAGAGTTAATTGTTTTCATAGTTCACCTCAGAGTGGTTTTGGTAAAAATTTTAAAAAATCTACAGAGTAATAAGTTATTCTTATTTGTGTGAATTTTACATATTCCGACGTTAAATGTCCTTTAATATACAGAAAAAATAATGGATTAGTAATTTTCTGTTTTATGATGTGTATAACATATAAGATTTCTATTTATTGGATTAATCATATCACAGAAGGCGAATTCGGCTTTGATTTTTTTAATCCTTTGTAACAAATTGTTTAATAAATTATGAAGATTAGAGTAGAGAATTTTATACTGAGAAATTAACAAAAAAATAATTGTTTTGACACGTGGTGGTATAATTAGTATAAAAACTAAATAATAGTCTCAACAGGCTTTTCGGAGGAAATCATGAAAGATGAAATAGGATTTTTAGGGGATAAAATCTTAGAATATAGATTTGAAATCGCTAATGAAGTACATGAAAATAGAATAGTTGATATTACAGAAGAAGAAAAGAAACAATTGGCTCCTTTTGAAGTGGAACTTATTAATACCCGAGCTCACTTTATAAGTCTATTTGGTGAAGTTCTTAGGGATCACTTAAATGAAGAAAGAGCACTCCAAAAATTTACACAATGGGGAAAAGAAACAGGGGAAATGTTTTGCAATTTGAAGGTGCCATTGGATGAAGCATTAAAAGATACAAAGTATTATCGCACTTTCTTATGGAAGACATTGAAGGAAGTAATAAAGGAAAATAATCTATCAATAGATACGGTATTTGAAGTCGGTGGAATTATTGATCCTCTGCTAGATCATGCTGCTTATTCCTTTAGTTTAAGTTATGTGCATTTCTATCAATTAACCCTTGAACGTGCGCAAAGTGCTCTTCTTGAATTATCGGTCCCAGTTGTCCCTTTAGCTAAAGGAATGGCTATTTTGCCTCTCATTGGAAATATAGATACGGAAAGAGCCAATTATCTAATGGAAGAAGCGTTGAAATCAGCGAACAGACTACAGCTTCAACGTTTAATAGTAGATTTATCGGGTGTTTATATTATAGATACCATGATAGCAGACGGGATTTTCAAAGTGATAGACGCGTTAAAGCTTCTAGGTGTAGAAACAGTCTTAACAGGAATTCGTCCGGAAGTTGCACAGACTGTTGTAAGTGTTGGTATTGAATTTAATAATTTGACTATAAAATCAAGTTTACAAAAGGCGATAGAAGATCTACTTATTCGTGTTTAAAACAATAAATAGGAAATTAAGAGATAAAATGACTACCTAAATGCATTCATAAATAAGAAGATGAGGGAGTGACAATTATTGAAAGGGATTATAGGCGTTGCTAAGTACTTAGATGATAATGCAGAAATGTTAGCAAATGAAATTGTGCAAGAAATTTCTCAGAACCCCAATTTTGAGGCTTTACAGGAGGAACTTGAACAAGCAATTATCGTCTATACTGAATTTATTAAGTTTTTAGGAAAGAGTCTCTTTAGTAGTGAAAACAACGTACCTGAAGGGCTTGTTGAATGGAGTAAGATCAATGGTAAGCGTACAGCATCTCAAGGGGAGAGAATCTCTATTATTATTACACGCTATCCTCCTACGCGCCTAGTCTTCATCGATTACCTTACTAAAATAAGTATAGAGCATGGACTTTCTTCAGAAGAAGTTGTATTTATTAATAAACGGTTTAACTATTTGCTCGATATAAGTATTAATGAAACGATTATAGTATTTGAACAAGTGAAAGATAAAATTATTCAAAAGGCGCAACAAGAAGTATTGAAATTATCGGTTCCTGTGGTCCCCATTCAAGATAAAACCGCCGTTCTCCCACTAATTGGCTCTATTGATTCAGAAAGAGCTGAATATATCTTGGAGAATGTTATCTTGAAAATTATTGAAATGAAGGTAGAGTATCTAATTGTTGATTTCTCAGGTATCTTAACTATAGACGCTATAGCTGAACGTTACCTCTTTGATATTTACAGTGTTCTTCGCTTACAAGGTATTGAGGTGATGATGACTGGTATACGACCTGAACTGGCCCAAACCATTGTTAGAAATGGAATCGATTTCTCATCTATTAAAACCTATGCAACGGTTAAACAAGCGATAGAAACTCAAAAAAGCTAGGGAATTAAGTTTCTCGGCTTTTTTGTAATAAGTTGATTTAAGTTGTATGTCATTTTGGCCCAATTACATCTGCAGGCTAGATTTCATTCTGGAAAAGATTTAGGACAGAAACCTTATAGTTTACTTCATATGAAAATTGATTAATTTCCTTATACTACTATTTGGTATAAAGTTGGTATAAAGAATAATTGGTTCATTTTTTAATATTTGAACGCGTAAGCATGAAGCCAGTAGTTCGTAATTGGTTTAATTTAGCTCTAATCCTAAAAGAAAAGACATCAAATTTGTAATCGTATATTTCCATTATTTAAATATAAATGGTTTATTAGGAACAGTTTAGGTTGGTAATGTTAAACTGTTCCTATTTTATTTTTATAGAGTGGGTAAGTTCAATGCTGTATCGATATTATTTAAATCTAAAGTGATTTGTTCATTTGTATCCCAAGCGTGGTACCATCCTTTTTCTACCATATATGCAGAAATTTGTTCATGCATATCAAGAGCTTCCACTAAATGGCGAGTGAGCATTTCTTTAATTTCAGGTGTTCCTGCCTCTGTAACTGCCATGGCGTAATTTCTAACTCCACTTTTAGCTGCAATCAATAAATCCATTGCAACCACTTGATCCGATAGTGCATTCATGCCAGTTAAATTTTCAATAATTGGATTCATGTTCATTCATCTCCTCTTTTACTGCTTAGCGTTGGAAAGGATAGAAGCATATTCTTGTAATTGTCTCGCAGATACATCAATATCTTGTTGCATAATATCTTTTAATTGCTGATCTGTAACTAACCCTCTCATCGTTTTGGACTTAGTCAAGCAATTGGTCTTAAATGCAGCCATTTCATGGACCTCAAGAACTTCATGTAAGGCGTAATTCATTTTTTCTACCTCCTTCTTCAAGGTTTTAACAAGACTTTTATACAATTATCCATTTTGGTGTCAAAAATCTCATAGCCACGCTTTGCTTCACTAAGTGGAAGTACATGACTCACGACATCTCCTGGATCAATTTTTCCGGTCGAAACTAATTCAAACATATATGGCATATAGTGAATCACAGGTGCTTGTCCAGAGCGAATATTGACGTTTCGGTTCATAATATCTCCCATTGGGAATCCATTATATTTGCCACCGTAAACGCCTGTAACTTGGATTGTCCCGCCCTTACGTACTGCTTGTGAAGCCATGATAAACGCACCAAATGCTCCGCCCTGCAGTTTCATTCCACTCGCAAGGAACTCCATATCAGTCATTTTAGCGTCCATACCAACTGCATCAATGACAACATCAGCGCCGCCCTTCGTCATTTCTTTCAAATGCATTCCTGCATTTTCAAAATGTTCGAAATTTACAATTTCAACTTTGTTGGTACGTTTGGCGTGTTGCAAACGATAATCTACATAATCTACGGCAATGACACGCTTTGCTCCTTTTAGCCAACAGAATTTTTGAGCAAAAAGACCAACGGGACCACAGCCAAGAACAATAACTGTGTCTCCACCCTTTACGCCTGCATTGTCAACACTCCAATAACCAGTAGTCATTGCATCGGCAATAACTGCTAACTTTTCATCTGGTTCTTCACAAGTCTCTGGAATTTTGAAATGAGTAAAGTTTGCAAATGGTACTCTTAAATATTCAGCTTGCCCACCTGGATAGCCACCCGTCGTACCAGAATATCCGAAATAGGCACCCATATCACCATTATCATTGGAATTATCACATTGGCTTTCTAAATGGTTTTTACAGTAAAGACATTCACCGCATGCTATATTAAAAGGAATAATGACACGATCTCCCTTTTTTACCTTCGTCACATCTGGACCAACTTCTTCGACGATTCCCATTGGTTCATGGCCAATCACATAGTTTTCTTGCAGGTTAGGAATCATGCCATGAATTAAATGTAAATCAGATCCGCATATAGCTGTACTGGTTACTTTAATAATCATGTCATCTCGTTTTTGAATCTTTGGATCTGGAACTTCTTTGACTACAACATTTTTAATGCCTTGATACGTTACTGCCTTCATGATAGATAGCCTCCAGTGTTAGTGTTCATCAGGTGTTCGGTCAAACAGACCTTTTCTATTGGTCTCAACAGGAAATAGATTCATTTTGCCAATCATCAATGTATTGTTGGCAGAAAGTTGGTCTAATTGATATTGTTCACTTAATTCGTATGGATGGAACCATTTTTTACTGATCATTAGTTCTGTAATTTCTTGGTGCATGGCAATTCCTTGCATTAACTGTTTTCGTAAGAGAGTTCTAACATCAGGTGATGCGGACTCCGTTAATGCGACTGCGATATTGCGAACACCTTCCTTGGCACGAAGAAGAAAGTCCATCGCAAATGTGGTATCTGCGAGCTCTGGTACGTGTAGCGAGTTTATAGGATCTAAATAGTCATGATTCAATGAATTTACCTCCTTTTTAATTTATTATTGGTGTTGGCCGGTTTTGAGGAACAGGGGCTTCAAAAGGTGCACGTTGATAAATTGCCTGTAATTCTCCCAGCGCTTGTATCGATTGTTCAACATCTTTTTGCATCAATGCTCTCAAATCATCATCAAATACAAGTCCTTGCATTAGTTTTGACTTCGCTAAGCAAAGGGTTTTAAAATTAATAACTTCATGTAGATCCAGTGACTCATGATCAGCTAATTTTTGAATATCCATTTCTGATTACCCTCCTTTTTACGTAAATACAATGTTATTGTTCCGAATATAGGAGGAAACATTCTATGATATTTTTTATGGGTGAATTATATTAAGTAGTTTTAACGTCTATATAATTCTGAAAATTCATTCATTTATAACAACTAGGACTGAACGCTTCGGTGGTCTTTTTCTTATTAGCTAACTGATAGGTTAGTTGAACAAGAACTCTTTTAATTACATCAAATTTTTTGATTTATTAAATATGGTATCGCAGAAGGTTACGCTAAACAGTATGAAGGGGAATAGGGGGAGATAAAAAGTTCTGGAATTGAAGCTCATGCTTTAAGTCCTAATGCCGTAAAAACAAAGAAAGAAGTAGGAATCGATATCTCAAATCAAACATCTGATGTAACCAACCATGAAATTCTTAATAATACTGCTTTAGTTGAGACACTATGCGGACACGCAGCAAAGCGTTGACCTGTATATTTTCTACATGTGAAACGAATTCACTCGGGCTTTGATGGCCCATCAAAAGTAGCAGGAACAGATGAAGAAAAATGTCATTCATAATTCCATGCTTTTATGTAATGCCCCATAGAAGGATTAACAACATAAATATCTTTCCTTTAAAAATATCAAAAAGACCACTCCCTGTTTTAATCCCTTCCTTATTTAAATAAAGGCGTGGCAGCCTCATGGGTAAGTATTGTTAGACTAATCAATATAGTGAAGCTTATAATAAGAAAAGTATAATTTGTAAAGCGATTACAATAATCATTAGAAATGAATAATTGGTTTCAAATTAATCTTCAAGAACTGTAAAGTAAGGGATTTACCATATAGAATCCATATTATATTTTTTTAACTAACTAGGGGCGAAACAAATGAAGGATTCCAGATATATTTCACAGCCAGGCTTTCCTGATACCGGAATGATCTTTAAGTTTGTACAAAAAAGTAACGAGTTTATTCATACTTTTGCCGAGGGAGAATTACTGTATAGATTGGGGTTTAATCGAGAAGATATTGTCGGAAAGACACTTCATGATTTTTATTGGAATGATATTGAAACTGCCAATTTGCTAAACGGTTATTACAAAAAAGCATGGGAAGGACAGTACATTGAATATGAAGGTGAATTTAAAGGTATCTATTATGTAATTTATTTAAGACCTTTATTTTATAAGGATAAAGTAGCTGAAGTAGTCGGAACTTGTGTGGACATTACTAACAAAAAGATTATGGAAGAGGACATTCTTCAAAAAGAACAAGAACGAAAATTAATGAATTCCTATGCATTCCAGCTTAGTTTGATTGATCGGTTAGATAGTGGAATTGCAGTAACAGATTGCAATAAAAAAATAAGGCTTTTAAATAGGAAATTTTACGAGCTTTTCCAGTTGAAGGGGGAAATTGCTTGCCATATTGGGATGTGCGCTTCGGATTTACATTATCTTTTTGATAAGGAAATTAATAAAAATAAGCTCGAAAACACAGAAAAACGAACAAGAACTACGAAAGAAATTAAAATAGATACAGGTATGACACTACGCTACAATTGTTTTCCTCTAAATGAGGAAAATGATTTTGTAGGCTACTTGTGGGAGTTTGAGAATATCACAGAACAAAAAAAAATGGAAAGAGTCATTATTCAGGCAAAAGAAGAAGCTGAAAAAGTGAACATGGCCAAATCAAGTTTTTTGTCTAAGATGAGTCATGAACTGCGCACGCCGCTGAATGGAATTCTGGGTTTTGCTCAACTATTGGAGATGGATGAATCTTTAAATGAACAACAGCGTGATTTTGTACAGGAGATTTTAAGTGGAGGAAGCCATTTATTAAGTTTAATTAATGATATTTTAGACGTGTCAAGAATAGAAACAGGAAATTTAAAAATTTCTATAGAGGAAGTTCATCTTCTAACTGTCATCAAGGAATGTATCAATATTGTACAACCATTGGCTAAGAAGAAGAATATCAGTATTTATAGCCAACTGGATCAATGGGAAAGTATGATCGTTCTTGCTGATCCTATACGTCTTAAACAAATATTGCTGAACCTACTTGATAATGCTATTAAATACAATCAAGAAAATGGAAAAGTTATCGTTTTCTGTCGTTTACAAGAGAATAAGCAGTATATTCATATCGTAGACACAGGTGTGGGTTTTTCTATAGAGGAATATACTAAAGTGTTTGTTCCATTTTATCGAATTGAAAGTACAAAAGAAGAAGGTACAGGCATTGGATTATCTCTAGTTAAACAGCTGGTGCATCTAATGGGAGGGGAGATTAATGTAACAAGCAATAAAGGAACAGGAAGTGAGTTTTGCTTTAGCCTTCCTCTTCCAAATGATTTAAAGACTGTCATACAATGGGGTGAACAAACTGAATTTCCTTCGACAAATAATAAGAAGGAAGATAACTACCGTTTGCTATATATTGAAGATAACGAATCCAACTTGCATCTAGTAAGTAACATCATTAAATCGCAGCCTTCTTATACGCTCTTATCAGCTCGTACAGGAAAAGAAGGAATAGAAATTGTAGCAAACGAAAAAATAGATTTGGTTCTTCTTGATATTAATCTCCCAGATATTAACGGATATGAAGTATTTGAAATTTTAAAAGCAGGCAAAGAAACGAAAGATATTGCTGTCATCGCTGTAAGTGCAAATGCAATGCCAAAAGATATTCAATATACATTGGATAAAGGCTTTGATAACTATTTAACAAAGCCCATTCATGTACAAGAGTTTTTGACAATCCTAAGTGAAACGCTAAACAATACAATTAATCAAAATATTCCAGACCATAAAATTTTAAGTACGGGACCACATGGAGAGGAAGCTGTCTCAGCAAAAACACTTCGATTATCTTTGGAAGAGATAAAAAAAATTAAGAAAAAGAAGTATAAGGCTGCTATTGCTATGCATTATACTGGAAGTGATTGGTCAAGGTCTCAATTGGAAGGAATGCAAACTACTTTTGAGAAAATGGGCATTGAGGTAGTAGCTGTGACAAATGCAGAATTTAAATGGAAAAAGCAAGTAGCTGACATTGAAAGCATTTTAGCCAAAAACCCGGATATACTGGTGAGCATTCCAGTTGATCCAGAATTGACTGCAAACGTATATCAAAAAGCGGCCCAAGCTGGCGTGAAGCTGGTGTTTATGGACAATACACCGAATGGTTTGCAGCATGGGAAGGATTATGTAAGTATTGTTTCTGCTGACAACTATGGAAATGGCATTGAATCGGCCAATATCATGGCTGAGAAATTAGATAGAAAAGGTAAGGTTGGGATTATCTATCATGATGCTGATTTTTTTGCAACCAAACAAAGAACGGAAGCATTTGAAAAAACTATAAAGGAAAAGTACCCTAACATTCAAATTGTCGATCGCAGGGGAATTACTGATTCGAATGATGGAGAAAAAGTGGCATCTGCTATGATTGCTGAACATCAGGATTTAAATGGTATTTTTGTTGTATGGGATGTACCGGCTGAAGGAGCTCTGAGGGCAACTCGTACGGCAAAAAAAAGCAATTTAGTCATTACGACAATGGATTTGGGTATGAATGTCGCCTTGGAAATTGCACAGGATGGACCTATTAAAGGGCTAGGTGCCCAGCTACCATATCAGCAAGGAGTCGCCGAAGCGATTCTAGCAGGGTATGCCCTACTTGGAAAACAAGCGCCACCTTATGTAGCCGTTCCGTCTCTAAAAGTAATGAAAGAAAATGTAATTGATGCTTGGCAGCTCGTTTATCATGAAGATGCTCCAGATATTATTCAAAATGTTGCGAAATCAAGAAACGCTAGGGAAAAGGGGGAACAACAAGATGAAAGTATTGATCGCAGACGATGATGTTACCTCAAGAAAATTGTTAAGGTACTTTATTGGAAGTTTATCCAAATATAAAATTGTCGGAGAGGCAGCCAACGGTGAAGAATTGATACACTATGTTACGAAAGAAAAACCGGATCTTGCTTTAGTAGATATCGGAATGCCCTTATTGAATGGGATGGAAGCGATTAAAGCATGTAAAGAACTTTTCCCGGCTTTACAAGTTATTTTTATTACGGGGCATGATGATTATGCACTTGAGGCATTCAACGTAAAGGCAGTGGACTATATTTTAAAGCCAATTGATAGAAATCGTTTATATGGTGCTTTAGAGAGAGCCTCCCAAGCGTCTATTTCACTAGTTGATAAAGAACATTCATTTAAAAAGGATTTAATGATTAAACAGCAGAAAAATATAATTTTTATTCCATTAGAAGAAATTATCTTTATTGAAAGACTTGATCGGAAATCTGTCATTCATACTAAAAATGGTAAATTCGAGACAAATGAAGCTTTAACTAGCTTGGAAGGTGCCGTTGATTCTAGGTTTATGATATCTCATAGATCTTATATTATAAATGTGGAACTTTTAACAAGAATCGAAGCAACGGGTCAAATGTATAAAGCCTATTTTAAAGATTATAAGGAAACCGCAAGGATTTCCAAGCATAAAGTAGACAATCTGCAAAGGTACAAATTATTATAAAACATGGAGCTCAGCAATAAGTGCTGAGTTTTTTTAATTTGTTGTTTTTTTGTTTATATGGATAAAAACAACGCTTAAAAGGAAATTTAAAGAGTTTGAATCTCAGGAAATGTTGTCTGAATCCAATTAGACAACATTTTTGTATGCGATTACAATTCTGTTATAGAGAAGAACAAGAAAAGAGAGTCGTAAAATGGTGCGAATAATAGATGTAGCAAAAAAAGCAAATGTTTCCACTGCTACAGTGTCAAGAGTACTAAGTAAACCTAACACTGTAACGGAAGAAACGACTGAGAAAGTATTACAAGTAATTAAAGAATTAAACTATCAGCCAAATGCATTAGCTCGTCAGTTAAGAACACTAGAAACCAAAACGATTCTAGTCATTGTACCTGATATAACAAATCCTTTTTTTTCTAAGGTACTAAGAGGAATTGAGTCTGTAGCCGTCATAAACGGATATCAAGTTCTGCTTGGGGATACGGGCAATGATTTGGAAAGAGAAAACGGGTATTTAAACATACTTCTCCAAAAAAAAGCTGATGGAATGGTTTTACTAACGGCAAGAATGAAATCGAAGCACATTGAGGAGATGGCTCTCAAATATCCTGTAGTTTTGGCATGTGAATATATAGAAGGTTCAGCCATCCCCACCGTTTCTATTAATAATATCAGTGGGGCTCAAAAAGCAACAGAATATTTGGTTAAGCTGGGACATAAAAGAATAGGATTTATATCAGGTCCTCTAGGTGGAGTGATAGGGCAGGATCGATTAAAGGGATTTTATCAGACAATGGCAAGATACAACCTTACAATTGAATCCGTTCTAGTGCAG
The DNA here is from genome assembly GCF_056395685.1 of Priestia sp. 10L35. Lineage (NCBI taxonomy): Bacteria > Bacillati > Bacillota > Bacilli > Caryophanales > Bacillaceae > Priestia > Priestia sp. 10L35. The sequence continues at coordinate 74,240 of NZ_JBFTKA010000003.1, read as the reverse complement.
GAGGGTAATTTCTCTTATGAAAGTGGTTTTAATATAATGACTCAATTTTTAGCTCTTAATCATCCTCCGACAGCTGTGTTTGCAGCCAATGATGAGATGGCATTTGGAGCTATAAATGCTATTTCTTCAAAAGGATTAAGTGTTCCACATGATATTTCCGTAGTAGGATTTGATGATATAAAATTTTCATCTATTTTCAAACCGACTCTTACAACCATCTCACAGCCAGCTTTTGAGATGGGCACGATGGCAATGAAATTACTTATAAAGTTGATGAATAAGGAAGAAATTGAAAGACATCAATATCTAATGGAAGATCAGCTTATCATACGTAATTCATGCTCAACACATATTTCATAAAGGAATAAGAGTTCTTTTGAAAATGTATCTGATGATTTAAATCTTCTTGTTTTTTTAAAATTAAGATGTAATCGATTACAAATGGTTGGGAAAAGAATTATTTAATATCCGATTAAAAAGGGAATTTTAGTTTAGATTTCTGATAAGTACAATCGAGTACAAGTACAGGTAGTAAAAACACCTTATTCTTATAAGAAATTTAAAAATATAGTCTTTGTCTACAATGCTTTGTAATCGATTACATGTATTTTGGTTCAATTATTTCTTATCTAAATAATCTAGGGAGGTGATGAAATCCAAGTATTAATACACCATGTACTCATAAGGAATCTTTAAAGATAGGGGAGTAACCATGAAACTAGGATATCAGACAAATACGTGGGGCGGGGTAGTAGGGCATCCTGCCGGAGTCACTTCGATAAAAGACCTTTATTACCTTGCAAATGGATCAACAGAAGAAGCTTTAAAAGATATTGCAGAAGTTGGATATAAAGGATTTGAAATGTTTGACGGAAATCTAATGGAATTTAAAGATAGAAAAGAAGAATTTAGAGCATTGCTGAACCGTTACTCTTTAGACTTTATTGGAGTTTACACTGGAGGGAATTTTATTTTCCCGGATATTTTGGAAGAGGAATTATTAAAAATTGATGAGGTTGCGGCTCTTGCTTCTGAACTAGGAGCGCAGCATCTAGTAATTGGCGGAGGAGCTATCCGTGCGAATGGTGTTTTAGAAAGTGATTACGCTGATTTAGGCAATGCTCTTAATCGAGTAGTAGTAATTGCAGAGAAATATAATCTTATTCCAAGCTATCACCCGCATTTAGGAACAAACGTAGAGGCCCCAGACCAGTTGGACAAATTAATGGCACTAACAACGATTAATTTATGTCCGGATACAGCGCATATCGAAGCAGGTGGAGGGAATCCGGTAGAAGTAATTAAAAAATATGCAGATCGCATTAAATATATTCATTTCAAAGATTATTATAATGGAGAATTTCTTCCTTTAGGAGAAGGACATCAAAAGTTTGATCAGATGATCCAAGTGCTGGATGGAATTGGGTATGATGAATGGCTTACAGTAGAATTAGATAGCTATAATGATCCGAAAAAAGGAGCAGAAATCAGCTTTAACTTCTTATTAAGTTTTGAAACGGCAAATAAGTCTTAAGGTCAAGAAGAAAGTAGCAGAGATAATATATTAGGAACTTGAAGCCTAATTTACCATAACGATATAGCAGATGTTATTTAAAAGATAGTAGATCGGAATAAATAGACTACTTTCATAGGAGGAGAATAAAAATGAAAAAGTTAAACGTAGGTATGATTGGCGGAGGATTTATGGGGAAGGCGCATGCACTTGCTTATGCAGGTATGCCAATGTTTTTTTGGCCGGCGCCAGCAATTCCTCAACGACACACAGTCGTTGATGTGACCGAAGAGTTAGCAAAAGATGCAGCGGAACGTTTAGGATTTGAAAACTATTCATCTGATTGGAGAAAGGTAGTAGAAGATCCTGAAATTGATATTATTGATATTGTAACACCAAATGACTCTCATGCAGAGATTGCCATTGCAGCTGCCAAAGCAGGTAAACATATCATTTCGGAAAAACCGTTAGCACGAACTGCAGCAGAAGCAAAAACAATGCTTGATGCAGTAAAAGAAGCAGGCGTTAAACATATGGTCGCATTTAACTATCGTAGAACACCAGCCGTTGCTCTAGCAAAAAAATATATTGAGGAAGGAAGAATCGGAAAGATTTTAAACTTCCGAGGTACGTACCTGCAAGACTGGTCTGCAGATCCTAACTCGCCTTTATCATGGCGCTTCCAAAAAGAACGAGCTGGTTCAGGTGCATTAGGTGATATTGGAACACATGTGATTGACTATGCAAGATATCTTGTGGGTGACATTTCAGAGGTAATGGCTGTTGCAAAGACATGGATTGGTGAAAGACCGATTCAAAGTGGTGTTGTAGATAAACTAGGAACTGTAAAAGCAGAAGCTGATGTACCAAAAGGTAAAGTTGATGTAGACGATGAGTTTTCAACTTTAATTAAGTTTGATAACGGCGCAGTAGGAAGTATTGAAGCGACTCGTAATGCCTGGGGTCGCAACAACTTCTTAACATTTGAAATTCACGGAGAGAAAGGTTCATTATACTTTAACTATGAACGCCGTGATGAGCTTCAAGTATGTTTCTCCGATGATCCAAGTGATAGCCGCGGATTCAGAACAGTTTATACAGGACCTGCACATCCATATGGAGAAGGTCTATGGCCAATCCCAGCATTAGGAATTGGCTACGGGGAAACAAAAATTATTGAAACATATGATTTTCTCAAATCAATCGCTGAAGATACAAGTGTATCACCAGATTTTGAAGACGGTTATCAGATCGCTGTTATTTCGGATGCTATCCTTGAATCAGCTGAAAAAGGTGTATGGGTTAATCTTACAGAAAATTTAGTGAAAGCTTAAATAATAGTTTAGTAGAGGCTAGTCCTAGTAGACTAGCCTTTATTAGAAATAGGGTTGTTGATTTGTGATTCGGTCAATAGAGAAAAGTCAACAAACGGCTATAAAGGTTTGAATTCTTTTTTGAGCTACTACGTAAGAAACAGAAATCATGGAAAATACAGTTTATTAAGGTGGAGAAAGAAATGGAAAAAATACAAGTTGGAGTTATTGGGACAGGATTTATTGGGCCCACTCATATTGAGGCTATCAGAAGACTCGGTTTTGTAGAAGTAGTTGGATTAGCAGAACATGGTCAGGAAGTAGCAGAACAAAAAGCGGTTGAACTTGGAATTCCGAAAGCTTATGGGGATTATCGTGACATGTTAAAAGACAGTGATATTCAAGTTGTTCATAACTGTACACCTAATCACCTTCACTTTCAAATTAATAAAGAAATTATTCAAGCAGGCAAACATGTGTTATCGGAGAAACCATTGGCTATGTCTAGTGAAGAGTCTGCCGAGCTATTGAAATTAGCTAAAGAGCACCAGGTCGTACATGGCGTAAACTTTAACTACCGCCAATTTCCGATTGTAAAACAATTAGAAACGATGATCAGAAACGGTGAGTTAGGGAAAGTCAACTTAGTGCACGGAAGCTATTTACAAGACTGGTTATTGTTCGAAACAGACTTTAATTGGCGTTTAGCTCCCGAAGTCGGAGGGAAATCACGCGCGGTAGCAGATATTGGTTCTCATTGGTGTGATACAGTTCAATACGTAACAGGTAAAAAAATTGTCGAAGTTTTTGCTGATCTAGCAACTGTTATACCAGTAAGAAAAAAATCTACTTCTCAAGGATCTACTTTTGGGGGACAAAAAGGACAAGAAGAAGTATATGAAGATGTTCCGATTAACACAGAAGACTATGCGTCTGTTCTTGTACGCTTTGAAGACGGGATAAAAGGCTTATTTACTGTGTCTCAAGTAAGTGCAGGGCGAAAAAATAGGCTAAGCTTCGAAATCGCTTGCAGTCAAAATTCTGCTTTTTGGAATCAAGAAGAACCAGAAAAGTTGTGGATTGGCTATCGAGATCAACCAAATCAAACTCTTCTTGCAGATCCTACTTTATTTAATCCTGAAGCAAAATCGTCCATTCATCATCCGGGAGGCCATAATGAAGGCTGGCCAGATGCGTTAAAAAATGGGTTGTTGAATTTCTATACATTTATTCGGGAAGGTAAAAACCCTTTAAGTGATAAAGCCACTTTCGCAACATTTGAAGATGGACATATGTCGATGTGCATTACCGACGCCATTTTAGCAAGTCATGAACAACAAAAATGGATGAAAGTGAAGGTAAAGCAGGAGGTACGTGCATGAAATTAGGGGTGTTTACAGTTCTTTATCAAAACTTACCTTTTGAAGAGATGCTGGACAAACTATGTGAAATGGGTGTAGAGGCCGTTGAATTGGGCACAGGCAATTATCCAGGAAACAGTCATTGTAATCCTGATGAATTACTAGAGAACCCAGAGAAATTAAAAAGATTTCAAGCTGCCCTTATAAGTAGAGGACTTACAATAAGTGGTCTAAGTTGTCATGGAAATTTACTGCATCCAAATAAGATGGTTGCCAAAAAGGCTCATGATGTGTGGAGAAAAACAGTTTTATTAGCTGAACGTTTAGAAGTGCCGGTGATTAATGGATTTTCTGGGTGCCCAGGTGCCAAAAATCCGAACTGGGTAACCTGTTCTTGGCCGCCGGAATATACGGAAATCCTAGATTGGCAGTGGAATGAAGTAGTCATTCCTTACTGGAAAGAGGAAGTGAAATTTGCAGAGTCACACGGTATCCATCAAATTGCGCTTGAAATGCACCCGGGTTTTGTTGTGTATAACCCTGAAACTCTCTTGAAATTAAGAGAACATGCTGGGCCAAGTATTGGAGCTAATTTTGATCCAAGCCATTTGATTTGGCAAGGGATTAATCCAGTAGAAGCCATTAAAAAACTTGGTCGAGAAGAGGCTATTTTTCATTTTCATGCAAAAGATACGTATTTGGATCAGGCAAATATTAGTGTTAATGGAGTATTAGATACAAAACATTACAGTGATACTTTGAATCGTTCGTGGACATTTAGATCCGTAGGATATGGGCAAAACGAAAAAGTATGGAAAGATATGGTGAGTGCGCTTCGCGCGGTAGGATATGACTATGTGATATCCATTGAACATGAAGATATGCTAGCTTCGTTAGATGAAGGATTAAGTAAGGCCATCTCTTTATTAAAAGGCGCACAATTTAAAGAACAATTAACTGAAATGTGGTGGGCGTAACAGTATATTTCCTATATGGTTAATGATAAATACTCGGTTGGGTATTTATCATTAACCATTAAAGAGAACCATCTAATGAGTAAATGTGACTATTAGCATTGTTAAATATATAATTTTGAGGTGATTAAAATGAATGCGATTTCAAAAAGAGAGCAAAACACCAAAGGTCTTCCATCAGCTATGATTTGGGGCTATATCGCAACTCTAATTTTTATGGTAGGAGATGGTCTCGAACATGGTTGGCTTTCACCGTATCTTATTGAACATGGCTTAACCGTTCAACAATCTTCTACTCTCTTTGCAGCATACGGAGCTATATTAGCAATCGCCTCCTACTTTTCGGGTGTCCTTACAGAAGCATGGGGACCAAGAAAGGTTATGATAGCAGGCTTGGTTATCTGGTTAGTTGGTCAAATTCTTTTTATTGAGTATGGTCTAAAACCGCATAATTATGCAGTTATGTTACCAACTTATGCTATTCGAGGATTTGGTTATCCTTTATTTTGCTATTCGTTTTTAGTTTGGGTTACGTATCGCAGTCCTGACCGTATTTTAGCTACGGCAATAGGGCTATTTTGGGCAGCATGGAGTGGCGGTCTTTATGTTGTTGGAAGTTATTTTCCAGCTTATATGATTCCGAAAATCGGATATATCGGATTAATGTGGAGTGCGGTCGTATGGGTGTTAATCGGTGGATTAATTGGAGTTGTTGTTGTAAAAGGCCAAGTACATGAACGTGAGGGTAACGGCAAGGAAAAATTGAAAAATTTACTCAGTGGACTAACTATTTGTATTGAAAAGCCAAAAATTGCAATAGGAGGAGTTGTTCGTATAATAAACTCCACCGGCGTAGGTGCTCTTCCAATCTTTTTCCCTCTATACTTGTCCTCTGAATATGGATACAGTACAGAAGAATGGTTACAAGTATGGGGAACTATGTGGGTGGCCAATATCTCTTTTAACTTAGTCATTCCCTATATCAGTGATAAATGGTTAGGTTGGCGAAAGACAATTATGTGGATTGGCAGTGTCGGTTGCGGTGTAATGACTCTGGTTATGCTTTATACTCCTCAAATGTTCGGGCATAATTTCTGGGCATTAACTGTGGTAGGCATATTTTTTGGAATCGTTCTATGTGGTTATGTACCACTCTCTGCTCTAGTAAGTTCATTAGCACCTGAAAAGAAGGGCTCAGCTATGGCTATTGTAAGTTTTGGGGCTGGAATGTCTTACTTTATTGCACCTGCAATTGTAGGAACATTCATTGGTAGCATGGGTGTACACGGAGTCATGTGGATATTTGCTGGTTTGTATTTTGTTAGTGCTATTTTGATGATATTTATGAAATTACCAGGTGAAGAAAAACAAAACAAGAGCAGTTATTCACCTGAGAAACAAGTGGGTTGAAAGTAAGGACAATCAATATGGCAGACAGGCTTTTATACTGTTTTAACGAAGTACTTAAGTGAGTAGATGTCATATAACAAACATAATAAAAAAGTCCATGAAATTCAAATAATTTCATGGATTTTTTTATTTTCCTAATGGACAAGTTAACAGGTAAATTCTTTAGAGATGTTAGCAATGCATGAGGTATTTTATACTTCCATTTAAAGAACCTCTGCCTAAAGGGTATGAAAAGAAGAAAAATAATTGTAGGGATTTGCGATTTATGAGATATCGATATCAGATTCGATTTTATATGAATGGGGATGAGTCGGGGAAATTGAACGGTAGCAAGACCAATTTTGAGATTATTGATAATGTTTTCATGGGCGATGCTTTCTTTGTTGGTGGAGGAATGTACTTAAAGTAATGGGGAAGGTTAGTTGAAGAAGGAATTCTTTCCTTGGCTATGGATAACAGATGTTATAAAATCATACAGAACCCGAAGGGACAAAAGCGGAAGCGTGTAGATGAGAGGCGTGACTCTAGACAAGCTAGCGAGAAGGTTTGCTCTTTAGTCTTCTTGACGGATTGGCTTATAACCGCGCTGGAGCTGGACATCTCATAAAATATAAAAGAATAATCACAGGGACAGCTCTACTTCTTCAAAGAGGAAAGAATCCGTCCCTGTGATTAAAAACTTATTTTCTTTTGAGAAGCCAGTCTTGAAAATCGGTAGCAACTATTCTTTCACCTGTGATTCCCTCTGCAGCAGCTGAGGCTAAAAAAACAATCGGCTCGGCCATAACCCTTGGATCTAATAGCTGGAATTTTGATTCAATCTCTTTTCGAACTTCGTCCGGAATCATCCCGGTAGTAGTGGCACCACCCGGTAAAAGCATATTCACCATAATTCCATATTCCTTTAAATCTTTGGCCATTATATATGAGAGTGATTCAGTGGCTGCCCTCGATGGTCCATAAGGTACAAAACCCTTTCTTTTCATAGTCTCATGATTCATAGAAATATTAATGATTCGCCCATGACCTTGTTCCATCATTAAAGGAGCAAACCCTCGAGCTACTAAAAAATATCCTGTGAGATTGGTATCAATTAAATCTCGAAACCCCTCTGGTGTTACTTTAAAAAATGGCTGAGGCTCGACTAAAAAACGCGGGTTTACTGTCCTCATCCCAATTCCCGCATTATTGACGAGAACATCGAGCTTCCCCCATTCTCTTTTCACCCATTCGATCGCATTATTGACGGATTGTTCTGATCGAACATCCAAAGGAATTCCAACAGCAGGATAACCCTCGCGCTTTAATTTCTCTACTGCTTGATCCAATTTAGTTCCAACTCTAGAAGCTAACGCCACCGTGGCTCCAGCTTGAAGCAAAGCCTCCGCCATGAAAAATCCTAGGCCGCTTGAAGCACCTGTTACGAGGGCATGGATATTTCTTAACTCTTTTGTATTCATTGGCATTTTTCCTCCGAAATGTTATTAAACCACTGACTGATACAGTATTCTGTGTAATCATCACTTTTATACGAAATTTCTTTAAAAAGCAAAGCTATGATAAAAGAGTAGTGGACTTAAAATGCTAAAGAGGCAGTTTAGCTTAAATACATTTCTTCACAAAGTTAAAAAAGAGAATTTTCCTAATTTCTTATTTATAACAGCTTAACGTTGATTCGGGAATATTGAACTTCGCTACCTGCTAATTGAATTCTACTTTATCTGGAGACCTTTAAATTAAAATGTTTACTTTCTTCTGAAAGACTTATTAAATTTCGAAAACAATCAATTCAATCATCTTTTCGTATAGAAAAACTTATTAAGAAACACGCATTAGAAAAAATATAAATCATATATATGAGATATCCCGTTTGAATGTTTGAGGAGGTTATTATGAAACCTATGTTACCTAGTGAAAAATATTTTGGTAATTTAGAACTAGTTTATGCATTTTATGGGGCAATGCCTACAGGTGTTACTGTTTCAGAAACCGGTCGTATTTTCATTTGCTTTCCGAAATGGGGAGACGATGTTAAATTTACAGTGGCGGAAATTGTTCAGGATAAATTGCAGTCTTATCCTAATTTACAAACCAATTTGGTTAACTCCGAAAATATCACAATGACTTTCATCAGTGTCCAAAGTGTAGTTGCTGATGGAAGGGGAACGCTTTGGATATTAGATACAGCGGCACCCAATTTTTCTGAACCTATTAAAGGGGGAGCAAAATTAGTCTCTGTTGATTTAGAAACCAATACAATAAGAAAAGTATATACCTTTACAGAAGATGTTGTTCTACCTACAACTTATTTGAATGATGTCCGTTTTGATTTTCGTGTTGGAAAAGCAGGTTATGCCTATATAACGGATTCTTCTTCAAGAGGACCAGGAGCTATTATTGTCGTAGATTTATCAAATGGAAACGCGTTTAGACGGTTAAATGGAGCAAAATCAACTTCACCCGATCCCTATTTTTTACCGAAGGTAGAAGGTGAAATTTTGATGAATAGAAACATAGATGGCTCAACTTCCCCATTTAGATTGGCGTCTGATGGAATAGCAATTTCTCCCGATGGCAAAGTTTTATTTTTTTGTCCACTAACCAGTCGTCATCTTTTCTCGATTTCAACAGAAGTCCTAAGAGACCGAAGTATACCAGACAAAGATTTAATTTATCATGTGGAGTATTGGGGAGAAAAAGGTGCGTCTGATGGAATGATCACCGATGCAAAGGGAACTGTTTATGCTGGAGATTACGAAAACAACAGTATTCGTAAGATATTGCCAAATGGCATAATGGAAACTATCGCACATGATCCGAGAATTTTGTGGCCGGATACTTTTTCAATTGGTCCGGATCAATATTTGTATGTCATTGTGAACCAATTACATCGGCAGGCTAGATTTCATTATGGAAAAGACTTACGAGAGAAACCTTATAGTTTACTTCGTATCAAAATTGATGAATTTCCTGCTCCAACTTTTTCATAATAAAAATAGTCAATTAATTGTTTTCATTATATAGTGTAAAACAAACACGAGTAAGCAAGAAGTATTAACTTTATTTACTTCTGCCAAATAAAATCAAAATGGTTTACAAAATGGTTTAATAGAAACAGTTTATTTGGTTAGTGTTAAACTGTTCCAGGAAATTTTTTATAATATCGGTAAATTCAATGCTGTATTGATATTATTTAAATCCAAACTGATCTGTTCGTTTGTATCTCAAGTATGGTAGTCATCATAAGCTTATTTAATAATATGAATACCGCATACATATCTAGTTACCATAATCAAAATTATAGGTAGTTACTCTTTGATTCTCATGATAGGATCTTGGTCATGAAATCCTATACATAGTGGAACGTTAACTTTCATACTTTGGGCAACTGTCCCTAAAGCTGTACCTGTTCTTATAACTAGAAAGAGTGTTACAGCTTTTGCTTTTTCTGTCGTATCAAACCCATTCTCTTGATGAATTTGAGCAAATTCTCTATTAATAGGCCCTCCAATTTCGGCAATCCACTCACTAGCCCAATCATCATCATCTTCAGACAAACTGCTATATTCATCACAAACAAAAAATGTGCTTTCCCACTAATTATCCATGTCATATTCAAAATAAATAGCTTCTACGGATTGTTCGTTTGCTATATACAAAGCTTTTTGGAGACTACTCTTTAATTTTGTTTGAAGAATATCTAAAATTATATTCCGAATCCTTTCTGCTACGTTATCTCCTGCAATAGTAGAGCATATAATAAAGTTAAATCCAATCTACTACCTGACTGCTATAACATGCATCAGCATTTTTTTATATCTAATTACAATTTTATTGACTTACATATTCCACAAGCCAATAAACTTAAAAAGAGTGTCCTGGATGTTTATTGGCTTGTTATTTTAGGACTTAGTTTATTTGTTTCTTTTTTTCGTTTACCATTGTAATTATTACTATAGCATGGGCAATCTTCCCTCATGGAGATGATAAAAAAGAAGCTCAACAGAAAGAACAAGCTAGTGAAAATCTGCTACCACATAGAGACATTAAAACCTTCTTACCATAAGGTGGGGAGGTTTTAATGTTTGTTGAAAAGGATTAGAAAATCTCTTAAACATGTATGAATTATTACTATTACTGCATATACTAATGAACTCTTAACAAATCTATAAGTATAAATACTAGATAAATTTTCTGTTGATGCATGTAGGGTGACCTTCATATGTTTATTTTTTATCGAATTTTATATCGATTAATCAGGATAGCATGTTGTAAAGTACAATAGATGATTTACTCATCGTCGTAGCATTTAAATATTAAAACCTACATCAAGGTAAGTTATTATTGTCTTAAATCATGAAAAGAAACTTTTTTCTACTAAGTGGCTGATTTGTCTTCAGTTTCCTCTTCCAATACATTCACAATATAACCTTTTCCCCATTCATACATAGCATCTAAAATCGGTATAAGACTTTTTCCATGCTCAGTCAATGAATATTCAACTTTAGGTGGAACTACAGGATAAACTTTTCGATGTACTATTAAATGATCTTCAAGTTCGCGTAATTGATTAACAAGCATTCTTTGGGTAATACCCGGCATAAGGGATTTTAATTCACCAAATCGTTTAGTTCCTTCTTTACCTAGATGCCATAAAATTAACATTTTCCATTTACCACCAATTATTGAAAGTGTCAATTCTTTTTCACAGTTAAATGTTTTCTCTCCTAAATTTGGCATTTACTTCACCTCCCCCTTATTTTACCCTATAGTATACTTTTTATCACTATATGCAGTAAAAGTGTGTACTTTTAATTCAACAACATACTCAGTATACTGAGAAACGTGCTAGTGAGTAAATAGCTTTTCTAAAGGAAACATTTACATCGATATAATGACAGCCTATTAGCACAATATAAAATCATATTAAAAGGAGCAAATATAAATGAAATTACAATTAGCATTAGATCTTGTCAATATTCAGGGAGCTATTGAATTAGTGAAAGAGGTAGAAGAGCATATTGATGTTGTAGAAATTGGTACACCTGTGGTGATTAATGAAGGGCTTAAAGCAGTGAAAGAAGTAAAGGCTGCATTTCCTAATTTAACCGTATTAGCAGACTTAAAAATTATGGATGCAGCTGGATATGAAGTAAGCCAAGCATCTGCTGCAGGTGCTGACATCATTACGATTCTTGGCACTGCAGAAGACGAGTCAATTAAAGGCGCAGTAGAAGAAGCGAAAAAACAAGGTAAACAAATCCTTGCTGATATGATCGCCGTGAAGGATATTGCAGCCCGCGCAAAAGAACTGGATGAACTTGGCGTTGATTATATCTGCGTTCACACAGGTTACGATCTTCAAGCAGTTGGAAAGAATTCTTTCGAAGACCTTTCAACCATCAAAAGCGTTGTTAAAAACGCGCAAACTGCCATTGCAGGTGGAATCAAATTAGAAACACTTCCTGAAGTAATTAAACAACACCCAGATCTTGTTATCGTAGGTGGGGGAATTACGAATAAAGAAGATAAAAAAGCTACAGCACACGAAATGAAAAAATTAATTGAACAAGGTTAATTTAACAATGAAGACTACTCAATATTTAGCTGAGGTCGTTCAAGAATTAAGTCAAACAATCCACTTGATTTGTGATTCAGAAGCAGAGAAATTAATAAACCAGATTTTAGAATCCAAGAAAATTTTTGTGGCGAGTGCAGACAGATCTGGATTGATGCCTATGTAGTTGGGGAAACAGTAACAACTAATTTAGAAAAAGACGATTTATTAATCAGTGGTTCAGGATCAGGAGAAACAAAAACCTTAGTTGCCATTGCTGAAAAAGCTTAGGAGGTACAGTCGCAGCTATAACCATTTCTCCTGAATCAACCATTGGAGAGTTAGCTGATATTACTGTTAAATTACCGGGAGTCACGAAAGATCAATCTGAAGGTGATTCAGGACCATTCAACCAATGGGATCTCTATTTGAGCAAACAATGCTGTTATTTTATGATGCCTTAATCTTACGCTTTAGAGAGAAAAAAGCCTAGATTCTAATAAAATGTATGGTAAACATGCTAATCTCGAATAGAAAATAGCTTAAAATATATAGAAAAGACCACATTTTTTAATTTGTGGTCTTTTCTATATAATCTCACTTTATTCTATACGTTTACGGACGAGATATTTAAATCTATTACAAGATGTTAAAGTAATTATTATCGTTAATAAAATAAAAAGTCACCCAGTGTTTGCAGATTTTAAAAGGTAGATTTGTAAAAATTTATAGTAATTAAATATACGTCTAAAAGAGTTCCCTTTAAAATGTTCCGTCTTGTTTAGTATTCTTGTTTAGTATAAGGTATATTCTTATACTTGCTGAGCAAGGACAATTATCATCACGATCCCCATTTTTTGTTGAACAATTCAAGAAAGCAGAGATGGGATGAGATAAGTGAACTCCTTATACAATAGGAAGCCAGCCAGGGATGCCAGTATAGTACTCCCACATTTTATCAGAAATAGCCAGTTCTTTTTGATCTTTTTTAGATAATGTTGTACGGATTTTGTTTTCTTCACCGGCTTGTATTTTTTGTACCCACTGAGGTTCCATTATCAATTCCCTTCCTAAAGCGATTAAAGGTACACCTGTTTCAAATGCTTTCATCACTTCATCGGGTGTTCGCAGCATCCCAACACCCATCACAGGAACACGATCGCCCACACGTTCATGGATCATAACAACTCGGGATGTCTGATCGTTATCATCACGGATTGATCCGTTCCAAAAGCCGCCGACTGAAATATGGAGATAATCCAGATCTAGGTCCACTAACTTGTCCACTAATTGCAACGTTTCTTCCATAGTGATGCCAGGATTCTCTCTTTCTTCAGGCGATAACCGATAGCCGATGATAAAAGGTTTTGTTGCATGGTCTGAAACTGCTTTTTTAACAGCGTCAACTACAGCAAGCGGGAAGGACATACGTTTTTCCAGCGTTCCACCCCACTTGTCAGTTCTGCGATTTGAGTGTGGAGAAAAGAATTGTTGAATCAAATACGTATTGGCACCATGGATTTCAACCCCATCATACCCAGCTTCGATTGCTCTTCTGGTTGCTTCACCAAATGCTTTAATAATTTCATCGATTTCGTCTGCTGTCATTTCCCGAGGTACCACGGCATCGTCCCGTTCTGCTGCTACCGCACTCGGAGCGATTGGTTGACGATCGAGCAATTCTTCAGGCGGGCACATTCTGCCACCGTGAAAAATTTGTAAAATCGCCTTTGAACCTTTTTCCTGTATAGCTGTCGCCACACCTCTTAAACTAGGGATTAGGGAATCAGAATCCGCCCCAAATTCACCCGGGAATCCTTTTCCATTCCTGGTGACGTATGTGCATGCGGTGATTACAGCTCCTACGCCACCGGCACGTTCTTGATAGTACGCAACTTCTTCGTCTGATACTTCACCATTTTCATGTGCCGCCGTATTGGTCATGGGTGCCATTGTAATACGGTTCTTTATTTCAACTCCAGAACGGAAGGTAAATGGTTTAAAAGCAGCTTCATATTTTGTATTCATCTTTTTTTCTCCTTTTGTTTACATCAAGTTTGTTAAAGGGCTTTGCTATTGAGCAACTGGATAACATAGACTACAAAAATTTCTTTGACAGGCAATTTTTTATATTCTATATAAAAAATTTATGGAGATACATTAAAAGCTTGCCATAAGGCTCGTCCAGTTTTGACCTATTTTAGCTGAGTAATTTCTGCCAATATTTCATAGGAATGGAGGCGGGCCTTATGATCATAAACTTGGGCGATTGCCATGATTTCATCGGCTTGACTTTCATCCAGAAACTTTTCCAGCTTTTCTTTTACGATTTGAGGACTGCCGACAATCGAAGTTCCTAATTGATTCTCAAGGGCAGCTATTTCATAGTCGCTCGCTATATCGTTAATATTATCTACTGGCGGCTGCAATGGGACTTCCTTCCCGCGCATCAAATTTAAGAACTGCTGCTGCAACGTTGTAGCGAGCCACTCAGCTTCTTGATCTGTGTCGGCCGCAATGATGTTTAGCCCTACCATTGCATGCGGCTTGTCCAGTACTTTAGAAGGCTTAAACGAACGGCGGTACAGCTGGATAGCCGGCAGTGTGTTATGCGGCGAGAAATGGCTCGCAAATGCAAACGGCAGTCCAAGCTCTCCTGCCAGCTGAGCACTGTATCCGCTTGAACCTAACAGCCAAATAGGTATGTTTAATCCTTCACCCGGAATTGCTTTAACATGACTAGATCCTTGTGCCAGGGAAGGGTCAAAGTAATTCCGGAGCTCAGCCAGCTGCTCAGGGAAATCTTCTCCTAAACTTCTCAAGTCACGTCTTAATGCACGTGCGGTAAGCTGATCAGTGCCTGGTGCACGGCCCAAGCCAAGATCAATACGTCCTGGATATAATGATTCCAGAGTACCAAATTGCTCAGCAATAACAAGAGGTGCATGATTCGGTAGCATAATGCCGCCTGAACCTACCCGAATTTTTGATGTACCTGCTGCAACATGGGAAATGACTACCGATGTTGCAGAGCTGGCGATAAATGGCATATTATGATGCTCAGCGAGCCAATATCGGTTATACCCCAGCTTTTCAGCGAGCCGGGCCAGCTCCAAAGTATTACGAAAAGAATCAGCCGGCGTACTTCCATCTGCAATTGGAGAGAGATCCAGGATTGAGAATGGAATATCCGTAATTTGTTTTGTATCATTTTCAGGCATATGCTCATCTTCTTTCTTTAAAAATTCCGTTTCAAACCTATAAAAGAATTTACAGGCTGTTTTCTTTGTCTTCTTTTACTGCTTCAATCTAAATTACATTAATTTAACTGATTTAATATCTGCAGAAAATACATCCTTTATTAGACTAGACACTGTTTAATTCACTGTAGCCTGAGCCATAATTTCATAAGAGCGTAGCCGTGCCTTATGATCAAAAATCTCTGTATGAGCCATAATTTCATCAGCATCAGTCTTTTTTATTAACTCATGGAGCTGCTGCTTCACATCTGCAGGGTCCCCGATGATGGAAGTGAAAAGCTGTTCTTCAACCGCCCTGCGCTCATTATCGTTCCAAAGCTCATCCATATTATCAACAGGAGGCAAAATGGGCGAAGGCTGTCCGCGGGTTAACAAAAGAAATTTTTGATACATCGAAGTGGCAAGCCTTTGTGCCTCCTGTTTCTCATCAGCAGCCACCACTTGAACGGCTAACAGTACATAAGGCTCCTCCAAAAATTGAGACGGACGAAAAGAATCTCGGTACAGTTTTATCGCCTCCATCATATTACCTGGAGCAAAATGTCCTGCGAAAGAGAATGGTAACCCAAGTATTCCAGCTAATTGTGCACTATAAAAACCTGAACCTAACAGCCAAATTGGCACATTTGTTTTTTCGCCGGGAATGGCGTGAAAGCTAAATGAACCATTCTTAGTGGCTGTTCCTGTACCATAAAGATATGCGATAAGCTCCTCAAGCCGGGCATCAAATTCAGGTTCACCAGCAACCCGCTGCCGCAATATATTTGCTGTATATTGGTCGGTGCCAGGTGCCCGCCCCAATCCAAGGTCGATCCGGCCAGGGAAGAAGGTTTCTAACGTTCCAAAGTGCTCAGCCACGGAAAGAGGAGAATAATGGGAAAGTAGCATTGCTCCTGATCCAATATGCATTTTTTCCGTGACAGAGGCCACTCGTCCAATTACTATCGGGGATGCTGAACTTGCCATTCCTGCCCAATTATGATGTTCAGCAAGCCAAAACCGTTTATATCCCCACTGCTCTGTTTTCTTTGCTAGATCAAGCGTGTTTTGAAGAGAAAGTTTGGCTGATCCTCCCTCGACAATTGGGGAGGGATCTAGTACTGAAAGTTCTATTTTCTTTGTCATAGTTCTTCTTCCTTTTATACAATTTAATTTTTTAAAGCTGACCTGTACCTTTATGAGTTGGAAAGTAGGGTAAAACAAATTCTCCAAGTTCCTGGATTACTTCCTCTGGAGGACGCTTGGAAAAATACAGAACAAACGCCAAATGGTTGACACCAATCGCTTGAAATTGATGAAGTAGATCAACTAAACGGTTTCTTCCCACGGAATAGCCTAAGGGTATGGGGACAGGCATTTCATCCGGATTTTCCGATAAATTGATGAACAAGCTTTGAGAGAAGGGTTTAAAATCTCCTGGAGCATGAACTTCAGTTAAAGCACGATAATCCTGGATAAGCTGCTCCTGTTGAATAATGTTTCTTGGGTATTGAAGCCACCCATCCCCGTTCCTAGCTATCCAATTGATGGACTGATTGCTAAATCCAGTTACCATGGTAGGAATCGAAGATACAGGCTTTGGGATTAACCTCATATCTGTACCATCGATCAGCCCGGCGTGGCTGTGGATTGTCGGCTGATCCTCTTTTAACAGCCGGTCGAGAATTTCGAAATTTTCTTTGAATAACGAACCGCTTTCTTGCTTAAATATCCCTAAAGCTGTAAAGTCTTTTTCCCTGTCCCCTGATGCCACTCCCATAATCAATCGACCTGGAAACAATTGATCAATTGATGCAGCTTCCTTGGCTACCCTGACAGGGTGGCGCAAAGGGAGAACTACACTTCCTGTCACTAACGCAATGTGCTTCGTATAGGCAGCAAGATACGTCAAATAAATCCATAAATCGTACTTTTGGCCGTTATCATCAATATTCAAATTCTGCATCGTAATATCACGGAGCCATAATGAAGCAAAGCCATATTCCTCAATTTTACGGGCAAGCTCCAGCTGATTCTCCATAATCGGATTTTTAGACATCCTGGCAGTCGGGAGGATAAATCCGAGTGTCATTTTGTCTTTCTGGTACATGCTGTTATAGGCACGATGATTTTGAAACCTCACTCTTGTTCCTCCTTAAAAGGTTATATTTTTAAGCCTATATATTTTTCAAGCTGTTTAATGGTTTCCTCATTGCGTCGATAATAAGTCCATTGTCGGATTCGCTTCATTTCCACCATCCCGCTTTGTAATAGGATGGACAAATACTGGGAGGTAGTGGACTGTGATAGTTCTACTTTGCTACGAATATCACTAACACAAACCCCGCCATCAAAGCCCTTTTCTTTGATGACATGTGCCTGCGGGGAAAAATTATTATCAGGTTCTTTCAACATTTGCAGAATATTTACTCTGATTTGATAGAGCCTTGAAAATTTCAACTGCCTGTTCGTCATTTATCATAGTTAATTCCCGATTCAACGGTGTCCGCCCTTTCTGATCTTATTAAAATCTATTTTGTCTTTGAATGCGTATAAACCAATCGAACAAAATTATATCGATAATTCTCGATATATCTATATTATTTCCCTTTATACACAAAATCAAATTTTATGCTTTAGACAGAGCTAGGAAACGGCTTTAAAGGTACTACACAAATTAGCTTAGAGAACAGGTGGCGGAGAGATGAGGATTATTTTGCCCATTTTTTAAGTGGTTCGAGTTGTTATATAGCTTTGAAAAATCAAGACTTTAACACCAATTTAAATGAATATCGATTTGAGATTCTGGATAAATAAGGTTTTCTTTCTTGTCTACTGTAAAATCACTCAGTGTAAATATACCTTGTGATTCATAAGCTTCCTTAACTGTTCGGCTATTGCCCAGTTCTTCTTCCTATAACAAAACATAGTTTGTTATACTTAATCGTTTTGGAGAGAATTCATCTATAGGCGTCTTTCTAGGAGCTTTGTAAACTTTTTCATTACATCGGAAGCGCTTATAGAACAAGTAGTATTATCGGTATTTATTTGGATAATTTGAAATTTATTATAAATTATTATCATCTCAATTTATACGTTTTAGAAAATGGACATAATTCTATTCTCTTTTCCTTAATTGAGCTTTTAGATGAACTAAAACATAAAATAGACAATTACATTACTTACTATAACCATAACAGATATCAATGGAACCTAAAAAAGATGACCCCTGTATAATACAGAGATCATCTTCTTCAAGCTACCTAATATTTTTTTGAAAATATCCTTTACAAAGGGTACACTTTACAACTAGGTTCCTGCTTCTTATCCAATATAGACAAGAAGAGTCGATCGCTTCTCAAATTAAGGATTAGTTGACCATAATCCTGAAGTCTTTACTAGGACTCTTGGATGAAGCTTTAACCCGGCTACAAGCAGCTCTGCTAAATCTTCTGATTGCATAACATTTTCAGGATTTCCGCTGATAAGATTGGTTTCAATTGCCAAATCAGTTGCAACTGTACTTGGTGTTAAAGCCGTTACACGGATATTATGCTTTCTTACCTCTAGCATGAGTGATTCTGTTAGTCCTAAAACAGCAAATTTAGAAGCGCTGTAAGCACTTGTAACAGGTGCTCCTTTTTGACCGGCAGTTGAGGAGATATTCACAATATCTCCTGATTTTCTTTCAATCATATCAGGTAAAACAGCTCTTGTTACATTATATACACCCATCAAGTTTACTCGGATGATGTTTTCCCATTCTTCTGGAGTTAAATCAAGAAAACCGCCAAATTTAGCTATACCTGCATTGTTGATTAAAATATCAATAAAACCTAGGTCTGATTTGATATGTTCAACAGCATGATGGACTGCTTCAAGATCGGCTACATCTGCTGTTGCTGCTGAAACGTTCACATCATATTGCTTTAGTTCTGCGGTTACCTTTTCAAGATTTGACATCGTTAATCCAATCAATCCTAGATTAACTCCTTCTTTTGCTAAAGCAATCGCAGTAGCACGCCCAATTCCTCTGCCTGCCCCAGTAATTAAAGCAGTTTTTCCTTTTAGTGAAATCATGATATCATTCCTTATTAAAGAATTTTAGAATAATTGTTAATAATAACAAAATGATGTTTTAAAGAATAACCAAAAGACCGCAAAGTTTCTTTAGAATTTCTGCGGTCTTTTGGTTATTACATTCTTAGGACTATGTTTTATTCAAGATTGGCATGTTTTCCATACATCTTATTGGTATCTAACCCCTTTTTCTCCATGAATCTTAAGATGACGGCATCATAAAAAAGTAAAAGGGTCTGCTCAAATAGTGAGCCCATTGGTTGGATGGTTTTATAATCACCTTTTGATTGGTCTTTCGGTGATCCAGGCAATTTAATGGTGACATCGGCTAACTGTCCAATAGTGGAATCAGGGAATATCGTGACAGTTGCAATTTTACCACCAATGCTTTTTGCTTTTTCAGCCATGGAGACTAAGCTTTTTGTTTCACCGGATCCGGATCCGATGATTAAGATATCCTCTTTTTCAAAGTTGGGAGTTACCGTTTCACCGATTACATAAGAATCAATTCCCATATGCATCATCCGCATGGCGAAGGATTTGGCCATGAAGCCTGATCTGCCTGCACCGGCGACAAAAACCTTTTTCGATTCAAGTATCCCATTGACGAGTTTTTCAGCTTCTTCATCTGCGATTAAGTCAGCTGAATGATTAAGCTCTTTTAAGATTTCTGCCAAATATTGAGTCGTCTGCATCTTAGGATTAACCTGCTGTAACCGTTTGTTCTTTGATCATTTGTTGCATTTTGGCAGCAGCAGCTTTTTTATCAGCTTGTCCAGTAATCCCGCCGCCTACAATGACAAGGTCTGGATTTACTTTAATGACTTCTGGAAGTGTTTCTAATTTAATGCCGCCTGCGATGGCCGTTTTAGCGTTTTTAACCACACTTTTGATGGTTTGTAGATCTTCAAAAGAATTTTTTCCGACTGCTTGAAGATCGTAGCCCGTGTGAACACAAATATAATCCACGCCCATAGCATCCACTTCTTTAGCACGTCCAGTAAGGTCTTTTACCGCAATCATATCGACAAGGACTTTTTTACCTTGTTTTTTCGCTTCTTCTACAGCACCTTTAATCGACATATCTTCAGCCGTTCCAAGAATAGTGATGATATCAGCACCTGCTTCGGAAGCTTTCATCACTTCATATCCAGCAGCATCCATAATTTTCAGGTCTGCTAATACTTTTAAGTTAGGGAATGCTTCTTTTACTGCCTTTACAGCATGGAGACCTTCGTTGATCACAACCGGTGTTCCGATTTCTACGATATCAATATGCTCCTCTACTTCTTTTACCAATTCGATTGCTTCTGGAATGTTAACTAAATCTAATGCTAATTGTAATTCCATCTATGTTTCACTCCTCATAATTTTTTAAGTTTGTTGCACAGTAGTAATAATGCCCATTGCTCACTTTCATTTCTCCTGGCAACTGTAACCAATGCTCTTGTTAACGATGGTACCACGTTAGTATAATACGTATATTTAAAGTGTGAAAGTACGCACTTTATTTTTACATAGTGTTAAAAAGTATACTATGGGTTATTCTATATAGAAGTGGAGGTGAAACAAATGTCACGTATGCAGGACAAAATGTTTAATTGTGAAAAAGAATTAACGCTTTATGTTATTGGCGGTAAATGGAAAATGCTGATTTTGTGGCATTTAGGAAAAGAGGGAACGAAGCGATTTGGTGAGCTGAAGGCTCTTATGCCGGGCATTACTCAACGAATGCTTGTTAACCAATTACGCGAGCTAGAAGACGACCTCATTGTTGAACGAAAAGTCTATCCTGTTGTTCCGCCAAAAGTAGAATATTCATTGACCGAACAAGGAAAAAGCTTAATGCCAATACTGGATTCCATGTATAAATGGGGTAAAAACTATATGGAGAAAGTGATGGATACTCCTGCCAATAAAAGTGCGTCTATTAAATAACAATCGTTCTAAAAATAGGGAATTAAAACCACAAGTAGACTTTTAATAAGTCAAGACCTGTGGTCTTTTTATTTGCAATGATCCAGTCCATAAGGGAAATAAAGGAGTACAATCTGGAAAAAGGTAAATAATATTCCTGTGTTGTAAAGGATTATAGATGAACTGTTTTATAGTAAGGAATCAAGAATAATACATATTTTGAGGTGAGATGATGAAAAAATTTGTTGAGTATGTTTTTTTAACTTTTGGGGCGTCAATCGTTGCTATGGGATTAGAAACGATGTTAGCACCAAACGGGCTAGTAGATGGTGGTGTAACAGCCTTGTCGATTATGGCCAACGCTTTATGGGGAATCCCAATTTATTTTGTATTTTTGGGATTAAATATTCCTATCTTAATTTTTACAGCTAAAGAAGTGGGTAAAACCTTTGTCATTAGAACTCTATATGCAAATATCATTACTACCGTTGGTTTAGTACTATTTAAATCGATTCCTCCTATTACTCAATCTGAAGTATTAATTGTTCTATACGGTGGGGTAATCTTAGGAGTTGGGATAGGAATCGTTGTAAAATTTGGCGGTGCAATAGATGGCACTGAAATGCTGGCGATTTGGTTTAACCAACACTATCAATTTCCGATTGCCTCATTTTTATTAGTCGTAAATACTTTCATCTTTACGATTGCGGCGGTTGTCTATACATTGGAACAGGCCATGCTTTCTCTGGCAGTTTTTTATATAGTGACGAAAATGATTAATTATGTTTTAGATGGATTAAATCATGGGAAATCTGTCATGATCATTTCAGAAAAACCTGATGAAGTTGGAGATAGTATTATCAATCACTTAAATATCAGCATCACATTTTTATATGGAGAAGGCGGTTTTTTAGGAAAAAAAAAGAAGGTTATTTATTGTATTACGAACAGGTTTCTTTTTTCTAAATTAAAAAGTGTCGTTTTAGCAACAGATCCATCAGCTATTATGGAGGCGTCTTATGTTTGTGAAACATCTGGTATAGATAGGTCGCTTATACTACCGAAAGCAAATCCTTCTAAATAATAAAGCTTAATATTTGCTTATATTAGTTAGCCTCATGTTGATACTTGTGTATATCCCCATTATAAACCAATTCACAACGGTTTGATAAATGCCTGTGCAACCAAAAGGGCAAAGAGTCAGCAGTAAGCAAAAACATTACAACGAGTCGTGCCCCCAAGGATATTCCTTTATTTATCATGAGTCGATAAAACTATTTTTAAAATAATGACTCTAAGGAAATTTTGAAAGATCCTCGTAAATAACGAAGATCTTTTTATTTTAAATCCTCTAACTGAAAATCTCACAACACCATATAGTATATAAAAGTATACTAAGTGAATTTTTAAATATTATATAACAAAAAAGTGCGTACTTTTAATTATTTGTTGTAGATATTATACTAAGCCGCAACCAATCTTTTTTAAGCCGCAATTGTTAAGGTGAAAAGGAACATATACATTAGGCCTTTTAATAGGGGATTAAAGAATTCTCCTTTGTATTTTGAAAACAAGATCGGATTTAAGATAAATCTAATCTTTATAAACTGTAACAATATAAAATACACTTGTTAGGTGGAAGTTATACAGCATTATTCAGGAGAACGAAAGTGGACAGTGGAAAATGCCTTAGATCTGCAGGCAGCCCCTCCTGTGATCGCCATGTCTCTGTTGATGCGCTACCGTTCTTTAGATCATGACACCTTTACAGGGAAAGTGGTTGGTGACCTTCGGAACGAGTTTGGTGGACATACAGTTGAAAAAAGCGATTAAGTTAATATGAGATGGA
Source organism: Priestia sp. 10L35 (assembly GCF_056395685.1). NCBI lineage: Bacteria > Bacillati > Bacillota > Bacilli > Caryophanales > Bacillaceae > Priestia > Priestia sp. 10L35. The sequence continues at coordinate 51,027 of NZ_JBFTKA010000003.1, read as the reverse complement.
TTTTAGTAAACAAGATGATTGATATTAAAAGAATCCGTAAGGTGAAAAAGGGAGTGAAATCATGAACGTAATGGATGCAAAAATCATTAGTACCCAATATGGTTTGGAGACCTATTTAGACGTTGTAAAAAGTGTTGATGTAAGAGGTCTACATTATCCTACAGAGACAGAACCCTTTTTTGAGATCACAGTAGGGATAGAGTATTTTCTATTAAAAGAAGAACGATATTATGACAGTAGAAAGAATTTTTTTCGTATCCGTATGAATTCCGATTTTGGTTCCGTAACGCTCGTAGAAACAAAAATGGAAAGTTTATTTGCAGTGAAAAATGCAGGGGAGAAAGACGCAACAAAGGAACTGATTGGAGAATGGCTTATAAAGACCCAGGCTTTCAAACAAGTTATAAATGAACTGATTGTTCAAAAAAAAATGGAGGACGTTCAAACAGAGGGGGATATTCAAGTAGTATTAGGAACCATAAGGTTCTTGGAGAAATTACTCGAAATCGAAGCAGAAGATATAGTAAGGGCCATTGTTAAGAGAGAACCTGAGTATTTTCACTAGTAACATTGAAGATGATGGAAACACTTATGACGTACTCTATTTTTAAAAATGAATAAGGGAACCTTAAAATGCACTCTACTTGCCATATGTGATTGATTATAACAGAAAGGTGGAAAGCTCAAGATATGCGGATATTACGAGGATTCTTGGTTTAACCGGAAATACGGATGACGAATTGATCGACTCGTTAACAGACCTCATCCGTCGTTCAAACAAATCTTTAAACCTGCCATTAACACTAAAGGAATTTGGTGTGAGAGAAGCAGAATTTGAAAAACACCTGAACCAGATGGCAGCAGGAGCTGTTGAGGATCCTTGTACTCCATCCAATCCACGAGAAGTACCGGTGGAGGATATGAAAAAAATCTATATTGCGGCTTACAACGGAGATAAAATCAACTTCTAATAAAGATAATAAGAGCATGGTACGTAAATGAATATTTTTAATTCTGTTCTATAATTTTAAGGAGGTTAATGAACATGAGCAAAAAAATCGCTACACTTATAACAAACCTATTTGAAGATGTGGAGTACACTGAACCAGCACAAGCCTTTAAAGAAGCTGGTCATGAAATTATAACGATTGACAAACAATCAGGTAACGAAGTCACTGGTAAAAAAGGCACAATCATAAAAATTGATAAATCTATTGATGAAGTTCATCCTGCAGACTTTGACGCGTTGCTTATACCTGGTGGATTCTCTCCCGATTTATTGCGTGAAGACGATCGTTTTGGGGAATTTGCAAAAGCATTTATCCAAGACGAAAAACCCGTTTTTGCCATTTGTCATGGACCACAAGTGTTAATCGATACAGACCTTTTAAAAGGTGTCGACATCACTGGCTATAAATCCATTCGCAACGATTTGAAAAATGCTGGTGCAAATTATAAAGACGAAGAAGTTGTCATTAACAAAAATATTGTAACAAGTCGAGAACCAAAAGATATTCCAGCATTCAATCGTGAATCACTAAAACTTTTAGCTAAATAACAATGGTGATGTAAAAACTTAAATATTTTTAACTTACGGATTCTGTAATCAGAATCCGCAAGTTGGTCATACAAACGTATGAATAAAGGAGGTATTCCGTTGTCATTAAAAGGAAAAAGAGTGGTTATTTTAGGAGGTACATCTGGTATTGGTTTAGCCGCTGCTAAGGCGTTTCTCGATGAATCCGCTCAAGTCATTATTGCTAGCCGTTCTGCTTCAAAATTATCTGACGCAAAAGTGAAGATTGGTGGTAACGTAGAGGGCTATGAAATCGACTTTCGCAGCGAGGAAAAGGTTGCTGACTTTTTCAAGAAGGTTGGAAAATTTGATCACCTAGTGGTGACTGCAGGTGAAGGCGCAATGGGTCACTTTAGCGAACTGCCTGTTGCAACAGTAAGAGAGGCTTTTGATAGTAAGTTCTGGGGGCAGTATATTTCGGTTCGTGCTGCTCTTCCATACTTGAATAATGAAAGTTCTATTACATTAACTTCGGGTGTATATGGGGTGCGTCCTCCTCAAGGTGCAACGACTCTAGCTTCCATTAATTCAGCAATCGATGGATTAGTACGAGGACTTTCAGTAGACCTGGCACCTATCAGAGTAAACGTGGTATCACCTGGTATTGTTGACACTCCTCTTTATGGCGGAATGTCAGAAGATCAAAGACAAGTTATGTACCATGGGATTGCTAAGCAATTACCTGTCGGACGTGTTGCTCAACCTAAAGATATAGCTGAAACCTATGTTTACCTAGCGAAAAATGGGTTTACAACTGGCACATCCGTTCTTATCGATGGAGGAGCTCATCTGATCTAATCCATTGATATCAAAGTCGATTGATAAATTGATTTAGAATAGAAGTGGTGAGGATGACTCGAAGTGTCAGACACTTATAGGCCATCCTCACTTTCTTTGTTTTTTGCACAGACGGAAGCAGAAATGGCTATATCATGCAATAAAGAATGGATTTGTTGGTTACGGAAATTCTAAATATATGCGTACTTTATACGTAGAGACGTTAACAGTCTACTTCTATGATAACCAAATACATAAAAGAAAGGGTCGAGCCTAATGGATGAAAAGAAAAGAGTGGAAATTAAAAATGCATTAGCCAAACACGTGGTAACCCTACCTGACGGCACTTCTTTACCTAGTGTAGGACAAGGAACATGGTACATGGGGGAAAATCCTCAAGTGAGAGACAAAGAAATAAAAGCCTTGCAGCTCGGCGTAGAATTGGGCATGACACTTATTGACACTGCTGAAATGTACGGAAATGGCGATTCTGAACGCTTAGTTGGCGAAGCCATTAAAGGACGCAGAAATGAAGTCTTTTTAGTCTCAAAAGTGTATCCCCATCATGCAGGTTTAGATATGATTTCAAAAGCATGTGAAAACAGCTTAAAACGACTCGGAACAGACCACTTGGACTTATATCTTCTTCACTGGAGAGGACGTGTTCCTTTAGAGGAAACAATTGAAGGAATGGAAAAACTACGTGAAGAAGGGAAAATTTTAAGATGGGGCGTCTCTAATTTTGACACGGTTGATATGGAAGAGCTATGGAACACTGAGAATGGAAAAAATTGCGTGACGAATCAAGTGCTATACCATTTAGGTTCAAGAGGAATCGACTTCGATCTCTTACCATGGCAGCGTGAACATAACATGCCAATCATGGCCTATAGTCCCCTTGCTCAAGGAGGCTCTTTAAGAAGACAGCTTTTAAACGATCCAACTATTCATGATATTGCTGACAAATACAATGTGCAACCATTACAAATCGCTCTTGCTTGGACCATCCGTTCGAATAACGTCATCGCTATTCCAAAAGCAGTTCAAGATGAACATGTTTTAGCAAATGCTGAAGCAGCAACAATTGAGTTTACTGAAGAAGATCTCAGTAGAATTGATCAAGTATTTCCTAAACCTACTAGGAAAATGCCATTGGATATTATTTGAAAATCCACTTTAAAAAAGGACTCTTGTTGGAGTTGCTGACAATCTAATAGGAATTTCAAAAAAACTGTGTAGAATTTATTCCATACAGTTTTTTTATCGGGGAAATTTAATATCCTTATCGAATTATTCTCGCATCAAAACTCTATTTAGTTAGTTTTTGTTTAATGTTAATCGTTAAAAAGAGAAAAGGGACATACAAATATATAAAATAGAAGCCGACAGATGAGTATAAATTAGCTAATCGTTCTATCTGTTTATGGCTCTCTAATACATTAGAGAACAAAAAGAATAAAAAGAGGCAAATGAATAAGCTGATACGTTGTTTGATATTTACTAACTTTTTTAGTCCGCGGCAGACTGTCCATAGATGCTGGCTAATATGAGGCAATACGACAAGGAAGCATAAGGAAACGACAATATATTCAACTCTTTCTATGAAAGGCATTTCCGCAATTTTAAGTAAAGTTAAGGTCGGCCAAATCGTATGTTTGAGATGCTCTTCATTAAAGAAAGCAAAAGTAATGATTGTTAGGAAAAAGTATAGGAAGATTGTAAACAAAACTCCGAAATGAGCCCATTTTTTTGATTTTTCAGGATTCTTGATAAATGGATAGAACATGAGTAGAGTCTCAACGCCAAGAAACTGAAACACCATCGTTTTAGATGACCCTAATATTTCCTTAACCGAGTGATTAAAAAGAGGTAGTAAATGATTGAATTGGGCAAATTCTAAGGAAAAGAATAAAAGGGGAAACAGAAAAACAAAAGGTATAACTGTTCCCCAGAAACACATCCCGGTAATCCCACGAAACCCACTGGAAACAATGTAATAAAGAAGGAATAGAAAAATTACGCTTATTTGCCATGTCTTCATTAAAGGAAACATCCAAACTTGGACAACCTCAATATAGAGACGGAAAACAATCAATCCCACTACAAAAAAATAGATGATGATAAAAACGTTTAATAACCCGCCAATCCATTTCCCAAAGTAAAATTGATGGATATAAATGATATCGTTATTAGCAATTGTAAGAATGCGATATATCATCCAAACTAAAACATGAATACTTATACCGGATAATAGGACGGAAATCCATGCATCGTAACCGGCACTCCTTATAATATCTCTTTGAAAACTCATGATTCCCACACCAATAATATTAGAGTAAATCAGAAAGAAAACGAAAAATGGAGATACTGAAAATCGTTCATCGGTTAAAGTGTGCACCTTATTCCTCTCCTCTTCAAAAATGAAATTCTTACTCTCCGACACCTGTTTGTATAATATTCACCTTTGTATTGACTGTAGTTTTGAGATGGGGATACATATCCTGAAACCGGATATAATTCCACTTTCTTGATTTTGCTCTAACCATGTCTCCAAACCCGATAGGATCTACTTGGTATTCTTGAAACAACGAGATTAATTGCTGGACTTCTTCATTAAAATGATCATTCATAATTTTTTCCATTTTTGGGATATCTTTATTTGCGGTTACATTAAGCCAAGGCGGGACATCTTTTATCTCAGTATTCATCGTTAAATCGATAGATATGTTCGGAACTTGATCGGTTTGACTAATTGTATAATGAGCTTTTGCATCCAGATTTTTTAATGAAATAAAACCATTCTTTTTATTTTTATTGATTTTGATTTGATAATGTCCATTTTTGGCTCCGCCAATTAGCATTTTTGCAATAAATGACTGGTTTAAATTAATATGATTTATATACTTACCATTCTTAAATAAAGCTAACCCATTAACGTGGGCTTTTCCCTCCTCTATGGTAAAGTAAGGCAAACATGGATCCTTGCCTTTACTATAAAAATTGTCCAGAAACAGGTGTAAATTCATTTTTGGCAAATTTCCATTCTGTATATTCTGATCAATTTTATCGCCTAAATGGAAAGGAAAGTTTGTATTTTTACCTGATATTAATATATTTTCTGCTGTATGTTCGGCTATACCCAGCTGCACTCGACTTCCCACAGCCGGATCCCGTTTAAGGCTTTCTATAATCGGATCAATCCCTTGTTTTGCCAACTTCTTGCCGAACACTACTAAACGTAATTGGCCTATTTCGATTGGATGCGCAGACTTTGTATTCAATCTCGGGAGGATATCATCATAGGAAGCAGATTTTGTCGTCAAGATATTTAATTGGGTTTGTCCTTTTTCTGTGAACGTAGGATAGATAGCCGTTCCCTTGATTTCATCCTCATGCTGATCATAACCAATCGATTCGATAATCTGAACTTGATCAATAATTCTTTCATTCTCGCACCCAGTTAGGAAGACAATAAAGCTAATCGCAAAGAAAAAACGTGAGTTCATACCTCACCTCATCTATTATTTTCTGATCAATTATCAAAATCGTTTTTCTTTTTGATCTGGTCACTTGGATGATATCTCCAAAGTGATCGAGGACGTAAATAACTTGGTCTTTTTGAAGTGACATTATAGGATGAACGTATAATGCTATCCGCCAAATCTTTACGCCTAAATGGATATAAGGGAACGGTATAGGGTGTACCTAATGATTCTAAACGTGTCAGATGAGCGATCAAAAAGCTTATTCCTAAAACAATCCCTAATCCGCCCCATATGGATGCTAATATGATCAAAGGAAAACGTATAAAGCGTATGGTGTTCGACATTTTATAAATCGGTGTAGTAAAAGAAGCCAAAGCAGATAAGGCAACAATAATAAGCAACACATTGCTTGTAAGTGCTGCTTCAACGGCGGCCTGGCCTATTACGATGCCACCTACGATTCCCAGCGTTTGTCCTACCTTAGTAGGTAACCGTGCTCCAGCTTCACGTAAAAGTTCAATTGTCAATTCCAAAAAAATCACTTCTAATACCGGTGTAAACGGAACGTTATGACGTGAAAAGCTAAGGGGACCAAGTAACACTTTTGGAATCATTTCATAGTGATATGTCAAAACAGCTATGTATATAGAGGTTGCAAAAACTGAGAAAAGCACACTAAAGATACGTATCAAACGAAAAAAAGACGCAATAATCCAAGGTAAATAGTAATCTTCAGGCGAAATAAAAAAATCCAGTAATGTGGAGGGGCCCGTGACGGCATAAGCCGATCCATTACTAAAAACAGCTACTTGTCCGCTAATCAAAGCAAAAACCGTTCTATCAATACGTTCCGTGGATAGAAGTAGCGGAAAAGGTGTTAAGGAATTATCGGTTATGATTTGATGAAGCTGAGAGGAATCAAAAACCACATCAAAATCGATATTTTGTAATCGTTGAGTCATCGTTTGAATATGCTGCTCATTTGTAATCCCTTCAATATAAGCGATGATGACTTTAGTATGTGACATAGACCCTATGTGAATGTCTTCGATAATTAAATTAGGTGTACTGATTTGCTGCCTTAGTAAATGTATATTGATATCGACATTTTCAACAAATCCGATTTGAGGTCCTACGACGCTGAACTCATTTTCAACGTTATTTTGCTCACGCAACCCAACTTTTTCATTGGATAAATTAATTAATGCACACTTATAATCATTTTCTTTTATTTGCAGAATAGCATACCCTTTAAGGAATTTCGATTCGATCACTTCAATGTTGTCTGTAATCAAAATATCTTCAATGGGAATCGTATTCCTAATATCCTCAATGTTCTTTAGGTGACCAATATCAAAAGACGGTTCTTGAAAAACATATAATACTTTGCACTGAAATTGTTCTCGATCAATTAGTGTGTTGTAGTAAGAAAGGATGAAATGTCCCGGTTTATTTATAAGTGAAAGTTGCCCGAAATCACTGGATTTTTTTGCTTTAGTAAATAAATGGTTAATATCTTGAGGACCTATTGCTTGTTTATCATTTTTATTTTTTAAGAACTGTTGTTTGAAGAACATATAATCACCTCATCACTTAAAGCCATCCATGGTTATCTATATTATGGTATTAGGGTGAAATTTATATTCAAGTATTTTTTTTGCCTAAAAGGTTTACTATTACAGAGGGTACTGTAAAAAAGTCCCTGTCATTTGGGATGAAACGATGAATCATCGACATGATTCATTAAAAGGTCCTTATATAAAATTGGAATTTATAAACTGTTCGTAAAAGTACAATTTGATTCCTGAAATCGGGCCTTCTGCCAATAAAATAAAGAGAAATATCAGATTGGGTATCTCTTTCGCTTTTTCCCATATCCCATACCCTCTGCCACATGTTTGACTTTTCATTCATCCTACTGCTTACACAGATGACATAGGGCTTACCAAGTTCCACTTTCCACAGATACAATAGGGGTAGGTAGGTTCTTTACTCCGGGTAAGATGCGGGACGCATCAGAGCAGCATTATGATTCTACTTTTCCTCTTACCAAGACCCAAGCGAGACTTATGCATTATCTTGAGCTAAGAGTTACGAAGCTTACAAACCTTTACTTTCGTTTACCATACCTATCTTCTCCTAGCAGTATTCTGGACCATGCATTTATCCTCTCTTTTCACATTTCCTCATGCAACCGACAGACTCTTTACCAAGCATGACGTTTCGGATGGAGATCATCTTTGCGTCTAGATGAGTAGCGTTAGCTACACTGTTTGAAAAGTAAAGCGCGTTATGGTGCTCCAAAAATTCATCAGATCTTAGTAAACACTGGATTTCATCTAAGTCTAAAGCGTGTTCAGCGCTTAATGAAAAAGGCAGGAATTCATTCCGTTACAAAGAAAAAATACCGTCCCTATCCGTCAAATGAAAAGCTTATGCAGCTAGATAATCTGTTAAAACGAGATTTCTCTACACAGACGATTAATGTGAAATGGGTGGCAGATATTACGTATATTCCTACGGTAAGAGATGGTTGGTGCTATTTGGCGTCTGCATTGGATTTACATTCTAAAAAAATCGTTGGCTATTCTTTTTCCCGCTCAATGACATCCGAACTGGTCATTGAAGCACTTCAAAACGCTTATACTGCTTAAAAGCGCGGAAAGGGCTTAATTCTGCATACCGATCTTGGCTCACAATACACAAGTAGTGAGTTTACTCAACATGTCCAAAAATACAACACAAACAGTCTTTCTGCCAGAAAGGCTGCCCTTATGGTAATGCCTGCATAGAGTCGTTTCATGCCATATTAAAGAAAGAAGAAGTGCATCATAAGCAATACACAGACTATTCAGCTGTAAAAGTAGCCATGTTTCAGTTTGTAGAAGGATGGTATAACCGAAACAGAATCCATAGTAGTCTCGGCTATCAAACTCCTCAAGCGATTGAGGATCAAATAAGAAAAACAGCTTAAGACTTAACTTTTTTGTATCCAAGTTATTGACTTAAATCCAACATGAAAATCTAAAATGTCTTAGACAAATAAAATAAAAACGTTTAAGTATGCACAAATGGTTATACTAATCCTGTCTTTTAAAAATACATTAGGAGGGTAAAAATGGATAACCTTCACCATGAAGCTAAAATTACAGCATCAGAACTCGCATGCCTTTGGACACAATATTTAAATGATAGTTTATCACGCTGTATTCTTCGTTATTTTATCAATCATGTAAAAGATCAAAACATTAATGAAGTTCTTCAATATGCTCTTGAATTAGCAGAAAATCATCTTGAAAAGATTAAACAATTTTTAACGCAAGAAGATTACCCAATTCCAATAGGGTTTACAAACGAAGACGTTACAGTAGATGCACCGCCTTTATTTACTGATACATGTATGATTGTTTATTTACAAATCATGTCTATTCACGGTCTCACTAGGTATTCTGGTGCAGTTGGTCTTTCAGTTAGAGAAGACCAGAGAACATACTTTATTAAATGTAATACTGAAACGATGGAATTGTATAATAGGGCAACGAATGTTTTGGTACAAAAGGGAATAATGAGTAGACCTCCGGCACTAAACAATAAACAGAAAATTGATTTTGTAAAGGAACAAAATTTTTTAAGAGGCTGGTTTGGTAAACATAGACCGATTAATGCAATCGAAATTAGTGGTGCATTCCTTAATATGCAGAAAACATTAGTGAAAATAGTACTTGAGTTAGGGTTTAGTCAAGTTGCTCAATCTAAAGACGTTCGAGATTACATGGAAAGAAGCAGAAAGCTTTGCGAAAAACACTTTAATATCCTAACATCAATGTTAGAAGAGGATAATTTACACGCGCCAAGAACATTTGAATCAGAAGTAACTGATTCAACAGTTCCTCCTTTTTCAGATAAGTTAATGATGTACCATGTGGCAGCACTACTCTCTGCTGCTATAGGTTATTACGGGGAAGCTTTATCTATATGTCAAAGAAGAGATCTGTCCGCTGATTACACACGTATGATTACAGAAATGGCGCTATTAGCTGAAGATGGGGCAAACCTTTTAATAAATAAGGGATGGATGGAACAGCCACCTGCTGCTGCAGACCGTCAAGGCTTGGCAAAAAACAAATGATGTGAGTTTTATGGAAAAAGAGGATAAAGTTGTAGAAAGAATTTTATGGAGTATTGCCTTACCAGGCTTTGGCCAAATATTAAACGGTAAACTTTTAAAAGGTATTCTTTTTATTGCCCTTGAATTTATGATAAATCTAAATTCTCATTTTAATGAAATTATTCGATTAAGCTTTATAGGGGAAATAGAAGACTCAATCACTCAAACAAATTATCAGTGGCTTATGTTTTATCCTTGCATCTATTTTTTTGCGATGTGGGACGCATTTAAAGATGCAGGTGGAGGAAAGGAACCTTATTCCTATCTTCCGTTTTTATTCTCTGCATGTTTTGTAACTTTAGGGATTATGTATTCAACGAACATTAAATTATTCGGTATTATACTGGGAACTGTATGGTTTCCAATGATTTGTGTAATACCAGGATTAATTATCGGTTTCTCCTTAAAAAACATCATAAAAAAGAAGAAGTGTAACTAAGCTCCTTTTTTATACAGTACGGAGTATTTGTAAAGAGCTCAAAACGTTGATAAATCAACAATATATGAAAGATAATTGTAGAACTGAAGCTAATTCTTGATATACAAGGAATAGCTTGGTTCCTTTAAGAGTGATTGATTATATTAAGTTCAGTCGGGTAAGTTAGGGGCATCGCTGCCCCTTGTCCGGTAGGAAGATGACTTTACGATTTATGCCTCCCCCCTCAGAACCGTGCTTGAAAGTTTCCTTTCACACGGCTCAAGCATACATTTATCCTAACGTCTTAGTTGCGGGTCCTACCAATCTGATTTTTATATAAATACTTCTTTGCTGCTAGTAGTTGTTTGTCAGTTGGGACAGGTCCCTTCGCAGGAAAAATGCGAAGATGTAGGATGTGACAACTGCTATGGACAAGTTGTAAATTTCTATATTCATCACTTCCACCTTTAATCTTAGGGATTTTATGATGTGTTTCAAATTCTTTACTGAAGTCCGCAATAGAGTAGTACATAGCGAACATTTATATTTTTGTTTATTATCCATTTTTTTCTGTATATCAGTTAATATCCACTTGCTTTTGTCTTAAACAATTTTATCTGGTTTAAAGTATCTCTTTGTAATCCATTTTCACGTTTTTTTGGGATGTAACGTTTTAAGGAACCTATAAGTGATCTTCCAAATATAGTTGTCTACATATTGGAAAATTTCTTTGGTGACGGAAGATTTCCAGTAATTAGCTGTCCCTATTAGTATGGGGTTAATTTGGCAATAAAAGCACCAATATTTTGATCATTTAAACTCCTTGCTTCCAATTTCTACAGATGCGATAGGGATAGGTAGGGTCTTTACTCCGGGTAAGATGCGGGACGCATCAGAGTAACATTATGATTCTACTTTTTCTCTTGACGAGACCCAAGCACAGCTGTGCATTATCTTGAGCTAACCCTTACGAAGCTTACAAACCTTCACTTTTGTTTACCATACCTATCTTCTCCTAGCAGTATTCTGGACCATGCATTTGTCCTCTGTTTCCATATTTCCTCATGCAACCGACAGACTCGTTACCAAGAATGCTGTTTCGGATGGAGGTCATCTCTACGTCTAGATGAGTAGCGTTAGCTACACTGTCAGAAAGCGACTTCTTGTCGCACCATAATGTGATTTATCGGAATTAAACGATAGTAAACCCTCCTTAAAAAAGGAGGGTTTACTATTATCTAAATAAAGTTCTATCTTAATTAAAATCTCTTTGTTACTTAAAAATTATCTCAAAGCTTTTACTAAACTTTGACCAAATTCTTTTGCACCATCTGGACCATCACTAGTAATGATGTCGTTATATGCGACAACATGTTCTGAGACATATTTTACGTTATTATCTTTTAATTGATTAACCTGTATATCGACTGGATAACATGTTGCTGTTCGTCCTTCAAGAAGACCTGTTTGAACTACAGAAACTGAACCTGCACAAATTCCAGTTACAAGAACTTTTTGCTCGTAAGCTTGTTTTAAGTAAGTTTGTAAGTCTTGGTTATTCCATAAATAATCGTTTGTGCCAGAACCTCCAATAACAGCTACGGCATTATAATCATTAGATGAAACATCAGTAAAAAGAGTAGTTGATTCTACTTTACCTTGATAATCTCCTATGATTTCACCTGTTTTTGTACTTGCAATTGTTACTTCAATACCTTCATTTTCTAATGCTTCTTTTGGATGAAATAATTCATCTTCGTTGAATCGTTCCGGTGGTATAATAAATAGTGCTTTCTTACTCATTGTATGTCTTCCTCCTGAAATATAAAAATTATTTAAAACCTAAACATAGTTTAACTTGGCCTTTGTAGCCTGTGAAGAACGCACTTTATTGTGCGGAGGTTACTAAAAGGTTACTATTGTAAGAATAAAAGGAGAATGAGATTGATGTCAGATACATTGCGAGAAGAAATTAGAAAAAAGATACTAAATGGCGATTTTAATTGTGAAAAAGAACTTACTTTATCTATCCTTAGTGGAAAATGGAAAGTTGTGATTTTATGGCACTTAGGAGTAGAAGGCCCACACCGATTTAGTGACCTTCAAAAGCTCTTTCCAAAAATATCTCATAAGATATTATCAAACCAGTTACGTGAACTAATGGAAGATGGAATCATACATAGAGAAGTTTTTCCTGAAATTCCTCCTCGAGTTGAATACTCGATGACTGAACTAGGAATAACATTGTTACCTATAGTAGAAATGATGTATGAATGGGGACAAAAAAGAATGGTTGATTTAAAAAAACAAATTAACTCTAAAGACTAAATACATAAAATCTTGTATTTTGAGCAAACTACCCAAGATGCCTGAACGGCGTCTTCCACTGCAACCTTGTATATAGAAGACACTCGTTAAAAAGAAGCCTTGTTCTATAAGAACAAAGGCTTCTTTTTATATTATAATTCTCATCTTTACAGCGAATTGACACTCTAGTTACAATAAGATCCAATTTGTTGCTAATAAGTATAAATATTTTTATTTACCATTAGTGAGTTCCATAAATTATTTGGAATTGCTGCTTAAGACTAGATTCACCTAGAAAACTTTTCACCTCTTTATATTCTCTTTAAGTATTGGCACCGGAACCTGAAAAAGTACATTTATTTAAGTGGTTGGTGAAAACATCTTCTTATTGGATGGTCCATTTTATTCCTTTTATCTTATTATTTTAAGAGTGAGGATATATTGAAACTTAAAAGAAAAAACGTTACTACGTAATTGACAAGGTACTTAAATCGAAGGGAGTTTTCTATATGGTGAATCAAATATTAAAAGCACCAGATGGCCCACCAAGTGATGTAGAACGTATAAAAAAAGAGAGTAACTATTTGCGGGGATCCCTAGCACAATCCATGTTAGAACCAATCAGCGCAGGAATTTCAGACGATGACAATCGTTTGATGAAATTTCATGGAAGCTACCTACAGGATGACAGGGATTTACGCAATGAACGTCAAAAACAGAGACTTGAACCAGCATATCAGTTTATGGTTCGTGTCCGAAGACCAGGTGGCGTGGCGACACCAAAACAGTGGTTGGTCTTAGATGAACTTGCACAAAAGTATGGGAATGGAACCCTCAAATTATCAACACGCCAAGCATTTCAAATGCATGGGATTCTAAAATGGAATATGAAAAAAACGATTCAAGAAATTGATTCAGCGCTTATGGATACTATCGCAGCCTGTGGTGATGTAAATAGAAATGTAATGTGTAATCCAAATCCTTATCAATCTGAAATTCATGCTGAGGTTTATGAATGGGCTAAACAATTAAGTGATAAGCTATTACCTCGTACTAGAGCGTACCATGAAATTTGGCTTGATGAGAAAAAAGTGGCTGGTACACCAGATTTAGAAGAAGTAGAACCTATGTATGGTCCACTTTATTTACCAAGAAAGTTCAAAATTGGTATTGCAGTCCCACCATCTAATGATATTGATGTTTTTTCACAAGATATTGGACTTATTGCCATCGCTGAAAACGAAAAACTAGCAGGTTTTAATATAGCTATTGGTGGTGGAATGGGAATGTCCCATGGTGACACCAAAACATACCCTCAACTTGCGAAATTAATAGGTTTTTGTAAGCCAGAACAAATCTATGATGTAGCAGAGAAAGTCATTACAATTCAGCGTGACTATGGCAATCGTTCTGAACGAAAAAATGCCCGGTTCAAATATACAGTTGACCGCCTCGGATTAGAAACCGTTAAAAATGAATTAGAAAATCGCCTTGGTTGGTCATTAGATAAGGTAAGACCGTATAAATTTGATAGTAACGGTGATCGTTATGGATGGACAAAAGGTATTCAAGAAAAATGGAATTTCACCCTGTTTGTTGAGGGTGGTCGTATTGGAGATTTTGAAGACTATAAACTAATGACTGGTTTACGAGAAATTGCCAGGGTCCATACCGGTGATTTTCGCTTAACTGCTAATCAAAACCTAGTCATTGCTAATGTATCAAACAAGAAAGAAATTAACGAGTTGATCGAACAATATGATTTAACAGATGGTAAGTATTTCTCAGCACTTCGTCGTAGTTCATTGGCATGCGTAGCATTCCCAACCTGTGGATTAGCAATGGCAGAAGCTGAACGTTATTTACCAACTCTTCTCGATAAGATCCAGGTTATTGTTGATGAAAATGGCTTACGCAATGAGAAAATAACGATTCGTATGACTGGGTGTCCGAATGGATGTGCCCGTCATGCATTAGGGGAAATAGGATTTATCGGTAAAGCACCAGGCAAATACAATATGTATCTCGGTGCTGCCTTTGACGGTAGTCGTCTAAGTAAAATCTATCGTGAGAATATTGGGGAAGAAGAGATTTTAAACGAATTACGTGTACTTCTTTCTCATTACGCAAAGGAGCGTAATGAAGGAGAGCACTTTGGGGACTTTGTTATTCGTGCAGGCATTGTTAAAGCAACTACAGATGGTGCTAATTTCCATGTATAAAATAAAGAAGAGACAGGAATAGAGTCCTGTCTCTTCTTTACAATTCCACCTTATTTATGAGGGATTTGGTACGTTCGTGAAATTACTATCTTAAATATTAAGTGGATGACTTATTAAAAGTAAAATTGGATGGTTATTTTTTTTATAAAGCCTTTAATATAAAAATAAAAAGCTAAATAATTTTAAAGAATAAGACAGTATAAAGTAAGTATTAAAGATAGAGAATTTGAAATGAGATGAGGAAAAACAGGTGACAAAGAAATTATCAGTTAAGCGCGTAGTTATTGGAGCTTCGCGTAAAACAGAAGAAATAAGTATGTTAATTGAAAAGCAAGGTGGGACTCCTATTATAAGATCTCTTCAAGGAACTGTATTTTTAGCAAAAAAGGAATTAGGTGTAGATTTACAACAGGTTATAAGTGCCGGAGTAGATTGGGCCATTTTCACGACAGGAATTGGAGTTGAGACACTTTTAACTACAACTGAAGAGTTGGGTATTCAAACTGAGTTTCTTAGAATTATTCGTCATGCTAATGTAGCAACAAGGGGATACAAAACATTATCTACCCTCAAAAAAATGGACATTAATCCAGTTGCAACAGATGAGGATGGTACCACTCAAAGTTTACTACACTCTTTAGAGGATTTCGATCTTAAAGGAAAAAAAGTCATGGTACAGCTTCACGGTGAGAAGGCGCCCAGATTAATTAAGTTTCTTGAAGATAGGGGAGCACATGTATTTAAGGTTTTACCGTATCAACATATTGCTCCTGATTCAGAAATTGTAGAGAAACTATGTAATGAATTAATGAACAATGAAATAGACGCAGTTTGCTTTACCACAGCTATTCAAGTGCGATCTCTTTTTGATTTTGCTAAAGAAAATAATTATTTACGAGGGGTTGAGCATGCATTTAAAGAACAAGTTGTAGCTGTTGCAGTGGGGAAAGTAACAGCTGAGGCATTAAACGAAGAAGGGATTCAAAGAATAATTGTTCCAGAAAAAGAAAGAATGGGTGCAATGATTATAGAACTGTCTCGTTTTTATGCAAACTAATTACTATACAGTGGGGATTTACTGGAGAACTAAAGGTAAGGATGAAGTGAAAATGAATTGGAAACCAGATCGTTCAGATAAAAAACCTATTTATAAACAAATTGCTAATTATATAGAACATGGAATTGCTACAGGAATCTTCTCTCCCGATAGCATGCTACCATCAGAGCGAGCACTTGCAAGTGAATTAGGAGTAAACAGAAGTACTATTATATCAGCGTATGAAGAGTTACACTCTTTAGGCATTGTTGAACGAAAAAAGGGTAGTGGAACACGTATAAGTACAAACATTTGGGGGATTTCTCACAAACGAATTCCAAATTGGGGGAGATACGTAGAAGATGGTTCATTTTTACCTAACCTGCCGTTAGTTCAAAAAATTCGTACAGAAACGCAAAAAGATGATTTTATTAATTTGGCAAGTGGTGAGTTAGCACCTCATTTATTTCCATCTAATCAATTTCGTGAAATTCTTTCAGAACAGCCATTTATGGAACATTTAGGATATGACCATCCACAAGGTAATGAAATTTTAAGAGAAACTATTTTTAAACATGTGAAACAATATAAAGATATAGATACGGATCCTTCTTCAATTCTCGTTACCTCAGGGGCGCAGCAAGCACTTCACCTTATTGTCCAATGCTTATTAAAGCCGGGGGATGCTGTGGCAATTGAGGATCCATCTTATTGTTTTTCTCTTCCTATTTTTCAATCTGCAGGGCTTCGAACTTTTTTATTACCTGTAGATAAGGACGGAGTGAACCCTAATGACCTTATATCATTGCATAAAAAGCATCGTATTCGAATGGTTTTCTTAAATCCTGATCACCAAAATCCAACAGGCACAATTCTTTCTACACCCCGTCGAAAAAAAATATTAGAATTATCGTCTGAACTAGGTATTCCTATTGTTGAGGATGATCCTTATACGTTAACCACTTTTGATGGAGAAGTGAATCAAACATTAAAGTCAAAAGACTCTGATGGAAATGTTCTTTATGTTAGTTCTTTATCGAAAATTGTTGCTTCAGGGCTAAGAATTGGTTGGATTATAGGTCCTCAGTCAGTAATTCAAAGGCTCGCTGATGCTAAACAACAAGTTGATTTTGGCCATAGTATTTTCCCCCAATGGGTTGCAAACCAATTTTTAAGTTCATCATATTTTTCTGAGCATATCCTTACTATTAGAAAGAACCTTAAACTTCAAAGAGATGAACTTGCTAAAAGTCTTCATGAAGTTTTAAGTAACGAAGTTGAGTTTTACATGCCAAATGGTGGGGTTCACATGTGGTGTAAAATAAATAGTCCAATTGATGAAGGGCGTTTGCTTGAAGAATCGCTAAAAAAAGGGGTAGCTTTTGTTCCAGGGACTATCTTTGGTTCCGAAAAGGGATATGTACGCTTCACTTTTGGGCGAGAAAAAGTTGAATCAATTAGAGAAGGTATTCTTAGGTTTGCAGATGCTTTAAAAAGCGTGACTAACACATAAATTTTCTTAAGCATGTTACTTTTTAGATGAACACTGGCTTGATCCGATAATATTTTTATATAAAGTATTAATCAAGCATATAAATATGTCACGTAGAAATTATATAAAGACAAAAATGATTCATGAGAAATTCATGAGTCATTTTTGTCTCGAAAATGTTAATTTTGAAAAGGGGTTTTTAGAAAGTGGTTGGTTAAATTAACTCATAATTGGATGGTTCTTTTTCTTTTATATTCTTTATCATAAAAAGAAAGGCCATAAATGTTTATTTACTATCGCTCCTTCACAAAGTAATTTACTGGGATTTAGCTAAATTGAAATAAAGGTACCTATAGATTATATCGAGTGATAGCAAAGCCTGTTTATTTGGCTTATATAACTCTAGCGAGAGCTTTATTTAATCTGCGCCTCGAACTTATGTTAAGTATGTTCCAAAGTATATCTTTCAAAATCATGTGAATTACTTCACATTAAAATTAGTTTAAAGATAATTTTATTCAAAAACGAAGTGAATTGTCACCTATTTATGAATTTAAAATGAGTAAATTTTCTAGAAGGAGCCTTAAAAATGTCCATTCATCAAACTATACAAGCACGTAAAGTATTAGAACACATTCAGCCATATTCGCCAGGCAAACCTGTTTGGGAAGTACAAGAAGAGTTAGGGCTAGACCAAGTAATTAAAGTAGCCTCTAATGAAAATCCTTTAGGACCGTCTCCTAAAGCACTTGAAGCTATTTTAGTAAGTCTAACAGGAATTAACCGTTACCCAGACGCGAATGCTACAGATCTTAAGAGGCAAATTGCTGTTCGTTCTAATCTATCACCAGAGCAAATCATTGTGACAAATGGAGCTGACGAATTAATTACTTTGATTTCTGAAACGTTCTTGAACTTAGACGATGAAATCATTGTTCCTTCTCCTTCTTTTAGTGAGTATGACTTCGGTGCCTACTTAATGGGAGCTAAAGTTGTGGGTGTCCCTTTGGGAGAACATTACCAATATAATGTTGAATCCGTCCTTTCAGCTGTGACTCAACGAACAAAAATTGTTTATCTTTGTTCTCCGAATAATCCAACAGGTACTTACTTATCAAAAAAGCATTTACACATATTACTAGATTCTTTACCAAAGCACGTACTAGTTGTATTTGATGGAGCATATAGTCACTACGCGACAGCTGATGATTACACAGATGGAATTGAATATGTTAAATTAGGCTATCCAATTATTGTGTTACAAACTTTTTCTAAGATATATGGTCTTGCAGGCGTTCGAATTGGTTTTGGACTTGCGCCAGAAGCTATTGTACAAAATATTCTAAAAGTAAAAGAACCATTCAACGTTAATACTTTAGCTCAAGCAGCTGCCACAGCAGCTATAAATGACGATAAGCATTTTGAAGCCTCTCAAGAAGCCAACACACTAGGGCGCTTACAATTGTATGAAGGCTTTTCTAAACTTGGATTATCTTATACAGAGAGTATGAGTAATTTCGTACTTGTTAGGGTTGGACAAAAAGCAAAAGACGTTTATGAAGAACTTCTTTCTAAAGGAATTATCGTTCGGTACGGAGACACATGGGGACTGGAGGAATATATCAGAATTTCAGTAGATAAGCCAAAAGAAAATGATACTTTACTTAAAGCAATGGCTTCTGTTTTACAAGAGACGTGTTAACAATAATTTTATTTGTAAGGGGGAAGTTTTCATGCACAATATTGCTAAAAACCTAAACAACGTAATAAAAAGTGAAAATCCTTTTATTTATGACATGCTGTCAGACTTAGGTAAAAACTTATATAACCAGAAAGGTATTTTGAGTCAAAGTTCTGAAGCAAGCAAGCGAGCTTATCGATTTAATGCCACAATTGGGATTGCAACTGAAGAACATGAACCTATGCATTTTCAACATATACAAGATCATTTTATAGGATATGCTCCTGAAGATATCTATCCATATGCTCCCCCAGCTGGAAAGCAAGTATTGAGAGAGTTATGGAATGAAAAATTACTATTGGATAATCCATCTTTACATCATCAAAATTTTGGACTTCCAATTGTCACAAACGCTTTAACTCATGGCCTTAGTATTGCGGCGGACTTATTTGCAAATCCAGAGGATTCTGTAATTGTTCCTGATAAGTATTGGGGGAATTATCAATCAATCTTTCATGTTCGAAGAGGGGCACACTTATTAACTTATAAATTATTTAACAAAGATAGAAAACTTAATACATCCTCCTTTAGAGAAGCTTTATTTAATCAAAAATCAAAAGGAAAAGCTATTGTCCTTTTAAATTTCCCTAACAACCCGACAGGTTATACACCGGGTGCCAAGGAAGCTGAAGAAATCATTGCTGTTCTAAATGAAGCAGCTGAAGTAGGGATTAGTATTGTTGCTATTTTAGATGATGCTTACTTCGGATTATTTTATGAAAACTCTATTAAAGAATCTTTATTTGGTCAATTGGCTGGTCTACATCAAAAGATTTTGCCTATCAAGGTAGATGGAGCAACAAAAGAAAACTATGTCTGGGGACTAAGAGTTGGTTTCATTACGTATGCCTCCCCTAGTTCTGACATTCTAGATGCATTGGAGCAAAAAACAGTAGGTCTTATACGGGGAACTATTTCAAGTAGTTCTCATTTATCCCAAACTGTTATCTTACAGTCTCTGCAGTCACATGAATTTGAAAAAGAGAAACAGCAGAAATTTCAATTGATGGAACGAAGAGCTAAAAAAGCAAAAGAAGTATTGAATCAAAAAAAATATAATGATTACTGGTCTTATTATCCGTTTAACTCTGGTTACTTCATGTGTTTACAGCTTAAAAATATAAATGCAGAGACGCTTAGAATGCACTTATTAAATCAATATGGGGTAGGAACGGTTGCAATTAATCCCACAGATTTAAGAGTCGCTTTCTCTTGTGTAGAAGAACAAGAAATAGAGGAGCTATTTAATCTCATATATAAAGGCGCTGAATTCCATTCAAATCATTGAATGGAATTCAGCTTAGGAGTGAAAGAACAATGAATCAAGCAACTCAAACTTTAGACGGGTGGTACTGTCTACAAAATTTTTATAAGTTAAATTGGAAAACATGGAAACTTCTATCTGGTGATGAACGTCAAGTGGCTGTTGACGAATTTATAAAACTGAAAGAGAAATGGACTATTACTCAAAATAAAAAAGAAGGCAGCTATGGTATATTTCAGATTACTGGCCATAAAGCAGATCTTATGCTGATGTTTCTACGGCCAACTATGGAAGAACTTCAAGATATCGAAACCTCGTTTAATAAGACTAAGTTAGCTGAACACATGATACAAACTACCTCGTATGTATCTGTAGTAGAACTAAGTAATTACTTAAGTAAAGGTGAAAATCCATATGAAAAACCTGAAATTCGTTCCCTGTTATATCCTCTTTTACCTGACGCGAAATATATATGTTTTTATCCAATGAATAAACGCCGTCAAGGGAACGATAATTGGTATTCACTACCTATAGATGAACGTAATCAGATGATGCGAAGTCATAGTATGATTGGACGAAGTTACGCAGGAAAAGTCAAACAAATTATATTAGGTTCGGTTGGTTTAGATGATTTTGAATGGGGAGTAGCGTTATTTGCTGATGATGTTCTTCAGTTCAAAAAATTAATATATGAAATGCGGTTTGATGAAGTAAGTGCCCGTTACGGTGAATTTGGTTCTTTTTTTGTGGGACAAACACTGTCTAAAGAAAAAATTACACGTCTATTGCACATATAATTAAAAACAACATTAGATAAACTAAGAGGTGTATTAAAGATTGTATTCTCAATTTCAAACTCCATTATTTACAGCACTACTAGAACATGCAAACAAAAATCCAATCCAATTCCATATTCCAGGTCATAAAAAAGGAAATGGAATGGATCCTGAATTCAAGGAATTTATCGGTGAAAATGCACTTTCTATCGATTTAATTAATATTGCTCCGTTGGATGATTTACATCAGCCAAGGGGAATTATTAAACAGGCACAGGATTTGGCGGCTGAAGCGTTCGGTGCAGATCATACATTCTTTTCTATCCAAGGTACAAGTGGTGTGATTATGGCAATGATTATGTCTGTATGTGGGCCTGGCGATAAAATTATTTTGCCTCGTAACGTACACAAATCCATTATGAGTGGAATTGTACTTTCAGGTGCTACACCTATATTTATTCACCCTCAGGTAGATCCTAACCTTGGTATTTCACATGGGGTCCCGCCTGAATCTATTGAAAAAGTATTAAAACAACATCCAGATGCCAAAGCTGTACTTGTTATTAATCCCACGTACTTTGGAATTGCGGGGGATTTGAGAAAAATTGTAGAAATTACTCATTCCTATAATATTCCTGTACTTGTAGACGAAGCGCATGGTGTGCATATTCATTTTCATGATGAATTGCCTCTTTCTGCAATGCAAGCAGGAGCTGATATGGCAGCTACCAGCGTGCATAAGCTAGGAGGGTCAATGACACAAAGTTCTATACTAAATGTACAGGGGACACTTGTTTCACCAGAACGTATACAAGCTATTTTAAGTATGTTGACAACAACTTCTACCTCTTATATATTACTTGCTTCACTTGATACAGCAAGAAAATCTTTAGCAACAGAGGGACAAGCATTATTAGAAGAAACTATCCGTTTGGCTGAAAAAACTCGTGTTCTAATTAATGAAATTGATTATCTTTACTGTGTAGGTCGTGAAACTTTAGGCACATCTGCAACCTATGCAATAGATCCAACAAAAGTTATTGTTTCCGTAAAAGAATTAGGGATTACAGGGTATGCTGTAGAAAAATGGCTTCGTAAGAAATTTAATATTGAGGTTGAAATGTCTGACCTTTATAACATTCTTTGTATTATCACACCTGGTGATAAGGAAGAAGATCTTATAAAGCTTATTTACGCTTTAAGAGAACTTTCTCTAGAGTTTAATAATCAATCAGATGTTCATGTAAATAATGCCGTTCTATTGCCGGATATTCCAGTCCTTGCTTTAACACCTAGGGATGCTTTTTATGCAGAAACAGAAGTGGTGCCCTTCGAAGAATCAGTTGGAAGAATCATTGCAGAGTTTGTCATGGTTTATCCACCAGGTATACCTATTTTTATCCCTGGTGAAATTATTACAGAAGAGAATTTACTATATACTAAAAAAAATATAGAAGCAGGCCTTCCTGTGCAAGGTGCCGAAGATACTGCCTTAAAGTCACTTCGTGTTTTAAAGGAGCATCGTGCTTTTAAATAATTTCAAAATTATCCTTTTAAAGCTTCGTATAATCTATAAAACTAAATGAGAAACTTATCACAAAATAAATTATATAACAATATTTAGAGTGTAATTAATGGAGATGATAGAAGATGACATGGATTGTAGTACTTTCAATAATTGTTGCAAGTGCTCTAAAATTATTAATAACAACGATGCCAACGCCAGTAGTTAAGTGGTTTCTCGGAAAATTCGAACTACATTCTAAACTTGATCCCTCTCATGTAAGTATTAAAAAAGATGGGAAACAATTAGAAGGTGAACAGAAACTAAAATTTATTTCCGATTTTAATAAAGCAACTTTTCTAAAAAAATACTATGTACATCCAGGCAACGAACACTCTTTTTTACATCCTGAAAATGTTAAAACACCTTATATTATTAATTATAAAATAGGGAAAAAAGATGTCCAATTGTCTGTATATAGTTACAAAGATCGTATAGATGTAGTGAAGCAATACAAGAAGAAACTAGAAGCGTATAGCTTACTTTCTGATAATCTTTAAAAGCTGAATATTCATAAAAGAAAATCTTCAAAGTGTTCGTAATAAAGAATCTAGAAATAAGAAGGAATTCATTAATCCTACTTGTTTCTAGATCTTTATTTATAAGCATTTCATTTTCAAAGATAGTCAAAAAAAGAATGATTATAAACTTAATATACGGATAGTAGTCTCTTCTATTTATAATAAAGATCTTTTCTGTAAAGAAACCATCCAATACCATAATATTTAAACCACCAATTATCTAATATGAAATTAATTCGACTCCAGATATACGTATATTTGAACTCCTCTTGGTTCTAGTGCAAAAATACACTCTAGAAAAATAAATTGTCATTCTCCTTTGAATTATTAGCTTATGCAGATAACTAGAAAACTTTATGGATGAATTTTTTTGATTTTGGACAGAAGTCATCCTCTGGTGAATCTGTTTTATGCATGACTTCTATACCAAGCATTGTGTAATAAACGACTTCAGTCCCATCACAGAGCCTACTCGCTTCTTAATAAGACGGTGTGATCTTCTGAAGTAGTTACATAGTATCTAAGGAATCAGGACTTCATTTATCAATCAGTATCTATTTCGTTAGTGTTAACGCGTTTATGCAATCATTATATATGCGATGTTACACAAATGTTTTTTATCAAGTATATCGTTTAATTTTTATAATTGACTTAATAATACAATGTAACTACAATGGTTACATACAGTTGTTGTAACGATATTAGTTACAACAACTGCTTTACATGTGTTGCAAAGAGGAGCTCTTTTCTAACACTTATTGTTATACTAAATAATTATTTACTTGTTATTTTATAATAGTAAAAAAATTAATTGAATTTTATCTAATTTGAAGGGAAGTATTTATTTATGGCAAAAATTCTTTACATTACTGCGCATCCTCATGATGAGACTCAATCCTACAGTATGGCAGTAGGAAAAGCATTTATTGAAACATATAAAGAAATAAATCCAAATGATGAGGTCACTTATATTGATTTATATAAAGAGACAATTCCACACATTGATGCAGATGTCTTTAGTGGATGGGGGAAACTTCAATCAGGTTCAATTTTTGAACAACTTTCGCAAGAAGAACAAGCAAAAGTAGCGCGTCTTGGTGAGCTAAGTGATCAATTTATCTCAGCAGATAAATATATATTCGTTACCCCTTTCTGGAATTTCTCATTCCCGCCAGTAATGAAAGCATATTTAGATTCTGTCTCTGTAGCAGGCAAATCTTTTAAATATACAGAGCAAGGTCCCGTAGGGTTGTTAACAGATAAAAAGGCATTGCATATTCAAGCCCGTGGTGGTTTTTATTCTGAAGGACCAGCATCAGAGTTAGAAATGGGTCACCGTTATATTCAAGTTATGATGAATTTCTTTGGAGTTCCTGCTTTAGATGGTTTATTCATCGAAGGGCATAACGCTGCTCCTGAAAGAGCTCAAGAAATTAAAGAAAACGCAATTGCTCGTGCTAAAGAATTAGCGCAGAACTTTTAAGAAGGTACTATATATGATGGATAAAAAACAAGATACTCTTATATATGTATGGGACGCATACTGTGGTTGGTGTTACGGATTCTCGAAAAGCATTAATACTTTTTATGAAAAACACCCTGAACTTTCATTAACTGTTTTATCAGGAGGCTTATTTGTAGATGATAAAAAGCTACCAATAAAATCTTTTCCACACATTCCAGAGGCAAATAAAAGAATTAGTGAACTTACTGGTGTAGAATTTGGATCTTCCTACGAATCCTTATTGTTAGAAGGTAATTTTGTGCTAGATTCAGAAGCTGCAGCAATCGGATTTTCTGCATTACGTTCATTGGCACCAGAGCGCAGTTTAGAATTCACTTTGGCTATACAACGTGCATTTTATTTTCATGGCAAGAGTTTAAGTAACCCTGAAACCTATCGAGAAATAGCTATTTCTTATAACCTTGATGCTGAACTAATTGTAGAACGTTTTGAGAAAGAAGAAATTCTTAAAGATGCCCATAACGACTTTAAAAAAGTTCAAGGTCTAGGCATTCATAGCTACCCTACTTTACTTTTGAAAAGTGGAGGGAATTATCTTCCCCTTGGGGGGAGGCGCTATGACAGCCGATAAAATCGAAGAACGGTTTAAAAATATCTATTCATAAAATAACAGGACAGCATAAAATCACTCTTTATTTAAATAGTTCTATATTGCATGAAGAGTGCTCTTTTTAAAATTCAATTATTATTTATCCGATTTTTGTTTCTTCTGACTTGTATTTTAAGATACTAATTGAGGGAATAGCAAATACTCCGTAATGGATCAATTCAAGAATTAAAGGTTAAGGAATTTCCAAAGCACTCGTAAACACAACCCGTTTTTCTTACAAAATTTATCCACTGGCTATATTGCTACTTTTAGTTCCCTTCAAGAAAAAGTAATGTTCACTATGGGAATGTTCGACATAAATTCTTGCCATTGATCCATTACTTTAAATGGTAAGAATTAATACAAATCCGAAGGTTTTTAGATATATTATATAGTGATCTATAAAACATACGCTGTGCTTCAATTGTCAGCTCTAAAAACCAATGTTTATTTATATTCTTTAGTAAAACCTTAGTATGTATGGACTTTAGAAAGCCGTTAAGAAAAGATGAATTTATTTAATGCTATACACAATATTATTGATTTTGAATTGGAGTGAGTATAATTTGAGTACTTATGTATTAGTCCACGGCGCATGGCAAGGAAGATGGATTTGGAACAAAGTGGTTCCTTTGTTAGAAAACGAGGGGCATACGGTAATAACAATTGATTTGCCTGGAAGTGGCGATGATCAAACATCTCCGCAAGAGGTAACGTTAAAAAGTTACACAGATAGTGTTGTTCAGGCAATTGTACAAGCAAAAGATTCCGTTATTTTAGTGGGTCATAGTATGGGAGGAGCCGTAATCACTCAAACAGCAGAATATTGCTCTGATAAAATTGAAAGGCTTATTTATTTATGCGCATTCGTTCCCAAAAATGGGCAAAGCTTAGGTAGCTTAAATGAGGGGAAAGAAGGACCGAAAATAATTGTAGATCAGGATAAAAAAACTTCTACTTTAATTGATGAATATATTATTAATACATTTTTTAATGAATGTTCTAAACAAGATGCAATTAAAGCAAAAGAAAAAGTCCGTCCCCAACCTTTATTACCATTTACACAAGAAATGAAGTTGACTAAAGAAAAGTATGATAAGGTGCCGCGTATATATGTTGAAACAACAAAAGATCATGCAATTCATATCGATTTTCAACGAAAAATGCATAGGCAATTAGATTTTGAAAAAATTATTAGTATGGATGCAGACCATTCTCCTTTTTTATCTTATCCAGAAGAATTAGTGAAGCATTTATTGGATTAGATTAATTGTCAATAAAGAGAATATTATTTAAATTTGAATATTAAGAAAGTATTAATGCCCAAAGAACTATTCTAGTAGTATTATGCCTTTTGTATTCTCTATCAGTAATTATTAATATCAAGTTCAAATAACTTCTATCCTGAAAGCATACCGAATCTGGTTTTTTACTCGCTCGATTGTGAAATCAAGTTTATGACTATTTAATGAGCAATAAGTAGATCCAACATTGATCTCTTTCCTAAATCCTAAGTCATGGACAACTCTACCACTTATGAAAAGTCCTTTACTATTAATTGAAAAGAGGCAAACTTACCAAAGGTGAGGAATGTTCTCCAATTATGAGTAGTCTAGAATTTCCGGTGCAGTTTTCGCCTTATTACACATACCTAGAGCGAAAACCCTAGGATTTAGATAGTTATCTAGTAGGTAATTATGAGCAAAAATAAAGAAAGAAAAAGTCAAGTAACGCCCCTTAATATTTAAGGGAGCATTGTTTGACTTTTTCTTATAGAAGCTATAAAAGAAATTTCATTCTCACTGAATGCGAATGATTGGTTTAATCGTTATTCCTTTTTTAGAATCTTCAAATGCTTTATTAATTTGTTCGAAGTCATAAAATTTCACTAATTTATCAAAAGGAAATTGACCTGCTTTATAATAGTTAACCAAATGAGGGATGAATACGCGTGGCACTACGTCGCCTTCGATAACACCCATCATAGTTTTACCTTCAACCATTAAATCGTTATGCACATCAATGTTCATTTTAGGAGTTACTCCTAAAATAGCAACTGTACCTAATGGACGCAAACCTTGTAAACTTTGGCGAACTACAGATGGCACTCCAGTGGTCTCTACTGCATATTTCGTTCCACCGTTCGTTAAGGCTTTAATTTCTTCTACAGTGTCTATTTTTGAACCATTAAATATATGTGTAGCTCCTAACTCCTTTGCAAGCTCCAAGCGACTATCGTGTATGTCAACTGCTATAATACACTTACATCCCGCAATTTTTGCTGCCATAATTGCACTTAATCCTACAGCGCCAGCGCCGTATATTGCAATTGTTGACCCAAATTCTGGGCGGATACGATTCAATACTGTACCTGCTCCAGTTTGAATACCACACCCTAAAGGTCCAAGTAGTGTAATATCTACATCTTTATCTACTTTCACAACATTACGTTCATGTGCAATTGCATATGTACTAAATGAGGATTGTCCAAAAAAAGTAGATAATTTTTCACCATTTTGACTTAATCGATGGGTGTAATTAGTTGCTTTACCTCCAAAGTTTAGTTCATTAAATGTTTCACATACAGTTGGATGGCCAGTTAAACAGTTTTCGCAATGTCCACAATGTGAAAATGAAATTACAACATGATCACCTTTTTTTAAAGTTGTAACACTTTGACCTACACTTTCAATAATTCCTGATCCTTCATGACCTAATACAGCTGGAAGGGGTACAAGGGCTGCATCACGAGCAACTGCATCTGTATGACATACACCTGTAGCCACAATCTTCACTAATACCTGATTTTCTTTTGGAGTAGCTAAATCCACATGTTCAATCTTAAAATTCTTTCCTTGCTTATGCGTTACAGCTGCCTTAATTTTCATAGAAAACTATACTCCTTATTCAAAATATTTAAAGTGAAAGACAAAGATTCTGGATTCATTTATTATATTTAAAACGGATAATTTCTTGGATTGTTCTGTATAGATATCCATTTGGTATTTGTAAACTCTTCAAGCGCCCAACGTCCTCCATATCGTCCTAAACCAGAAGATTTTATTCCTCCAAAAGGTACCATGCTCTCATCATTTACACTTTGATCATTTACATGAGCCATGCCACTTTCAATTTGCCTTGCCATTTTAAGACCTTTCTCAATATCTTTTGTGAAAATTCCAGCGCTTAGACCATAAGCTGTATCATTTGCAAAATTAATCACTTCTTCTTCATTATCAAAAGGAATAATAGTAGCGATTGGACCAAATATCTCACTTTGAGCAATCTTCATATCATTTGTTACATCGGCAAAGACAAATGGAGTAACTACATTTCCCTCTATAGTTCCTTCTAGAACTGGAGTAGCTCCTTCTCGTTTAGCTATTTGAACCAAATCCCCTACCTTTTGAACTTGCTTTTCATTAATAAGTGGACCAATAATAACAGAAGGATCTTCAGGATTTCCAAAAGGCAATTTAGATACTCTTTCTACAAATCTCGCAACAAATTCTTTATAAAGGCTACGATGAACTAACATCCGATTAATAATCATGCAAACTTGTCCTTGGTGAAGGAACTTTCCAAATACAGCTGCATTTACTGCTTCTTCAATATCAGCGTCTTCCAAGACGATAAAAGGATTATTACCACCCAATTCTAAAGCTACTTTCTTTAAATTTTGACCGGAAATCGCCCCAATGTGTTTACCTACTCCAGTAGAGCCTGTAAAAGAGATAATTTTTGGAATTGGATGTTCAATAAAAGAATCTCCAATTTCCTTAATATCTGTAACAATTAAATTGAATACACCGGCTGGTAATCCTGCTTCTTCAAACATTTTGGCAATAATTACGCCACCAGAAATAGCTGTTTGTAAATCGGGTTTATGTACAACAGTATTTCCCATCGCTATAGCAGGTACAATAGAGCGCATTGATAAATGAAGTGGGAAATTAAATGAACTAATCACTCCTACTACACCAACAGGATCTCTATAAACCAAATTTTCTTTATGTTTGGTTTGGGAAGGTAACTCTATAGTTTCATCCATTTTGCTTGGATAATTGAATGATTCTTTCAATATATTTAAAGCAGCTTCAAATTCGATAGTTGCTTTTATAAAAGAGCTACCTGCTTCTTTAACCAAGATATTAATAATGTCTTCTTTATTTCTTTCTAAATAAGTAGCTGCTTTCTTTAGTATAGTCACTTTCTCAGTTGAAGAAACTTTTAACCATGATTTTTGAGCTTCTTTCGCAATTTTGTACGCTTCATTTACATCTATTTCATTTGCTAATGTTACTTCAGCTAGTACCTCATTATTAAAGGGATTATGAATGGTACCTTTCTTTTTAGACGAACCAACTTCCCAACTACCTCCAATAAATTGATTAACTGGTTTAATTAATATGTTGTTCATGTGATATACCCCATTTTCTTTTAGAATAAAAAAAGCATGACATTACTATTTTATTTCTCATTTTTTATACAAGCTAATACTTGTTTTATATAAATTTAATACTTAATAGGTATAATATTAAAACAACATATGATCCAGCAAACCTTGGAGTGTATTATGAAATGTAGGGTTTTTTTCTCGTGGCTACTCTTATAAGAGGGTTTTATGATAGGTGTAGTTTATAAAAGGCAAAGTATACATATACTTTGCCTTTTATGCTAAGGTTTTATAATTTAAAAACATTTTAAGATGTGAATGATATGTTTGATAAAAAATGAGATTGAAAACTAACGGTTAAAAAATTGTAAAAATTCTCTTGTAGAAGCTGATAAGTAGCTATTCGCCCTCCACACTAAGGCAGGTTCTGATATCCATGGATTATCTTGAATTGAAAGGATTTTAAACTCTTTGGTTAATTTTTGATTTACCATAGATAATGGTAATATCGTTGCTCCGAATCCCATTTCTACCAGATTTAACAACATAGCAGAATCATGACACTCGCATAGGATATTTGGAGTTAAATTCAACTCCTGGAACGCGTTAATAATTTGATCAAATAACCCAGCTCCTTCTGTAGGACGTAATAGTAACAGAGGAATCTCAGAAATCTTATGGATGCTTATAATTTCTTCATTTATTGTGTAATCATTAGGTACAACTAATACACATGGGTCAACCTCCAACTTTTTCATCTCGATATCTTTTTGAGAAAGAGGTCCGCCTGTAATAGCTATATCAATCTGACGATTCTTCAATAAGTTCATCAAATGAGTAGAGTCGCCTTCCCAAATGTTAAATTTGATATGCGAGTATTTCCGCCGAAATTCCTTCAAATTAGAAAGTAAAATTGGGGCACAATAAATCGTGGATCCCACTGAGAGTGTTCCACTTATTTCCTCACTGAATTCTTTAACTTCTAGTATTGCTTCTTCCATTCCATGTAATAATTTTTTTGCTTTTTTCAGAAACAATTCTCCTTGAGCAGTTAGGGTTACTTTTTTCTTTTTATTTCTATCAAATAATACAACACCTAATTCATCTTCCATCATTTTTAATTGTCGACTAAGTGGTGGTTGTGCCATATGTAGATGTTCTGCTGCTTTCGAAATAGTTCCTTGTTCTGCAATAGCTATAAAATAGCGTAACTGTCTAATGTCCATTCATGTCTAACCTCCAGAAATTATTATACCTTAAAAGTATTATATATAAACAATATAGATATTATTAATATAATACACCGAAGTGTACAATTATTTCTAGAGGCAACCTTAAACTAACGATAATAGGAAAAAGGAGAAATACAAATGAAAATAATTGTAGGAATGTCTGGAGCAACAGGAGCGATTTTTGGAATTCGCCTTTTGGAACTTCTGAAAGATACAGAAATAGAAACTCATTTAGTAATGTCTTCATGGGCAGCTGCGACAATCCAAGTAGAAACTTCTTATACAGCGAAGGAAGTAGAAGAATTAGCCGATTACACATATTCTTATAAAGATTTAGGAGCCAAAATTTCTAGTGGATCCTTCCAAGTCGATGGTATGATTGTCGCTCCTTGCAGCATGAAAACATTAGCTTCTATTCGTATGGGGTTAGCAGATAACCTTGTAACACGTGCAGCTGATGTAATTTTAAAAGAACGAAAAAAACTGTTATTGTTGACACGTGAGACACCTCTTAATGATATCCACCTTGAAAATATGTTGGCATTATCACGTATGGAAACAATGATTTTCCCTCCGATGCCTGCTTTTTATAATCATCCTGAAAATATTGATGATTTAATTAATCACATTGTATACAGAGTATTAGACCAGTTTGACATTTATCTACCAGAAGCAAAAAGATGGGAGGGCATAAAAAAGGGGAAAATAAAAAAATCTTAAATTATTATATGGAAAAGGTTAGTCGTTGAACAAAGAGACTAACCTTTTTTATCTGTATATAAATATGTCCATTAAATAATTAACTAAAGAGAAGGATAATTTATATGCTCATACACTAGAATGTAAGCTCTTTTTAAAATAAGAGACAAACAAATTTGGGAGGATAAAAGATATGCTAGAGTCAGATTCTCAAAAATGGGATGGAGCTAAGTATGTTATTACGATAAATTCTAATAAAATTCATTTACCGGATTCTGAATTCTTTAAATGGTGTCAATCCCTTTATGGCATTAACAAAGGAATTTATAACACTATTGACTTATGGTTTTATGAATCTAATAAACGAGATATATTATCTAGAAGGCGTTGTATTGTTGAATTTTTGACCTTTATCTCTAGCTGTAAAATGAATCGAAATCAGCATCATTCTCTTCGATTTGGACATGGAGGCCTTGTCAAAAAACTTGAAGAGTTTTTTGACAAACAAGAGTATGAGGAGAATTTAAGGAAAAGAAACCATAATGATTAAAGAAGGCAAAGAAGGCAACTTTTATAAGTTGCCTTTTTTATTAAATTCCTAATAAGAGCAGTATAAAAAAGTTTCTAACAATTTTATACTGTTTTCTTTCTTCAGTTACCTTTATAAAACAAGAAAGTGTATTTCTCATTAAACTGTAGCATCTAATATTATACCTTTAAGGTATATAATAAATACATAATAGATATTTCCAATATTAAAAATAGGAGAGTATACTCGTAGTTGTAAGGCAAACAAGCAAATTAAATTAGATAATGCAACGTAGGAGGAATACTTAATGGCTTACAGAGATTTAAGAGAATTTTTAGATTTACTTGAATCAGAGAATCAATTAGTCCGTATTAAAGAAGAGGTTATGCCTGAACCAGATTTAAGTGCGATTGGAAGATCTGCTCCAGACATGGAGAATGCACCCGCAGTTCTTGTGGAAAAAATAAAAGGGTATAAAACACCAGTTGTTTTAAATGTTCATGGGTCATGGCAGAATCATGCTTTAATGCTTAATATGCCAAAGGACACACCAGTTAAAGACCAATTTTTTGAGCTAGAAAAAATTTGGGATAGATATCCTATTAAACCTGTTTGGGTTGATAAAAAAGATGCGCCGGTTAAGGAAGTTGTAATCGAAGACGATATCAATTTATTTGATGTTCTACCATTATTCCGCATTAATGAATTTGACGCTGGATTCTATCTCTCAAAAGCTTTAATTGTAAGTAAAGATCCAAATAAACCAGAGAGTTATGAAGAACAAAATGCTGGTACGTATCGTATTCAAGTTAAAGGTAAAGATAAAGTAGGTATTCAACCACTTCCATTCCACGATATTGCTGTTCATCTGAAACATGCTGAAGAAAAAAATGAACCACTACCAATTGCTATTTGCTTAGGTAACGATCCTGTATTAAGTTTTATGGCTAGTACGCCAATTGAATATGCTCAATCTGAATATGATTTTGCTGGAGCTCTAAAAGGTGAGCCGATTGAATTAACAAAAAGTGAAAATGGTAATTTAGATATCCCATCACGCAGTGAAATTGTATTAGAAGGTTATATCATGCCTCGTGAAAGAGAAATTGAAGGACCGTTCGGTGAGTTCCCAGGTAGTTATTCAGGTGCTCGCTTACAACCAATTGTTAAAATCACTAAAATTACTCATCGCCAAAACCCTATCTTTGAAAATTTATACTTAGGAATGCCTTGGACTGAAATTGACTACTTAATGGCATTAAATACAAGCCTACCATTATATAAACAATTAAAACGTGATTTCCCGGAAGTTGAAGCTGTAAATGCAATGTATACACATGGTATTGGAACCATCGTTTCGACGAAATCTCGTTTTGGTGGATATGGAAAGGCAGTTGCTATGAGATTATTATCTACTCCTCATGGAATGCCTTATACAAAGATTGTAATCATCGTAGACGAATTTGTTGATCCATTTAACTTAGAACAAGTTATGTGGGCTTTAACAACACGAGTTCGTCCAGATAAAGATGTTTTCAAGGTTCCATATGCACCTGGTATGCCACTAGATCCGTCTTCTGAGCCTGCTGGTATGCATACAAAATTAATTATTGATGCTACAACTCCAGTTGCACCTGACTTTGCTCGAGATACCGAATTACTAGCTGTTCCAGAAAAAGCAGGGGAATGGTCAAAAATTCTTCGCGATTTAGTTAAAGAAGGAGGAAATAAATAATGAAATGTCCTAGATGTGAATCTGAAAAAGTAAGTCTATTAACAAAAGCTCCAGTGGATGACGCTTGGGAAGTATATATTTGTGAGACTTGTACTTTGTCATGGAGAAATACAGAAGGTTCTAATGTAACTGACCCAGAAAAATATGATAAACGTTTTAAGCTAAATCCTGCTGAATTCAAAGAATTGGATCAAATTCCTCCAATTCCTGAGTTGAAAAAATAATTATTGAAAAAGATCCCTATTGACGAATTAAATAGGGGTCTTTTTGAATCCATAAAAGAGTCTAAAATGCTTATCAATTGAAATTTCAATAAATAAACTTAAACATGAAGAATAATGAAAGTTTTAAAGTATTCGTATATAAATAGAACAATTAGTCACTAAAGAAAAAGGTGAAAAAATGAAGAGCGTAGAAATGTCAAATGTAGTGTATGAATTATTAAATGGACAAGATCTTATGCACAAACAGCATGAAGCTATGATGTTATTAACAGTAGGAGAAGATGGCTGGCCACATACTGCAATGATTAGTGTGGGAGAAATCGTTGCTATAAATCGCAAGGAACTAAGAATTGGTTTATGGCCGAATACTTCGACTACCAACAATATCATTCGCACTAGTAAAGCAACATTGGTGCTCATTTATAAAGGAAAAGCTCATTATATTCGATTTTCTTTAAAAAGATTAAAAGAGATGCTTACTGCCTGTTATCCAAGAGAACGATTTTCTGCAAGGGTTGTTTCATCACGTGAAGACGTAGCAAAGTACGCAGATATTACTTCTGGCATTAAAATTGAGCTAAAAAATGATAAAGAAGTGGTTGAACGATGGCATAAGACTCTTGAAGATATACTTAGAGAGAGCTGATCATTAAACAAAAAAGACTTGTTTTACGATGAAAAGAAAATCAATAGAAAGATACTCACATTTAAAATGAACTAAAAGTAAATTAATCCTAAAAATTTTTATTCAAATTATCTCTCTTAATACCAGTGAAAAACTATTGAATCTATTTTCTATGCATTTTCTAATGGTTTCTAAAAGGTATACCTTTTAGAAACTCGAAAATCACACATAAGAAATAACTATTAAAGAAGTATTGATACTGTATGATTTTGAAGTGTAAGCATTTGTAGAAAACTCTCATATTTGTCAGCACTAAAAGTAAACAGTTAAACTAATCATTTTTATGGGTGATTTTAAATCTTATTTAAAATAAAGTAATAGTAGAGTATTAATTTATACTTTTAAAGTTAATATTTCACCTACATAAATTGAATTTAGATTAACACTTTCAAAAAAAGATTGATTTTTCTAAAACAATAATTTATTATAATCTTATTAACTAGTTAAAGCGTTTTCATTAAATCGATTAATAAAATAACTAAATCTATCTATCAAGGCGTGTTACTGTTCGGCAGGCAAGACCTAGATTAGGTGGAATTCATTAGTACGTGAATTTCACTTAATCCAGGTCTTTTTTTGTTGTCTATTACTGGAAGAAGGTGGAGGTAGAAATGAATTATAAAACTTTAGCTCAGTCAATACTCAAACATGTTGGCGGAAAGGACAACGTTCAAGATGCTATTCATTGTATGACAAGATTAAGATTAACACTGAAAAATCCTTCTTTAGCAAATTCTGAAGAAATTAGTGATCTTGAAGGGGTTATCAAAGTAGCAAGTACACCAGGTCAGTATCAAATTATAATTGGAAGTAACGTTGGATATGTCTACAAGGAATTTGCTAAGCTTGTCGACGTTGTACCACAATCAGATTCAAATATTGAAACAATAAAAGATAATAGTTTAAAAGGATATTTCAATCGCTTTGCAAACTTAATTACTGGTATATTTGCTCCAATTATCCCTGCTATTGCTGGGGCAGGGATGTTGAAGGCTCTCTTAGTTCTACTACCAATGCTCAACCTTATGAAAGAAGATAGTCAAACATATCTGTTGTTAAAAATCATTTCCGACGCTGCTTTTTTCTTTTTGCCAATGTTATTGGCTTATACGAGTTCTCAAAAATTTGGTACAAATCCAATGGTTTCAATTACCTTAGCAGGAGTGCTATTGCACCCAAATCTAACGACACTATTTAATAGTGGAGAATCTGTATTATTCGCTGGAATACCAGTAAAAGCTGTTTCATACGGAGCTTCCGTTATTCCTATCATTCTTGTCGTTTGGCTTATGTCTTATGTAGAAAAACTCGCTGAGAAGGTATCGCCGGGACCAGTAAAAATATTTTTAGCACCATTAATCACCATAATTATTGTTGCTCCAATTGCATTAATAGTATTAGGACCTCTTGGAATGTACCTTGGGGCAGGATTAGCAGCAGGAGTGTTATGGATCCACCAAACAGCAGGTTGGGCAGCTGTCGCTCTTCTCGCAGTATTCTTACCATTTATTATTATGTTTGGGATGCAAAAGGTCTTCTATCCAGTTGTCATTGCTTCCTTGGCTTCACCAGGATACGATTCCCTTATTGGTGTAGCTATGCTTGTATCAAATATGGCACAAGGTGCAGGATCATTGGCAGTATCATTTAAAACAAAAGACCCTAAATTAAAACAAATCGCACTATCTAGTGGAATTTCAGCACTATTTGGTATAACTGAGCCTGCTTTATATGGAGTTCATTTAAAGCTTAAGAAAACTTTATTCGCTTGTATGATTGGGGCAGGAATATCAGGTATTATCGTGGGGATTGTAAAATTAAAAGCTTTTGTTATGGTTTCACCAGGAATTGCAACAATGCCTATTTTCATCGAAAAAGGAACATCAAACTTTACGTATGCTGTTATTGGGGCAATAATTTCTATAGTGATCACGTTTGCAATGGTGTACCTAATTGGTTTTGATGATGTAAATGTAAAAGACAATAAACAAAAAGATATGAATTTAGACGAGGAAAAACCACAAAGTACAGTGAATAGAAAAGTGATTTACTCACCAATCAAAGGAGACGTAATCCCTTTAAAACATGTACAAGACAAGGTGTTTTCAGAAGAGGTAATGGGAAAGGGAATGGCTATCAAACCTATTGAAGGTAAAGTAGTAGCTCCATTTGATGGAACGGTTGAAATGGTTTTCCATACAAAACATGCAATTGGTCTAAAATCTGCCCTTGGTGTAGAAGTTCTCATTCATATTGGAATTGATACGGTGAACTTAAATGGTCAATATTTTACTTCTCACGTACAAGGTGGGGACCATATAAAACAAGGCCAACTATTGATTGATTTTGATTTAAAAAACATTCAAAAAGCTGGTTATGATACAACAACTCCGGTTGTGATTACAAATTCAGCTGACTATCTGGAAATTCTTTCACAGGAAGAAAAGGTAGAGCGTGTTTCTGGTAAACAGCAGCCACTATTAACTATTTTATGAAGATAGATTTTTAATGTAATCAGGAAGGTGAGACTGTAATGAAAATTGTTAAAGTTCTAAATACCAGTGTGGTTCTGGCAAAAAGAGATGATGAAAAAGAAGTCATTGTTATGGGGAAAGGTATTGGCTTTAAAAATAAGCCTGGACATATTATTAATGAGGCAGAAGCAGAAAAAATATACGTGCCAGAAAATAAAAGTACATCGAATGACTTAGTAGAGATAATGAAAGAAACTCCAAAAGAATACTTGATCTTAACGGATGAAATTATCTCATACGCAAAAGTTCGGTTATCTAACCACTTAAATGAGCATCTTTATATTTCTTTAACAGATCACCTTTTTATGGCTACAAAGCGCTTCAAAGAGAATTTAACTATACAAAATCGGCTCCTTTGGGAAGTGAAAAAATTTTATCCAGAAGAGTTTAGTATTGGTTTGCATGCACTAGACTTAATAGAAAGGCGAATCGGAATTCAATTACCTGAAGAAGAAGCAGCAAATATTGCTTTCCATCTAGCAAATGCACAGCAAAATGAAGATAATTCAAACCACATATTACTAATGACAAATACGGTTAAGGACATTCTAAACATTATTAAATTTCACTATAAGGTTGATATTCCTACGGATACTATCAATTTTTCTAGGTTTCTTACACACCTGCAATTTTTTGTAGAACGTTTACTTGATAATAAGATGTTAAGCACAGGTGATAATGATCTACTTGACCAAATTAACCGAAAGTATCCACAGGAAGTCAAGTGTGTTGAAAAAATTCAAAAATATATTCGTACCAATTTTGACTACACGATTTCTAACGACGAAAAAATGTATTTAATTATTCACATTAATAGAGTTGTATCGAGAACTAACGAAAAACCAATAGGGGGATAAAGCATGTCTAACAATATTAGAAAGTTTCCAGAAGGTTTCTTATGGGGAGGAGCAATAGCAGCAAACCAAGCAGAAGGAGCATGGAATGTTGATGGAAAGGGGTTATCAACTGCTGATGTTGCTGTTTTCAAAAAAGGAGTCAGTAAATCAGATTACAAAAAGCATAATAAAGTAGATGAAGAACAAATACAAAACGCGATGAGTTCAAAGAGCACTGAGGAATACCCAAAGCGCAGAGGAATTGACTTTTATAATCGTTATCGTGAAGACATGGCACTTTTTAAAGAAATGGGATTAAAAACATTACGTGTATCCATTGCTTGGACTCGTATTTTTCCTAATGGTGATGAAGAACAACCCAACGAGGCGGGCTTAGAATTTTACGACCGTTTATTCGATGAAATGCATAAAAATGGTATAGAGCCATTAGTTACCTTATCTCATTATGAAATGCCACTATACTTAGTTAATAAATATGGGGGCTGGTCGAATCGAATTGTAGCTGATTACTTTGTGAAATTTAGTAAAGTTGTTTTTACTAGATATAAAGAAAAGGTCAAATATTGGCTTACTTTTAATGAGATTGATAGTATTGTCCGTCATCCATTTACAAGTGGTGGAATTGTATCCGAACGTTTTGAGAATGTAGAACAGACGGTATATCAAGCGTTACATCATCAATTTATTGCTAGTGCTTTATCTGTAAAATATTGTCACGAAATCATTCCAGGCTCACAAATAGGTTGTATGTTGACCAAGCTAATGACGTATCCATACTCTTGTAATCCTAAAGACGTTCTTAAAGCTTCTAAAAACAATCAGTACAATCATTTCTTTACAGATGTTCAAGTACGTGGTGAATATCCACGTTTTATCAGTCGTTTATTCAAAGAGAAGAAAATTAAGATCGATAAGCAAGAGGGAGACGATGAATTACTAAAGGTGCACACTGTGGATTTTATCTCTTTTAGTTATTACAACTCACTTGTAGCTACTGAAAACAGTGAAGGAATGGAAACAGTTAGTGGAAATACAATAGGAGGTGTAAAAAACCCTTATCTAGAAGTCAGTGAATGGGGTTGGCAGATTGACCCAATTGGGTTACGTATTGCTTTAAATGATTTATATGATCGATATCAGATACCACTATTTATTGTTGAAAATGGGCTCGGAGCTTATGATAAGATTGACGAAAATGGTGATATTCAAGATGATTACCGTATAAATTATCATGAGCAACACTTAAAACAAATGCTAGAAGCCATTGAAGATGGAGTGGAGTTAATGGGTTACACAAGCTGGGGAATTATTGATTTGATTAGCTATTCATCATCTGAGATGGAAAAAAGATATGGTTTTATTTACGTAGACCAAGATAACGATGGAAATGGAACACTAAATAGAACCCCAAAGAAAAGTTTTTATTGGTACAAAGATGTGATTAAGAATAATGAAATAATATATAAGGAAAAAGAACAGGTAGTTCGCTAAGTAAAGAGGAAGTGGAGAATCTCCACTTCCTCTTCATGTTTTCTCATTTATCTTTGCAAAACCTTTTAGCAAAAGTAGTGAAAAAGGCTTTATTTGTCGTCATCTAGAGTAAAAGATAAAACCTTAATAATATATAAAATACTTTAGTATTTACATAATTAATTATAATAAATAATAAAAGTTATTCAGTGTAATTATAGTCGATTACAAGATTTATTTTTAAAGATATATGTATATGAATCTAAAAATCTGGCTAGACTAATAACGTATTCCCCCTATTCCAATAAATTTGAAAATCCTTTGCCTATATAGGGCAAAGGATTCTTTTTTTTATCTATCAGTCAATACACAACCGATTTTCCTCGTTTCAAGTCCCTAAAACTTAATATTTATCGACGACTGCTCCTAAACTAGCTGCTTTAACGTATGGTTTATTTCGCAAGGAAAGCAGTTCTTCTTTTGTTCCTGTAACAACTACGCCTATAATCAAACCATTTTCCTGTCTATTTTTTAGATTTTTCGCTTCTCCTGGATCTGTTTTTTTGA
The DNA here is from genome assembly GCF_056395685.1 of Priestia sp. 10L35. Lineage (NCBI taxonomy): Bacteria > Bacillati > Bacillota > Bacilli > Caryophanales > Bacillaceae > Priestia > Priestia sp. 10L35. The sequence continues at coordinate 10,638 of NZ_JBFTKA010000003.1, read as the reverse complement.
GCTCATTCAAAAAGTCTGCTTCTGTTTTAACTTTAGTGGTCGTTATTTTTGCTCCTAGTTGTGGGGATGGTTTAGAAATACCTAATAACCATCGTCCAGTTTCTGGCTCATTTCTGTAACCATTAGAGTTTGCATAGTTATCTACCCAATACCACGTTTGGTGAGCAGATGTAGGAAGCATCTTTTGTACTTCTTTTAATGTGTAATTTTTATCAAAAGATATGGCCATTTCCATGTATTTGTCATTTGGATAACCTTTAATCATCTCGAAATCATTAGCATACAGCTTATACTGATACTTAGGTACATAGAATAGCATCTCACGTTGTCCATTAGGAATATGATACATTGTAGTGTCATTAACAATCGTACTGTGTGTTGAGAAGGATGCATTAAAGTTTCCAAGTAAATCATACGTTATTTCTTCTGTACCCCAAGGTATAACTTTATCTTCAATCACTTTAAATACTTCACTTTTAATAGTCCCCTTTAAAATTCCTGTTGAGATGGTATCGGTGTTAGTAAATGTATTTGGAGACATCCTCACATGGTTTTCCTTAATTAACTGTTCAGTGAGTTTATTTCCTTGTGTATTTATAAAATAATTGTTTCCTTTTATTAGTACAGTAATAACGAAACAGACTACGAGTGCTGATATAAAAACTGTTCGTAAAAATGATATGTATTTTGCTTTTTTCAGTGTTCTATGTAAAGACTTTTCATCAAAAATGGAATCTAACTCATCATTCGTTTTTTTCATTACATTCTCTCCTATACATTTCTTTAAACGTTTTCCTAGCACGGGCTAAATACGTTTTGACAGCTTCAGGTTTCATATCTACATATTCCGCAATTTGTTTATAAGACCAGTCTAACTCATACTTTAAAAGAAGTAGTTGCTTAAAGGTGGGAGATACCTTTTGAAGTATTCTTCTTACTAAAAGCTGATTTTCTTTTGCAATCATCATCTCTTCAATTAATCGCTCATTGGTAATAAGGTAATCTTCTACTACCACATACTGAGATTTTTTGTGCTTTCGACAGTAATCGTAATATAAGTTTATAGCTACTTTAAAAAGCCACGATTTATATTTATCGGTATCAATCGATTCACGATGAATAAGTAGTTTACAAACTGCTTCTTGAACAATATCTTTAGCTGTTTCTTGGTTTGCACCTTGTTTGATTAAGTATAAATAAAGTTGATTCATGACATTTTTTAATTGCTCGTTTGATAACCGATTTTTCAAGTGTTTTTCCTCCTTCCTGTCTTATAACGTATTAACAACGGAAAAGTATACAATGATTTCATATTTTTCTATAAAAAAGAAAAAAGTAATTGCTTTTTAAGCAATTACTTTCTCAAAAAAAATCAATCCAGTTAACATAAAACGTATTATCGGAAATAAAATCTGTATCCAAAAATATCTATATATGTTATATAAAAAGATATAGAAGCATCAGAAATAAAGGTGAGACAAAAAATAGGAGTGAATATTATAACTAGTCCTGCAGCAATTATAATTTTATTTTTGAATTTAATAACTCTTATTCTAGTATTTAAAGGTTTTCAAAATAGTAAAGTAAACTTCACACTTCGAAAAGCTATATTAGGCCTCTTAATAACTATTTTAGTCATTAATTTGGTAATGACATTTATTATCTAAAGTTCAAAGATCTACTCATAAGTAGATCTTTGAACTTTTTTAAATGTATAAATTAAAAACGTTTAGTTACCATAATGTTTTTTCTAGGAACCTAATATCTAAAAACACTTTTTATCTTATGAAGGATTTTTAGGTATTTTAAACGTGTAAAACAGAATAAATATATCAAAGTATGTTAATTATGGATTAAAGATGTAAAAAACGTTTTTTTCACTCCCCTAATAATTCCATAGGAGAACATACATGAAAAACTATACAAACGATAACACAGCAAGACGCTATATAGCTTACGTTAGTATATTTGGAACCACTCAGATTCACTTAAGAAATCCCTACATTATAGCCTGGTGGTCAGCAGCCTTTCCTGGCTTCGGACATTTACTTTTATCTAAATATCTTCGAGGATTTGTTTTATTTATTTGGGAAGTTGTTATTAATCTCCAGTCAAATATAAACGTGGCTATGATTCATTCCTTTCAAGGGGACATAGACATGGCGAAAGAGTCACTAAACACTAGGTGGCTTCTCATTTATATTCCTGTTTATATCTTTGCCATATGGGATAGTTATCGAACGACGGTTGATTTAAATAAAATATATCTCTTAGCTGAAAGAGAAAATCACACCTTTAATTCCTTTAGTATGGGAGCTATGGAGATTAACTACTTGGATAAAAGAAATCCTATGATGTCTATCATATGGTCCTTATTTATGCCAGGTTTAGGTCAGCTTTATATTCATCGAATAATCGTTGCTTTTTTTATTGTTACTTGGACCGTTGTTTTCTTTTACTATTCTCATCTTCTTGAAGCTATTTCTCTTCTCTTTTTAGGCGAAATCCAGAAAGCTACCAACGTATTAAATCCAGAATGGTTACTGTTTTTCCCTTCTCTTTATGGGTTCGCCACTTATGATGCTTATATCAATACAGTTGAAAATAATAAGCTTGCTGAAAAAGAACAAAAGAACTTTCTAGAGAAAACCTATCAAAACCCAGAATTTTATATCGAAAAGGGAAAAAAGTGACAAGGTGACATGCAGATTTTTGCTACATTTATATGAATTAAAACATCGTAACCAGAGCAAACTACACAAGACGCCGTGAGGCATCTACCACTACAAAACCATATTTGCTATTCCAAACAAAACAACATTATCGGAAATTACATGCTAAAAACCTTTTTTTATTAAGAAAAAATTCATATCTATTAATAAATTAGTAAATATTATCCACGAGGTGATCATTTGGATAAGAATAAGTTAAAACTTACATCTTCCGAAATAGGAACACTATGGGGAGAGTATGTAAACGGAACAATGACAGATGTAGTAAATAGATATATGTTCTCTATTATTGAGGATGAGTCAATAAAGGCCATTTTTGAGGATGCTATCAATACCTTCGCGAAGGAAAAGAAACAAATCGTAGCTTTTATAGAAAACGAAGGGTTTCCAGTTCCAATTGGATTTACTGAGTCTGACCTCAATAAAGGTACCAAAAAATTATTCACTGATATATTCTGCTTGAATTATTTACATATCATGACGTTACATGGCTTGCTAGGACATACAACCTCATTAGGTGTTTCTGTCAGAGAAGACTTACGCCACTTCTACGATTCATGTGATAATGATGCAAAAAGGATGTATCATCAAACGATTGAATTATTACTTGAAAAAGGGGATTTTCAGAGGGACCCTTACTTTTATCCTGCTACGAACCCTGAATATATTTCTAGCCAGGATTTTACGGATGGGTTTTTCGGAAAAGGCAGACGTTTAACGGCAATAGAAATCATAAGTATTTCTTTCAACCTTAAAAAAAGCATTATGGCTAAAACTCTTTCTATTGGATTTAGTCAGGTCGCTCAATCAAAAGAAGTAAGAAAATTTTTAGAAGATTCGGAGAAAACAGCTGATAATCAAATACAATCCTTTTCAACAATAATGCACGCAGATAATTTACCAGTTCCTAAATCATGGGAGACAGAAGTAACAACTTCAACAGACTCCCCTTTTTCTGATAAGTTAATGATGTATCATATTGGTTTCTTATTCCAAGCAGCACAAGCCTATCACGGAGCAGGTTTAGCATCAGCTATGCGAACAGACCTTGTAACAACTTATGAAGGCATCATTCTCAAAAATCTAGTGGTAACAAAAAAATGGTTTAACATTATGGTGAAAAATAAATGGTTGGAACAACCACCACTTGCTCCTAACAGAAAAGAAATTGCAAAAGAGAAATGAGAAAAAACATCCATACAGGTGGATGTTTTCTCTTTTTAAGCTGTATAAGATATACAAATCTAGTTTACATAATACCTCTTTCCGGAACACACCACAAAAAAGAACCCCTTGCGCCGCAAGGGGTTTAGAACAGCCACTTTTTACAGAGTATGCAGCTTTTTATACATCCTTGATATGACGACATTTACTCGATACCTAAGTGGGAGGTGGATGAATAAAAAGTGCACATTTTATTCATATGCCTGTACGGTAAAATATAGTCTATAGGGAGACTGAACCCCAAAAAGAATTGATATTTAACATAAATTTCATTAAAAGAAATACTTACTCATGCCATTTTTAAATATAGGTAGGGTCTTAGTCACTAGCTCTTCTGGTGAAATAGGTCTTCCATCTTTATTCCATGAGTATGTAGCTCCGTATATACTCCAACTCAGTATAGTAGATAGGGTCGTTACCAATTGTTTGTCCTCTAATACAATGGTATTTTTAGTGCCTTTTAGCAAAAGATCAGCTATTAGCTTTTGTAACTCTTCTTTAATTTTACTTTCTATAATAGTTCCTAAAGAATTGTAACCTTTAGGACATAAGTCACTTAACTCTTTATGGTGATCACACATGGCTAGAAAAATATTTGCAATGACTTCTTCATTGAATCCCTCGTGACCATTTAGTCCTTTTTTCAATTTGTCTGTAAAAGTATTGGTGATGGTGGAATGTAATAAATCAAATTTATCGTCAAAGTGCGCATAAAATGTAGCGCGGTTAATAGTAGCCTTTTCACTGATATCACGTACCGTTATATTGTTGAAATCTTTTTCACTAGCTAACGAAATAAAAGAGTCTACAATCAATTGTCTTGTACGAAGTATTCTCGGATCTTTTTTTGGCATAATCAATTTTTTCTTCTCCTTTTTAGGCTACACAATGGTGTTTAAAAACGACAATACAATAGAAGTGTTGTGTAAACAACATATTAGCCATTTTGGTGGTTGTTAATAGTTCTTTTTCATCTTATCATCAACTATACAACGCACGTTGCTTAAATAACACATGTTTTTGTGGGAGGGTTTTGATCAAGCAAATTGTTGTGATCATTCAGAATCATACCCAAAAGATTGAAAATGCGATTGGTTCTTAATAAATAAAGTAGTGCCTATTGTAACAAATGAACTCTCTTGGGAAAAATAGTTAGATAAGAAGTTATGAAGGGAATTATATTATGAAAAATATTGTAATTGTCGGGGCAGGACCAGGATTAGGAATGTCTATTGCGAAGAAGTTCGGAAAAAACGGATTTCGTGTAGCGCTTATAGCCCGTAATGAAGAAAAGTTGAACCAACTGGTTATTGAACTAGAACAATTAGGCATTGAAGCAGCGTCATTTCAAGCTGATATATTAAATAAAGCCCAAATTAGTTTAGCTTTCGCAACGATCAAAGAGAAATACGGATTTATTGATGTGATTGAATACAGTCCAACTCCAAGTATTGATACAGTAACAAACGCATTAGATGTAACAGAAGAAAATGCGCTATACCAATTTCAATTCAACGTTTTAGGTGCGATATCGAGTATTCGAGAGGTGCTTCCGGATATGTTGGATAAACAAAGTGGAGCTCTATTATTTACGACAGGTGGAGCCGCAATCAATCCAGTACCAATGATGGGCAATGTCGGAATTGCAGTTTCCGGTCTTCGTAATTATATTTTCAATTTGAATAGTGAATTAAAGGACAAAGGTATTTATGCAGGGCATATTTCAATCGGAATCTGGATGCAGCCGAATTCGGGAGTTCAAGACAAAATCGCCGACATTTGGTATGACATGTACACCAAAAGAGATCGAGTCGAAGAATTTATTACGGAAGATAAAGTATGAATTGGACAGATTAAAAATCAATCATCTCGGGTATAAATCCGCCATCAATCACCAAAAAGGTAGCCGTTTTTAATGTGAGAAACGGCTACGCTGATCGAGGCACAGAAATGGAAGGATTTTATTCAGGACACCATAACACAAGGAGGCAGAAGAACATGAACATCACTATTTTTGGTGCAAGTGGTGCAATCGGTGCAATCGGTCAACTTCTAACGCGATTTGCATTAGACAACGGAGATTTCGTTACGGCATATGTTAGAAACCCTGAGAAAATCAAGCTAAATCATTCCAATTTGAGGCTTGTAACGGGGGAACTCTCGAACGCTTCAGCCATTGAAACGGCAGTTGCGGAAGCGGATGTCGTGATAAGCACCCTAGGACCTCCGTCTGATATGTCGCGAAAGCTTAAAGGAACGCCGGTCGCCGACGGACATGAACTGATTATCAAAGCCATGAAGAAGTTCAATAAAAAAAGGTTGATTACGCTCGCGACACCGGCCTTGCAATCTGAAGACGACAAGAAAAACTTATCGACGGTGGTGCCGGGAATATTGGCCAAGATCTTTTTGCCAAACGGTTATGTCGAAATGAAGAAGCTGGAAGGAATTATTAAACATTCGAACCTGGATTGGACAGTCGTTCGAATTATTAATCCTAATGTCAAATACAAAGGGCAATCTTATGATTATTCATTCGGCGATCAGCAAGGTAAAATGTCCGTCTCTAGGGAAAATGTGGCGAAATTCATGTATGCTGCTGCTCGGCAAAGCCAATTAATCAGAAAAATGCCCATTGTCTATAATAATTAAATTAGCTTTAAAGGGAGCATTCAAAATGAAAATTGAGATATGGTCGGACTATGTTTGCCCATTTTGTTATATTGGCAAACGTCAATTTGAAATAGGGTTAGAACAGTTTAAACACAAAGAAGAGGTAGAAGTCGTATTCCGTAGTTTTCAATTAGATCCATATGCGAAAAAAATACAGGAATGGATATCCATCAAGTATTATTATCCAAGCATGGTATCTCATATGAAAAAGCAAAAGCACTGAACAATCAATTTATACAGAAAGGGAAAGAGGTTGGGTTAGATTATCAATTTGATACAATGATTCCTACGAATTCATATGATGCGCTTCTCCTTTCTTATTATGCAAAAGAGAATGGGAAGGTGCAGGAGTTTATGGAGCGTATTATGAAAGCTCACTTCACGGATTCACTAGATATCGGTGACCATGCAACACTTGCTCAACTTACAAGTGAGATAGGTCTTGATGCCAACGAAGCTTTGGATGTTTTAGCAAATGATAAATATAGCAAGAATATTGCAGCTGATAGAGCCGAGGGATCAAAAATTGGGATTCAGGGCGTGCCCTTTTTCGTAGTGAATGACAAATATGCCATCTCAGGAGCACAACCTAGCCAAGTATTTTTAGAAATATTACAACGGGTTTGGAAAGAAGAGTACGCGAATGCTAAGGTTGAAAAGTATAAATTAAAGTCGTCGCTCGATGATTATTGTTCAGATGGGACATGTAAATTTTAATGAATACTCAAAAAAAGATACAGAAATCTCAAAAGAATAATATAGTATTTCAAGAATCAGATATTGTTGTTCCAGATCTTGAAGTGGTGCCGCCATGCAGCGGGGGTGAAAATTTAGCTTGAGTATGACTTATTAAGCGGACAGTTCCTGCATGTCCAGGTAAACAACATGATCGAACCTACGGTTCTTTATGTGTCCGCACATGTATTTTATTTACTATGATAATTACTTTAACGTCTTGTAATAGAATTGAATATATCGTTCGCAAAAGTATACCTTTACGGACTTTTCTTTTATATAAGGAATCTATCACTTTGATCGTTCGTTTTCGTTTGAAAACAAATTACGAACGTCTTCATATGTTTATGAACTTTTATGAACGTTTTTGATTAAATAAAAGGAAGTTTAATAGTGGAATAAATAAGTTAGATTGGAAAAGCTGGCGCAGGGAAAGCAACTTCAATACCTCAAGTAGTATTGGACGGTCCTAAAGAAATTGTTGATAGAAGATGCATCTATGTTATTATGTATACTAATGCTCTAAGAGACCGTATAAAAAATTATCAAATTAAATAAGAAGATACCTAAGCAGTTAGATACTAAAACCTTGCAGTTCCTCTTATTAAGAAAGTTTATCCCTCCATTGCACCACCTTTTTTATGAACAGCAATTTATAAAAGGAGCACAGATGAAATTGTTACTTAATTAAACGTAGCGAAGTCTTATATAGCTGTTATATCAAATGATTCAAGGGAATACATGTTAATTATACGAATGATTCATCACCTACTATAAGTAAGTATTAAAACGTTGAATTATATAGTTTGACTTAGAGTGCAAGCGGCAAATATCTTACAAGGTGGTATATCTATTGAAAGTTGAAACACGTAGCGTTGAATTTGTTCCAGTAGACGAACGTCATGGAAAAGCAAAAGGTTTGTTCCCCATTTGGTTTGGAGCAAACATGCACATTACAACTCTTGTAACAGGTGCATTACCAATTAGTTTAGGTCTTAATTTATTTTGGAGTTTCGCAGCTATTATACTTGGAACCTTATTGGGTGCTATTTTCATGGCTTCACATTCTGCTCAGGGACCTAAACTTGGAATTCCTCAAATGATTCAAAGTCGAGCACAGTTTGGAGTAATCGGAGCTATTTTCCCGTTATTTCTTGTAATGTTTGTGTATTTAGGTTTTTTCGCAAGTAGTAGTGTGCTTGCAGCACAAACATTAAACAGTTTAATACCCATTAATCAAAGCTGGGCCATAATAATCTTAAATATTCTTTGTTTTATTGTTGCAATTTTTGGCCATGATTTAATTCATAAAATGCAGAAAGTATTATCATGGTCTTCATTTGTTGTGTATCTAGCAGCAACAATTATTATATTTCAGTTACCACTTCCGACAGGAAGTTTTTCATTAAGTGGTTTGGATTTACCTGTATTTTTACTCGCTATCAGCATTGTAGCAACATGGCAATTAGCATATGCACCATACGTAGCAGACTATTCACGCTATCTGCCCGTTAATACATCAACTGCACAAACCTTTTGGTATAGTTACCTGGGTACATTTGTAGGGACTGTATGGATGATGATTTTAGGAGCAACTTTAACAACTACTATTCCTAATTTCCTTGATCATTCTGGTGGGAATTTAGCTCACTTATTCGGAAGTTTTGCTATCTTTATGTATTTGATCATTATTTTTGGTCAACTAGCTATTAATGTTTTTAATTTATATGGTGCTTTCATGTCAACCATTACAACTATAGAGCCCTTTTGGAAGCTGAAAGTAACACAAAAAGTTAGAGTAGGGATGATGTTTTGTGTTACATTGGCAGGTACTATCCTATGTTTATTAGGCCAAAGTAATTTTCTATCATTTTTCTTAAATTTTATCTTTTTCATTAGTTATTTCTTGATTCCTTGGACGTCTATCAATCTTGTGGACTACTACTTATTACGCCGTGGTCAATATAATGTAAAAGATATCTTCGATGTAAATGGTCAATACGGAAAAATAAACGGAATCACTTGCATGGCATTTGCTGTATCAATTATTGCAGAGGTTCCTTTTATTAACACATCATTCTACATTGGTCCTATAGCAAAGGCATTCGGGGGCGCAGATATTGCGTGGCTAATTGGAATAATAGTTCCTGCAATCTTATATTATTTTCCGATGAAACAAAAGTTAAATAAAGAAGTTTGTAGTAACTGAATTCGAAAGAAAGGCCTGTATCTAAACAGATACAGGCCTTTCTTTAACCCATGAAAAGAGAATAAACATTCTTTTTTTTATGTAACAAAAACGAGATGCAAACGATTATGCATCCCGTCATGTGAAGAAGGAAAAAAATAGCTTTTAATGCAGCATATGATCTTTAAGGCACACCTCATTTACGTAATTACATTGCCTAATGAAACAGTAACTTGAAAAAGTATATTCTCTTTAACAAACACCTCATTTAAGCATTGAACTAAAAAAATATACAATGTGAACGAAATCGTTCTTGGTCTGGGACAAACACCTCATTTGCATAGTTATAAATGAACGTTATTGTCTACCCATTATATATATTCTTACTACGCTCATGACTACCATCCCCTTATGAATCAAACATACATCGATTTACAATAAGGTTTTCTGAAATATGCCTGCTGTAGACACCTCATCCCAAATGTAAGAAGCTTTGTAATGATTAGTTGTAATCAATAACTTGTTTTCCTTCTTCCTTAAATAGAATATCCCAATAGCCTATTTATAATTCAGTAAAGCTAACAGGGGTTTTTTGGATTACATGCACCCTTTATTTATAACAAAGATTAAATAAAGAAGCTTTATTATGAATAGCTATAATAAATAGAGATATGTATGTACTTATTCATTTTATTTGATGTGTTGGAGCATCAAATAGCTATGCCACTTATGCCATATCATAAATTTTTGATAAGGAAAAGGTGAGTAGATAGAATTTGTTGAAGGTATTGTTTTCCTTATTTGCTATCAACTCTACTATATGTTACACTACAGATAACTTATTTTTGTTCGGTATATTGAGAAAAGAAAAAACCTAATTAGAAGTTTTTATCTTGAAATAGTATGTTTGGGCAAGATTGGTAATACATTTGTGGAGTATTCCACAGCAGGAGGCAACATTATGACACAAGGTACAGTAAAATGGTTTAATGCAGACAAAGGTTTCGGTTTCATTGAAATCGAAGGCGGAGACGATGTATTCGTTCATTTCAGTGCTATTCAAGGTGAAGGTTTCAAATCATTAGA